>JANXDZ010000009.1 GCA_025059075.1 Sulfolobales archaeon | reverse complement strand
TAGAGCCACTGCATAATGCATTTAGACAATTAATAGTAAACTAAGACAAAGTAACACAATGCTACAAACACCCCTCCCCAAACACAAGAGGAACAATATAGTAGAAGAAAAAAGCTAGAAGACGATCAACTACTCATAGAGTTAATGAATAGAGAGCCTAGAGAAAGAGCATAAGGAATAAATAAAAGAAAAATTAAAATAAATAAGTAAAAAACAAAACACAGAAACAATAAATAAGAATTGAAAGTGAATTGAGGGACATCAGCAATCACGGCTTCCACTCTTTGAAACAATAAATAAGAATTGAAAGCCATCCCAATTGTTGAGCCAGCAAACAATGCTCTAATCATTCGAAACAATAAATAAGAATTGAAAGGTATCTAACTCAAATTCACCTGTTTCAGCTAACTTGACTAGCCGAAACAATAAATAAGAATTGAAAGCTGCCCTCACACCTCCTTTATTGATCAATACTTTATCTAACTTGAAACAATAAATAAGAATTGAAAGACAGAGCTCTCCAATATGTACAATCGGAGGTTGCTCTGGTGGTGGAGGAAACAATAAATAAGAATTGAAAGTGTAGATGACTTAGTTAAGTACAATGGCATAAGATATGCAAAGTCAGAAACAATAAATAAGAATTGAAAGAGCTTTCTCAACCACTTCATTGTATCAACAACTGGAGTGGTTGAAACAATAAATAAGAATTGAAAGATGTGGCTTCCTGAAATTAGTACAGCCACACCGACTCCCAGAAACAATAAATAAGAATTGAAAGTAAGTTTCTCCCGTGTCGTCGGGCTGACGGCTATTTGGAGAAACAATAAATAAGAATTGAAAGATTGTCTTCAAGCCCCACTCCCTCTTCGTTGCCTCGATCGCGAAACAATAAATAAGAATTGAAAGAGGAATACCAAACGCCTCCACCACCGCCGCCTCCACCACCGAGCGAAACAATAAATAAGAATTGAAAGGGCTCTATGCCTTTACTGATCCTCTGTGCATTAATGAAATCACGAAACAATAAATAAGAATTGAAAGTCACTTCACTTACTTTTCAAGAACAAGTGTTCTTTAAAAACACGGGAAACAATAAATAAGAATTGAAAGGTGGTAACCTGTATCTAACTCAAATTCACCTATTTCACTTAGAAACAATAAATAAGAATTGAAAGTAAGTGATTCACCAGATCTAAGTGATTTAAGGGGGACTGATGTGAAACAATAAATAAGAATTGAAAGTCTTTCACTAGCAGTCTATGCCACGCATCATAGGAGGCCCGGGAAGCAATAAATAAGAATTGAAAGCTATTCTCCCACTAATCAGGAGTACATCACACAGATCTAATAGAAGCAATAAATAAGAATTGAAAGTACGCAGCTTCCCCCGCCTCCACCGCCGCCTCCTCCACCACCGCCGAAGCAATAAATAAGAATTGAAAGATTAGTGTTAGAAATGCTGCAGTTTCATTATTGTATTCATTTGCTACGAAGCAATAAATAAGAATTGAAAGCTCTTTCAATAATTAAATCAGATGTATGTGAATAGGACTCATGAAGCAATAAATAAGAATTGAAAGGTGCATACATATAAGCACGTAGTCGATGAGCAATGTGTCTCGAAGCAATAAATAAGAATTGAAAGCTGTCTCTGTCTCGATGAACAAGCAACTTCTTAACGTCGATCACGAAGCAATAAATAAGAATTGAAAGCTCTTTCAGGAAGCTGATCAAGAGTGATCATATGTAGTGCTGGAGAAGCAATAAATAAGAATTGAAAGAAGACAACTGCGTGGAAAATACTTAGTAAACTAAGCAATAAAGAAGCAATAAATAAGAATTGAAAGGATTTTGGTAACCTGATTGGTAACCTGATTTTGGTTACCTGATTGGGAAGCAATAAATAAGAATTGAAAGATCAAGACAGAAATGCTTGAACTCTATGTTGCTTGCTATCGCTGAAGCAATAAATAAGAATTGAAAGATCGCTGCGCCAGCTATGCAAGTACCTGCCACAAGCGGCATAGATATGAAGCAATAAATAAGAATTGAAAGTCAGGCAGTCTTTGGCTCAACACAAACGCAAGCCCCTCATCACCAACAGAAGCAATAAATAAGAATTGAAAGTGCATTTGGGAACACCGTCAATGTACATGACTATAACTCTTGAGAAGCAATAAATAAGAATTGAAAGCAACGTTTTTGACAACAGCGCCTTCTGGTAAACGCTGTTTCGAAGCAATAAATAAGAATTGAAAGAAAATGGTGTTCTGCTCCTACATCGATATAATAGTACTTCACGTGAAGCAATAAATAAGAATTGAAAGCGTGCTTCTTTACCCACAGCACATAGTCATTCATCAATTTCACTAGTGAATGAAATTATTGATAGCTTAATCAAAATCTATAGGGAGGGCGTTAACGTAAGGAA
>JANXDZ010000008.1 GCA_025059075.1 Sulfolobales archaeon | reverse complement strand
TACACAATTGATACAACAAATAAGACTCCAAGAGAGTCTTTAAATGAGTTGCTGAAATGCCTACAAAGTTCTAAAACAATAAGAGAGCGTAAATACTGCTAATAGCGATGTCCTAAGGCAGGTAAACTAAAGGAAGCTGAGTTATTCCTGCTATGACAGCAGTGCCTATAAAAACGTTGAATTTCATGAGGGGCATAGATTCCGGCAGTAGAAGTCGATAAGCATGGCCATAGCTATTTACTTCGAAAGTTATAAGTGAAGGAAGCTTTTACAATGAGATGCGATCCTTTAACAACGTAAGCTATCAAATCCTCATGGTATTTAGATTATGGAAATTCTCTACGTCGACATTAGAGATGCTTTATCTAGACGTGAGTTAGGCTTTACTCTCGATGCTTGGAGAAATAGATCTATTCATATTGAACCCCGAGGAGTCGTTGGTTATGGATCAGTGCCTACAGTAATGCAGCACTACTTCTACCAAGCGTCTTAGCTTATATTGCTCTCGCCGATGTGATTATAACAATGGATCACGCAACATATTCTTTCATTAAAAGTGTACTTAGTTTATGTAAAAAGTTTACGAGCTTCACTTATCCTATGGATATTCCACATGATTTTGAAAAAGACAATGTTGCTTTCTCATATATTATCAATATTACATAAACATGACTCACTAAGCTTAAGCATAGCAAGCACATCTATGCATCTTATTGGGATAACGTGGCGAGCTAATAGTAGTGATTCTCGATTTCGGGGGTAAGTGGAGGTTTATTGATGGGGATAGGGGTGGGTTAGCGGAGCTTCCATAAGCGATCTATGTCTCTATAGCTAAGTAATAAATTGAATTTTACTTAAAAAGATGATCTACTTACTTCAATGATATGTGGAGAGAAGTCATCTAAAGATTGATGCACAAATGCTGCATTGAAGGAGGTCTACGTCCCTCTCTAATACCTTATGTAGGTTGCACACGTACTTATGGGATAGTACGTACATTGTTATCTTACTGACTTCTCTTTGGACATCGTGCTTAGTCATATTGTTTCTCAATACATCGCTGGCCAAAGCCTCGATCATTTCCTCTACATCGCGGTGTTTAACTAACTCTAGGTATACTCCTCGATCTCCTTTCACATACCTTGTGACGAGGGATGGCGATATGTTGAGCTTCCTTGAGACTTCTATAGGGGGGATTTTTCTCTCAAGTAGTTTTAGAACTAGCCTTCTCTTAACTGATGGCTCTACGTATCTATAAGCTAATTCAAATGGGCTTTTAACCACTTAAAGCACCACTATTCTCTTCTTAACTTCCTCAGGGTTATTGACTACTTCAGTTAGATCCTCAACTATCTCTAATACGCCTAGGAGCTCTCCTTCACTGTTCTTAACTGAAGCCACTATTACTCTAATGACTCTATCGCCGAGCTTTGTCCAGAAGACTCTATGCTTCTCCACTCCCTTCTTCACTTGTTCAACAACTCTAGAGACGTATTGCTCTAGCCTTGGTGGATGGCAGTACTCAAGCCTCCTCCCAAGTATGGTCTTAGCTCTCGCGAAGCCTCCAGAGATCTCGCTTTCGCTATAGAACCTAATTCTATTGTTTGAATCGGCATAAGTTACTTCTATTGGCAGAGATCTAAATATTCCCTCTACTTCCTCTGGAGTTAGAAAGCCTGTTTCAAGCTCTAGATCGCTTGGTTTCTTAACATTATAGGAGTCTATTTTGCTTAAGAGTGCAATAGCTCTAAACTCCTCTGGCAGTAGTGGTATTTTCTCAGGCGGTATTGATTCACTTACTTCAAATGGAAGAACTGGTTTTTCACTAGGCTTCCACTTCTCTTCACTTACTTCAATTACGTAGCCTATTTCTCCAGCTACTTCTGCTATAGCAGCCCACTCACCTTCAGAGAATAATACCCAGGTAGCTGGGTAGAGTATTTTATTCTCCCTAAAGACTAAGTCTGTGATCTCCCCCGCTAGTTGCTGCATTGAATTAAGCACTGTCTTCAGTTTTTCAGCAATTAATTCTCCTTTAACTCCCTCCTCTAGTTCTCTAGATAGCTCCCTTGCTTTAACTATGACTTGATCTTCTCGGCCCCACATTACTCTCGGTATAGCAATTATCCCCCTCCTCTCTAAGTAAGGGAAGATAATCATTTGATTCTTCCTGTAGTGTAGCTTGATTTCCCCCCTTAATGCGTTTAGTAAGTTGACTGCATTGCTTAAGCTATTTAAAGCTTCATTAATGCTGCCTCTACTCAATGCACTAGCTATTAGCGATGAGTAGAGCCCTAGTGCATCAGCGTGCTTTAATAAGAGCTCGTTTTCCCTAATGAGTAAGTCTAGTGGATGCCCTCTTGGAATATTGCTTAACTCCCTTGTAGACAGGGCTTTTCTAAATAGCTCTACGTGTAAGTCGCATAAGTTAAGGATATCAGTAATGGGTATTCCCTCCTTTACAAGCTCTTGTTCAACCATAACTATCTCCAGTGAACTGATCTGGGGGAGTAAGTCACTGTACTTCTCCTTAAGTTCCTCTAAACTCCTCCCTTCGTGAAGCTCCTTAAGCACTTTCTTAATTAACTCAACTCTACTTGCATGGACTTGACTCATATGCATTACTGAAGCAATATATGCCTTCTCTAGTTTATAAATTTTACACGTGTCAAATTAAGGGATGACGGCTTTTACACCCTACTTAGTTGAGATAAATGAAGGCTTGTGGAGCTGTGACGCCAAGATCTCTGGTTTCTCTACAGTGTGTTTTAAACTAATTTACGTGATTAATTGAAGGAGGGCTTCTTGAAAGCTGTGGGGATTCACGCTATGTGAATAACTCATAGGGGGCTTGAGTGTAGGTAGTTGTAGAGCTATTTACTGCGGTTAACTTTATACATATATCTCCTAGTCCAATTACACAATGTGCATGTGAGTACTACTCTAGAGCCCCTCCCCTCGCTCTGGAGCCTTACTCTAGCTGTTACTCCAGGTATTAGTGGTGCTTTACACTTTCTGCAGTACCCCCTCCTAATGTACTTCGGCGGCCTTAAGCGTGCCTTAGCACTTACTCTAAGAAGTATTTCAACGTATCTTCTAGCTAGATCTATTTCCCCTGCTCTAAGTCTTTTAACAGCTTCTCCATAGAGTTTCTCAACTCTCTGTATAGCTAGATCCCTTAACTTATCCCTCTTCAATGAGCATCACTTCCACTCTGGCTTCTCTACTCCATGAGGAGTTGGCTTTTAATCACTGGCGCTAGACTTAAGCTATGTTTATTCTCTTCTTTAATATAGATTACAGTAGTTAGTATAGCGTTAGCTACTGAATGCTTCTAAAGGTGGTGTAGTTGAGCCGGTTTAATGACTTACAGGGGGCTTTTAAGGAATTCCTTGAATTATGCAGTAAGTGGAGTAGAGTTGTAGTAATTCCAGCAGTTAACGTAGACTCTATTGCTGCTGCATCTATTTTAACGAAGTGTCTCCCTAGAAGTGGGCTAGATGTAGTAATGAACTTTAGCCCAAGGAGTGAGTATAGAGAGCCAACTCTATTCCTAGACCTCAGGAGTGAGGCTAAGCGATTGAGCTTCTCAATAATTTACGGCAGCGGCATCAACGTCCTCCATGGACAGAGGATGACTGCATACACTAACTCAAGTATTGCTTCAACAATTCTATACCTAGCTAAAGGCTTTTGCGAGCTCTCTTACGTAGAGAAGGCTTGTGCATTAGTGGGGGGAGTTGATAGAGGCAAAGATCTTGGGAAAGAGGGGTTTAGGGGAATTGAAGGAGATATTGCTGCTGAATTAATTGAGGAAGGAGTAGTTATTGAAGAAGTAGGGCTAAGGCTCTGGGGCTGGAAGAAGAGGAGCTTGGCTGAAATGCTGAGCAATACATTGACGCCATTCATACCTCAATTAAGTGGTTTAAGCACTAGTGCCGTAAAGTTCCTTAAGGATATTGGAGTAACTGAGCCTGAGGAAGCTACTGTAGGGGATTTAGAACGCGAAGATCTATTTAAAAAACTCGCTAAAGAACTAATAGGTAAAGCTACAGAGTTATCTAGGAAGAAGAGGGATGCAGTAGAATTCATTGGAAAACTCTATGGAGTGCAGGTAAACAATGAAGTTATCTACATTCACGAAATCTATGGAGCATACGTAGTGGCTATATCCCTTGGGGGAAATGTATTGAATAACTTGCTTTACTTAACTGAAAACTCATGGGGGCTGCAGAGCCTGCTTCTATTGTTTAAGAGATTGATAAGTCGTGTAGCTAGTGAAGTAGGTAGAGGCTACTCTAACTACGTAAATTCCCTACCTATAAGCACTGGGCTCGTTAAAAGACCTGAGATATATGTAAAGGTGCTAAGTGACTCAGGCTTACTGGAGGAGAGGCCGGTTATACTCTACGATAGCGCTATGAATAGGAAGTATACATCCCTTATGGAGGCTATAAGAACTGGGTTGACAGTAAGTGAAGTAGATAGTGAGCAACTCATTGAGGTGAAGTAATGAGTGAGCTAATGCTTGAGATAGTTATTGAAGGAGAACCTTTAGTTCTCCAAAGCATATGTAAATCACTTTCCCCAGACAATAAGGAGGCTCCCTTAAGCATAAAGATCTTTGATGAACTCTCAGAGACTTCCTACATCATTTCAATAAGGAGCCTATTTACAAGCAGATCTATAAGAACTGTGAAGCAGACTGTTGACGAAATCCTTTCCTTAATAACTGCTATACGTAAGCTAACGTTAATGGAGCAGTAGTCGATGAATAACGGAGTTAGTAAAGGCTTAAAAGAGCGGCAGAGCCATACAGCTAAGAGCATAGTTCATTGGGAGTGGGTAGGAGTTGAGCATTAGGAGAAAACTCCATGGTAGAGCTGATGTAAATATTGGGAAGAGGGGGGTGAGTGAAGAAGTTTTAAGGGAAATAAAGCGTAGGATGGAGAAGGAGGGGGTAGTGAAGGTTAGATTACTGAGAGGCTTTCTTAAAGCTACGTCAATTGATAGAAGAAGCGCAGCCTCCCTCATAGCTGAAAGAATTGGAGCTAAGTTAATTGATGTAAGGGGCTGTACATTCATACTAGTTGGTAGGAGAAAGGTGTTTAAGCAAAGATCTTCATTTAAGACAAAGCTAATATAGGTCTCTGCCGTTAAGTAGCTGGAGTACATGGAGGGTGAAGTATTTGGTTACAGCACTTGAAGTACCTGCAGATAAACTCATTGAGAGACTAGCTAGTCATTTAAAGCTAAAGGTGCCTGAAGTAAAGCCTCCGAAGTGGGCTTTAGCAGTGAAGACTGGGGCTCATAAGGAGAGGCCTCCGGAGAACCCTGAGTGGTGGTATTATAGAGCTGCATCAATTCTTAGAAAGCTATACAAGTACAGTGAGCCCATAGGCATAGAGGCTTTTAGAACTATCTATGGCGGTAGGAAAAACTATGGAGTTTCTCCAGAGCACTTTGTTAAAGGCAGTGGAAGCATAGTTAGAAAGATCCTTCAGCAACTGGAGAAAGCTGGGTTAGTTACAAAAGTTCATCAAAGAGGGAGGATTCTTACGCCAGCTGGTAGAGCATTGTTAGATAGAATTGCGTTTGAAGTATTATCAGATTTAGCTAGGAGTAATGAGGAGTTGAAGAAGTACCTACCTCTATCGCAACTCAAGTGAAGTTACGTGGTGAGTGCATTGAGCGATGAATACTATGATGAAGAGCTTGAAGCAGTAAGGATGAGGAGGCTTCAGGAGTATCAAAGGAGGTTAATTGAAGAACAGAGGAGGAAGGAGCTTGAAGCCCGTAGAGAAGCTCTCTTAAGGCAAATACTGGAGCCTAAGGCTAAGGAGAGGCTTTATAACTTAAAGCTCGTGAGGCCGGAGATAGCTAGAGTAGTTGAAGATCAATTGATAGAGCTTGCTCAAACAGGTCGAGTGAGAGTACCTATAAGTGAGACTGTAGTTAAGGAGCTCTTAACTAGGATATACGATCAGCTGCATAGAGAGACTAAGATAAAGATTAAGGAGAAGTAGGGTTGAGATCATGGCTCACAACAAGCCTTTAGGCAAAAAAATCAGGCTTGCTGCAGCTGCTAATAGCAATAGAGCAATCCCAGTCTGGGTCACTGTTAAGACTCGCTTTAGAGTTAGGAGAGGCTTTAAGCTTAGGCATTGGCGTAGAACTAAGCTGAAGGCCTGAGGCGATGGCTTTGGCAGTTGATAAAAGTAGTGTAGTAAGAGTAGAGCGAGTAGTCCCACTGAGTAGAGTCTACTGGGGGAGGAGGAGGAATAGAGCTGCTAAAGCCATTAAATTGCTTAGAGAGTACGTTAAGAGGCACTTCAAGAAGGCTAAGAGAGTAGTTATAGATAGTGAAGTCAATGAATACATATGGCAGAGAAGCATTGAGAATCCTCCTAGGAGAATAAAAGTAGTTGTATCGTTTAACCAAGATGAGGGAGTAGCTAGAGTATTTCTTGCAAGAGATTGAGGAGCCCGTGCTTTAAGTCGAGGAGTGAACGCTGTAATGAACTTCAGTAAGCTCAGCATACTTGGAACACCTAACATAGGTGTTTACTTATTTGCAAATGACTACGTAGCACTAGTTGGGCCCAGCCTCACTGAGGGTGAGAGGAGAGTTATTGAAGAAACTCTTGGAGTTGAAGTTGTTGAAGTAAAGATATCTGATTCAATACTTATTGGAGTACTCATAGCTGGAAATAACAACGGGATCGTTATTCCAAAGACTGTGAGGGAATCTGAGCTAAGTGAGTTAAGGAGCTTGCTTAAAGGCTATCACATCAATATAGAGATCGTTGACTCAAGGCTGACGGCTCTTGGAAACGTTGTTTTAGCAAACAATAAGGCAGCAGTTGTTGGCAGTAAGATTGAGTATGGAGCAATTACTAAGATCTCTGATAGCCTTGGAGTTGAAGTAGTGGTAAGAGACTTAATGAACCTCAGTATACCTGGCTCTATAGCTGTAGTGAATAGCTCTGGTGGTGCAATACACCCAGATGTAAGTGATGATGATTTAAGATACGTAGAGGAAGTAATGGGAGTTGAAGTAGAGAGAGCTACAGTAAACTCTGGAATACCGTTTGTGAAGGCCGGGCTTGTAGCTAACAATAATGGAGTACTCGTTGGAGAATCTACTACAGGGCCTGAAATACTTAGGATACAGAGGGGCCTCAAAGTACTTTAGCCAACATACAATAGTTAAGGCATCTTTATAAACTCACAATAGTATAGTGCGTTGTAGAAAGGGTGTAAATACTTTGAGCTCTAGAGAAGTAAAGGTATATAGAATTGAAGGATCAATGTTGATAAGCTGTGGAGGAAAGCCTAAGTGGCAGAAGTTTAAGAAAGAAGTCATAGCTACTAAGCCTGAGGAAGCTCTTGAGAAAGTATACTCAGTTCTAGGGGGGACGCATAAGCTTAAGAGAAAGAACATAAGGGTGTATAGCGTTAGAGAAATAGCTCTAGAAGAATCTGAGAGCTTAGAAGTCGTTGGAGTACTATCGCTCCAGGGGTTCGTTAAATGAGTAAGGAAGAGGCTTCTAAAGAGAGAGTTATAGATGTTAGAGCTTTGTTAGCGAGAGCAACTGAGTTAAGGGAGCTTATAAACGTTGTGCAGCAGCAAGTAAATGAACTATCCATGCAGTTATCTGAGCTACTCCTATCTAGAAGTACTCTTCAAGAACTATCGAAGCGCAGTGAAGGAACACAAGCTTTAGTAACTATAGATAGATTGGGGACAGCTTTTATACCAGCTACAATTCCAGGTAATTGGGGGAGAGAAGTCGTAGTTAACATTGGGAGGAATTACTACGTAAAGGCTGATAGAGAGCTGGCCATAAAGATAATTGATGAAAGGGCTAGAGGCCTAGAGAACGTAATTAATGTTAGGAGAAGGGAGTTGCTTCAATTACTCAATGAATACAATTATTTGCAGCAATTGCTTCAAGCAATACTTCGTCAAGCGAGAGCAGAGGCTAGTCAGCCTACTTAACGTTAGTGCTTTAAGGACCCTCTAATAGCTTGAGGGAGGAGCTTGTTTGAAAAGCTTAAGAAAGCTATCTCTAGTTTTTCTGAGAAAGTAAGTAGAGCTCTTTACTCTAAGAAGGAGTTGGAGAAGTTCATATATGAATTAGAGCTTCAATTAGTTGAAAACGATGTAGCTTACGAAGCTGTAGTAGCAATAACTTCTCGATTGAGGAAGCTTGTTGAAGACGGAGCGCTGAGGGATCGAGATGATGTCCTTAAAGCACTTGGTGAAGCAATAATTGAGTTATTTAAGGGATCTGAAGCCATAGATGTCTTTGCTGAAGCTAGAAGAAGCAAGCTTTATAAAGTGATCTTTTTAGGAGTAAACGGCGTAGGGAAGACAACTACTATAGCAAAAGTAGCTAAGTTATTTAGGGATAGGGGGTTTAAGCCCCTAATGGTTGCTGCTGATACATTTAGAGCGGGGGCTCAAGAACAGTTAAAAGTGCATGGGGAAAGGCTTGGGATACCTGTGTTCATAGCTAGGTATGGAGTTAGCCCAGCAGCAATAGCCTTTGACTCCATAGCATTTGCGGAGAAGAGGGGCTATAACGTTTTACTAATAGATACTGCTGGGAGAATGCATGTAGATCAAGATCTTGTTGAAGAACTTAAGAAGATCGTTAGAGTAGTGAAGCCCCATAGAAAGGTGTTAGTTATAGATGCTTTAACTGGAAATGATGCAGTTGAACAAGCTAAAAAATTTAATGAAGCTGTAGGAGTTGATGCAGTAATAATTGCAAAAGCTGATGCATGTGAAAGGGGGGGAGTTCCGATAAGCATTGCATACTCTATAAAAAAGCCTATAATCTACTTAGGCACAGGCCAGGGCTACAGTGATTTAGAGGAATTCAGCTCACATAAGTATGTGGAGTACTTATTGAAATAGCTGAATTAATAGAGTTAGCAAAGCCTGCTTCACGCTTATTTATGCATTGAAATATATTGTTGAGAAGCTTAGTTTCTCTACACATAATTTAATAAATCCCGACGAGAATCCTAGTGGTAGGTTGCGTAAAGTGAAGGTCCATGGGTTTAAGGGAGATCGTTGAAGCTTGGTCGAGGATTGTGGCTTACGCATATAAGCCTTCTAGAAGTGAGTATTCAGCAGTATTAAAGATAGTTTTCCTTGCGCTAGCTGCAGTTGGTGGAATAGCTTTCATAATTAGGTTTATATTCACAGTATTTGTATTTCCACAGATATCCTAAGCTTACTTCAATGACTATGGTGGTGGATGTGAGTAGTAGAGCGATGTACTATGCAATTAAGGTGACGGGTGGAAGAGAAGTAGATGTAGCTCTCTTAATTGAGTCGCGCTCCAAGGCTTTAGGGCAGGAGGTTTACTCTATAGCAATATTGCCAGATCTAAAGGGGTACTTAGTTGTAGAAGCAACTGGCCCTGAAGCAATATACAATGTGACTAAGGAATTAAAGTACTTGAAGAAGGGGGCTCCACGTAAGTTGAGCTTTAGTGATATAGAGCTATTCATAAAGCCTAAGCCAGCCATAGAGTTAATTAAGGAAGGAGATCTAGTTGAAGTTATTGCAGGTCCATTTAAAGGCATGAGGGCAGTTATAGTTAGCATAGATAGAGCTAAAAACGATGTAGAACTAAATATTTTAGAATCAGAGTTTCCTCTAACAATAAAGGTTCCAGGAGACTATGTAAGAGTAGTTAGATCAGGGGAAGGTTAGTATGCCTAGGAAAAGCATTAGGTTACTTATAGAGGGAGGGAGGGCTACTCAAGGGCCTCCAATAGGCTCTGCACTATCTCCTCTGGGGCTTAACTTAGCTGAAGTTGTAAAAGCAATT
Organism: Sulfolobales archaeon; assembly: GCA_025059075.1. Lineage (GTDB taxonomy): Archaea > Thermoproteota > Thermoprotei_A > Sulfolobales > Desulfurococcaceae > JANXDZ01. The sequence goes on along the minus strand of JANXDZ010000008.1, from coordinate 1,842 downwards.
AACGATGCTACTAAGGATTTTGAAGGCCTTACAGTGCCTGTAGAAGTAGTTGTTGATACAGAGTCTAAAGCTTATGAAGTTAGAGTTAGTACTCCAACAACTACAACTCTTATACTTAGGGAAGCTGGAGCTAAGGAGCCGTCTGGAGATCCAGCTAATAAGAAGGTGGGTGACATAACTTTAGAGAAAGCCATTAAGATAGCTATAGTTAAGAAGAAGGAGTTGACGGCTAAAACTATTAAGAAAGCCCTTAAATGCATACTGGGAAGTGCTAAAAGCATAGGTGTAACAGTTGAAGGAAGAGATCCTGGGGAGGTTATAAAGGAGGTAGAGGATGGTAAGTACGATGAACTGCTGAGCAAGTATGAACATGAGTGGGGGGAGGCTTGATATGGCTGTCTCAAGGGATGAACTCACTAAGTTAATCACTAATGCACTAAGTATTTCCCCAAAGAGGAACTTTAAGCAAAGCGTAGAGTTGATATTAGTGCTGAAAGACATTGATCCAAAGAGTCAAGAGGCTAAAGTAAGGGAGACGGTGTTTCTACCGAAGGACGTAGGTAAGGAGGTAAGGATATGCGTTATAGCTGAAGGAGAAATGGCTATTAAAGCTAGAGAAGCTGGTACTTATAAGGTTTTAACGAAAGCAGATCTATCTTCAGTGGATAAAAAGACTGCTAAAAAGATGGCGAGTGAATGCGATTGGATTCTAGTTAGATCTGATTTAATGGGGCTCGCTGGGAAAATCCTTGGCCCAGCCCTAGGCCCTAGAGGCAAAGTACCTGTACCTATACCAGTAAACATAGAGTTAGCGGCTCTCATAGAGAGATATAGGAGGGCTATCTATGTTAGAAACAAGGATCAGCTTCAAATAAGCTGTAGGATAGGGACTGAGGATATGAATCCAAGCGATATAGCTGAAAACGCTCTTGCAGTAATTTCAGCTGTTGAAGCAAAGCTTCCAAACCATGATAAGAACATTGGTGAAGTCATCGTCAAGACTACTATGGGTCCTCCAGTTAAAATAAAGATTGGCTGAAGGCGTGAGGAAAATGCCTAGGGCTTCATCAATTAGTAGGAGAATTCCCTCGTGGAAAGCTGAAGAAGTAGCGGAGTTAACAGATCTTTTGAAGAAGTACAGGGTTTTAGCAATAATTGATAGAGATAGGCTGCCGACTGCATACATACAGATGGCTAGAAAGATCTTTTCAAACAACATAGTTATTAAAGTTGCGAAGAGAAAGCTTATTGAAATAGCTCTTAAGAAAGTTGGAGTAAGGAATGAAGAGTTATTCAATTTGCTTCAAGGGCAAAACATCTACATGTTTACCAACGTGAATCCATTTCAATTAGCTATGTTGTTAAGTGAAAACAAGCTATACACATACTATAAGCCAGGTGATGTAGCTGAATCTGATATAGTAATATATGAAGGAAACACAGGGCTATCTCCTGGACCTATATTAAGTACCTTCGGCAAGCTGAAGATACCGGTTAAACCTCAGGGTAATTCAATATGGGTTATAAAGGACACTGTTGTTGCAAGAAAGGGTGATAAAATTACACCAGAGTTGGCGAGCATTCTCCGTAAATTAGGCATGGCTCTTAAGGAGGTAAATGTTAAGATCAAGGCTATTCATGATTCAGGCGTATTGATTCCTGGAGAGAGACTATTCATCAATGTAGGGGAGTATGAGGATGGAGTTCTAAGAGCATTTAAGAATGCAATTGCTTTAGCAGCTGAAATAGCTTGGCCTATTCCAGAAGTATTGGAGTTATCGATAAAGAATGCTTACTTAAAGGCCATTGCTTTAGCTTGTGAAGCAGTTTTTATAACTCCAG
>JANXDZ010000007.1 GCA_025059075.1 Sulfolobales archaeon | reverse complement strand
TGGAGTGGGCATTGAATTATGGTATCCCCCGCCATCGATGCCTGAAGCATCATTTAAAGACCTTGCTCTATTTAAACTCCCATGTAGAATGTTGAATGAAGTACTAAGTGATTTAAGAGCTGGCGAAAGTATATACATTGGTTATGCAAACTTAAAGCCGGTCATGGCTAACCTTATCCCCATAGTTGTAGCAGCTGCATTAATCAATAGACATAAGGTGTTAGTAGTTAGCTACACTAGTTCTCCAGAGGAATGGATTTCACGATCTGTTGAAGCCTTAAAGTATGCTGGAGTTAGTGAAAGCCTAGCGGAAAGAGTAATTAACGAATTCTATGTAGTTAAGTCATTTAACCCAGCTGGTTTAAGCGTTGAAGAGCTGTATGCAATAGAAGCTAGCTTAGTTAAAACCATTAGGCCCGGCGTAGTCATCTTCTGGGAAACGCACGTGCCAATGATGACTATTGGAGCTGGGGGATTACATCACTACCTCATATTTCTTAAAAACCAACTGACGTTAATGAAGAATCAAGGAGTAACAGTACTTAGAGTTGGGACATTTATGGATGAGAAAACGTTTGTGAGTAATGCTTCTCTAAGTGACTATTCAGTAAGCTATGAGGCTTTAAGAGATGGTGTTAAAATAACTTTTTACCCTAAGTATAAAGCGCCTGTAAGTGTTAGTGAGAAAAGCCTTAAGGAATGTACAGCAGAATGCGTTAAATACATAAATGCTAGCTTTGAGAAACATTGATTACTGATTTAGCCCATCTACCATACTTAACCCATATTATTGAAAATGCTCCACCAACGTAATTGCTTACAGCCATCGCTAGCCATACGCCATACGATCCAAGCCCCAGTAGTAAAGCCAAGTAGTATCCAAGGCCTACTCTCAGGATCCAAAGTCTTACAACACCTATTGCTGTTGGCGCACTTGTATGCCCAGATCCTCTGCCAACTGAGAGAGCTATGAAGAATAGTGCAAAGAAAGGTAGGCTAAATAGAAACGTATCTATGAATATCGATGCCTCTGCGTATATTGAAGGATCGTCCGTAAATGGATCTATAAGCAACCCCCTGATGGGGTAGATGATTATGGAGCTAGCGCTAGTAGCTGCTAATATTGTGTACATGGATTTGCTGGCAACTTCTCTAGCTCTAGAGACTTTGCCTGCTCCAAGGTTTTGCCCAATCATTATTGATACAGCACTTGAAAGTCCCCATAGAGCGGCGTCAGCTACATCCATGACTATGAAGCCTATGGAGTATGCAGCTGCAGTTACTTCACCGAAGACATTGATGAGCCTTGTCTGCATAGTGAATGCCAAGCTATTGGACGCCATGAATAGCATTACTGGCAGCCCTATCTTAAAGTTGCTAATCAACCACTCTAGATCTATTTTCTTAGTAAGCCTTAGTCTAACGCCTGGATAATTCTTCAACAAGTACATTAGTACTAGTGTACCGGCTAGCTTGCTTAATACTGTCGCTAATGCAGCACCAGCAATCCCCATCTTAGGGAATGGGGGGATTCCAAGTATCATAAATGGATCTAGGATTATGTTCACTATTGATGCAACTCCTCCAATAATGCTTGGCCTCACAGTATCTCCCATTGCTTGTAGAACTGTTGTAAAGACTATGTTGAAGCACGTTATTACGAGGTCTACAGCCATTATTTTTGCATAAAGCACTACTCCTTCATATATTAGTTGAGGAACATTGACTAGGTAGCTGTATATTGCTGAGACAAGGACTGTGTAGACAGCGAATGCAGCTATTGATGTAATAATGTTTACAGTGAGAAACTTTGATGCTATTTCACTTGCCCTCTCGTAATTTCCTGCACCAACGTATTGAGATATTAGCGCTAAGTTAGCTGCTGCAATGCCTTGAGCAAATACTAAGAAGAGCATTTGAATAGGCCACACTTGTCTTGGGACAGCTATGTCGTATTGACTGTACACTGAGAGCCAGTATGCATCAGCTATATTGTATGATACGTAGAGTGCTTGAACAGCCATTAATGGAGCTCCTAGCCTAAGCATAGTCGTGACTACAGATCCATTGAGTATCCTATCCCTATATTTCTCAACGACTTCTCTAGATGGCTTCACTTAAACCACTGCATAGGCTGTATTTCAAAGAAATATATTCCCCGAGAATATATTTCTTTATAGGTGTTCTAATGCCTAAAAGGAGGAGTTCAATAATTAAGTACTTAGTCCTTGCATCACTAGTATCTAGAGGAGGGCTACATGGATATGCATTGTATAAGGAGATACTTTATCACGTTGAACCAGTTTGGAGGCCTTCAATAGGTACTTTCTATAGAATTCTAGGTGAAATGGTTAAGTCAGGGCTCATTGAGAGAAGAGTTAGTTGTGGAAAAGCTACTTATACAATAACTAGCTTTGGATTAGAAGCGTTAGTTAATGAAACGCTTCCACATGCAGCTAAAATGGCTTCAATACTTACGCAAGTGCTTAAAGCGTATAGTAAACTCCCCAATAGAGATAGAGTTCTCTCAAACCCTACAATTAAGGATAGACTTGAAATACTCAAGAAGACATTAATGAACTTAGAGGAGGAATGATAAGTAAGCTTGATTCAGGCTGTTGGCATTCCATTGCTTTATGCTATAATTGTTATCACACTCTTCGCGTCCTATTGCTCCCCTGCATTGTAAGTGAAGACTTATAAACTTAGGTGTAACAATTAACTTATGGTGATGAGGGTTAAATACACTATATGGTTTAAAGCAAATGAAGGGCTTATGGGTTATATGGAGCCCCGATAGCTCTCGTGGTGAAGAGATTGGAACTCGATCCAATCAAGAGAGTCCTGAGGTAAAGGAGTACTCAGAGAATATACGCCTTGGGGAAACTCTTTTAGAGATAGATCGAAGTGATAGAAAGGAGATCGGTAGAACTGGTGAATATGTTTCAGCAATAGGACTCGGGACTTGGGCAATAAGGGACTACAGCAAGTGCCTTGAGGCATACATGTATGCCATAGAGAGTGGGGTAGACAACATTGATACAGCTGAGATGTACCACAATGGTAAAGCTGAGGAATTCGTTGGTGAGTTAGTGAAGAGAGTGGGGAGGCAAAGAGTTTTCATAACTACAAAGATCCTACCTGAAAGACTTATCAGTCGAGAGGAAGTGTTGAAAGCAGCTAGATCTTCTGTTAAGAGGCTTGGAGTAAGTGCCGTAGATCTAATGCTCATACACTGGCCAAATAGATCTATGAGTATAAGTCAGCAAGTGAGGAACTTTGAATCAGTATACTTAAAGGGGCTGGCTAGATACATTGGTGTAAGTAACTTCAGCTTAACTGAACTTGAGGAAGCTGTTGCAGCAGTAAGGAAAGCTGACATAGTTGTAAACCAAGTGCATTACAGCATTATTCATAGAGATGTTGAAAAAGACTTACTGCCCTATGCCGTACTCAAGGGGATCACTATACAGGCGTATACGCCGATAGAGAGGGGGGCTGTAAAAGATTTAGAAGTATTAAAACAACTCAGCTATAAATACGGTAAGACGCCTATCCAAATAGCGCTGAACTACTTGATTTCAAGACCTAGAGTCATAGCTATCCCCAAGGCTGAGTCAAAGAAACACATAGAGGAATTGCTGGGCTCAATGGGGTGGAGGCTTAGCTTAAGTGATTTAATTCTGCTCTCTAGAGCCTCTTCTTAACATAGCTTAGCTCTTTGAAGCCATGTAAAGCTGTTTCAAGTTTTATAACGGTACTTAGAGATATCAAGAAATGTTATAAGCTCTAGTTCTTGCAACTATAGTATAGCTTGGTGAAGGAGTTAGAAAGCTTAAATTTCTATGGGCTCTCCCTAATGATAGTAAGATGTAGGAGCTTCAGGGTCTAAATGCCTCTAAGCCATGGGCAAGACTAAGAAGGAGTGTGAAAAAGAAACGAAGCGATGAAAACGCATCAAGCTACATAAACCTACATGAGGGCTGAACTCCTGAACTGCTTGTCCTCCTAAATACTTTCCTTGCTTAGTACAACTAAGCATATTGAAGTCACCACCATAATCATCAATATGGCGCTGGTCATAGATACTTCTTGGCCTAGTAGTAAGTATGCTAGAATGCTTGCACCAACAGGCTCTATTAGAGCTATTGATGTAGCTATACTGCTCTTCAAGTACTTAAGCAAGTAGTTAATTACCGTGTGGCCTCCTATCATTGGAGCTAGGGACATTAAAGTGAAGAATGCGTATGAGTGAAGACTGTAGCTAAGTAAGTTCCTCCCAATAATTAAGGCGTATAGGAGGGCTATTAGTGAAGCAAATCCATACGTAGGAATAACGTATTCTAGTACACTTAAACCTCTCCTACGCACTACTCTCCCTATGCCAAAGTAGGCTGATGCAGCTATAGATGCTAGCAGGCTGTATGCTACGCCCCTTAAGTCTAGTGCTTCAAAAACCCCCTGTGTCAATAGGAGTAGGAGGGATGAGAAGCCGCATACTATTCCAACTACTTGTCTTTTACTTGGAGCTTCTCTTAGAGCAGCGTCAAGTAGAATTAACTGCATTGGGTATGTAACTACTATAGTAGTGCTGTATGATACAGGTATGTAGAATAAGCTTTCCATCCATAGAGTAAAGTGCGTGAAGAGAGCGAGGCCTGATAACGCTGATGCTTTAAGCAACTGCCTATTGCATGCAATGCGCTTAAACAACTCTCCGCGATGAATACTGGCATATGATGTGAGAAGTAGGCTAGTTATAAGTAGCCTCCAGAAAACGCATCCTAGGGCATCAGCTTTCGACAAGAGGACGAGTATTGAAGCTGACGAAATACTCAAGGCGGCAATCAATGATAACGCTGCAATTACTAAAATCGACTCCACGCGCTCATCCTCACCCTGCTTCTAATGCGAGTAACTCAATGTTAAAAACACTAACTCTCTTGAATATAACGCTTTAAAATAGTGAACTAACTTATTAATACGTCTACCCAGCTTAAACGAGGTGTTTTATTGAGTAGAGATGAGAAGCTACTAGTAGTAGCTTTTGGAGGAAACGCCTTTCAATCAAAGAGCGATAGAGGCACTCCACATGAATACTGGAGGAATGCTGAAAGAGCCTCTAAACTAATCGTAGAGCTAGTTAGTGAGGGATATAAAATAGTGATCACTCATGGAAATGGACCTCAAGTGGGGATAATGGCTGAGTGGATGCTCGCCGGCTTGAAGTTAAAGAATCTGCCTCCAATGACTCTCGACATAGCTGGAGCAATGACGCAGGGGTGGCTTGGCTACTTACTACAGCAAACTATATACAATAATTTACTGGAGGCAAACTTATTGGGAAGTAAAGCGAAGGGAGTTATAACAGTAATTACCCAAGTCCTCATTTATAAAGATGACCCGGCCTTCAAGAATCCAACTAAGTACATTGGCCCATGGTATGAGGAGGGTGAAGCGAAAAAGCTAATGAATGAATACGGTTGGATAATGAAGCCTGATCCCAGGGGAGGTATTAGGAGAGTAGTTCCATCACCTGATCCAGTAAACCACGTTGAAATAAGTGCAGTAAGGAAGTTAATTGATGAAGGCTTTATAGTGATCGCTAGTGGTGGAGGGGGGATACCTGTAACTGAAGTAAACGGTAGATTATTTGGCGTAGAAGCAGTAGTAGATAAAGACTTGGCTGGAGAGAGACTTGCTTCAGCTCTTGGAGCATCGATCTTCATGGTTTTAACTGATGTGGATAGAGTCTACTTAAACTACGGCAAGATAAATCAAACGCCCCTCGACACTATTACTATTAGTGAGGCAGAGAAGTACTTAATGGAGGGGCATTTCGCTGAAGGCAGCATGGGTCCAAAAGTGCTGGCCTGCATAAGGTTCATTAGGAATGGAGGTAAAGTAGCTATAATAGGGCATCTCTATAGAGGTATTGAAGCTTTAAGAGGAGAGAGCGGGACAAGGATTATACCAGACTTTAAGTAAGGCACTTCACTAAGCTTCGTCACTATTTAAGTAGAGAAGTTAGTAGATTAGTAGAGGTAACTTAAGTTGGGGTAGAGCCTAATGACTCTATTTGATGCATCCCTTATACAGTAACTACGTTTAACTAGCTCTTTAACTGTTGAAGAAACTATGGAATTAAATGAGTCTCCCTTCACTAAGTAAGTCATGTAGTAATCGGGGTACTTCACAGGAGTCTTTTTATATAGTGTTGATGAATACATGTATACAGTATTTTTACAAGCATGCCCCTTCTCCAGAACTATTATCCCAGTTATTAATGCAGTTGAAGCATATTTTTCAAATAGCTCATTATAGGAGTTTAAAACACATTCATCAATGCTCTTTGTACACTCGCTTAAGTTGCTTGCTATGTACTTACTCATTAATTCACTGTCAGTGTACTTAGTGGAGTTGATTACTTTAAGTTCTCTAGCTAGCTTGTCACTATCGAGAGAGCCATTGTGAATGAGCCATAGAGATCCATTCTTAGTTTCAGAGACGTATGGATGTGAATACAGTAATCCAATTAAGTTCTTTCTCGAAGACTTCCTTGCATGCACCATGATCCATGCTTCACTAGATCTCTTGAGTAATTTAATGAGCTCTCCTAGAAGCATTTTAGAGCTAGGCCTATAGATTGGTTCTTCACTCCTAAAGTGTGTGTATGAAAGCCGGCCACGGCTATCTCTAACTAATGCAATATACCCCCATCCATCTCGCTGTCTTAAAAACTTGCTTGCAGTAACTAGTGCTTTAAGTAATTCAGCTATGCCTCTTATGGAGTCCTTAGAGCACTCCTCTACATATGCTATTAATACTCTACACACGTCCTCCACCTAGCTCATTAGGGAGTTGTTCCAGAGGCCATAAGTGAAGAGAGCCTTCTTTCACTCTCTTTAATTCTTCATCAATCAATTCCTGTATCCACACTTCTGCTATATACACTATTCCCTCAATTAAGTGGCCTCCGATACAAGAGCCATCCATTCTCCCTAAAGCAACGTGTACATGTATAAATGGCTCACCGTTTACTAAACTAATGTTGCCGCTTGCATTAATTACTTCAGTAAACTCATTTACATCAATTGTTTTATATGAGCCTTCTTCCTCGATGAAGAACCCTATTTTAGCTCTATGAAACGACCCTATTAACCAAAATATGCCTGTAGATATGTCTAAGTCCTTGACGTACTTCCTAATGTAATTAACTAATTCACTTCCACTAGGCACTCTAAGTAAAAAGAAACGCCCCGACTTAAACTCCAATTAATTCACCAGCACCATTATAATGTTAAAGTTGCTTTTTAAATCGTTTAGAAGCAATGAAGGATCTTCAATAGTGGAGAAGTTTGATTGCATAAGTCCTTTAATACATTGATATAGTCTTTACTCCTTCTTTAAGTATCTTCCTTACCTGTAACTTAAAGTAAGCTATAGCTATCGATATGAATGCCCCTGCATAAAGAGCTCCTACAGTGATTGCATAGTTTAATTCCACTACTGGCTCAATTCCAAGAAGCGAATACCTAATTAATTCAGCTGGATAGCTAAATGGCGTTGCTAAAGCTATTCTCTTGAGTACTTCAGGTACATTTCTAAGGGGAGTCAATCCACCAGTAGCTATTGGAAGAATCCAACTTATGATCTCCATTACAGGTCCTACAGAGCCTGTTGAAATAGCTGTTCCACCAAGAATCAATGCATATCCAAGCAGAACTACTATCAATATTGCTAACCCCATTGCTAAAGCAAGTGGATCAACTACAATCAATGTGGGTTGACCCATTACTAGCGTTAAGAGCACATATATAGCTGTTAATGCAAACCCCATCCAAATCAGTGATACAGGCATTATTCCAGAGTATAAGGGTATGAAGCCTGCGCCGCTTGCAATAACATATTCCAGCATGCCTCTATTAATGAGCCATCTAAGCTCAGCAGCCCAATCCCATGTAGCCATGTTGTATGAAAGAAACACTAATACAGCTGTAAATGCATATGCTGAAAAAGCCTCACTCCTAACATCTGGTCCAGCGAATAAACTCATTGGGACTATGAATAAGAGGATCCACATAGACATGCTTAACAATCCATACAGCAGTCCACGGCTCCTAATGAAGTCAGATAGAAAGTATGCTTTAAATACTGCAAGGGCTTCTCTAATCATACTTAACTCCCTCCTTAACTTTCTTCTTCTCCCATAGTAGAATGCTCCTAGAGCCGCCTGGTGCGTAAATTACGAAGAGAGCTGTAGCTACCCCTATTAAGCTAAGTACGTTAGAGGTGTTAGTGACGTTTCTTAAGAATGCTTGAATTAACTCAACTACATATGAAGAGGGGAGTGTATAGCTAGCTATTAAGCCAGCTAAGGGCATGAGGATCCTTGGATAGTAAGCTCCTAAGAGAATCATGAATATTGGCCTAATTACGTTAATTACTCTCCAGCTTTCCCCCATAGTATTCACTATGCCTGTGACAACCATTGCAGGCGTAATCATGAATATAGCTCCAAGGGAGGCTAAGCCAATTACTATAAGGCTTGTGGGAAAGCCGTTTAATCCATAGTACAGTGTGTAGACTGGTATAACGCTTGTAGAACCTATGATCATGACTGCAGTCAGCCTTGGAATAGGTATAGCTGCATAAAGCATTATCCTATTGACGGGGCTCGCAATTATGTAGGGCAGAGTCCCATGCCAAAGATCCATCAGCGGCTTCCATATCATGTCATCAATGCTTGCAAGCATTGACAGCATTATGAAGCTAGCAGTAATCATGAATACTTCTGGCGCTACCCCTGTTTTCTCAACGAACACTTGTTTCGAACCAAACGAGTACCCTATGAATAATGTAAAGCCCGTTAACACATATGGATAGAGGAACATCATTACTAACATGCTCTTCCTCCTAAACATTTCAGCGTAGACGAGCTTATACTCAACTCTAAGGATCTCTATGAACCACATGCCCCCGGCCTCTATTGACTGAAGTATATGAATACGTCCTCAAGCGTTGGTTCTTCAACTCTCACTGATGAGATATCGCAACCACATGCAACTAGAGCTCTAATGACTTCGCCCAAGATCTCTTCAGGGTTCTTCGTACTTACCTTTACTACCGTCTCTCCAAATTCACTGCCTGTTACAGTGTATGTAGCTACTAGTGGAGCTAAAACTTCCCCTACTCTCACTCGCTCACTATTCCTTAGAGTAATAGTGATTACGCGTAGTTTAGGTATCTTAGACTTCAGCTCATCAGGGCTTCCCTCAGCCACTATTAATCCCTTATTAATGAGCAGTATTTTGTCGCAAACAAGTTCTGCTTCAAACATGTTGTGAGTAGTGTAAAGTACTGCCTTTTCTTCCTCTTTAGCAAGTGACTTGACTAATTCTCTAATCTTCCTTGCACTAGGGGGGTCTAGTCCAAGTGTTGGTTCATCAAGTAATAGAACTGGTGAGTCTTTTAAAAGGGCTCTAGCTATAGAGAGCCTAGCCTTCATCCCTAAGCTATATTCTTCAAATAACTTATCTACAGCTCCAAGCTTATCTAACTCAAGTATCTTTATGAGGTGGCTTATTCTTCTCTCCGCTTCACTTCTACTTAAGCCATATAGTGCAGCGAAGTACTCTAAGTTCTCCTTTCCAGTTAGCTTACCGTAGAAACCCTTTTCTACAGTAAGCATTAACCCTATCCTCTTCCTCACTTCATTGGCCTGCCTTACGACGTCGTAGCCGTCAACATATGCTTCACCACTATCTGGAATGAGGAGTGTTGAAATTATCTTTATAGTAGTTGTTTTACCGGCTCCGTTTGGTCCAAGTAATCCAACTACTTCTCTATACTTTACCTCAAAGCTTATTCCCTTAAGAGCTTCAACTATTTCCTCCTGGCTTTTAATTAAGCCAAGTCTCTTCTTAACTCTATACACTTTCCTTAAATTCTTTGTGATGATTGCTGAAGGCAATTCCATTACCTAGTTTAGCGACATGCTTTATTATTTTCAGGCGAGGTATATTACTTTAGCTCTCTCTATGAGTTATACAGCCTTCGTTTTTAACTGAAACTAACGTAGTTAATAGTTAGCTCTAGATAAGTTTACTGTGGTGGTCACGTATGGAGCCTCCGAGATTACTCTATCCCCTAAGAACATACTTAGTTACATCTGGTAAAGGAGGGGAGTCAAATGTTATGGCTGCTGATTGGGTTACGATAGCTTCCTGGGAGCCGTTCATAGTTGTTGTAAGTATTTCACCAAAGAGATATACTAGTAGGCTTGTAGCTAGCTATGGTGAATTAGTCATTGGTGTTCCCAGCTGTGACTTAATTAACGATGTTTGGATAGCTGGTTCAAGAAGTGGGCCTAAGAAGCTTAGTGAAACTAAGTTAAAGCTCACTCCATCAAGTAGAGTTAATGCACCAAGCATAGGGAATGCTTTAGCTAACTTAGAGTGTAAGGTAATTGACTCAAGGACTTACGGAGACCACACACTGTTTATAGCTGAAGTAGTTAGCTATAACTATAGAGCAGAAGCTTATCCAAGTGGGAAGCCTTCACTGAAGGCAGAGTTCTTAGCGCATATAGCTAGAAATGAATTTACAACATTTAAGCCAGAGGTATTGAAGCCAACAATATTATGATTTTTATACTCCAAAACATTTATTTAACTTTACTCCTTCAATACGAGTAGAGGTGTCTTAATTGACATTTAAAGTGATCTATCCTGAGGCAAAGTACTTTAGGAGTATTATTGAAGCAGTATCAAAAGTAGTTGACGAAGTCGCCATTAGAGTTAGTGAAGAAGGGATGTCGATAAAAGCCCTAGATCCAGCTAAAGTATCCCTAATCGACATAGCGCTACCTGCAAGCAGCTTTATAACATATGAAGTTAGTGGAGAGGAAGTTATTGGAGTCAGTGTAGCTAACTTAGTTAAAGTACTTAAGAAGCTCAAGAAAGGCGATCAACTGGAGATAAGCAGCGTAGGTGACTACATTAATGTAGCTGTAGAGTCTCAACTTAGGAGAAAATACTCCTTTAGAAACATCGATGTACAGGTACCTGAAATCCCTGAGCTAAGCCTTGAGTTTGACGTTGAAGCAATGTTGCTTGCTGAAGCATTTAAAACCGCCGTGAGGGATGCTGAAGTAGTTGGAGACACTGTTGAATTTGAGGCAAGTGATGAAAGCACTCTAATCATAAGGGGAGTTAATGCTTCGAAAGTTGAAACGAAGATCGTGGCGGGCATGCCTTCATTAATAAGCCTTTCAGTTAATAAGCCATCTAGATCAGCTTATAGTCTAGAGTACTTAGAGAAAGTGCTTTCATTAACTGGAGTATCTGAATCAATAACTCTCAAGTTCTCTAGTGATGCACCACTATACCTTGAGTTTAGGATAGCTGGAGAAGGAGTTGTAAAGTACTTACTTGCGCCTAAGAGCATTTAACGTAAGGACAACTGGCTACTTACTTTGCTTAAGGAATCTTTGGAGTAATTGAGCTAGTGCTGGAAGAGTCCTTGTCTGAATCCATATTCTTCCAGGGCCTTCAACGTCAAACACTATGCCCTCGCCTCCAAGTATGAAGGTTTTTAACCCACCGAATTTCCTAGCTCTCCACTTAACGCTGGAGTCCATGGCTACGAAGTGATTGTTGTCTACAGTTATTCTCTCACCAGGCCCTAAGTTTACTTCTTCTATAGCTCCATATGAATTTACGAATACTGTGCCATTGCCGTAGGCCTTAAGCCACACAAGCTGTCCTTCAGCTAAGAGTCCTTTAAGGCCTCGCCACCCAACTGTGAGCTCTATATCGCCATAGTGAGCTAAGTAGTTCGTATCCTGTATGAAGAGCTCTTGACTCCTTAGTTCAACAGCTCTTATATCTCCAGGGGAGCTTGGCGTTGCCCATATCTCAGCTGAGCTCTTGGCAATTAGAGTGTTTAGGAATAAGCTTTCGCCGCCCAGCATAGCTCTAGCAAGTCCTTTCATAACGCTTCCGCTACCTGTCTTAACTTCAATATCTCCCTTATGGAGAATGTATGCACCAGGCTCTAAAGTAACGCTTTCTCCAGGGCTCAGCCTAAGCTTTAATATAGCGTATGCAGGTCCTTTTTCAATAACATACTCAACCAAATTACAACACCACGATTTAGAAATGAACTTACTTATATTTAAATTAAAATTATTATTAATTTATAATTTTACTTATTAAAATAGCGATGAACTCCGTGGTGTATGTAAGTAGAAAGTTATTTGAAGTCTATTAGGAAGAAGAAGGCTGAATTATGTAAAGTGATGCGGGGAATGCTTAAGGAATTATAATGTAACTAAGTTTCCAAGACCTATGCATGGGAGGATATCAAACTCTGTAGAATCTAAAGAAGCTAGCTTAAGAGTGATTAGAACTGATCTATGAATGAACGCCGGCGTCGTTGAGTCAACTCAAATTTTCCTAAGGATCTTGAGGTAGCTTTTTAGTATAGAGTAAAACAGTTATAGCGAATGCTCAGGGATCGTGAATGGGTTCATAGCTCTTGATCTTTTGCTATAACATTTGTTTTAGAGCATGGCAGACACTCCTCTTGAAGATAAGGTTGGAGCAGCCTTTCCTAATGCGTTAAGAGAATCCTTAAACTATTCACTAAATAGTGTTTAATGGGCTGCTTAATGTGCCTATCCAAGTAGCTTAAAAGGCATCAACATTCATTGACCATACTCTATATTATGGGAGCTTTGCCTCATTTTTAGGCTAACTCAAAAGAATAGTTCACTAGAGAGCTACTAATAAAGGCTTCTCAACACTTTTCATCAACTCTTTAAGACTACTCCCGTCTTCAATTCTTAAAGCTAAAGAACCAAAAGCCCTACAATGCTTACCCTATTTTAAGCAGATTATTCACAGAGCGATCCTCCTAACGTATTTAGGATGACTCAAAGATCGCTAGGTGAAGCAACTTGAAACAAGATGCTTTTTCTGAAAGCAAACAATTTCTAGCGCTCCAGCCGAGATTTAGACTGGATCTATGGCTTGAAAGGGCTGCAGACTAAGTAAAGGCAGGAATTATATAGAGCTTTGAACACGGTATCATGAAGGATGGGGGTTGTAGATGAGGACACTTACTCAAGTAGTCGAAGGTATGCTGATGGAACCCCATGACTTGATAGTCGACGTTATTTCTATGTTGAGCAAGTTCAAAGGTACGTGGATGGAGGCCTAGGGGCATTTACTGGAACCTACTTGGCGATAGAGTTAATCTTAAGATCGTTGGAGAGCTCGTGGCCTTAAAGAAATTCATCTAACGCCCTTGAGAATGCGAGTACTGTAACAAGCTTCCTCCATGATCGTGTGGAATTAGGAGCTTTGTAGACATAAAATTATTTTTAAGCCTTAACAACGTAGTGTTTATGAAGGGAGAGTTGATGGATTTCAACGGTGTACGTATGGCAGTCTACAAGGTTAAGGATATCCTTAAGGATGAAGCAGTGGGCTTAGAGGTTACATTAAGGGGCTGGGTTTATAGACATAGAATTGTCGGTAAAAAAGCATTCATAGTGCTAAGGGATAGCACTAACGTAGTGCAGTGTGTTATTGACGGTGCATTTCTCCCAAACGCATATTCGTTAGCTGAAAAACTGGGTTTAGAAGCAAGCATTGAAGTACGTGGTAGAGTTAAGAAAGAGCCGAGAGCTCCAACAGGGTATGAAATTGAAGTTGTAGAGCTAAGAATAAGTGGAGCTTCAAGCGACTTTCCAATAAAGGGGGGAGAGGGCATCGATTACTTACTAGATAACAGGCACTTATGGCTTAGGAGCAGGCATCTAACTGAAGTAATGAAGATAAAGAGTACTGTGCTAAAGGCTGCTAGAGAGTGGCTTACTAATAATGGTTGGTGGGAAACAACTCCTCCAATATTAACGGCGTCAGCTTGTGAAGGAGGGGCAACTCTATTTGAAGTAAAGTACTTTGATAAAAAAGCTTACTTAAGCCAAAGTGCTCAGCTATACCTTGAAGCACTCATCTACAGCTTAGAGAAAGTATGGAGTCTTACGCCAAGCTTTAGGGCTGAACTAAGTAGAACTAGGAGACACTTAACTGAGTACTGGCATTTAGAGCTTGAAGCAGCTTGGTACACTATGGATGATATGATGGAGGTATCTGAAGAACTTGTGTCATATATAGTTAAGAGAGTTCTTGAGGAAAACACCGATCAACTACAATTACTTAGGAGAGATACCGGGATCCTGGAGAACTCCACTAAGACCCCTTACCCAAGGATTAGATATGATGAAGCTATTGAAATGCTTCAAAGAAAGGGCTTTCAAATAAAGTGGGGGGATGACTTTGGTGCAGATGAAGAGAGAGTGCTCACAGAGTATTTTGATAAGCCGTTCTTCATCACTCACTTCCCGAAGAAAGTGAAGAGTTTCTACATGAAGTTAGATGAGGAAAATCCCGAGATCGCTCTTGGATTCGACTTACTGGCTCCAGAAGGTTATGGAGAAATAATTGGCGGAAGCCAGAGGGAGGATGATTATCAAAAGCTTTTAAATAGGATAATTGAAGAAGGCTATAGCGTTAACGAGTATAAGTGGTACCTAGATCTACGTAAGTACGGTAGTGTTCCACACAGCGGCTTTGGACTAGGAATTGAGAGGTTAGTGATGTGGATAGCTGGTCTTGAACACATAAGGGATGCTATCCCCTTCCCGAGAATGCTTGGAAGGATATATCCATAAAGTGATTGTTTTGAGCAGAGATCTAGGATCGCTTGTTTTAGAAAAGCTTAGGGAAATGCATGGAGATATAGATCTTGAGGAATTCGTAATATCTATGGTGAGGAAGAGGAGTCTCTATGAATTCATCGTGGGAGTAGTGCTTAGCCAAAACACAAGCGATAAGAATGCATTTAAAGCATATGAAAGCCTCTGCAGAGCTCTTGGAGGAGCAGTTGAGCCACAGCGTGTCTTAAGCTACGGTATTAAAGAGTTAGCTGAAGTAATTAAGCCAGCTGGAATGAATAATGTAAGGGCTAAAGTAATACTTGAGTTAGCTAAGCTATTTTCAGAGGAGAGCTTTGAGAAAAGGCTTAAGCGCTCGCTAAGCGTGGCTGACCCTGATGAAGCGCATAGAGCTTTACTGGAGATGCCTGGTATAGGTCCTAAGACTGCTGACGTTATTTTACTGATGTATCTTGGGAAGAATGTTTTTCCAGTGGATACTCATATAGCTAGGATTACTGAGAGACTTGGATTTATATCAAGGAGGAGCTACTATGACATTAGAAGAACTTGGATGGAGATCCTTAAGCCCGCTGAATACCTTGAGGCCCACCTCCTATTAATTACTCATGGAAGACGTATATGCAGATCTAGGAAACCCCTCTGCACTAACTGTTCACTAAAGTCTTGGTGTAAGTACTTTAATGAGAAGGGGCAGAAGCATGAAGAAAGCACGGGGGCGAATTCCCCTACTTAAGAGACTGGCTATAGAAGTTCTTGGAGAAGTTTTTGCTAAAAGAATTTGGAGTAGAATAGAGTTCATTGGCGATATTGCTGTAATAAAGGTGCCCTTCAACCTCTCACCAAAAGATCTTAAGCCCTTAGCTGAAGCTCTACTGAGGGAAGTCCCTAGAGTAAAGAGTGTTTGGGCTACTCTCCCTGGAGTAGGAGGTGAATACAGAGTTAGAAGCTATGTTCATTTAGCTGGCGATGCAAGGAGTGAAACTATCTACAGGGAATATGGGTGTTTATTTAAAGTAGACATAACTAAAGTCTTTCTAACCCCAAGACTGAGCTATGAACACATGAGAGTAGCGAAGCTTGTAAAGGAAGGTGAAGTAGTTACAAACATGTTTGCTGGTGTAGGAACATTCTCCATAATAATAGCTAAGTACTCTAAGCCGCGGGCTGTCTACAGCATAGATATAAATCCAGCAGCATATCAGTACATGGTTGATAACGTGTTGTTAAATAGAGTTGATGGAATAGTCCTACCGTACCTAGGTGATGCAGCTAGAGTCATTGATGAAAAACTATCTAATACAAGTGATAGAGTTCTCATGCCTCTACCAGATCTAGCTCTACCATACCTGCCTTACGCTGCTAAAGCACTAAGAGATCGTGGAGTAGTGCACATATACTTACACGTTAAACCTAGCATAAATGAAGATCCAAGGATAGTTGCTGAAAAAACTCTCTATAGTAAATGCATTGAATACGGGCTTAACTGTAAAGTAACTTACAGTAGAGTAGTTAGGATGGTGGGGCCTAGGAAGTACCAAGTAGTGTTAGATACTTATTGCAGTAAGCTAGGTTAAATCCAGTGAAGTTGAGGTGTTTAAAGTGAGTCTACGTAATGCTAGAGGAGGGAGAGTTATTATAGTAGCCCACTGTCTATTAAACCAGAATAGTAGAGTATTTGGAGCAGCTAAACAAACTGCGCTAGTTAAGGAAGTTGTTGAACTAGCCTATAGTAAGGAGGTGGGGTTACTACAAATGCCTTGTCCAGAGCTACTTTACGCTGGATACAGGAGGTTTTGGAGCGTTAAAGAACAATGCGATAATCCCAACTATAGGAGGTTTTGTAGAAAGCTATCTAAGCAATTAGCTGACTACATAGAGGAGTACTTGAAGAACCATGTGAAGGTCGTAGGAATAGTAGGTATAGCTGGAAGCCCCTCTTGCGGAGTACTCACTACAGCTTCATCAAGTGAGTGGATGGGGGACCCGGGGAAGGCCTCCTCAAGCACGAGGGTGCAGGGTAGAGGAGTCTTCATAAATGAGTTAGTGAAGGAGTTAGAGGCTAGAGGCATAAAGTTAGAACTCGTTGAATACGACTACAGGGATTTCTCTAAAAGCCTAGAGCTTCTCAGCAAACTATTGGATAAGTACTTGGAGGTGTAGACAATGAAGATCGTTGGTATAAGCGATGTACATTGTAGTTACCACTACACTACTTTACTCATAGATAGAGCTCTATCCATTGGAGTTGACTTAATTCTTTTAGCTGGCGATGTAGAGTGCATTGAGCCCCTTGAGACATTGGTTAAGTCAGGCATTAAGATCTATGGAGTAGCAGGTAACATGGATGAAGTCTTCATATATAGAGCAATGAAGTCAGCTAGTGTAGCAATTGATGGCGAAGTAGTTGATTTCAAAAACATAACTATAGCAGGCGTTGGAGCAATATCCCTAAGGACTAACTTAGAGAATGTTGAAAGAAGGATTAGTGAGGGAGGTAAGAGGCTCGATGTACTCTTGAGCCACCATCCATTAAAGGGAGTAAATGACTTCACCTATAGGGGGCTTCACGCTGGCCTAAAGATCTTGAGGGACTTTGTAGATAAACACTCCCCTAGGATAGTAATTCACGGACACATTCATGAGGCTAGAGGAGTGAGCAAGTACAGTGGATCGCTTGTTATAAACCCCGGTCCACTGATGTACGGCTTTTACTCATTAATAGACATAGATGACTCTATTCACGCAGAACTATATGAGCTAGCTTAGCATTTAATCCATTTCAGGATGAGTCCCCCCATTCTGAAGGACATAGTTCTTTACTTATGATAAAATTTGCTTAAACTTTTATACAGCTTTTGAACCAACTAAAGTCACTGTCCTCTTTACTTCAGGTATGCTCCTTATCCTTGTCACAATGGAATCTATGTCGCTTAATGAATCAGCCTCTAAGCGAATAGCTATGTCAAATTCTCCAAACACTGCTATAGCTTCAGTAACGTGTGGAAATGACTTTATTACTTCTAGGACTTCGTACTCCTTTCCAGTATTAACTATTGCTAATACGTAGGCTACTACTTTAGCCAAGTTAGTCATCCAAGTAATTACTGTAGTTGCTGTTAGCTTAAAAAGCTGTTGAAGAAATGCTTAATGAGCTTCCATCCTTTCGTTCAGCCTTCAAGGAGTTCTTTACTTAAGTACCTATATGAACTCTTTGACGCTCTTCCATTAGTTATTGAAACACCCTCTAGCTTCAGTAGCTTCTCCTTTAACGCTGCCCCAAGGCTATATCCACCTAGCATTAGGTTTTTGTAAATGACTCTATGGCACGGTATGGCTATTACATGGTGGTTGTACTTGAGGCATTTAGATATGGTTCTTGGATGTACTCCCAGCAGTTTAGCTAAGTCGTTGTACGAAGTTACTTCCCCTAAGTTAAGTAATTGTATCAATATATAAACGGCTTCACATAGCTCTGAGCTTGTGGGATTTCTCATAACGTTATTTTTTAGCTCAATTAAGTGAATGACCAAGCGATTAATCCCTCTAAATAAATCTCTAGTTGCATAACTATTCTTTTAGCAAAGAGGGCTCTACTAATGAGTGGAAGTAGAGAAGACTCACATAGTTTAGTCAGTTGGCTCACGGAGCGCATTGATAGTGCTTGCACTACGTCAACTACCTCAGGTAGCGTAGAAGTAATAGTTAGTGACGACCCTATCTCATGTTGGAGAGCTATTGAAGAAGTTTGTGAGGAAGTCATTGTAGATGGAGTTACTAAGAGCAGTGATGTATACTTAATACATGCTAAGTGTATTTCACTAAGCACGGCTTTTGTCTTTGAAGTAAGCAGGGAGCTTAAGCTCTTCATGCTTCATCCAGTGTTAGCATTATTTAAGGATGAAGTATTTATAGATGAAGGCTCTAGCAATAGCTTTACCTAACTTTTGAACCTGGTTCAACACTTTTTTCCACTGTTAATAAAACTGGCCCATTGGCTGTATCAGCTGCCAGGATCATTCCTTCGCTTATAAAGCCAAGCATCTTCCTAGGCTGCATATTGACTACTACAGCAACTTGCT
Organism: Sulfolobales archaeon; assembly: GCA_025059075.1. Lineage (GTDB taxonomy): Archaea > Thermoproteota > Thermoprotei_A > Sulfolobales > Desulfurococcaceae > JANXDZ01. Next base: position 2,710 of record JANXDZ010000007.1, on the reverse strand, counting down.
TGCCAACTAGCTCGTGCGGCTTATACCATAAGCCTACTCCAGCTATAATTTGTCTCACCCCTAAATCCCCTAGGTCTACTGATAACTTAATGAGTTTCGATGAACCTGGGATTGTTGAAGCATCTTTAACTACTCCAATTCTAATATCTAGTTTAGAGAACTCCTCCATGGATACATAGCTCTGCGAATTCATTGAACTCCCCAACTATTGTCATATGTCTCTAAGTTAAATAATTAACTTTAGCTATTAATGACTGGGTGACTTCTAGTGCCTGTTGACTTAGAGAAGTGGATAGTTAGGAAGAAGGTGTTCTGGAGCAGAATTTGGGAAGATCTTGAGATAGGGTACTTAGATAGAGACCTGCTTCCACTGCTTATAGAGCTTAACTTAAGGCCATATACTTATACTTTAAGTAGTTGTAGTGGCAGAATAATTCTAGTTGATTCAGTTAAGCCTTGGGCTAGAAAGGGGACTAACGTAATATTCAAGAAGCATGCTCCAATAACTCATGAAGAGCTAGTGAGAGTTACTAGAGAGCCGTGTGCTGAAGCACTTTGGCTCATCGTGTCCGGCCCAATAATACATGCTTCAACAGCATCACTTAAGGAAGCAGGTGAACTACTTAGAGTAGCTAGAAGAGCTGGGTTTAAACACAGTGGAGTGCTTTCCATGCATAAGGTTAAGGGGATAATTGTAGAAATGCTGACTGGAATTAAGGCAATCCACATAATTAAGAAAGGGGAGGAATTCATTACGCCAGTAAGTGAGTTAAGCAAAGTAGTAGCTGTAGCTAATGAACTACTGGAAGACGCTAAGGAAGCATTGAAAAGGTTAGTGAATGAAGTTAGGAGCTCTAGGCCGGAGAGACTTGACTCATTCATAATTAGAGATTTACAGAGGAAACAGCACTTCTCCATATTCTAACGTACTCCCGGCAGTTCATAACTGTAGTTGATTCAAGAGTTAATGCACTTTGCTTAAATACCCTTTGGCTTATAGCTCTATGAAAGAGGAATCCATTAGCCGTGGTGTACAAGGTATTGAGCATAGATGAATTAAAGCTAGGCGTATTGAAGACGGCTTGGCCTATTATATTGAGTGAACTAGTTGATAGCATGTACTCTATAGCAGATACTTACTTTGTTTCAAGGCTTGGAACTAATGCTGTTGCAGCAGTTGGAGCAGGCTCCTACCTTAGTTGGCTCATGATGTCGTTTCCCTCGTTATTTATGGTTGGCGTCTTAGTGATAGTAGCTCAATACAATGGGGCAGGGGACTTAGATAGCGCTAGAAGAGTTATTGGCGAAACTCTTTTCTATGGCTCAATAGCTATGTGTGCCATAGCAATAGCTGCATTCATAGCTGCTCCTCACGTGGTTTTGCTCTTAGTTAGCGGTGAAAACTTAGAGTTGCTTAGTGAAGCCATTGAGTACTTTAGGATGAGGGTCGTTGGATTGCCGTTGATAGCAGTGGCCTTAATAATGGACTCAGCCATTAGAGCTGTTAAGGCAACTAAGTACTCAATGGCTGTAGTTTCATCAAGTGCCTTAATTAACATAGTGCTAGATCCTCTGTTAATATATGGCTTATTCGATCTTCCACCTCTTGGCGTAAGGGGAGCTGCATTAGCTACAGTGCTTTCAGAAGCATTCATGATCCCTATGGAAGCCCTCTTCATACGTAAGCTTAAGCTCACGCCAATTATTGAGCTCTGCTCCCTTAAGGCAATGAATGTATTTAAAGTAGGCTTACCTGCATTCCTTGAAAGACTTATAATGTCTATTGGCAATAATGCTTATGCAGCTTTTATCGCTAGATGTGGCGCTAAGGCTCTAGCAGCTCATCAAATAGGGTTGAGGATAGAGAGCTTCATATATATGCCTGGCTTTGCTTTCTCCATAGTTGCTTCATCATATGTAGGTGAGAGGATCGGTGCAGGAGAGTTTAAAGAGGGGAGAGTAGTTGGTCTAGAGATAGCTAAGTTAGCTACAGTAACTATGTTTTTCCTAGGGATCGTTGCAGCGGCATTATCTAGGCTTCTCGTTAAGCCATTCTCCATGGATCAAGAGGTATTGGATCTTGCATCACTCTACTTAGTTTTAGCTGGCTTAAGTGAAGCAGGCTTAGCACTAGCAATGAGCTTCAGTGGAGCTTTAAGAGGGGCTGGGAACACTGTTGTGCCATTAATAGTTAGTGCTAGTGGACTATACTTATTTAGAGTGATCCCTACATCAATTCTAACTAAATTCATTGGAGTAGTTGGCGCATGGATCTCCATGTTCGTCGACGTGTACTTAAGGGGGATAGTACTCTATGCTATATACATAAAGTACTTCGATAAGCTAGCCATAAGATGGAGTAAAGAACACATGCGTTAGTCAGCCATTAATTTAGAGGACAGTTAAGCGCAATTCCGTAAATGCTTTATCATTATGCTAATAGAACACAGAGTTAAATGTAAAGATATAAAGGGCAACTACTTTATAGCGGAACAAGTGTACTGCATCGCAAGCTCATTGTTAGCCATTATGATCTCGTGTGGCTATGTACACTTAACTAAAGCCCTCATTAAAGAAACATAATTGTGATAATGCGTTTTACTCATTCAATGTTTTCCTCTACATATTTTTCACTAAATGATATTAGGTACTCGTTCCTAACTCTATTTACAACTACTACTCCACGCATTTCTAGCTTCATTAATACTGA
>JANXDZ010000006.1 GCA_025059075.1 Sulfolobales archaeon | reverse complement strand
GCGCTCTTCACTACTTGTTTCTTTACTAATACCGGCTCTAGAACATTTATGTTAAACATGTCTTCCTCAACTTTTCCTTCAAGAACATTTATGCCAGCCCTTATTAAGCCTCCGCTGTGAAGCTGCCTTAACTTCATCAATGTTTCCAAAGGATCTTGGCCGCTGGTCTCAGCTAGCACTGAAGGTATTTCTTCAAGTGCTTCAGTAAACTTTTCAATAGCCAGCTGTACCTTTCCACCTATTTTTTCAGCATACTCACGTAACCTTAGTGATACCTCTACTTCTGGAGCTCCTCCGCCTGCAGTAACCTTTGGCTCCTTAAGCACATTCCTTAAGACATTCAATGCGTCATTAAGGCTTCTTTCTACTTCATCTACAACCATGTCATTAGCTCCTCTCACTAATATAGTTACTGACTTAGGGTTCCTGCATCCCTCTACAAATACCATTTTATCGTTGCCCACCTTTCTTTCTTCAACTAGTTCAGCATAACCCAAGTCGTTTTCAGTTAAATCACGAACACTTGAAACTATTCTTCCTCCTGTTGCTCTTTCTAGTTTCTCCATATCGCTTCTCTTTACTCTTCTTACAGCTAGTATTCCTTTTTTAGCTAAGAAGTGTTGTGCTACTTCATCAATACCCTTCTGGCATATAACTACATTAGCACCAACACTAGCAATTCTATCAACCATATCCTTAAGCAGTTGTGCTTCCTCATCTAGGAACTTCTTAATTGCATCAGGTGAAGTAATGTTTATTTTAGCGGATATCTCTGGTTTTTCTACTTCTAGTGGTGCATCTAGTAGTGCTATTTTTGCTTTCTCAACTCTCCTAGGCATACCTGGATGAACTACTTCCTTATCAAGAACAATGCCATAAACTAACTGAGTGTCTAAGACGCTTCCGCCCTTCTTCTTCTCTATCTTCACGTCATCAAGTCTAACGTTGTACCTACCGCTCGGATCTTTTTCAGCTATAGCTAGTACAGCGTCTATAGCTATGCTTGCGAGCTTATCCTTCACTACTCCACTACCTATGTACTTGCTAGCTATAGCTGTATCAACAACCTTCCTGAGAATGCTTCTGTCCTCTGGATTAACTTGTTCAGCTATTTCACTCAGGACTTCAAGGGCCTTTTGCATAGCCCTAGTATAGCCTTCAATAATTAATGTTGGATGTATATTTTGATCGAGGAGTTCTTCAGATTTAGCTAAGAGAGTTCCAGCAAGAACAACAGCACTAGTAGTTCCATCACCTACTTCAGCGTCCTGTGCTTTAGCAACTTCTACTAGCAGCTTAGCTGCAGGATGTTGAACCTCCATCTCCTTAACTATGGCTGCTCCATCGTTAGTTACAGTTATATCACCAAAGCTATCAACAAGCATTTTATCTAAGCCTCTTGGCCCAAGGCTTGACTTAAGGACTTCGGCTAGCACTCTTGCAGCCATTATATTAGCTCTTAAGGCATCTCTACCGGTAGTTCTCTGAGTGCCTTCCTTTAACACTAGTACAGGTATTCCATAGAGAGCCATGATACACTCCCTCTATAAAGCTTTCCAATAGTTAACATGAGGCCGGTTCTATATAAATTTATATGTTAATTAATTACCAAGATCATGTGGAGTTAGATCTTTAGAAATACGTTGTGATTCTTAAGAATATCTCTAATAGTTCTCCTCAAGATCATTGCATCAAAATCCCTCTTCCCAAACCCACCCATTTGCTCTAAAATAAGCTTCCCATCTAAGAATACTTTTAAACATGGAATAGCTTTTACATCCCCTAAGAGCTCTGGGTGATTTACTGCCGATACTCTCATAATTAGTATCGATGGATCTAGAGTTTTCTCCACTATTTTTAATGCTTCAGTGAACTCAACGCTCTCCTTTAACTTATGGTTATAGTATTCAACCATAACTACTCTATACGTCCTTAAAGCTCTCTCAACTTCATCAATGTTAGTTACTTCATACATTATGTTTCGCTCCTCTTATAAGAGTCTATGTTTTCAAGTCTATATTTCTTGCTCTCTAGAGCTCATTTCAGAAATTATTAAGGAGATCTCCCTTCCAACTAAGTATATTGAATAGAAAGCTTTTAGGGAGCTAACGGCTTTATTCCTTGGGCTATATATACCGCTTTCACTAACGATGACAAAGCCTGCATCAAGTACTTCTCTAAGATCAGATATGCTTGCTGTCCTCACATATTCTTCAAATAAGGCACTGAATGATAGTTGTTCCCTTACATAGCTTTCTGTAACACTATATCCACATATGGTGCAGGAGTAGTCGGGCATTATAGATCTAAAGCCACACTTCGGACATTGCACTAAGGTAGGTCTACCGTACTTCTCCCAAACGTACTTTAATGCATCTATTAATTCACTTCTACCGCTTTTAATTAGCTCTCTATATATTTCGCTAATGAATGGAATCACTGCTTCTTCTCCATAGCTTAATATAAAGTTCAGCTGCTCTGCTGTAAACTTATCAGTGCTTTCAAGAATTTTAGCTGAAATGAATTTATTTATACTCCTCCTATTTGATTTAATTCTCCTTAACAGTACGTCTATGGAAGGCTTAGACGTCGTTGAGTGCACTATTAGTTCTAGAACTTCTCTCACAAGCTCCCTTTGAAAACCCTCATCAATTACTAAGCCTCTTAATCCAAGAGCTTCACTTATTTCATCAAAATATTGTACTAAAAGTTCTCCAACTATGTCTTTATTAACCTTTCTTACAGAGCCCCTCCCTTTAGGCTTGCTTTTCCTACTTGCCTCATCATTCTTAACCATACAAAGTCTTCCCTTAGCTTACTCAATGAAGACCTAGTCGATTCTGCGAACTCTTTCTTGCTTCCTAATGTATACGCTTACTAAGTAACTTATGACATTCATTAACATAGATTCATACTTAGGATGCTTATACTTAGCTAATAGCTCTTCATATTCTTCGGGAGACGGCTTATGATCAAAGAGGCCCTTAGCCAGCTCCCTACTTATGAACTTTAAAAGTCTACCATACTCCTCACTAAGCTCTATCTCTACAGAATAGTATCGCTCAACAACTTCTTCTATAAGCTCTCCCACATAATCGTCAGTTATATCCATAAGTCTTTGAACTACGTTAGCCTCCTTCCTCACTTGACCACACTCCACATCAATAACTTTACTCACTACACTGATAAACATATAGAGGTATTTAAGTTAGTTGATGTCAAGTGTTTCCTCACTAACGACATTTATTGCTTACAGAACTAGCTTTACTTTAGATGCTATCCGACCGTCCAATGGATGAATGATGTAAGCTCAAATAAGTATAGGTATCTAGTGAACTTTCTAAAGGAAAACCCCGCTCTTCAGAGGGAGGAGGCCAATGCATTAAATGAAGAAAATATAGTTGCTTAACTTCTTACATTCAAATGTTTTACTTAATTTTACATATGAAGCTCTACGTAAGCCATATGTTTCTTTAGCTGAAAATATTGTCAACACTTTACCTAAGTGATTGACTCTATACCCATCTACCACTTCATGACTTCTAACCACAGCTTTTACTCCAGTTACTTCAATGAATTTCTTAGTGAGTTCTTCTCCAAACATTATACCCGCTCCTCTTATTGAATCAATGTAGTTGGAGACTCCATCGACTGGATCGCTCCATAAAATGTCTTCAACTACTAAGTCATCTACTTGAGGGAGACCTAAGCTTAATGCATCAAACATGTTGTCTACTTTAAGAATCGTTCTCGGGATTCCTCCATGGAGCAACGCTAGCTCTAATAGAGAAATAGCTATTAGCGGGAGTTTTTGAAATGATCTTAGGAGTAACTCATACACTTCCCTCCACTTTAAACCAAAGGACGACATCAATTCATAAGGAAAGTCGTGAGGGTGGGGAGTTAAGTAAGGGTGAGGTTCATGGTTTCCCCTTAATGTTATAACATTACCTGGATAGCGTACCTTTAGATAGTAAACTAGAGTTAGAGCTAGCAGCTGCCTCCTTCCACGGTCGATGTAATCACCTAAGAACACTAATACTAATTCATCGTTCTTTAAACGCTCGACAACACTCTCCCTTGCAAACACTGTATATAAAGTACTTACGTCACCGTGAATATCACCTATTACTAATAAGTCTCTATCACCTCTTTTAATTTCTATTACCTGGTGATGTACATATCTTAGACAATCATAGTCCTTGCTGTTTGCCAATTGAAAGTCCCTGACTAACTCCTCAAGATCCTTTTTTCTCGCAGCTATATCGTTTACTTCACTTAATAAGTTCTCTAAACTCACCTCTACCCACCTTTCTCCACATACTCCTATACTTTACTACTTCTGGACCGAGGTTCCTAAAAGAAGCTTCAAGTACTATAATGTTCCTAGGCAGTATTGTTAGTGAAACAATGTTTGGCTTCTCAAGCCTTAGTGAAATTCCTTCAGTGTTTCTAGCAGTATAAGCTACTGCTTTCTCAAACTTGAAGAAGGAAGTTAGCGTTGTCTTTAACGCTAAGTTACTTGGATTAAAGAGCACTATTCCCAAGTAGTCTTCGCTTACAACGTAGTCTCCTATGAGAATAGACTTCGGGAAAAGTACAAATAGTTCTTCAAAATCCACTACCTTAGAGCAATTCTTAAGTAAAGCTCCTTCAGAGGATAACAGGAGTAGTACATTATTTAATACATCAAGAGCCTGCCCAATTGAATACGTTATAAAGTACCTGCCTGGCGGAAGAGTCATCTGCCCTCTATGTAGGTATATCTTCTTCATGTCAGCATTCACTATACCTATCGATAGAGTGTTCTTTAGTATTAGAAGAGCATTAGTTAAACAATGTTCCTCATTTAGGTCTAAATGAGTTGAAGCAATGAAATATGGAGTTAGAGCACTAATGATGGCGTTGAGCCATCTAGTGTTGAAGCTATAGTCACTTACTAAATCAAGGTGCATGGCTGAGTACGTAGTGGAGAGCATTATTTCAGATCCATCGCTCATATAGATCTTTAAGTTATTGCCGATAGTTGTAACTCTCTTCACTGATGCTGCAGCATCACTGGTAAAGCCTATGTCTACGTTATAGATGAGTAATCCGTTGTTAGTTAATTTCAACTTGAATCCACTTACAGCAATCTCGTTTTGTGTAAACTCTCTCTCCACGTAGTTAGTCACAGTCTTTGTTGAAAAGGGTTTTAGCTTAACTATTCCACCGTCAAATGGAGCGATGACCTCCATTGGGAGGGGATTTACTAAAATATCCCCTCCCCCCTCCTTCACTAAGCCCATGTTTGCCAAGAGATTGCGGATCCTCCTGAAGTCTACGTAAGGCTTCCAAGAAATCCCCACGTCTTGCGCTGATATAGCATACCACATGCACTCTCCACAGCCTAGTTTAATAACATATCCTGCTGGATCCCTTAAGGACATTGGAGAACCACTATACTCAAGTTTAACTCTAGACAGTGTAGCTATTTGCGGCAAAAGCGCTATCTTCTTAGCTAACTCCTGGTCTATGGAAATTCTGGCCTCCTTTCTAGGCAATATATTTAAGCTAAATGTAAAACTCATTATTTCATACCGTGCTTACTTTATTTGTAGAACTGGGTATAGCTTTACTCCACTAATAGCCCTCCTGTTACTTATCTTGATTAAAGAAGCTATGAGTCTATCTACGCTATTTGTCCAAATTTCTAACACTACCTCCAATGGATGATGAGCTGTAGAACAGGCTTTCTTTACTATTGCTTCACGAGATGCTAAGTCCTTTACTAAGTCGTTGATGGAGTAATCTTTATTAGTTATGAGTGCCTCAATAATTACGTTAGTTTTAGTGCGTGGAACCATAGCTTTTGCCCTAACACAACTCTTAATATGAGCCCAGTAATGGTAGTATGTAGTTGAAAGCGGCATGCTCTCTCTAAGAGCTATTGTTGAGAGGCTTGATGCTTCTCGAATAAGGTGCGCTACTATAGCTAGATCATATTGATCAAGCTCTGATGGCTTTTCAGCACTCAATGAGCTTGGAATAAGTACGCTCCAACTATTGAGAAACACTATGGGCTTAATGCAGTTAGCTAACTGTATGGCTTCTACAGCTATTCCATTACCAGCTTTCTCCTCAAATGATTCAACTAAGTGTTCTCCCCTCTTAGCGGTAGTTATATATGATAGGATAGAGTACGACTCATTGCATATGGATAGGTAGCTGTCTATTAGTCGCGTCATTGGGTAATTATCTAGCTTTAAGTACTTGTAAGCCTTGGCTTCAGCTATCACGTATATGGGCGAAACGCCTATGGCATTTAGATCTATATCAACTACCTTCCTAAAGTACTTACTCAAATTCCTGAGCTTTCTATAAAATGAAGTGCGTGAAATCCTTAGTTCCCCAAGGATCTCTGCAATATTCTTTAACCCCATTGAGAGCTCGTTGTAGGAATCAATAATCTTATAGTCTTCATCGCTTAGCTCAAGCCACTCCAATTCAGCCACCTTTACACTCTGTAGAGTTAATTGCGTCTCTTAAAGTTTTCACGGCATTGTTTATAGATGTATCTTTAACTAAGCGATCTTCGTTTATTGCAGTTGTAAAACCTGCATTCTCTAACTTGCAGGCTCTTTCGTAGAGCACTGCTCCATTCATCTTTATAGACAGATGTGTTCTTAAAGTATTTGATTGATGAAATTTAGTTACTGCTACTATGCTACTATTCCCAATGATGAAGTACACTAATGAACATGTTAATGCTTCAGTAGAAAATGCTTCTTTCACTTCACTTCTTTTATAAATAACATGACCTCGCTTAATTAATAACTTAGTTACAGTATTTAAGCAGTGCTCCATGCGTAATACCTCTTAATGAGGATGCTCAGTCAAATGCCTTTCAATCACTATTCAGAGTCGGGAGTAGTCTTCATCGCACGTGGTTGCCTATGCTAGTTAGTTTAGTGTTTTCTATTTTATTTATTTTAATATTTAACGCAGGCTCATTGATAGCTAAATCGACGGATGCTACACGATCTGCCTACGGGAGGCTACATAGATCTCTCTGCCTCTGATGGCTATAGAACCGTCATAAGGGCAAGTGCGCTTTCTCTAAGTACTTACAATAGCTTAGAAACTTTAAAAACCTTTAATCACTCAACCTGAGTACATTAAGCTCTAGCTGAGCTCTTAAATACTTCCCCGAAGCAAGACATTAATGCATGAATACTCCCTCTTTATAAGTAATTATGAGGCACTGTCACTCAATTAATTACCTTCTTTTAAAACATAAGGTAGTAGGGGGAGGCGGAGTGAGTGAAATAGTTGCTTACTTAAAGAAGATGGGTCTTTTTGAAAAAGTCTCCGAACTCTCTAGGATAATTGGAGTAGGAGTAGATGAGGTTAGTGAAATAGCTTTAGAACTTGGGGTTAACTCCTTATACATACTTAATTCGCCTAAGTATAGAGATAGAATAGCATCTATAGCTAAGAATGAAGAAATATCGTTAAGTGAAGCTTCTAAAAGAATCCTCAATAGTGTAATAACAACTGGAATAGGCCTTTACGGAAAGATTGATGAATTTCTCACAAAAGTAAGCAGAGTAGGCGTAGGCTTAAGAATCGTTGGAGTAGAGTGGCTTAGTGACGTTAGTGAAATAGGAATAGTAGCGTTATTGGAAAAGAAGGATCATCCCACAGCCTCTTTTAGAATAGACTTGAGGAGGGATGGTTCAATAAGGTTGGTCTGCTCAATTAACGCTGGCTCTGAACGAGAGCTTGGAGAGAAGTACATTGATGTTAAAAACGCGCTAGACGCCGTAATTGAGGATGTAAATAGGAGTGAAGAGTATAACGCCATAGTGAATGAAGTTGAAGATTGTGGAGGAGCTATATCCATCGACTACTGTGAAGTAGACGACGTATTGCAAATATACTTAGTGTTGGAAGTGCATAGCGCTAGGTGTGTTCCTAAGCTCAACGAACTCTACGACCTCCTTATTAAAGCTAAAGGTGTAGCGCTAGGAGCTGAGACTTCATAAATGTTCAATAATCTTAAGCCACTGCACTTACAACAGCTATTAATACTTCTGCTTAAAGAAGTAACTTAGTGAGTGATGCATGGAGTTAAAACAAGAATTCGTGGAAAAAGCATTAGATAAAGCGCTCAGCTTAGGAGCACTATTTGCTGTAGTTAGATTTCATGTAAATAAATACGAGCTTATAACTGTAGATAGCGGCTTCTTACGACAATACAGTTATACTATAGCTAAAGGAATGGGGATAGAGGTATATACAAGTAGTGGAAGAGGCTATGCTTATACATCTGATCTAAGTTGGGAATCGATTAATAAAACCATCGAGCGATCTATATCTATAGCACGAGCAGTGAGCTCTAAGAAGCTTGAAGTGGCATTTGGAGAAGCAGCTAAGAAAATAAGCTTCAATACCTCCGTAAAAAAGGATCCATTATCCATTGATCCTCATGAAAAGATCGAATTATTAATGGATTTAAATAAACTAAGCTTAAGCCATGTGGGAATAACGTCGAGCATAACTAACATGGGTATTGAAGTAGATCATAGGTTGATTGCTTCAAGTGATGGAGGGTTAGCTGAAAGCAATATCGTAGGAGTAGGCATAGCTCACATGGCTGTTGGAAAAGTCGGCCTATTGAGTGAGAGAGTATACGACTCTGAGTCATTTATAGGAGGTTATGAGTATATAGAAGAATGTGATTGGGAGAGCTTTGTAAATGAGTTGAGTAAGCTAGCTATAGAAGCTTCTAAGGCTAAGACTCCTTCACCAGGAGCATATAGCGCAGTACTTGACAACGAGTTGGTGGGGCTATTTATACATGAGGCATTTGGACACGCTAGTGAAGGCGACTTAGTTCGCTCAGGTTCCTCAATTCTCTCCGGCAGACTTGGTGAAAAAGTGGGTAGTGAACAAGTGACTATAGTCGATGAAGGGCTAGTTGATGGAGGATACCCTGTTCCATTCGACGATGAGTGCACTCCTAAAAAGAAAACTATAGTGGTAGAGAACGGAGTTTTAAAGAAGTACTTGACAAGTAGAATAGTTGCAACTTTTTTAAACAATGAGCTTACTGGCAATGCCAGAGCCATGAACTTCACTTACGATCCTATAGTTAGACAAACGAACTTCTATATAGAGCCAGGGGATTTCAGCTTAGAGGAACTATTTGAAGATGTAGATTATGGAATATATCTACGTGGACGGGGTGCTATGGGAGGACAAGTGGATCCATCTATAGGGACATTCACATTCCACGTGGGTCCCTCATACATCTTAAGGAGAGGTGAAGTAGGTGAATTAGTTAGAGGAGTGATAGTTAGTGGTAACATACTTGACGTATTAAATAACGTGGATGCAGTTGCTAAAGACTTAAAAATAAGGACTAGTGTCTTCGGGGGTTGTGGAAAGGAAAATCAATTAGTTAGAGTAGGGGATGGGGGTCCTCACGTTAGAGTACGTAAGATAATCGTTGGAGGAGAGTTAGAAAGTGCTAGAGTTAGTTGAATTAGCTGAACGGACAGTGGGAATGCTTAACTCTAGTGGGGTAAGTGAAGCTGAAGCATACTTTATTGAAACTTATTCAACAGACTTAAAGTACGTGAAGGGAGAAATAGATGTCATTAGAAGTGGGAGAATTATCTTAGCAGGATTAAGAGTAGCTTTAGGGAGGAGAATTGCAATTGTTGGAGGAACAATAAGTTCCCTCAGTGATGCAATGGAGCTCGCTGAGTCAGGCATAAAGATCGCTAGAGCAAGCCCTGAAGACCCTAATTGGAGGAGTCTGCCTAAGAGTATAGGTAAAGCACCAGTTGGAAAAATATTTGATGAGAGAATCGCTAACCCCGACGTCGAGTGGTCGAAGTACGTCCTTATTGAATCAGCTAAAATACCTAGAGAACTTAGTTCAAGAGCTTCCTTAGCTAACGCAGGGTTTAAATACGTTAAAATGAAGCGCGTAATAATGAATAGCTATGCAGACGCTATCTCGGATGACTTAACGAAGTTCCTATATTATGTTGAAGTAAAAGCATTTGAAGGCGGTAGTGAATCAGGGTTTACAGAGTTTCATGCTTCAGCAACGCTAGAAGACTTTAGCTATGAATCCATAGTTAAGAAAGCTACTGAAAGAGCTCTTGCTGGCTTAAGAGCTAAAACTATTGAGACAGGAGAGTATAATATTGTTTTAACTCCAAAAGTATTTGGTTCAATAGCTGCTTCAGTTCTCGCTCCAGCTCTTTACGCAGATAATGTTCAGAAGAATAGAAGTCCTCTTGTCGGTAAGATTGGTGAAGAAGTCTTAAGCAATGAGGTAAACATAGTTGACGATGGATGTATTAATGGATTCTACTCCACACAGGCCTTCGACGATGAAGGAGTGCCAACAAAAAGAAAGAATGTCTTTAAGAAAGGCGTTCTAGAGACATACTTGTACGACAACTACACTGCTCAACTGGAGTCCAGAGAATCTACAGGCAATGGACTTAGGAGAAATCCTTCATCAATTCCTAGACCTTCAATAACTAACTTACTAATAGAGCCGGGCGGCTGTGACTTAGATAGTGCTGTAAGTGATTTAAGTAGAGTAATAGTAGTTTATGGAACTATAGGTGAGTGGCTGTCTAACCCTATTAGTGGATTGATTAATGCGACAATAACCAACGCTGATCTTATTGAGAGTGGAAGGGTATTGCATGGAGTAAAAGGAGCTGTACTAGCAGGCAATGTGTACTCTCTACTTAAGGAACAATACTTACTTACCACCAAGGATGTAGAGAATTACTTCAATGTATATTCACCGGCAATAGCATTTAGAGAAGTGTCTATAGCTGGTAAGTGAATAGAATTAACTAAGCTTGCTGTAACCCTCTATAATTCTCGTAAGTAAAGCGTTTCACAATGGATTGCATATGAATATACTGGGAATGTAAATATACTTCAAGTGCATTATTAACTAAGCTGTAGAGCAACATGGGGTTTAACATGGATTTGTTAAGAATAAGAAGTGCTTTACTTAGAGGAGAGCCTATATTAGTATTTGATTCCCTTGGGCGTGAAGCGGAGACAGACATGGTTTTTTACGCCGGCTCAATTGATGAAGCTAAAGTAATTAAGTTAAGGAAGGATGCTGGAGGCCTTATATGCTATGTCTCAGGAAGAGTATTCAGGGAATCTCTTGGCATAGAGTTCATTAACGATCTCTTTACTATGAGCCATAAGGATGTCTATAGAGCTCTAGGCTCAAGGAAGCCTGGATACGGTGATCCACCTGCTTTTAACTTATGGGTTAACCATGTTGAGACAAAGACTGGTATAACTGATCGAGATAGAGTTATGACTATTAGGAGGCTTCACGTAGTTGCATGCAACGTATATAAAGGATCGTTGGAGGAAGCTAGGAGGATATTTCTAACGGAGTTCTATGCGCCGGGGCACGTCCCTATACTTACAAGCAGAGGCCTTAAATTAAGGAGAGGGCATACAGAGTTAGTTACAGCACTAGCACTAATCACAGGAGTAGTGCCTAGTATGGTTATAGCAGAAATGCTGAGCGATGGCATAGCTTTACCATACGAAGATGCTAGGAAGTATGCAGAGGACTATAAGCTCCTCTTCATAGATGGATCAGAGATAGCTTCTGAAGCTGAGAGGAGGGATTTAGTGAATGATTAAAGTAGGCATAGTTGATACTACTTTTGCGCGGGTAGATATGGCTAAAGAAGCCGTGGATGTTCTAAGAGAAAACATGCCTGAGGCTGTCTTCATCAGATACACAGTGCCTGGAATAAAGGACATTCCAGTGGCAGCTAGAAACCTATTAGTTGAAGAAGGGTGTGATGCAGTAATAACGTTTGGCTGGGTTGGGTCAAAGCTTGTAGACAAGTACAGTTACATAGCTTTAAGTATAGGGTTAATAATGCTTCAATTAATGACTGGAAAACACGTAATAGACGTCACAGTGCATGAAGATGAAGCTGAGAAACCATCTGAGCTCTACAAGATAGCAGTAGATAGAGCTAGAAAACATGCACTAAACTTAGTGAGGCTTATGAAGGGAGGAAAAGAGGCTTTAACTAAGTATGCAGGAAAAGGACTTAGGCAGGGGTATCCAGACGTAGGTCCAATAGTGGAATGAGGTGAGTCTACATGGCTTTTCGAATAGCGATAATAGTAGCTGAGTTTAATTATGACATAACGTATCTTATGCTACAGCGCGCAATAAACCATGCAAAGTTTCTTGGAGCTGAAGTAATGTACATAGTTAAAGTACCTGGAAGCTATGAAATACCCTTAGCAGCAAAGAGCATTCTTGAAAGGAAGAAGGAAGTTGATGGAGTTGTTGCCTTAGGAGCTGTTATACAGGGAGAGACAAAACACGATGAAGTTGTTGCACACAACGTTGGGAGAAAACTCATGGATCTTATGGTAGAGTACGGAAAGCCCGTAAGCCTAGGAGTAATAGGTCCAGGGGCTTCGAGAGCTCAAGCTCTTGAGAGAATAGATGACTACGCTAGGAGAGCTGTTGAAGCAGTAATTAAAATGGCTAAAAGGCTCTTAACGCTAGAGCAATCAACTTACTCAGGTGAAACCATAGTCATAGATTAGCGTGATCTATTTGCCTAGAATAACTGTAGTAGAGCTCTATAACTATAGGAAGTGGACGGAGTCTCTTGGAAGTGATAGGGAATGGATAATTCAGTTTAAGCAATCTGAAATACACTCACTTCTCCAAAGACTTATAGCTAAAAACGACGGGTTCGTCTTACCATTTAGATATGATTATTACATAATTCTATCAAACACCATTAGTGAGAAGAGACATGAGGAAATATATACAGCCCTATATACAACTCTCGATGTGCCTATAAGAATGGTCTCCTTGACTAGTAAGTACCCCTTTACAGCACAACTATGGGCAACAAGGATCCTAGCTCATTCACATAGTAAATTCACTTACATTCATGGAGAAGAAGATCCCAACGTAATAGTCCATATAGATATAAATGACATAGTCAGGAAGTCCTATAGCACGAGTATATATGAGGCTTACGTAGCTGCAGTAGAGCTCTACCATTATATTGTTGAGACAGTTTCTAGATGTGGTGGATTAGCTAGCTATCTAGGTGGAGACAACGTCCTCGCTGTACTGCCACTAGACTCCTATGAAGACTTCCTCGATAAATTACCTAACTACGTAAAAGCTGGTGTAGGTATATCACTTATACCTAGAAGAGCTGTTAAACTTTCAACAGAAGCGCTTGATGCCGTTAGAGCTGAAGGAAGATTAAAGAAGTTCATTATCTTAACAGAGTGATTTCAATAAACGTTTTTCCCTACAATACCCCACAACTCTATAGTCTATGGAATGGCTTGAATAACTAATGGCTTTAGCAAATGAATCGTTAATTCTACAATCGAATTAATATTGCTGAGCTATCTTCATTAAAGTAATGTTTTGTAGTTAGTTAGCCTAAGTTTGATTAGCTAGCTTCGTTAACTATAGCTATAACTGAAAGCCACATTATTTACAGCGAGAGTGTAAGGTATACTACGTTGATATGTCTCTGAGCTCTGCATTACTGGATGGAGGTAATGCACTTAAAACTGAGCATAGGGGGCTTAAGTCTTAGGAATAGATAGTTAATGAACTCATTGAGGAGAACTCACATCCCCTCAAGGCATGGAGAAAGCCACGTCTATGTTTATAGAGAGTATTTAATTTAAAAGTTTTCATCCTAGAAGTAGCTTTAAGATCTCTCGTGTTGATGCTTTTATAGAGACTTGTGTCTAACTAATACTCTGAGGTAAGAGTAGTGGTTGATGTAGAGATCTCTGGAATCCTTGAAGAAAGGTTGAGAAGACTTGTTGACTTAGGCATATACTCAAGTCTTAGTGAAGCAGTTAGAGACGCTGTTAGAAGACTTCTAGATCAAATGGACTTAAGGAACTTAGCTCTAAAGCTATATACATTAAGTGAAGCCAGCTTTCAATACATAGTTGAATTCGCTGACTCTAGCTTTGATGATATGGCTGAATACTTTATCACTAAGGGATACATGCCTTTAATAGGTTTAGAAGGACCTGACGACGTACAGCTTTTAACCCCCGGTAAGAAGTATATACTGGATCCATTGACGATATACATAGTCTTTAAGAGCAACCTCTACAAGCACTTAGCTAAGCTAGCTCAGAGAGGATATGTGTTTCTAGTTCCAGACAGCGCTAAGAACTGGAGTGAAGTACTTATTTCAAGAAGAATGCTACATCTACTTGAATCAAGGAACTTAGTTGAGTTTTTTAATAGTGAAGTAGTGAACTTAGGGTTAAACTTAGCTAAAGCACAGTTAACTAAACATGAACAATACGCCATAGCTTATGCTAGGGATACGCATGGTGCTACATTAATTACTGAAGACTTTAGAACAAGGGGATACGCGAGATCTATGGGTGTTAACGCTGTTAGCTCTCTATCGATAATTTATACTTTAAGGGATAGCATAAGCGTAGGAGAGTTACGTGAACTAATTTATTACTTAAAGTCCATACCAGTAATTATACCAATTGAATTAATTAAAAGCATATGGGGCATTGATATTGTCTAGTGTTACTTATGTAGTAGATGCATCACTAAGCATGAAGAAAGCCTTTGGAGAACTTGCCTTAAGTAAGATCGATGTTGTTAGAGAAACCCTCATTCAAGTAGTCCCTAAAGTAGTTGAAAAGAACAACTACTACATAGGACTAGTGGTCTTCTATAAACAAGCTTTTCCACTACTAGCTCCTACAAGGGACGTAAGAAACATAGTGAATGCCTTCTCAAGAATACGTGTACTAGGAGAGGGCTCAGCTCCAGGCAATGGATTAATTGAGGCAGTAAAAGTTATGAGATGGAATAGGGGGAGTAAGAGAGTTGTAATGATCACTGATGGAGGATTTAATGAGGGAGTGCCATTAGATATAGCTGCAATCTATGCAGGCAGCTCAAGCGTAAAGCTCCATATAATAGTTATTGGAGGTAAGTTAACTGATGTGGATGCAGTCTACATAGATCGCGCTATTGAGATATGTAATGGAGGAAAATATGTAGTTAGTGATAAAGTACAGCTTGTTCAAGCAATTTATAAAGCTACTTTAAGTTAAAGGTAAACCACGTGAGTTATTCTTTTTAATTGTTTTGAACTGCCTTGATACTCTTTCAATGCTCTTAATTGCATAAAGCTCAAGAGATCTTTTATAAGTACTTAGTAGGTATGAGCTTGCAAAGAGGACTATGGATATATCCGCCTTCACTAATGGAGGTGTGGAACACAATGGAACTTCAAGCAACTAGAGCAAGTATGAAAGCTTATCGAACACTATCTATAGGGAAACTGTTGAGAGAGACAATACTTAAATATTTAGCAAAATAGTTAATCTATAGCTTATGGCCCTCGCTAAGCAGTGGGAGGAAGCAGCTTCAGGGAAGTAATTTGAATGACATTGTCATAGCAGCTGAGAAAAACATTCGCATGAAGATTGAGCTGGTATTAAAGTTTCTCGAGGAACTAGCGAATACTTTATCTAAAGATGTCTTTTCAAGAGTTGGACTAGTAATATTCTCAAGCTATGCCTTCCCAATTCTCGATCTGACTTATAATTACTACAAGATATGTGAAGTTTATAGAATCATAAGGCCTCTGAAGGGAGTTCCTGAGCCAGCGCTAGGAATATACGAGGCAATAGATATGATCAGGGACCTCGATGACGGTCTTGCCGATAAGAGGGCAATAGCATTAATTACATCTCTTTCCGAGAAGCCGAGAATTCCATTAGTAGATGCATTAAATTACGCTAAAGCCCATCAAGTGCACTTAGCAATAGCTACTACTAATACAGAAGCTCCGCCATGGCTTCCTGAAGATATTGCTAGAGAGTTAGTTCAATTAAGGTCAGACAACATTTTTAAGATCATTAAATTGATCGTTAGTGACAACTGAAGACTAAAGTAAGGATCTGAAGAAGTGATGTTAAGAACTAAACAGTTTAGAGCTCTGATTTACATGCAGAAGTATTTAAGAGTATTAAGAGAGTAATTTTCAGCATTAGCAGACGTTTGATTGAGTGGAACTATTACGGTGATCGCATGGCATGGCCTATGAGGGTTAAGATATACTGGGATCCAGAGCATGATGTACCGCTACTCATGCCGTCTCAAGGTAGTAGTTCTTCCACTTCATTTATGCTGAAGCTAACTGATCCTGGTGATGCTAGGCCTGCTACACAAATAGATCACATTAGACTTCGCGAAGCGTTAAGCTATGAATTTGGCAGTAATGAAATATATACTAGACTATTCATGAATAAATTCATATTGTTAAACAAAGTGCCTCACTGGGATTTAATGTGGGAAATAATCTCATCAGGCAATGTCCTCGGTCAACTATACTACGATCCATTTAAATACAAGTGGAGATTTAGACTTAACTACACTGGATCAGTTCTAGTGCTTAGAGAGGGCTTAGTTGATCACGTTACAGCATCAGGGCTCATCATCGAGAAGGGCGTTTTAAAAAGCTGTTATTCAGGTAACTTAAGACAAGTAGTGATAGTTGGTAAGAATGGAAGGCCTCGTGGAATAGCTGAAAACATTGATGGCAAGCTCGTTGTAGCTAAGTTATTTAGAGCATTCATTGAGCCTATGGAGACTAGCCGTAGAAGTTCCTCACTTCACGATGTATTAAAGCTCAATGAATACGCTCTCTACTATTTTGAATCTAGAGCTAAAGCATTCATATACTCAATGCATTCTAAAACTGGAAAGGAAGTAATCGTATCATACTCTGGTGGGAAAGATAGTTTAGTATCACTGCATTTAGCCATGAGCACTATTGGAGAACTAAAGCTGCTATTTAATGACACTGGGTTAGAGCTTCCTGAAACAATAGCTAATGTGGAAGAAGTATCTGAAAAATATGGATTCACAAAGGTGTTAGCTAGCGCTGGCAATAGGTTTTGGAATGACGTAGAACTGTTTGGTCCTCCTGGAAGAGATTACAGGTGGTGTTGTAAAGTACTAAAGTTAATTCCGTTAGCTAAAGTATCTAGGCAGGAATGGCCTAATGGAGCCTTAAACATAGTTGGCCAAAGAGCCTTTGAATCCTTGGAGAGAGCTAAAAGCCATAGAGTCTGGAGGAATAAGTGGATACCACATCTCTTAAGCATATCGCCAATCCAGGAATGGAGTCAGCTTCACGTATGGCTTTACATACATAAACACAAGTTACCATATAATAAGCTTTACGATAAAGGCTTTGAGAGGCTTGGTTGTTACCTATGTCCAGCAAGTACTTTAGCTGAGTTTAAAGAAGTTGAGACAGTGTGTCCAGAGCTTTGGTCAAAGTGGATTAGCGTACTTGAAGTTTGGAAAGATAAGCTTAGTCAACCAAGGGAGTGGATCGACCTCGGCCTATGGAGATGGCTTACTCCAGCATTCGCCAAGCGAAGGCTTGAGTTAAAGATATCTAGCTACTCAAGCAATTGGAAAAAGGAGTATGTTAGTAGACTTATTGAAGGAGCAATGAGGCTTTCCCCCATAAAGATCGATAGAGGAGAACACAATCTAGTGGCTTATTTCAATGAGGAACTGCTAAATGATGAATGCTTACTAACTTTTGCATCAAATGTAAAGATGCTTAAGGCAAACACCTATAGAGACGTTGAAGGTTTAATTATTGAAACAGATAGAACTAAAGTAGTGATTAGTGGAAGAACAATTAAGGCATTGTTCAGAGAACATAATGGTGTAGAGGACTTAGTTGATGTATTAAAGAATATCTATAGAGTTAGAGGATGTGTAAAATGCGGCAGCTGCGTCATATGGTGCCCAGAGAAAGTAGTTAAGCTAACAAGCAATGGGCCTTTGCCTAGAGTTCCATGCTCAAGCTGTAGGATATGCATTGAAAACTGTCCTATAAGTGAAATGCTTGTTGAGAAAATTGTAGTACCACTTATACTTGACGATGTCACGGCTTGGAGAAGAAGGACTAGGTTTAAGAGAGAGGACTTGCTGAAGTCCTTTAGAACTATGGGTTATATACCTTAGCGCTCAACTAGCTCCACTAACCTTGGGTATATACTTCATTATTTTAACGAACCTCTTTTCTACATCATATATCATTCTAATAGTGTCTTCCTCGCTTTTCGCCTCATTAAGGATCTTTATTGCTTCTCTATTCCCTACACCTCTTCCCGCAATTATTAAGGACACTGTTGAGCCGTAGCGTGATGTAAGCATAGCCCTAAGCATTAAGCCATCCATAATCCTTCTTTCCTTCTTACAAAGTCTACTTCTATTCCTTAACTTAGTAAATACTCCTTGTTCGCGGGCGCCATCGCCTTTAATTACTGCTACTAAAGTAGCATTGCATTTCTTACAAATGATGTTCTTTGAATTAATGACTTCTTCAACTTTCATTCTCCAGATGTATCCACAGTGTAGGCATAGCAGTGATACTCTTCTCCTCAGGAGCCTTGATTTATATGCTGAAAGATCTATTGAATAGTACTTTACAGGCTTGCTGAGCAGTCTACTTATGGCTTCCCTAAAGAGGGTGTATTCCCTTTCCGGAGTCCATAGGATGGTCTTAACGTTGATGAGGCGCCCGAGATCCTTGAGTAGCTTGACTGTATCGGCTACATCATAGTCTCTAAGAAGAGTTTCTTTAAGAGCTTCTTTGCCTATAATAGTTTTCGAAAGCCTTTGCAACATGCTTTTAGTTACTTTAACTCTTGACTCAGGATCTATTACTCCGAATCTTTGAGCAACGAAGAAAGTTCTCCATAGGTAAGCACTGCTGTTCTCAATAACTCTCTTAATTAAGTCTTCGTAATCACTGCTTTTAGCAACTGAAGATAGTTCTTTAATTAACTCATTCACTTGATTCATTGTTGGACGAACATCCTCGAACTCAAGGATTATGTAATATGGTGTAGCATATCCATGTGAATTAGGAGTTATAGTCCTTCTGACTACACTTAGAGCTATTTCCTTCAGTAAGTTAGCCACCTTTGATCCGAAGAAGCCATATAACACTATTACTCCAGGATCCTTCATTAACTCAACGACAATTGTGTTATCTGTTGGAGTAATGTTATTCTTCTTCAATTCTTTAAGTACTTCTTCAATATACTCTCTTGACTCAGAGCTTATGTATACATTGCTTAATCCAAAGCGCTTAAGGGCTTCTGCTAAGCCTTCTTTAATTGCCATTCTAACGAACGCACCGGCATGTCTAGCTACACTATGTTCTACAGGTATACTTTCACCCTCCCACCTGGGTATAAGTGCTTTAAAAGACTCTTCAACAGGCTCTACGTATAATTTCCCCCTCTCCCTATCATATCCAATGAATCTCCATAAGCTTCCAGCAAGTATAAACGTAGCATTTTCCTCTAGACTTGTGACTATAAACTCCTCGTTAAGCGATCCTATTACTTTACCGGTACTTAGTTCAACTACGTTAGCTACCTTTACTTCAGGTATCATTGTTACTCTATAGAAGTACTGTTTAAGTCTCCTGCCTGGATATATTTCTTCATTAATTACTCTTATTACTTTAAGTTCTTCTAAGAACCCTAGGACTTCATTAAATGAATCAAGGTCTAATCCGTGAAAGACTCTCGATGAATGGAACTCTACGTAAAGATCTGCTTTTCGTATGCCTGGAGACATCATAACTCTTAATGCTACTTGATGTGCTAAAACATCTAGAGGTTTATCAGGGATTTCTTCTTTCTCAAGGATTCCCATGAGAGTTCTTCCAGCTAATACTATTGATTCAAGAATGTCGTAGAAGTTCCTAGTAGTAACTATGGCTCCTCTGGATACACCAGTTATCCTATGTACGCTTCTCCCTATTCTCTGCATAAGTCTTACAGCTTGTCTAGGGGACATGTATTGTATTACGTAATCTATGTGGCCTACATCAATACCTAATTCAAGGCTTGACGTTGCGACAACAGCCTTGAGCTTACCTTCTCTAAAAGCTTTTTCAGTACTTACTCTACTCTCCTTTGAAAGGCTTCCGTGGTGTACGCTCACTCTTCCATAGAGTTTACTTAAGTTAGATAAGTGCCAAGCTATGTTTTCAGCTGTATCCCTAGTATTAGTGAATATTATTGCATGACGTTGGCCTTCAACTAACTTCCCAAGCCATATCTCAAGTTCTTGTCCATTGCGTTCTGCCACGATCTTTCCTGGGGTTTCAATACTTATGTGTGCGCTTTTAGAAGCACTTGATTCAATTACTTGTACATATGTTGGTGAATCTATAAGCTCTATAGCCTTAAGGACGTTGGTTAGGGAAGCTGTAAGACATACTTTTACTAATCTTCTACCAATAATTCTCTCAACAATGTTTATTGCTGAGAGAAGCTCCATCCCCCTCTTGCTTGAGATCATTTCCCTGAATTCATCTATGACAACGTAGTGTAAGTTACTTAAGTACTTCCTATAGATTTCATCAGCAACTATATACTGAAATGATTCAGGGGTAGTAAGTAAAATGTGCGGAGGACTTTCCTTAATCTTCTTTCTCAAAGATACTGGTGTATCGCCGTGTCTCACTGCAACCCTTAATTCAAAACACGTGCTTAATCTACCGATCCTTAGCTCAAGATCTCTGTTTAAAGCCCTCAGGGGAGTTACGTATATTACTGAAATAGGTTTCGCCTTCTTCATTGAGAGGATGTTCATTACTGGAATCAATGCTGCCTCAGTCTTACCGGAGCCCGTTGGAGCCACTATGATTGTAGTGTAGTTCAATGTAATGTATTTAAATGCCTTAGCTTGAATAGCTGATAGCTTTTCATACCCAAGTTCTTCAAGACACTTAGCAGTAGAGCTATCTACAATTACATCCCTAATGGGTATTGATGGAAGTATATCGTTAATTGTTGAATCAGCCATTGTTGCTACCCTTACTTATACATAACACATATTTAGTTATTTATTTACCATAGTAACATTTACATGGACTCTGCATTAACGCATGTCAGCAAACAGTCGTTGAAACAACGACCCAAGAGCCTTCCAAAGGGAGGCATATTCATGTTTGCAATAGGAGGACTATGATGGTTCACGCATAGCTTCTTCCACTGATCATCAGTGCTCTTCATTCAAAGAGTGGAGAAAGTGAAGGTATTGTTTAAATAAATAAGTGAGTCAAAGATCCCTTACATTAATAACTAAAAGTTATTAAGTGCTTTCCTAATGTCTATGTGAGTTAGGTTGGTGAGAGAGTTTTGACAGAAGAGGAAGTAGAGGAAACTGAAGCTGCTGAGGAAAGCAGTGCTAGAACATTTTCAATAGCTACTTTCTCAACATTTTTAGATAGAACTGAGAAATGGATAAAATATGTTGAGGGAAACATACGACTAGAAGAATTAATTGATTTCCTTAGAGGAACAACTAAGACTAGGAAAGCAGGGAAAAAGCCTGCTAAAAAGAAGAAGTGAGCTTAAATCCCTTAAGGAACTTATTTAATCATACATCCTTTCTAAACAAGACGCTAGTGTATCCAATGTCCTTTAAAATTGTGTGTAGAAAGTCTTCACACACTCTTTTATCTATAACTAATGTAACCATCTTTACATCATTTACTATATAAAGCTTTAGTTTTTGTACAGCAACTAAGCCTTCAATAATTTCCCTATGATCCTTTGGAGGAGATATAAAGTCCTTAAACTTTCTCTTCATATACTCATAGAATTCATCAAAGTTCCTAATGTATCTAAGTGATTCAGTAATGTCAAGAGTAGTTCCTCTAACTATAGCTATTCTTTCTAGGAATTCAATAGCCTTTTCTAAAGGTAGGTCTATGTACTTATATCTTCCTATGTCAACTCTTACCACTATTTCCATCAAGATCTCTCCTTCGTTATTACAACGCTATTCACATACATCCATTCTCCACTAAGATAAAGCATTCGTCGCTAATAAGGCTGGAGCTTTCTCTTCACTCCACTTATTTAATGTAGGAGGATGAGACGATTGATCTTCGGTTATTGAGCTGAGATCTTTTGTAACGCACTCAATATTTCATTGAGAGAGGCATTGGTTCTAATTCCTCTTGGATCAAAGTGTGTAGCTGAAGCTCTGTAGCCAAGTTCCTTAAGAGCTCCTATTATCTTACTTCTTTGAGGCATATTCACTCCAGCTATTTTACACAGTTTATCCAATCTGTAATATGGAGTGTTTATCTCATATTCCATAGATAGTTCCCTCAGGAACTCCACGATCTTGTTGTTTACAGACAATCCACGTTCATTTACAGATGTAATGGTTTTCTCAATAATGCTTACATCGATTAACGCACTTATCCAGAGGGGGCCTATAATTAAATGCTTCTCATAAGTCTTCACCATCTCTGAGTCAGTTAAGTACTCGCGGTTGAGCGTACGTGCATCGTACTTGATGTAACCTATGTTTTTAAGCAATTCATCAGCCCTCCCAGCACTCTTATCAGCCATAAAGAATACTCTGTAATAGTAGTCCTTGTAGTACGCTATTAAGGGCTTTAAAGCCACATCCTTGGCGGCAGAGGCTCTAACTATACTTCCAATAAGTATCCTAAGCCCCGCTTCCTTTGAGAAGTCAACTCTCTTACACCACGCTCCATATCTTCTGTAACAGGCCTCTGGGTAATTGCAGTTAAGCGTAGCAGTATCTGTTGCAGTTACTGCAATTACTCCCCCCCTCCCTATAGAGTGAGCTGCTTCCTCTATGAAAGGCATTGGAGATCCATATGGATCTAAATCAATGAAGTCTACTACAATGCTGCTATTTCTAACGTTATTCATAAGTGAATTAGCATCATAGTTATATGCCTCTATAACATTACATAAGTCGTTTAAAGCTATGTTTCTCGTTATGTAGCGATATGAGAGGGGCTCTAAATCATTTGCTATACCTACTCCTCCAGCCTCAAGAGCTATTCTAATGCTTCTTACACCCGTTCCTGCAAGAGGCTCTATGAAGAAGAACTCTCCTCCATTAAATAAAGCTGTAAGCAATAGCACTGTTAAAGATCTATTGTGCTCCATGACTGGATTGTAGAATACTGGAGCCCAAGCTGGCTCATAAACACCATCGCTCCTCAGGAAGAACTCTTGTTTAGGAACTATTATTCTAGCTTTGCCCTCAGTAACTATCGTATCCCATTCGTATAGCTTAACGTCTCCCATAGTATTCCCTAACGGCTTTAACTACCTCTAGTGGTAAATCACTATTCAATCTACCTCTATTGAATTGATCTACAGTAATCAATGCAGCAGCTCTCAGAGCAGTAAGTATATCATGGTCCTTCAGCCTATAATGAACTACTATTATGAATGGCTTTCCCGATGGAATAATTTTCTCTAAAAGATCTTTCTTAAACCCAGGTATGGAGAGCTCCATGGGTCCAACTTCATCCACTCCAATAACATCAGCTTTACTAATGGATTCAAGTGTTTTTCTCCACAGTTTTAGTGCTTCATCTACTGCAACACCGTATTTCCCCACCTTAATTCGTGAAGAAAGACTTGTTTTAGCAAGCCATGCCTCATTGCCGCTGCAAAGATCCACTATCTTGAAGCCCACTCTTACTCCACCACTCCTTACTTCAGGGCTATGTATTCCTGCTACTGTGAAGCCATTCGCTAAAAGGTGATTAATAATGTTATTGAATAGAGTTGACTTTCCTGATCCAGGTTTTCCAGTTATAACGTACTGAGGAGGCCTAGTTCTAGTGTTTAACACAGCTATGACTCCTCTATTTTCTAAAGTGCTTTATTACTTTAAAGGAGTGAGATCTGCTATTTCTTCATCTTTAACTACAATTAACTCAGTTTTAGCTATGTTAGCTATCTTCCTTGCTTCCTCAACCTTCTGATTAAAGTTCCTTGAACTTGACGTATGCTTTATTACAAATGAAACTGTTCCATCATCTCTACGGCCAACGATGTCTACCGGCATTCTCTTTAAGTGTATAACTCTAAACTCCATTTTCCTTAAATCATTCATTATCTTCTCCTCAAGTTTTACATCTGGAGGTGCTTCAGCACCTTCGCTCATTATTAAATGCTCTCTAAATATATCTATGGGTTCAATTACTCCTTCTCCAAGAACTTCGATCAGTTTTAGAGCAGTATCTATGGATACATGCATGTTGCCTCTCTCATATTCATATACAGCCTTTCTTGAAACACCAACTCTATCAGCTAACTCACCAAGGCTTAACCCAAGTTCCTCCCTCAATGCCTTAATCTTCTTGGCATTGATTTTAATGATGTATGAGCCGCAAGTATTTAATATGAAAACTTCTTTCCCACTTAAAATGCTTCTTAAAGTATAAGCTTTCACTAAGTATATTCCTCCCCTTTCATAAACTACATCGTCTTCAAGCTCCCTTCCATGGATTCTTGAGCTCACTACTAGAGGCGCCGAGCTATAGGCAGCTGAGGATTTAATTAATTCACTTATATCATCTTTATCCAAGTAGTAGGAGTCTGCAGTTATCTTAATGAATACATTTCCTCTTTTAAGAGATGAAGCTATGTCTATGGCTTTTTTACCCCTTATAGAGTAGTCTATTATCTCTACTTTCCTTGAGAATGCCTTGAGGGCTTCATAAGTTTCTTCAAGCAATTCATCTACTTCGGAGCTCATGTTAACGCACTATACTCATTATGAATATTGCGTGGAAATATTTAATTAACTTATCTCACTTTCTCCTAAAGTACTTTGCATAAACCATTGCATGATCCTTGTCGTAGGGCTCTAGATGAACTACGTCAATTATTTCAAACCCCCTGCTCTTCAGAGTCTCTATCTCCTTTCTATAGACTTCGCTCGGTTCCTGAGTTACATCAATGCTTCTAGCTTTTATAGCTAGAAGTAGCCAGCCGCCATCATTTAGGAAGTAATCGGCGTTGTCTGCTACAAGTGCTGCTTGCTCTGGCTGTGCTACATCTGCATATATTCCATTTACGGCAGTAGCTATGTGCCTATAATCCTGCGGCTTCCTAGCATCAGCTAGAATGGGGAACATGTTCTTCCTTCTCTCAACTACGAGTATGAACTCTCTCATAACTCTTGGAGCAAACTCAACTCCATAGACTCGGCCGCTTGGCCCAACTATGTCTGATACATGGCTTGCAGTTGTGCCACTTGCAGCACCTAAATATAGCACGAAGTCTCCTTCCTTTACTGGAAGTTCATCTAAGCCATTCCATAGTGCAGCACATAGCTTACTTCTATAAGCATTCCACTCCCTATACTCAGCATCGCCATGTCTAAACAATCTCTCTCCATATACTCTATAGCCTGGCGCTAAATTTTTAGTCGCATACCTTACGGTTCCATCATCTAGCTCTACTACGTATACACCTAGGTATTTTTTATGAGGACTAATTGAGGATACAGCTGACAATAGGCCTATACCCCCTCTCCTCTACTACCCCTCTTTTTAGGCTGCTTTCTAGATCTACTCTCTCTAGTCTCTCTTAGAGCTGCCTCCTTTCTTGGAGGAGGCTTAGGATAAAGCTTCTTAACTTCCTCTATTCTCTCCTCAAGTTCCTTCTTCAACTTCTCTCCAACATCTCTGCCAGTAAAGCGATCTATTTTAGCAGCTATAGCTAGCTTTGCTGCTAGAGCTCTAGCCATCTTCCCCCTCTGCCACCTTGGAGCCTTATGTATCTCTGGGAACTGGAATATAACTCCATGCTTAGGGGGTTTTCCACCAGTTCTTAAAGCTCTAAATAAAGCTTTCTCAGCTCCAAGAACTTGTATAGTGCTTGCAGGTAGTTTAGCTAATTCATCGAGTCCTCCCGCTAGGCTGAGTAACCTGGCTCCAAGAAGGGGGCCTACAAGTGCTGTAATGTTTGGAGCTACTTCCTTCATTACTGCACTTATGTAATCTGTGAGCTCTGATCTAAGCTTATAGAGCTCCATTATTATATTCGCTAGAGTCTGCACTTTCTCTACGTCAAAATCACTTAAATCAGCTCCAATGCTTTTTTCAGCTACTTCAGCTATTTTTTCAGCTTTAGACTTGCTAAAGCCTATTTTCACTAGTGGTTCAAAGCCTATGTTACTTCTATAGCCTAGTTTAGCAACTATGTTAGCGTAATCAGCGTGCTCCTTCACTACTTCATCGAGCTCTGGGAAGTGTAGACTATACCACTCCCTTAGCCTAGCTATGTATAAGTTTATTGTCTTATCTATATCATCAATAGCCCTTATGGCTTGTACTGCAAGCTGATCTCTCTTACCAGCCTCCTTTCTAAGCTTCCTCCTAGTGGCCTCAAGGGTTGCTTCATGAACTATCCCCCAATACTCTTCGGGATTTGAGGCGAAGCCTAGTGAAACAGCGTAGTTAGGCAACTGAGATCTAAAGGCTACTGCAACTCTATTGCCAGCTTCAACAAATGCCCGAAGGCCGATGGCATTAGCTGCCTTAGCTAGAGTCTCTACTTCTACAACAACTTCACTTACACCAAGCTCCTTGAGTTTTCCAATAACTTCTTTATGTTGAAGTGTTTCTACACCGCTTTCTAAGGCTTCAATGAAGTCCACTAGTTCATCTAAACTCCGTGGAGCAAGGGAGTATGCGAGGACTTCTCCATCATCACTAAGAGCTACTACTCCTATCAGTGAGTCAACTAAGTACGCCTTCACATGAATCCACCGTTTACAGTGATATTTTTAGACAAAGAGATATATATAGGTGTACAACATTATTTGGCTAGAGTAAGTGGAGTACGTAGGCTGATATCATGCCAACACATGGCTCAATGACTAAGGCGGGTAAGGTTAGGAGTGCTACTCCAAAGATCCCGCCAAAACCCAGGAGGAATATGTCTCCAAGAACTCGAAATAGGAAGGAGTACTTAGTTAGAAAGCAAAAGGCGGAAGCTGAGAAGACTGTTTTACAATAATGCCTTGCCTTTAACTATTTATTATGTCTGTAGAGAGCATTATAGTTAGTAGAAGGCAATCTCTTTATGTAGGAAAAGGCGGTGTAGGACTTGAGAACTCATGAGCACTGGGGCTATAGAGGCTTTCTAGCCGAACTATTGGAGAAACTTGAGTTAAAACCAGGAGATATAGTTAGAGTACGTAAGAGAAGCCTAATTGTAGAAGGAATGCTCATGCCACGCGAGTTACTATATGGAGATAAGCCCATTCTAGTAGTTAGATTAAACAACGGCTATAAAGTAGGCATAAAAGTTGATGAAAGTACATGCATTGAAAAAATTGAGGCAAAAGCTTTTGGAGAACGCAGAGTTGTTGAGAGAGAACAGAAGGCGGAGTTGCCTAAGGTAGCATTACTGAGCACTGGAGGAACCATATTGTCAAAAATTGACTATGAGACCGGTGCTGTAAAGCCTTCCCTTAACGTAAGTGAATTGCTTGAGTGGGCACCTGAGCTGGCTGAAGTATCATTTATAGAAGTAAGAGAGGTTTTAAGGATATTTAGTGAGGATATGACGCCAGCTCTATGGGCTAAGATAGCTGAAGAAGTGTATAGAGTGATCTCATCAGGCTATAGAGGAGTTATTATAGCTCATGGAACTGACACAATGAGTTATACAGCTGCTGCACTAGCATTCGCTATAAGAAATAAGCCTTCTCCAATAGTTCTAACAGGTTCTCAGAGAAGTAGTGATAGACCGAGCACTGATTCAGCTTTCAACCTCCATGCTGCATTCATAGTTGCTGTAAAGGCTCCGTTCGCTGAATCAGTGATAGTAATGCACGGTGAAACAGGGGATGCCTACGCCTTAGTGCATAGGGGAGTGAAAGCTAGGAAAATGCATACGAGTAGACGTGATGCATTTCAGTCAATAAATGACAAGCCTATAGCTATAGTGTATCCAGCTAGAAATGAGCTAAGGATAGTTGGCAAAGTCTACGAGGAAAGAAGTGAGAGTAAGGAACCAATTCTTGAAAACCACTTCGACAATAAAGTAGCCCTTGTAAAAACCTATCCTGGGTTCTCCAGCGAGATAATAGATTTCCTAGTGGATAAGGGATATCGCGGAATAGTTGTAGAGGGAACGGGCCTCGGCCATGCGCCAAATGCTGTAGTAGAGTCATTTAAGAGAGCTATAGATGAAGGAGTAAGCATCGTTATGACTAGCCAGTGTCTCTTCGGTAGAGTAAATATGCATGTTTACAGCACTGGGAGGAAACTTCTTGAAATAGGCGTAATTCCAGGTGATGACATGCTTCCTGAAACAGCTTACGTCAAGCTATCCTGGGTTCTCGGCAAGACAAGGGATGTAGATGAAGTGCGAAGGATCCTTAGGACAAACATTGCTGGAGAAATAAACTTAAGGCATACACTAGATCTTTATCCAAGGTGGAGTATGTGAGCAGTGACTACAGATCGTTAGGCCTTAAAGTAGGGTTAGAAATACACGTTCAATTAAATACTTCTAGAAAGCTCTTCTGCAATTGCCCTACAAAGCTAGTTGAAGGCAGTGAGGACTTCACTTTTGATAGAATACTTAGGCCTGCTAGAAGTGAGACAGGAGAAGTTGATGTAGCAGCTTTCCTAGAGTGGCATAGGGGTAAGGTATATAGATATAGTTCTCCCCACGAGTCCTCATGCCTTGTTGAAGCAGATGAAGAGCCTCCTCATGAAATAAATAAAGAAGCTCTAGCTATAGCTATAGCTATAGCGATGGCTTTGCATTCAAACATAGTTGATGAAATATACGTGCAGAGAAAAATAGTTATAGATGGCTCAAATACCTCAGGCTTTCAGCGCACAGCAATAGTAGCTTTAGGAGGCTATATAGATGATGAAGATGGAAGAGTTGGTATAGAAACAATAACTATTGAGGAAGATGCTGCTAGAAAAATTAGTGAAACAGATGAATTAGTTGAATATAAATTAGATAGACTTGGAATACCTCTTATTGAAATAGCTACTTCACCTGACATACAGAGCCCGCTTCAAGCTGAAAGAGTGGCCTTTAAGATAGGCCAGTTAGTGAGGCTTACAGGCAAGGCTAAGAGAGGTCTTGGGACTATAAGACAAGACCTCAATGTATCAATAGCGGGCGGCGCTAAGACAGAGATCAAGGGGGTACAACACCTCTATATGATATCGAAAGTAATTGAATATGAAGTCATTAGACAAATAAATCTTCTAAAAATAAAGGATCTATTAATTAAAAGAGGCTTAAGACCTGAGAGTATAAGTGGAGAAGTAGTAAATGTAACTGAAGTATTTAGGGAAACAAAGTCAAAGCTTATTAGAAGTGCTTTAGAAAAGAGTGGAACTGGAGTCTATGCAGTAGTACTAAAGGGGTTTAAGGGTTTATTAGGAATAGAAGTACAACCTGGGAGACGTTTTGGAACAGAGCTATCGGATTACGCAAGAGTGTGGAGTGGAGTAAAGGGAATAATTCATACAGATGAATTACCGGGCTACGGTATAAGTATTGATGAAGTTAATGAGCTTTACAAGAGTCTTTCAGCCAATGAGGGTTTCGACGCCATAGTGCTCGTAGTTGATAGAGCTGAAAAAGCCTTTAAAGCACTGCAAGCAGTTATTGAAAGAGCTCACATGGCCTTTAACGGCGTGCCAGAGGAAACTAGAGCTGCTAACCCTGATGGAACGACGAAGTTCATGAGGCCTAGGCCTGGTGCAGCTAGAATGTATCCTGAGACAGATATTCCTCCAGTAGAAGTTAGTAGAGAGATTTTAGACGAAGCATTGAAGCTTACTCCAGAGCCTTACGACTTAAAGTATAGGAAATTCATTGAAACCTACTGCCTTAGCCCAGAGCTTGCTAAGGAGATTTTAAATAGCTTAAGGCTAGATCTATTTGAAGAACTCGTGTCACTGTATGGAAGTAGAGTTCAGCCAACTATAATAGCTTCAGCTGTAGAGAGCGTGTTAAAGAGCTTAAAAAGAGAAGGAGTCCCCATAGAGAATATAACTGATGAACACATAGAGCAAGCAATAGCTCTCTTAGCTGAAGGAACCATAGCTAAGGAGGCTTTACCAAATCTCTTCTCTAAGCTGGCTAAAGAACCATTTAAAACAGCTAGAGAAGCAGCAGCTGAAATAGGGCTAGAAGCCCTCAGCATAAGCGAGCTTGAAGGCATTGTGGAAAAAGCGATTGAGGAAAACAAATCTAAGGTTCTTGAAAAAGGAGAGAGAGCATTTAGCTTAATAATGGGTGAAGTAATGAAGATCGTTAGAGGAAAAATAGATGGCAAAATAGTTGCCGAAGTTGTTAAAAGAAAGCTAAACAATGCTTTAGTAAAGTTTAAAGGCCTCTAAAACATGCTGTGAAAACAGTCTTAATTAAGTGCTATTCTCCATGGTTATTCAAAGAGTCACTATGAAGAGGGCTTTCTTGGGAATATAGAGAAACCTGGATATAATGGATCCTCTAACTCACCTTCAATTAATAGTAGTCTATTATACTTAGCGGTTCTTTCTCCTCTACTTGGAGCACCAGTTTTTATTAAGCCTGTTTCCAAGCCTACTGCTAAATCCGCTATAGTAGTGTCTTCTGATTCTCCACTTCTATGGCTAATTATAGCCTTATAGTTGCTTTCAATAGCTATTTTAACTACGTCCATGGCTTCAGATAGAGTTCCAACTTGATTAACCTTTACTAATACTGCATTAGCTGCCTTAGCTTCTATCCCTCTCTTAACTCTCTCCGGGTTAGTTGTGAATAAGTCGTCGCCTACTACCAGAATTTTATTGCCAAGTCTATTGGTCAGTGCTTTAAATGCTTCATAATCCTCTTCGTAAAATGGATCTTCTATGCTCACTATAGGATACTCACTTACCAGTTCTTCGTAGAATTCAAGGAGTTTATCGCTAGATAGCTCACGACCCTCAATTCTATATACTCCTTTCTCAGTATCGTAGAGCTGGCTTGATGCAACATCTAGAGCTAATGCTATATCATTACCTGGAGTATATCCAGCGGCCTTTATTGCTTCAACTAGTTCTGAAAGAGCCTCTTTCACGTAGCTCATGGGAGGCGCGAATCCCCCCTCATCCCCTACATTTATTGCAAGAGGCCCATATTTTTCCTTAAGTAACTTCTTTAGGGAGTGATATACTTCAACTGATGCCTTAATTGCTTCACTAAATGAACTAAATCCTCCTGGGACAATCATGAATTCCTGAAAGTCTAACTTATTTCCAGCATGTACACCACCATTAATTATATTCATCAATGGTACAGGCATTTTGCGCGCTCTTACTCCTCCTATATAGGCGTATAAAGGCATGCCACTAGTTGATGCAGCAGCTTTAGCGACAGCTAGGCTTGTAGCAACAATAGCGTTTCCACCAAGCCGGGCCTTATTGGGAGTTCCATCAAGCATTATGAGTTTTAAGTCTATTTCCCTCTGCTTTCTAGAGTCCATGCCCTTTAGTGCATGCGCTATTATGTTGTTAACGTTGTCTACAGCCCTTCTTACACCTCTTCCACCATAGTCCTTCCCACCATCCCTGAGTTCAACTGCCTCATGTTTACCTGTTGAAGCTCCTGAAGGAGATATAGCTACTCCAACTCCACCTCCCTCAGTGTGGATAGTTACTTCTACTGTAGGATTCCCTCTTGAATCTAGCACTTGTCTAGCTTTAACAAGCTTTATATTAAATGATTCATCTATTATACTCACGTATATGTACATTGCTAACACCAAGGTGCACTATATTGAATGATAATATAAACGTAGATGCACTACTTGTTGCATCAATTATTGTACTCCTCATCACATACCCAATATACGTTGCTCATTTAAGTAGGAAAGTGAAGTCTTGGACTCTGTACAACGCCTTTACAGTTCCATTGATTGCAGCTACAACTTACTTTACTACAGCTAATGCTCTCAAAGAATTAAGTAGCGTTATTGCATTAGCAACTCTATTAATAGGCCTATTGATCGCCGCATTACTCAAGGAGAAGTGGATTATTAACATCATCTACGTA
The DNA here is from genome assembly GCA_025059075.1 of Sulfolobales archaeon. Lineage (GTDB taxonomy): Archaea > Thermoproteota > Thermoprotei_A > Sulfolobales > Desulfurococcaceae > JANXDZ01. The sequence goes on along the minus strand of JANXDZ010000006.1, from coordinate 33,544 downwards.
GAGAGCTGTCTTTTAATAGCAGTGTTTGCAGTCATATTCGGAAGCTCAATTTCGTAGCTTCTAGGAATATTCCTTAAGCCATTGCCCCAATAAAAACCTCCCTGATTCTAGAGAGTGATTACTAGCTTTAGTATTCTTCCATAATGTTCTGAAGCCCATTTATACCGCTATATACTTCATCTACATCAATTAATCTAGCAGCATCATAGTTCTCACGTACTAAAACTCCTTTATCTTTTTCAATAGCATTAATAATGCTTTCAATAATTATGTAGGCCAGCAATGCGTTCTTAAGTTCTTCGCGAAATACTTTTCGTAAGTCTATTGAGTTGTTTAAAATCCACTTGTTCTCCTTTACCCACGTACACTGCATGCTTACCCTGAGAGTTTTATCCCAAATCCCTATAGTCAGTGGATACATCTTACAAACTAATGGATGCTCTCCATGAATTAAACACGTGGAGTCCTTATTAAATGAACACCTCCCATTAATAAGCCATTCATATAGTACGACAACTTGCTCTCGATCAGGCAATTCATATACTAGGCGTGGAGCAAACTTTACCTCTCCCACTCTATAGTTAAGCGCCCTTATCTCTAGTAACCTCTTCTCCCATGGAAATACTAAAGGGTGATCGCTTTCACTCGTGAAGACGCAGCACTGAATACACTTCAGGCACTTAAACTCCCTCGCTGAAGAACGCACTATGATGCGCCCCATAGATATTTTAGCTTAAATTCTATAAATCTCTATGGAGCAGTGATAAATAAACTACTACTTTACGTAGTTTCTGAGAACTCCAACAAACTCCAGCTCAGCTTCTATTACATCGCCTGGCTGAAGGCCTTCAGGGGGTCCTGCTGGAGGGCTGCCAAGGGATATTATGTCCCCAGGTTCAAGTGTCATTATTTCACTTAGAAACTCAACTATATCCCACGCCTTATATATCATATTCTTTGTATTTGACTTACCCTCAATTAAGCCGTTTCTTCTGCGGAGTATGTTTAAGTTATGTATGTCTACGCTCTTTTGTATGAATTCATTCATTGTAACTATCCATGGACCCATGGGCGAGAAGGTGTTGAAAGCCTTAGACCTTTGTTGATACAGCACAAATCCAGGCTGCACCATCTCAATATCGTGTGCAGTAATGTCGCTAAATATCGTTACTCCAAAAACATGTCTTGGCGCCTCCTCCTTAGTAATGTCTTTAGCCCTTCTCCCGATGACTATAGCCATTTCAAATTCATGAAAGAGGCATTTCGATGAAGTCCCCGGCCACCGTCCACCGCGTGGAATAACTACATAGTCCTCATGTCCTAGTAATGTGTTATTAGGCTTGAAGAAGAACAATGGGACATCGGGCTTAGGGTATTTTAACATCACTCTATACTCCTCATAGTTAAGCCCTATCCCTATAATTTTTGGTGGATTAGGTATCACCGGCAAGTACTTTATCTCATTTAATCCGAAGGCTATTTCAGCATTAACTAAGTATTCTAAGTCACTTTTTGCATACTCCCTAGTTACTTCATCTATGAATTGAGACAAAGTGGGTGAAAGCTCTATGAATCTCTGTATATCGCTAGTTACGAAGTGTGCTAATTCATAAGCTCTACAACGACTTACTCTATACTTGTTTACGAGAAGATCCACTAAAGCCTCCCCAAGATCTAGTATGTATTTCTCCATCCATAACACTCCAAGCCTTAAGCTCATGCATCCTTTAGCTTTAGTGAAGGTCACTAGTCTCAACAGAGTCACCGCACATGCCTATAGGTCTATTCTCTGCTTACTCTGAACATCATATACTCGCACATTCCTAGGGTCAAGGACTATGTATATGCTGTCTCCTTCATTTATCTGAATAGTCTTAGGTATGATCACTCTTATGGCAATATCGTTAAGCCTTATAGTTGCTAAAGCATTAGCGCCTAAGTACTGTATTAATTCAACTTTCCCACTAAGTGTGCCCGACTGATATGTTTTAACTACACTTACGTCGCTAGGCCTTATTGCTGCTATGACATTTCTCTCCTCAAACTGCAATTCACTGCTCACATTTTTTTCTATAGACACTTTATCTATATTGATCACGAGCTTTCCCCTAAAAGCCTTAGCAGTTCCCTTAAATATGTTAAGAGCTGGTATGCTTACGTAATCGTCTACATCTAAGTTCACTGGGTTATTGAGTATCGTAAGTGGCTCTCCTAACTGCTTTATTTCTCCACTAAGTATTACTGCTACTCTAGTTCCTATAGTGAGGGCCTCTAAAGGATCATGAGTTGAGTAAATAGATGTTACACCTATTTTTAATTGAAGTTGCTTAAGCCATACAGCCATGTATTCCCTAATCTTTGCATCCAAGTTCCTCAAGGGCTCATCGAGAAGAAGTACAGCTGGATTAGTTACTAATGCCCTAGCTAGAGCAACGCGCTGATACTCCCCTCCACTAAAAGTACTTGGCTTTCTATCGAGTACATGCCTTATTCCAAGAAGATCAGCTATTTCATATACTCTTTTCCTAACTTCAGCTTCAGGCATGTTTTTCAATTTTAGTGGAAAAGCTATGTTTTCATAACCACTTCTATCAGGATATACTGGAGGGTTTTCAAACACCATTGAGAAGCCCCTAATGTGCGGTGGAACATCAGTTATATCAATTCCATTTAAGTATATTCTACCGCTTGTAGGGCTAATTAATCCAGCAACGATCTTTAGAAGAGTTGTTTTACCTGATCCTGGAGGGCCAGCTATAGCTAAGACTTCTCCTCTATTGACAGTTAATGAAACGTTCTTTAGTACTGTTTTTTCTCCAAACTTCTTTGATACGTCTCTTACTTCAAGGAAAGGCATTTCACTACTTCACCCTACTTAATACTACTTTCTCCTCTGTGGCTTTATCAAAAATATGTACTTTCTCTAAGTTAAATGAGAGCCTTACTCTCTCTCCCTCGCTTACTATTTCATGAATGGGCACTAAGGCTTTTAACACTAGCTCCTTGAATACTCTTATATGTATAGCTAGTCTTTCGCCAGATACTTCTATTACTTCAACTACTCCTTCGATAGGGCCATTTACATCTAAATAGACGTCCTCAGGCCTGATCCCTATGACTATATTTCTCCCTAGAAGGCTCTCCACATTATGGTATGAGCTCATGAATTCGCTTACATCTATGGCTACTTCACCTCTTTTAACTAAGAATCTCCCCCGCTCCTTGACTAATACACCTTCAATTGTGTTAATAGTTGGACTTCCTATGAAGTGAGCTACGAAGAGGCTCTGTGGATTATCATATATTTCAATTGGAGAACCCACTTGTAAAAGCCTTCCCTTATTCATTACTGCTATTCTATCTGATAACATCATTGCTTCAAGCTGATCATGAGTGACGTAAATCATTGTTACACCGAGCTCTCTCTGAATCTTCTTTAATTCCCTCCTCATTTTTTCACGAACTTTAGCATCAGCAAAAGTTAACGGCTCATCAAGGAGGAGGACTTCGGGTTCTACAGCTATACACCTAGCTAAAGCTATTCTCTGTTGTTCACTTATGCCTAGTCTACCGGCCTTGGTATTAAGGCGATCCGTTAATTCAAGGACTTCAGCTAGTTCACGAACTTTCTTTGAGAGCTCTTCCTTAGGAACTTTCCTTACCCTTAGTCCAAAGGCTATGTTATCATAGACACTCATATGTGGGAATACTGCGTACTCCTGGAAGACTAAGCAAACATTACGTAGCTGAGGCGGCAACGTGGTTACATCATTATCCCCTATATATACTTTGCCTAAATCAGGTTTTTCAAGACCACTTATTATTCGAAGAGTAGTGGTTTTACCGCAGCCACTCGGCCCAAGTAAAGTAAATATCTCACCTTCATATACTTCAAATGACACATTGTTTACAGCTACAAGATCTCCGAATCTCTTAGTAACGTTTACAACTCTTACTTTAGCTATCTTCATCCTCTCACCATACCGAACGTGAATCCAGTTACGAGGTGTTTTTGAATGGCATAACCTATTGCTATAGGTATAACTGAGCCTATTAGTGCTAAAGCAGCCTGTGGACCATATAGCTGGCCTACTGCACCAACGTACTTACTTATATGTACAGGGAGAGTGACTGCATATACATTAGTTAATACGAGGGCAAATAAGAGCTCTGTCCAAGTGAGGAGGAATATGAAGAGACCTGCAACAACTAAGCCTGGTCTAGCTATCGGTAATACTACTTTAAATAAAGTCTTTATTGGAGTAGCTCCCTCAAGCATTGCTGCCTCCTCCCACTCAATAGGTATGGCGTCTATGAAGCCTTTTAGAATCCATATTCCATACGTTACAGTAACGGCTGAATACAATATTATCAAGCTGAAGTGTGTATCGAGAAGCTTTAAGTTTGAGTAATAGACCATTATTGGAGTAACGAATGTTGCAGGTGGAAGCATACGAGTCAGTAGTGTAAAGAAGAGTCCAAATGGCCCAGGGGTATTGTATCTACTTGCTCCATATGCAGTAAAGAACCCTATCATCACTGCCATTATAGTAGAGAGGCTTGTAACAACAAGGCTATTTATTAAAGGCTTAGTAACAGGTTCAACTATTGCTGTAGCCCCCATGATTCCAATGAATGCCTCAGATTTAAAGAGGACTATGAAGTTATTCCACGTGAAGTTCTTTGGTACAAAGTACGACACTCTCCATTCAGCATAGGGTTTAAATGCTAGTGATACAACCCAAGCTACAGGTATGAGAACCCATAGTATGAAGACACCTATAGTTATGTACTTAAGAGCACTCAATAAAACTCTAGTTCCATGGAACTTCATTTCTACCTCCCCTTCTCAAAGAAATACCATATAAATGCTCTTACTACTACTATTATCATGGCTAATATCATTAATGACATGGCTGCTGCATAAGATATATCTGTGTACAATATGGCAGTCCTATATATGTACATTGACACAGTCTCAGTAGTTGTTCCAGGGCCTCCACCAGTCATTATAAATGCATAGTCGAACATTTTGAATGCTTCAAGGCCTCTCAACACTAGTGCAACTATTATTAATGGCTTTATTAAAGGCAGCCTCACTTTCCAGAATATGGTGAAGCTACTTGCACCAAGTACTTCAGCAGCTTCAACAAGCCTCTTAGGTACTGCTGATAAAGCTGAGTACATTATTAAGAACATGAATGGAGTCCACTGCCATATATCAGCAATGAGTAGTGTAATGAAGGCTGTATCAGGTTTTAAAAACCAATATATTCTTAAAGCATCTTCCCCTATAATTGCTCTTAAGAACAAGTTGTTGACAGGACCGTAGCTCTGGAACATTAAGTAAAATATTGTTGCAACTACGACTGGCGGCAGCATAAGTGGATATATTGTGATAGCTATAGCTGCCTTTTTTCCAACGAAGTCTCCCAGCATTATATAGGCTAACGCTAGTCCAAGGAAAAACTCTATTGTAACAACACTTACTGTGTATATAGTTGTTCTGCTAAGTGCTGTAATGAACCTAGCATCCCCTAGAGCTCTCGCGAAGTTAGTTAAGCCAGTAATAGGAGCCTCCCACCAATTCATACCCATTGCTGGAGACCACTTGAGGAAGGCTAAGTATATCATTATGGCGAATGGAATTATTAATACAGCGTTAAGAAGTATGTTTACTGGAAGCGTTGCTAAGTACTTAATTTCCCTAGGAGGTTTCTCAGGCATATTTGCCCTCTCCACATCACTTTATCTTTAATCCCTATTAAGTATTTACATTAAGTATTGTTTTTAGAACAAGTTCTATGGTGGGCGATTTTAAAAAAGTTTATTATTTAATTATTACTTCATGTAACCCTTTGCTCTCCAAACATCTTTAACATCATCTGGGAATAGCTGAGCCAGCCCTCTCCAAGCCTCAAGTTGTGTATCTACGCCATACTTTTTAGTTATTGAATCCCATTCAGCTGATACATCGTTTAATGCAACCTCAGGATCCTTTATTCCAGCCATAACGCTATTTACTTCAGTCGTCAGTTTCGATAAGTATTCTGGCCCTCCTCTAATCAATATGTCTGGGAACGATATTCTAAGACTCTCCATGTATACATCAATGAATTCCTCTCCATAGCCTTCAGCTGACTTAGGCCTATATGCAGGGTCTTTGAACCAGCACTCTCTGAATAAATCAAGTATTACTCCACTGAGTATTACGTCTAGACCTATGTCAGGGGCTGTAGCAAACTGTAGGAATAAGTAGCTTAACTCAGGGTACTTACTATAGTTAGATATTACACCAACCCAGTTAACTGGATTAGGGGCAGCTCTTACAAGCTTTCCATTAACTATTACTCCGGGTAGTAGAGCTGAACCAGCTACATCTTTTACTAGCGACGTCGGCCTCATGGCTTCCTTAGTTAGTGAAGGCCATGCTGCTGTGAACACTGTTTCGCCCTTTATGAACTTATCATATAGATCAGCCCAACCAGCCGTAATGGCTTCTGGAGGCATGTATGGTCTAAGCCCTAGCATTATGTCGAATGCATATCGACCCTCAGGAGTATCTACTTTCGGATCCATTGTTTCTAAGTCGAAGGGTATTCCTCCTGCCTCAATGAATATGTTTAACCATGTTATATAGGCTGCGAAAGCTGGTTCTGCATAGAAGTATGCGCCATAAACTCTACCTCCACTGGGAGCTGTCAAATTCTTATTGTAGAAGAACTCAGCCATATCTATTAAATCCTCCCAAGTGTCAGGTACCTTAAGATCCTTTCCATATTGAGCTCTAAACTCGTTCTTATACGTTGGGTTTTCTATTAAATCCTTCCTATACGATAGCGTAAATACATCTGAATCTAAGACAACAGAGTACCTCTTCCCTTTATATATCGTGACGTATGATCCTAGAGGCTCTATGGGAGCGCAGGGTCCTGTGTATTCAGGATCATACTTTACATAGTATTCATCCAGGGATTTCGCTAATCCAGCTTCAACGATGTCTCCAAGCCATGTACTAAATATGGTCACTATATCGAATGTCCCAGCTTTAGTAACTGCTTCAGCCATAGCTTTCGTATATACATCAGGCTCTTGACCAAGAGTTATCAATTCAACGTTTACTTCAGGTACGTACTGCCCCCATAACTCAATGGCTCTCTCTAGCTGTGCACGAGAGCCTGCTACATGCAGTATTTTAATTGTTGTGCCCGGCTTTATGACTCCTCTATTTAATAGATCTCTTACTCCCTCTAAAGCTCTAGTAGCAGCACCACTTAGTCCTACTGGAGGAGGTGTGACTCCAGGAGTGGCTGTAACTGTCTTTGTAACTGTAGAAGTAATTGTTCTCTCAACCATTTCAGCAGGCTTAGATAAGTAACCGATTGCATAACCTATCCCAATTCCAACAACGGTAGTACCAAGTGCTGTTAAAAATAGTCTACGTGATTTATTTACTTCACCCACAGTATTCACCCAGATACTAAGTAAGGTACTTATACATACTGTCTTATAAAGAGTAAAGTAAACAGGTTTTAAGTAGTATAGGTATTTCTATACTATCCTATATAGTCTATATAATATTAGAGTCCCAAAGCTATAAGTGCTGTATGTTGAATACATACTTCGGGTTCCTGTATAGTATGAGTTCCTTAACGTCATCTGTTAGTCTTAATCCATCTAACTTTGCAAATTCTACAGGCGCGTTCTCTATGAGATCTGTTCCAAAGAGCACTTTATTAGGAACTTCCTTTAAAAATGCAGCTAGATCGTAGGAATAAGTCCACGAAGTCTCAAGGTATACGTTATCATATTTCTTTGCAATCCATAGAGCAGCGCTTGAATATAGACCGAAGCCTGCGTGAGCTAGCACTATCTTTACATCACTAAATTCCTCAGCCCTGGGGACAGCAGCCATTGGATCGGAGAAAGGTCCTGGGCCTGTGTGAATCATCACTGGCACTTTATGCTTTGACGCATGTTCGAATAACATAGTAGCCTTAGGATTTATAGGCGATATGGCGTGACCTGCTGTATGAAGCTTTATTGCAATGAAGTTCAGTGACTTAAGGACTCTATTTAACTCATTAGAGACAAACTCCTTACTTAAATGAGGGTTTACACTCGCCATCCCAAGTACTCTTCTATTGGTTTTTAAAGAGAGCTCATGTATTGCATTATGTACTTTAACTACATCTGGAGCTCCTGGAAACGGCTGTACAACTATTGCTGAAACATTGTATTTATCTATGTAGTTAAGGAGCTCTTCTTCAGTAATCTTTAATCCAAATATAGTGCATTCTCCTAAATGCATGTGGGAGTCTATTACCTTCACACTCCTCACCTCAACTATAGCTTACTCTGCACTAATTAAAGTACTTCCTAGAAATAGTACTATGCACAACTTATATTGCTGTAAACTACTCAATAATGTTGTAGAGGTGTATTTCTTGCCTGTAAAAGGAGGAGGGGCTTTATTTAGAGAGGTTGGGAAACCTCTTTCAATAGAAGACGTTGAATTCCCTGATCCAAAGTTTGGTGAAGCCTTAATCAAAGTTAGAGCTGTTGGAGTTTGCCACACAGATCTTGCGACAATTGATGGAGAATTTCCTCCACCACCATTAATGCCAACGATACTTGGGCATGAAGTGGCAGGCGAAGTCTACTCAATTGGAGAAGGAGTTAGAGATATACGCTCTGGAGATAGAGTAGTACTATCGTGGCTATGGCATACTTGCGGCAAGTGCTACTACTGTATAAGGGGGAATGAACAGCTATGCGAGAATCTTATAGAGACTGGTAGACATGTCTATGGAGGCTATGCAGAGTACGTTCTCGCGAAAGCTACGCATTTAATAAAGATCCCGCCCAATGTGCCGTGGGAGTATGCTCCAGCAGCAACAGACGCTATAGCAACGCCGTTTAAAGGACTTAGAGTAGCTGGAGCAAAGGAAGGAGATGTAGTTGTCGTATGGGGAGTTGGAGCTCTTGGATTTAACGCTATTCAAGTAGCTAAATCAAAGGGATGCGTAGTCATAGCAATAGGCAGATCAGAACACAAGCTTAAAAAAGCTAAGGAAGTTGGTGCAGACGAAGTAATTAACTCAACTAAAGAGGACCCTGTTGCCTCTATTAAGAGGCTTACAGGTGGAGCTGATGTAATTCTACAACTAGTTCCTACAGACGTTAAGACATATGAACAGGCATTCTATGCATTGAGGAAAGGCGGCACTCTTGTAATGCTTGGATACCCACCTGGTAAAATGTGCTTACCCGTAATTGAGTGGGGATTAGATGAAAAGAAAGTAATAGCGTCTCTAGCTTTCACTAGATATGATATAAGTGAGAGCTTAAGACTCCTTGCCCAAGGCAAGGTGAAGCCCGTCATAACTACCTATAGAGGCTTAGATAAAATTAACGAAGCCCTCAATGACTTAAGACGGGGCAAAGTTATCGGAAGACCCATTATATTGATGTAAGTCTAATTGCTAAACTAAATGAAATAATATATCATTTTTTCCTTAGAGCAACTACTTCTGCTATCACACTTAAAGTAAGTGGAGGACCTATTATAAGCAGCGCCGTTATAGGAGTTGGATCAGGAGTAAGCACCGCCGTCATAGCATAACCTAATACAAATATGTAGCGCCAATGCTTCCTCAAGCTGAGGTCTATGTTAAATACTCTATTAGATACGAAGATAATCAATGGTATGAGGAAGCCTATAGCTGTAGCTAGAGTAGAGATTATTATGAAGTCATAGAAGTCTGCTACATTTATAAATGGCTCAACGCCTGTAATGCTGCTAAATGAAATCATTATCTTTACTGTTAGCGGCGCTATGACTAGGAAGCCATAGGTTAAACCAGTGTAAAACAAACCTCCTGTTGCTAGAGTTACCTTTACAGCAATCTTCCTCTCATGTGGATAAAGAGCTGGCCTTAAGTATCTGTAAAAGAGTATGAGCGATATTGGAGAGCTTATAAGCATGCCGAAGAGTAATGCTGATGAGAGGATCACTCTAATGGGTCCTGCAGGCTCACCCATAATGAGCACTATGTTATCTGGAACTTCTATGAATGGATTCCTTATAACTAATTTAACTAAGTAGAATGAAATAGGCTCTCCATAAGTTAAGTGTATAGGCATCAATAATGCGAATATAGTTATTAAAGTTATAATTATAACTCTTCTTAAGAATTTAGCGAACTCAACTGCTTCCCTCCAAATTTCCTGGAGTTCGCTGGAGCTCAATTCATCCAACCATTTAGTAAGTAACAGTGAAGATCTACAGTCCTATAATTAATGAAACAATGGATTACTTCTCCTCTTCCTTTAATGGTTCACTTAAGCTCTTTTTAACATCTTCTGTAGTTTTCCCCGTTTCCTTCATAGCTTCTCTAAATTCTCTAATGGCTTTCCCCAAATCCCTCATTATTTGAGGAAGCTTTGACGGCACGATCAATATGAGGACTATTAGTATCACTAGGAATGCCACTTCCCAGAAACCTATCATTATACCCCCTCATTACATAATGTGAGGTGACGTACTTATATTTTTTCATGAAATAGACGTTTAGCGCAACATTACTGCCTTTCTACAGGATTCAATGAATATCTCCAGCTCTCGCCACGATGGCTGAGCCTCTACATCTCCACGAACTGTGACTACTAAAGCTCCGGCAGCATTTGCATATAAAAGCGCTTGATCTATTGACATGCCTCTATAAATTGATGCTATGAATACTGCATTAAATGCGTCTCCAGCGCCTATAACGTCTTCAATTAATGGTACTTTGAATGCCCCCACTCTATAGGTATTCAGCCTTGAGTCATAAGCTACAGCACCCTCTTCACCTAGCTTTACGACAACTAAAGTGCTGCCTTTGCTTATGATCTTTGAAGCTGCATCGCTAACGCTATCTCCTGGGAAGAGTATTCCAAGATCCTCTATGTTTGTAAACACTATCTTAGAGCTAAGGAACTTAGCTAAAGATTCTCTAGCTCTAGATTCATTTCTCCAGAGCTTCATCCTAATGTTAGTATCAAAGATCACGTCTACATCATTTGCCCTAGCTACTTCATATGCTTTATTCACGGCTTCACGGCATGAATCACTAAGGGCTGGAGTTATACCAGTGAGAACTAGTGCCTTTGAATTAGCTATGTAGTCGTTGTCAATGTCATTAGGCGATAGCCTACTGGCAGCAGATCCATGCCTATAGTAGAACACCGTTGACTTACCTGGAACAGGGTAGTGGCGTTGGATGAAGTAAACGCCTGTGGGAGCTGATTCATCTACCTTCACTCTTGAGACATCTACTCTCTCTCCTCTGAGAAAGTTTAAAACAAGCTTTCCAAACTCATCATCACCAACTTTAGTCACTATGCCTGCCCTATATCCTAATTTAACCAACCCAATCATGATGTTTGATTCGGAGCCGGCAACATGTACTTCAAAGTACTTCACATACCTAAGGGGCCCTGGAGATAGGGCGTTTAGCTGAACCATTACTTCTCCAATGGATGTAAAATCCAACTCCATGGGGTCTTACACCACGAAACTTATGCCTATACTTATTTACAGGTTTAACAACTGTTTAAGTTTAGCGATTCCTTCAGATTTAGACTGTTTATTGATGGATCTGAAACCTATGTTTATTCCACACATCATCAAGATCTCTTTAACTGATGTAGAGCTTTCTTCACTAAAGTCCTTTTACGCATTCTCTATAAGCAATATCATGTTTGCATTTGAATAACTGTTCTTAAATTGCCTTTTCTAATTACTTCATATCCATACATTCTACTACCTACTTTATGGAGAGCATTACATGCGTCACGTATGTATGCTTCTCCTCCACTACAAGTTCCAAGAATAAAGAAACCTTTCACACAATTATTCAGCTAGGAGTAGATTAACTCCTGTAAATAATTCCCCTTTTTACTTCAGAGTCTTTAGTTAAAGGAGTTACGAGAGCTTATAACATTCCACCTCCAAAGTCAGCTGGATCCCTCATTCCAAACATCACTGGACGCTGATGAAAGCATTAAAACAGTCGCTATTAGTGTTAGTAAATTTAGGCACTAAGATAGGTGGCAGCATGTTAACGAAGGTTGTAGTAACAGGTGGAGCTGGATTCATAGGTAGCCACATAGTTGATAAGCTAGTTGAATTAGGAGTTAGTGAGATAGTTGTTATAGACAACTTTTCCTCAGGAAGAATTGAAAACCTACTTCACCACTTGGGCAGAGGTATTGTAAGAGTTGTAGAAAAAGATCTTAGATTTATGGATAGTGAATTAATTAAGGCGTTTCAGGAAGCTGATGCAGTATTCCACTATGCAGCTAATCCTGAAGTGAGGATTTCAAGCATTGAGCCGAGGCTGCACTTTGAAAACAACGTTGTGACAACATTTAATGCACTAGAGTGCGCTAGGTTAAATGACGTTGAGATCAATGTATTCGCCAGTTCATCTACAGTATATGGAGATGCAAAAGTTATACCGACTCCGGAAAACTATCACCCACTAGATCCCATAAGTATTTATGGAGCATCTAAGCTATCATGTGAAGTACTCTATGCCACTTATTCAAAGCTCTACGGATTTAAAGCCCTTGTACTTAGATACGCTAACGTTATCGGTCCAAGAACATCACATGGAGTAATAATTGATTTCATACAGAAGCTTTCCAGAAATCCTACAAGGCTTGAAATACTTGGAGACGGGTCTCAGAAGAAGAGCTACTTATACGTTACTGAAGCAGTTGAAGCATCTATACACACCCTCAACTTCCTCATAGGGAATGGGCTGCAATACGAAGTATTCAACGTAGGCAACGATGACTGGGTTACTGTAAGAGAGATTGCAGACATAATTGTAGAAGCCATGGGCCTCAGCAACGTTAAATACGAATATAAGCCCATGACTCATGATGGCAGAGGTTGGCCCGGTGATGTAAAATACATGTTTCTAGATATAACTAAGCTCAAGAACTCTGGATGGAGACCTAGCATTAGCAGTAGGAGGGCCGTGGAGCTAACTGTTAAAGACTTATTGAATTTTAAAAACTAGGCATAGAAATTGGAAAGTGACACTATTGTTATTGCAGCAATAGCCGGTATTAATGAGTACTTTACTAAAATCCACACTCCTTGTTCTACTCTAAATCTTCCAAACAAAGCTCTCACTACCGCTACTAGCGTCAATATAGCTATGTACTTAGCCATTAATACGAGGACTCCTTGAATAGATAGGTGGCGGAATGGATAAGGGCCGCCTAGGAATACGTAAATGATGAATAGTATTGAAGATGAGAGTTCAACATTATGCAGTAAGTTGAATATAGCTAGTAATGGGCCGCTGAACTCAGTTTTAATGCCAGCAATTAACTCTTGTTCAGCTTCAGGTATGTTAAATGGATTAAGCATGGCTTTAGCTTGTACTGAGACTACTACAGCTGCAAGCCCTATGATTAATGCAGTTGCATAAATGGGGTTACTCCATGCACTACCTATAGTGATTGATGAGTAAAATATAGAGTATAGGGGGAGTTTGCAGTAAGCTTCTTCACAAAACATTGGTGCACTAGAGCTTATATGTGTAGCTATTAATATAGGAGTGAGCATTCCAGTGAAGAATGCTGGCTCAACTATTAGTACTATTGATAGAAGTCTAGAAGCTCCAACGCTCACGAATGGATTAGACATACATAAGCTCATGGCTACCATAGCTATTGGAACCATTACGCCAAGTAAGTATATATAAATTAGGAAGTCGTAGTCAGCAGCAATCCTGATTGGTGAAAGAGGCAGCAGTAGTAGTGATGATACAATAGCGCTAATTCCAAGAACTCCAAATAGTTCGGCAAGCCAAGTTAATGAATACTTCTGCTTAGTCTCCTCCTTAACTACTAACAGCTTTACGAAATCCATGAATGGCTGCAGCAGTCCAATGGGGCCGACATATGTTGGCCCCATCCTACTCTGCATGTGAGCAACACCTTTCCTTAAATACCACTCAGTAAAGAATGAGAGGGCTGAGATGAATAGTACCCCTGGGAAAACTAGAGTTGAAATCATTAGTTCAATGATCATTTGCATCACCTAGACTAAGGCACTTATTCCCAATGCAATTATGGCCAGTAATAGTAGTATCAGCAGCCAAGCAGTCATGTAATATGCCCAGTCAATGACTCTTCCAGTATGCATTTTTTCCACAAGTCCGCGGTAAGCCTTCTTAAAGTCCCTGAATACTATAGCCCAGTAAAGTCCTGACTGTAATACATGGGGTTTAGAGAGTATACTGGGGTGTTCTCCACCTAAATACATTTCCCTAGATTCATCGCTGCTTTCACTATGCTTAGGCTTCAATACTCTTATTACTATATATAGTAGTAGTGTTAGATAGAGCATCACTAAGGAAATAAGTATGGATGCAGATATAGGATCACTTGCTATCAGCATAGCTAGCCGCCTCCAGTATAGTTCCTCAGTACTTCTATGAACGATTCATAATACATTTTAACTCCTTTAGGCATCAGGGAGTTTTCAACTACTGTCTCAATAAACTTTGATACTGCTGGTGAGAATAGGCCGAGCAATAAGACGGCTACTGCTAATGCTGAAACTATGGGTATCACTACTCCTTCACGCTCCTTTACACTGCTCCTCAATAGTGGTGGAAATATGAGAGCGTAAAATATCTTAAGGTAGCCTAAGCTACTTATAGCTGAAATAGCTATTAGTGCTACAGCCAACATAGGTTGGCCGCTTGAAATAAATGCTTGGTACATTAGCAACTTACTATAGAATCCTCCAAATGGAATTAAGCCTATTAATTGAAAGACTGCCATAGTGATCCCTATGGACGCTATTGGATAAAGCCTGCTTAAGCCACTTAACTTATCTAAGTCTCTTTCTCCAGTCGGTGTAGAAACAAGGCCTACTGAGGATATCATTAGAACTTTGCCTAGACCAAAGTTAACTATGTGATATACGAGCGCTGTAAGAGCCGTCTTCAAGACGTCGCTTGGAATACTGCTCATCCCTAACGATAGAACCATGTATAGGAGGCCTATGTGACTTATGGTACTGTAGCCAAGCAATCTATAGGCATTTTTCTGCAGGATCATCATCAGTGATCCAACGATGCCTGAGGCTATTCCAAGTATTAATAGTATTAAGAGAATCGAGTCTCTATAGCCATTTAATGCTAGCACACTCTCTGCCCCAAATAATGTATACATGAATCTGACTACTACATAGACGCCAGTTATCTCTACAGCTCCTGAAAATGCTGCAATTACTGGAACCGGGGCAGCAGAGTATACGTCAGGCACCCAGAAGTGGTTTGGAAATAGAGCTGACTTAAAAGTGAATACCCACAGGGTGAAGGCTATAGCAGCCAGTGATGCCGAAGTTACGTCTCCAAATAACCATCCACTAAACCCACTGCTAGAGGCTAGAGTCGACTTACCCAGCAAGTCAGCCATGTTGAGCGTTCCATAGGCGCTGTATAGAATTACTGTAGCTATGAAGTAGAGCGTAGTCACTAAAGCTCCAATAAATGCATACTTAAATGCTGCCTCTAAGGCAGTGGGCCTCCTAGTGAAGAATGCTGCAAGCCCGTAGGCTGATATTGATAGTACTTCAAGCATTACAAATAAGTTGAATACATCGCCTGTATATATACAGCCAATAATACCTGTCTCTAGCCCTAGCAATAAAGTATAGTACCAAGTCACATCATCTATGAACTTTGAGTACCATGTACTAAAGAGGAAAGCTATGAACATCACTAGTGATGCGTAGAGGCCTAGAAGACCGTTAAGTGCATCCACTTCATAAACTATTCCTACTGGAGGAGGCCATCCCCCGAACTTATATACTATAGGCTTATAGCCTCCTTCAATTAATCTCGCGAAAGTCCATGAAGACATAGCTAGAGCTATAGCTGATATGGTTAGTGCATAAGCATTGTAGAACTTCTTATTCTTTATAAACAAGCTTAGCAATGGAATGCTAAACGATGAGATCGCAAGCAGAGGAGTTATTGCTCCAACAACGTTCGAGGCGAAGTTCATGCAGATCCCTCAATCAAAGATCTTTTTAGTATATTTTTCAAAGATCTCAGATATGTGTTCCCTAGCACCCGTGGGAGTTAAGTCTTTGATGTAAATCCAGTGAATGTAGTAAATCTTTCGACTCTGATCTAAGTCTACTACCACTGTACCAGGAGTATTAGTTATTGAATTTGCTAATGTTGTCATAGCATAATCAGTTTCAACACTGTATGGCACACGGACTATCCCAGGGTTAATGGGCATCTTTGGATGAAGTATTCTATATATGACATCTAAGTGAGCTTTTACCTCAGCTACAAAGAAGTAATAGATGCTATATGCTGCTAGCCATGCAAGCCTCTGCATTTGAAGTAATTTATTAGGCTTGCTTACAACTAAGTTTGCTACAAGTAATCCAACTACTAGTGCTACAATAACGCCGCTCACTAAATCATATATGGACACTGATCCACTGAACGTTATGTAAATTATGAAAGTCAGCACTATTGGTCCAAACGCCTTGGCAAGCCTCTTCACTTAGATCACCCCTTTAATTTAGCTATCCGCCTTACATCAGTTGTTCCATAGAATCTATATATTTGTAGAGTTAGGAAGACTAGGAAAAGCGTTACAGCTAGCCCTATGACTATGGCTGTTAACACTAGTGCTTGCGGCAAAGGATCTACAGCTACTTTAGCGAACTCCTCTATGTCTTCTAACGTAGGATTAGGGTTCAGTAACACTGGTGGAGCTATTTCCCCGGGGTTCCGCCACCTTACATAGCCTATTATAATTGCTGTAATGTTAGCTGAATCACTGAATATAGTTAATGAAATGATCTTCTTAATTAAGCTTGGCTTATATAGAACTCCGTAGAGCGATATGCCTAAGTTCACTACTATCGAAAGCATGCATATTGTGAATAGGAATGTAAAGACATCAATCAATGTTCTTCAGCCTCCTCCTTCAACTGCTTCAATATTTCTCCTTCAGGTATCCCCAAGAGCAGGAATATTACTGTAAATCCAGCTGCAACTGCAAACATTTCAAAGAAGTTGAAAAACCACAGTGTGCCGCTTATCAAGCTATCGCCTATATAGGCGGGCAGTCCTACTGGTGCATCAGGCTTAGGCTGGTTTTGAAATACGTACGCTGGGCTATTAGCCATTAAGCCTACTATGAGTGCTGAGAAGGCAGTCATCCCAATGCCTAATAATCCTATGCTTCTTAATGCAAGCAACACGTTCTTCCTCAACCCTAGATTCTCAAGGAAGTACTTGGAAAACACTATGAGTATGAGTAGTGGAGCAACAGCTGCTGTTGCTCCGCCTTGGAATCCGCCTCCTGGAGTTAAGTGTCCGTGGAGAGCTATTGAGGCAGCTACAGCTATTATTATTCCAGTAGTTACTTTAGTCACTGTCTTCACTATTGGTGAAAGGCCAAGGGATATTACTTCAGTTCTCCTCTCTGACTCTACACCTCTATAGAGTGAGAGAGCACCTATTATCGCTAAGTAGAACACTAATGTTTCAAATAGCGTATCTAAGCCACGGAAGTCCCAAACTATTGATGTCACTGCTTCAGGAGACTTTGCAGTAAAAGTAGTGTTAAATGGGTTGTAAGCATAGATTAGGAATTGTCTAGCTAACTCTCTCACTCTCAATGGAGGCACTTCATAACCAAGACCTCCACTAGCTATTACTAGAGCGAAGAGCGTTATGAACAACACTATTACTAATAGTCCAAGCAGCCTCCTCAATTAACCCTCCTCCTCTTTCTCAGTCTTCTTTATTAACATCAGTATTATGGCTGGATATAAGCCAACTGAAACAGGTACATAAACTAAGACTATGTCGGGGGCCATTAGTAAGTAGTAGATAAGTGCATAGAGAGTGCTTTGTACAGCTGAGTATAACACTGCCTTAACTAAGCTCCTCTCAGTGATGGCTAAGTAAGTAGCTATAGTTGAGGAAAGCGCGAATAGAGCCATTATGCCAAGCACTATTACTGACGCTTCAACCACTCTTACTCACCTCATCTTCCTCTAAATAATCCACAACCTTTGGTTCAACTACAGCTGCACGAGACCTATGTGCTGCTCTAGCCAACGCGTGTGAACCTGCTGGAGCTAGTATTAAGACTATGATCGCTGTCACTAGGGCTCCTCCAGCTATAAACCATCTGTAAGCTCCTAAGTAAGTACTTCCAATAGCAAGTAGTGCAGCACCTATTAGTGGAACAAAGGCTCCTCCAATAGTTCCTACAGTAGCTGCGTGAAGCCTTAAGTAAAAGTTTGGGAATCTCAGTAGGCCTATTGCTGCAATTAAATCACAGAACACTCCTATAGCTATAAGAGCTTGGCCTAAGTATATAGCGATCACTTCAAGCATACTTTCATCACTCCCCCATTTCCCTTGCTTCAAGGTACTTAGCTACATAAATGTCTAGAGAGTAGATCCATAGGGCTAATACTATGGCTGTAGCCACGAGTATTGGGGATTCAAAGAATATTGCTAAGATCACTAGAAATGCTGCTAGATCAAAAGTCATGGCATCTATAGCTAATACTGTGTCAGGCACTGTAGGCCCCCTTAGCGCCCTAACCATGTAGAGAGTGAAGGAAGCTATGTATATAGGTAGCACTGCAATTATGAACGTTGATATTAGCTCCTTCACTGCCCACCGCCTCTAATACTCTGCAGACTATAGTCTCTTGAATATAACCTTGCTGGCCCAGCTAATTTATAGTCATTGGTAGTCACATAAGCATCAAACGGGCAGATAGTTACACACCTATAGCAGTAAACACACTTACTGTAGCTTACAACTGGGTATATCCTTCTAGGATTCTTAGGTACAGAAGCTTTCTCTGGAAGCTTCTCCATATTGATGGCATCAGCTGGACACTCTATAGCGCATAGACTACAGCCAGTGCACTTATTTAAGTCAGCAAAATGCCTGCCTCGAAATCTATCCTCGATAGACGTCCCCTCATATGGATACTGTATTGTAACTGGCCTTCCAATAAACCACTTAAGTACTTCCTTAATTAGAGAAGGTTTACCCATTTACTTCAACCTCGTGCTCAAGTCCTTAAATCTCAAGTACATCCTCTCACCACGCCTTAAGTCAGTGATTATAGCTCTCTCCATGCACGATATACATGGATCATAGCTAGTAAGTATTACTGGGACATCAGCTATAGTGTGGCCTATGTATGAAAAACCTGAGTTAATGATATTGTTAAATGATGGAGTTCGTATCTTAACTCTATACGGGTTCTGCCTTCCATCACTCATTACGTAATAAGTAAGCTCTCCTCTAGGTGCTTCAACTCTAGCAAATGCTTCTCCAACAGGGAACTTTCTAGGGAGCCTAGTTTCATCAGGTACTGCAGGACCGTTACTAGGGAGGTTTTCCAATATGTACTTACACATACTTATCGACTCTATAGTCTCATGCCATCTAACCATCATCCTACCCCAAGAATCCATATCGCTTCTAACAATAATGTTAAATGGCACTTCGCCATACGCATCATAGCCCTCCCTTCTAGCATCAATATTTACTCCAGAGCCCCTAGCTGTAGGACCCACTAATCCATGTAGAGTGACGTCTCTCGGCTTTATGACGCCTACTCCCCTCAGCCTCTTCCATAGCGTCTCATCTTCTTCAAATACTTTAATGTACTTCCATACTTCAGGTTCTAGCTTAACTAATATATTCTTAAGCCTCTCTCTATCCACTTCATTTAGATCTCTTCTCACTCCCCCAACCATTAGGTAGTCTCCTAAGACTCTGTTTCCAGTAAGTATTTCCTTAGCCTTCATTACTTTTTCACGATCCCTCATAATGTACATGAATAAAGTGTCATAGCCTAATATTTCAGCCATTATGGCGTTTATAATCATGTGGCTATGGATCCTTTCAAGCTCCATAGCTAGAACTCTTAGGTACTTTGCCCTCCTCGAGGGCTCTATGTCCATAACTTGTTCTACAGCTCTCACATATACATCTGAGTGCACTATGTTGCATATGCCGCAGACTCTCGATACAATGAATATGTTCCTATAGAATGAGTTCTTTTCAGTAAGTCTTTCGATTCCTCTATGGTTGTACCCAGTGTTTACTTCTACTTTAACTACTTCCTCTCCCTCAGCATATACTTTCAACATTACTGGCTCATGTAGTGCGGGATGCTGAGGACCTATGGGTACTTCAAGTGATACAGGTATTTCAATGACTTTATCCACAGTCAATTCTATACACCACTATCCTTTCTAAGTGGGAACACTCCTTTTGACGCTACGTCAGTTGGCGCAAAGAACTCCCTCTTTATGAATGGATTTCCTTCAAATACTACTCCAAGGAGGTCGTGTGTTTCACACTCGCCTGAGAGAGCTCCTGGAAATAAGTCTAGTATAGAGTCTACTCTAGGGTCTTCTCTAGAGAGCCATGTTCTCAATACATATACTTTATCGTCAGGGTGAGTTACTAAGTAGTAATCCAACCTCACCTGCTTTTTATCAGGAAAATCAGTTCCAACAATTGTGGATACATAGATCCCTGTATCACCGTGCTTTTCCTTAATTACTTTTAATGCATTCTTCACTCTCTCCTTAGGTATTTCAATTACTAATCTATTTGGCTTAACGGAGTACGTGGTTAAGGCATACTCCTTTAGTAGTTCACTTAGAGCCTCCACTTACACCACCGCTCCTCAGCTTCTGGACGAGCTGTAAGATTCCATCTAAAATAGCTTCAGGTCTAGGGGGGCATCCTGGGACATATACATCCACTGGAACTACTCTATCAGCTCCAGCGACTACGCTATAGGATTTAGAAAACACTCCTCCATCTATAGCGCAAGCACCTACAGCTATGACGTACTTAGGTCTAGGCATTTGCTCATAGAGTCTCTTAAGCCTTTCAGCAGCCTTCTTAGTTACAGCACCTGTTACTATTAATATGTCAGCATGCCTTATTGAGGGAGATAGCTTTACTCCAAATCTCTCAGGGTCATAGAGTGGAGTGAGTGTAGCTAAAACCTCTATATCGCATCCATTGCATGCACCTGTATTGAAGTGAGCTACCCAGGGTGAGTAACTAATTACTTTAGCCCTGCTCATAAGCACATCCCTGTTACTTAGACTAGCGCAGGAACTCAATTAAATACAATACGTGTGGTTTTCAAGAAACAGCTATGTTAAGGAGGCTCTCAGCTCCTGTAGCAAGTATCTTACTGACATCAGTATACCAAACTCCGAGGATAAGGCATAGTGTTGACATAGCTAAGACTAGTACTTGGACTAGTAGCCCAACATTTAACGCAGGGCTCCTTGCCGGAGCCTTAAGCATCAATGTGTAAATGAGCTTTACGTATCCAAGCAAACTTATGGCTGATGCAACTATTAGAAAGATTGCAAAGGGAATTATTCCAACAATAATATAGGCTGAGAATAGGTACAACTTACTGAAGAACCCTCCTAAGGGAGCTACACCAGCTAAGTGTAAAACGCCTATTAAGATAGCTATAGAAGTTAGTGGAAAGCATCTACCTAAGCCAGCTAGATCCTCTATATTCCTCGATCTAGCGGCCGCTATTAAAATCCCTATTGCAAGGAATAAGAGAGCTTTTCCAACACCGTGATTAACTATGTGGTAAATTGAGCCTTCAATACCTATGACTGTAGCTTCACTACTCCCGCTTAAGCCTGAAGCAATGCCTAAGTATATGAGGCCTATATGGGATATGGTGCTGTACGCTAAAAACTTCTTCACATCGCTTTGAACTAACATCAGTAATGCACCAATAATTGCCGATAGAGATGCCATTACTGCAATGGATGTAAAAACAGCTGTTCTAAACCAATAGACGTCAATGATACTCCCCTGCCCAAATATTGAGTACATAAATCTTAGAGTAGCGTAAGCACCTATATTGACTACTAAGCCTGATAAAGCTGCTGAAACAGGTGTAGGAGCCTCTGGATGAGCATCAGGCAGCCAGAAGTGGTTTGGGAATAAAGCCGACTTAAAAGTAAAAGTCCATAGAGCTAGCGATATTGCGGTAGCTGATGCAAGGTGGGCTTCTCCATAAAATCCATCTAATAACATCCCTTCTCTACCCCTAGCCTTAATAGATAGATCAACCATGTTCAGCGTTCCATAGCAGCTATATATTATTACAGTTGATATGAAGTATAAAGTGGTTGCAACAGCTCCTATGAATGCGTACTTCATTGCAGCTTCAACAGCATCTGGTCTAGATCTATAGTAGGCCACGAGCCCGTAGGCTGATATTGATAGTACTTCAAGCATTACAAATAAGTTGAATACATCGCCTGTTAACAAACAGCCTATAAGCCCTGATTCCATTCCCAGTAGCAAAGTATAGTACCAGACAACGTCATCTATGTACTTACCATACCAAACACTGTAGAGAACTATGAACCACATAACTGCTGATGTAAACAGTGCAAGCAATCCACTGGCTGCATCAACTCTATAAGCTATCCCATATGGTGGAGGCCAGCCGCCGAAAGCATATGTGAGTACACCACAATTATTTACCTCAACGAATCCCCAGGCTGTTGTTGCTAAAGCCAGTGTTGCAAACGCTATTGAATAAGAGTGGTAAAAAGCTCTATTCTTAATGCGTAGACCAAATAGCGGAAGTAGGAAAGCAGCGGATGCAAGCATAGGTGTCAGTGCTCCAAGCAGCGATGCTGAACAGGAGCCCATAAACTCAACCTTCTTTAAGTCTATCTCATTTCGCCTTAAATATAGTGAGTTAGTTAGCTATAAACTATAGGGTTTTAAAGCTAGATCAGCTGCAATTATTTGGCCAAGGGCTATCCCTCCATCATTTGGGGGAATTCTCTTAGGCAAAAGGATGTCTACACCGCTCTCTACAAGTACATCCCTAATGCCTTTAACTATTACTTCATTGACAGCTGCACCACCGCTTATAACTATAGAGTTTGATAATCTCCTGCCCTTAAGTGAAGCTAGTGCAGCCTCCCCTAACCCTCTGCCAAGAATGTACTGCACTGTATATGCCAAGTCCTCTATAGAGTGCTTTTTAATGTTATCTACTAAGTCTAAGTAAATGCCTGTAGTCTTTATTACAAGGCCTCCCTCTGATTTAACTATTTCTAGATCATTAATTCCCTCCACTACCCTCCCCCCTCTTGCTGCAGATTCAAGGAGTATTGCTGGCTCCCCTTCATAACTCCTCTGAGTAGATATATTTAGAAAAGCTGATGCTCCATCAAGTACTCTGCCCATACTTGAAGTCAGCGAATACTTCCTCATTTCTATTGCCTTAAGCAAAGCCTTGATCTCCGTTAATCCACCGGGTACCAGTTCATATAATCCATACTTTATTGAAGTCTTTAGGGCTTCACTGGATCCAAGTTCTCTAGCTAGAACTGATATGAAGAACCTTATTGGATAGTACACTGTTCTATCGCTATCCAGAGGCTGGTACTCTAAGTGTCCAGCCCTCCTATAGGTTCTTTCACTCAAATACACTTCTAACACTTCTCCACCCCATATAGCTCCATCATTTCCATATCCAGCTCCATCAATTGCTATACCGATGAAGTCTTCAATCAATCCTTGTTCAAAGGCTACTGCAAGCACGTGTGCTAAGTGATGTTGTACTTCAACTATGCTGCAGCCATAGGTCTCCTTATAGCTTGCTGCAAGTAGGTGTGAAGCATAGAGTGGGTGTTTATCTACAACTACTTCTACTTCACTAAAGTTTACTCCATAGTTTTTAGCAAGAAAGCCTAAATACTTATCTAAGTCTAGGAGTACATCTAAGTCATCTACATCCCCTATATATTGTGTAAAAACTATCTTATTGCTGAAGCCTACTGCTCCAGCAGTCTGGAGATCTGCGCCTAAGGCTATGTAGTTCTTCCTTAAGTTAAACGGTACTTTTATCCATAGGGGTGCATATCCACGCCCTCTCCTAAGCATAACAGGCCTTCCATTTGTGAACCTGATTACAGAGTCGTCAACTCTATTCACTATTTCCCTATCGTGTACTAGGAAGTAATCAGCTATTCTACCTAGATCTCTATAAGCACACTCTTCATCAATGCACATGGGCTTTCCATGCGCATTTCCACTAGTCATTATTAGAAACTTATCCTTAGTCTCAAGGAGCATTAAGTAGTGAAGCCCAGTGTATGGGAGGAGTACTCCTTCAAAACAAAGCCCTGGCGATACATACTTAGAGGCAGGAGTATCAGGCTTCTTTAGAAGTAAGGCTATGGGTTTAGCTGGTGATTCTAATAACTTCAGCGAGTCCTCATCTAAGTAGACTAGTTTATCTAAAACAGCTTTATCGAGGGCCATGATTGCGAAAGGCTTCCTAGGTCTATTCTTCCTACTCCTAAGCTTTAATACAACTTCATCACTACTTGCTAGCGCAGCTAAATGATATCCGCCAAGACCCTTTACAGCCACTATGCACCCTTCATCAATGATCTTTGCTGCTTCCAACAATGGGTCTTTAGTCTCCACTTTACTGCCGCTTCTATCGGTGAGCCACAGTCTAGGACCATCCTCATGACAACTTACCCCCTGGGCATGATGCCTCCTCACGTTATTAATATCGCTGTATTCCTTAGCGCACTTACTGCATAGCTTGTACTTAGCCATCGATGTATTGTCCCTATCGTAAGGTGCTCTATAGATCATTGAGAATCTGGGGCCGCACCAAGCACATGAGTTAAATGGATACCTATACCTCCTATTGCTTGGATCAAGTATTTCGCTTAAACACTCACTGCATATGCTGAAGTCAGGAGGTATCATTGAGTGCTTCTCCTTTATAGTGCTGCTCTTTAGTATGTAGAATTCCTTAAAGCCCAGGGGCTCTTGTGGATATACTTCTACTTCCTCCAGTATTGCTGGAGGAGGCTTCTGGAGGTATAGCTCCTTAATGAACTTAGATAAGTCCTTGCATTCTCCCTCAATCCACACCTCTACTTCAGATCCTCCTGAGTTCTTTACATAGCCCTTTAGGTTATGTCTAACGGCGATTCTATGTATGAATGGCCTAAAGCCTACTCCTTGGACTATACCAGTGATCACAAGTTTTAGAGCCTTCATGGAGGCACCTAGGATGATTCAATTACTTTCTCTACTTCCCCCCAGATCTTGAATATAGCCTCTACTTCCCCCTCATCTATTTTAGATATAGCCATTCCAGCGTGTACAATGACGTAGTCTCCTGGAGCAATAGGTTCACTAGATGCATTGATTACTTCTTTCACTATTCCTCCAATGGATACTTTAGCGATGCTTAAGCCTCCTTTACTCTCTACATTTAATACTCTTGCAGGGACTCCTAGGCACATATACATCACTAATTAACATATTCTAGGCAGATTTATTGACTTAGCTTCAACTATAGTCCTTCCCCCTACTTCAGTTAGAGCTACTACTTTCCCTCTAACTATTGGATTACTTGGTTTAACTACTTCGCCAATCATTGAAGCATGGACTTCTCCAAACCTCCTTAGATCGTTTAAGACTTCCTCTGCTATAGATCTTTCAACAGCTAGTACAGCTACCCCCTCTGATGCAACATTCAATGGATCTATACCCATGGCTTCCAGGAAGTCCCTTACCTCACTTCTCATAGGAACCCTAGATCTATCTATGAGTATAGTTAACCTAGTTGACTCAGCCCACTCGCTGAGTATAGCTGCTAATCCACCTCTAGTTGGATCTCTTGCTGCATGAACTCCATTCACATACCTCTCAATTACTGGTAGAATAGTTCTTGTAAGAGGCCTTAGATCGCTTTTAAGACCCATGATCTCTTTACTTAACCCTAGTTGATGGGCAAGTATTACTGCACCGTGTTCTGCTATAGGCGCTGTTACAATAATTACGTCGCCTGGCTCTATGTTTACATCAATTACCGGCTTCTTAGTTAATCCTATTCCTACTCCAGTAATAGTGATTTTATCTATGCTTCCTCTAGGCATTACTTTAAAATCTCCCCCTATTAAAGGCACTCCTTCCTCCTTTAACAAAGTAGTCATTGACTCAACTATTTCTTCGAGAAGAGGGATTTCAAAGCCCTCTTCAACTACTATAGTGTCCATGAATGCTATGGGCCTTGCGCCCATCATTACTACGTCGTTAAGTGTTCCAGATACAGCCAGCTTCCCTATGTCTCCTCCTTCAAAGAATATTGGGTTAACAGTATATGTATCAACTGTTAAGACTACGTAGTGTTCGCCAACTTTCACTACAGCTCCATCATCTAATGCATCTATTCCATAACCACCCGGAGTCTTCATTAGATCCCTTGGTACTTTGGAAACTATTAACTTATTTAAAAGCTCCCACATCTCCCTTGAACCAGCTCCATGATGTAACTCTATATGCATTTCACAGAGCCCCAGTGTTAGGAGTTAGTGTGCTCAACGGCTCTAAGTACATTAATTAAAGAGCCTTAAATACTTGAATGCAGTATAAAGCGAGGGGTAGGAAATGGAGCTCTCTCCATATATAGATCTTTTAAATAAGATCTCTGTAAGAGAGTTTGCTTCAATGATAGATCATACTCTTCTGAAGCCTCAAGCATCATTCAAGGAGCTTGAGAAGTACATTAATGATGTAAGGCAGTGTGGATTTGCATGCATAGTAGTCCCGCCATCCCTAGTGGAGAAAGCGCGGGAAATAGCTGGAGGAACAGTGAGAATAGCTTCAGTAGTTGGATTCCCATTTGGAAATACAATCACCAAGATCAAGGTATTGGAAGCCAGAGAGCTGGCTGCCAGTGGAGTAAGTGAGATAGACATGGTGATGAACATTAACTTCCTTAAGTCAGGCTTTTTAAACTATGTAGTGAAGGATATAGAGGATGTTGTAAAGGAGTCAAAGGAGCTCGGGGTATCTGTAGTCAAAGTAATTATAGAAACAGGGCTCTTAACTGATGAAGAAAAGTCTATAGCAACAGAGCTAGTGGTTAAAGCTGGAGCTGATTACGTGAAGACAAGCACAGGCTTTCTAGGAACAGGTGCAACAGTACATGACGTAGCATTACTTTACAAGACGTCTAGAGGAAGAGTGAAGGTGAAGGCATCAGGAGGAATTAGACACGCTCTAGATGCACTAGCACTTATAGCAGCAGGAGCATCAAGAATAGGTACTAGCACTGGAGATGCAATATATGGAGAGTTCGTTAAGTTAAAGGAGTCAAGTAGTCCGAAGCCTAGCGCTTATTGAGCAAGTTCCTTCGCGAAATACGCTCTTAGCTTCTACTTCACATAGGTGACTTACTATGACTGAGTAGAAGAAGCATAGCTTTTCATCAGTATTCCTCTCCCTTAAATCAATTACTGTAACTCCACTGGTTTCACTACGTATAGAAACGTAGTCTGCAAAGCCTAGTGCTCTTAATAGCTCTCCAGCTGTATTAAGCGAGATCCTGTCTAAACGCATTATTTTAAGCAAGCTGCCTGCAAGCAATGCTCCAAACTCCATTAGCTCTAGAGTATCCTTTTGCTTTAAGTATGCAGTAATGAATGCTGTAGGCACTACTGCTAGCTTTCTTCCAAATAGCTTTAGAGGAAAGAACAATTGATTAACGTATACTTCACTGCCATCACTTAGCTTTGCTAACTCTACAATGTTAACTCCACTAATTCTAGAGATCTTTTTTAGAAGGCTCCAGACACAGGTTTCTCCAGTAGATGACACTATTAGAGCTATTAATGCTTTGTTATCTAATGTAGTTGATGTATGTGACTCAACTATTTGTAATTCTTCAGAGAGTTCTTTCGCTGCATAGTGAATTACTTGGCCAGCATACCTCCAGTCAACTAAGACTTTTAATCCATACAGCCTCCTACCCTCTGTAGAGAGCCTTACTGGAGAAAGCTCTACATGTTCTGGAGCACTCTCCTCGAATAGAGGCACTAGACGATCCTCGTATCTTAGCACGTATGCGAAATACCTCACTATGTCGTGGATCTTTGACTTTATTTCGCTATCGCTCATAGATACCACTTATGCCAACTATATTGTAATTATTAAGGATCCCTATTAAAGTTAATGACTGTGGATGTATAAGTATTGTAGTAACCACTGTTTCAAAGCTTAATTGCTGCTTCCCACTATGTTATAGAGGGAAGTGTTGAGTTATGCATACACGCATAACTATTGAGGACCTACTTAATATTGATTACAGTAAAGTAGCTGGTGAAATATCCCTATTCCTAAAGAACTTCATGGATTCAGTTAACTCCAGGGGGTATGTAATTGGGTTAAGCGGTGGACTTGATTCCACTACTTTACTCAAGTTAGCTATTGAAGCAGTTGGTTCAGAGAGAGTTTATGCAGTGATAATGCCTGAGGATGGAGTAACTCCTGTAGAAGATGTTGAAGACGCTGTAGACATAGCATCTAAGTTAAGCGTAAACTACTCTCTGTTCTTCATAAATGAAGTAATTGAGGCTTACTCAAAGGTGGCTCCATTCATTGACTTAAGCGATAGACTGCCTACAGGTAATTTAAAGGCTAGAGTTAGAATGAGCATTCTATACTACTACGCTAATAAAAACAACTACCTAGTCTTAGGTACAAGTGATAGGACAGAGCTCCTCTTAGGGTACTTCACTAAGTATGGTGATGGAGCTGCAGACCTCCTACCTCTAGGGTGTCTCTATAAGACTCAAGTAAGAAGACTTGCTAAACACCTTAAATTACCGCAGAGAATTGTTGAAAAGAAGAGTGCTCCACACCTATGGAAAAACCACTATGCTGAAGAAGAACTAGGGCTTAGCTATAGCGATATAGATCTAATACTTTATGCATTAATGGATCTAGGGCTAAGCATTGAAGAGGCAAGCATAGCTACAGGCAGACCTCTAGACATGGTTTTAAGAGTTCTATATATGCATAGGAGGAGTAGGCATAAGAGAGCTCCTCCCCCAGTTCCAAGACTCTCAATAATTGGAGAAGCAGTAAGAGAGCTTTAGCCCCCAATCTATCTATGGAGTATAATTGTGTTTAAATAACTCCCTTAGCACTACTGATGCATACATGCCTTTAGTTAAGCGGAACTCTACAACTAGTTTGCCCCCCTCTACATAGGCCTTTGGTTCAAGCAACTTCATTTGCACTCTCCTCAGCCAGCCTCTTATACCTAGGCTGCCTAGAGCCTTAGCTAACTCATGTATATTCAGGGACTCTATAGCCACTACATCTTCATAGTATTCTACTCCATTAGTGCATAAAGCGCCCATTACGCAGATCTCTCCATCACTGGTCAATCCATGCACACTTATGTATTTGTTTAAAGCATTATTATATAGGAAGGCTAAGTATGCTTCAATAAACAGCCTCTTCACGCGCCGCTCTAATAACTTAGTTGCTTTACTCAAGTCCCTTCTCTTAACGAGCCTCATTAACTTAGCTTCATATACTAGCCTTGACTTTAAGCTAAACTCTCTCTCCACTCTAGAGCTCATGCTCTCAAGGGATTCCCTTGGATAGATGCTGAAAGCTAATTCGTTTATAAACGAGCTTAAGTCTCCTCTAACTAAGTATTTTCCAAGTAAGTGAGTATTGTACCTTATTGTACCAAACCTTTGATAGCCATAGTAGGCAGGTAAGCCTTTACTAGTTAATTCACTTAAAAGCTGCCTCACTTCATTAAGCAAGCTTACATCATCTATTAAAACCTTGAATTTGTTCCCTATGAGTAATTCTTGAGTAGGCCTAAAGTCTGTATAGCCAACTACCTTAACTCTATATTTATTTGATTCAGCAATAACTTCTCCCACCTTTAGATCGATGTCAATTACGCTGTCATTAATGAAGAAGAACTGAGTTGAGTGAGAATCCCTGTCCTTAAGGCCGAGGAACTTTATGCTTCCAACACTTACGTTAAACTTATCAGCTAGTTCTCTAGCTACGTATAGCGTATCAACGCCCTTCTTATTGACTAGGAGCACTAAATACCTCGCTCTCTCGCTTCTCAACTGGAGTAAACTGCGATCTACTTCTTCTTCAACAATGAAGTTCTCTGGAGATGGCTTAAACTGGTAGTTGAGGTACTTTTTAGTTAAACAGTACTTGAGGCCACATACTCTATCTAGTGGATGGCAGTACTCTATCAATATAGCTTCAGCCCGCCCGTGACTTTATCAATTAGGCTTAAGGGCCCCGGCCCTATTCCAACTGCTGTTAGAGTTCCTGGAGGCAGTTCTGTTAAGCCAGCGTCTTTAACTATGCCTACTGGTAGTCCTAGTAGTGAGGCTTTTTCAGCTAGTTCAATTAAATCTCTTTCTCCATCAACTCTTAAGACTACTTTCTTCTGTCCACTGCTCCACCACTCATTAAACCACTCTGTTTTACTCTTAAATGCTTCAAACGCTGCTATGACAGCTGCATGAGCTACTTGTACAGCAGCTTTACCTCTGCTCATTTCTAAGTCAGTTCTTACAACTACTACCTGCTTATACTCCATAGCTTCCTCACTAGTATTCGTTAGAAACCAAATAGTTTATAAAGAGTAAGCATCTTTATGAAGAATAGTTAGTGGAATGGTGTTTAAAGTGTCTTTGAAGTCTTCACTAAAGCTATCGATAGCTGAACCAGCTACTCCACCGGTGTGCAGCAGCTGCCATAAGTTAATGAATCCAGAGGAGCCTGGCGCTGCATTCCCATGCCCTAACTGTGGTTCAATAATGATCTATAGATGTGCGAAGTGCCGCAAGCTCTCTGTGCCATATAAATGCCCAGTATGCGGCTTCGAGGGTCCTTGAGGGAGAGGCAATGGCTAAAGTACTTGTAGTAGTTAAAGTATATCCTGAAAGCATTGAGTTAGAGCCTGAGGTAATTGTGGAGAGGATAAAGAGCAACTTGCCTTATGGAGTTGAATTACTGAGATATGATGTAGAGCCAGTTGCATTTGGTTTAAACGCCCTAAGGCTATACTTAGCTATGCCTGAGGAAACTGAGGGAGGAACTGAGCCTATTGAAGCAGCTATTTCATCAACTGAAGGAGTGAGTAACGTAGATGTTGAATTAGTTCATAGAGTGAGCCTATAGGCAATTAAAGCACGCTCGCTTAAAGAAGGGGAATTTTAGTAAAAATAAGGGTTAGAATCTATTACTAATCAGTGGTGCATGAATTGACTATGCATGTAAAACAAAGGCTAATACTTAGAGTAATTGATGTACAGCCACAGGACTCCGGCAAGGGCATTGCTAGACTCGATCCACTAGCCATGAGCGACCTTGAGATAGTTAGTGGCGATGTAGTTGAAGTTGAAGGACGAAGAAAGACTGTTGTAAGAGCTGTAGAGGGATCAGCTGAAGACAGAGGACTGGGGATAATAAGGCTTGATAAAACTGCTAGGAGAAATGCAGGTGTAGATATTGGTGGAAGAGTATCTGTAGCTAAGGCTTCAGCTACAGTTGCTTCAATAGTGAAGATAGCTCCATCGAGGTTTCAAGCAACTGTAGACAGGAACTTCGTTAGATTCATTAAGGCAAGGCTTCTCGAGAGGCCTTTAATTGAGGGAGACATAGTCACTATATATACTCTTGGACAAGAACTTCCATTTAAAGTAGTATACACTAAGCCTAAGGGGCCAGTTGTAGTAAAGGACTCAACTAACTTAGTGATATTGGAAAAGCCAACTGAAGAATATGGAATACCTAGAGTGACTTACGAGGACATAGGAGATCTTGGGGAGGCGA
Source organism: Sulfolobales archaeon (assembly GCA_025059075.1). Taxonomy (GTDB): domain Archaea; phylum Thermoproteota; class Thermoprotei_A; order Sulfolobales; family Desulfurococcaceae; genus JANXDZ01. The sequence goes on along the minus strand of JANXDZ010000006.1, from coordinate 1,735 downwards.
AGCAGAAGATAAGGGAGATAGTTGAGCTTCCATTAAAGTTCCCCGAGCTATTTAAGAAGCTTGGTATTGAGCCTCCTAAGGGAATACTTCTATATGGTCCACCTGGCTGTGGTAAAACACTTTTAGCTAAAGCAGTTGCTAATGAAACCAACGCGTTCTTCATAGCAGTCAACGGCCCAGAAATCATGAGTAAGTTCTACGGTGAAAGCGAGCAAAAGCTTAGGGAAATATTTGAGCAGGCGAAAAAGAATGCTCCAGCAATAGTCTTCATAGATGAAGTAGATAGCATTGCTCCAAAGAGGGATGAAGTAATAGGGGAAGTTGAGAGAAGAGTTGTTGCACAGCTCCTAGCCTTAATGGATGGACTTGAGAGCAGGGGTGAAGTAATAGTAATAGCAGCTACAAATAGGCCTAGCGCTGTTGACCCAGCCTTAAGGAGGCCAGGTAGATTCGATAGAGAGATAGAAGTCCCACTGCCAGATAAGCAGGGTAGGCTTGAGATACTTCAAATACATGTTAGAGGAGTTCCTCTTGCAATAGATGTCGACTTAGCTAAACTAGCTGAAATAACTCGTGGCTATACAGGAGCAGACTTAGCTGCATTAGTTAGGGAAGCTGCACTACACGCCCTTAGGAGGTATTTGCCGCAAATAGATCTAGATTCATCAACTATAAGCCCAGAGCTCCTGGAGAAAATGGATGTTAAAATGGAGGACTTTATGGCTGCTTTTAGAGAAATTGTTCCAAGCGGCCTTAGGGAAATATACGTAGAGATACCTGAAGTGCGTTGGAGCGATGTAGGTGGCCTAAGTGATTTAAAGCAACAGCTTAGGCTAGCAGTTGAGTGGCCTTTAAAGTATCCTGAGGCCTTTAAGAAGCTTGGTATTGAGCCTCCTAAGGGAATACTTCTATATGGTCCACCTGGCTGTGGTAAAACACTTTTAGCTAAAGCAGTTGCTACTGAAAGTGGAGCTAACTTCATAGCTGTTAGAGGACCAGAAGTATTAAGCAAGTGGGTTGGAGAAAGCGAAAAAGCAATAAGAGAAATATTCAAGAAGGCTAGGACTTATGCTCCAGTAGTCGTATTCTTCGATGAAGTAGATAGCATAGCTCCAGTGAGGGGATTAGTCTATGACTCAGGTGTTACTGAGAGAGTAGTGGCACAACTGATAACTGAAATGGATGGTTTAGTTGAATTAGATAACGTCATAGTTATAGGTGCTTCAAATAGGCCTGATTTAATTGATCCAGCTTTACTGAGGCCTGGGAGGCTTGACTTAATTCTCTATGTGCCTCCTCCAGATAGGGGTTCTAGGCTTGAAATACTGAAGGTACATACTAGGAAAATGCCTTTAGCTGAAGACGTTGACTTAGATGAGTTAGCTGATAGAACTGAGGGATTTAGTGGAGCTGACTTAGCATCTTTAGTTAAGCAAGCTGCTTTAGAAGCACTGCTTGAAGACGCTAACGCTAAAGTAGTTTACAGGAGGCACTTCATTAAAGCACTTGAAAGCGTTAAACCTAGCATAACGCCAGAACTAGAGAAGACTTACAAAATGTGGGCTGAGAAGTTTAGGCAGAGCCTCCCGAAATCTTATTTAAGGCCAGCGATATACACTTAGGTGATCATTGTGAAAAACGTCCTGTATCCATGGAGGACGAGGCCTCTTGAAAACATAGTTATAGAGGAATTGGCTAAACGCGGAGGAAGCGCAACTAGCAATGAACTCATGGA
>JANXDZ010000005.1 GCA_025059075.1 Sulfolobales archaeon | reverse complement strand
AGGACTTGACTATATAGGAATAGATCTATGGGATTATGAACCCATAGGTGATGGCATTAGGATTAAACAATACCTCGTAGATAAGTTGAAGAGCCTTAAGAATAGAGTTGGGCGTAGTAAGTTAATAATAGGTGAGATAGGGCTAAGGATAGATGACGTTGAAGCTTACGTTGAGCCATGGAATAAGGATAGAGCCATAGTGCGCGATGAAGAAGCAGACTCGAGGTACTATAAGAGCCTGTTGATACAATTACTTAACTTAGAGTGCATCATCCCAGCATACCTTGGGGTGTGGTCGTGGAACGATGATTCATTTGCAGTAAGAGGCGAAGGCGATGTTCTCAGAGTTTTCGAGCTATCTCTACAACCCCTTGCACTATCCCATGAACTAACTCCAACTACGACAACAATTCCGCACTCTATATTCAGAGATCCTTCATGGATTATCGCGCTATCGATAACTGTGTCAACAGCTCTTGCCGCTTATATAGCTTTAAAAAGGCGCACTTACTTCAATAAACCCTCCCATTGAGGAGTAGGGAGGAGTGCTTAGAACAAGATATGTCATGGATGTACTAGAAGTCTTAAAATACTTAATGATGAAAACATAGATCTTGCTGTATTACGCTCACACTATGGATACGTAATGAAGCATGGAAGCAAGTGAATTGAAGGAAATCCCTCATATGTGGGAAAGCTAGAGGACTACATTGAAATTTTGATGGATGTAGATAAGGAAATCTATAGAGCCCTTTAGATATATTATGGGGGACGCTAGAGTACATGAATACCGCATCATGTATTTGAAAATGCTTATCAAAGCAAAGTCTTCATGTTATAAGGGGAGTAGTAAAGATCAAGCGTAAAATGACTTCCCATCGATCTACTATGAAAAGCCACTTATTTTTGGAAAGCCAGTAAATGAAAGTAGCTAAAGAAGCATAAGTGCAATAGTTTACGTAAGCTATATAAATGGATCTATTTAATGCTTCACGCAATAACGTAATAATTTTCGATGGAGCTTAAGTTGAGGCTTATGAAAGGGCTGTGAATGAACTGAGATAGCTTAAGGCTCCCTTAAGTTCACTAATCTATATTCTTTTCCAGCATATAGGTATACTTCCCCAGTTTCCTTTAGTGCTTCAAGTAGTGTCCTCTCTTCATTGCTTAACTCATCGACCTCCCTCAGCTTAATGGGGAATTTCCCTATGAATAGCCTATAGAACTCTGCGTCTACAACTATGTTCCCTACTTTAATTAACTTCCCTGAGTATATTAGTGACTGGAGTTTCTCTCCGTAGAGAGTGCTTGCTTCAACGTACTCCATTACGCTTTTACTCTCCTTACTATTGCTGGATTGTCTATATGTAGCTAAGTACTTTTTAACAGACTCTAGTTCTAAGTGAAGTGACTTAACTAGTCTCGATAACTCACTAACCCTACTCTCTAGAGCTTTAACTCTCTCCCCGACTTCCATCAATTCATTGCTAAGGGCTCTCTCTACTTCAACTCTCTCACTTCTAACTCTATCTCCACTAACAGCCTCCTCCACTGATCTACTGAAGTTCGTTAACTCAATTCTCCTACTTGAAGCTCTATAGCCTGAGCCTACTTTCTCAATGTATCCAAATGCCTTAAGTCTTCGAATGATCTTGTTAACTAGCCGAGGGCTTAAGCCAAGCTCTCTACATATCTCCTTAACTGCAGCACCTGGGTTACTAATTATGTAGTCAAGCACTCTATCAGTTAGACTCCTCTCACTCATGAATCCCCCACTCTTATTTAAAAACACTTCCAACGATCTTTTCTAAGAGCTAAGGCACTAATATTTTTAGTCACTAATGCCCTAAGAATTACTTGGGGAGAGTCATTGAAGCCCTTTCACTACTGCAGTAGTGCTTTCTGCAGGAGCTTCAAGGAGGTTTAAGGGCAATAAGTTGCTGCAGAAAGTAGTCATTAATGGAAGAACAACGTCGTTGATCAGGCTTCTAGTAGAGAAGCTCTGTTCAATAAGTGAAATAGATGAAGTAATAATTGTAATAGGTCATGAGGCAGAGAGAGTAGTTGAAGAACTAAGCAACCTTAGGGTACAGCTAGTCTACAACAAAGACTACTTAACTAAAGGCATGAGTAGCAGCATTAAAATTGGATTAAGTAAAGCACTGGAGCACGCAGACATAGTGTTAATCCACCCAGGCGACGTGCCATTCATATCTAGAGACACTGTAAGTATGTGTATAAGGAAGGCATTAGAGCTACGCGAGAAGCTCAATGAATTCATACTGATCGCGAGGTATAATGACCGCAGAGGCCACCCAGTAATAATTTCATCCAGGAACTTATTGGAAGAAGCATTATGCATAGATGAGGAGACTCTTGGATTAAAAGGCTTTATAGCTAGAAACAGCAATAAAGTACTCTACTGTGAGACAAAAGACATAGGCGTATTATTTGACGTAGATACACCCGAAGACCTAGTTAAAGCCGAAGAAGTCTTCAACTTAAAGTGGATGCATTAGTAAAAGCACCTTAAGCAGCTGTATTACTATATAAAAATCGCTAGTCAAGCAACACTCTCCGCAACTAACTTCCAATAGGCGTTGAGCCAACATACTTTCCAAAACCCGGTTTACCAACCAATTCCCCATTAACTATCACTGGTCTCCCAGAGACAATTACGTGGCAAGGCCATCCAGTGAGCCTCAGGCCTTCAAATGGACTCCAACCAACTTTGTAGTGGAGTTCATCGGCTTTAACTACTCTCTCCTTCTCAACATCTAAGACAACTATATCTGCATCAGAGCCCGCTGCTAAAGCCCCCTTCCTTGGGTAGAGTCTAGCGATTCTAGCTGGATTAATTGAAGTAACCTCTATGAATTTACCGTAGTCAATTCTACCCATTCTAACTCCATAAGTGTACGTGAATGGAATCATTGTTTCTATAACTGGTATACCGCTCCAAGCACTCCAGGGATCCTGAGTCTCCTTCTCCTCAATAGTTGATGGAGCGTGATCGCTTGCTACAGCATCTATTACTCCACGGCTCAGCGACATCCATAGCCATTCAACGTCATCAAGTGTTTTAAGTGATGGAGTTACTTTAAGGTAGTTCCCATACCTCTTTACATCATCCCTAGTGAAGAATAAGTAGTGGGGGCAGGTCTCTGCAGTAATCATTACTCCCATGCTCCACAAGCTCTCTACAGTTAGTGAGCCAAGCTTTGATGATACGTGAGCTATGTGGACGTGGGCCCCAGTCTCCATTGAGTAGAAGCCGACCTTAGCTATTGAAGAAGCTTCAGCTACATCGCTTCTAGACTCATGGTGTGCTAGCGCATCGCTTCTACTGGAAGCCTTCCTAAGCCCATGGCTTATCAACTGATCGTCTTCTGCGTGGACTATTGCAACTCCATCAATGCTAGACACTCTCTCCAAGGCTTCTAGTAAGGCTTTATCGCTCGGCCTCCACTCTCCAACCATGTATATCTTATATCCAGTGACTCCCGCGCTATACAGCTCATTGATGAACTCATAGTTGTCGTCCTTAATCATTCCTGCATGAACTCCAAAGTTGACGAAGCTATCCCTAAGCCCTGCTTCAACCTTGAGCTTCAGCTTCTCAACGCTATCTACAAATAACCTTAAAGGCATGTCGAAGACTGTAGTTACTCCACCAAATGCTGCTGCAGTACTACCACTCCTCCAATCCTCGTGATGAATGTACTCTGGATCATATATGTGTGCATGCAGATCTATTCCACCAGGTATAGTGAGCCTTCTAGACGCATCGATCACTTCATCAGCTCCCTGAACGTACTTAGATGGATCCTTAACTAATGCCTCTATGACTCCATTGCTTACGACAATACCTCCTTCAATGAACTCTCCATCTACGTATAGGAGAGCTTCCTTAATTACAACTTTCAACACTTCCACCGCTGTAGATTAATGAATAGATGCTGAAATACTTATTCCTCAAACCCCACTATTGGTTCAACAACTCTTCCACTAACTACATCTATGTAGCCTTTGTCAGTAAGCCTTAACTCAGGTATTACCGGCAGGCTCAGTAGGCTTAAAGTCATGTAGGTATGGCTGAACAACGCTCCATGGCTAGAGAGAGCTTTCTCTAAAAGCTTCAGCTCTCCATAGACTACTTCAGCTTTCTTAACGCTCATTAATCCAGCTAGAGGCAGATCCACTAATGCCTCTACTTCTCCATTAGCTACAAACACTATGCCTCCCCCAGACTCCTTGAGGGCTCTAACTGCTAAATACATATCCACGGGGTTGGAGCCTGCTACTATTAAGTTATGAGTGTCGTGAGCTATTGTTTGAGCAAGAGCCCCCCTACTTAATCCAAGTCCTTTGACAAACCCCCTCCCTATGCTCCTGCCTCCACGATGTCTATCTATAACTGAGGCATAGGCTACGTCTTGAGGTAGCTTCAGTAATCCACTGCTGTCTATAGGCATCTCTACCCTCACCCACTTAGTTAAAGTACTTCCAGGAGTTACTTCAATTACGTTTACTAATGCCTTAACTCCTCTAGGGGCCTTTATAACTAAGTCACCAGGCTCTACATCCCCATGGATCTTCACAGTCCTTAAGGCTTTATCGGGATAAGTGAATGAACCCGTATCTCCATGGATCCAGGCTCCACTGCTATAAACCACTTCTCCTCCAATAATAGTCTTTTCAACACTTACTTCGTCAATCGATGGAGATAAGACTATGTCAGCGTATCTCCCAGGAGCTAGAACCCCTATTTTATCATCTAGCCTAAGCCTTTCAGCTGGATTTATTGTAACCATTTGAATAGCTTTCACTGGATCCACTCCATATGATATTGCTTTATTAACTATGTAGTCTAAGTACCCTCTTTCAACAAGGTCTTCAACACTTATGTCATCTGCAACTAGTGCAACTCTCCTCAAGTCTATTCCAGTGCCTCTAGCCATCTTCGATAGCTCTAAAAGATCCTTCCATGCGCTCCCCTCTCTAATGTATACATACATCCCTTTCCTAAGCTTCTCTAAGGCTTCTTCAACTAAGGTGGACTCATGATCGCTGCCTATGCCTGCAGCTACATATGCATCAAGCTCCCTCCCCCGGAGCATTGGGGCATGGCCGTCAATAACCTTCCCATGGATTCTCGCTGAAGCTATTTTAACTAGAGCTTCAGTTCTTGCATTAATTACGCTGAGGAAATCCATGACTTCCCCCAGCCCTACTACCCCTGGATCTTGCATTAAGAAGGCCACTTGCCCTGAGTCTATTGAAGCACCGCCTCCATCGAGCTCTAGACTAGGATCTACTGCTGGAACACAGCTTGGGACTTCGAAGAAGAACCTCACTGGAGTGTGCTTAGCTTCATCTATCATTAGCTTTATTCCATCTATTCCAAGTACGTTGCCGACTTCATGGGGGTCGGCAACTATGGATGTAACTCCATGTATTGCTGCAAGCCTCCCAAACTCCCTTACGTTAAGCATGCTTGATTCAACGTGTACGTGTGCATCTATGAAGCCTGGTAGTGCATAGCTATCTCCACCGTCAATTACTAATGTATCGACCCCAATGTATCTATCTAAATCCCTCACTCTATCAACTCTAGCTATGTATTCATCATATATAATTATGCTGCATCCCTCAATGACTTCTCCAGTAGTTGTACTAACTACGTTAACATTGCGTATGACTAGTGAAGCCTTAAGCTCCCCTAAAGCTGCCTTAATTAAGTTCCTCGGTGCCTCCAGTAAGCTAAACAATTAATCCACCGCAATGAATGAGGGATTTAAGACACTATTAAATGAACTCCTTTAAATACTCTAGGGAAGCCTGTAGAGAAGAGTTTATAAGAGTCCTTTCAATTAGGCTAACCTAACTCTGGAGGTAGAATCAGTTGAGCAACTTATTCGATCGAGAGACTGAGAATGCTTTAAGAAACATCTTTAGCTCATTTAAGAGAAAAGTAGTCGACTACTTAATTACAACTCCTCCAAACACTAGGTGCGAGACTTGCGACGATGCTGTAAGACTAGCTAAAGAACTAGAGGGCATTTCAAATGGAGTACTTGAAGTAAGAGTAGTCGATAAGAATAGTGATGTAGCTAGAGCACTAAAGCCAGCATACGCACCCGCCTGGATTTATGGAACTAGAAGAGGGAACGTGAGATACTATGGTCTACCTACATCACAGGAGTTCCCTCCATTCATATACATGCATCAATACATAGCTAACAACGTAATCAACTTATCGAAGGAAGTAGTTGAATTAATAGAGCCTATAGACACCCTACTGCAAGTAAAGATCTTTGTTACACCAGAGTGCCCATACTGCCCCTACGTAGTTGATTCATTTAATCAAATGGGGTTAGTGAACGACAACATACTTGTTGAAACAATAGAAGCAGTAGAGTTCCCCTGGGAAGCTGATAGATATAGAGTACTCACTGTGCCAGCAGTGATAATAAGTGACGTTGAGAGAGTCGATGGATATACCTACCCAGAGATCTATGCAAAGCTCTTGAGGAGAGCTGAAGTAAAGCTCAGGGGCGGGAGAGCTATTGAAGAAGAATTAGAGCATGAAGCAGGGGAATCCTCAGACGTAAGGAAGAGCAGGAGAATCAAGCCCCACTACCACGAGTATGAGGATTAAGCTTAATTCAAGGTGCATTAACTTGGGTAAGAGATGTGAGGAGTATCTAGAAGCAATATACTTACTTGAAAAAAATTTGGGGAAAGCAAGGATCAAGGATATAGCTGAAAAACTCTCAGTAAAGCCAAGCAGCGTAATTGAGTACTTAAGGAAGTTGTGCAGCAATGGCTTAATAAACTATAGGCCAGGCCACGAAGTTAAGCTCACTGAGAAGGGATTTAGTGAAGCTGAGAAAATCTATGAGAAGCACAAGTTAATTAAATCATTCCTAATATCCCTTGGAGTAAGTGAAGAAACTGCTGAAAAAGACTCATGCGTAATGGAGCACTACTTAAGTAAGGAGACTTTTGAAAAAATAGCTGAGTACATCAAGAGAACTCGCTTAACTACTTCAGCTCCGGAAGTCAGCAATCATAGCAATAGCTCATCGTAGGGCGCTTCATCACTACAGGCACTGAGCACTACTACGTATTAGTATTGCTGAAGCTAAAAGCTTAATTAAGCCAATGCTTCATTGAGCGCTGCCTCCACAGCAAACTAAAGCCAGCGTTAATGCTGTAATAGCAGAAGTTTATGTAATTACGTATGTTGCATACGCCATTGCTATGCCTCACTGAAGCCCTCTAGCAATACCCTACACGCTATGGAGGCAGTGCCCTCAGCTACTCTACTGCTCTATTAAACACCTTTATATACCTTATTTAATTGAATTTAATTGATCTAGGTTGAAGTTGTGGAATAAGCTACGGCAATTCCATCACTAATGGAACTAGGATCGGTATTAGGAGAGTAAGTATGAAGCCATGAACTAGTGCTGTTAACGCTGCTTCCCCCCCTCCATACCTAGCTATTACTGGTAGAGTAGTATCCATAGTTGTTGCTCCACCAATGCTTATAGCCTCTATCGCAAGGTTCTTAGCCAAAAGTGGGTAGATAATGAATGTTGCAGCTTCCCTAAGTACATTTGAAGTAAAGCCCAGTAGCCCCCAGTAGTTGTTAGTGATGCTTAAGAAGGGGCCTGTAAAAGTATACCACCCCATGCCTAGTGCTACAGCTAGATAGGGCTTCAAAGATCCTTCGATTAATGCTCCAACAATTGCTCCACCTAGAGCAGACCCCACGACTGTTGATGCAGCAAGCCTTAGAGCCAACCCTAGGGAGGATGCAATGAATTTAACCGATCTTACTTCAAGCACTACTAGTACTCCAATTATGAATATTAGCAAGTAGAGAAATGCATTTAAGGCAAAGCTCACTACACCTATGGATTCATTGAGGAAGCCCACTATTACTCCAGTAGTGAATAATGCAGTTACTATAGCTACGTGCTTCAAAGCCTTCCACCAAGCCTCAATACAGCTATTGCTGTAAGCAAGCTTACAGCCATCGGCACTGCCACTAGGAGCACTACATCAACAACAACTCTATTGATGAATGTTCCTCCAACAACTCCTAAAAACCCCCTAATCCCTGAGCCAGCGCTTAATCCAACTAGCGTTACAAGTACATATACATTGATTGAGAGAGCGTAGTTCAATAACTTCTTCAAGCGATTAACATCTCTACAGATCCTCTTAATTAAAAAGCTAGTTAATGCCCCTAAAGCCAGCGCTAAGTAAACTCCAAGCATTTTAAACACCGCTACAGTACATATAGAGCCTCATTAAAAACTTAGTGATAGCAGTAGTTCAATAAGGCTTCACTAGATATATAGCAGCTATAGTTTATGTAGCTACTTAGGGACTGGGCTTGAGTAATCCAAGCAGTAGCTCTATAGAGGCTCTACTTAACGCTGCTCAAGGATTCGTAAAGGAGCTATCTAGGCCTTTTGTTGGAAGAGATGAGGAGGCTAGAATTATAGCTGCAGCAGTAGTCAGCGGTGAACACACAGTACTAATTGGTGAGCCAGGTACCGCTAAGTCAGCTCTCGCTAGAAGAGCTGCTGAATTAATTAACGCAAGGTTCTTCAAGTACTTGTTAACTAAGTTCACTGAGCCAGATGAACTCTTCGGCCCCCTCGACATAGTTGCACTAAGGGAGGGGAAGTACGTTAGAGTAACTAGGAATAAGCTGCCTGAAGCAGAAATAGCCTTCATTGATGAAATATTCAACGCTAGCTCAGCTATACTAAACACCCTCCTATCAATAATGAATGAAAGAGTAATCTATGATGGATACAGTGAAATAAAGGTCCCTCTATGGACTCTCATATCGACGAGCAATAACGTACCTGAGGAACCAGAGCTACAGGCTCTCTACGATAGATTCCTCTACAGACACTTCGTTAAACCAGTGAGTGAAGATAAGTGGATTCAATTACTTAACGCTGTTTGGAGAATGGAATTTGAGCCTCCAGAACCCCCGAAGCCTATATTAACAATGAATGAAGTCAGGGAGTTAAACAAACTCATTTTCAGCGTCGATCTAAGTAGAGTGAAGGAGAAGCTTGTGAAAATATTCGCAGTACTAGAAGATCACGGGATCCACGTTACAGATAGAAGGAAGGGGAAATCCCTTAAGGCAATAGCAGTCAACAGCATTATCAATGGAAGGCTTGAGGCAGTTGAACAAGACATAATGATCCTATCATCAGTCATACCTCGGGATAGAGATGAGCTTGAGCAAGTGAACGTAGTTCTAGTAGATGAATTAAAGACCCCTGAGAAATACTTAATGGAGCTAGCAGAGATCGAGAACAACTTGAGGGACGCTAAGGAATTCATAGTCAGTATGAGCGGCTTTGAGCCAAGGCTAATAGACTACCTAAGGACTTTTGAAGCATTGAGGGAGAGAGTTAGAGCAATAGCTGATTCAACTAGCAACGATATCGTGAGGAAGAAAGCCATTGATGTATTGAATAATGCAAGTGAAGTAATAGCTCTACTGAGGAGGAGAATTGGGCTATGAATTGAGTTATGAAACTGGTGCATGAGTTGAGCGCTACTAGCATTGAAGGATCGTTGAGGGGAGTCAACTACGATAGTGCATTGACTAAGTACCGCGGCTTAAGAGTACTCAATATATGTAAAGCCATTGCTGAAGGAGTGAGCTCCCCAATAATAAACCCTGTAGTAGGCATAGACACCTACTACACTTTATTCCTTCCATACCCACTGCTAAAGCCCTTTAATGAAGTTCGCGGAGAGAGCGCTGAGCTCAGCTATACAGTAGTTACAGCAATGCTTGCTCACCCCGCTCTACATAAAGTTAAGAGCTTAACTGTTGGAGATAGCTTCACTAGCTCAATAGCTTCAGGAATAATGTTGTCACAGCTTGCTAAAGAGTTCTCAAAAAAACTCGATGCATTGAGGAACTCTATGCTTCAACGTAGCCGTGAAAATGCTTGGAGGAGGACTATTGAAGAAGCAGTTGAGAGAAGCATCGTTAAGGTAAGCGAAGACCTTGAAGCAGTCGTTAAGGTTAAGAGATACATTGAGGAAGCAGCAGCCGGCAAGGGCAGTTCACTTAGCTTAGAGGAGCACGCTGAAGAAGTAATTAGGCTTGCTAAAAACAGTGATGTAAGGAGGCTGCTTGAAGTATTAATGAAGACAAGGCCCTGGAGTACCTCTGTGAAAAAACAGAAGTATGCATGTAGGAGAGGGGAGCTATCAGGGTACTCACTAGGTAAAGACATAGAGCGCTTAGTGCCTAAAATGCACGCCCTCCCCTCTGAGATATTCCTACATAAATTCATTGAAGGCAGGCTCTTACTTTATGAAAAGCGGTTGGCTAAGGAACTTGGCCCCATATACTGCTTAATAGATAAGTCGGGGAGCATGAATGGAATGAAGATCACGTGGGCTAAGGCTGTAGCAATAGGCCTATACTTAAGGGCCATTAGGGAGACTAGGTGCTTCTACTTAAGGTTCTTCGATAGCGAAGTACATCAATTAATGAAGGCCAGCAGTGGAAAGGCAAGTGAAGCAATAAAAATACTAGACTACTTATCTAGAGTCAGGAGCAGTGGTGGAACTGACATAACTAAGGCCATTCTCATAGCTTTAAGTGATCTGAGGAGGACTACGCACAAGGGATTAAGTGAAGTTGTGTTAATAACTGATGGAGTCGATAGAGTCGATGAACTGAGAATTCACAGAGGGCTTAAGGCCGCTAATGCAAGGCTCTTGGCAGTAATGATCTTAGGAGACAACGCTAGCTTAAAGAAAGTGTCAAGCAACTACTTCACTGTAGTAAAGCTCAGTAAGGAGGAGGCACTGAGAGTCGTTGAATTAAAGTGAGCCTAATGCCCTACGATCCACTGAAGAGAGCTGAAGAAGTACTTAGAGTTGTAGCGAGAACTAAAGGCGGATTAGAGGAGAGGCTCTACTACAGATTCCGCGGCGGAAGATGGTATGGAGGAATAGCCTCAGCTGATGTAATAGGCTGTAACTTGTCTTGCAAGTTCTGCTGGGCATGGTACTTTAGGGACGATGTTAGAAGGGGTTCGTGGCATAACCACGTTGAGGCTGGTGAAAAACTTGTTTCAATAGCTAGTAGAGGAGGCTATGAATACGTTAGGCTAACTGGCGGTGAACCAACTATTGCTTGGAGTCACTTAACTAAGTTAATAGATTACGTTACCTCAAGGGGTTATAGATTCATAGTTGAAACAAATGGAATACTCATTGGAGCCTACGAGAAGTTGGCTGAAGAACTATCTAAGTATAGAGGTAGAATATTGGTAAGAGTTTCATTCAAAGGAGTCACTCCACAGGAGTTCTCATTTTTAACTGGAGCCAATGAGTCCTCCTGGTACCTACAGCTAAATGCATTAAGGAATTTATTGAAGAACGGGCTGAAGCCTATTGAGAACTTCTATGCAGCTGCAATGATTGGCTGGAGCTTAGATAGCGATATCGAGAAGTTTAAACAACAGCTATACAACATACACCCAGATCTAGTTGATGTGGATTGGGAATACGTCATAATGTACAACCACGTGGCTAAGTACATTAATATGACTGGCCTCCCTAAGCCTAAGAGGCTTGTTTACCCAAGCAGCATTCCGAGGGAGATGATTTAGATCTATATGTTTCAATTCTCGCTGCTGAAAGAGACAATGCTACAGCTGTAGTAGCAGTAATATTTGATATAGCTATCGAGAGTATGTAAGTCAGCCCGCTTCCAATCCACGTGAATGAGACTATGCTGTAAGTTACTGTAGCATTACTGAAGTAATTTGAGTATATTACTGCTAAGTGAGCTCCCCCACTCATTAATGCGACGTAGCCAGTGAATGAGTTTGTGACATTAGATATGGGGACGACTTCATTCGTTTGAACATTAACTGCCACTAATCCAAAGAGTGCATCACTGCTTTCAACGTTAATTAAGCTCACTTCACTGACTTCACCAAGAATAGCTATTGACACTCCCTCGCTGAGTTCAACGCTAGGCAAATCACTTAAAGTAGCGTTTTTTGTAAAGCAGCTGTACTCATAGAGCTCCATGGCTGAATAGTTAGTTGCACTGCTTAGAGATGCTATTGATACAGCTATGGCTATAAGCAATAGCGTTAATCCAATGAATTTCGCCACTCTCCACTTCACTCTACCCAAGATCTTTATTGAAATCACTTCACTAATCAATATGACTAAGCTTGCAAGAACTACAGCTAGATCTACTCCCCTGGACAATACTTCAGCATAGGACTCCGGGGAATAGTCGAGCACTAGCTCGTGTATGAAGCCCTTATTGATGAATAAGTTCCTTAATGAAAGGCTTCCCTCGCTAAATCCATATACTCCGACTATCGTCTCATACTTTAACGGTGGATAAACCCTTCTCACGTTATTTAATGGTATGACGCTGCGGTAGTCAGCTATTAGACTTAGGTAATTTACGTATATTAAAGCAGCTGTGGAAGCTGCCACTATCACCACTATCAGCAGTGAAGTTATTGAGAGACGGCTTTTCCCTAAGTTCATAGACTCCCTTCAGTTGACTATAATCCTTAAATTTAATAAAGTTATCTAAGGATCGAGGCTTATTGCTTAGTTAGCGTTTGATGCAATAACTATTGACAAGAATATGGCTGTAAATAGCGCAGATGCCTTAAAGACCGAGGGCTCGTCGGACAACACATCGTTAAGCACTCTGTACTTTAAGTAATCTACTTCATCTCCATGAAGTACTTTAAGCAGTTCACGCAGCGTTAATGAAAGTGAGGTGCAAGTGGATTTCACTTCATCGTCTTTAAATGCCATAACTTGCTCTACTAGCAACGGAGCCTCAATCAAAGCTCTCCTCAAGAGTTCTTCGCTAAGCCCTCCTTCAGTTTCCCAAAGCTTTCTCCTCACAACGCAGTAGATGTCGTTAATTAATCCCGGCACATATTGTACCGGGGGCAAGTGCTCAATCCACGCATTCACAAGCTTCATTATCATTACCCTCCCTTCCTCCTCCCCAGCTTTACCCCTCACTAATTCATTGTGAACTATTATTATTGACAACAGATCTGTTAATGCCTCTAGAAAGTCCCTGCGGTTAAGCCCTGCAATGCCAGCGATCGTCTTTAAAGGAGATGCATCAGTAGACATTTAAGACACCAATATATGACTTAATGGAGGTAGATTTAAAGAAACAAGGGCTTGTGAAAAGTATTGAAGTAATTAGAGCTCCTACGTTAAGTAATTGACGTAAAGAGAGTTATTACACCTTTAGCTGATAAGTAGAGGATCAGTGTTGCTGCAGCATTACCTATAGCTATAGCTATAATTGATTTAGCTTTCCTTAAGTCAAGTAGGTACGCTATTAAACTACCAGTCCACACACCTGTTAAAGGCAGTGGTACTGCTACATATAAGCTTAGGGAAGCGTAAACCCATTTACTAGCCTTAATTCCCTCAGCTCTCTTCCTCACTCTATTTACAACCATTACGTAGGCTTTCTCAAGTAACTTGACTCCATAGACAAGCTCTTTCTCAACGAAGTTGAATCCATATATCACTATGGGAGCTATGGAAGTTGAAGCAACGTATGATAAAGCTACGTTAACTAAGTCATTTACACCATTAACAATGCCATATGGCACAGATGCCCTTACTTCAAGTCCAGGCGTTAAAGCTAGCAAAGTTAATATTATTAACACTACTAAGTTCACTTAAACACCCCTGTAGGCGATGCCTAATGCCCAGTATCTCAGACTTACTGGAGGAAATTAAAAGAGTTTACCCAACTCTAGAGGCATATAGCTTACTGACTAAGATAGTTCTTCAACACAGAGTCCAGGGCTCTAAAGGCCTGTGGAATGCAGTTAACTTAGTTAAGGAATTCCTCGAGGAACATGGCGTTAGCTCTAGAGCCATAAGCATTGGAAGCGGGGAACAACTTGATTTAGATAGATCTCCGCTTGGCTGGGATTTAACTTATGGAGAGCTAATAATTGAAGAGGATGGTAGAAGAATTTTAGAAATCAATACACTTAATCACCCAACGCTTGTAGCAGCCCATAGCTCAAGCGGCGAAGGGAGAGCAAAACTATCTCTAGCAAGCCTTGAAGGCATTAGTGAAGCAAGTGGAGCTGTTTTAATTAGCGATAGCCCATACATGTCCTACGTACTCTCCGGAGACTCTGTTGAAGCATTGATATGGTATGATCTTCAGAAGCACCGAGATGGAGTCCCTTACACAGGTCTATTTCTATCAAGTGGCGATAGAGTAGTGAAGAAACCCGTTCTAACTATGCCTAATAAAGTAGCCCTCAAGATTGTTGAGGGAGTGAGGAGGGGTCAAAGCTATGTTGTTGAGTGGAGAGTTGAAGCTAAGTATACGTCAAGCAGTCTACCCATCCTTGAGTCATGTATAGGTGACGGAGAGTACGTAGTTGCTTCTACAGCACACATATGTCATCCTAAGCCTGGAGCACACGACAATGCTAGTGGCTCAGCTCTACTGGCTGGCGTAGCCATAGCTTTAGACAAGTTAGCTAAGAAGCATAAGCCATCGACGCGCATATGCTTCTACTGGATTCCTGAGTACACGGGGACTACTGCTCTATTCTTAAAGAATTTAGTGAAGAGAGAATTCGTAGTAGCTTCACTTAACGTAGACATGGTTGCATCAAGGCAGAGTGAGACTGGCTCAACTCTCCACTTAATTAGAAGCATGCTTAACTACAGTGGTTCTCTAACTCCAGTAGTTAAGCTATCTCTTGAATCAACTTATTTAACTAGTAGAACATTCCATGGGAGGGAGTGCTTGGGTAAAGTGAAGTTTGATGAAGTTCCATACGGCAATGGAAGCGATCACGATGTATTCCTAGTGAATGAAATTGAATCACCTATGCTCAATGAATGGCCTAGTAAGTACTATCACACAGATCTCGATGGCCCCGACTCAATTGGATTAAAGGAGCTCGAGCTCTGTGGAAAGGCTGTAGCTCTCTCACTGCTACTTACATCAGCACCCAACTTAGTCAGTGGATTACCTAACTACGTTAGAAGCTACTACAGCTACCTAACATCATGGTACTCTATGGATTCAGCTAGAAAGGGAATAAATGAAGACTTCACAGTAAGTATAGTTGCCCCACTATTAAGCAAAAGCCTTAGTAGAGCTCTAGAGTGGATTGAGAGAAGAAAAGTGAGCTTAAGTAGCTTAAAGAGCTGTTGCGAGGAAAAACCAATTTACGTCGGTAGATCTGTAGTCAACTTAAGGCCTATGTACTTAGAGAAAGGAGTTGGATTCTATAGGCTTATCGACTCCCTAAAGATACTGCCTCTAGTGACAGTATACTTACCGGCTAACCTAAAGGGAGGCTTAAGCATTAGGGATCTAGTGCTTCAATACTATGCTGAAGAAGTTCTAGATCCAACTAAAATTGATGCAAAATGCTATGGCGCCACTGGGATAGAATGCATAGAGAGAGTTATTGGAGAAGTAGTTAAGTGGATTAGTGAAGAAGGATTTATTAAAAAATAGTGTTTTTATAAGCAATTAACTAGTTGGAGGCTCTAAAACTGTTGATACTGTAACAACTGCTGGATACAAGTACTCACTAATGACTAAGCCAGCTATAGTTGAGTTGTAGTAGTAGTATCCACTTGCATGCCAAACATACTCCCTCAGTACTAGCGATGTCTCTATCTCAGCTGCATCATATACTACTACATTGTATGCAACGTCCACTTTATTATAGCCCACCCCGATCTTTAGGAAGAAGCCTGGATAAGTCAATACATTTACTTGTGTTAACACAGGCCCTCTACTTAGCCTATATACTCCAAGGACTGCTTCTGAAAAAGTGCCTGATGGCACATCTATATATCCATCAGAGAATACGTATATAGATGACCCTAGTAGAGGTCCATACGATGGAGCTATAAAGGATGCCTTAATGCTATAGCTACCATCCCCATTTGCTACAACTTCCTGGGAAGCCTTAATTGGCACTAGGCTTAGTCCATAGCTGTCGAAGAGACTTAGTCCACTGTAGCTGTTGTAAGCAATCATCACTCTATAGAGGCCTGGGAGAGCGTAAGTCTTGAATACAGGCATTGGATATACTGTTTCAGGCATACTTGTTGGCGTTGGTGAAGCAGTATAGAAGTATAGTACTTCAGTATATCTAAGCGGTATGCTCCACTTTACTGGCGCATACAGCCTCAAGACCCCCCTCATTTGATCAACTGATGACGGGTTGTATACAAAGCCTACTCTTGCAGCAAGCTTATAAGCTGCAAAGCTTTGGTCAAGCCCCGTAGGTAGAAATGCACCGCCTGGAGGAACAACTAGGACGTCTGGTGAAGTAGCTGCACCACTACTCCACGTAATAGCCATTAGTACTCCAGATACATCGCCTTCAGTAACTATAAATGGAACTATTCTCCAGTCAATTGCCTCAGTCCTCGGGCTATTAACTGGATCTGCGAGGCCAAGTGGAGTATAGGAATCGTATGGAGCCCTCGATCTAGTTGCTCCAAGCAATACCTTGCTCGTTCCATCAATTACAGCTGGAACCACTAGCGTAACTGGAAGCACTATGACTCCACTGGGTGTTGCAACCTTAACTTTGTATTCATATACTCCAGGCGCAAAGCCTCTGGGTACATTAACTACTCCTCTAACTACTGCAGAACCATTGATTGAGAGAGTTCGTGGAGTGAATTGAATTATTGTTGATGGAGTCTCCCTATACGTTCTTACAACAACTCTAGCTAAAACTGGCGGTGTAGCAGCAGTTATGTAAGGCGATGGCCTTAGCCTAACCACTAGATCTCCCTTTATCCTATCCCTTACACTGCCTACAGTTATCATTGCTACAGTAGAAGTCCTTGCCTCAGTGTTTAACCTATAGTACTTGTCTCCATAGTAGTCGAATACATCCACCCTAATCATGTATTCATTGCTCGGCGGATTCATTCTATAGTATGGAGCACTATATGATACATTTTGATACGCTACGTATACTTCTACATAGTCTGCATCACTTATCAACCACTTCGGCACTCTTAAGAACATTGTTGCATACCTATATACACCACTGAATAGAGTTAGTTCTCTAACAGCTGTATAGGATGTAGTGCTTAGAGATACATTTCCCCTACCCTCTACTACTAAAGTAAACTCACTGCTCCCCCCTGGAGGTATTACTGCATAGTAAGCAGTGTCTACAAGCATTGAAGCAATGTAGTAAGCAAACCATCCATATAGGTTCAAGTAATTCTCAATGAATGCTGATTGAACTCCCTCCAGTACATATGCTTTAAAGCCTCCATCAATCACTGCCTTAACTAACTTGTAGGCATTCATTCTACCGCTGCCCTGCTGTAACCCAGGGTAACCTAAGTCATCAGCACTACTCTTAGCTAACACCTTTAACTCTACTGGTGAAGGTATGTAGCCATACTTACTTAAACATGCTTCAATAGCAAGCGCCAGCATGCCGCTAGTGAATGGAGTTGATTCACTAGTTCCTCCAAAGAGAGTTAGCCCAGGGCCGAATCCCTCATTGTATCCTCTAACTCCATAGCCTCTTCCATTAATTGTCCTTACTCCAGCCATCTCCCAAGCTCCTATCGCTGCTACATCAGGCTTTGGATACCCAAGGGCGTTTGGACCCCTACTGCTAAAAGGCACTATGTCATCAGCGTAGCCTGGCACATAGCTTGGTGCATATACTTGGAAGTATTCAAAGAGAGTTGATGCAGCTACTTCAATTATCAATAGATCTGCTCCAGGAGCACTTATAGTAGTATAGCCTGGGCCATAGTTTCCAGCTGCAAAAACTAGTGTAGCATTATGGCCTATTAACATATTTACTGCAACTATTTGGCCAAATACAGCGCTCATGTAGTCCATGCCTTGTGCTTGGTGAGCCCACTTAGCTAAGTTTATGTACGCCCAGCTATTGCTAACTACATCTGCTCTTCTAACTCCAGCGGGAACTGGATATAATGCCTCTAATTCAGGGTCATACACCCAGTTCCAGCCGGCTAACCAATACTCCGGCGGTATAAGGTCTCCAAACCAGAATCCAGTGCCTCCAGCTATCTTAACTCTAGGAGCAACTCCATACAGCTTATACACTGTTCCACCATAGTATGGAGTAGTGTAGTTTAAGTTACCGCGTGCTCCAATAACTGTTGCAACACTCGTCCCATGCCCGTGGTAGTCTGTGAATAAAGCTACGTATTCTCCACGAGGATCTAAGCCTACGTAGACTCCTGGTTCACTTAAGTAAACAAATGGGTATCGTACGATAGATTTAGCTAATCCATAGCTATCGAAGTAATATCCACTTATTACTCCAAGGGAGAAGTCGAGGATTCCATCTCCATCGAAGTCTCTTCCAACAAGCTCTCTTCCACCAAACTTGAAGACTGGTTCATCAGCGAAGCTGTAGTCCAGCCACAATGGATCAGGGGCCCTCCAGTAAGCTCTACCAAGCACCCCGATCTCAAGGCTCCTCATAGTCGTTGAGAGCAGGTAAAAGGCTGTTGATAAGTCGAATACAACTGCATCATATACTCCAGGAGTAGTTGTATCAACTAGTACTGTTGGCACTAAGACCCTTACGTAATAGCCAGTGAGGCCATCTTGGAAGAACCATTCAAATAACCCAAACTTATATACTCTACTTAAGCTCGTTAAATTCCCAACGTACCAGTCAATAGTTATGTTCGTCGCATATAATCCAAGGACTCCATAGTATCCTGAGTACATAGTGCTAAAGTAAACGACTACTGCACCACTAGTATTTAAGTATCCAGTGGCGTTTCTAACAGCTATATTCTTTGTAAGCGCTAAGTGTTCATCCATGACAATAGTCATGGGGAGTCCATTTAAGTCTCTAGCTAGGGATTCAAGCCCTAGCTCTGGATTAGAGTAGTCTATTCCAGTATCTACTACTCCTACAACAACTCCTCTACCAGATACATTGTACTCCCTCCAGGCATCAACTACTCCCTGGAGCTTAAGCCCACTGAATAAGCCTAATCCACTCCCCGACTGACTTGCTTCAAAAGCTCTCTCTTCACCTAGAGCCATTGCCTTAAGTCTATCGTTGCTTAATCCAAGTAACTCATCGATTCTCGGGGATGGGAGTATAGAGTATACATATGGATTCTTAGCTAGCTCTAAAACCTGATCTCTTGAAGCCATGGCGTAAGCTACTGTAACTCCATTAGGTAGAGGTATGTAGTATTTAAGCTTAGCAACTGTAGACTTAATTAATCCAATGGCGTTACTGCTGGCTGCTATTAACACAGGCTTACATGCATTGAAGCCTACATTAACTGCGAGTGAATCCCCCCACCCCACTGAGTCAGCTGATATTACTTTGGCTTCATCCACTGAGTAGTATTCATTAAGCAGCTCTAAAGAGATCTTTTCAAGAGGATCTATTGGAGCTCTATAGCTACTTGAATTAACAGCTATGGCCTGTAATGGCGTTAGGGATGCACACACTACAGCTATTAACACAAATATCGACAAGTATCTCATGTAATAACTCATGTGTTCACCCTACGCACACACTTAGAGCTAAAGTATAGTTATGGATAGTTAAATATAAACCTATTCCAATTAACGGCTTCTTAAAACATTGCTTGCACAACAACTGAGAATTGATATAACTCTACTTACAGTAGACTGTAGTGAAGCCGGTATAGGTATCCCCGACGCCCCTCTATGTCCACCTCCACCTAGTTCTTTTGCAACTATTGAAACATCTATGGTATTGCTTCTTAAGCTAATGCTACTTGGATATATGACTACATATGCATCAGCCACTACGCCCTTGTTAATTAAGTAAGCCTGTACGTCGCCTGCATGAATTCTCTTATCAACATTATTTGATATAGCTATGCTAACTTCATCACTTACCTTAACGACTATCGTTAAGTAGTACGCTTCCTCTAAAAGCTTTTCATACTCACACTTCATTTCACTATAGAGCTCCTGAGCCCACTTAGGCCAAAGATTGCCTGCTTTAAATGACTCTAGAGCTCTATACCTCACGCTCCAGTTAAACCACTTAAGGATCCTTCTCCAATAAGTCGTCAGCTCATATCTATTGATGAACCTATCGTCATCTATGGCTAGATCAGTGAGCTTCACGGAGTGTTCATCAGATAAGTTGAGCTTCTCCATAGCTATTTCAGCTGTAACGCTACTAGTATTATTTACTACATCTACTCCTAGTTCACACACCCTCCTCTTAAATTCATCCCCCCACTCATGGTGGTCGTACCAGTGGATTCTTATGCCTAGTGCCTTAATGTCTTGAATAACTCTTAACACTAAGTCTGCTGAATCCTGCTGAGGATTTAAGTCAAGTAAGTATAGATCTGTGTAAGCCCTCTTAACGGATTCCTTAGCAATAAAGTGCTTTAAGTTAAGTAAGATAGCAGTCACTGAGGAGAGCCTCACTCTACACTTATCTTCACCATAGGCTCTACAAATCAATGCCGCCGAAGATAATCCATCTAGATCCCAGTGGGATATGACATACACTTTTTTAACTGAATGATATTTACTGCATCCATCAGCTACCATAACTCCCGGCCACAGCTCTTATTTCAATTATTTGCATTTACAGTATTTACTTGTATATATTTAAAATACTTTCATCAACTTAATTAATTCATAGCTAACGAGAGTTCGTTGTTGATTAAGTGCTATGAGCACGCGGCTCTTTCCAACTATTTAACAATCCATCGTGAATGCATAGCGGTGGAGAAAGGCCTTACGTAATCCTAGGATTAACGCATGCTTCAACAACTCTTACGTCAGCTATGAAGTCATCTAGTTGAGCAATAGCTATGAAAACTACTCTACCCCACGTCACTGGCCTCACTGAGTACCTCAATGATAAAGAGCTGTAGGGTTCGATTTTAATGTAACTCACTTGGTTAACTACTTCAGCCCCCAGCCCCACTAGGCTTAGCTTTAGCTTAACGGCATTGCTCAACTTATTTCCAACAACTACTTCTACTTCACTCAACGCTCCCTCAGTTAATGGAGTCTTCGCTTCTACTGAAGTTATTGAAATCTTATGCAGTAGGCTAGTTACTGTAGACTCAGCTTCTCTTAACCACACGTCGATTATTGGAGGAGACCAGAACTCCGCCCACCAGTAGTCGCTATCCAAGGCATGCCATAGAGCCCACCTGACCTTAGTGCTTTCATCACTTCTCGCTCCAATAGCCTCCTCATATACCTTCAGCGCTCTATATGTTTTCGCTACTCTAAGCCAGTAGCCTTCATGCCCCTCCTTCTCCCCCCTCCACTTCCTCGATGAACCAAGCCAGCTGTTTGTAGGTATATACTTCAACACCCTCCTACATGGGACTTCCTCAAACATCTCCCTTAAGTTACTTAGCTTTAAAACACCTTCAGAATTCAGCGTCACTAAGTAATCAGTTAACTTATCTAGGAAGTATGCTGTAAGAGGTGGATTTCTCGAGAAAACCATCCAGTTCTCTCCATCAAGAGCTAGAACGAGGACTTTCGTCAAAGGATCGAGGGCTCTCCTAGCTACAATGTATGAGAATTGATAAGCATTCCTCCATGCATGTAGCTCAGTTAAGAAATCATTCTTAAAGCTAAGCGTATTGCTCAGCTCAGTGTCCCTGAAGAATACAACTAAGTGATCTCCAGTAATAGTGTTTAAAGCTATGTAGGGCTCCCTATATGTGCCCTTATCACCTATTGAAGCATTGAAGTGATATTCCTCATCTAGGACTGTGTACTCAATCCCGCTTGAAGCATATATCGGCACTAAGCCCATTGAAAAACACATCTCAGGAGTCCACGCACCGAGTGGAACATAGCCTGGGCCAAATGCCTTCACTGTAACGCTCTTCCCATAGGAGAGTTCTTCACTAACTATATCGCTTGCTTTAAGCCAGTCAAGTAGGTAGCCAGCTATAGTGTGTGCATAAACACTAGTCAATACATCTATCTGACTCCTCACAAGGGCTTCTCTATATAGTGTAAGAGTCTCTGAAACCATTCTTACGTTAAAGCTCTCTGGATCGTATTGCTCCCCACTTAAGTATTCAACGCCTCTCTCAACTGCCATAAGCCATTGAGCTAGGAGGCTTGGACTCAAGTTGTACGTTGATTTAAAAGACTTCTTTAAGTCAAGTAGCTTAGCGTGGTAGTGATATGGGCCATAGCCGTATGGAGCTAAGTAACCCCCCCAGACGTATACGTAGGCCCACGGACTATGTATCCTCCAGTTAGGCATGTAGTTTGGAGCTTGATGATTATGCCACACTATAGTGAAGTAAGGACTCTTCCTTAAATCACTACTGATGACTAAGTACTCAGCTTCATCAACTACCTCATCATTTATTAACGCCTTCAACCTATAGACGCCGACTTCATCTACTGCATCAACTGGGCAATCAACTACAGCTGACTCTCCTTCAGCTAGGCTTTTTGAAATAGAGCAAATAGCACTAATAGAGCCACTGGGTTTTTCAACAACTACTCTAATTACTAAGCTCTTCGCTGAACCACCGTTACTCATTATTACTTGAGCCTTCTGCTCGCCTCCAACTCTAACAACTGGCTTTAGAGCAATTACATATGCTTCAACACTCTCCATAAGCCTTTGATCCACTAGGGATCCACCCATACTTATCTTACCCCTTGCATAGACTACCAATAGCTTTCCTCAAAAATAACCTTGCCCATCCTAGAGATGTACTCAATGAGTTTGCTCAAAACAACTTTTATTCCATTAAAGCCAGTGATTCCTCGGTGAGTTACTTGCTTAAAACAATCGTAGCTTGTTTAACAATACTCATAGTTGCTGCAGCACTCCCTCCATACTTCAGTCAATTGATGCAGCAGGAGCCCTTATACGTGTCATTTATATGGCACTATCATCAACCATGGTATTACAGCGCTAGTGAAGAGTACTTCGTATTGCCCTGGGTTAGGTTACACAGCGTGGGGAACTACTATAAGATGGGCTATATACTGAGTAAGTACCCTGAAGTAAAGGCTACATTCACTTTCTCAGGTTCACTAATAGTACAGTTAATTGACTATGTGAATAGAGGATTGATGGATTTAAGGCAGGCAATCTCATGGAAGATAGCGCGTGGAGAAAGCCTGAATGCTACAGAGATCTACAGCATCCTCAGGATACCGGGAGGATTCTTCGACATAAACTGGGGTAGAGTAGTTGAGAGAATCCCAAGGTATAGAACTCTACGGGATCAAGCTCAAAGCGTCTTCAACATATGTTCATCTCTACCTCTAAGCGAGGAGGAATTCATTAAGTGTACTGCAGATCAATTTACTGGAGGAAACTACAGCACTACCAAGATCGTTGATTTAGCAGTCTTATTCAACTTATTCTGGGTAGATCCATTGATCGCTAGGCATGAGTACCCAGAATTACATCGATTAATGCAGAGAGCTGCTAACGCAACTCTACCAGGCTTCACTAGAGATGACTTGAAGCTAGTGCTTAATGCCCACTTAGACATCATGTCTAAAGTAATCCCGCTCTACAGAGAGCTAAGCATGAGGAATCAAGTTGAGTTAATACCAGTTCCATACAGCCACCCACTAGCTCCAGTAATAACTGACTTAGGTTGGCTCGATGACTTAAACATACATGTTGGTAAGAGCATTAAGTTATTCCAAGAGATCTTCAATTACACTCCAATAGGTATGTGGCCAGCTGAACAAGCAATTAATGAAGAAGCGCTGGAAGTCATGGCTAACAATGGGATCTTGTGGATAGCACTAGATCAAAGCATCTTAAGTAAGGCAGACGTAGATCACTCGTCGATAGAAAACTACGGCACTCCATGGTACATAGAGATCGGTGGAAGGAGGATCTACATGCTTTACAGGAGCACTGAGTTAAGCAATTTAATAAGCTTTGAGTACAGCAAGTTAAGCAGTGAAGAAGCTGTAAGAGACTTAGTTAATAGACTTATTCAAATAAGGCAGAGGGCGAGTGGCATAAGGATCGTGGTTATAGCTCTAGATGGAGAGAATCCATGGGAGCACTACGAGGAGTTTGGATCAAAGTTTCTCTCACTCCTATACCAAAGGCTTAGTGAGCTTCAAAGCCAGGGTGTTATAAGGACTATTACGCCGGGGGAGTTCATATACATTCATAGGTACATAGCTAGGGAAATGCCTTTAGGAAGCCACTACTACTTAGACTTAAGTAGAGTTGATATAGCTGATCTACCGTACGACAGCTATGGAGATGCATATAGCTCCCTCCCAAGGAGGCTTGTTTCAGCTAGAGTACCCGAAGGCTCTTGGGCTAGTGGAGAGCTCGCAGTCTGGATAGGCGATAGGCAGGAGAACGCTGCATGGATGTGGCTTAAGAAAGCTAGGGGAGAAGTGCTAAGTGCATTAAATGCTTCAAGCATAAGTGAAGCAAGTATACGCAACCCACAAGTAGTTGAGTACTTACTTAGGGCTGAAGCAAGCGATTGGTTCTGGTGGTATGGATACGATGGCGGAGGCTCCCCTGAGACATTCGATCCATTGTTTAAGGCATACTTAGTTAAGGCATATGAGCTAGCAGGCCTTAATCCACCTGAGTACTTAAAAGCAGGCTTTTACCCAGACTGTAGGCCTAGAGGAGTCTTAAACACTATTGTCCCAAAGCCAGTTGAATCAAAGCCTAGAGTGGATGGAGTTCTAGAGGACTCATGGATTAATGCTGTTAAGAGTGGAGCAGCATTAAACATAAGCATTGGGCCTCGATTAATTAAATCAGTATACGTAGCTTTAGACAGCGACTCTGCATACTTCGCAGCAATCCCCTGGGCAGCTGGCTCAGTAAGTAATGCATCAATAAGAATGTACTTCACTACTCCTAGGAGAAGCCTCAGTCCATACAATCCAGGGTATAACGTTAAGCCACCTGCCTACACAAGGGACCTTGGAGTAGGGCTGTTCTTCGAAGTCTCAGTGGACTTGGAGACGGGCTTTGCAACAATTAGTGCAGCTAATGGAGTTAGCGGATGGATTCAACTATACAGAGTACCCATAGGATTAGGGGAGGTAGTTGAAGTAGCAGTACCGTGGAGTTACATAGGTCTTTTACCAGGGGATGTAACGTACTTAGCAATAGCTGTCTACGTAAACGAATTCCCCACAGAGTCTTCAGTTAGAGTAGGGCTAGTGCATCAATTACAAGTACCTAGAGCTATAGCTATTGCTCCAGAAGCTAAAGTAGTTTTCGAAATGACTGACCCACTTGGAGACGATGATGGTGCTGGAGGCTATAAGTATCCTACAGCTGCTGTATTCACCTCAGGCGTATTTGACTTAAAGTCGTTTAAAGTCATTGATGTAGGCGATAGAGTAGTCTTTGAATCAACCGTAGTTGATTTAGGGGGCAATCCATGGGGGGGACCCAATGGATGGAGCATGCAGTACATACATGTATACATACACACTACGTTAAGTGAACCTGGGCGTAACGATACCTTTGGCTTAAACATATGCATAGCTGAAGAACACACATGGCATATGGCTTTACTGATAGCGCCTGGGTGGGGAACAGATCCTGTGCCTATTGGTGAAAGAACGGCTCTATACTATAGCAATGGAAGTGTGCTTCCTCAAAACGGGGATCTAAGGGTTTACGCTGATCAAGCCTTAGGTGTAATTGTAGTTGAAGCATCTAAGAGAGTTCTAGTCGATGTAGAGCATATCGATAAGTGGATCTACGTAGTTGTTCTAACGAGCTACGACGGTTATGGAAGCAATCGCATAAGGTCCTTCAGTACTTCACCTGACGTATGGATTGTTGGAGCTCCAGACTATGCTTTAGCAATAGCGGCTAACGTCATACCTAGAGTAATGGATCTTCTAGCTCCTACAGCTGAAGAACAATACAGCATGCTTAAGTCATTTAATGTAACCTTCATTGATGCACAACTTGTTGGAAAGCCAGCAGTCGTTAAAGGCTTTAGTAGAGCAGCTCCCCAGCCTACAGTAACTACTATAGTGACTACTGTTTCATTAACCACTACTTTAATTGAAGCCTCTACAAGCACTAGTACGCTAACAGTTCATAAATCAATCACTGCTACTGCAACTGAAACTATAACTAAGACCACTCCCCAGGAGCTAAACATACCTTTATCTACAGCTCTAGTGTTCACTGGGCTCTTAGTAGGTGCAGCTACAACATACCTACTTATGAGAAGGAGAGGTATTGAAAGATAAAATATTCTTTTTACACAAACACACATAGACCTCGGTGGAGCTCTGTGGCTAAAGTAACACTCATAGATGTTGTAAAGAGGTTTGGGAGAACTATAGCAGTCGATCACGTGAGCTTAAAGATCAATGATGGAGAGTTCTACGCTTTCCTAGGTCCATCAGGCTCTGGGAAGACTACTACTCTAAGGCTTATAGCAGGCTTAGAGACCCCTGATGAAGGGGAGATCTACATTGATGACAGGTTGGTTAACTACGTTCATCCAAGGGATAGAGATGTAGCAATGGTGTTTCAAAACTACGCTCTATACCCACACATGACTGTTTACGATAATATAGCTTTCCCACTGATGGCTAGGAGGAAGCAGTTAAAGCTCACTGTTAGTGAAGTAAGAAACATGGTTCTAGAAGTATCTAGGCTACTTGGAATAGAGCAGCTGCTTAATAGATATCCATCACAGCTCAGTGGAGGACAGCAGCAGAGAGTTGCCTTAGCTAGAGCACTAGTTAGGAGGCCTAAGGTATGGCTATTGGATGAGCCGTTAAGTAACCTCGACGCTAAGCTAAGGCTTTCAATGAGGGTTGAATTAAAGAAGATGCAGAGAGCTCTCGGCATAACAACGATCTACGTTACTCACGATCAAGTTGAAGCAATGAGTATGGCTGATAGAATAGCAGTCATGGAGCGCGGTAGAGTCATGCAAATAGGGACTCCAGACGAACTATACTACAGGCCGTCAAATGTATTTGTAGCTACTTTCATAGGCGCTCCTCCAATGAACCTCATCCCCTGTAGCATAGTTGAAGGAGAATCAGTGGAATACACTGTGCCAGAGAATAAGTCCGGTGGAATAGCTGGTAGTGGAAGAGTAAAGACAAGGTTCTTCATGGAGTGCCCTGAGTTAAGGATACCCATAGATCCATGGATAGCTAGCGCTATATTGAAGGAATCTGTGGAAAACAAACTCTACTTAGGGATAAGATCTGAGCACATATCCATACTTAAAGCCAGACCTCTTGAATCCATTGGAGTAAGTAGAGCAGTAGTAGAAGTAGTAGAACCCCTAGGCTCTGAAAGCATTGTGACCTTAAGGCTCGGTGGAGAGGCCATCAAGGTACGTCAACCGCCTGGAGAAAAGTACTCTATGGGTGAAGAAGTCTACATAGATATAGACTTAAGGAAAGCCCTCGTATTTAATGCAATTAATGGAGGATTAATAACTTAGCTAATTCAATGCATAATCATATTAATATATATTGCTAGATATCATTATATTACTACATACTGTATATATGAATTATTAATATGTGGAGGTGTATATTATTGAATAAAGCTTTAACTAAGGTTCAGGGCATAGTAATAGCCTTAATAGTAGTTATAGCAATAGCAGCGGGGACATATCTCCTACCCCAATTGCTAAAGCCTACAGCTACTCCAACAACAACTACTCCAACTACTCCTCCTACAACAACTACTCCCACGACTACTCCAGGATGGACTACTACTCCTCCTACAACTACTCCTATAACTACTCCTCCTACGACTCCTCCCACTACAATACTCCCCCCTGGGATGGCGTTAGCAAACATTGGTGGTGTAGACATAAGAGTTCCTGAAGAACTCAAGGAATTCATTGATAAATGCAGGGTTGGGGAAGCAGGTACTGTCACTATATACCTTGGTACAGCAATGATGAGCTTTGAAGCATCAATAATTGAGGGCCTCATTAATAAGTTCAACAGGGAGTATCCATGCATTAAAGTAGAGTACACTAACTACGCAGGTCAAGACCAGTTGAAAGCTGCTGTAGATGCTTCAAACATAGTTAGGAGAGTTGGCACAGGGCCAGACATATTTACGTGGGCGCATGACTGGACTGGGATGTATGCTGATAAAGGTTACATAGTTGCATTAGACGACATTCTCCCAAGAGAAACCATTGAAGACATCGCTGGGAACTACATGAGTTCAGCTGTTTCAGCTGCTACATATAAGTTGAAGATATATGGATTACCCTGGGCTGCTGAAGCAATAGCCCTAGTGATAAATAAAGATCTTGTGCCAAACCCCCCTAGGACTCTCAGCGAAATGCTCACTATAATGAGCAGCTTCCACAACCCATCGGAGGATAAGTATGGCTTAGCTTACCAAATAGATGCATACCACGTATACCCATGGGTGTCACTATTCAACGGCTACTACTTTGATGACTACACTTTCAGCGTTGGTGTAAACACTACTGAAACTAAGAGCGGCATAGAGTTCTTTGTGAGAAACATATTGCCATACCTCGACTATAGAGACCTAGGGCATGAGAATCAATTAACTATATTCACAGACGGTAGAGCACCAATGATAATAACGGGCCCATGGAACATCCCTAGGATAAAAAGTGCGCTAGGAGAAGAGAAAATAACTGTAATCCCGATACCTAAGCTAAACGATACACATGTACCTAAGCCATTCTCAGGTATAAAGCTATTTTGGATGACTCAACTCTCACTACTTGGTGAACAGCCTGAGAGAAAATACGCTAACCTACTATTCATCACTTGGTTTACGCTCAGCGATGAAGCATTAATGACTTTAGTGAGTCAAGCAGGCTTCATACCAGTTAAAACTGCATTGCTAACTAAGATAACTAACTACCCAATAGTCCACGGATTCGCTCAAGCAGTATTTAACAGTGTGCCTATGCCAAAGGATAAGAGGATGAGCGCCGTCTGGCAAATAGGTGATTACTTAAGCGCCATCATTACTGAGTACACTAACGCTAGAGTGCAAGGAAAGAGCGTTGATGAAGCAGTAAGCATTGCTGTAGAAAGCATTAGCCCTAAGTTAAATGAAGCCTACTCAATCATAGTTGACACAATTAGGAGGACTTACGGAGGGTGAAGTAATTATAGATGCTTTTTAGCTAAATCAATCTATCTTTTTGAACATACTCCACGGTGAGTGCTTTGAGTGAGCGTAGAGCTCTTTACCCAAGGAGAGTAGCGCTACTACTCATAGCCCCAAGCCTTGCGCTATACTTATTCTTCTCCATATGGCCTATAGCTTATTCAACGGGCATAGCATTTACAGATGCAAATGAGCTGAACATAGCTCCAGATCCATCTAAAGTAGCTGATTTAGATAATGCCAGGAAGTGCGCATTAATTGTAGGCAGTAGAGAGGACTTACGTAGCTTAGCGCTGAGTTCATTAAGACAAGTATATACCTACTTAGACTCAGTTGAAGAATCCCTCGTGGAATTAAGGAATTCCTTAAGTACTTTTGAGCAGTTGAATCCTCAAGAATTAATTGAACTTAAAGATAAAATAAGCTCTTCACTAGCTCACCTAAGGACTGCGCCGAGAAGCGTAGTTGAAGCATTCAACTGTACATCAATTGGATACCCAACTAAGGAGTATATAATTGACCCAGCTTTAGAAGGCAATATTTCTCAAGCAGTTGGATTCATTGGGGAACGTATATCTGGCAAACTAGAGGAAATGGCTTTCAGAATGATTATTGGAGGAACGATCAGCTATGCCGAAGTTAACGCTTTAACACTTGACGTAGATCAAGCGTTAACAATTGTTAAAGGAATTGAAGGATCCATAGAGTACGCTGCACTAGACTTCGATGAATTCATAGGTAGAACTATAGAGAAGTTTAATGCTGAGCTCGATAGACTTCAAATAAAGTTCATTGGGTTAAGAAACTTCAATGAATTACTCCATGATCCAAGGTTCATAAACTCTATAGTTAAGACTATTCTCTTCACTGTTACAAGCGTTCCACTAAAAGTCCTCCTCGGAGTTCTTTTAGCCATGCTGTATTCCTCACCAATAATTTATGGGCGGAGGATTTGGAGAACTATGCTACTAATACCGTGGGCTATACCCATATTGCTCGCAGGCTCCTCGTGGAAAATAATGTTCCTTCCCGGAAGAGGGCCTTTATCTACAGTGACGGGGTTCGATTACAATAACTATGAGTGGCATGCATTCTTGATATATAACTTCTTTGAAGCATGGCTGGCGTATCCATTCATTATGGCCGTGACCATGGGTGCTCTAGCAGGGGTATCTAAGGACTTAATTGAAGCCTCCTACGTCGATGGAGCAGGCGCTTGGTTTAGGTTAAGGAAGGTTGTGTTCCCGCAGATAGCTGGGCCAGTTATTTTTGCAGCAATACTTACTACAGGAGCCTCACTACAGGCACTCATGGTTCCACTACTCATAAATGGAGGAGGCCCTACTCAAACAATCTCAATACCATGGGTAGGCAGTAGGGTGGGCAACGTCAATGAAATGATGGTTCTCTTCGGATACAATAGAGCCTATAGAGACAAGGACTATGGTTATGCAGCTGCAGCTTACATAATAGTGATCTTAATATTGATGATCTACATAGTGCTGTGGCTTAAGTTCGCTAAAAGCAGGAGGTGAAGAATGCTTTGAAATCATCCCTATCCATATTTAGGGGAAGCGCTTCATTCCTTGCATCAAGGTATGGATTAAGGATAGTTGCAACAGTTCTTGGAGTACTGATAGTATTCGCACTCCTCTACCCAGTACTATTCGTCGTAATTACTTCAATGCTTAGAGGAAACGTCATAGCTAGAGGAATTGAGGATATCTACAAGTACGGGCTATCCTTAGAGCACTACATTGCTGCCATCACTGATCATGCTTTTTACAGCTCGCTTCAAGTGAGTATATTGATCTCCATATTAACGATAACTACGTCGCTGCTAGTAATTACTCCAGCGGCATATGGATTCTCTAGGTTTAAGTTCTGGGGAAGAGATACAATGTTATTCGCGTACTTAGTTGTGAGTCAAGTTGGCGGAGGCTTTGGAGTAGCAGCAATAATAGCTCTCTTCGTATTCTTAGCTAGGCTACACAGCATGGGGATTCCAACTCTTGGAAACCCCTTTATACTGCCACTAATATACACCGCTAACCAAGTTCCATTCCAAACTTGGCTGTTAAAGAGTTACTTTGATGCACTGCCAAAGGAGCTCGACGAATCTTCATTCATTGATGGAGCTAGCTGGAGTCAAATAGTTTTTAAAGTAGTGCTACCGGCATCGAAGTCAGCAATGATAATCATAGCTATGTTTGCATTCATGGCTGCATGGGGAGAGTTCCTCATAGCGAGCTTCCTTAAGGTAAATACATTAGCCAAGTACATTTATGAGACAGCCGTAGGCCCCGGTCAGCAAATAAATTGGAGTGATTTCGCTGCTCAAGCAATATTGTTTGCATTACCCATAATAGTCCTCTACGCTGTTGCACAAAGATACATTGGTGAAGCAGTGAGGTATGGAGCAGTTAAGGGCTAACCACTATAGGCCCTCGCTCTCTCAATAGCTTCACTATATACTTTAATCACTGCAGCAGCTGTTTTCTCCCAAGTGAATTCACCCGCCCTCCTTAAGCAACTAGCTCTAACTTCAAGTGGGGCATTGGGGTTCTTTAAAACCAAGTTCCTTAAAGAATCATCACTTATCCTCTCCACTATCTCCCACCACTGCTTAGTATGCTGTTTATAGTGAGAGCTCTCCATGAATAAAGCCATGTCGCTTAAAGCAGACGCTAGTTCTGAAACAGAGTTTGGAGCTATAAGTACTCCTGTACCGCTTACGCCATGTTCCCGTATGTCCATCACTACCTCAGCCAACCCCCCAGTCCTACTTGCAATTACAGGTGTTCCAGAAGCCATGGCTTCTAGCGCAACTATTCCAAATGGCTCAAACCTACTTGGAGCAATGAAGACGTCGCTAGCTAAGTACGCTAACTTATATAGAGCACGTGTATAGCCTGCTATTACTCTGAGATTATTTGAAAAGAGCAGTGATGCTTCAACAAGTGGCTTAAGCCCTCTCCACCCACTGCTAGGTATTGGTATTAGAAGCAGCCTTATCTCCGGTACACGATAAACTACATCCTCTAGACTTCGTATAACTAAGTCATAGCCCTTTTGTTCAACAAGCCTCCCAGTCATTAATGCCAGAGGCCCAGTGGCTTTAAATGAACTCACCCTACCCCCTGGTTTAAAGGGATATGTAGAGTAATTAGCTAAAGCTGTTGAAACCTCAGGATCAGGTATAATGGGTTCATCACTGCTCAAAAGTTCAAGGGCTTTAAGCTCTAGGAACTCCCTGAAAACCCCCCTATCAATAATTAGATCACCGGTAACCTGGTGCTTCAACTCAGGATAAGTCTTAGATACTTCATTAACTAGCTCTACGTAATTCCAATCAGTAGCATTATACACATACCCTATCTTATACGATAAATCTACTCCAACAACTCCCTCTACGTGGAATGCAAAGCTCCTGCTAACTGATACTACGTAGTCAGCTATTAATGCAGCAAATCTCTCAATATACCCATGGCTTAAGTTCACTAAGTCCTCTAGCTTTACTTCAAGCCTATTGCCCATATAATTGATCTTTAAAACTCTCTCACGCGGTATCAATATCTCCTCTAACTTCTCTAGTGAAATAGATTCCTTAGACAATAGATGTATGTGGTAAACAAACGCTGGATAGAGATCTAGGGAGTTGAATAGGAGCTTTAAAGCTGTGAGAGGTGGAATGCTGTGCCAGTCATTGCAGTGAACTACGTCTGGCGCTCTCCCAACCTTAATGGAGTGCTTAGCGTACTCCACTACTCCAAAGGTGTATAGATATATTTTATCCCACATGTTCTGGGTATATATCGTTGGTTCATCAAGGGCTCCGCCCGATATCACTACGTGCGGTGGATTAAGTTCTTCACAGCTGTAAACCCTTACTTCAACCCCCCTCACTCTAGTTGATGAAATTGCTTTAGCTAAGCCCATTGATTCAAGTTCAATCACTCTCCCATGGCTTGGAGTTATTACAATAGCTCTAGCCCCCATTTTATTTAGCTCTCTAGCAATGCTTGGAGGAACTTCTCCCAATCCACCATACTTCCTCACATACTTCGACTCAAAAGTCAGAATCCAGATGAGCTTGTTGAAGCCCCGCGATTCACTAAGCAGTTCTACTCCAGTAATTGGCTGTAGATCGTTAGTGAAGCACACTCTCTAACACCTCATTAATGCTCTATCACAAGTCTAATCAATTGGCTAAACTCATCGCCTGGCTTTAAATATAGGTTGTATATAGGCATTAATCCAAGTCCCTCAAAGTTCTCTACAATGCCCTTCTCAGTTCTAGCAGGCATAGTTAATGGAGCTATCCAAGTACTTGTTCTAGAGCTCACCTCAATAGCTAAAGCCCTTGCCGCAGGACTCATTAAAGTCACTTTACTAGCTTCACCACTATACCAATCGTTGATACTTCTCTCAACTCCATCTACACTATACTTAACTAAGGCATCTACATCCACTGGGAGCTTTGGCGCTATAGTGAGCTCTAAGCCCAATAAGCCTTCAATAACGCCGCTGCCTATGTTCTTTAAGTTGTATGTAGCTGCTACTGAAGATCCATTGACGACGTACTTCTTCTCAATAAGTACTTCAGTGGATCGGCCTCCAGGTGGATAGAAGTGACCCACCCTCCTTAAAACCACCCCCTCACTAGTCGCTGAAGTAACTTTATACTCTCCTAAAGCTAGATCGCTTAAGTCCATGAATGGAGTGTTTTGAATCCAGTCAATTGGAGTAGTGTGTAAAGCCCATATGTGTTCTCTAAACGAAGTCCTCCTATACCAATCCGGTCTATAGCCTGTTCCATCAA
The DNA here is from genome assembly GCA_025059075.1 of Sulfolobales archaeon. Lineage (GTDB taxonomy): Archaea > Thermoproteota > Thermoprotei_A > Sulfolobales > Desulfurococcaceae > JANXDZ01. The sequence continues at coordinate 40,477 of JANXDZ010000005.1, read as the reverse complement.
GATACGGCTCATAGCGTCTAGTCATGGTGTTTAAGTAGTTGTGTTCAAAGCCCCTCTCCTTGTAGTCTAATTCAAATACTGTGCCTCCATCGCTTGGCTTTATGTAAACGTTTAGCTCTCTGCTTTCAACTATTACCTCCATGAATCCATCATAGTCGAAGTCTAATCTCTCAATGCGCACGCCCCTCTCACCATAGTAATCCATAGCTTCCTCAGCCATTGCCTCAGACTTAATGTAGTTTTCGTAAACAGCCTGCCTTAAGTGAGTTAAGTATATCCCCCCGAAGAGCCCGTGCCAATACGAGTCATTGCATTGAGCCATGTAGTAGTAGTGCCACGCTTCCCGCCCAACGCCTGCCTTTAAAAGCTTCCCCCTCACTCTAAGCATCTTCTTATGCATGTTATTGCTCTCAGAGTACTTGACTAAGAAGTTCCTGAAGAAGCCACTGCTCCACTCAAGCATTTTATCGTAGCTCCCTGGAGCTAGGTAGATTAGCCCTCTAACGCCATAGTTCTCCAAGTACTCGCGGGGCTGTATACAAGCTACTTCATGTCTCTTCTCCCTAAGCTTATTGAAGAACTCGTTGAGCCACCACTTAGCCCACATCGGGTCCCTCCACTCCCCAAACTTCTCTGCATCACTCCCCCAAAGCAAGTACTTATCGCCTACTTCATCCCCTCTAGAGGCCATGTATGAGATAACTTCATTGGGGTGCCTCCATGGGAGGAGGTACCTTAGCTCAGTGTCTATGAATAGCACTTTAATTCTCTTACCAGAGTCCTCCGTAATCCATGCATACATAGATTCACTCCTCCCACGGCCGCTTCTATAAAGCGTTGAGTCATCTAACAATACGTACTCAATGCCGTTATCAGCTAGCGCTTCAACAACACTGGGCTCCCAAACTCTCTCCGGGAGCCAGAAGCCCCTTGGCCTAAAGCCGAATAGTTCTTCAAACAACTTCATGTATTCCCTAACTTGTGCATACATATCTTCACGCGGTATAATGGGTAGAATGGCTTCTCCAAAGCTTCCCCCAAGTAGCTCTACTGAGCCGTGTTTAGCGAGCTTCACTACTTGACTAAGCCAATCAGGGTATTTTTCAGCTAATGTAAGCAGTAGGGGTCCACTAATGTGGATAGATACCTTAATATCTCTATATCTATTTAGAGTCTCTAAAAGCAGTTTATAGCTATTCTCAAAAACTCTTTCAAAAACACTCCTTATCTGCCCCACTGGCTGATGGAAGTGTATTACAAACATGAAGTTCACTCTAGCCATAAGTAAGCACCGCACTTAATAGAACTCTACTTAAGAAATAAAGCTTAAGGCTTTACTTAGCTAGAGTCAGGTGGTTCCATGGACTCTGGGGGGGTATTAGAAGACTTATTCAGCTTTAAACCAAGGAGCCTCATAGTCTATGGAGCGGGGGGCGGTGGAGATGCTGTATCTGCAGCTGTACTAGCTAAGTGGATTGAGGAAGTTTGTGGAGTAAAGACTTACGTAGGCGGAGTTCCTTGGGAGAGGTATACAGTGGATCCTGAGCCAGGCCCAGTGCCATTCAATTGCTTCACGAACTCCAGGAGCATTGGAGATCATTCAATAGGCATTGGGCCTTCAACCAAGGTCTTTAGGGCTGGAAGAGAGTTCACTCCACAGCTAGCTAAAGTATCAAGCGTAATTAGACGCGAACTCTATGCAGCAGATCTTTGGAGAGGAGCAGTAGGCTACTCTAAGGGGTTAAGTGAGCTAGCTGAAGCACTTGGAGTAGAGGCATTTATAGCCATTGATGTCGGTGGAGACATAGTTGCTGAAGGAAGCGAGAGCAATCTATGGAGCCCGCTGGCGGACTCAATGAGTCTTGCAGCATTCTCTAAGTTAAAGAACTCAATTTTAGTTGTAGTGAGTCCAGGAGCTGATGGAGAGCTAAGCCAAGAGGAAGTGTTGGAGAGAATAGAGGTTGTTGCGAGAAACAATGGATTGCTTTGGATTAAGGGAGTAAGTAGGAGTGAAGCAGAGCTATATGAAGAACTCCTTAAGCAAGTTATAACTGAAGCAAGCAGAGTTCCATTAATGGCGTATAGAGGGCGCTTTGGAGAAGTACTGATAAGGGAGGGCTCGAGGAGAGTTAAAGTCGGCGTAATGCAAATGCTCTCGTTCTTCATGGATATAAGCGTAGTCTACAGCTTATCGAGAACTGCAAAGGCTGTAGAAGGCTCTAGGACGCTTACTGAAGCAAATGAAGCACTGCATAGAATTGGAGTATACACAGAGTACGACTTAGAGAAGCGCTTGAAACACCAAGATCTCTAGAGCAGTGGAGTGCGTTAAGAACACTGGGCTTTCCTAACTCTTTAGAGAACTGGGCTTCGTCACGAACCCTATGACGCCGCCGTCACGTTGAATGCGTACTATATACCTAGGCTCCCCTAAGTCACTCAGTGGCGGAGTCATATGAGCAGCTTTCAATGGAGCCTTAGTAAGTTAGCTACACTGGCTGCAGCCTCTATACTGATTGCAGTACTAATGAATGCTCCCTCCATTAATGCATGCTTTGACCCCAGTGATGCCTACTCCATGGAAGTACTGTTAAATAAGCCGGGGGTCTTCCTCAACTCAACGTTAATTGAAGGCGCTTCAGGCGTCTTTAAGATTGATGAATACTATGTATATAAGGGCGTTAGCAACATCGTTGTAATAATTTACCTAGAGAAAGTCTTTAATGGAGCGCCCTTAGTGCCAGGCATTAATGAAGGCGAACCAGTGGAACTCTACCCAGGGATAAGGCTTGAACTCATGGACGTTGGACTTGAAGCAGATCGAGTGCAAGTTAATGAATCTATGGTAAAGTACTACACAGATCTCCTTAAATCAACGTTACTCATTGAGCTAAATAGGCTTAAAGACGCTGGCGTCTTAGTAGGGCTTTCAAATGATGACTTAAGGGGAATAGTGGAGAGCGCTTGCATTGGCTGTGCTGGATGGAATGGGAGGCTCATTTACTACATAAATGATGGAGCTTGGCACCAGTATAGTGAATTAATAACTAGTGGAGCTATACGCGGCACCCTCATAAGATCTTTAGGATGCAGATTTGAGCTCCCTGAGGAATTGAAGGAGGCATTAGCAATGCAGCAACCTTCTTGGCCCTGGGCACAGGCTTCGCCTATAAATACGCCCAGCTGGGAGCTCAACGGAGTTGCTGTAGCTATATCTATAGCAATGGGAGCTGCTGCAGCCATAGCATTTTACACACTGTACATGAAGATGAAGTAGGCAGTGTAGTAAGTAACAAGCTTTTTTCCCTCTAACTTCAACCCCCTTTGTGTTAGTGAGGTAGAACTTATGGGCTTAGATAAAGAGGCTTTAGAAGCTTATTTAAAGTTGCTTAGGCACGCTAAGCCTATTACAATTAGGGGATTCCAGAGACTCATGGGGTATGCAAGCCCCGGCAAGGCTCAAAGAGTTCTCAATAAGTTAGAGAAACTTGGCTTTGCAGTTAAAACAAGCACAGGGGAGTACGCTGCATCTAGAGAACTCCCCATAGAGTTATCGATGTATACAGTGTTTGAGAGATTCATCATACCGAGAAGCCTTACATATGCTATATACTCTACTACAGTTGTCACAGTATACTCAGCTCTAGCTAAGCCCTCTATACACGTCGTCATATTGATGTTGGCGTTAGTTACACCATATTGGATTGATACTCTAAATGGTGTGAGGATTTTGAGGAAAGTATTGAAGAATAGGCAGTCTAAGGCTTAGCTAACCCCCTCCTTTGAATGAATGTATTTCATTCAAGGACTCGGGTTCCGCAGTCTACTTGGATTTACACCTCCGCTCATTCCCCAAGGTCAAGCACTTTATATACTGTAGGACTTGCTAGTAGAGTTGGTGGTGTTATGAAGTTAATCCACGTTGTCGGCAGAAACCTACCAGAGGCTTGGGAGCAGAGCCTTGTTAAGCTCAGTGAAGTTGGTGTAGTTATAGATACTGAGTATGGTGAGAAAAGCATTGATGCTCCAGCTGTAATCATTGTTGAAAACCCGTTTGCAGAGCCTAGAGTTCATTTAAAGGGCATTGTTGCAGGCTCTCTAAGAGGACTCCTAGATTACGTTGATGAAATCGTTAGGGGCATTCACGACTACCTCGTAGAGAAAATTGGCTATACATACCATGAGAGACTTTTTTCATACAGGCTCCCGAACGGCACTATAATTAATCAAATGGATAAAGTCGTTGAGAAGTTGAGAAATGCTCCATACACTAGGAGAGCGCAGGCAATAACTTGGCAGCCATGGAAGGATCTAGAGAGCGAGCACCCGCCATGCCTTAATCGCATGTGGTTCAGAGTCTTTGAAGACAACCTCGTCTTACACGTCCACATGAGGAGCAATGATGCATTTAAAGCAGCTTACATGAATATGTATGCATTCACAGAGCTGCAGAAGCTTATAGCTCAAAAGATCGGTGTAAACATTGGCTACTACATGCATATAGCTGACTCATACCACGTTTATGAAAGAGACTTAAAATGGTTTAATGCATTCATCCAGCAAGTAAAGAGCGGTGAATCAAGAAATAGATGGAGGACTACTCAGCAATACCTAGAAATGCTGCACTCCTAATACTACTAGCAGCAATGCTTCACTTAATCCCCACTCTCAATTATTTATCCATACTATAGCTTTCCCTCCCCCTAACCTACGTTGAATTCAGCTCTACGCAGAGCCTTAAGCACGTTACCTCTCCTAAAGGAGTGCAGAGCTCAATGACGTGGACTCACGCAATGCTATTATACAACCTCATAGTTAAATAAAAAATCGCTGGAGATCTATAAACACTGTTCTTCACTTCAATTCTAAGGAAGATGAGATCTTTAGTTATAACTGGGGGGTTTTCAGGCAGTCGAACAGAGGTAATACCCAGCATGTTTAGTCTATTTAAATAACGTGGGGCTCTTGCTAAAGCTTTTCCCTAATTATATCGATCAATGTATTAGTTACATACATTATGTCTAAACCAGATATTATTCCAACGAACTTTCCATCTTCTTTAACTAAGATGTGACTTATGTTCTGCTCTATCATCATATTTATTACTACGTCTAGGTCTTCGTTAGCATCAACAAACTTCAAGGGCTTCGACATGACTTCTCTAACAGGCGTTTCTGCTGGATTCATTTTCTCAATGACTACAGCTCTAATGATATCGCTTTTAGTAATAATTCCAATAGGTTCTTCAGAGCTTGATACAACTACTAGTGAACCTACTCCTTCAAATAACATTCTTCTAGCAGCTACTTCCAGGAACTCATTGTCTTTTACAACTCTTAGCTCAGGCACCATTACATCTCTAGCCTTGAGCATTAGCCTCTACCTTAAAGCTAGCTCTGGAGAAACTCTTCCATAATTTATGCTTACAAACAGTATTTGACTACCCCTAATAAGTGCTTTCCCATACTTCGTAGTCTTATTCCCATTGCTATCTATTTCATCGCAATCGCTTAATACAATGTTCATAGTTGGATCAACTAATTCTAGAACTCCCACATACTCATTCCCATCCTTTAATTTAACTAAGACTACTTGGCTTTGAGCGCTCTTCAAGTACTTTAGTGGAGTCGGTGCCTTTGTTGAAGCTCTTCCAGCAGTAGACACATTTACCCCTCTTTAGTTAAATCAAGCTATCTAATGAGCTATAATTTACACCACACTTATAAGGTTTCCTACTCCCCTCATTCACGCCAGTGCCTGCACTGAAGGAGCTTACTTCAACTAACCTTAGTTCTACTGGAATCACTTATGTAATTCCACTACGCAGTCATGAGACTCGCATCCAATGAATTCAATTCTCAACCCACTGTCCTGAGCCATTCTTTTAACTTCAGCTAGCGTTTCCCCAAGTCTATGCTTAATAAATGATATGATCACTGGAGCACCAGCCTTCGTTACTCTAACAGACTCCAATAAAGCCCTCCACCTATCGCTACTCACTATGTTGTCCCACACTGTTATTAGCGTAGTTATTGAAGCAACGCCATCCCTAATGGGGTTTACCTGAGCTAATGCCCTAATAGCCAGCACTCTATAGTCAATGGCTTTCTCAAAGATTCTTGAAATCATTTCACTACTGGGCTCTATGCATACGTACTTCTCTAATGAAGCCCCTCTGCTTAGTAAATACTCTAGGAGGAGCCCAGTGCCGCATCCAACGTCAACTACAGTTCCACCTATAGTTACTCCAGAGGACTCCACATACTCATATTTCCCATACTGTTCTTCTCTATAGAGCTCATCGTAGCTAGAGGAAGTAGCGTCATAGAGCTCAATGGAGTCAGCTTTACCTTCTTGAAAACTCAAGTATGCTCCTCGATCCTCCTTCAACTTCTTCAGCCTTTAGCTTCCAAAGCTTCCTCAAGTTTACTTTCTTAAACTCCAGCCCTAATTTCTCTAATAGCTCGAGAGCTCCCTGAGATCTCTCTGGAGCTACTAGAATCCCCCTAGGCTTTATCCCACTTGACTTTCTGTACTCCTCTACGTATTTAAATAGCTGTAGGACAGCTTCTCCATCAGCTCTCACTCTCTTTACTTCAATCAATACTGGGTTGCCGTTTTTATCGTAGCCGAATAAATCTACTGAAAGATCTCCAATAACTTTCTCTTTCTCCACAAGCCTTAATCCATCCTCCAATACCTCAGGGTGCTTAAAGATTATGTCTCTAACCCCGCTTTCATCTAAGTACTTAGTGAAGTCTGCTGAATCAACTAACTTACATGAAAGCACTTTTATAGGGAGTGAGAGCTTTACTACAAGCATTTCCCTAGGGTCATTTCTAACTGCAGCAATCTCAATGACTCCACCCTCAGACTTGACTTCAATGCTGCTTATATCCGGCTGCCAGTTAACTGGTTGATAGCCCGTTGGCCTATGTATTAGCATGGCTCCATCCTGCTTAATTAAGATCACTCTCTCCCCAAGGCCGAGGCTAGAGCTCCCTCGGCCATAGTATTCTACAGTGCATGGAGCAATAATTATAGTGACATGCCTTAAGCCTATGGACTCCTTAATGAATTTAAGCGCTTCATTAACATCCGTGAACTCGCGATACATGTAGCTCAACGAATTATACATTTCAAGACTGCCTTATTAAATTAATGCATTGAGTCTTAATGCAGCTCCCCACTCACATTACGGTGGATGCCTTAGCGCAGGCCGTACAGCAAGAGATCTGATGAAGCCATGAGTTAAAGCATTTTCAACAAGTCGTAGATGACTATAAAGATTATGAGCCAAGTAGTGTAGTAAGTTAATAAGCCCCTTATGATTGTTTGAAAAAGCCCTTTAGCGCCAATCCTTAATGCTATCGGTATTGATAGAACGTAGGCTACTGCACTCATAAGCCACGATATAGTGCTTGAATCCATTGAGAACTTGACGCTGTCTAAGCTGAGCTCTATTGATGGATTTAGCAAGTAGAGTAAGTATGATGCGACTCCAATTACTACAGCTAGTGTAAAGCGCATAAGCACTACTTTATCCTCAATGCTTAGCTTACTGAATAACTCTCTATACATTTAAAGGCACCAATTCCAATACTTAGTGGCTGAGTTAAAAGTTTGAATTAGTGAATGAAGATGCCTATAAAGAAGGCTTCAATGAATGTTGTAGACGTCCTAGCGTGGGTCAATACATCGGGTAGAGAAGCCATAGACTCAAGAGTAGTCAACATATATTCAATGAATGACTCCTGGATCTTTAAATTACTTACCTCAACTGGGAGAAAGATGCTTAAAGCAGAGCCTGGTAGAAGAGTGAACTTCTCTATTGCTGAAAGCACTGTACACGAAGTAAGCGGCATTACTCCAGTGCTTAGAAGACACTTGCGAAGAGGATTAATTAAAGCAGTCGGCATGCTGGACTTTGATAGAGTAGCCTACATAGATATAGTTAGAGGAGATAGGAGCTATAGGCTTTACATAGAACTCCTACCCCGAGGAGTCTTAGCACTAACTACTAATGAAGTTATAATTGCTTCAAGCAAGTCAGTGGAGTTAAAGGATAGAGTAATAAGGCCTGGCGTAAAGTACTCACCGCCTCCAGAGCAGTTAAACCCTCTTGAAGCATCTCTCAGCGAGCTAAGGGAATCCTTAAGTAAGGGGAGGGATTTGATTAGGGGCTTAATATATGGATTCAAACTGCCTGGAGAAGTAGCTGAAGAAGTACTGTATAGAGTGGGGTTGATAGATTATAAGACTATGGATTCAGGAAGCATTAGTGAAAAGATCGTTGAGTCAATAGTTGAAGGACTTAGGGAACTCGTTAACGAATCCCTAAGGGGTGAGGGGTACTTAGTGAAAAGCAATGAAGAACTCGTAAGCTTCTCACCCTACTCCCCGAAGCTATTTGAAGAACTCCATAAGCTATCCATAGTTAGAGTCAGTGACTTCAATACAGCCCTAGACTCATACTTTACAGCTCTTGAGAGGGAGAAGGCAGTAGAGGAGGAGAGGAGGGCTATTGAAGGAGAAGTCGCCAAGATATTGAAGAGCATTGAGGAACAGGAGAAGCTTATTGAAGAGTACTTAAGTAAAGCATCTATGTATAAGGCTTACTTCGAGAACCTAGCTTTAAACATAAATGAAGTTAGGGAAGTAATCAACTGCATTGAAGAAGAGAGAGCTAGAGGAAGCTGGAGTTATATAACGAAGTGCAGTGGAGTCGTCAGCTATAACAAAGACTCAGGGTTAGTTAACATAAAGACCCCTGGAGGAGTAGAAGTACCAATAGATGTTCGCTTAAACGCTGATGAAAACGTTAACAACTACTATAGACTCTATGGAGAGTACTTAGGGAAAGTTGAGAGAGCTAAGAAAGCTGTTGAAGAACTTAGAGCAAAGCTCCTCTCTCTCCAAGGATCCATAGAGTCTAGGGCCAGGGCTGTGGCGAAATCCATTAAGCCTAAGTACTGGTATGAAAGGTTTCACTGGATGATGACTAGCGAAGGCCTCCTAGTGATAGCTGGGAGAAACGCTGATCAAAATGAAGCTATTGTGAGAAAGTACATGGAGCCAAGGGATGTATTTATGCACGCAGACATTCATGGAGCTCCTGTAACATTAATTAAGGTACGTGGACGAGGGGGCTTTGAGAGAAGCATTCGTGAAGCAGCTGTAATAGCTGCATGCTACTCTAAGGCTTGGAGCATAGGCTTTAGTGAAATAGATGTATACTGGGTTCTTGGAGAGCAAGTATCTAAAACTCCTCCATCTGGAGAATACCTTGAGAAAGGATCCTTCATGATCTATGGTAGGAAGAACTACGTAAAGCACGTAGCACTTAACATAGCTCTAGGAGTAGAGGAAGTCTATGACTCACTGTACGGAACTTATCGACGAGTAATAGTTGGACCAGAAGAAGTCGTTAGAGAAAGAAGCTTAGCATACGGAGTTATAGCTCCAGGCAGCGTTGACTCCAATACTGTGGCTAAAGAGCTAACAGAGTCTTTCAGCAAAATGCTTAGAGAAGACGTAGGAGTGAGCTTAAGTGAAGTGGCTGAAAGACTGCCCGGTCCATCAAGGATCTTGAAGATCGTTGGGGGAGCATCTCCATGACGCATTGAGCAACCACACCTCATGTTCAATGAGTTTACTAAGGAGTAGTAGGCTTTTACTATGTAAATTACTTAAGTCCACTTCAAGCCTAACGACATTGGACTTGTATCTACGCACTCAACGCCCATAGGGCTTCTATTCAACGTATAGAGGTTCATTAGAAGAGGAGCCTCGTTAAATACCCCTTTTACATAGGGAGGAGAGTGGGGCTTTAATAAGCTCTCTAAAGCTATTGCATTGCTTCACTCACTGATTGGAGAACTTATGTTCAAATAAAGTTTTAAAAGAGATTATTAACTTTTTAACTAAAACTAATCCCCTTCATATAGGTGAAGGCTTTGGTCGAGAGGAAGATAGTCGTAGAGGAAGTTAGAGTTCAGCCTGTTGAAGAGATGAGAGTGGAGTTAGTTGAGAGAAAGGGCTTAGGCCATCCGGACTACATAGCTGATGCATCTGCTGAAGCAACTAGTAGAGCGCTCTGTGAATACTACTTAAAGAACTATGGCTTAATACTCCACCACAACTTAGATAAAGTACTAGTTGTTGGAGGACAAGCCAACCCAGTTTTTGGAGGCGGTGAAGTACTAGAGCCCATATACATAATTGTATCTGGTAGAGCTACGACAAGCGTTCGAACAGATAAAGGCATTGAGCCAGTGCCAGTCGGCACACTGATCATTAAGGCTGTAAGAAACTGGATTAGGGGCTGCTTTAGATACCTAGATCCAGAGGCAGACGTAGTAGTTGACTACAAGATAGGCATGGGCTCCAAGGATCTCCGCGAGCTATTCTCCGTAAAGGCTAAGGCACCTGCTGCAAACGATACAAGCATAGGAGTAGGCTATGCTCCACTAAGCAAGCTTGAGCAACTAGTCCTAGTTACAGAGAGGATGCTTAACTCAAGGGAGTTTAAAGCTAAGCTACCAGCTGTAGGCGAAGACGTAAAAGTAATGGGGCTAAGGCTTGATAAGAGAATTGAGCTCACTGTAGCTGCAGCAATAGTATCAAGACATGTATTAGACATAGGTGAATACATTAGCGTTAAGGAGGAAGTAATTGAATCAATATTGGATAATGCATCAAAAATAGCCCCAGAGTACTCAATAAAGGCCTACGTAAATACAGCAGACATAGTTGAACGCGGAAGTATCTACATAACTGTGACAGGTACTTCAGCAGAACACGGAGATGATGGAATGACTGGCCGAGGCAATAGAGCCAATGGACTCATAACCCCCATGAGGCCCATGAGTATGGAGGCCACTGCAGGCAAAAACCCAGTTAACCACGTTGGAAAGATATACAACGTAGTTGCAACACTTATAGCAAATAGAATATACAATGAAGTTAAGGACGTTAGAGAAGTCTACGTCAAGTTATTGAGCCAAATAGGTAAACCCATAGATGAACCATTTATGGCTAATGTAAAAGTACTCCCTGAGGGAGATAGATTATCCTCAAACACTGTTTCAGAAATAAATAGCATAGTTAACTGGGAGTTAAGCAATATAGTTAAGATAACCGATAAGATTTTGAGAAATGAAGTCACACTCTTTTAAAGAACTCTTACTGCAATTACAGCTATATTTTTGTTCTTATAGCTCTCTTAGACTCAAGGTCTTCGCTTAAGCCAATGGATTTAGCTCTTTCCGCCCTATATTCCTCTAAGATCTTGAGGATAGCGCTCCTCCTCTCACGCTCCTCAGATTCAACTATCTTCCTCCACTCACTATCGATCAAGGCTTCAACTAATGGCTCTACGATTACTAGTGAACCAATGCAGTAGTGCTCATATTTCCTTAAGTCTATTACTGGAATGCGGGCATTTAAATAAAGTTCCGGCATAGAAGTTACTATAGCTATTCTACTGGACTTCATTAATTCTACTACGTTGTCATTTATGGAGGAATCAGTGTATATAGCCTTAACTACACCACTTGGTTTAAAGTCTATGGATTTAATGGATTCTACAGTAACGTTGCTTACTCTCGGAATGACTTTAAAGCCCTCTACTAAGGCTCGTTCAAGAAGTTTTTGAAGCTGCACGTAATCCTTCTCAAGGGAGTTTAAGGCTTCTTCTAATTGAGAGATCTTCTTCCTCAACGACTTATTTTCTTCTCTAAGTAAGTTTATCTGCCTCTCATATTCATCAACTGGATTAATGACTTGCCTTAAATTCCTTAGCTCCACCTCTAATCTCTCAATTTCACTCGTAAGAGCCCTTGTCTCTGCTTGAAGAGAAGCTTTCTCAGCTTCAAGAGCTCTCAACCTTAACTGTAACTTCTTCAATGCTTTATTCTCGCTACTCCTATGGTTATGGATCTCGGTTCTATCGCTGACTTCAGTTTCAACTAAGTCCTTTAGTGAAATAGCTCTTTCAAGTTCCTCCTCCATAGCTTCTGCAATAGTTTTCCCATGGATTACAGCTTCCTTAACTCTATCTACATCTAATTGAATGTTGAACTTACTTACGTAAGCATCCACTTGTTCAAACTTATCTGCATAACTTAAGAATGCTTTATAAGCTGATGCCAATGCATCCCTTTCATGGCTATCCGAGATCTTTATCCATGGATAGTTGCTCCTAAGGCTCTCCAGCAATAAGTCCTTTTCATCATTGCTTAAGTCTCTAGAGGGACTGTATAGAACTGCCTTAAATACAGCTGCAAGTTTTTTAACTGATTCAGGAGGTGAAGCAACGTCTGTAGCTACTATTACGGGCCTCCCAAACTGAGTCAATAATAGCAGTATTTCAGCTCTATCGAGGTCCTTAGAGCTCTTAACTAATAGTGGAACTCCATTGAGGTCGAGTACGGCTAAGCCAGTCCAAGTACCTGGATCTAGGCCTATTATTAGAGGCTTTGTACTCACTTGAGGTTTTTCAGAAGCATTGAGGGGTTCAAAAACTATTTTTGAACTATACACAGGCCTTACATCCACCTTAATGTTATGCATCTTAATGGGCTTCACTAATTTCAACACCTTACTCCTTGGAGCATAGACTATGAATATGCTTCTACTTAACCCACCGCTCGACCTAGTTATCAATAGATCGTAATCTATGTTGTTTGAATCTAGAGTAGACTTTATCTCCTTAGTTACCCTAAGTATTCCAGCCCTCGCGTTCCTCACATACCTATCATGACTCATGCCCCCCTTTGAAGATGATCTCCCCCTAGACACAATTACTTTAGACTTATCCTCAATTAGCCTAACTCTATATCCAAAGCCCTTCTGAGCCGCTAGAGCCACTATGTATGCAGTCTGCAGTGGCTGAGGCTTATTGTAGACTTCTATGTCTAAGTTCTTTGCCAATAGCTTTACATTCAGTCTCTCACCTCCTACTCCAGTCACTTGCACTATCTCTACATCTGGAGGCAGTAGTGAGAGGAGGTTGAATAACTTCGACTTACTTGGAGCTAGCTCATATACGTTGTCTACTGCTATTATTTTAGGAAGAGTATCCCACAGGATCCTGATTAATCTACCTATGCTTACATCCTCATATTCACTAACTACTTCCTCTCCCCTTAGAACTACTACACTATAGTGAGGTGGAGTAGAGGACTCTGGACTTCCATACCTAACATCTACTCCTACAACGACTCTACTGGAGCTATCCCCCGCTTGTGACATAATTAAGAGCCCTATCTACATCTAAGCTCACTCCATAGATTTTATTGAAAAACCTCACTATATACTCTACGTCTCGCTTCAATAAACTAGGGGCGCTTGGATGGTCTTTTTCAACGTACTGCGGCCAATCAATTACATAAGCTCTTTCACTTTCAACGCTAACTATGACGTTGTACTCACTTAGATCTCCATGCACTATCCTTGCATCTATGTAGGCTTTTCTAATTGTTTCAAGTACATCCATTAGTGTTCTCTCTGGATTATCTAACTTAGGCCTCCTATATAGCTCAACTCCATTTATATAGCTTGTGACTACTGCATGCCTATTCCATGCATAAGGCCGTGGAACTAAGCCCCCTGCCTTAAATAACTCCAGCAGTGCTTTATACTCTCTTTCAGCAGCTATTTTTGATTGAGCATACCAGTTTAACTGAGGGGCTTCGACAAAAGACCTAGTTCTCCTAGTAGATCTAAAGCTCCTGCAGCCTATCCTAAGGAACTTTGCTATGACTAATAAGCCCCCTGGAGCTCTAGCTCTATAGAGCTCGCTCTCCTTTCCAACGCCTAGCTTGTCTCCAATAGCTTCTAAAACACCTTCCTTAACTAGAGTTCTTAAAGCAAGCATATCTAAGCCTAGGTACGTTAGTCTAAAGCCTCTATAGCTCTCACTCCACCTCTTAATGAGCTTTAGGCTACGCAACTTCTCCAGTGAGCGCTCTACCTTAGTTACTGGTGCATCCACTAGTCTTTCAACATACTCTAGGGGGACGTACTCGTGATTAGCCATGCCTTTCTCTATAGCACTAAGTACCGAGAACTCCAGTGGCGTAAGCTGCCTATATATTATCCCTAGCTTAACCAGCCGCCACACCTCTACTGTTAAGTTATTAAAAGCAGAGCCTCAATAATAGCTTTAGGTGGTGAGGGAAGTTAATGAATGAAGGAGTTACTGGAGGAAGCGTGAGAGAACGTGAATCTACACTAATAGTTCGTGGAGCTGACTACATAGAGAAAGTCGCCGACGTCCTTAGATCTAGCGCTAGAGTTAGAATACTAATTGAGCTACAGAAAGGTGAAATGGACTTAAGTAAGTTAGCTGAGTTAGTTAATCAAAGCAAGGCTAGCGTAAGCATGCATGTAAAGATCCTCTCTAACTTAGGATTAGTTAAGACTACTTATAGGCCGGGGCAACGTGGAGTAAAGAAAGTTTGTTGGACTAACATTAAGGAGATAAGGATATTACTCAGCGATCTTCACTGACTCCCCGCGCCCCGAGGAGCTGGGCTTCCAACTATAAAGTCGAGATAAAGTAATACTGACTTACATACCCCAATAGTACTTCACAGGCTTTCTCAAGCAATAAACACTAAGTAACTACTACACTGCCTTCTTTAAAATGCTTAAGCTTAAGATTGTTTTTACGGTGAGCACTAATTGAGCATCTCTAGCTTAATGTTAGCAATAGTCTACTTAACTCTATCACTAGTCCCAGTGCTATATAACCACTATGCTTCAAGGAGCATTGCGGGCAGTGATGAAAGCACTGGGAATTCAAGTATGTATAGAGAGAGCACAGCTCTAAACACTGCTTTGCCAAGGGGTCTAATAGTATTCATAAATAACTTAAGCGATGAACAGCTGAAGAACGTTGCAGCAGCTATAGAGAGTGTTTTAAGAAAGCGGAGTGATAGCAATGAGGGGGGCTCTGAAGCCAAAGTACGCCATGGGTTTAATTAGCTTTATATCAGGCATAGAGCTTACAAACGTAGTTATCTTAACTATGTTTGGCGCACTATATGGCTACATAGGGCTAATACTATCACTAGCAGCTCTCGCTCCATTTACTTACCTACAGCAAGCTATAGCAATATTTGGAAAAACCTTTGGTAAACCCCCCTCCAGTGCATTAGCTGACTTAAGTAAGTGGCTGCAATGGCTGTACCTAGATCTAGTGATAGCCTCAAGCCTAATCATACTCTTCGTAAACATAGCGTCTTTCTCAGCAATAGCTTCATCAGTTATCGGGGGCAGCTGGCTGCACTACGCACTCCTATTGACTGGATGCATTATGGCTGTCGGCAATACTGATAGAAGCGGGATCTTGAGTAAAGCTACTTACTTATCTCTAATCACTATATCCCTATACCTACTCGTTCTTGCAGTAAATTCATCAAAGTTAGGCACTGCATGGAGTAAGCCCTCCGTAGAAATAGATTTTAAAATGCTCCTAGCCCTCCTAGGGGCTTCAGCATCCCCCTACTCCCTATTAATTCAAGAAGGTGAAGCATGTGAAAAAGGAGTTTACTTAGGCAGCATCCTAGGCGCCTTCATTTCACTTACAGTAGTTAGCGTATCAATACTGACTCTACATCCAGCTACAGCATTCTACGTCTCAGACATTGTGAAGCCATTCAACTCCCTTAGCTATATAGCTAAGTACGCGTACTTACTTAGCATAGCTAGCACAGTCCTACTGTCAAGCATATCAATAATTCTCGCCTGTTCCTCCATAGCATTAAGGACAGCTGGCCTAAGGGGGTTCTATAAATGTAAATCCATTATAAATGGGCTAGCGATATTAATGATAGTGATTACAGCACTTATAAGTAGAGCTGAAACCTCTGAGCTCCTTACTCAAGCAGTAGTAGCGGGGACTGCAATTGTAGGAGCACTCACTTCACCTATGCTCATGCTTTTAGCAGCATGCTTTATGAATGCTTGGGTGAAGAGAGGCCTAAAGTTCTTTGCACTCAACTCACTAGCGCTATTGATAATATCCCTAGTGTCCACATGTCTTATAGCACTAGGTTTATCCGAGGTAATTACTTGTAAGTGAGTGGCTTTATGCTTCTAAATACGCCTCAGCTAATTAGAGCTTTCACTCCAGCGTTGCTGGAGCCATTGGGAGTAAAATTAAATCACAGTTGAGTAACTACTTGAGGAACTTGTCTTCAAAGTGCTTCAAGTACTGCACGCTTTGGCTTACATCGATGAAAAGCTTCTTAGCTCTCTCAACATCCTCCACGCTTATTGCACTACGCCCCTCTGATTCAGCCACTATTCTAGCTGGCTGAAGTAGTTGAACTGCATACCTCAGGCTTGTTGAACTACCTGTTTCTACAAGTACTTTAAGAGCTTCATTGCTTAGCGATATCTCCTCTTCTTCAGCTCTAATCTTTATAATCTCTCTTATTTCATCCTCTGAGTAAGGCCTTGTAGGTATTATGAGCAATCTATCCAATAGATCTAGTGGAATGCCGTGCGGGGACTCTATGTCAGTCCCCCTAATCCTCGCCATTCCCCTATTAGTCGCCAGTATTATTATTGGAGCCATCTCACTCTCCATAGATCTTGATAGGAAGCTGAATGCCTCTACATCAAGCATGTGGGCGTCATCTATGAATAGCACTCCAGGTATCAACTCCCCTCTTCTTTCCTCAATCCACTTCTTTACTGTAGCATCAACTTGCTTCCTGACTTCACTCGATATCTCCCTCTCTGCACCAAAGCTAAAGAATAGAGTTATTGAAGCCCTCTGAGCTGTATAGTATAGGTCTAAGTCATGTAGAGTTAGTACATGCACTATCTCCTTCTCCTTCTTTACAGGGCCTGCCGGCATCTCTACGTATTTTGCTGCTTCAACGTCGTAATACTTTGCTTTTTCAACTCCCTTTACTCTACCAGCTCTATGCACTCTCCCTGTATCGTGATCAATCCATATGTAGTCCCCTCTCTTTACCCCAAGCTCTAGAATTTGAGCAGTCACTTCTTCTCCAACGCTTAGAGTTAGCTCATCATCTCTTGTTTGAAGAGTTATTTTAGCTTCACGAGGCACCATGACTAGTGGATTAAAGGGGTGCTTTACCCTAAGGACCTTTAATTCCTTAACTACTCCTTCATATACGAGTCTCCTCTCCCTAAGTCTTACTCCAATAGCTCTCCTTAATGCATACATGAGTATCTCAGTTTTAGAGACTTCACTACTATAGATCTCTGAGCCACTCATAGCTACAAAAGGCGTATCTTCACCTAGCTCTCTAGCAATAGCTATTGCTAGAGCAGTCTTACCAGTACCAGGAGGCCCCACTAGGAGTATTCCTCTACCAGCTATCTTCCCCTCCTTAGCTAACTTAACGAATATCCCTGCAGCTTCTCTAGCTTCAGATTGCCCTACGAAGCCTTCAGCTACTTTTAGCGCCCTCCCCCGCTCATCTAACCCAAGCCCTCTGATATGGCTATGGGAGCCTATTCTCTTAAACATAGCCCTACCAGCAGGTATTTCCCTTATTTCCGCCAAAGCCCCCACCCACTAGTCATTTTCCTAAGAAAAACAGTTTTACCAGCAGAGTTTTTAGCTTTTATACAAAAGCTTCACAAAAGTGCTGTGAGTTAAGCTATTAACTTATATTTTACAATGCATAACATAGTATTTAGGATAGATTAGGTGTTGCAAATGTTATCTAAACACCCATTTGAAATACCTCCTGAAAGAAAGTTAACTAAGAATGAGGTGACAGATGCCCTTAGGTTATCGATAATTGCTGAACTTGATGCAATAAGCCTATATTTGCAATTAGCTAGATCTATTGATGATGAGAGAGTGAAGAAAGTTTTTGAAGACATAGCTAGGGAGGAGAAGACTCACGTAGGGGAGTTTCTTGCACTACTAAAGGAGCTAGATCCTCAGCAAGTAGAAGAACTTGAGAAGGGGGAGAGGGAAGTAAAGGAATTAGCCGGCGAGAGCTCTACAGCTTCAGCTTCCAATAATGCTAGACAGAGCTTTGAGGAACTAGTTTCTAAAGAAGTAAGGAAAACGCTGTCAAACGCTAGACTAATCTCCAAGAAACTACCACTGCTTAAACTAGGCAGAGGTGTAGAAGCCGTACCATTTGAAAGCATTATTAATGGAAAAGTGGAAAGAGGAGTTCTTCCACTAAGCGAAGCCTCTGCAAAGTTTAGAGTACTCCAGAGAGCTATTGACTATGCTCAGAAAACAGGGCAAGTACTCGAAATGCCGGATGCCCATAGGGCAGCTCTTGAAGTAGCTTTAAGCGAAGACAAGTGCATTACAGAATCACTTATAGGCTGCAAGAACGCGCTGAAAATACCACTCAGCAACTGGGATGAGCCCGGTGCATCAGTCATAGACGTAGCTAAAGCCGTTAATGAGCTTTTGAAAACTGGTGTAAGACGCCCAATAATACTATTCATTAACCCCACTAGATACGTTAAATTGCTTTCAGTTAGTGAAAAAACTGGTGTAACTGATCTAGAGAGAGTTAAAATGCTCGTAGATGAAGTAGTCTCTACAACTACTCTACCCATTGATAAAGCTGTAGTAATTTCATCTACGCCAGAAGTACTAGATGTAGTTTACGGAGGAGATGCTGAAGTAGATCACATAGGCCCAGAGGACGGCTACCAAGTATTTAGAGTGTGGAGCGCGATTGGCGTTAGAATTAGAGATCCAAGGGGTATTGTAATACTGGAGGGCACTTCAAGTGAGCAGCATTAAAAAAGATCTCCTAGAGTTCGCAGAACTCGAGGAAAAGTACGCTGAAGAACTTAGAGAACTCGCTAAATCACTAAAGCACCCAGTGCTTAGAGCCATATTTGAAAGCATTTCAAAGGACTCTGAGAAACACAGCGCACTCTATAAAGCTATTGCAATTCTAGTCTCAGAAGTACAACCATTCATCAGTGAGGAGGACTTAGTGAGAATTACGGCAACAATTGAAAAGCACATAAAGCTTGAGTCACTTATGTTAGAAAGGGCGAGAGGGATCCTGCTTAAGATAGAAGATCCTAGGGTAAAGCTCTTAGCAGCTTCAATAGCAGATGATGAGAGTAAGCACCACAAGCTGCTATTGAGCATTAAGACTGGGATAGCGGAAGCAGAAACATTTACTGAAAGCATGCTGTGGGATTTAGTGTGGAAGGAGAGTCCGTGGCACGGCGCTCCAGGAGGATGACTTCATCAATCTAAATCTTTTTAGCTAATAACGTCATAGCATTTAGAATTACGCTTATGTCACTAAGCACCATTGCTAAAGCAGCTGCCTCAGGCTTAATAATTATACCGTAGCTTGTGTAGAAAAGTCCTGCTGCAACTGGAATCAGTATAGCGTTATAGATGAAGGCCCACGCGAGGTTTTCAATAGATTTCCTTCTAACGATTCTACTAAGCTTAAAGAATAGAACTAGGTCCACTAACTTATTTTTAGTCAATACTAAGTCCCCCGATTCCCTCGAGATCTCGGAGCCGCTGCCGAAGGCTACTCCAAGGAATGATGATGATATGGCTAGTGCATCGTTTACTCCATCTCCAACGAACATAACTCTCTCCCCTTTATCCTGCATATTCTTTACTAACTCAGCTTTTTCCTCCGGCTTCAGCTCTGGGAAAGCAAGATCTAGGTCAAGGATCTTCGAGTAGTAGCTCACACTCTCATTAGTATCACCACTCACGATCCCTGTTTTTAAGCCATGCATCTTCAGTTCTTCAATAGCGCTTTTAGCATCTGACCTAAGTGTATCACCTACCTCAAGTACTCCTAAAACCCTGTTTTCTACAGCTATGAGAACTGCTGTAGAGCCCCTACTTCCAATTTCCTTGACTAACTCTATTACTCCATCACTATAGCTTATGTTCAATCTCTCCATAAGCTCTAAATTGCCGACAGCAACTCTAATGCCTTTAATAAAGCCTACAACCCCCATTCCAGGTAGGTGGATGAAGTCAGATAGATTCTCCATCTTTATGCCTTTCTCCACGCAGTAATTGACTAAAGCTTTTGAAATAGGGTGCTCGCTCCTAGACTCAACGCTGCAAGCATAGTGGAATAACTGTTCCTCATCAATGGATCCCTCGATTAAGTGAAGATCTTTAATGAAGTGTCTTCCAATGGTTAGCGTCCCAGTCTTATCGAATAGCACTATGCTTACTTCAGCTGCTCTTTCAAATACATCCCCCCGCCTTATCAGTAAGCCGCTTCTAGCTGCCCTTAAAACAGCTATTGAAACTACCATTGGAATAGCTATTCCAAGCGCACATGGACATGCAATAGCTAGCACTGTAGCTGAGAACATTAGTGCTAAAGTAGGTTCACTCACTATGAACCACCAGTAGGAGAGCGTTAAAACAGCTATAGCTATAACGACCCAGGTAAGCAATCCTACGACTCTATCTGCAACTCTCATTACTTTAGGCTTGTAGAATTGAGCTTCCCTCACAGTCTCAATAATGTGGTAAAGAACTGTGTCTCTAGTAGCTCTAGTTACACGTATCTTCAAGTAACCGCTAGTTAAAATACTGCCCGCTAACACAGGATCCCTGCTATCAGCTTTCTTAAACTTAGGCATTGGCTCACCTGTAAAGCTTGATTCATCTACATAGCCCCATCCATCAATAACTACGCCGTCCACTGGTATGATCTCTCCTGCTTTAACTTCCACTACTTCCCCAGGCGAAATAGTGGAGACATCCTTCTCCCGCACTCCCCCGTCTTCAATGACTCTAGCTTTACCATAGAGGGTTTTAGCTAGGCCCTCAAGTGATCTAAGGGCCCGTCTCCTCAGCCTTTCCTCAAGATACTTTCCAAGCCCTACGAAACCTATTACACCAGCTGATGCTTCAAAGAAGGAGGTGCTGTGGAGACCTTCACGCCACTCTATGAAGCCTAGGGCGCCTGCAATACCTGTAAT
Source organism: Sulfolobales archaeon (assembly GCA_025059075.1). Taxonomy (GTDB): domain Archaea; phylum Thermoproteota; class Thermoprotei_A; order Sulfolobales; family Desulfurococcaceae; genus JANXDZ01. The sequence continues at coordinate 19,519 of JANXDZ010000005.1, read as the reverse complement.
TAGAGTTGTTGAAACAGATAACGCTATGAGGGAATCCATTGTTGGTGAGAGTCTAAATAAAGCCGCTATACCTTTAGCAACTATGTCAAACCCCATGATCACGGCTACTATAGCTAGAGAAGCCAGTAGAAGCTCACCTTCATAGTGAGGCAGTAATCCATAGTACATACCTATAGCTGCATACAGAACTATGAATAATCCAATTGAGAAAGCCGCCAGCCTCCTTAAGAATAAAGATCTCTCTCCACGTTCCTTACCTAAAACCTCCTGTGGGAAGCCAGCTATCCCTATGCCAAGGCTCTTAGCTCTACTAACTACTTCACTACCATTAATGGAGAGAGGGTTATACGTTATGCTTACAAGCCTAGTTACAGGTGATGCATGGCACTCAATAACTCCAGTGATACCAGAGATCTTGGATTCTACAGCGCTTACTTCACTCTCATCCAATTCATAGAGGGCAAGCAGCATTCTTTCTTTAACTAAGTCGTATCCAGCATCTCTTATCGCTCTATAGACATCTCTTAAACTACATTTCTCAGAATCGTATTCTACAATAGCGTCTCCTGAAGACAAGTCTACTTCAATATTATAGAAGCCCTTTAACTTCCTTAAATTCCTCTGGATAGAGTAAACGCATGTAGGGCAGTCTAAACCTATAACTCTAATTCTCTCCTTTACAAGAACCACTGAGAACCCCCATGTAAGGCTACTGAAGCATACCTATTGGGCCATGTTTAATGTAGCGCTCTGGATCTTTCTCAAATGCATTCTTACAGCGCCTGCTGCAAAAATAATATACTCTCCCCTTGTAAAGGGTCTTGTAAATAGCTTTCACTGTATCTACTTGCATTCCACAAACAGGGTCTACTTCAGAAGCCACATCAATCACTCTGTTATTGATAAAGTCACTAGCATTAATAAATCTATCTCCACCCCCGTAATGAGGGTAGTTGAAGGCACTGTAAGCATAAATCATAGTGTAGAGGAAAGGAATAAGGGGATCCCTCTTCCTAGCTTCACGCAGTACAACTAATAGCGCTTCCTCAGTCATTGCAAAGCCCTTCAATAATTCATGAGCACTGGGTTATTTAAAGAGCTTGAAGCAGATCAGCATAAATAATCGGCGGCTTTAAGCCTTAGTACAGCTACTCTACGTTATTTAGAAAGTACTACGTTGAGTAAATTAACGCTGCACAACACATCATTTAATTAATTATTGCACTTAATGGAGGTATTTATATGTAGAGCCTACATCATTGATTAGGATCGGTGGATAAGTATGTTGATAGCCCTTCGTAAGCTCCTTGGAAGGCTAGAGTTTTAGAGAGTAAGTAAGGCTACCTCCTATGCATTTCTCTATAAGCTATGAAAGACCCTATTGATGCAACTGCCGTTGATGCAATCAATTGAATAACGTTTAACTCACTATGCTTTATCGAGTGAGCTATTGCTATAAGCCTTGATTCAGCAACTCCTACGCTATACATAGTGCTGTCAAATACCTCTATGCGAGTGAAAATGCTTGGGACATTGAGTTTAATTACATTGCTAAGCCCCTTATTCGTATAGAGCATTATGGCTGCACTACTAGCATTTCCCCCAATGGATCTCTGATAGCCTGCTAACGCTGTATAGCTACTTACTACATGTAGATCTAGTGGAGTAAAGTCTTCAGGTACTTTAATGTAATCAACTACGCCCACATCACCAAGGCGGCTTGCTTTAATAACTCCATAGCTTCCATCAACTCCCCTAGCAAGGATCAACACATCATCCCCCAATGCTTTAACTGATATGAAGTCAGTTACGTTAATAGCTCTACTCCACAGTACTTCCCCAAATCCATCTAGACACGCAACTATTCCTCCAACTCCTAAGCTTTCTCCCACAACATATATTAAGCCACTGCTTGTAATAACTGCTTTAAGAGCTACGTCATCGCCTTCAGAGCCCCACGTAATGCTCCAGTAAGTATCGTTGTCATCTAAGTTAATTCTTGAAGCATACAGCTCAAGGCCTCTCCCCACGCTGTACCGCGTTCCCACTATTACTATCGATCCATCTACATATGATGATGCATCAAAGGCCCAGACGACTTCGCTTAAAACCAGGCTCTTATTACTTACTAAGCCTCCATAGGAGCTGTAGCTAAGTACATTCACTTCATGCCTACTAGGACTTATGATTACTACAGAGATCCCAGCTTCCCTGGGAATAAGTCTAGTTAAGTGGGATTCATTTAAAATACTCCAAGAGTTCCTCCAAGCAATATCTCCACTAAAAGAGATCTTGTATAAGCTAGCTCCAGTTGAATCACTTAATGCAAGTACGTATATTGAGTCGTGGTATATAGTTAAATCTACTGGTACTTCACTTATGTATTCCCTAACCCACTCTTCATCAATGACTATTGCTCCAACTGATACAACATGGAGTACAGCTAGTGAAACGCCAGCTATTGCAAGAACTATGCCTAATGCAACGAAGGCTTTATTAGCCAAGCTCTACACCAAAGCCCTATGTTCTTTTACTTAAGGAGTACCTAGTTAAAGAAGCTTGTCTACTTAAGAGACACTATGCTTTAGCACTAGTACTTAAGAAGAGCTTCTCTACCTCCTCCATTTTCAGCTCTAAAGCAGGTGATTCCCTAACTATTCTACCTCCAATCAATACGTAGACTCTATCAGCTACTTCAAGAGCTCTCCTAACGTTTTGCTCAACTAAGAGTATTGTGACTCCAGCGCTCCTCACATCCCTTATCTTACTCATTAGTGCTGAGCCAGCCTTTGGGGAAAGCCCTGAAGTAGGCTCATCAAGCAGTAGGACCCGTGGCTTAGACATAAGTGCTCTCGCTACAGCAAGCATTTGTCTTTCTCCACCGCTAAGCGTCTTCGCCTTCTGACTCCTCCTCTTCTCAAGCTCTGGGAATAATTTAAATACCTCCTCAATATCTCCCTTCACACTTGGATCCCTTATCCTTACGTAAGCCCCCATGATTAAGTTATCAACGACCGTTAGCTCTGAGAATACATTGCTTAACTGAGGGGCGTAGCTTAAGCCTAGCTTAACTAATTCATATGGCTTTAATCCAGCGATGCTCCTCCCCTCATAAGTTATGCTTCCACTGTAGACGTCAGCTAGTCCAAACAACGTATTTAGTAAAGTTGTTTTACCAGCTCCATTTGGGCCAAGTACAGCCACTACCTCCCCCTTCTCAACCCTTAGATCTACTCCGTGAAGGATCTCTATCCTCCCATACCCTGATCTTAAGTTAGAGACTTCAAGCACTTCAACCACCTATGTATGCTTCAATGACTTTAGGATCGTTGACGACTTCACTGGGCTTCCCCTCAGATAGGAGTTTGCCGTTGTGAAGTACGTAGACGTAGTCAACGTAGTCCATTAATACATCGAGCCTGTGCTCAACTATGAGGAAAGTTAAGCCCTCCTCCCGCAGTCCCCTAATGTAATTAAATAGCTCTCTCGCGACTCCATAATCTACTCCTGCAGCTGGTTCATCCAGTAGGTATAGCTTAGCGCTAGTCATGAGCCCCCTTATAGTCTCAAGGAGCTTTATGTGTGCTACTGAAAGCTCAGTAATCCTTGAGTAAACGTATTTCTCCATCCCAAACTTCTTAAGAAGCCCAACAGCCTTCTTTGCAAGCTCTCTCTCCTGCTTCTCCCACCTAGACTTAAATGGAGCATCAAGTACTTTTTCACCAATTTGAACAGGGGGAGTTACAAGAACGTTTTCCAGTACTGTAAGTGACGTAAATAGCCTCGGCACTTGGAAAGTCCTTACAACGCCCTTAAGGAATACTTCATTTGGATTTAATCCATCAATTCTCTCCATAGATCCACTGTTGTTCTTAAGCAAAACCTCCCCTCTAGTCGGCTCATAGAAGCCAGTGACAACATTGAAGAGAGTTGTCTTACCGGAGCCATTTGGGCCTATAAGCCCCACGATGCTTCTCTCAGGCACTGATATAGTGACTCCATCAAGTGCTCTTACTCCACCAAAGTACTTAGCTAAATCCCTTGCTTCAAGAATGTTAGGCACCCCCTCCTCCCTCCACCAACAGCTTCCTCGCTTCATCTAGTGCAGGAGTCTTCAAAGGTCTCTCGGCGAGAAGCCCCTTCGGCATGAATAGTAGGACTACGACTATTAGGAGGCCTACGAACATCCACCTGATGTAGTCTGGAGATATTACTGCAACTCCAAGCGCTGGAGTAATGAATGCCAGCAGCCTATCCATTAGAGTAAATAAGGCTACTCCAATTATTGAGCCAGTGAAGTTCCCCATGCCGCCCAGTATCACCATAGCCCATACGTTAAACGTCACTGCTGGAACAAACATATCTGGGTTAACTGAAGTAAAGTAATAAGCCATCAATGCTCCAGCCATTCCTGAGAACCCTGAACCTATGAATAGAGTGAGAGCCTTTATTCCCGGCACATGCTTACCGAGGCACAGTGCAGCTATTTCATCGTCCCTAACGGCTCTAAGCATCCTACCCATGGGGGAGTTGGTGAGCTTATTCATAGCTATGTACGTAAGCGCAACTAGGCCTAATACTAGGAGTAGGAATATGAAGCTGCTTAACCTAGGATCCCCAACCCAGCCAAAGGGCCTCGGTATTGCAGCTAACCCCTTGCTTCCGCCTACGGGCTCATAGTGCCTTAGGAATATCCTCATTAACTCCCCAAAGCTAAGTAAAGTGAATCCAACAAATGCAGGCCCCACCCTCAGTATGGGGTAAGTTAGCAAGAAGCCCACTGAGCCAGCAGCTATAAAGGCAGCTAATAATGACAATGCGAGTAGCCCAATGCTTAACGAAGGGCTCTTACCCCCCAGCTCTATTAACTTAACGATCCCATCAATGCTGTATGGAGGGCACTCAAATGGATCAACGTTATTTAAGTAGAGCGTTAAGTATGTAGTTAGAGTAGCGCCTACGTAAGCTCCAATGCCGTAGAAAACCACTTTCCCAAAGTTCGTTAAACCAGCGAACCCTGCCTCAAGGTTTAAAGTTATTGCTAGAATAGAGTAGAGCCCGAAGACCGTTAGCCACTGCACTAGGAATCCAATTAGATCGAATTCAGGCACTCTTCCCAACCCTCCTAAACAATCTATATGGAAGTCCTCCTCCAGCACCTAGCGGTGGAGACACTATTAGCGTAGTTATTAGCGTAACGAAAGTTAAAAACGGTTTATAGCTTGTTTCAACTCTAAAGAATTGGTTTAACAGAGTTATTCCATAGTTCTCTATTGATGCTATGAGCACTGCTCCAATACAGGTCCTAGTCAAGGAAGTTAAGCCACCTATGAATCCAACTGTAAATACTTGGAGTATCATTGAATCCCCGGCCTCGGGAGTTATTGCACCAGCATACGAAGTCCAGAGAACTCCTCCTACTCCAGCTATTCCTCCAGCTATAAGCCAAGTTAAGTTAATTACTGTGCGTTTAGGTATACCTGATATCTCTGAAAGAATTGGGTTATCTGATACAGCCCTCATCGCCCTCCCCAAGTTAGTCTTCTCAAGAAGTACGTAGAGCCCCACGATCATTGCTGCAGCGCTCAGTGACGTAGCTATAAATGAGCTGCTCAACCTCACTGAATCAAGGCTCACTGAAGGAATCCACTCATAGACTATCTTTGGATATGACACGAAGTTGACTCTACTAAAGTGCGTCGCTAAATCAATTATTGTGTAGAGCAAGTACTTGTAGAAGATCCACAGCCCCATCGATGATATCATTAGTGCAACGGGCTTAGCGCCCCTCCTACTCAACGGCTCGAATACAGCAATATTGTTGAGCACAGCTATTCCTCCAACAATGGCGAATGCTGAAGCCATGGCTAACAACATATTCCTATTGCCGTAGAGGCCGTTGAGGAGTATCGCTACATAAGCTCCATAAGTTATGAAGTTTGAGTGCACGAAGTTTATGACTTTAGTAGTCCTATAGCTTAGGGTTAACGGCATTGCAAAGATCATGTAGAGGAATGAGTAGTGAACTACCATAACTGTGAGGGAGCTCAATACATCCCACGACACTTGGGGCATCTTAGGACACCTTAAGTAAGCCCTATGAAGTACTTGTGGAAGCATATAGTTGTGTTAAAAAATGGATTGGCTTAAAATCTATTAAAGCTATTTGTAAGCCACCTCTATGAATACTATGGAGCCTCTTTCATATACTCCAACGTCTCTAAACTCATACTTTCCTTCAGCTGTCTTAACTATGGCCCAGACTCCGTAGTCTTGCTGAGCTTTGTCTCCAGTTTCATCAAATGCAGTCCAGCCGCTGGGTCCATAGTAAGTCTTAGCTACTTCTACTAATGCCTTAGCTATGGCTTCTCCATCATATGATCCAGCTCTAATTATAGCCCATCCAGCTAGCTTAACTGCGTCATATAAGTTTTCACAGAATACTGCGAGCTCTAAGCCAAACATCTCCTTAAATCTCTCCTTAAGCTCTATGTAGAGTGGGTTAGCTATGAATAGAGGCCTTGTTCCATAAAGCTTCACTTTAGCAGCAAACTCCCCTACTGATTGAGTGAGTAGCTCGCTTGCTCCATGAGGTCCCTCAGATATAAACCACCTAACTCTAGATAGAATAGCTGATTCAGCAGCGTGAGACAATATGTTCGCTCCATCGGTATCAAAGGCAACTAACACGACGGCTTCAAAACCCTCACTCTGAACTCTTCCAGCGAGAGCACTTACTTCAGCAGCATAGTCAGCTAAACCAGTTTGATATGGTTGAGACACAGCTGTTCCACCAAGATCTTTGAAGTAATTTATGAAGAAGTCCGCGAAGGCCCTTCCATACTCATCGTTTCTATGGAAAACTATTACTTTTCTAGAGCCCTCTTGATGAGCTAGTGTAGCCAGAGCCTTCGCCTGCCCGGCATCAGATCCGACTGTTCTAAATATGAAGTCGCCCTTTAGAGCAAGCGTTGGTGCTGTAGATGATGGAGATATAATGACTATCTTATTTTCATCAGCAAATGCTTTAACGACCTTTACTTGAGAACTTGCAGCAGGCCCTATGACTACCTTTATACCCTTTTGAGCAAATGTCTGCACATTCTGTAGAGCCTTCTCCTCCTTAGTTTCGTCATCAAGTATTTCATAGTTGAACGTTATGTTTAATCCAAATGCTTTAACTTCATTATTTAAATCCTCTATAGCTAGCCTAACTACCTTCTCCCAGATCTTCCCTATTGAAGAGAGCTCCCCTGACAGTGGTAAAGTAAATCCTATAGTGAATACTCTGCCCTCTCCAGTGGGTACTTCTCCAGGTCTAGGTTGTGGAGCTGTTATTGAAAACACTCCGTAGCCTGCTACTAAGCCTATTAAAACGCCGGCGATTAAGTAAATTAATTGAGTAGGTATAGATTTAGATGCCACTTACATTCACCTCCTATAGATAGTCAAGGTGGAAATTAAAAAGTTTTAATAACAATCATGGATGTATATAGCTTAAAGGCTTAAATACATAAGTCAAAGCTATGTTTATAAACTCTGTAAAGGCTTCCACTAACTAGAGTTAGCTCAAATTAACTACAACTAGCATGCCTTAAAGCATGCTTAAGCATATTAGCCTTGATCGTGGTTAGTAGAGGAATTAATAGAGGGGGCTGGGAGAGTGGAGCAGAAGGTTAAAGTCAAGTTGTTCTCCCTCTACGCTGATGCAGTGGGTAGAAGTGAAGTTGAAGTATTACTAGATCTAGGCGGGAGAGTTAGTGAACTCCTCCAATCCTTAATTAGAGAATACCCAGTGCTTTCTAAAGCATTTTCACTAGTTAAACCAATTGTATTAATTAATGGAGTTCGAGCTCCAGAAGATCAATTGATTACTGGAAGTATTGAAGTAGCTTTAGTACCTCCATCAGCTGGTGGTTGAAGTGGAGTCTAGGAAAGTTATTAGAGCTGAAGTAACTTTAAGCGACGTAAGCCTAAACGACGTCGTCGAAGAGCTTATTTCAAAGACCGCGGGCACTGGAGCTGGAGCACTAGCATCATTCATAGGCTTTGTAAAGGGGCTCGTCAATGGATCTAGCGTAATTGAGCTTGAGTACACTGCCTACGAGCCATATGCATCTAGGAAAATTCTTGAAATAGCTGAAGAAGAGTCCCTCGACGAAGATGTGGCTGGAGTCTACGTAGTGCATAGAGTCGGTAGACTAAAGCCAGGTGAACCAACTATATACGTATTCGTAGCAGCAAGGAGCAGGGAGAAGGCATTTGAGAAAGCTAAAAGGATCTTGGAGAGAGTGAAGATGGAAGTCCCAATATATAAGCTTGAGAGGAGGAGCGATGGAGAATACTGGGTTATAGGAGATGGCTTAAGGATACCTAGGGGTAAGTTAAGCGATCTTAAGTAATTAACTCAGTGAAGCACTCGAGAACTCCACCATCCTCCTCGAAGCCTGGGATAATACAGCCTTTAAAACCCCCATTGACTTAAGCCTAGATCCTTTGTCAAGCCCTACTACAATCTTAGTTTTACTAACACTCACTCCACTAACCCTTAAGCCTTCAGTAAGTAGAAACTCTACTACTTCACTGGCTGAAGCCTTTGGAGCTTTCTCCAAGCTCCCGCAGGGGCCCTTACTGCACATAGAGCAGTACTCATTGTGGGCTGAGATATTTGCAGCGCAAGCTGATTCAAATACCTTAAACCCCCTCTCTACAGCTAACTTCCTCAACTTAGCCTTTAAGTCAACTGAGTATACAGCTACTTGCTCCCCCACCCCCGGCTTTCTCGGAAGCCTAAGCTCTATTTCAGATGTATCTAGGCCTAATGCCTTCATCCTCGCAACGTTAGTGTATGTAGCTCTAAGGGAGCCCAGCACTATCTCCCTTACTCCATGGAGTTCAGCTAAGCTAAGTATTTCCTCAAACTCACGATCAGTTAATCCAGGGACTATTGGCCTTATAAACAACGCTGCTCTAAAACCACTCTTTAAAGCTCTTAAAGCCCCCTCCAATCTATCGACAGGGCTTGGAGCCCCCTTCTCAATAACTCTATGCTTCTCCAACGTAACTACTGTAATTAATATGCTTAAGCACTTATCTCCATGCATAAGTGCCTCCAGTACTTCACTACTTAAGGAGCTTTTAGTCGATACCTGGCTGGGCAACTTAAAGTACTTGTATATATTAGTAATGTATTCAACTGCTCTACTCACAGTCTCCTTTAAGAAGGGCTCTGTAACAGAGCCATATGCAGCTAGAGTCCTCATTGGAACAACGTAGGGATTTAATGCAAGTGAGTAAGCTAATTCAACTGGACTCAATGGATATGGCTTAGGCTTCGCTGGAAAACCCATGTCGTATACATAGCAGTAGGCACACATGTAGCTACAGCCTACGCCTGTATGAATAGTTACGCCACACTGCCTAGGCTTCCTGAATGCATGGGGATCCCTACTTGCTTTAACTATGGATTCTCCACTAAGCCCCCCACCTAGTTCTTCAATAATTCTCTTCTTTAATTCAAGTAATTCAATAAAGGAGTTCACAGCCACCCTCCAGTTAAAACTTCATTAATCCCCTTAAAGCTTCTAGCTAAAGAAATTCATTCATCAATAAATCATTATTAACCCTAATTGAAGGTACTGGTCTACAGAGGTCAGTGCATTGAGGGAGCGAAACAACGATTACTTAGCGTTCTATAGGCCTGACGCTCTATCAGTTTGGTTTGTGGATTTAATTAAGGAGAGGTTAAATTGGTACTACAGCGTAATGAGGGATTTAAAGCCAGCTAAGTTCCTCATAGTTAAGAGAGTCGGCGTAGATGCAAACCCCTACGATAAGTCTCTGTCTACAGAGGAGCTCTGGAGGCTTCACGACGATGCTGTAGGGGAATTCCTAAAGATCTTTAGTTCAATTAGAAGAGGTGAATTAAGGCTTGGGGAACTCAATATACCTAAGTACAGCCTCCTCGACGTAAAAGTAGAGCTTGCTAAGAGATTAATGGAGGAGTGCAGTATTTGTGAAAGAAGATGCAGTGCTAGAAGGCTTGAGGGAGTGGCTGGAGTATGCCTTATGGCTAATGAATGCATAGTCCACAGCTATTTCCACCACATAGGTGAGGAAGCTCCTCTAGTCCCTAGTGGAACAATATTCTACGGTGGATGCAACTTTAAGTGCGTATTCTGCCAGAATTGGGATATAAGCCAAGTTAAGGCGAGGAGCGGGCTAGCAGTATCTACATTGGATTTAGCGAGAATTCAAGCTGAGTTAAGGAGGAGTGGGGCTAGAAACATAAATCACGTAGGCGGAGACCCTACTCCACACTTAGCCTTCATTCTCGAGAGCTTAAAGTACTTAGATGTAAATGCTCCACAGCTCTGGAATAGCAACATGTACCTTACAGTAGAGTCAATGAAGATACTTAAGGACGTAATAGACATATGGCTCCCCGACTTCAAGTATGGAAGCAATGCTTGTGCTGAAAGACTCTCTAAAGCACAGAGGTACTTTGAAGTTGCTTCAAGAAACCACTTAATTGCATATGAATCAGGCGAAATGATCATAAGGCACTTAGTCCTCCCAAACCACATTGAGTGCTGCACTAAGCCAGTGCTAAAGTGGATATCTGAAAACACTCCTAGAGCCGTAGTCAACATAATGGATCAGTATAGGCCTGAGCACATAGTCTTGAGGAGCCCAGACAAGTACCCAGACGTCAGTAGGAGGCTTAAGTACTCTGAGATAAGTGAGGCATATAGATATGCTGAGGAAGTAGGGTTTAAAGTACATACACATGACTTATGGCTGAAGCCGTGAGGATGCCCATTGAGCAACTACACAGAGCTGTGGATTAATAAACACTATAGAGTCATAGCAGTAGACTCCGGGGACGGAGTCCTCGTCTCAATAGATGTACATATGGATGGCTTCCCCTGGAGCATTGATGCAGAGGCCTGCTTAAGCAATAGAGACTACTGCATCCTATACCATAGAGTTAGAGCTGAGGAGATCGCTAAATACTATGGGGAGCTGGCTGGAGAAGCGTTATTCATAGAGATCGTTGGAGTACGCGCTAGAGATCGATTGGAGGCAACTGATGTAAGAATAATGCTTAGGAAGGAAGCTCACTTATCTAAAAGCGATTTAGAGAACTTACATAGCTCTACGCTTAAGCTATTGAAGTCGTATAAGTAAAGCATTATTAAGTACTCAAGCCCTAACCTTAGCTTAGAGCATTAGTAATTGACTGGTGTTATAATGCCTATATATGATGTAACCATTAGAGAGCTCTTAAAGGCATTCAACGACGTAAGCAAAGATCTTGATGTGATCAAGGGCTTTGCAGAAGGCTTAGAAGTAGAGTTCTCTAAGCTAACTCCACTTAGGGACGATGTCTTTAGAGAAGTCTCAGCCTCAGACTCAAGCACTATACATAGGGGCTATGAGTACATGAGTCTCTACATAATACAGGGCATTTCAATAAAGTACCCGGGCTCCCCTACAAGGGCTTCGCCAATAGTTAGAACAGGTGCGGCACACGTCAAAAACATTCATTTAAGCAGTGGAAGGGAGCCTGAGCACGTTGTTGAAAGAAAGGCTAGGATGTTGTCGAAGCTACTTGAGCTTAAGCTAACTGAAGACTCCTTAGAGAGCAATGGAGGATCTCTAGCTCTATTCGATGGATCGCTGATATCGTTTTTAAGCTTTGGAGTAAAGGAAGAGCGCCCTGAGTTAAGGAGCCTCTGGGTTGAGGTAAGGGATAGAGTTAGGAAGTTGAGTAAGAGAGCTACTGCAGTATTTGTAGCTAAGACCATTAGGCTAAGCCACTACATCAAGAAGTGGTTTGGAGATATGGAGGAAGCTAGGAGGTTCAACGACATAGCTGTCCTCAATTACGCTAGGGGGATTGGTAAGCTACCTCTAGAGCCTCACTACGTGGAGCCCGTGATAATTAGTGATTCAAGAGATCTTCCGGAGCCCTTAGGTAAGCCAGGCTTTGAGCTTGATGAAATAATCCCCATGGCTGTAACTTACGTTAGCTTAGGGCATGGAGCTCCATACTATCAAGTAACTATTCCAGGAGTCAGGGGGCTTGGGGAAGTAGATAGTGTTGTAAGGAGCTTAATGAAATACTCAAGATCTGGATACCCAGATCCCTTGAGGATAGCGCACCACTTGTGTAAGCTTAAGGCTAGTGAAGTAAATGCACTGCTACTTAAAGTAGGGTTTTCAATACTTAAAACAGGTCGTGAGCCTCTGGGTGAATTCACGTGAGCTCATTGCTTAAGGAAGTAGGCTTAGTAGGCGAAGAGTCTTCACCAACTAGGATAAGCATTAAGTCTAAGCACCCACTGCCAGTAGGCACGTACATCTACTTAAAGTACGAGGTCAGAGACCCCATTACTGGCGGAGTCTCAGAGAGAGAAGTCGTTGGATTAGTTGGAGCAACTCAATTTAAGTCACTTATCCAAGTAGTTAGTGGACGCCCCACTCCCATAGAGGACTACCCAGAGCTACTTGAGCTTAAGCGCGAGTCCATAATGAACGCCATATTGATAGCTGATATAACTAATGAAGAAGCGCCGAAGCCCCCTGAATACCCTCCTCCACCTGAATCTAAAGTCTACTTAGCTTTGCCAGAGCACTTAAGAATCGTATATAGCCAGAATCCAGAGGAGAGCATTAAAGTAGGCACTTTAGTTGGCCATGGAGAAGTTGAAGTTAGGGTAAATGTAAATGCCTTAGTGAAGCACTTGCTAGTGACTGGAGTAACTGGATCTGGTAAAAGCAACTTTGTAGCTGTACTTGCAGATAGAATTGCAGGCCTCGGGGGCTGTGTAGTTGTATTCGATACTCACGGAGAGTATAGAATTGAGAGTGAAGCCCCCAGTAGAGTTGAAGTCATTCCATATGAGGCAAGCATAAACTTAGTTAAGACACCCATAGGTCTCCTCTCATCATTTATAGTGCCTGAGCCAGGGGCCACTAAGCAAAGAAGGATCTTGAGGAATGCGCTGAGGGATTTAAACAAGGAGATAGAGGAGAAAGCATCTAGGAAGGGGCTGCCTCTATCGAAGGCAGTTGTAGATCTCTACGAATCCAACTCCAGGGATGTCGATGAACTCGATTGCATTAAGGCATATAGAGAGCTCCTTAAGGAAAGAATCCTGAGTAGAGCCTCAAGCCCTACGGTGAGGGGGAGGAGTAGTAGAGATGATAAAGCTATTGAATCAGTTATCGATAAGATAGATGACTTCTTTGAATGGCATAGGGTTAGCTTAGATACGCCTAGAGTAAGTGAGCACATTGCTCCAGGGAGGATAATTGATGTAGATGTCTCCGGCTTCACCGACGGTGAGCAGGACTGGATGCTTAAAGTTATTGCTGAAGACATCCTCTGGGCTCTAAAGGAGAAGGGTAAAGACATTGTGCCTACACTGCTCGTCGTAGAGGAAGCACACATATTCCTCAATGAATGGAGATCGACTGTCTCTAAGGAGGCTATACAGAGGTTCGTTAGGGAGGGGCGTAAGTTTGGCGCAATGCTAGCTATAGTTAGCCAGAGGCCTAGGACTCTAGATACAGCAATAGTATCCCAAGTGCAGAACTTCGCCTTTTTTAAGTTAGTTCAGTCAAGTGATAGGAGTAAAGTAATAGAGTTTTCAGATATCTTAAGCGAGGAGTACGCTGACTTAATGCCATCATTCCCCCCAGGTCACGCTATATTAGTTGGTGAATGGGTTGGGAGATTCACTGTATATGCACACATAGATAGGCATGGGGGGAAGAAGCTTGGGGCTTCTCCAAGAGTCATTGATGCGTGGAGAGAGGCTCTAGAGAGATCAATTGAGGATGCGCGCAAGTCCTTTGAAAAGTCATCTTTAATACAGCTTTAGTTGAGAAAACACCTCTAGGTATAGAGCATGTTATTGCTCCACATTTCAGATACTCACCTAGGTTCATCGAGGCCCTTCACTAGGCTGGGGCTACTTGAGAGGGAGAGGGATTACTACGATGTATTTGATGAAGCTGTGGACATAGCTATTGGAGAGAGGGTTGAAGCAGTAATACACAGCGGAGACTTATTCGATGACCCTAGGCCTCCTCCTAGGCCATACATATATGCAGCTAGATCTCTTAGGAAGCTGGCTGAGCATGGAGTTAAGTTCATAGCTGTAGCTGGCCAACACGATCAGCCGAAGCGACGGGGAGTCTCTCCACTAAGTGTGCTCAGTGAAATGGGGCTCATATACTCCTTCGGTGAAGCCCCAGGCGATGTAAGGAGTGGATTAGTTAAGTTGAGGAGCTGTGATCTAGGTGTAACAGGCATTCCATATTTCGATAAACCTCAGGCAGGCAGCGTAGTAGGAGCAATTAAGCCCCCCGACTCATTGAAGAAAGTCCTAGTAGCTCACGCCCTTATTCAAGAGCTTGGCTTAAGCAACTACTCAGTTTCCATAAGTCAGCTGCCTGTAGAAAGCTATGACTACGTTGCCTTAGGTGACTACCACTTGTTCTATAGATATGAGAAGTCGAGTATTCCAGCAGTTTACCCAGGTTCTACAGAGGCCCTTGACGTAAGGGAGTATAGGGATGAGAGGTACGTTGTATTAGTTGACTTAAGCAAGGAAGCAGCTGTATTCCAGAAGATAAAGCTGGAGAGAGTGAGGAAGTTCATTGAAGTCAATGTATCTGGGTATAGTGAACTACTAGTAGAGCTAAGTAAGTTAAGCAAGGTGAGTTTCCCTAAGAAGCCGGCGCTATACATTAATTTAACGAGGGACTTGGACTCCAGTGAGCTCAGTAGAGTTAGGAGTGAAGTTAGAAAGCTAATTGAGAGAGGAGCTATATTGAGCTGCAACATAATTCCAAGGGAGAGGGAGCTTACTGAAGTGCGTGAAGAACATAGAGAAGTGGGGTTTAGCTTAAATAGAATTGTGGAGGAATTCTTTAAAAACCCTAGGGTAATCCAGCTAGTGCAGTCGCTGCTTAACTCATCTAGGGAAGGAGATGTAGAAACCATTGTGAATCTACTGACTCAAGATAGAGCTCTGCTCAGTGAATTAGAGAAGTTGGTGAAAGCAAAATGATCATAAGGTCAATAAAGTTAGCTGACTTCCTCTCACATAGAAACACCGAGGTCGAATTATGTGATGGAATTAATGCCTTAGTGGGACCTAATGGAGCCGGCAAGTCCTCAATTATTGAAGCTCTCTACATAACTCTATTCCCAAGCACGCACACAGGGATTAGGGGCGGTAGAAAGGAGCTGTTGCTACATAGGGGCTCTAGGAGGAGCCAGGTGAGCGTAGTATTTGAAGTTGGTGGAAGAATGTTTAGGGCTGTTAGATACGTAAACGTTGGTTTAAGCGATGAAGTGAGGCTATATGAGTTAATCAATGGAGAGGGGAGGCTTAGGGCCACGGGCTTTGAAAGTGTTAGAAGTGAAGTAGCAGAGCTTATGGGAGTGCGTAGCTCTGAGACTGTAGGTGATTTAGTTAAGAACACTATTATAAGCCTACAGGATGAGTTGACTCGAATACTGGAGCTCAATCCATCTGATAGACGTGAGGAAATACTCAAGCTCTTTGGACTAGACTACTTAGTCAACTCCCTGGAAGTCGTTAAAAGCGTTTGCAGTAAGAAGCAAGCAGTTCTAGCCAGCGAGAGAATGGATAGAGAGCAGAGGCTTCAGAGGCTTAGAGATGAGGAGGAGGGGCTTAGAGCTGAAGTACTTAAGCTCCAGAGGGACTATGATGTAAAGCAGAGGGAGTTAAGTGAGCTTAAGAAAGCCATTGGGGAACTAGAGCTTAAGAGAACTCGCTTAAGTGAAGCCCTTAAGTTAATTGACTTAATTGAGCAAGCGCTGGCCTACCGAAGGCTTAAGGAACTAGAGAATGAATTGAATTACTTAAGCCAGCTCAATGAATGGGATCCATTGAAGCTAAAGGATCTTGTGGTTAAGGTAAGGGATCTTGGGGAGGAGATCGATGGATGCCGCAGGAGGGTGGAGAACTACTTAAGCAATGCATCAACTAACCTAGGTATAAGCATTACTAACTTAATGGAATTAAATGATGTCGCTAACTCCATTGCTTTACGCCTAGAGGGCATTGCAAGGAATATAGCTAGAGTTGAATCACTCATAGAGCTATACGAAGTCTACTTAAATAAGGTTGGTGAGGCGAAGGCCTGCCCAATATGTGGCTCATCAATTAATGATCCAATGGCCATAAGGGATAAGTTAGCTATTGAAATAGCTGCCTTAAGTAGTGAATTAAGGGAGTTGAGGGCTGAGGAGAAAGAACTCTTAAGTAAGAGGAGTTACTTAGTGAATGCATTAAATGAATTAAGAGCACTCATAAACTATGAGGAGGCTGCCTCCAGGATCCTCAGTAAGTATGTAGAGGAGTTGAGGAAAGAGGAGGAGGAGGCATTAAGCCTCTGTAGAAGGCTTAACCTAGATTCAAGTGATTTAAGCAAGTGCTGTGGAATGCTAGAGGAGTTGAAGAATAAGTTAGTTAGAGTTAAAGCTGAGTACGATAGCTTGAAGACTGAGTTTGAGTTAAGAGAGCCTCTACATACTTCACTAGATGAACTTGTAGCTAAGTTAGCGTCCTATGTAAAGGACTTAGGAGTAAGCCTAGATCATTCTCTAGCTTCAATTAATAAGCAGTGGGTTTTAGAAACTAGATCTAAGTTAATGAATGCCCTAAGAGCTATTGAAGAAGAATTGAGGAATAGCAACGTTAAGCTAAGTGATTTAAGCACTAGGTTAGGTGAAGTTAAGGGAATGTTGGAGAGAGTTAGATTAAGGATAAGTGAATTAAGTAATGAGTTAGCTGAGCTGAGGAGAGAGCTAGATGAACTGAGGGTTAAGGAGAAGGCGGTTAGCATACTTTTGAGCTTCAGCAATAAATACCTTGGTAAAAACGGTGAGTTAGCAAAAGCTCTAACTACTGAAGCTAGAAGAGTCTTAGAGGAGCTTACAAACGATGTATTAAGGCACTTTAGGCTTGGAGTTAATTCAATAAAGATCGGTGGGGACTTCAACTTAAGCTACGTAATTAATGGAGAGGAACTCCCGATAAGGAATGCATCTGGGGGAGAGAAAGTAAGCATTGCAATAGCTCTAAGGCTTGCTTTAGCTGAAATGCTCATGGAGAGAGCGCCCACTACAATAATCCTCGATGAGCCGACAACGTACCTCGATGAAGAAAACAAGGAGAAGTTATTCAAAGTACTGAAGAACGTAGCAAATAACTTAAGGCAAGTAATCGTCGTTACACACGATGAAAAAATCATGGAGATAGCTGATAAAGTATTCCTAGTAGAAAATGAAGGTGGAGTAAGCTACGTAAGATCCATTTAATCTCCCCAACTCCCTGAGGCAGAGCTCTCAATTGTAATAACGGCTTCAAACTACTTCTAACCCTAATTCAACTCACCCCACCCCATAGGATGCTGCTACTGAAACACTGCCCTAAGGTGAAGAGCTTTAGGACTCCGATTACGAAAATAATTAAACTAAAAGTATATAAATATATAAACTTAGGTAAGCTTTGCTTACCTATATGTGTGGAGAATAAACAAGGCGGTTTAAATGAAAATGGATAAAATACTAGTAGGCTCAGTGATAGCGCTATTAGCATTTTCAGTAGTAGTAGCAAATGTCTTCGTATACTACCCATGGCAAGTGACTGTATCACCAGTATCGCCACCAATAACATTCCAAAAAGGAAGCAACGCTGACAAAACTGATCTAAGTGGAAGTATATCAGTCACCCTCGGAGAAAACAATGCATTTGCCACAATAACTATACACCCAACATACCGTGTAACTTACTACAAAGACGTGCTTAGAATTAGTAATACTGACACTAAAGCATATTACGTCTACATTGTACTAGATGGAAAGACAGGCTCTCTACCATCATTATCAAGAGTTGTACTGTACGTATACCAAAGTGGCACTGCAAGAGACTTATCCGGCTGGATGACTCCAGAGCCAGAAAGTGGAACATACCTTAAAATGATTAACTTAACGACGTTAAACATTAATGCTCCAACTCCTGTAGATGTACCAATAAGTGGAGGTAGCAAATGGGAGATCGATATTTATGTGTATATACCTGAGGGAGAATCTCTCTCACAGGTAACGTTCAATCTGCACCTAGTGTATACGCCAACTCAAGAGAATCCGCCATAGAGGTAGTTGAGCGATGGTGTCTGTAAGCTTAGAAAGCTTTTTTTAAACGCGCTCCATCCCTCTTCTCTAGCTCTATTCTAGTCTTCTTTACAGTCCTCCTAGCCTTCACTACTCTCTCAAGGTTTAACTTACTTGTATTCACTGGTATTTCTATTGTCTACTCCAGTAGTATGGAGCCCTCCCTTAGGCAGGGCGACCTCGTCTTCTACTTTAATAAGGAGCCTTTTATTGGAGATATTGTTGTCTGGTGTTCTACTCCCAACTACTGCATTGTACATAGGTTTCTAAGGGTTTGGGAGTATAACGATGACTACATAGTTACGAAGGGTGATGCAAATCCATTTGAGGACAACCCTATACCTATGAAGGCAGTTAGAGGCGTAGTCTTATTCACTGCTCCTAGAGAACTATGGATCCCCATACTCCTACTAGCCCTACTAGTGGCTTTCAACGATCTTGCTAGAGCTAGGTTCATCGGCTACTCCTATGTAGTAGCTTTAGCTACAGCTCTACTGTACTTAATCGCTGTATATGCAGTAGTGCCTCCACCTCCAGTGCAGCAAGCCATTGAGCTGCCGAGGCTGCATTTATCTAGCGTAAGCTTTGATTCATCTACGTGCAGCGTAGTCGTGAAGTACGTTGGCCAGCTTTACTTAATGAATGCTGCTGTACGCGTTAATGAAGTTAGCGTTGAAGCATACTTCAATGAGACCTACGTAGTTGCTAAACCACCAATTCAACTCATAAGCCATGCAGTTGAAGAGGGTGAGCATCTGCGCATAAGTGTTTTCGCTGAGTTAAACAACGCTGGTGTACTTAGGGGTGAATATGAAGCTAGAGTAAGCTGGCATAAGCCAGGCATTAGAGTTGAGAACTCTACTCTAGTAATAGAGAACCCAAACTGCTATCCAATAGCATTCAACATAACTTTCCTATACGCACATAGACCTGGTGAAAGCTGGAGAGCACTTAATCAAACAGTTGTAGTAGGGGGATTTGAGAAGCTACTTATTCAACCACCTAGTGCAGCCTACATCTACGTAGATGTATACTACATAGCTTGGGGTAGTGAGCATTGGCTGAGGCTACTAGTAAAGTAGAGCTCTCAAGTAGACTTAGGTTGCTTACCGTATTTGCTGGAGCAGCTTGCACAATATCTTCACTGATCTACATCGTAGTTCTCCTAGCTCCCCAGCTAGCTTTCACTGGATTCATCGAGGGCTACGTATCTCTAACAAGCTATGAA
This sequence comes from Sulfolobales archaeon, assembly GCA_025059075.1. GTDB lineage: Archaea > Thermoproteota > Thermoprotei_A > Sulfolobales > Desulfurococcaceae > JANXDZ01. The sequence goes on along the minus strand of JANXDZ010000005.1, from coordinate 68 downwards.
CTTAAGTACAGCCACGACGGCAGCTTCATTAAGTTAGTGCACATAGATTACACAAGGCCTGTCTCCAC
>JANXDZ010000004.1 GCA_025059075.1 Sulfolobales archaeon | reverse complement strand
TGTCCTTCGAATAAGTGTTTTCATTCAGAATGCATTGGGCTAAGCGTGAAGCTAATAGGTGTTTTAAAGTCTAGGAGTATTCCTTCTAAACATTATTAGAATGATCTTATTCTTATTTTGTTGATCGCGTTAAAGATGTTTCCATAATGTTATTGTTGTTTGTAGAGGGAGTGAATTAGGGGGCTTGAGCTTCCATTATTGAAGTAATGAATTTACTGGGTGAAAGCTTGAAGTCCTCGGATCCTGAGCTTCATAGAGGCTTGTAAACACCTCTTCATTGCTTTCAATTACTTTATGAGCTTCTTAAGTAATTTCTTTAGCTTCCGCCTTACGTATATTTATATCCCAGAGTCTCTGCACTGAAGCACTGAACCCTCCGCAGAGTAAGCTCCAATTACAGTAAATGAGCTTCATGTTCCACTAGTAGTATTTAAGAAGTGTAGAAAGCTCTAAATACTATAATCACTCCATGATCTCTAGAGAGGGATAAACTTCCACTAGCCAGTAAATGGAGAGCTCTTCTCATGAGGGAGAGGCTTTAGAGCGTGTTTCAATTGAAGTAATTGACTTATGCTCTTACTACATTTTGAGAACGGGAGGGCTACTATCTATGTGGAGCAGGGTAGTGGAAGTTCTCTTGAAGGAGAAGAGCGGCCTCTTTTATGGAGGAATCTATGCTCTAGTGAGAGAAGGGATGTAGAGAAAGCAGGAGAGCCATTTCTACTCCTATAGAGTTATTCTACATCATGAATTGGGGCGAGTAGACTGAGGCTAAAGACATATTGCGCTTAGTGTAATACTCCTCTACTGCCACCTCCCTCATCATCCACCACTATCTATAATGCTTGAGGTGTAGTAAGGGAATTGTAGAAGCTATCTCAAGTGAAGCCTTTACCTAAGAGCTTCTTTAAGAGAACTGAGGAATTTATGACACTAAGCTTAGGGAAATTAGTCGACTTACTAATAGAGGGGGATCTACTATGTCTAAGCTTAGTGGTGCTATTAATGCTTCTCACTATGGATTAGCTCCTTTAACAGACATTAATGCATCTCCGCTTGCCTCTAGGAAGCTAGGTATTTATGAGTAATGGCTTAACTTCCTAAAGAGATAAATTTCACCTTAGTTTTATTAAGTTTAGTGATTGGAGTGCAGGTACTTAAGTCATCGAGCTTCGTGATTTGTCTAAGCGCTATTCTACTAATTCTAGGAACTTGCCTCACTGTAGTTGAAGTACCTGTTAGAATTGCTTATGAACCGTTTGCTGCTGAACAATACGATCTTATGCGTGCCTTCATGCCTTTAGGCATTGTTATCTGGGCTATTGCTCTCATACTCCTTACATATGGAGTTTTCATAGGGTTAAGTAGGTGTTTCACTAAAAAGCCTTTGCCCCCTCGTCAAAGGATTCCCTCAAGGATCAGTGCAATAGTTGCTTTAGCTCTAGGTTCTCTAGCTATAGCTTCAGTCTTCCTGCCTTGGGTAATTACTGAAAGAGCTGAACCACTTATAGCTATTCGTGGAGGCTTACTTAACGTAGGGCAGTATCACTCTCTAACGGGAATCAGCATTATGACTGGTGTAAACAGTATGGCTGGAGATATATTGCTCCTAGTCTTTACAGGAGCTGTAATAAGTATTGTGCACATACCCCTGATTACACTTCTCGAGGAGAAGGGGGCAGGCGCTATAAGAGTGTTTCTACTCTTACTTAGCGGTATATGTATAGCTGTTTCAATAGCATTAATATATGCTCATAGAACTTGGTGGATCAGTCTACAAGTCAATGGATCACTAGGCTTTTCAACAACTTTTAAAGCACCAGGAATAGGCTTACTAACAGCTTCCTCATCTGCAGTAGGCTTAATGGCTTTAGGAGTAATTACTGCAGTAAAGTCAGCTTAACAATAACTCCCTTAAAGACGTTAACTCACGACAGAGAACTTATTCAACGTAGAAGTATTGCTTAAATGAAGGCTTCTACAGCCACCCTTACTTACACATGCCTTTAGAAATAGGATGTATGTAGTTTAAAGCAATGCCACTGGGTTAAGCTAGCTTTACTCACAGCATTGCAACATCAATATTGACGCCTGTGGGTAAACTACATTTTATGCTCCTTAACTACTGGAGTAAAACACTGGCTTAATATCCTTAGTGCTAAACCCTCCGTTAAATTACTGAAGTAGCATTAGTTTCTAGCTCCAGCAATAGACGTTGTTGTTAATGGAGCTTTGAATGCCTAATTGCTATACCTCCCTCGGCTTTGCTTCAATAACTCTCGTCCAAGGGCCTTTAACTATGCTTACTAAAGTTATTGTTACTGCAAATACGGCTCCAGGTGTGAGTGTTATTAAGTATGGATTGAAGTACCTTGAAATAACTTCTACTACTCCTGGTTCTAGCTTAAAGAGCACTACTAAAGGCGCTATGCTTAATAGGAGAACGTATAGTGCTCCTACTGCTATAGCTGAGGAGGCTTCACTTAGCCTTAACTTAGTGTTTAATAACCCCTTCACTAAGCCAAATAGTGCTCCAAGCAATATGTATTGAATGACTTGAGCTATTGGAGCTATGAATACAGCTATTTTAATAGATCCTTTAATTACTTCAAGTGCCTCCCCTACTTCATTAGGAGGGAGGGTCTTGGAGAGCTGGTGCTTCACTAACTCCTCCATTAAAGCCTCCATGGATGGCGTAAGTATGAATACTGTCAGTAAGCCCATCAATAGCCCGGTGGCTAAGCCAGCGATTAATCCATGAAGTACGTGCCTTCCATAGCCATTCATAGAGTTAAGCCACCTATGCTTATTTATTACTTAACGCAGTATTAAGTCTAGGTAAGTGAGTTGAGTAGCGGCTTTGAGCACTATAATTCCAATAGCTATTGCTCTAGCTCCAGCTCTAATAGCTTTAGCTAAAGTTGCTGGCACTAAGGGAATTAATTGGGTAATAGCTATCTTAGGGGGGAGTGGGTGGTTTTTAGCACTTATCCTAAGGATCCCTATATTAATGGCTGTACCTCTACCGGAAGTAATCTATGGATACTTTGCTTCACTTATGGCTGGATTATTTGAGGAAACCACTAGATTCCTATTCCTTAGAATAGAGTTAGTTAGAAGTGCTTCAATAAGAAGATCAATAGCGCTAGGGCTTGGATGGGGGTTTATAGAAGCACTATTAATATACGCTATACCAGTGAGTTTAGCAGTATATCAATACAGCTGGATCGACTTACTTCCAGGTGCTTTAGAGAGGAATAGCGCTATATTAATACACTTATCTCTAACCCTACTGTTGAGCAGGAATCCGTGGAGCTTTAAGCTACTTACAGCTTCAATAATTATTCACTCAGCAGCAAACATTACAGCTATAACAGCTCTATACTTGTTGAGAAATGCATGGCTCGTAGAGCTAGTGATAGCAGCATTTAGTGCATTAATATTTACAACTATAGCAATCCCTATTCTAAGGGATTTAAGGAGTGCTGTGAATAAACCCGTGGGGGAGCGCTATGGATGAAGTCATTGTTACAACTCTACACTATATTCCAGGCTATAGAGTTAAAAAAGTCTTAGGAATCGTTAGTGGAAGCGTAGTTAGAGCTAGAAGCATAGGTAGAGACATTGTTGCAGTTCTTAGAAACATAGCTGGAGGAGAAATAGTTGAGTACACAGAGCTTCTAGCTAGTTCTAGGGATGAAGCATTGAAGAGGATGATTGAGAAAGCAAAAGCCATGGGAGCGAATGGAGTAATTGGAGTAAGACTAACTACTTCAAACATAATGAGTGGAGCAGCAGAAGTAGTAGCTTATGGAACAGCAGTAATACTGGAGAAAGAGATTTAGCTAATACTGCACACTCTGCTACTAAAAGCAGTTAACTCATCAAATCTCTCTATTGAAGCTCATAAACTCCGACTTCCCTACATTTAAATAATCTACTTCCACTAACGCCTTACACCTTGCCTTAACCTCTCACATTTACTAATGGCTTAAATACATAGTCCTTTGAAGAACCTAAGTCAAAGAAGTCCAGTAATCTCCTCATACTGCTTGTTGCAACAGCCTTAAAGACAGTGGATGAGACTTCTTCAATCACTATTAGCGCTACATCTAATTAGCTGCCTGCTCTAAAGAAATACCTCTCTCCAAATACTACTGCTACTCTAGGCCTTGCGTTAATGACTTCAGTATGTGTATGTTTGCAAACATAGCTGGACTCCATTATTCTAACTACGTCGTTGAATGATGCATAAGCTCTTGCTGAAACCCGGTGAGTTAAAGGCGCTTCTAACACCTCTAATTCAATTAGCTAGGGCAATGTCCATAAGTCTTGTTGATGACACGTAATTCACACACGTGGATCAGTGGCTAGTGTAACGTTATTGTCTTACCTAAGCCTCTCTTAACTGCTTCATTATAAACGTAGCTCGCCACTATAACGTCCTGTATAGCTAAGCCTGTTGAATCAAATACAGTTACTTCATCACTAGACACTCTACCCTTCTTCAATCCAACAATTACTTCACCTAATTCAGCATATATACAGCTTCTATCAATGAAGCCGGAGCTTATTGGTACATTTACTTCACCACTATGTATCGCTTGCTCAAAGTCATCTACAACTACCTTAGCCCTCTTGAGTATAAGTGGATCTAGCTCCTCCTTCCCAGGGGCATCTGCCCCCATAGCATTTATGTGGATTCCTCCAGTAATCCACTCATTTAAAACCACGGGCTTTCTAGATGGCGTTAGAGTAGTAAGTACATCTACTCCTTCAACAGCCTCCCTAGGGCTACTTACAGCTAGAGCTCTTACTCCAAGCCTTTCTCGAGCCTCAATAGCCGTTCTCTCAGCCTTACCTCTATCTACATCGTATATGAGTAGTGATTCAACTCTAAGCACTCTTGATAAAGCATCTATGTGGAATGGAGCTAGGGCTCCTGCTCCAACAATCCCCAGGATCTTTGAGTTAGATCTAGCTAAATACTTTGTAGCTACTGCTGCAGCTGCAGCTGTCCTAGTGCACGTAAGCCAAGTTCCATCCATTATGCTGAGGGGCCTCCCAGTCTCAGGATCAACGATAATTACTGTAGCCATAACTGTTGGAAGACTGTATTTAACTGGATTAAATGGATGGACGTTAACAACCTTTACTCCAGCAACATTGAGGTTCTCTAAGTAAGCCGGCATAACCCTAAGATCTCCATTGTATTTATTGAAGAATAAGTACGTCTTAGGAGGCATTTGAACTCTGCCAAGCCCTTTCTCACGGAAAGCTAATTCAACAAGATCTATTGCTTTATCCATGCTTAAAACAGATCTTACTTCACTAACGCCTAAAACAAGTACATCTATCAAAGTAAACCACCGTGCTTAAACTAGTTGACCTGGTAATATAAGGTGTAGAGTAGGAGCTGGCTTTAAGTAAAGAGCGATCTCTCAGTACTTGGAGGAGCCTCCTCAAATTCCATCATTGAAATAGCTTTACGTGGCCCCAGCTGCATTGTTGAATCACTTGCCTTAAGAGTGGATTTCTCAACAGCACTCCTTAAGTCAAGCCCCTTTAATAAACAGTATATGAGTACTGCTGAAAATACGTCTCCTGCACCAAGTGGATCAATTGCCTTGACTTCAGGAGCCTTATACTCCACGGGCATTGATCCTGGTGATTCATAGAGAAGAGATCCCTTAAACCCCCTTGTAACTACTATGCTTCTAGCACCATGCTTAAACAACTCACTCGGTACTCTAACCCCCCTGCTCTCAAGTGCTTCAACTTTATCATCATTTAATACGACCACTGGGCCATAGCTCATTATTGATAGGAATTCGTTTAATGCTAAATCTATTGAAAGCTTATGAGGCCTATAGACAACGAGTTTCCCTCCACCAACTTCCTTAAGTAAATCTATGAAGACTCTATTAACTCCTTCACCAATATATATTGCTTTAGACGCTCTGCAGAAGTCTATTAACCTATTGTTCAACTGCGTTAACACAGGTGGATTCAATGGATCGTATGAACAGGAGACTTTAGGTGAGTGGGGCAACTCATGGAGTACTGTGCAGATAGTTGTCTTCAAGTCCTTACTTAAGTCAACTAAGCTTACATCTACTCCTGCTTCAATTAATTCAACTACTGACTGAAGTCCAAGGGGGTCTATTGGTATTCGAGTAGCTAGACAAGTCCTTAATCCAAGGGATGAAGCTATTGCCGCTACATTAGCTCCAGATCCACCTGGATAAACCCTTAAGCCGTGGGTTAAGTAGATGTCGAATGCAATTGATCCAAATACAACTAGGTCTGGGAGGTGTTTAGAGCTTCTTTCAGTAATAGCTCTTAGTGCACCAGTTAGTATTCCATCAACTTGATTTCTTGTAGATAGCCCTATTTCTTCACTGAACTCAATGAATTTATTTAAGAATTCTAGAGTTAACTTAACTAAATTCTCCTTAAGTAGTGCTGCATCTATACTCTTTGGATCTTTGAACAATAAGTTATACCACTTACCTAGCTCAGTTAACTTATAGCACTTTACTTTAACTCTCCTCTTACCACGCCATTCTAACCTAGTTTCTTCACTAAGTAAGCCTAGGTTCACTAATCTCTTAAGCATAGTTAAGATAGTCTTATTTGAGTGATGGTCCATAGATCTAATGATTTCCCCCTGACACAGGGATCTATCTAACTTAAATATATTCAATACTTCTAGAGCTACTGGAGAAGAGAATAGAGTTGATACATATTTAGCTCTCTCACTTGCTTCAATTGGCATAAAAACTATGAAAGGCCAGTATTTAGAGCTAGACACTGTGAGCACCTAGTAAAGCTCTCTGTGTAGAGGGCTTACATAGAAAGACTTATATTTTTTCCTGTGTAACACATTACACAGGGAGAGCTGCATTGAGCTCTAGAGTTAGAGCAAGCTATCTAGCTGCTTATGCAGGAGTAAGTGCTGCAATATACTACATATTCCTATGGCTACCTGGATTACCTGCAGTAGGTTTACCTGAGTTGAGGATTGAGCTAGGTGCTTCTATAGCTCCAATACTAGGCATAGTCTTAGGGCCCTACGTAGGTTTCACAGCTGTATTAATTGGGAATATCGTTAAATCCCTAACGCCGCCCAACCCCTATGGAATGCCATTTATTTTAGCAGCACCACTATCAGCTCTTGGAGCTGGACTACTAGTTGAGAAGAAGTGGAAGGAGCCTATGGCAATAATGCTAGTAATGCTTATTGCATCAATGATTACTCCACCATTCAACCCCATTGCGGAGTACTGGTATGTATACATGCTTGCTTTCTTCGATAAAATAGCTGCACTACTCATAACTCCTTTAGCAGTAATGTTATTTAAGAAGGGCTCTAAGTACTTCTATGCATCACTATACATGATCTTCTTTATAGGTAGAGAGCTTGACAAAGCATTCGGCTGCTTCATCTTCTCACTCCCAATAGTCTACAGCGGAGTCTTTGGGATTAGTGAAGTAAGCGTTGTAAGAACGCTATTCATGGTTAACCCAGTTTTCTACGTAGTTGAATACTTTATTGAAGCAGCAATAGCTTTTGCAATAGCTATACCTCTAGTGAAGGCATTATCTAAAGCTCCTGGCTTAATGGAGACTCTGCACTTAAAGTACTTGAAGACTTGATGCAAGGGTAGCATTAATGAAGAATAGACCTGCTGTAGAGCTGAGGGACGTCACTTACTACTATCCAAATGAATCCACTCCAGCGTTAGAGAATGTAAGCCTTAGAGTAAGCTACGGTGAATTCATAGTAGTAGCAGGTCCATCAGGTGGAGGAAAATCCACTCTATGCAAGATACTGCTAGGCCTCATACCACACCTATATGGAGGTAGGCTTACTGGAGAAGCATACGTTGATGGAGTCAATGTAGTTAGAGAAGGAGTGAAGAGCATTGTAGGAAGAGTTGGAGCAGTACTCCAAGTCCCTGAAAACCAAGTTGTTAACATAATTGTTGAAGAAGAGATAGCATTTGGACTAGAGAACGTCCTATATGAGCCAGATGTAATAGTTAAGAGAGTTGATGAAGTAATTGAAGGACTTGGAATAAGTCATTTAAGGAATAGAGCTACCTACACTCTCTCTGGAGGTGAAGTACAGAGAGTTGCATTAGCTAGCGCTCTAGCCTATAAGCCTAGAATACTCATACTAGATGAACCTCTAGCCCACCTAGATCCTATTGGAGTAAGAGAACTTCTATCAATACTCCACAGGCTCTACAGTAGAGATGGAGTTACAGTAATTGCAATAGAGCATAGGTTAACTGAGCTAGCTAAGTACGCCACTAGGCTAGTGATATTGAATAAAAGGATTTTATTTGATGGAGAGCCGGAGAGAGCCCTAGAGCACTCATTGACGCTGGGAATGGATGTTCCGCCAATCGTAAGGTTGTTTAAAAACATTGGAGTAAGTAATCCACCACTACGCTTAGATGATGCTATTAAAGAATTACAGGTGTTATTGAAAAACATTGATCTAAGCAACTTCAACAACTACGCTAACTCCAGTAGGGATAGGGAGTTGAGTAGGGAGGAAGTCATAGTTGTAGAAGACCTATGGTACGTATACTCAAGTGGGAGGGAGGCTCTAAGGGGCATTAACCTTGAGGTACGTAGAGGAGACTTCATAGCTATTGTTGGAGCTAATGGAGCAGGTAAGACTACTTTAATAAAGCACTTCAATGGACTCCTTAAACCATCTAGAGGCAGAGTACTCGTATTCAGTAAGGATACTCGTAGGCACACTGTAGCAGAGCTATCAAGACATGTAGGCATAGTGTTCCAAAACCCCCTCCACCAGTTCTTTGAGGAGAATGCTCTAAGGGAAGTAATGTTCACATTGAGGAGCATGGGCTTTAACAACGATGAGGGGAGAGCCATGAGTATTTTGAAGAGCTTAAACTTACACAGTTTAGCCAACAAGTCTCCATACGAGCTGTCTGTTGGAGAACAGAGGAGGCTTGCTATAGCTTCAGTGCTTGTCTACGAGCCTGAGGTAATTGTATTAGATGAGCCTACTGCTGGCATAGACTACTCATTGAAGATGGAGTTACTGAGGATTCTCCTAAACTTATTGGAGAAGGGAAAGACAGTCATAATGACTACTCACGACGTAGAGTTCTTAGCTCATGCCCCAGTCAATAGAGTTGTATTAATGAGTAGTGGAGAGGTAGTAGCCCAAGGAGATCCAAGGGAGATTCTTTACGATGCACAACTATTGGCTAAAGCCCGTGTTACACTTCCACAGATACCGGAGCTCGTAAGCATGGCTAAAGCAAGCTCCTACATGAAGCCTTTGAATGCTGAAGAGCTTGCTTCAATAGTCAATGGATCTAGGTGTATGAGGAGTGGCTAAGAAAAGCATTTTTGAAAACTTAAACTATGCACTGACTTACGAAGAGCTCAAAGGCTTCTATCACAACATAGATCCTAGGGTTAAGCTACTGTACGCTGTAGCAACAATAGCTGTGCTCGTAGTTAATGACTTACAGAAACTCTTAGTGATTCTAGCAGTTAACGTAGTTCTTACACTGCTTTACATAAGGATCCTCAATAGGCTTGCAGCTCTTTTAAAAAGCCTCAGCATAATTATTGCTCTAATAGTAGTCTTTAATACAGTGATATCGCTACTCCTAACTGGATGGCGTTTAAACATCTATAGCTTATTTGAAACACAGGCTAAGGCAATACTTAGAGTATTTATTGCAGCTATAGCTGTAACAATGTTTCTAGCCACCACTACTCCATGGGAAATAGTGCAGGGGCTATCTAAGATAGGCCTTAAGTACACATACCTATATACATTCATCATTGCACTTAGGTTTATACCAATAGTGTTCAATGAAATGAAGAGCATTTACGATGCCCAAAGATCTAGGGGGCTGGAGCTAGAGAAAGGAGGAGTCTTAAGTAGAGTGAGGAAGCTTACGCCAATAGTTGTTCCAACAATGGTCTGCTCAATGCTTAGAGCTAGAGACTTAGTTGAAGCAATGGAGTTAAAGGGCTTTGGCTACAGCAATAGGAGGACCTCCCATAAGCCACTTAAGCTCCGTAGAATAGATGCTGGCTTTGCCTTAACTATAGTCATAGTCTATGCATCGATAGCCCTCGTTCCTGTAATTTAGACGAAGACTGTAATGCGCAAACTTTATAAGCAGCTCTTAATCATTTGATTAAGCTCTAGCTAATACAATGTTAGTGATTGATGTGAGGTAGTTGACTTGAGGACTTTGTATAAGATGCTAGCAATACTCACAGTGCTCTTCGCAATATCATTTACAGCCATGAAGTTAATTAAAGTTGGAGGAGACTCCATTGGTGAAGAGATAGTTAATTTATGGATTAGTGAAAGAGCTCCCTATTCCAATAAAGACTTTGAAATAAATTCATTCAACATGGTTTTAGAGCAAGCAGTATCCCTTACTGCCTTCCTATTTGTAGTAGTGGGAGCCATTATAAGGATGGAGTGGAGAGTTGGATTAGCTATCCTAGGGATAGTTGCTGTAACTTTTACAGCCATAGTTCCTCCAGAAGCCCTCGTCAATAAATCTATTGAGTGGAACTTAATACTTTTCTTAATAGGTTCTATGACTCTTGCAGGCCTACTGCGTGAGCTAGGGGTATTTAGATATCTTGCAGTTAACATAGTTAAAGTGACTCGCGGGAGTTCAGCTCTACTGCTTTCACTAACTCTACTGCTCTCATTTATAACAGCAGCAGTATTAGATGAAGTTACTAGCATAGTATACTCAGTAATGCTAGTGTTTGAGCTCTCTTCAATAATGAACATTGATCCAAGGCCTCTACTAATACTAACTGTCATAGCTACTAATACTGGTAGCTTAGCTCTACCTATAGGAAATCCAATAGGAGTATACCTATTCTTCAAGGCCGGGATGCCAATACTGTCATACATTAAATACTCTATGCCTCTAGCTATCTTATGTTTCGCGATACTACTGCTCTTAGTACTATTTATGGAGAGAGGCCTCGTTAACGCTGTGAGCAGAAGGCTCAGCGAGAAATCAGGGAAGATAGAGGCGTTCATACATCACTACTACATAGGGCTTAGTGAGAATGCTATTGCCCGCTTGAGGTATGGGCTACTAATGCTGCTGGGGTTTATAGTTATGGTCGCACTTAATGACAACATTGCTTTACTTCTAGAAAAAGCCTTTAGCCAAAACGTAGAGCCACACTCTCTTCTAGCCTTTGTACCATACATCTTCATAGCTTTAAGCATTGCAGCAATACGTATAGAGGATGTACCTAAGTACTTAGATAAGAGCGTTGAGTGGCCTTCACTAATGTTCTTCATATGCCTCTTCATATTGAGTTATTCACTGACATACAGTGGAGTTATGGCTAAATTAGCATACGTACTTTCACGCAGTGCTTCATTAATACTCTCAGTAATGATCCTTAGTTCAACTCTCCTTAGCGCTATCCTAGATAATTTATCAGTAGTCATAGCTTTTACACCTATAGCAACATTCATGAATAGAATTGGCTTAGTAAACGATTTAATTTACTTTTCACTATTATACGGAGGAGTCCTTGGAGGAAACTATACGCCAATAGGCTCTACTGCCAACATCGTAGCTCTATCAATAGCTGAAAAGAGGGGGGTTAAGATTACTTGGAGTAGTTGGCTTAAAAAATCACTAATTATAGCTAGTGCTCAAGTAATTGCAGCAATCGCGTGGCTTTACACATGTCTTGCCTTAGGCATATAGCTTTAATTATTATCCCGCTAGCAGTGGCAGTATGTATATGTTGAAGCTTATAATGCTTGAAGCAAGTGCTACTATTGCTAAGAGTATTGAGTGAATGAAGCCTGACAATATGGTTAAGTCCTTGAGCTTCCCACTCATGAGGCCCATAAGCCATGAGTTTATGAGGCTTCCTACAGATGCTACTAAAGCTATCGTAAAAAGATCTCTTCCAGTAATAGTTAGCCTAACCATTAATCCACCTACTACTGCCTGTCCACCACCAAGGCCTCCTCCACCCCCCATGCTTGAAGCAAGCACTTGAGCCATCATTCCAAGAAGCATTAACGACACTGTTGACAACAGTATTGCCCCTATGTATGGTATAGCTATGTATGTCTTAAGCCTCCTCTTCAATTCATCATATATTGCTGTAAGCTCGCTTGTAAACCTAGATAGGTTGTCTAATACTATTGGCGTTGCACCACCATACTCTATTGCATCAACTAAGAATCTAAACACTACTAAAGCAAGCCAATTCTGCACTCCTCTCAATGCTTTCCTAACAGCTTTAGTTATATCCATCCCAATGGATATTGAGCCAGCTACTCTTCTAATAATTGGAGTCAGCACACCGTATTCCCTTGATGTAAGTACTTGAAAACACTTTTCAATACTCAACCCAGTCTTCCTTACTTCAGTTAAGTCGCGGAGGAAGTTCGCTAGTTGAGCACTAAGATCTCTTTCAACTCTTCTCTTAATGAAGTATGCTCTAACTCCACCAATTGATAGAGCTACTAGTGAAAGCGCTATACTAGCTAAAACAGAGTAAAAGTGCCTTGAAGTAGGAGCTATGCCAGCTAGTACTTCGTAGCCTCCAGAGACTATGAATAAAGCTAAGCCTACTCCTATAGCTGTTGCTATTGAGAGAAGTAAGTATCCATATATAGTCTTATCCCAAACGGGGTCCTTGGGCATAAGGCTATCAACCATCAATAGTATAAGTAGTGATAGCATTGGTTGAACTATGAGGGTGAATAGTATGAACATGGGGAGTCCAAAGCCCCCTATGGGCAGCACTGAGCTAACTATGAAGAATGCATACATAGCTAACCCCATCACTAAGTTTACTGACACAAATAGTTGTACAAAGATTCCAACGCGATCAGCTAATATCCTAAGATCCTCCGTCCTCCTTCTAAATAGCTCAATAGTCTTGGTTTCTAAGTAATGCCTTACATCTCCACCGCTCCTAGCTGTAGCTGTTAATCCAAGCATGAAGTCTCTAAAACTATTTGATGGATGTTGTGCAGCAACACTATCTATAGCTGATAAGGGGTCTTTGCCAAAGATCCTGATGTCCCTAATTATTCTGCGCGCTTCATCCCTCACTCCCTTGAATACTCTTTGTTCAGCAGCTACTTCAATAACTTTTTCAGGCGATACACCACTGTAGGCCATCGTTGTAAGGTATGCTGCAAAGAATGGAAGCTCGTGGTCAACGCTCTTCGCTCTACCGCTAACCTTTAATGATGGATAGAGTAAGTAGTATGCAAATATTATTATTGGAATAAGCATTACTAATATTGTTACAGCAATCAATATTATTACATTGCTTTGAAACAATATGAGTATAGACTCAACTATGAGGCCTCCGAGAATAGCTATTAAAGTATATAGCAATGTTCTAGTAGCATAGACTCTTGGATGTATAGGTAAGCCAGCTCTGGCAATAGCTTTATCTAAGTTAAATGACTTAGCGACTCTACTTGAAATTCTTCCAAAAATGCTCCATGCAAGTAAGTCTATTGCATCACTTATTCGTGCTCTTACAACTCCTCTTCCACTACTCTCCTTAGCTCTCTTAAGCCTTAGCTTAGGGAACTTCAGGTTTCTCAGCCTCTTTAATCCTTAACTTAGATAGGACATCCATGGCTTCTTCATAAACTCTATTCGGGTTAACGTAGTACCTATGGATTACGTCAGCTACTTCTCTATAGTTCCTCTTACCAGATGCAGCTAGACTTAGTAGTATTCTAGATCTCTTCTTTAACTCATCAATAGCCATGAGTTCATCATTCCAGCCCCTCCACATAGCGTAGTCCTTTAACAAACTGCTTACTCCAACGTCTAACTCAAATTCATCCTTGCTTGGAATCCACCTAGCTACTTCAATGTACTTACCGTAGTCTTCTACTTCCCATACATTAGTAATTCTTCTAGATATCTTCTCCCCAATTTGTACTCTCCTTATGACTATTGCGAAGTTCATTAATGGTATGTAGCTTGGGGGAATATTCATTGGTGGACTTGTAAGCCTCTTTACAGCAGCATCTATGTGTTCAGCGTGCATAGTCGTTATTCCACCGTGGCCTGTGGCTATTGCTTGAAATAGGACGTAGGCTTCTTCGCCTCTAACCTCTCCAACAATTATTACATCTGGCCTATACCTAAGGGCTACCTTTATTAAATCATATAGAGATACCTCTCCTATTTTCTCAGATCCAAGGCCGTAGCTAGGCCTAGAGACTAGCTGAACCCAGTTATCTATGGGTAGCTTTAGCTCAGGAGTATCTTCAATAGTCACTACTTTTACAGTGGGTCTAAGTAATGTAGCTAATGCATTAAGCATGCTTGTTTTCCCAGCGCCAGTTACTCCTAATACAAGCCCAGTCATTTTGTGTTCAACGCTCATCCATAGATATGCAGCTATATCTGGTGATAGAGTTCTCCAGGCTATCAAGTCAGCTATAGTTATTGGATCTTCTCTAAACTTCCTAATTGTAAAAGTAGATCCACTTGTAGATACTTCCCTAGAGTAAGTAGCTGCTACTCTATGCCCACCTGGAAGTATCGCATCAAGTATTGGGAATGCTACAGATAGGTGTTTTCCAGCTTTATGAGCAAGCTTAAGTAGGAATGAATTAAGCTCATCTTCATCGTTAAAAAATACGTTTGTAGGAATATATTCATACCTCCTATGCCAAATGTACACAGGCCTTCTTATCCCATCACACGATATGTCTTCTATATTTGGATCCTTAATCAATGGATCTATAGGGCCAAAACCTATGGTCTCCCTTTCAACGTAGTACAATATCTTACTCCACAGTATTCCAGGAGTCCTACCCAACCTAATCCTGTACTTAAATATTACATCCTTCGCTTGGTTAATGAACTCCTTTCTAATTAACTCAGGTTCTCCACTAACATACCTCATCTGCCATGAGAGGACATCCATTATTTCATTAAATATCTTTATCTCCTGCTCATTGAGCGGTATTTCATCAACTAAATAAATTACTCTCTTAGTTTCAAGGTTTTCAACAATATATGCCTTAGCCCACGGCTCGTAGAGAGGGTATGATTCAACTACTTTAATTCCCTTCTGTCTGAGAAAAGTTGTTGCAGAAGAGGAGAGAGGAGCTGATATGAATAGCTTAAATGCTGTTTCTCTCTCAGCCTCCATTTCCTTCTCAATAAGGCGTTCAACTTCCTCTTTTTTATTTGAAGACTGTTCAGCTCTGCCTCCTTTCCCACTCTCACGTGGCTTGACCTTAAGCTTCCTAAGTATTGACGGCAATTCAACCATCTTCTATACTAACTAAAACTAAATTTATGTTTTATACTTTAAATTTTCACGCTCTTTAATATATAGTTAGCATAGCCTTTAGCAGTTTTATCAATTAAAATGCTTTAACAAGCTTTTTGATAACTAAGTTGCTTAACGTATATCCTAATTAAACCTGTATTGATGGCTTAGGCTTTCTCTCTTCCTCAGGCCTGACTTTAGCTATTCCAAGGTATACTGCGCAGCTAATGCAGTAGCACTTAGTTACGGGGTATTTCATTATAATTGCTCCCTTCTTCTCAAGTTCTTGAGCTAGAGAAGGCTCTACTGGTGAATACGTTTTAGTTACACATATTGCTTTATCTTCAGGTACTCTCCTCCCGCATTGATCGCACTGTACGTAAGTTACACTTCCCTTAGCTCCCTTTCTTCTACCTCTACTCTCTCTCTTCTTAGGCACTGTGAATACACCTACTAATGCACACTCTCTTAAAGTATCCCTATATTTTAAATGTATTGGTTTAAGTAACTGTAATTGCTTCTACTGCTTATAGCAGTAGCTTTACAAATTTTATTTCACATACAAGACTTAAAGACACTATTGTTTTAAAAACGATTCAAGCTTAGCCATGCCTATTACGTCACTCCACTTGAGTCCAAACGGTATTATTAATTGCTCTAAAGTACTCTTTATATGTTCAACGTACTTCTCATGATCTACTTCATGTATTTTAGCTAGCTGTATAGCTCTCACTCCATCCCTAGACTTAACCTTCACGTATGACACTATGTCCCCTGGCTCAACGACTACTCCATGGCTCTGCAGCTGTAGGGCTGCCTTTACGTGCGGAGGCCTATTCTTCTTATACTCACTGAGGGATTTTGATAAAGTCACCTTAAATGCTAGCTTATCCAGCATCAACTCCCTGTTTCTCAAAGCTGTATATACTGCCTTTATTTGATTATAGAGCCACTCCTTAAAGCTTACAAAGTCCTCTGGAGACTTTATTGTCTGAAGCTTTTCAAATACTTCAGCCATAAGATCCTTGAGAAACGTTGGGACATTTCTCTTCTTGCCAACGAGACCCTTAATCTCTAAGCCCCCATCCCTCAGTACTCCAACGTAGTTCTTCTTTAGCCCAGTGAATAGAGTGTAGTAAAAGATCTTGTCTAGCTCTATCTCTAAACCCAGGTTTTTAGAAACCCACTCCTGCAGTAACTGCACTTGAGTATTTGAAGGAGCCCAAAGGAATATGGAGTCAGTATCGCCGTAGAGAACCTTAATGCCTAAGTCAGCGGCCTTCTGAAGTATAGTATACAAGTTCTTTCTACCGAGAGCTGTAACGCTTTCAGCAACTGCTGGAGCATAGAGTGGAAATGACTCTGATCCAAATACTCCATAGCTAGCATTTATGAACACCTTTATAGCTCTCTGAACTACTTCATACCAAGCCTTGTCAGACTCTGATGCATCGCGCTCCTTAGCCCTCCTCTTATATATCCCAACTCTATAGTCTCTAAGCAATCCAACTATTTCTGAAGAAAGCCCCCTTTGATCCATGCAGATGCTATAGAGCTTTAACCCAGTTTCATCCTCTACATCTATTGCTTTAGAGCAGTTTTTAACGTTTATAGTTTCATAACTCAAGTTATACCTCATTATTATGCTTGGGTACAGTGATGCTATATCTAGCACAACTACGTTAAAGAATATGCCTACTGGAGGCTCTATAACTAGTGCTCCAGCATACTTCTTGCCCTGAATTACAGCTTCTGATACACTTGATGAGCCTTTAGCAGCCCTCACGTCCTCTGGCTCTGGTATTAAATAGTTCCTCTTCCTATGCTCCCAGTACATTAAGTTTTGAATCCACTTAGATATAGTCTTCCTTGAAACATCCTCAATTGACATCCTCGATATGCGCGCCATTAACACCATTAGCTTCCATACGAGCTCTTGATCGAATGTAATTAGCCTTAGAGTTAAGTAGGAATCCCTATAGTTGTAGGCAATGAGCTCTCCATAGCCTAAATCACTTACGTTTACATCAACAGGTATCTTAGCTATGCCTAATAGAGCTGATGCTATGGAGTCAAGGGTGTACTCCTGGTATTTTCCTCCAAAAGCATAGTTTTGAATAGCTTTATTCTTAAAGAACCTATATAGATCTATGTGTATCCCCGTCTTCACTCTAAACCTATCTTCAGCTTCAACGATCACTATGTAATCCCTATCTATGCCGAGCCTCAGAGCTCTGTGGTATAGGTAGTTGAAGTCAAAGTTGTCTCCATTAAATGTCACTACTATTGGATAGCTAGAGATCGTTCTAAAGGCCTCAAGAATCATCGAGATCTCATCATCGAAGAACTCTACTAAAGCTCTATACGGATATTCCTGAGTAATCCTCCCCCATGAATGTTCCCTAGCCAATACGAGTACTCTCCCCCCTCCATCACTTCCAACAAGAGCTATGCTTATAACTGGGTACTCCGCTGTTGGGGAATGAGGCACTCTACCTCTAAACGGTGTATATACCTCTACATCTATGGCAATCTTCTTTGCGTTAGGAGGCTTTTCCTCAAAGAGTGGAAGCCACTCAAGCGCTAGCTTAACGTATTCATCGCGGCCCCCGGAAAATACCTTCTTCACTAACTCTACGAGCCTTACATCTACTTGTGGAATGTGTAAATGTACTCCACTTTCATTAATTAGATACCTCATTGTTGGTATAAGCTGTCTATCGTAAATGTAATTGTTGTGATACTTTATTTTAGCTTCCCAAACTCTCTTGACTTTATTCCTCAAGCTCCTTACAGCTAAAGGATCCTTAGTCACCACCTTAGTCAACACCATGTTATTGCCGGTCAATGGATCGTACTTCCTCACTTCCTCTATATGGTGGAAGCTATCGTGTTTAACTATGGATGCACTCTTACTCACTTCATCTATGGGCGTATTGGTTAGGAAGTAAGGCTTATGATCAGTTGGATCAGGCACTAGGAATAGTTGACCACCGTCTTCGCCGAGTACTTCAAGTATCGCTTTCCCAATGCCTCCATCGTAATGTACTCCTAGGAGGTACACTGGCCTGCCATTGCTTTTGAATTCAAAGGCCTTATGTGGATAAACGCTGTTTACGTCATTAATTTTATAAATGTTCATTCCAGAGCCTTCCCCTCATTAATTAAGATTATTGCTTGAGCTAAATCCCCTCCAGACTTCTCTAGAGCTCTTATAGCTAGTTCTCTAGAAGCACCAGTTTGCTTAACTACAAACTCTACGTCTTCCTCACTAAACGAGATCTTTTTCTGCTCAGCTTTGCCCAATTTCTTTACCGTAATTCTCCCAGCCACTACTTGATAAATCTTCTGCTTACCTGAATCCATTAGTAAGACTTGGGGGGCTTCTATAACTATTTCAGAGTCCTTAGTTCTAATCAATACTTCACTTACATCACTAACTTCACTTACTTCAATACCCATTCTCTTAAGCATTCTCTTAAGCTCACCTAACGACATTCCTGGAAGCAATTCTTAAACACCAACGCTAGAATTCTACTATAGGAATCTCTCAAATGCCCATATATAAGTGCTAAACATATGGAGGAGTTGTAAATAGTTAATTAAGGCCTCTAACAATCCCCCCAGGATCCTAAGGAGCGCTAGGAGGATTGTTGAGTTGGGGATTGAAGTAAGAGTACTTGGCGGCGGAGGAGAAGTTGGGCGAACTGGCGTATTTTTAAGAGACTCATCTAGGAGTAAGGGGTTATTGCTAGACTATGGAGTAGGCTTTGATGATTATGGAAGACCAATGTTTCCAGAGCACGTTAAGCCAAGTGATGTAGCTGGCATAGTGATTTCACATGCACATCTAGATCATATTGGTGCAGCCCCCCTATTCTACATTTCAACAAAACCTAGAGTAGTTATGACTAAACCAACTCTTGAAGTAAGCTCAATATTGATCAGGGATATGCTCAAGATATCAAGTTATTACATTGATTACACTGAGGAGGAGCTAAATGAAATGATCAATAGTGCAATAGTCTTAGACTATGGAGGTGAAGTAGATTTAGATGGCTACAATATAGCTATATCAAATGCAGGCCACATAATAGGCAGTGCACTTACATACATAAATACGCCAAGTGGGGAGAGAGTGCTATTTACTGGAGACTTAAATACTGTAAATACATATACCATTAGTGCAGCAGAGCCTTGGCCTGGGGAAGTAGACGCCATAGTCATTGAGTCAACTTATGGAGGAGTAGAGCATCCTGAGAGACATAGAGTTGAGAAAAGACTCGTTGAAGTTGTTGAAGCAACAATTGATGGAGGTGGAGTAGTACTTATACCAGCATTCAGTGTCGGCAGGAGTCAAGAGGTCTTAACTATGATTGCTTCAGAAATGCCTTACGTAGACATATACCTAGATGGAATGCCTAGAGAGATCTCTAGAATATACTTAAGGAACAGCAAGTACTTGAGGAATCCAGACCTCTTTAGGAAAGCCCTTGAAGTAGCTCACGTAGTAAGAGACTGGAATGATAGGAGGAGGGCTTTCAGAAAGCCAAGTGTAATAATTTCTTCAGCTGGAATGCTTAAGGGAGGTCCAGCACTATATTACTTAAAGAAGCTAGCCGATGAGCCGAGGAATGCAGTTATACTAGTGAGCTATCAAAGCAAGGATAGTCCAGGTCATGAAATTCTTGAGGCTGGAAGCATAGCTGACTTAGGGATAAGCGTGAAGGCAAAACTCATGTGGTTTGATCTATCTAGTCATGCCGGTAGGAGAGGTTTATTAAACATGGCCCTCCATTACAGGGAGAGCTTAAGGACAGTGATACTAGTTCATGGAGACAACGAATCTAGGGATAAGTTAGCTAAGTCAATAACTGAAGCACTACCTGGTGTAAAAGTCTATGCCCCCATGAATGGAGAGTGCATACTGCTCTAAGCAGGTAGCTGAGCAGTAATGATCTTAGCTAGCTTTACACAATGGGATTAATTAAGCATTAACTAACTATTTAAGGAATTTCGTTCACTGGAATATCTGGATAGGCTTTCTTCAACTCATTAATTAATGAGTCTAATTCACTTAGAGTAACTTTTAGTGTATACAAGTACTTCTTAGTCCTAGCCTTCACTTTAGCGTACTCCCTTCCCCTCTTCACTCTAATCTCAATGGCCCTTGAAGCTACGTTCATGAAATCCTCCTTGCTCTTAACTTCAACTGGCACTATGAACACCCTTCACTAAGTCAGGAAGCTGGAGTATTAAAATGTTTGTGAAGTGGGCCCGGGGGGATTTGAACCCCCGACCACCCGGTCTCTCTGACACAATTGTGCTTATGAGCCGGGCGCTCTACCTGGCTGAGCTACGGGCCCACTGCTCCTTGTTTTAGTAAAGGGGGAAAAGGGAAAATAAGTTTTACTAATAAAAGAAAAAGGCTCTCCCTTACTTATTCTAAGTACCGTAACTCCACGACTTCATGTACTCCCTCTGCTCACTCGTTAATTCATCTATTGTTATCCCCATTGTCTCAAGCTTTAGCTTAGCTATTAAGTAGTCTAACTCCATGGGTTGATTATGTACTTTAACTGGTACCCTGCTTCTATTTTCACGTAGGTACTTTATTGCTAGGAATTGATTTGCAAAGCTCATATCCATGACTTCACTTGGATGGCCTTCTGCAGCAGCTAAGTTTACAAGCCTTCCATCAGCTAGCAAGTACAGCTTCCTCCCATCTATTAATGTGTATTCCTCAACGTATTCCCTAATCCTTCTCTTAGATCTTGCTAGGGACTCTAAGTCAGGTATCCATATTTCTACATTGAAGTGGCCTGCATTAGCTAATATAGCTCCATCCCTCATTGACTCCAAGTGCTCTCTCCTAATAGCCTTAATGTTGCCTGTCGCAGTTATGAATACATCGCCTAACTTAGCTGCCTCAGTCATGGGCATTACTTCAAATCCATCGAAAACAGCTTCTAGAGCTCTAATGGGATTGACTTCAGTCACTATGACTCTCCTAGCTCCAAGTCCTCTAGCTCTTAAAGCAATTCCTTTACCAACCCATCCATAGCCTGCTACTACAACTACTTTGCCAGCTATCAATATGTTTGTAGCTCTAAGCACTCCATCAAATGTACTCTGCCCTGTTCCATATCTATTGTCGAATAAGTACTTTGTATAAGCATTGTTAACAGCTATAACTGGGTATTTTAATAGGCCTGCCTCCTCAAGAGCTTTCAGCCTTGAGACTCCAGTAGTAGTCTCTTCAGTTCCTCCAATTATTTTAGAGGCTACATCTACGTAGTCTTTATGCAGTATTACATGTAGATCTGCTCCATCATCTATAACTATGTCTGGACTTGCTTCAGCCACCCTCCTTATACACCAGTAGTATTCTTCACTGCTTTCTCCACGCCATGCAAATACGTTTACACCACATTTAACTAAAGCCGCTGCTACATCATCTTGAGTTGACAATGGATTGCTTCCAGCAATCCATACGTCAGCGCCTGCATTAATTAAAGCCTTGACTAATACTGCTGTCTCCTTAGTTACATGGAGTACTGCTCCAATAGTTAAGCCCTTCAGCTCTTTTCCAACAGCACTCTCCTCCCTAAGCTTCATTAATACCGGCATGTGTCTCTCAGCCCACTCAATCTTTAATAACCCCTGATTCGCTAAGCCAAGGTCTTTAACTCTATACTCAACCACTCTAATCACCTGACTCACTTCATTACTTTACAACGTTTTTAAGGCTTTGTTTAAGACTTATGGAGTAGTCAGGGTACTTGATGTAAGCATAGTTGTAAACCTCAACACTATAGTCTTTGAGGAAAGGCATAGTGCAGCGCTCATTCATCAAAGAGATCTAGTGTTAGCAGACTTATCATAGGGAACAATCCTTGAAGACATAGTTCTTAGAGTACTTGCAGCATATGCCGTAGGAGTAGTACGCTGGCTCTATCAATGGAGACAACTACATCCCTGGAGCTATCCATGAATACACTTAGATCTACTATTCTACTCTACAGGACTTCATTCCTGAGGACGAAGTATAAAATGATTATGATAACATACTTAACTAAGTTGAAACAGAGATAGCTAAATCACGCAATAATAGTAAACACCCCGTATCAATAGATCTAGTAAAGGCATTAGCTTTACAGACAGATTTACTGTGGAGACATACACACTCTGGGAGGGGGGAAGCACGCTTAATAAAGCTCCCTGAACCTGGAAAGTACGGTGTTTAATGAAAGTATTTAATGAATTGACCTCTGAATTAACTTAGCTAAAGCATTTGGTGTTTAAAGCATTGAAGTATAGAGCTTTAATTTTCACAGATATTGATGGAACTCTAATCAATGGAGAGTTCTCAGAAGACTTAGGCTACTACATCAATAGACTTAGCTCCCTCGGCTTTCCAGTGATCCCAGTAACCATGAGGACGGCGAGTGAAGTGATCTATTTATGGAAGAAGCTTGGAGTAGATCTAAGTGTAGCAGTAGTTGAAGGTGGAGGAGCTATATACTACTCTTACTCAAATGACTTAATTTTAAGCAGAGGACTCTATGATCATTGCGTAGACATGTACTTCATAAAGATAGCTAAATACTTAACTGAAATAGAGGATTACCTTAACGTTCTTGAGGAGAAGTGTTCAAGCAAAGTACTTAGGCTCACTAAGCTGCCGCCTAAGTCAATAAGTGAATTAACTAGTTTAAGTCTAGAGGAGGCCGTGTTGGCGAAAAAGAGATCTTTCTCAGAGGCCTTCTACACTAGTGAAGCAACATGTGCTAAGGAGATAGTTGAGACAGCTAGATCAATTGGCTTAACAACTATAACTATAGGTAGATTCATACATGTATCAACTAGCAGTAAGGGAAGAGCCCTTAGAGAGTTCTTGAGAAACAGCTTCTTTAAATACTTACCTACAATTGGTTTAGGCGACTCAGAACTCGATGAAGACTTCCTTGAGTTAACGGACGTAGCCATAGTTATTTCAAGTAGTAAGAGGATCTCTTTGAGAAGACTCAGTTACAGCATTTCTCCTGAAGCTCCTCCAAGTGGGTGGATTAAGGCCGTGGAAAGAACAATCATTAAGTTCATATAATGCACTCCTTAAATGAATCACTTAGTTAACTCCGCAATCCATTCATTTACGCCCATTCTAATTAACTCTACAGCTGTTGCAGCTATTATTAGAGACATGAATCTAGCTAAGGCCTTAATGAATGACTTACTTAGTACTTTAGCAAGTAATAACGAGTATCTCAATATAATTGCAGCAGTTGCTACAGCTGCTAGAGAAGCTAAGAGTATTAGAGTATAGCCCTGTAGCGATGGGTTTTCAGCCGTTAGAACTATTATTGTAGTCAGAGTGCCTGGTCCAACGAGTAGTGGAGTAGCTATTGGTATGACAGCTATTTCCGTCTCCTCAAGCCTCTTAGTCCTAGGCATATCCCCCAGCATATCCATAGCTAGTACAAAGAGCACTGCTCCACCAGCGATCCTAAGTGAAGCTATGGATATTCCTAAGAACTCAAGCACCCATATTCCTATTAGAGTAAACACCATGACCATAATGACCATGGCTAGGAAAGCCTTCTTTATAACTCTCTTCCTCTCCTCACTACTCGCGTTCTCAGTTAAGTTAATGAATATAGGTATAGCTGAGAATGGGTTCAGTATAGCGAAGATCTTGCCGTAGACTGTAATGAACCAGGCGATTAACGTATATAGGTCCAATGCTATACACCTTCCAAGGTAAGTTAATTAGTTTAAGTAATTTAAGGCTTTGTATGTGCATTAAGTAGTGGAGAGGTAGTTGAATTGAGAGAAAGGCTATTGATAGCTCTAACAGCTGCCTCATTCACTGTCCTTACAGCTGCAGTAGCGTATGAATGCTTTAAATCAATTGACGTACTATTAGCTGAATTAATTAAGCCCTATAGCTCAAATGCATGGTCTTATGTATCAAGGCTCTCCGACTTAGATGCTTCAGCTGCTATGCTGGCAATGGTTTCAGCAGCTGTATATTTAAGGAGGAAGCATAGTGCTTTAAGCACTCTGCTCCCCCTACTAGCGTCATTCATAATGTCTCAGGCTTTAGTTGCTGTATTAAAAGCATTAATAGCTATACCTAGGCCTACTTACGTTAGCGAAAGCATTTTTGAAGCTTACTCTTATCCATCAGGCCACTCCACTCGTGCAACTGTAATAGCTTACTTTCTGTTTAAAGAGCATAAGTTACTGAAGCCTATCTCCATAGTCTTTGTGCTATTGATGTGCTTCTCGAGAGTAGCTGTTGGAGCACACTGGTTTACTGACGTTGTTGGAGGAGTACTGTTAGGCATATTGACGTCTAGCTTAACTGAATACATTTACCACAGCTTTATGCATAAGTCTACTTAACTTCTATTAATGACTCCTTAGCTGCCTTAATGTTTAATGCTGACTCAGCTATGCCATTGCTATAACGCATTATCCTCCTAAGGCTATCGTGCATCATTATGCTTATAATTCTCTCGCCTGGAGCCACCTCTCGATCAACCATGATCTTATCAAATACTACTTCGCGCAGATCCTTTAAGAACTTTGCATTAATGCTTATAACTTCTTCAGCGATCTTTCTATGGAGCTTATATATCGAATCCATTGCTGTATTAAAGATCTCTAGAGCTTTTTCACCGAAGCCCGCTAGTTCATCGCAGTATCTGCATTCAGTCGGCCTAATGTAAGTTAGTTTAGCTATGTTTACAGCATGATCAGCTATTCTCTCCATGTTTCTCGCTAGGATTCTATAGTTAAGTGCTTCAACTGAACTCGTTAATCCTAGAGACTCCATTACTCTAAAGTCTAGTAGAGCTATGGATAGTTGTCTAGCTATAACGAAGTGGAATCTATCTACTTCATCATCTCTTTGAACAACTGCTTCAGCTATATCAATATTAACAGTCTTAAATGCCTTGATGGCGTCTGAAAGCATGCTGTTCACTATTAAGTGCACTCTTCTTAAAGCCTTCATTAATGGTAGCTCCTCTAGATCTAGGAGGACTTTAAAGACTATGCTGTTAAAAGTTTCATCTATGACTTCTATTCCCGCAAGCTTTGATCTAGCTAGCTTCTTTACTTCATTAATTAACTTAGGTAATCCAGGCGTGTTCTCCGGCATAACTACTTTTATCGTACTATATCCAGCTAAGTATCCAGCTATCACAATCCTAAAGACTTCATCTAGGCTCACGTCAGAGCTTACTACTTTTACTTCAGTACTTAGCTGCTGAGCTTCAACAATTGATGGAGCTATGACTAGCCTATTGCCATGTCTATGAACTGTCACGTAGTCACCCGGCTTCATTCCAAGTGCGTCAACCCACTCCTTAGGTAAAGTAACTATGTATGATGATGAACCGGTTTTTTGAATCCTCCTTCTTTCAACCATTGATTTCACCAATATTATTTATATTATACGTAGGAATACTTATGCAAATAAATATATAAATATTACTTCCATAACCATATGTATGCATTCAATACATGAAGTAAGTGGGTTTAATTAACTTTATTAACTAGTTTCTATGTATATAATACTAATTCTTAAGTTTTCTTAAGCTACTGCTTCCACAGCTCCTCTAATCCATTTAAACTACCTCTAGATGTGATTTTGTTAGAGCACAGTCAATAAATGCTTATATAGGGAGAAAGTGTTGTGTGATTTACTAAAGGGTGTTAGGGATGGGTCTTTAGCTATAGTAGTGATTACATTGAGAGACTAGCTATAGATAAGCATAGCTTAAGGAACATACTTGCTGAACTAAGGAAGTGGAAGGCTCCAGCTACAGTCCTCCTAAGCCTTTATGTACCTCCAGAAAGACCTATAAGTGATGTGCTTAACTTGCTTAGACAAGAGCTTTCAATAACTGATAACATTAAGTTGAAGAAGACTAAGAATGCTGTTCAGAGAGCTCTTACAGCAACTATAGATAGGTTGTCCAAGATCCTTAAAGTTCCTGAAAAAGGTCTAGCAGTATTTTGTGGTGAAAACATGGATACAGGGGACTTCATATGCATTACGCTATCTCCACCTGAACCAGTGCCAGTATTTTTCTATAGAACCGATAAGGAATTTCACTTAGAGTTCCTTGAGCCAATGGTTGAAGAGAGCAATGTAATTGGCTTAATAATAGTTGAGAGAGATGCTGCTACAATAGGATTACTTAAGGGTAATAGACTTAAGGTCCTCGACGAACTTGAAGACTATATACCGGGTAAACATGCTAAGGGAGGCCAAAGCCAAAGGAGGTATGATAGAGTCATAGAGCAAATGGTTCATGAATTCTATAAGAGAGTTGGAGAAAGAGTTAAGGAATACTTTGAGCCATACCTTGAAAGCGGGAAGTTAAAGGCAGTACTCTTAGGAGGTCCAGCATACGCTAAGTACGACTTCCTAGAGGGAGACTACTTAGACTATAGGTTAAAACAGATCCTTATACCAAAGTTCATTGATGTAGCTTATCAAGGTGAAGTAGGCCTCAGGGAAATGATTATTAAAGCAAACGATGTACTAAAGGAACAACAATACTTAGAGGCTCTTAAAGCTATAGATGAATTTAAACTACACTTAGTAAAGGACGATGGATTAACGATTTATGGAGACGATGAGTTAAGAAAGGCCTTGGAGATAGGGGCAGTGGAGAAACTCATAGTAAGTGAAGAGAGAAATGATTTAGAGGAATGGATTGAGTTAGCTAAAAGAAGTAACGCAAAAACCATTGTAATAAACGATGAAATACCGGAAGGAGTCTGGATCAATAAGACATTCGGTGGAGCAGTTGGAATACTTAGATATAGGCTGTTTTAACACTTAAAACTAAAGCCTTCTTCAGTAGACACTGGGGCTGAGATCATTTACACTTATTTAAAAAGCTTAGACACTCTAACAGACGACCGTATAGAAATATAAATAACTGTCAAGCTATCTTAATAGACAGAACCCCGGTCCCCCAGACGTCCCCGTGTCCCGGGGTAAGAGTGAAGGCGGGGCGGGTCTTACTCCCGGCCCACCTTTAATAGATTTAGTAAAAAGATGTGTGCTTTGTTTTTAATAGTCTTCAAGTCTCACTTCCCTACGGATGAGAACGTGTTGGACGTTACATTAATAATTCCACCAACTCCATGGGGCTATATAATTGAGGACATAGTTAAGGCAGCTGCATCAATATCAATGAAGTTAGGTGCATTAGTTAGACTTAAAATACTCTATACACCTGATGATGAAGTAGCTATATTAAGTATAGATGGTAATGAAGTAGTGTTTAAGAAAGATGGAGAAGTAACTATTGAGAGCTTAGTGGATGTCATAACAATGTACTCCATTCCAACGACTTTAACTAAGAGCAGAAGTTCATCAGCTATAGCGACGTAGATTATCAACTTCACATAATTTCTTCACTACTTACTTATCGACTTCTAAAATAGACCACTTTTATTGAGGTAAGTAACTTATTCCCTCAATACATATCACTCCCCGCCCATTACTCTCCCTTACGTTAAATGCATCTCTTCGCAGAAATTGTTTTGTAACCATAATTGCTGTTAATGCGTGAAGCGTTATATTTGAAACACCTATACAGGACCTTCCTTTAGCTAATGCTATGTACGGTATTAACATGTCAGCCATGTGGACGTCAAAAGCCATACCTGTTCTAAGCTCACTTAATAGCTTTACAGCAGCTTCTTCACCAACTCTTTCAGCTGGCTTACCTCTCTCGCCTAATGCATCTGCTCCTATAATGCTATTATCAGTTACTGCATAGATAGTTATGCCGCTTCCAGGACCTAGGTGAGGATCCTTAGTTGTTTCATAAAACTCTACATTTATCCTTGGCCTAATGCCTGTTTCCTTAAGTATGAGTTCCTCAGCGCTCTTAGCTTGTCTCATCGCTACATGGCTTGGTAGCTTAACGCAATGGCTCAGCCCCTCAATACCCCTTACTTCACCTCTCTCAATAGCGTTAAGAGCCATCAATGGCTCTTTAAGCCTCCTAACGTTTAATACAACTAATCCACCTCCACGCGGATAATGCCCCCTCTTCTTTAACTGTATTTCAATGTTTGCCCCAATTTTCTCTAAGGTAGGTTTAAACACAAACCTCATGTAATCTATTGGAGGGCTATTAGATACATCAGTTCCGCCAGTTATTTCAATAGTTGAATCATCTTCAGCGAATAGAAGTGCTGGTAAAAGTGCTTGGATCACTAGGCTAATGCTCCCGGCTGTACCTATGTTAAACTTATAGCTTCCTCCAAGCCTTCTCCTCGGCTTAAACATAAGTGCTTGACTACCTACACTTGCTCCAATTACTTCAGCCATAGTTACATCTGCTAGAGCTCTTACAGCAGTTAAGTGTTGGGGCCTTAAGCCTGGATTGCTTCTCTTAGCCCTGATATTAATGATCTTTACGGGCTTTAATAAAAGAGCTGATAGAGCTAGGCTATATCTAAGTATTTGCCCTCCCCCCTCCCCCATGCTTCCATCTATTGCAACTATTTCTCCACTACTCAATGAAGACCCCTACATAATTCCTCTACTCTTTTAACTCCACCAACTGACTTCAAGTACTTAGCCACAGGTTCTGGAACCAATTCCTCCCAATTACCGTTGTTTGCAATAAGAGTTCTTATCCTACTTCCATTAAATAGCTCGGGTTTATATAGATCTACTTCAACTACTCTCACTCCAATCCAACTGTAGATCGCTTTAACGTGGGCATTACCTGTAGCCACAGCTTCTACTTTAGGAGATAGACCTAATAGATAGGCAGTCCATGCCAGCGGCTTATTTATGTCTGGAACAGTTATGAGCCAAAACCTCTTTGGATCAATTCCTTCACACAACAGTGCATCTCTAATCATTTCAAGTCTTTCACCAGCAGTAAATGGGTTCTGGCAAGTAAAGCCCTCTTGAGCAGATCCTACAGCTATAACTATTTCATCATATTCATTGAGCAAGCTAAGTACAGCATGCAAATGCCCCTTGTGAAAAGGCTGAAACCTCCCGGGAAACAGGACTCTCTTAACCACCTAAGTACACCCTAGTTAAGCAGCCTTCCTTCAGCTCACGATTTTAACAGTTGAACCCCTATTTACATCTTTTGACTCTAGGCTAGAAGGGATTTACTTAACGAGCAGTGAGATTTAATGAGTCTAAGTTTGTTGGAGTATATACCCTTATGTCTGAGCCATAGCCAGACTTAGGTTCTTTAACGGCTTTCTTTAATAGCATAGATAAAGTCATTACTGCTGCTACTTCACCGTGGTTCAAAACAATGTTCTTAGGCTTTGGATTTATAGTCTTTACAAACCTCACAAGCTCCCCTTGATCGCTGTGCCCACTAAAGCCATCTATACTATAGATCTCCATATTGACCTTAATTACCTCAAGCTTGTTTTCAACACTCAGCGTCTGTAGCTCCCTTAAGCCATCTTTAATCCTCCTTCCAAGAGTTCCCTCAGCTTGATAGCCAACGAATATTAGTGAATTCCTCTGATCGCTAGCGAGGAGTTTTAAGTACTCTACTGCAGGCCCTCCAGTCAGCATACCTGAAGTCGCTATTATTACCGAGGGCCTGTCCTCAACTATGTCTGGCCTAGCTACAGGACCTTCAATGATCTTGAAGTATTCAGCTGTAAATGGATTCTCCCCCTTATAAATTCTAGCCCTTAAGCCTTTACTCAAGAACTCAGGGTAGTGAGTGTGAACAGCTGTAACTTCATTAACTAAGCCTTCAATGTACACATTCATTGGAGGCAGAAGCTTTCTCTCCATAGCATCATTCAATATAATCATTATTTCCTGGCCTCTTCCAACAGCAAAAACAGGTATCAGTACTATACCCCTTCTTTCAGCAGTTTTCTTAACTACATCTATTAACATTGCTTCAGCCTCCTCCCTAGACTGTTGCTTTGAAGCTCCATAAGTTGACTCCATTATTAATGTCTCTACTCGTGGAAACACATTCTCACTCTTCTCAAGCAACCTAGTGCTAGTGTATTTAAAGTCTCCAGTGTAAACTACGTTATGTAGCCCCGTTCCTATGTGTAGGTGAACCATAGCTGATCCAAGTATGTGTCCAGCATTATAGAAAGTCACCTTTACGTCTGGAGCTACATCAGTTACCTCTTCATAGTCTAACGGTATGGTATGTAAGACGGTGGATACTAAGTCTCTCTCACTATATGGAGGGTTCTTCCCCTCCCTCTTTGCTACATCTATAAAGTCCTTAAGCATTAATACCATTAGTTCCCTAGTTGGCTTAGTGACATAAACAGGGCCTCTATACCCATATTTAAATAGGAGGGGGACTAATCCACAGTGATCTAAGTGGGCATGAGTTACAATTACTGCATCTAAGTCCTCGAGTCTTAAGCCCTCTACATAGGGAGAAGCAGTTTCAATGTCTTGAGCACCCATGTTTATTCCAAAGTCTATGAGAACTTTGCTCTCCTTAGTTTCAAGGAGAACAGCTGATCTACCGACCTCCATGAATCCCCCAAGGCCAGTTACTCTTACGTAGTTAGTCTTATATAGAGTCGTTCTATGTATTCTTTCGCCAATGAGCCTCAAGAAGTCATATCTATACCTACTTTCATCTAATAATTGCCTAACTATAGTGCTTAAAGTCTTAGACTCTATTGGTGAAACTCTAACTACAATAGGTCTCCAGCCAGTTTCAGCCATTATTAAGTGCCTTAAGACTGCTCCACGGCCAATTACTACTCCAGGCTTCTCAGCCCATATCCATACTTCTCCAAGCTCCTCATCAAAATGCATTGAGTTTACATCTACTTTAGCTTCAGGTGGAGCTAGTTCAGCAATCTTCCTTCTAGCTTCTTCAGGCTTCAATCTAGCTGATGAATCTACTCTTACTACAACTCTTTTCTTAAGCTTCTTAGCGACGTTCTTTATTAAATCTAGTTTATCAACTATAGCAGCCTTATTTTTAATAAATATTGATATCTCTGGTCCAATGAATTCAATCCTAGTTATGCCTACTTCAGGAGGTATTTCACTTACAAGAGTCCTAAGTATAGCAGCCCTTGATCTATCTATTAACGTCAATTTTCTTGAATTCGCCATAGCCTATCACATCTATAACAGACAATAAGGATCTATTTCCTTTAACGATAGACTTAACGCTATTTCCTAACATGTGTAAGGGATTTATATACTTTCCGCTTAAACTCCTAGCGTGACATCGCTTAGTTCTCAAGCTCTATTACATTTGGCAACTGTTTTAAGTAAATAGATCTAGGTATTGAGATCTATGGTTCAGCTATTACTGCTTAATTGCATGTACTTTGCTAACTAGAATAGTTTCCTTAGTTACTCCCTTAGAGCCTATGGTTACAACATCTACACCCGTCCCAGTCCATGCATCTCTTTCTATAGCTGACTTAACTGCATTTACGGCTAGTTTCTTAGCTTCACTTAACTCCATGTTTTTATTGTAGTATTGTTCAAGGACTCCTATGGCCACTGGAGATCCTGAGCCTGTTGCAACATAGTCTTCTTCACTTAAAGTACCCAGCATGTCTATGTAGTAGAGCCTTGGCGCACTATCGTATCCTCCTAACACTACTTGGACTACAAATGGAATGTATCTAAGATATATTGATAGAAGTAGTGAAATGTATGATGCAATGCTCCCTATGGATGGCTTTACACCGATCGATAACTCCATGTCTGATGAAATGTACTTAGCTACTTCAGTTAAGTACTGTGCATCAGCTACTAAGCCCGACATAGTTATTGCAGCATAATCCTTTATGGAAATAATCTTATCAACGTACTTATGCGCTACATATACTCCAGCAGTAGCCCTCTTATCAGCTGCCAATACAACGTAATTATGTAACTTTATTCCAACAGTAGTTGTTTTTAACTCAACGCCCCTGTGTTTATACAATGCATTACACCCCTGAATTCTTGATACATAGTTTTAGTTATATCTATTCATGGAGCGCTAGAGATTTAATAGAAGGGCAAAAGACTATGAGTATAGCTGTAGAGTGGTTGCATGAATTGAGCCATAGACATGACATTGAGCTACCTAAAAAAGTAGTAGTTGGAGAAGGCATCATTAATGAAATCCCAAGCTACTTAAATGAGCTTGGCTTAAGGAAGAAGACTGCTGTAGTAATAACTGGCCCCCACGTATTTAACTTAGTCGGCAAGAAGGTTATTGAATTAATGGAAGACAATGGCTATGAAGTCCATTACTGGCTAGTTGAAAGCGCTTTAAGAGATACAGCTGAAAGAATACTTATAGAAGTAAGTGAAGTAGGCCCTAAGGCAGTGATAGGTATTGGCGGAGGAAAATCCATTGATGTAGCTAAGTACATTTCCTCAAAGCTTAGGAGACACTTCATTAGTGTTCCAACTGCAGCAAGCCATGATGGGATAACTAGCCCCTTTGTAAGCTTAAAGGGATTTGAAAAGCCTACTAGCGTAAGAGCTATTACACCAACAATGATAGTAGCTGACGTAAGCATTATAGCTAAGGCGCCTAGGAGACTCAATGTCGCTGGAGTAGGAGATCTTGTGGGTAAGCTTGTTGCAACTAAGGACTGGTTGCTTGCACATAGACTAAAGGGAGAGTACTACGGCGAGTACGCTGCTCAACTAGCTCTTCTCTCAGCTAAACACGTCTTAAAGTACCATGAAGCTATAGCAAGCAGTAATACTGAGGGAGCGAGAGTTCTTGTAGAAGCCTTAATAAGCAGTGGAGTAGCTATGTGTATAGCTGGTTCTACTAGACCAGCCAGCGGCTCAGAGCACTTGTTTAGCCATGCATTAGACGTAGTTACATCTAAGCCAGCTCTTCACGGAGAGCAAGTAGGCATAGGAACAATAATGATGCTCTACCTATACAGCGACCCCAGGTGGAAGCTTGTTAAAAAAGTCTTGAGGAAACTCGGTGCTCCAATAAATGCAAAGGAGCTCGGGATACCGAGTGAAGCTATAGTTAAAGCACTAACCATAGCTCACACCATAAGGCCTAGGTACACTATTCTTGGAGAAAATGGACTTACTTGGGAGGCAGCTGAAAGACTTGCTAGAGAAACAGGCGTTATTGACTAGGCTTCTCTTCAGCTTTTTCAAAAACCTCCTGGAATACTACTTTCGCCACAGAGTCCTTGAATAACTCAAATATATTTGAGACTAAAGCTACCTTTGAGTACTGTATGTCCTTCTTCGTCACTATGCTTGGGCTCAGCTTTATTGTAACGCTCTTTTCATCGCTATTGTAGGAGACTCCTACTTCTCCAAGCCCTACTCCAAGGTTTCTTGAAGCTAATGCAGCTACTTTCTCATTTAAATCCTCTATTTTCTTCACTACTCTTAGCTTATATACAAGTGTCTTACCAGCTAGTGGATTATTGAAATCAACTACTACTCGTCCACCACTAATGCTCTTAACGACTCCTGTTAAGCCTCCGTATTCAACGACATCTCCAACACTAATTTCATAGCCTCTCTTCCTGAATTCCCTTAAGCTAAGGATCTTGACTTTGCCTGGATCCCTCTCTCCATATGCTTTCTCAGGTGGAACTTCTACTTCCACTTCTACATTAGGCTCTAACTGCTTTAGAGCTTCTTCAACGCCTTTAACAATCCACCCACGTCCAACTACTATTAACATAGGTCCATAGAACTTACTTGAGTCATATATGCCCTCCCTCTTTGCTACATCTTCAATAGTTGTATCAACTACATTCCCCGTCTCCTTCACCTTAGCGACATAGTCCAGTAGTATGAAATCACCGTCCTGTATGGGCATAGCCTATACCTCAAGAACACTCACACAACAACTTAGATTAAATACTTTTACAATTAACTGAAAGCCCCCTCCTTAGGGCGGGGATGAAGGTTTATAAGCTATGGTAGTGTGCTTAGTTTATTAATGATTAGATTGTGAAGTAATATGATCTCGTGTCTCCACAACACTGAGCCCTGCTTTATACAGAGTAGGAGTAATGCACCTAAGACTGGGCGTGGAGCTAAACCTAGCGTAAGCCAAGGATGTAGCTCTAAACCAATGATTGCTTTAAGAGCCCCCGCTCCTCAAGGTGG
Source organism: Sulfolobales archaeon (assembly GCA_025059075.1). Classification (GTDB taxonomy): domain Archaea; phylum Thermoproteota; class Thermoprotei_A; order Sulfolobales; family Desulfurococcaceae; genus JANXDZ01. Next base: position 146,012 of record JANXDZ010000004.1, on the reverse strand, counting down.
AGAGGACGTCAATTCCTATAGCTGCAGTAAGCCTAAGCTGGTTGTTCAAAGTGCCTATACCAGAGGATCTTAGAGCTCATATACCGCGTAAAGTAAGTGAATTAATTGAATTTATCGGCAGAAGAGTCAGTGAAATAGATCTAGGCAGCACTAAGCATAAGGATAGAGTCACTAGAGAGCGTTTAAGGAACCTTAGGAAACTAAGCATAGTGTATAGCGTTATTTCATCTGAGCTCTCTAAGTCTGAGAAAGCACTTATACTCTTAACTAACCTAGGGGACTTCTATGTTGAAATGTTTAAATTAATTAGCGATCTCGATCCAGTTGAATTAGCTGAGCACTATAAGTCAAGGAAGTTCATTGCACGCAGGATATTTCATGAATGTAAGAAAAACCTTAGTATATCTGAAAGCATTAGTGAAGTCAAGGAGGCCTCTAGGAAGTGCTCTGGGAGAATAGTCTCTTTACTGAAGAGAGCTGCCTCTACTCACAACGTTTTAGTGAATGCATTAATTGAGGTTTCAAGAATGCCTACAGTGAGTGCAGATGAACTTAAGGTAGTTATAGCTGGCCTACCTCAAGTAGGTAAATCTACTTTAGTAAACAAGATCTCGACAGCTAAGAGTAAAGTAGGTGTACATCCATTCACTACGAAAGACATCGTAGTAGGCCACTCCACTCTAAATGATGTAAGGATAGTGTTCATAGATGTTCCAGGAGTACTCGATAGACCTATTCTCAAGAGGAATGTCATTGAGAAAAAAGCACTTATAGCCTTAAGACACTTAGCTGACTTAGTCATATACTTGCTTGATGCTTCACCTAACTCCTACTACACACTTAGAGAGCAGTTAAACGTCCTTAAGGAAGTTATGAAGGTAAGTGGTGGAAGAGTCATTATTGCAATAAATAAAGTCGATGCAACTCCAAGGGAGAGAGTTGAGGAAGCTAAAGAATATTTATTTAAGGAGTTAAATTTAAGGGAAGTACTTGAAATATCAGCTCTCAGCGGCCTAGGGTTAGAGAGGCTTATAGATGAAGTAAAGTCGAGACTTCTAAAACATAGATTTGCCTAAGAGCAAGAGTATGGATACTTTAGAATACACTCTATCCGCAATTTTCTCAAGTCTCTTAATAGTTGTTTGACTTATGTTAAACATCTCTACGAGCTTTAGGAGATCTATGCATTTCCCCAGAGTCTTTAGGTAAACTATATACGCTAAAGCATACTTAGCTCTTTCAGTTCTAGCTAGTGCTGCAGGTTCAACGTCTTCAATGATTTTAATTATTTTATCAAGCACTTCATGGATTCCTCCATTAATGACTCTATCTACAGCGCTAGCGCTTCTTAAGGATGTAATGGTCTTTATAAACTTCCCCTGCTCATATAGCTTAACATAGTTTACTCTAAGCCAAGGCTTCCCCTTAGTGAGCCTTTTAGCACGCCTCTCTAACGCTAGGTAATCATGGTACTTCCTTGAGTAACCTCCCTTTACTTTAAGTACTTCTACTCTATTATGTGCTTCCTCAGTATCGAATCTGTAATTGCTGTAATCATATATTCTATCTATTACTTCACCTGTATCAATGCATATTACAAAGCCGTTGTTGTAATCCCATACTTCCTCTCTACACTTAGTCAATACATATCCCTAGGCTTCTCTCTTTAGTTAAGTCACTTTAACGAGTAAGCTTCACTGAACTTTAGGGAAAGAGTTGGCTGAAACTACTCTTAGTAAAACCTTTGTAAAACAACAACTTTTATTACCCTATATCACTCTCTTAGTTAAAGGTACTACAGGGGGTTGAGTATTGAGCGAGGGAGTTATTGGAGGAACTATTGTAGCCATCAGGGCAAGGGATGGAGTTACTATAGCTGGTGAAAAGAGGCTATCTTATGGAGGCTTCATCATAAGTAAAGCTGCTAAAAAAATTCACCCAGTGACTAATACTATTGGAGTAGGATTCGCAGGGATCTATGGAGACATGGAGAGGTTATTAAAAATACTTAGGCTTGAAGCCCAGTATTATGAAACTGAAGTAGGTAGACCTATAAGCGTAAGATCTCTTGCAAAGTACTTATCAGTGCTCTTATTTTCATACAAAGTACTGCCATTCTACGTTGAGACAATAGTTGGCGGCATTGATGAAAGTGGGCCAAGAATATATTTATTGGATCCTGTTGGAAGCCTCATAGAGGATAAATACGTTGCTGCTGGAACAGGAGCTCCAATAGCTATGGGATTAATTGAGCCTGCATATAGAGATAACATGAATGTCAGTGAAGCAAAAGAGCTCGCTGTAAAAGCCATAATGGAGGCCATAGAGAGAGACGCTGTATCAGGCGATGGAGTCGATACACTAGTGATCACTAGTAGTGGATATAGCTTAGAGGAAAAGTTGTTCAAGAGGTAGTCTATTGATAGATGTTGAAAGAGCGAAGAAACTTCAAAAACTGCTTGGAGAAAGGGCTTTAAGAGAGCTCGACGAATACCCAGACTTAGATTTAAGTGAATTAACATACGTAAGTGGAGTAGATGCAAGTTACTCTAGGAATGAAGTAATTGGAGTAGCAGTACTCTTAGATGCACGCTTACTTAAACTAATTACATACTCTACTTCAAGGAAGAAGCCTCAAATACCATATATACCTGGCCTACTGGCATTTAGGGAAGCTCCAGCAGTAATTTCAGCTCTAATTAAGCTACCTGAGAAACCAGATCTAATAGTTGTCGACGGCCACGGCCTCTCACACCCAAGGGCTTTTGGAATAGCTACTCACATAGGACTAGTACTTAAGACAGCTTCAATAGGTGTAGCTAAAAAGCCGCTTTACGGAGAACTTAAGTTTATTGAGGGAAAAGAGCTCATAGTAGCTCATGGAAGAACTGTTGGCGCCTTAATAAAGCATGAGGGGACAAAGCTTTATGTAAGCATAGGGTATGGAGTTAGCCTAAGGAGTGCTGTTAAACTCATTGAATGCATGCTTAAACCTGGAGTTAAGCTGCCTCTACCAATACATGAAGCTGACGGCATATCTAAGAGATTAAGGCTATAGCAGTTGATTAAAGAGCTCCATCAATATCGATGTCTTCAACCATTTTCATTTCCCTGAATAGAACTTCATCGCTTATTTCAACTCTTCTCTCATAGGTTTTAGCGCATCTTCCATCAGGTAGAAGAGCATTTAGTTTACATGATGCATATCTACATTCGTAGCCAGTGCACTCTGTTCCAGTGAGTCTACAGTATATGACTCTTTGCCTAATGCCTTTTTGAACCTTCTGCTGAAATATCATAGCTCTCTGAGTACATTGAAATAATGGGCATAGTGGTGTACACATACCGTTAATAGGCATAGGTCTAAGCTCCTTCTTAGGGAAGCGCTTGTCACCATAGCCTCGATCTCTATCACGGAACTCACGAGGTCTAGCGTCCTTAGATGAATCCCTCCTAAAGTTAGAAGGTGTATTCCTCAACTTAGGACACCACGTGATTCTTTCCATGTAGTACCCGTAGCAACATATACTTAACTTTTTGAAACAAATATAAATCTCTTTGAGGAACTAGGGCTTCCACCACTTAAGCAATAAGTAGCGGCTTACATCCCTATCTACAACAGCTATAATTAGCTTCTTCCTCACTGAGTGGAGAAGCCTGCCCATTCTCACGAAATCTATAGGATCCACGTTGGAAGTTATTGACGCTACTTGGACTCCGTATGGAGCATGATCTATTCCAGGCCCATGTTCGTAGGCTAGGTAATCACATCCAAACTTTAATCCACGTCTTAATACGTATCCGCGCTCCCTTAGATCTTTATACACTTTATATAACTCTGAGAAGCGGGGTACAGTCATTGATGCATATTCTTCAAGCTCCTTCAAGCTTAGTTCTCTAGATCCTTTATATACCCTTAACTTCTTTACTTCAACTAAGTATAGAGCTTCTACTAGTGAGAGCTCTAGGGGAGCCTTAATATCTTTCTCCTTCGGCTTAGATATCCCTAGGAAGGAGCCGTAGAAGCCGCTCCAATACATTTTATTTGAACATTCGTTGTCTAGTATGACTACTCTATTGTACATTAAGTAGCCATCGCACTTGACTTCACTATAGCGAGTCAAGAAAGTTCCCCTAAGCTATAACAGCCCTCTGTAGAGCTATATATAGCAGTGTCTCTCCAAGTTCTTTAATGACGTCTGCAGCGTTCTCCATGAAGTCTAGGGACTCCTTTAATAACATTAATGCAGGCACATTTCCCTGAAGCCTCCTATATATCTTTAATTCAAGGGCTCTATATACGTCGTCGAGAGCTTCCTCATACTTAAATACTTTATCAACATCCCTCAGAGTCTTCCTAGGATCGCTTCTTAAGCCATTTAGGGATGTCGCTAAAGAATCGAATTCAGCGGCTAAGCCTTCAGAGAACTTCACTAGCTCTTGCTGAAGATCTGCATCTATGCTGTGATTATTTGCTATAGCCATATAGAGTCTGTATGCTGAGCCATCTATTAATTGAGTTAGCCTACTTAAGCCTATGGCTATCGTTGTATAAAGATCCTTTGTTTCCGCAGGTATACTCAATCTTACAGTATATTCTACGAGTAGGAGCTTCATGTGATCTGCTTTCTCCTTTAAGCTCCTTATCTGCTGGTGTAGTGAGTAAAGCTTCTGAGGACTCTCATTACTTATTGCATTTAAGAAATATGAGAGTCCTTTAATTGAGTCTTCAACTATTTTCAACATATTTGTAAGAGAGTCGAATAAGTTCATCTCAGCAATGGTCTCACTGTACTCAGCCACTCTACGCACCCAGCTGGACTACGGAACTAGAGTTAATAAGGATTGACTTTTATATACTTTGTTAGTGAAGGTTTTGAAGGCAGTAGTCATAGATCTTCTAGCTAGAGCTAGTAGAGGTAAGTATACGAGCTTTGACGTAGTTGGAGCAGGACCTAGGATAGTAGCTGGAGTAGCTGAGTCTTTGGGAATAGAAGTAGATTTAGTTAGCTATGAGAAAGCTCTGAGAAGCATTGACTTCATGGAGTACGATCTAGTGATGGCTTCAGCAATGTCTTCAGACCTAGGCTCTCTTCAAAGAATTTTAAGGAGGGCTTTTATAAGAAATAGAGATGCTATTAAGTTAGTCGGCGGACCTATATCAGCTGAATTCTATGAACTAATGCTCAAGCTGCCTGAAGTAGATCTTGTGGTAGTAGGAGAAGCAGAAGTGACTTTAAGTAAGATCCTGTCTAAGGGATTAAATTCCCTTATTCAAAGAGAATTCCACGAGCTTCGTAATATAGATGGAATTGCTTATAGAGTTGGAAATAGAATAGCTTTCACAGGCTTCCCTGAGTATACATCGGAGGAAGTACTTAATTCAATAAAGCCATTCACTAGAGTTAATGAAGCTTACGACAACGTATGGATTTATAGATTTTATGTTGAAGTAGTTAGGGGATGCAGCAACTTCTCAAGACCTATGGTAAGCTTAGACTCCAATAGGGCTTGCTTAAGGTGCTATAACTGTAGAAGCAGCGATCTTCTAAAAAGACTTGAATGCCCTGCAGGAATAATGCCTGGCTGCGGTTTCTGCAGCGTAGTCGTAGTCCACGGACCTCCGAGATCGAGAGTTCAAGACTCAATAGTTAATGAAGTGAAGGAATTGATAAGACATGGAGCTAGGAGGATAGTCTTAAGTGCACCCGACTTCCTTGACTATGGGAGGAATTGGCTAGTTAAACCCAGACCCCTCACTAATCCATGCATGCCTAAGGCTAACTTAGAGGCTCTAGAGAAGCTACTTGAGGAAGTAAGTAACATAAGTGAAGTGAGCTCAGGGGAAGTAAGAATCTTTGTTGAAAACGTAAAGGCATGCCTTATAAATGAAGAGGTAGCTAAGTTACTTGGCACTTATTTAAAGGGAACTCCCGTAAACATAGGTCTTGAGACATGCGTAGATCGATTTAACGACGAAGTTCTTGGAAAGCCTATAACTCTAAGGGAAGTTATTAGAGGAGTAAAACTATTGCGGAAGCATAGCATTAGACCATATGTATACCTAATGTATGATTTACCTTACGTTAATAGAGAGATCTATTTAAAGACTATTTCAACTATACCCAAGTTATTCAAGGCTGGAGTAGAGAAAGTTACTCTCTACAAATTCACTCCACTTCCACTAACTCTATTTGAGTTCCTTAAACCAAGCATTGAAGAATGCGCTGAACTAATAAGAGAACTCAAGGCATTTGTAAATAAATTTAATGCAATAGCTAAAAAGACTTACTTAGGAAAGTTTATCAATGTCCTCACTCTAGTTGTTGAAGGAAGAGCTTACGGATACCCAGTAGATCATGGGCCAGTTGTATTCATTAATAACTCTAATAAATTGAGGAGTGGGTGTATTGCTACAGTAAGAATAACTGATGTTAGATCAAGGCATGTAGTTGGAGAGCTGATCGAAGTTAAGAAGTGCTATGAGTAATCACATCCACTGAGTCTACTGCCTTAATTGCTTTACTGACGTCGTTCATTAGCTCTCTCACTACATTTAAATACTTTGCACCTCCATTAGATTCTAGATCTCTAATGAGTTCACCGAGTATATCACTTATGTATGGCAGGCTTACTAGCCTTACATAGCTTATAAAGGTACTTACTTGAAATGAAGTCAATGAGTCGAGCTCTGAGCTTACTACTTGATATATCTCCATAGATTTATTAAGCTCCCTTAAGGCAAGCTTAAGTTGTTCAGCTAGCGTACTTATGCGGCCTGTTGATTTAAGCGCTCTATATTCACTTAATACGCTCTTCCCAAGATCTATTCCATTCTCAAGTTTTTCAATAGACTTCCTTAAGTTAATTAAAAGGTCGTTGACTAAGCTCAAGTAGTTCACGCCTTTCTTCTAATAGTTGCAATGCTATTGTTAGCTACACCATTTAGCTTCAGCTCCTCAGAATTGCAAAGTACTGTGTTGAATTGAATGCCGCTGGCTATCAATACTTTATACATAAACTTCTTCTTCCCTCCAACAACTACTTCAACTAAGTCTCCTTCACTAACTCCTATTTCACTGGCTAGCTCCTGTGAAATCCTGACTACATCCTTTGACAGCTGATCATCGTAAATTACTCTCACTCTTCTTTCAACAACTTTAGCCTTCGCCTGCTTCAACTCTGATGCAGGAGGCACTATAGTGAGGAGCTTTACTATATCGAGCTTTTTTTCAGCTTCCTTGCTTCTAGAACTACCCACTTCTTCGCCTCCATAGATCATTTCAAATCCTCTCACTATAATCCTAGATTGTTTTAGGGAAAATAAGTACTTTACGGGCTCATTGAATATTAGCATTAATTAACTTACTTAGAGTTGCTGTTAATTCATCTATACGTACTCTAACTTGGTTTCTAGTGTCACGGAACCTTATGGTGATAGTTCCATCTGTTATTGATTGATAGTCTACAGTAATGGCGTATGGAACTCCATATTCATCGGATTTCACATATCTCTTACCTATACTTCCCTCTTCATCGTAGTACGTTGGTATTGATGAATTAAGCAGAGTTCTATAGATCTTTATTGCCAGCTCCTTAATCTTTTGATGCACCTCCTTTCTCCCTGTAACTAATGGGAAGACAGCTGCTTTATATGGAGCTAGCTCTACTTGGAATCTCATCACTATCCTGCCATCGCTTGCCTTACTGAATGAGTACTCTAAGACTACGTACATAAGTCTCTCTAAGCCGAATGAAGGCTCCACTACGTGTGGCACTATCTTCTCTCCATGGATTAAGGCCTTCTCCTCCTTAGCTACGAAGTATTCTTTGCTAAGCTTAACTCCACTTACTTCCACATATCCATATGTCTCCAGCGATCTCTCTAAGAAATCGCTGCTTAATTTAAATACTTCAGATAACACTAGTGGTGCTAATTCCTTGAAGTCTCTCTTTATACTGACGACATCTGGCACGAGTTTTTTTGAAATGCCTTCCACGGGCTTTTCATACTTCTTGAAGTAAGTGAGGTCTGCTTTAGAATAAGCCATGTGGCCCCTTAAATCATAGTCAGTTCTGTATGCATAGCCTGCTACTTCAATCCATCCATGCCTCTTGCTGTACACTAGTTGGTCAAATGTTTGAGCTGAGTAATGGGCTCTTTCATGCGGGAGCTTTTCTTCAAAGTATATTGCTTCTCTAGGGATCCCGAGACTTTCAACAAACTTTTGTCCAATAGCCATCCAGTAAGCAAGCCATGAGTTAACTATTACTCCTTTATTAAGAAAATCCCTCAGCGGTGCTTCAATGGGCTCTTTAACTCCAGCAACTTTTAAATCATTGTATAGTATTCTAAGCTTTACGTCAAGTAGTTCATCAGTTAAATACTCCATAGATTCCTCAGCGCTCTTAGATTGATCAAAGAAGAACTCTAACTCCATTATAGTGAACTCCCTGAGCCTAACGAGGCCTTGTCTAGGCGATATTTCATTTCTCCCAACTTTGCCTATTTGAGCTATGCCTATTGGAAGTCTTTCACCTATAGCTGCAAGCACGTGTTTAAATGAAGTAAACATTCCCTGAGCTGTCTCCGGCCTAACGTAGCCTAAAGTCCCTTTATATGGACCGATTTCCGTTCTAAATAGTAGTAGAGCATGTTTCGGCGTTGAGAGATCTCCTCCATCAATTGGGCACTTCACCCCCCTATCATTAATGATGGCTTCAATCTCTCTTAATGATAGTCCCTCTACTTTTACTCCTGCAGACTCTTCAATTAAGTGATCGGCTCTATATATTCTGCCGCACTTTAGGCATTCAACAACAGGATCTGTGAAGTGGTCTTCATGCCCACTTGCTTTAAGGACTATTTGAGGAGTTACTATAGGTGTTTCTATTTCTACAACTAAGCCATACTGCCTATATATGAAGTGTTTTCTCCATAATTCAATAATATTGTTTTTGAGAAGTGTTCCAGCTGGCCCAAAATCGTAAAGTCCAGCGACTCCTCCATATATTTCATAAGATGGCCATAAGTACCCCCTATTCCTCAACAACTTATTAAATTCCTCCCATTGTTCCTCTAACATATAGCTCTACGCCTCCTACACGTATATGAGCAACTTAACATTGATTCTATAACTGAAAGTAGGTAGTCAGTGAATAGGGTTATAAGCTTTGAAGAATATTTGATTATCCTACTGCATAGCTCTAAGAACTATGGCGACTTAAGTAAGACGTTGCAGGCAGAGATAATGAGCTGTGGAGTTACGTGAGTTAATTATTTTATTCAACATAGCATTTAAGTCACAGAGTTAAGTTGCTTCAAGAGTGGTTTAATGAGTTATGAATTACTTAAGAAGAGGGCTTTACCTATCTTGAGAAATCTGGGAACGATTTTATCATGGTAGTAGTGAACTTAAAGATCTTGTCAATAATAATTCGGAAGCACTCTACTTCTTGAAGAATCCCACATTTCATTTCACTACCTCCCTCGAGAGCGTAATTACAATATTGCACTAATAGCTTTAAAATTGAGTGAAAAGTCTCGAGGTGTTTAAATGCCTGAAATTACGTTAATTGATCTAGAGTATGTGGAGAAAATGAAGGGCTATTTTAGAAATGCATGGAGATATCTTGGGGGATGAAAAAAGTGTATAAGGAATTAAACCCAGATTGTATGCTAGCAACCTTTGGAAGCTATGTACGCAGCAGCATTACGTCAAGCAGCGACATAGATGTACTACTCATTACAAAATACGCCGAAAATACTTCATATAGATGGAAGTTGCTTGCAACAATAGCTAGGGAAATAGGCTTTGAAAATCCGTTTGAAATACGTATTGTAATTATGGAGGAATACGTAAAACGGTATAGGAAGTTCATAAATATCTATAGAGAGCTATCTTAATAGCCTTATCAACAACCCTCGTACTATGGCTGGAGGGGGGATTTAAGTGTGGAATGAGTTATTGAGTGAAACTAGAGCATTCGGGTGCTTAAGGAATCCTGAATCTATTATAACCATAGTTGGAGTTCCTTACGATAGTTCTTCATCCTATAGACCTGGCTCTAGGTTTGCTCCTCAATCAATTAGAGATGCTGCTTGCAATATAGAGTTAAACTCAGTTCTCACTGGCATAGATCTTGAAGCAGTAGGCTTTAACGACATAGGTGATCTAGCTGTAGCGTTAGGCAATGGAGAAAAGACTCTCAGCATGTTAACTAACGTAATTAGTAATGTGTTAAGCGAAAAGAGAATTCTTTCAGTTATTGGAGGCGAACATACAATTACTTATGGAGTTCTTAAAGCTTTTAGAAAAGATGTAAGTTACTTAGTTATAGATGCTCACTTAGACTTAAGGGAGGATTACTTAGGCTATAGGTATAGCCATGCATCATTTAATAGATTAATAGTTGAAGAACTAGGACTACACCCCTTGTACATAGGCGTTAGAGCATGGTCATCTGAAGAAGGTTCTTATGCAAAGAAGCTTGGGTTAAAAGTTATTTCCTCAGAGTTTTTTGAAGATAGAGGCATTAGTGAATTAGTTAATGAAGTAAGGCAGTTGCTTAAGCACATAGATAAGGTATACATATCAATAGACTTTGATGCCTTTGATCCATCATATGCTCCTGGAGTAAGTAACCCAGAGCCCCTGGGCATAACTCCCAGAAAGTTGCTGAAAGTATTGAAGGAGTTAGTATTGAATAGTGGGTTAAGAATCGCTGGCTTTGATGTCGTTGAAGTAAATCCACTTAAGGATCCATCGGATATAACAAGCATTCTAGCTGCAAAAGTTATAGTAGAAATATCATCGCTTGAATTAATAAGATCTGGTTTACATACTTCGTACTTTCAATGAATGAACATTTTTCAATCAGTCAATAGCGTCATTAAATAGTGCTGTAGCTCTACCTAACTTTAAATACATGAGGAGTATGGGGAATTAGTATTTAGGAATATGCTAAGTGAGGAGAACTACATCACTAAAATATCAATGAATATGGCTACTTCATACATACTTATTATCCTTATAGAGTGAGAACTACTTCTAGAGCGTTGAGGTGTTATTGAAGCTATGGCTGAGAGGCTTGGCTATATACGTGAAAGTTTTAGGCTTAGAATCGGCAGGATTTATCCTAAGAGTGAGGTGGCGCCTACTGGCGGTAAGGCTCAGGTTGATGTTAGAACATAGTGGAAGTGTAGCTGAAGTCATTGCCCTTCTTAACAGTGGTTATGAGACTCTAAAACCTGAAATACTCCTACCCATCTCTATTGCAAGAGAGTTGAAGTTATTTCCTCCACCAACAACAGCAATTGTTAAAGAATATACTCTCGCCGATGGCTCTACAATACACCTCATAAAAATCTCTAGAGCTGTAAAAGCCTCTGTTCTCGAAGATGACAGGATCGTGGGGCCTGTAGAAGCCGATGCAGTTATAAGTGAAGGTGCTGAAGAACCGCTTATAAGTGATAAGCTAGCGAGTAAATTGAACATAGCTGTACTAGATTTTGGTGAAGGAATATGGTGTTTTAGAGATGAAGTAGGGAAGAGAGAGAGAAAGACGTATTAAGTAATAGTAAAGTACGTAGAGCGTAACTCTTCTCTCCATCCCCCCTACGTAGCTTAACCTTGAGCTTATAAGTGTTGAAAGCTTTAGAGAAGCAGCATCAACTCATATGAACTTAGGTTAAAACAGTTGTGGCTCGTGAAAGGCTATGTCTTACTGCCTCAACTAGAAAGGAGATTTGAAGAAGGCTCTGATCCTAGAGAGTTTATTGCATAGACTGATTCATAGAGTAGCCATAAGGAGAGCTATAGAAAACAATCAGGAGTAGTTCGTGGAGAGGTCTCGGATCGATGCCAGCTTAGAAGATCTGCAATAAGGTATGAAAATCATTCTCAAACTACATAGTTCTGTAGAGGTTAGATAAAGAAGCTATTAGTACTAGCTGAGAAGGTATCTATGTTTAATGATTGGAGTAGAGTGTATTAGATAAGCCAATGGTTAGAACCATTACGTAACGCTTTTAGACTTGTAGAGCTGAAAGCCTTTATACAGCATCATCATTAAAGTAGGCAACAAATAGATTGAAGTTAAATATAGAAACCACAGGTGCATCACTGAATGTTGAAGCTATCTTAAGAACTTGAATGCGATGAAGAATAAGGCTTCGCTTCACGTTCAATAGTGACGGTCTTCAGATGTAGTGTTCTACGTAATTTAATAGAGTTAATACAACTATTACTATTCTTTACTATAGTTATAACGTATGCTGAGTGCTGAAAGAGTATAGCTAGAAGCAGATCTACTGGAGGAGAAGCATTAATAAAGTTCTCAAGAAGTCCAGGTGAATGGATAAGTCGTTGAGAGAGATGTTACTAATGTAGTAAGCATCTATCTGAAGTATCTAAACTTAGATAGGTCTTCTGGCATTAGAGCTCGAGGACTTAGTGTGAGCCCGTAGAAAGAGCTAATTCCGCTAACTTGATTTTAAAACTACTTAGAGAAACACTGTTAGCGGGAAATACTTATAGTGCTTTAACTACTCTAAACTCTCTCTGAACTTTATATATGACTTTATAGCCACACTTAGGGCACATAACTCTGCCGCCTAAGTTAAGCACTTCTGATTCATCAAATATATAGCTACATTTTCCACACAGATACCTGGGCACATTCCCCACCTGGGCTTAAATACCAAAGGGAAAGCAACTTTAATAAAGGTATCTGCCTTAAATAATATTGTAGAGTAACTAAGGAGCAATAGGAAATGGCGAAATATTTAGAAACTGTATGTGGAGGGCTCCCACCAGAGCTATGTGAACAGTTATTTAAAGAGCAGTACTTCATAAAGATTAAGTTAGATAAAAGGAAGTTTGGAAAGGAAGTAACAGTTATTGAGGGAATAAACGCCGATCAACATGAGTTAAAAGAACTTGCATCAAAGCTTAAGAGCAAGTTAGCTACTGGAGGAACAGTTAAAGAGGGGCGAATAGAGCTTCAGGGAGACCATAGACATAGAGTCAAGGAACTGCTTGTAAATGAGCTCGGCTTTCCCGAGGAAAACGTAATGATCTTGGATTAATCTATAAAACAATGTCTTTTTTAATTACATCTTACTCTACTCTTCTTGAATGGATGTCTCTAAGCCTACTTCTTTTGCTAACTCCTTGTATCTATTTCTCACAGTTACTTCAGTTACTCCAGCTACTTGAGCTACTTCCTTCTGCGTCCTTCTCTCATTACACAGCAGCGATGCTATGTAAACAGCTGCTGCAGCTAATCCCGCTGGATCTTTTCCAGCAGTCAATCCCTTTTCTCTAGCTGTATTTATTACTTCAACAGCCTTCCTTATGACGTTTCCACTTAAACCAAGAGATCTAGCTATTCTCGGCACGTAGTCAACTGGATCGAGTAGTGGTACATTGACCGTCAGTTCTCTTAACAGCAATCTATAGCACCTAGCTATTTCCTTTCGAGAACTCCTAGTGAATGCAGCTATTTCATCAAGAGTCCTTGGAACTTTCAGTTCTCTACACGCAATGTATATTGCAGCTGCTACTACGCTCTCAATACTCCTACCCCTTACAAACCCTCTTTCAACTGCATCTCTATATATTCTAGCTGCTTCTTCTCTAACGTTTCTAGGGAGATCTAGTTGATCAGAGATTTTGTCAAGCTCGTTCATTGCTTGAGCTAAGTTCCTCTCCATACTGCTCTGTATCCTACTCCTAGTCTGCCATCTCCTAAGCCTCTGCATTTCTAGCCTACGCCTTAGCTCAAGCCTTTTCCCAGTAGCATCCCTATCTCTCCAATCTATTACTGTTGAAAGCCCCATGTCATGGACTGTGGCTGTTAATGGACCCCCAATCCTACTCCTTCTCTCCCTCTCCTCTGGAGTAAAAGCCCTCCACTCAGGTTTTTCTTCAATAACTCTCTCCTCAATGACTTCCCCTGTTTCTTCACAAATATACTCTCCTCTCTCGGGGTCAAAGATAATCTTGTCTTCTGAACACTCCTTTCCTTTACTACTAGTAGATTGAGATGTATTTTCACTCATAACTATGACCAGGAGACTTTAAATTCTAGACATTGAACACTCTTTTTCAAACATCCTTATAAATTTATCGTTAAGTATCGTTATTTAAATCATGTAATAGCCGGGCGGGGATTCGAACCCCGGTCACGGGGTTTCCCCCGAAATGGACCAAAGCCCCGCATCCTTGGCCGCTAGACGACCCGGCTGCTATAGCTTAACTAAGTTCTCCAGGGATTTTAAGCTATGCTCTCAAAATACTTAAGGCAGTTAATGGTCTAGTGATGCTTAAGACATTGCATAATGAAGCTTTATAATTAGTTAAGTGAAGCATATAAGTGAATGTGGTGCTTGAATTTGAATATCGATGTAGAGTACTTGAGTAAGCGTATTTCAGAAATCATTAATAGAACTTCAAGAAGCGTTGTGACAATATATACAGAGGTACCGAGCTTCGACATATTCTTTGGACCAAGGGTTATAAGAGGCGCAGGCTCAGGCTTCATAGTTGATAGAGGCCTCTTAGTTACGAATGCACATGTAGTTAGCAATGCATCTAGAGTAATAGTAGTATTTAGCGATGGAGTTAGGAGTGAAGGAGATGTAGTAGCTGTAGATAGATCGAGGGATCTAGCTTTAGTCAACTTTGAGAGAAGAGATGTAGAGCCTATTGCTATAGGGGATTCAGATGAAATTACTATAGGTGAAATAGTGTTTGCAATAGGTTCACCACTTGGTTTAACAGGTCCTTCAGTATCTATGGGTGTAGTAAGTGCTCTTGGAAGAACTATAGCTGATGAAGAAAGAGGCATAGTTCTAGAGGACTTAGTGCAAACTGATGCTGCAATCAATCCAGGCAATAGCGGTGGTCCAATAGTTAACGTTAAAGGAGAAGCTGTTGGAGTAGCAACAGCTATAATACCATACGCTCAAGGCATAGGGTTTGCAATACCCATAAACACTGTTAAGAAGTTTATTGAAATGATTAAGAAGTATGGGCACCCCATTAGAGCTTGGTTAGGCGTATACGTAGCTCCATTAACTAAGGAAATAGCGAGCCTCTACGGGCTATCAATAAGTGAGGGATTAATAGTTATCCAAGTCATGCCTAGATCTCCGGCTGAAACATATGGATTAAAGCGTGGAGATGCATTAATTGAAGCTGAGGGGAGGAGGCTGAGGAAACCAAGCGATCTTAGGGCATCCATAGAAGATCACATTGATTCAGAGTGCATAAACCTAAGAGTCATAAGGAGAAACAGAGAATTCAACATATGTATACCACCAATAGTAGAAGTCGTAGGTTAATCCCCTACGTATTTCCCCACTAAGATGTTTTTCGACGCTTCTAAATACTTTAATTCCATTAGTGGAGCCGGCCCTATCTATAAGATCACTTTCTTCACCCATAGATCATGGCTTCATGAGACGATATATTTAGCTGCTTAAATATTGTTCTTCAAGATATATGTTTAAAATATACTTAAACATCCGCCGGGGGGGATTCGAACCCCCGACCACCCGGTTCCTATAGGAATCCCCCCACTACAGCCGGGCGCTCTACCGCTGAGCTACCGGCGGCTTAATTATTTCTACTTCAATAGCTTCCTAATATAGGTTTCTAGAAATGTCTTTACTACTCTACATGTATGAGCTGTTAACGCCATTGTTTAGAAGTTCAGTGGATTGCAAGTGAAGTTATTAGCATCTCCTTAAGCTAATGCTAGTGGTGGAACTTGTGGTTAAAGGCATTAGTGAAGTCATTGAAAAAGACTTGGAGTTCATAGAATCCCTGCTCACTATTAAAGATAGAGTTAGGGAAGAGGCGATCAGAGTTAGTAGAGAGATCACTAGGTTGAGTACTGAAGCTATTAGGCTAGTGCATTTACGTAGATTTAGTGAAGTAGAGAAGCTATTAAATGAAGCCTCAACAGTCGTCAAGGAATTGTTAGAGAAGCTCTCCGATCACCCTGATTTAATGTACTGTGGACTAATACATAGTTGTTTAGCTGAATACGTTGAAGCAAGAATACTTCTTGACTTAACGTATGAAAGAAAACTCACTAGCCTACGGGAGCTAGGAGTCCCCTACATACCATATCTCCAAGGCCTAGGAGACGTCGTCGGCGAGCTGAGGAGACTAGCCATAGATTTAATAAAGACAGGATCGTTTAGTGAAGCAAGCTTATACATAGATATTATGGAGGAAATATATCAGAGGCTGAGAAAACTATCATTTCCAGATGCCTTAACTCCAGGCTTAAGGCATAAAGTCGACGTTGCACGAAGGCTTATTGAAGACACAAAGATCCTATTTATAAATGCATATAATGCTAGTAAACTAATGGAGAAGCTAGATCTTAAGAGTACTTCTTAAGTAATTTAGAGTAAGGCCCCCTGATCCTCAACACCCTCTCTGCCCTGAGGAGTGAGGACTCCTCTGCGGCAGTCCATTGATTCTCAACATTTTTCACTTATAGAGCATTCGGGGCAGCTAGAGATCCGATCCCCCTCCATCTCCTCAAGGAGGTTCAGTTCTCATATAAGTATGTAGCTTGATGTAATTGCCTTATTTCTATATCTATACTTCACTTGGGTTCTTCACCTGGCTTAAAGGTATTCAAGAGGCTCAGAGGCCCCTACATCTTATTATTCTCTGGGAGAACCTATAGAAATTTAGGCTCTCCAACAACTCATTGAGTCACACTAGTTGTAAACCTCTACCTCTGCTCATTCACCGCAAGGCTTTCAGTTGTTTAGCGATAAGCATTAGCTTCAGAGAGCATTTCTGTCTTCATTCATCTATAAATAATTAATAGCCCTCAAGCATTTACTATTGCTGGAGAGTGCAAGCTTTGGGTAAAGCATTAGTGGCTATTGCAATAGCTGTATTAGCAGTCAATGCACTTACAGTATCAATGCAGGGATTTGTTGAAACACCGCTATATTATGAAGCTGATTTAAATAATGAGTATTTGTTGCTCATAGCTAGCATAAGGGTTGCTGAATTCCACAATTACTCATACTTCTACATAGCTTTAGACTCCCTTGACCGCGGGATCTACAGCTATGGATTCATAGTACTCAAGGACCCTGAAAAAAGCCATCCAACTATCTACTTAATCCATAGTCCAAGTAATTGGATTGATATAGGCTTCGTTACAAGTAATGAGCTAGAGCTACGGCTCTTAATTGATAGAGTTGAAAACAAAGTGTATTATGTAGCACTTGATACGAAAGGAGAGATTAATATAGAAGGAGTTGGAAGAGTTTTTGGAATCTCAGTAATAAGTGATTCCATAAGTAAAGACATTCCAAAGCCGAAGGTCTTCTTAGAGAGAGTGGAGGTAGCGGGATGCAATAATACAGGTGTCAAAGATTTATTCAAGAGAGGTGAATACCTTAAAATAAGTGATGTATGTGAAGTTAAGATAAAGCTACCTCAAGAAACAACTACTACTCCAATAACTTTAGAGCAACCCAGCTACCCCAATGTTAGCGAGGATAAAGGGATGTTTTACAGCACACTGAAGTGGATCATCATAATGCTAATGATTGCTACAATAGCAATTGCTTTAGCGATCTCCATTAGACAACGGAGCCCCACTGCCCATGAGTGAAGCTGTAAACTTCTCGATAGAGCTAGCTTCACAAACAAAATACTTACAAAATACTGTCAGTGGGAAACGCTAACTCCACGTTAGTTACTCAAGGCCTTGCTTCCTTGAGGCTCAGAGATATGGATTTTGAAAGTTACTGCACAATTTCATTATTAATAAATAAGTGTACTGCCATAGATTATAGCTTGTAGATCTTTCATCTACTCTATGAATAATGAGGCTTTCAGCTATAGTACTAGTAATACTGGGTAAAGTGCTCTAAAACTACTTATAATCAAAGCATTTATAGAGAGGTGCTATTAAATGATGAGTGAAAAACACAAGGAAATTCTCTCTAAGATGGATAGGAAGTACGTAGCTTACCTAGAGGACTTAAAAATCAGGGAGCATGAACT
This sequence comes from Sulfolobales archaeon, assembly GCA_025059075.1. Taxonomy (GTDB): domain Archaea; phylum Thermoproteota; class Thermoprotei_A; order Sulfolobales; family Desulfurococcaceae; genus JANXDZ01. The sequence goes on along the minus strand of JANXDZ010000004.1, from coordinate 127,956 downwards.
CTCATCAAAGGATCATCTAGATTTCGTTGAATTATTGGAGTTAATGAGTATAAGGGCTCAAATAAAGGCTATAGCAGATGCACTAGGAATACCTTATGAAGTAGATTTAGAGAAAGTAAGCACACAACCACTTAAGGAGAAGGATGCTGAAGTAGAAACATAAGTAGGAGTTTAAATCCATAAACATTTTCACTGAAAATACTTGGGATACAGGCAGTTTTGTTAAGTGAGCATAGCTTAGTTCACCATCGCTCAATGGCTAAAGCTAGTGGAGTATACAACGTTAACTTTGCATCTTAGGCCTAAGTAATTAAGGAAGGAGTGTACTTGAGCTGCATTGTCGAGACAAAGTAATTAAAGCAGTTGTGGAAGCTTTCGCTGACAATGATCACACCACACGATCTTTTAAGAATTTCACCATAGGACAGTGTCATTAAAAGCCTGCTGAATACAATGTATGCTTCTTAAATATTCATGTAAAGGCTTGTATAACAGCTTGCGTTTTAATGTAGTGCTGTAAAAGTTATGTAGAAAAGCATTGCTGCCAATAAGAGTATGCTCATTAGGAATAAGAGGAGTAGGAATGAGTGCTCCATTGAGTACTGAAGCATTTCAATAGCTGATGATACAGTGTGAAAGATTTTCTCAACTCTTTTTTCCACTTTAACGAAGCCCTTCACTAGAGATGCCACGAGTTCAGCAAGCTTATGCACAGATTGCAGAAGCTTGTCTTCTACTTTAAACGATGCTTTAATAAACTCACTGAACACTTCTTTGAATGCACTTACAGCCGCTGCTCCACTCATTGCTTTACTCTGTAGGAATTCTAAGAACAAAGTCATTTTATATCTAATTGCTCTCCACACAGCTTCAAGTCCTGCCTTAAACTTACTTAAAGTACGCACTTCTCTTAATAAATGAAGTTCAGTAGCCACTCTCACTAAGTCTAGTGACGCTTTTTTAGCAATTGTGCTCTTCACTAAGCGAGTAATGCAAGTCCCAGCGGCTAATGTTTTAACTATAGAGACTGCTAACAATACGGCTAATGCAGTTGTACTTAAAGCCGTGTCACGGCCTCCTCCTATAAGCCAGTAAAATGCTGATGCAACGTAATATAGTGGCAGTTCTTCTACGATAAAGCTATATACTCTCTCCGGCTTTCCAAAGCTAATCAATATGAGGAGTACTAAGCATATGTAAGCTATGACTACTACATTCATGTACATGCCGCCGACATTCATGGAGTAAAATAGCACTATAATCATTGATGCAGTAAGCGATAATGCTGCACTCTTCTTAACTTGTAATTTAAATGCATATTCAAATGCTATGAGCGCTAGCATGACAAAGGCAGCTTTAAACGCTGCTTCTACTAGTAAGTAGCTTTCAACTACAATGCCCCATGTAGTAGTGAGGAAAGCTACTAGCGCTAGGTATAGCTTAAAGTAATGAAGCAGCTTCACTGCTCCCGCCTCTCTATAGCGCTACTCTTAAGGAACTCGTATAGGGATAGTCCTAGGAATGCGAATAAAATCGATGATGAGGCTAGGAGTGGAGTCAATTTCTTGAATAATTCAAGTTCTACGTAACCTGAGCAATCTAGTATGTAGAGTGTAAGCACTAGTATAAGCGATGACAGTGAAGCTATGAGAGTATATGGCTGTAATACAAGTGCCCTCCTATCTATGCTAAATTGAACAATGCCTTCTCCACTAAAATGCGATCTTAAGTAGACAGTGTTGTAAATTATTGAGAGAGATACTTTAATAGAAGCTACAATTAGTGCAACTAAGTAGATCCAGGATGTAGTAACGTAACGCGATATGGAGGCAAATGCGAATACCTTAGCTAGAAAGCCCATAGATGGAGGCATACCGAGAATTGCTAGCACTGATAATAGTGCAGCCATAGACTCCGCTGGACTTGTACGACTGATGTAGCCAAGTCTCTTAACATCTCTCTCACGTGCAAGTAGCTCAATAAATCCAGAATCCATGAACATCGATGCCTTATACACAGCGTGAGCCACTGTATACAGTATTGCAGCCTCTACGAAAACTCCATCGCTGGAAACCAAGTAGAGTGCTATGAGGACGGCTATTAAGGCTGTATTAGAAGTAGTGCTATATGCTAAAAGCCTCTTCACATCCCGTTGGATAGATGCTTGTAGAGCACCGTATATAGTTGTAAGAAATCCCGAGAACAGAGTTATGGAAGCAGCAAGATCTCTATTGATTGGATAGAAGCTTAAGAGGTATATAGCAAACACCCCCATTTTAACCATTAAGCCTGATAAAAGCGCTGAGGCAGGCGATGGCGCTACTGAGTGAGCATCTGGAAGCCAGAAGTGTAGAGGGAATATAGCTGTCTTTGAGAAGAAGCCAAGCATTATCATCACTAGGACGACTGGATCAGTGAGTTCTGGAGCAATGCTTCTCAAAGGAGTTTCAAAGGCATCTGTGAAGCCTGTGACAGCTAGAAGTATGAAGAGCGCTACGTCTGTTGGAATCATTGAGAAGAGCAGGTACTTTATTGCAGCAGACATAGCTAATTCCTCCTTCTTCATAACGTAATCGTAAGCTATTAGGAGAAACCCCAAGAGCTCCGTTAATAACCAGAAGGTGATGAGCTCTATGAGGTACTCAGAGGCAAATACTAAGGCCGTTGAGAGTAAAAATAGATCAATAGGCATTACTAAACTTAAGTTACCGTACTTTAAGCGAGAGTAGTGGACTGTGTATACTGCGACAGTTGCACCTATGACTATTGATGAAGTTATCAACATATCGCTGAACAAATCCGTTTTCCCTATGCTTAATCCAAGTGAGAAAAAGCCTAAGACTCTGAGGATAGAGCCATAAACACCGTTTCTTAACTGAAGAATATTGCCAACTAGCACTAGTCCTAGCGGGATGGTGATTCTCGCTATTCCCATTTCCATTAGCACAGTGCTTTAACCTCCCTGTAAAGGATTATAAGCGACATTATTCAGCCTAGCGTATTTATGTTGATGAAAGCACTTTATTTACATACCTTTCAACATCCATTACTAGTGATCCATAATTAATAGCAGCTTCTCTCACATTACTAGAGAGCAGGAGCAGCATGCCTAAGGCAATAGTGACAGCTACTAGTAATGATAGTGTGAATATAGGGATCGCTGCATTCCTCTCAACGTCTTGCTCTACAGACTGCTTTACTTCACTTAAGCTAAGCAATCTAATTATCGTTCTCAAATAGCCCACTGCACAAAGACCTGTTGAAATAAGCACAAGAGCAGCTCCATGGGGCATTCCAGCTTGAATAAATCCAAGCGTTAAGTACGTTTTACTCCAGAACCCAGGTAAAATAGGCAGTATGCCGAATAAATTTAGGAGACCTATAATTAGAGCAGCACGAGACATAGCAAAGATCAACTTGCCACCACTCCTAAGCATGTATTGGAGAATGCCTACACTGTAAAGCACAGCCATGTCACCAAGCCCATTTACAATAAGGTGAAGCAGCGATCCCGCTATTGCTTCACTAGTTTCAGCAGTTAAGCCTAAGAGAGCAAGACTAAACTGGGAGACTGAACTATATGCCACTAGTCCACGAACAGTTCTCTGCCTAGCTACTAGTAAAGCCGCTATTACAGTGGATGCTGCTCCCATGAACATCAATGCCTTGAGAATTGTCGCTCTAAAGTCCTCTACAACAATGCCTTTAGTGAAAACACTATAGTAGAACCTCATTAATCCATAAACGCCCACAATATCGGCTGTCGCTGTAAACAATGCTACAGCTGGTAGAGGAGCAGCTCTATATGCTTCTGGAAGCCAGAAGTGGTTAGGCATGATTCCGGACTTAAATAGTAAAACCCAAGTGATTAATGTTAGAGAGACTTTTGATACTAGCACTATATCTCCATGAATCCCCCCGGAGAGCATAGTAATAGCACTTGGATTACGTGCTTTCATTGAAATGTCAGCCATGTTTAGGGTTCCATACGAGCCGTATAACATGAACGATGCGAGAAGAAGGAATGAAGTTACAATAGTTCCAGCAATGCCGTAAATAATTGCTGCTCTAACAGCCCTCGGTCTATCTCTATAGAAACCTGTTATAGCATATGATGATATGGCTACGAGTTCTACTGAAACATAGAAGTTGAAGACGTCGCCTGTAAATAAACACCCATGGACTCCCGCCATGAGGAGAAATGTGAGTATATAGTAGATGTATCTGGCTTCAGGGGCAATTAACCACACTGCATATAGAGTTGATGAAAGTAAGGCAAAGGATGTGAGTAAAGCTAGCATAGAGCTTGCTTCATCTGCAACATACACTACCCCTAGTGGTGGTGGAAAGCCTCCGAATCTATATAGAGCTATGCCAGCATTACTTACAACTAGGAAAAGCTTTAGGGTAAGGGCAAATCCACTTATAGAACTTAAGACTGCTATAGCATCTATTACTTTTTTACTTAGTATAGTTGCTGAAAGTAGAGCTACTAGAGCTGTAGACGCAAGGTATGTAAATGGTATAAGCCCTAGCTCTACAACCACATCCTTCACCCAAAGATCTTTTTCACCAGCTCTTCGAACCTTTCAGCAATCTCTCTTCTAGCTTCACTTGGATTCATTGTTTTAGCTATAAGCCAGTGTACATAGAGTACTTTCCTAGCTTTATCAACGTATAAAGTAATTGTCCCCGGAGTATTAGTTATTGTAGATACAAGTAGAGTTATACCGTAATCTGTCTCTAAGTTGAATGGAACCTCCACTATGCTTGGATTAACGTAAATCTTTCTACTAAGAATTACTTTCGCTATTTTAAAGTGCTCTTTAAGTACTGCTGCTGCAAAGTAAAGTAAATACTTCGTGAGGTATAAGAGCCTAACAGCATCCATAGGCTTCAGCTCTCTCTTAATGAACACTGGCTCAAGTACTATTGCAACTATAGCTGAAGCTATAAGCCCTGTGAGGAGTGTTAACTCTGTTGCAAGGCCTGTGAACACAGTGTAGAACGCCATGGATAGCAATGCTACTGTCAGCTTATTAAATAACCTCTTCATATTCTTCATCCAGTGGAGCCCTTATATCAGTGGTTCCAAAGTGCCTGTAGTATAGAATGATTAAACCCAGTAGGAGTGTAATTGCTGCTAGTCCTATAACTATAGCTGTAATTACGAATGCTTGCGGCAGTGGATCAACGCTTACTTCTACAAATGCTTCAACGTCGCTCGGAGTCCTAGGCTTCTCACCGAGAACAGGGGGTGATGGATACTGAGTTTCAGTAGTTCTAAAACCTATTGCTATTGCCAGTATGCTTATTGAGTCGGAAAAAATTATGATTGATATGGCTTTCTTAAGGAGGGATGTCTTAGTGAATACTCCGTAGGAAGCTATAGCAATGTTGATTACGAAGGCTGTGATAGCTGTAGTGAAGGCAAGGGATAGGAGGTCGTTCACTTTCCACCACCCTTTAAAGCATGCTCTAACTCCTCTTTGCGCATCGCGAAGAGTATCAATACATATGATAGTGATGCTGCTACAGCTACAAGTTCAAGTACATTGAAAATGAAAACTGAGCCAGCGAGAGGTGTATTGAGGAAAGCCGCTGGCATAGCGAATGCAGAATCCTCCTTCGCTTGATTCTGCGCAATGTAAGCTACACCATTTATTGCTAGTGATGCAGCAAGTGGTAGTAGAGCTATGAATAATATCAATGCTAAAGCTACTAACCTAGCCTTCATTAAGCTCTTCGTCCGCAAGCCTGCATTGTATAGAGCTTCAATAGAGAATACAGTTATACTGAGAGCTACTATAACTGCAAACACTGAGCCTGCTTGAAATCCTCCTCCAGGGGTCAAATGGCCGTGGAGAGCTAAAGATACTGATACAAGTGCTATGAGCAGCAGCGCTATTTTCGTAGATGTCTTTAGTGTAAAGAGCATTCCACGTCCTCCCAACCCTACTTTCTCCACAGTCCCTCGAAATAGAGCTGTTACTCCTGTTACAGCAGCGAACAATACTGCTGTTTCAAAAATTGTATCTATGCCCCTATAGTCCCATATAGCAGCTGCTACAGCGTTAAGTGAGTATGAAGTCAGCGTTTCATTCCATGGATTATAAGCGTTTGCAGCAACTACTTGAGCGAGGTTGCGTAGAATTCTAGGTGGCAGAACCCCTAATCCCCCTAAGTGGAGAACCATGCCTAATGTGAGCGCTAGTGTTCCTAGTGAAACTGCTACTGCAATATTCTTCCTCATTTTTCATACCTCTCAGTTTTCTTCAAAACTACGATCAGTGTGAGTGGAAGTAGAGCACTTGATACAGGTATGTAAGCAAGAGCGACGTCTGGCGCCATGAGTACGTAGTATATGAGTGTGTAGAAGACTCCTAAGAGAGCCATGTAGACAGTTGCTGTCAATAGATCTTTTTCTGCAACCGCCATGTATGCAGCAATAACTGAAATGAATGAAGCTGCAAGGACGACTATGACTGTTAAGAACAAGGCTCTCTCCCTACCTCATTTGTTAGTTCTTTGTGGAGAGTTCTTTCCCCTACTTTAGAGACATGTGCTGCTCTTATGAGTGCATGTGCGCCTGCCGGCGCTATGATCAGTATTAGGATTGATGAAGCTATACAGAGTAATGCTAAGTATACTCTACTCCACCCCACTTCTACTTTGGCAAGCGATATGATGAGTATGCCTAGTAGTGGAATAACTGTGCCTCCTATAGCTGAGACTGTAGCTGCATGCATTCTCGTAAAGAAGTTCGGCATCCTCAGTATTCCTATAGCTCCAATAATCTCAAAGAATCCTCCAAGCAGTAGAAGCACTGCACCAACGTACTTCAGGATCTCTAAGAACATTAATGGATCCATTATTTACTCACCCATCTCTCCATACTCTATAAACTTTAAGACGTATATGTCTAGTGCATAAGTCCAAAGAGATATGAGTATCATGGGTGCTGCTATCAGCGATCTACTGGTATAGAGCGCTAATAGAGCCATGAATACTGTGAGATCGTAGCTTAAAGCATCTACAGCAACTATTCTGTCAAACAACGTGGGTCCTCGAATAATTCTAGCTAGAAACATTATGGCTGACGCTAAATATATGAATATTACTACTTCAACTATAAACATAGTTAAATCCATTGCACAGCATCCCAGCACCAGCTCTAAAACTGTAAATGCCGCAGGGCTTTAAAACACGCATGGAGTTATCTATATGGGTGGCGGATTGGCATTAACTTATAGCGTTCTGTGAGTACTTACCTCCACTGTAAAGAGTGACCATAGTTTATACTTACTTAGCGCTATTCCAATGTTTCTATAGATTAATAGATCCATTGAATTATATTCTCAGTTCTGAGAATCTTGGCGACTTCTGCCAGATGTATTGATATGCTTTAATGAAGTCATGTTTTAGAGCACGTTATCCACCTCCTCCTCACTTTCTTTAAGTATGTAGTGGGATTTGTGAGTTCGAATTACTCCATAATTGCGAAGAGTTCTTAAGTTACAGTGCTAAGATCGTGGTTTTACTTTAGCTATCCCACGTGGATCTTGAAGAGACTAATTGTATAATAAAATTGCGCTTTCCTTTCAAGCTCTTTAAATATGGTTGAACTTTCTAACCTTCGATATGTATAGAATAAACTTTCTTTTAATATTCCAACTCCTCCCGCCCTGAAGGATGAGGGCTTCCTTGGGCTATTCATTGGTTTAAAGCTGCATTCCACTTACACTGGATTCAACTCCGCAGAACGAAGTACGAGTTAAGCATTCATGAGGAGTGCGTCTACTATCATAAGTTATGCTTCCACTTCGTTAAACCAAGCTCTTTTTTCCCTTTATACAGTTCCTGATAGACTCTTTATGTAGGGATAATTAACATAGCTAGAGCCATCAGACATACTACGGGCAGGAAATATTTAAGAAAACCACTAGTGAAAAGAAGGCTGGGCAAACGCTAATTTTACTTACGTAAATACTTTGTATACTACTACATGAACTTCATTGTTGAGCTTAGCGATACAGTAGATACCGTGCTACTGGCTTTATACTCTCATGCATCTAACATAACTACTAAAATCACTATATTAGAACTCCTAAACATCTTAGTGCCGCCAGCTTTTACTAAAGGTAGTTCAAATACTTAGCTTTAGATCAACTTTCTAAACACCAATGATAGAAACAATAACTTTCACTTCGATTCTATGAATAGAGAGGTAGCGAGGAAAATATAGCGGGCCCGCCGGGATTTGAACCCGGGATCTCCGGCTCCGCAGGCCGGCGCCTTATCCATGCTAGGCCACGGGCCCTTCCTTAATTTACTTTTTCAATTATTTTTGCTTTACGGACTCCATTTTGGGTGTTTAGATGTTGCTCCAATTATGTCGAGTACTTTCCACGTCATGAAGTTTGCTAAGTCATCTATGTTTTTTGGGTTTAAGTAGAATCCTGGGGATGCTGGAGCTATCACTACCCCCATTCTCGATAGCTTAAGCATATTCTCTAGATCTATTGTTGTCAGAGGCGTCTCCCTAATTACTAAGACTAACTTCCGCCCAGTTCTAATAATGTTATACATAGTTCTTTCGAGAAGTCTGTATTGAAGTCCATTAGCTAAGTTTGCAACTACATCCATGCTACATGGGATTACTACACCTATAAATCCAACAGTGTTACTTGAACTAGCTAGTGGAGAACTCCAATCTCCATCACTGTAAACACCGTTCAAGCACTTATACCCATTGAGTACTTCAATTAAACTGCCTTTAACTTCATACTTAGCTACATTTAATGCTCCACTAGTGTACACTACATATGCTTCTTCAACAACCCCCTCTTCCTTTAAACTACAGAGAACTTCTATAAACTTAAGTCCATAGATCAAGCCGCTAGCGCCACTTAATCCAACAACTACTCCCTTAATCAAAGTTCAGCCCCAAGTAGTTAACTTAACTAATTAAAGCCGCCTTAAATTATCTTACTAAGGAATCTAATGGGGAAAAGCTGTAGGCTACAATTGTAACTATATTGCTTTAGCTAAGACCTGCGCGGGCTCATCATAATTCAGCCCTTTCGAGCTTCAGCACGCATATACCAATACTTTAAACACCTTTAAATACTCTGACCTCTATTTACCTCTAAGTACTAGAGATTCATGTTACTCAGTTCTCTATTGCTATACTTGGAACTTCTACTTCATTTAGGTAAAGCCTTAGAGGACTTGAGGTAGTGCTTTCATCACTGTCTAAAGCCACGTGGAGGAGAGCTACGTTCTAGATCATAACTCCTCTCTATAAAGGAATTGGAATGAAAACGCCCTTGAGCATAAGTTGAGAGTTCATCGACTTGGGATCAGTTTTCACTAAGGGTTCTTAATTCCTTATGTAATAGTGTTTATTTATATTCATAGCTTTAGCTACGACTCCAACTGACAAAGTTTATTAGAGGTTTTAGCTACTACTATTGAATGGTGTCAACGCTGATAAACGAGTCCATAGATGATGCGATGATAGTATCTATTCTGGCTGAAAATGGGAAAACTAGTTTAAGGAAAGTTTCAGCTAAAGTAGGTGTGCCATACTCATCGCTTAGATGGAAGATGCGTAAACTTGAAGACAACGGCCTAATGTTGCTTAAACCATTAGTGCAAGCCAGTTTATACGGATCAATAGCTGCATTCATAGAAGTAGAAGTAGAGAGCTCTCAGGAAGAGCTAGCTGAACGCATGTATAAGTGTAATAGAGTTTTAGCTGCAGTAGTCGTTAGCAATAAAGTCTATGCAATAGTGCTAGCTAAAAGCGTTGATCAAATACATCTACTATTGGATGAACTTACATCAATAGCTAAAGTCAAGTCATATATTGTGAAGTACGGGAGCATCCCCGAAAAAGCCATGGTCCCCATAAAGAGCAACAGAGACTGTAAGAACTGCATACTGAAGGAGGCCTATGGAGAAATGGCTTGTATGCCTACTTTAAGGAGATAACTGCTCATCACTTAAAGAAAGCATTGACTCTACTTCCCTCCTACTTATCCCAAGGATCCTTTCAGCAACTTTAATAACTACATCAAGAGTGTAAACCCCCCTGAGGCCGTGAAGCATCCTCCTATACTTGGGGCAATGCTTATATACAGCCCTAAGGATCTTTATGTATAGCTTTCTGCCATCACTATTTAATACTTCGTTGTGAAAGAACCTCTTATTGCCAATGAGTAGTGCTTTCATTAAACTAACTGCTTCACTTAAATCTCTGCATGAATCCTCCATTAATTAACCTCCACACACTCCCTTAAGACAAGTACCCCCTTTTCTCTAAGCAATCTCTCTAGCATTGGTATAGCTCTATCGCTTCCAATGGAATTATCTACTTCTACTAACAAGCCCCTCTCCACATAGAACTCTATCACTGGGCTAAAGGTTTGGTAATAGACTCTATACCTTTCCCTCACTACGTTAGGCTCATCATCTCTTCTCCTAACTAAGCTCTCTCCATCTAGATCGCACTTTAAGTCGTTCTTAGGTGGATTGTAGACTAAGTTATATATTGCACCGCACTTGGGGCAAATCATTCTCGAGCTCAATCTCTCTACGGCGATCTCCACTGGGAGGTATACATATATGGCTATATCTATCCTAGTTATATTTTCAAGAGCTCTCGCTTGACCGATAGTCCTTGGGAATCCATCGAGTATAAAGCCTCTAGCTGCATCTGCTTGGCTAAGCCTTCCTCTAACGATTTCAATAGTTATTTCATCTGGAACTAGAAGGCCGCGCTCAATATACTCTCTCACCTTCAGCCCTAGTTCGCTTCCTCTCTCAATTTCAAGTCTAAATATATCTCCAGTACTTATGTGGGGTATGCAGTATTTTTGTGAAAAGTACTTTGCAAAAGTTCCTTTTCCAGCTCCAGGAGGACCTAGGAGCACGGCTTTCAATATCCCTCCCTCATGGAGTAAGCCTTGTTCTATCTCTAACGAATACTGTAGTTAGCCTAATGTTATCTAAGTTTAATAAGCTCATCAATAATCTCTCAACGCCTAGTCCAAAGCCTCCGTGCGGAGGCATGCCGTACTTAAATGCCTCTAAGTAGTATTCAAAGTCACTTGGACTAAGGCCCTTGAGCTTCAGTGACTCAACTAGCTTCTCATACCTATGCTCTCTCTGCCCTCCGCTAGCTACTTCAAGGCCTTTATAATCTAGATCAAACTTTCTCGCAGTAAACCCTTCTTCATCCCTCATGTAGTAGAATCCAGCTGACGTCCACGGGAACTTCTTTATAAAGTATGCTTCACAGTTTTTTTCAGCCATTATACTCCCCAGCTCTCTTTCAGCAGCTTCAGATAAGTCTTCTCCTTCAGGTATTTCCAACCCCCTATTCATCAATAACTCTACTGCTTCACGGAAGTCAATTCTCTTGAACGGTGTCGATAAAGGCCTTGCTTCAACACCGAGAAGCTCCAGTTCTTCAGGTGCGCGCTCTATAACTCCATTAACTATGTATGCTACTAGCTCTTCCAGAGTCTTCATAACGTCCTCTTCACTATCTATAAATCCCTGCTCAACGTCTATTCCCCACGATTCATTTAAATGCCTCTTAGTATTGAACTTCTCTGCTCTAAAGTAAGGAGTTATCTCATAGACTTTTGAGAAACTAGTCATAAGCATTTGTTTATAGAGCTGTGGACTCTGGCTTAAGTAAGCGTTTGACTCAAAGTACTTTACTTGGAATAGAGTTGCTCCTCCTTCAGCGCCTGCTGCAACGATTTTTGGAGTATGTACCTCTATAAACCCCCTGTTCTCTAGAAACTCTCTTGCCAGCTTTAGCACTAGGGCTCGGATTTTAATAATGGATCTCTCAACTGGGTTCCTGATCAGTAGGTATCTATACTTAATCCTTGTGTCAAGGAGTGCGGGGACTTTGCCGACAAGATCTACGGGCATTGATTCACTAGGTTTAGCATAAATCCTAATGTCCTTAGCTAAGTACTCTACTCCACGCTTACTCCTTTGCTCTGGAGATACTTCTCCATCAATGCAGACAGCTGTGCCTATAGGAAGATCTTTGACTTTACTGAATAACTCTAGATCTCTATCACTCTTTACGGCAACTACCACAGGCTTATTATAAAGATCCGTTACTACTTCAGTTATTGCCACACGCCCAACTACCTTTAATCTAACGATCCAACCGCAGATCCTCACCATAACTCCATTCCCCACAGTAACTGGGGCCTAATAATCTCCACGGGCTTTCTAAAATAAAATCCTCACGCCTTATATAAGGATGTAGAGAGTGGGGAACACTGTGCCAAAGAGATCTAAGGAGTCTAGGAGGAATAAGACTTTAACAGAGTACTTCACTCACCCCCCTAAGTCAAGTAAGGGAATTGGAGGAGGAACTCGAGTAGAGCAAGAAGATAGATCAGGGGTTTTAGCTGAACGCAGTGACGTAGAAGTATTAATAGATGAACTACTACATAGAGACAAGGAGCACTTTGCATTAGAAATGGAGAGGGTAAGTAGAGGAAAGCGTGGAGAAGTTGCTGCACCTCCAAAGGATCTATTGAACAATGAGCTTCTCGCTAAGCTCCTATCTAAGAAAGTTAGGGCATTTAAAGAAATTAGCTGTGATGAAAGCGGTTTATGCATTGATGGCAGAAGGCTCTCAGAAGTATTCACTGATGAATTTGGAGTTAGAAGGCAGAGGGCGTATTTAAAGACCACTAGGTATGCAATATACTTAGATTGGGCTATAGAGGAGGGTAGAGTGAAGAAGATACTTCCAGAGGCATACCTTGTTGAAACAGAGCGTGGTGCAAGAGCTATAGTACCAACTTCATTTCTCTGCGAGCTAGCTAAGAGGTATGGCGTTATATTGGGTGACTATAAGTGCAGTAATGGAAGTAAGTAGATTTACCGCTTAGGAGCTACATAGAATGGCTTTGCTGCAATATCTAAGTAAATCCTTCTACTCCTTCTCCTCCTCTTCCTTAAGCCAACTCTATCAGACCTAGGCTTCATTCCAGGTAAGCCAAAGCTTCCATCGGGGAACTCAACTAATATTCCACTATTTACGAGCTTATTGAGAGCTCTCCTAAGCCTATCTTCACCAACTATTCCACTGAACTCTAGGCGTAGTTCATCGAACGCCATGGGGTATCCTTTCTCCTTAATTGCTTCCACAATTAATTCTCCTATTTCAGTATCTCTTGGAGCAACCATCACTACTACGTCTCTGTCTTCATAAATCTTCTTTTTTGGAGTCACATTCCCACCTATAAATACTAGTGTGTATAAAAATATATAAACTAATATGTTTCATGTTGAATTCCCACATAATTAAGCTTTAATGAAAAATATTAATGAAATCTATTCCCACTAAGTAGTAGTTACTTAAGCCGAAGCAATTAATTTCCACACCTTATTTACAACATGTAATTAATTGAGATTCCTTAAGTATTTACTAAAGGCATGTTTAGAATTCCTTGATCATCAGTTGGAGTCTATTGATGGAGTTAAAACTGGCTTCTATAGTATCTATTTAATTGACGTCTTACACAATGATTATTTGGTGGACTCACGTGGTGGAGAAATACTTATTGCTTGAGAAGGGCTCTATAGCCTTACTGCTTGGGAATGAAGCTATAGCTAGAGCAGCTATTGAAGCTGGCGTTGGTTTTGCAGCAGCTTATCCAGGAACTCCTAGTACAGAGATAGTTGAATCACTAGCTAAAGTAGCTAGGGAGGTAGGTATGCATGTTGAGTGGAGCACTAATGAAAAAGTAGCTTTTGAAGCAGCTTATGCAGCATCTATAGCTGGCGTTAGAGCTTTAGTAGCAATGAAGCACGTTGGATTAAACGTAGCCTCAGATATATTGATGAGCAGTGCTTATACAGGAGTAAATAGCGGTCTTCTAATAGTTTCAGCAGATGACCCTAGCCAGCATAGCAGCCAGAATGAACAAGACAATAGATGGTATGGACTTCTATCGCATTTACCAGTGATTGAGCCGTGGTGCCCTAGGAATGCTTATAGTTTAACAAAGATCTCGTATGAGATCAGTGAAAAATATCGTTTACCAATAATACTTAGAACTACAACTAGGCTTAGTCACACAAGACAGCCTATAGTGTATGAAGCTAATGCACCAAGAGAAGTAAAGACCAGGGGTTCATTTAAGAAGGATGTTGAAAGGTATGTCTTAGTGCCTGCGCACAGTAGAAAGCTTAAGGAGGCCTTAATGAAGAAGTGGGCGGAGATTAGAGAAGATCTTGGGGTTGAGCCATTCATATCTATTGAAAACCCTGGGTTAAGGAAGGCTATTGTAGCCTCAGGGATATCGTATGCACACGTAGATGAAGCACTGGACTTAATGAATATGAGGAATGACTTCACTTTAATAAGAGTCTCTATGCCGGTTCCCCTACCCACTAAGCCAATGAAGGAGTTGTTGAGCTATGCAAGGAGGATATTGGTGGTGGAAGAACTAGATCCTGTTGTAGAACTCCAACTATCTAAGATTGCTGTTGAAGAAGGCGCTAGCGTAGAAGTACATGGCAAGGACTATGTGCCAGCGAACTTTGAGCTAAATTTAGAGATCGTTTATAAGTCAATTAAGGCATTCTTAGGCGAAGGGCCTTCAGCTCCGTGGAGCGGAGTTGAGCCTGTGAACCTAGAGCCTCCAATACCTCCAAGGCCTCCAACTCTATGCCCAGGCTGTTCACATAGAAGTACTTTCTACTTAGCTAGAGTAGCTGCAAGTAAAGTTGGAGTAAGAGATCCTATATATACAGGCGATATTGGTTGCTACACCCTCGGCTACCTTCCTCCATTTAGAGTTCAAGATACAAGCCTAGAAATGGGGGGCAGTATTGGAGTAGCACATGGGCTTAGCTTAGTAGTTGAAAACATGGTTATTGCTGTAATAGGTGATTCAACGTTCTATCACGCAGGGCTTCCTCCATCAATAAACGTTGTATATAATGGCGGGAGAGCACTAATCCTAGTGCTCGACAACTCATATACAGCAATGACCGGCCACCAGCCTCACCCTGGGACAGGCCTTACTGCTACTGGCGAAGAGGTTAAGAAAATACTCATTGAAGATCTTTTAAAGTCGATGGGGTTTAAGACTTACGTCATTGATCCAATGAATGTAAGGGAGGCTTTAGGTGAATTTGTAAAAGCCTATAGAGAGCACTTAAGTGGACAGCACGTTGCAATAGTGTCCAGGATGAAGTGCGCTCTAGAAGTCTTAAGAGCTGCTAGAGCTCGTGGAATAACTTTACCAAGCTATAGAGTTACTGATAATTGCACTGGCTGTATGGCTTGCGTAAACCTATTGGGGTGTCCAGCGATCATTGTAGAGGAGGATTCTCAAAAACCACAGATACTTGAAGAAGCTTGTGCTGGATGCGGACTCTGTGCATATGTATGTCCATACAGTGCCATAATTGTTTCAAGAGAGGGGGGAGTGGGGTGGAGGGAGCTGTGGTCTTAAAGCGCTTTAACATATTGATAGCT
Source organism: Sulfolobales archaeon (assembly GCA_025059075.1). Lineage (GTDB taxonomy): Archaea > Thermoproteota > Thermoprotei_A > Sulfolobales > Desulfurococcaceae > JANXDZ01. Next base: position 112,421 of record JANXDZ010000004.1, on the reverse strand, counting down.
GGTGTAGGAGGCCAGGGGCTTCTAACTCTTGGAGAATTAATAGGAAATGCTGCAGTTGAAAGCGGAGTTGATGTAACTATTGCTGAAGTACATGGACTTAGCCAGAGAGGGGGCTCTGTAGTAGTTCACGTAAGGCTCGGTCTCGGTTCTTCTCCAGTAATACCTAAGGGTGCAGCTGATCTAGTGATTGGGCTTGAAGCCATTGAGACAGCTAGGTACATAGATTACGCAAATAAGGAGTCCTTAGTTGTTATGGATTCATTCATTTGGCCTCCTCCGCTATCAAAACACCCGAGCCTTAAGCAAATAGTGAGTGAAGTAAGTAAGAGAGTTAACCTATTTGTAGTAGAAGCATCAAGGATTGCTAGAGAAGAACTTAAGGCAGTTGTTACAGCTAACGTAATACTATTAGGCTGTTCCCTTGCTTTATCAAAAGAGCTCTATAGCTACATAAGTCTAGAGGCAGCGATTAAAGCCGTTAAAAGAGTGTTTAAGGGAAAGGCTATTGAAGTAAATGAAAAAGCCCTCATTAGAGGCTATAGTGAGGGGGAGCGTCTTGGAGCTAAGAGAAGAAATGCTCAGTAAACTTTTAATTGAAGCAGAAAGAGTTTTAAGAAATAGCTATGCACCATACAGCAATGTACGTGTTGCATCAGCTATTCTATCTGAAGGAGGAAGGGTGTATACTGGAGTAAACGTGGAAAACTCAAGCTACGGCCTTACGATGTGTGCTGAGAGGTCAGCTGTATCAGCCATGATTTCTGGAGGGGATAGAAGTATAATTGCTATAGCTATAGTAACTGATTACCCAGAGCCATTAATGCCGTGTGGAGCCTGTAGACAGGTCATCGTTGAGTTCAGCCAAAATCCACTAATAGTTTCATATAGTACCTCAACTAACAGAGTCTATACAGTGAGGTTAAGCGACATATTCCCAAAGCCGTTCAAGTTGATGAAGTAATAAGTTTATTTCTTAGATAACTCTTTAGTAATTAATGGGATGAAGAGGAATCCGGGAGACGATCCATTAGTATGGACGTGAGTTAAAGCTCATTAAAGCGGGCGCTGACCTTTTACAGATCCTTCTAGAATCTCATTAACATAGGATATTGCTTCCTTAAGCAACTCTCATTCATAAAACAAACTAAGCTTAGCTTCGACAACAATTTAAGAAGTAGAATTACACAATGTATTAGGGTCATTTGGAAAAAGCGATCAAGTAGAGATGCGGCGGCCGGGATTTGAACCCGGGATCTCCGGCTTGGAGGGCCGGCGTCCTAGTCCAGGCTAGACGACCGCCGCACTAACATACTCTTAGTGTACTAGGGGTTTTAACTGTATAAAATCCTGTATCTAAATAGTATCTCCTAGTGATGAGAAGAGGGTCTCTTGAGTTACTTAAACAATGAAGACCGCTGGAAAAACTGAACTAACTATAGCTATTTAAACCACTTCAAGGACTATAATAGTGGCTGCCGCCGTAGCTCAGCTGGGAGAGCGCCCGAGGAGTATCTAGCTCCGGCGAAGCTGAAGACCGGGTGGTCGGGGGTTCAAGTCCCCCCGGCGGCATTCGTCATTATTGTAATATAAACTGTAGGCTATGTTCAGAGTTGAGCAATTAGAATCGCTGAAAATATTAATATTAAAATGAGCTGATAGCTATGAATATTTAATTAGAGTTAGGAGTTGCTGCCGTTTGACTGTGGAAGCAGTATTTATTCCATTTACGAGGTACTTAGTTGATGACTTTATTGATGAATGGGTTAAGTTAGTGAACGATAGCTATTCAAGGGCTGGAGTTAGCGTTCATATACTCATATGGCCTAGAGTAGAGAGTCCTCCAATAAAGTGCTTCAACTTCAATAGAGTTCAGTATCATAGTACTTGCATATTATCATGGCTTCATGAAGTACTTGTAAGTAAAGTAAGCAAATATTACTTCATCGGGATCGGCTACATAGATGCATATGTAGAGCACTTAAACTTCGTCTTTGGGGAAGCAGCTCCAGGCATAAGGGTTGCTGCAGTATATACTAAGAGGCTTCTACCACAATTTTACGGCTATGAACCCAACTACAACTTATACTACGAGAGGGTGGCTAAGGAGATAGTCCATGAGTTTGGCCACTTACTTAACTTAAGCCACTGTATAGATAGGAAGTGTGTCATGAGCTTCAGCAATAGCGTCAATGAAGTAGATTTAAAGAGCAGGTTCTTCTGCAGTAAGTGCAGTAGATCTCTAGTAAGCTATATGTCTAAGACGAAGTAAGCCTTCCACGTGCTTTCACTGAGCAGTATTTTCATTAAGTGATAAGTGACTGCTTTAACTTCAATCCTTGGTATATGCCTACTTAAGTCAAATTCCTCTCCACTACAAAAGCCCAAGAGCTCATATTCAACTCCATCAGTAACTCTACGGACTTCAATTTTTTCAGCAACTACTTCTCTACACATAATGTTCTCAGAGTAATAGAGTATCAATAGTTCCTCAAGCCACTTATATAAGAGACTCTCAAGGTCAAATCCGAGGGCTTTAATAACCTTCTTGACTTTTTCATTAATTCTACTTATATCAGTCATAGTTTCAAAAAGTGCTAAGCCAGCGTTACTGAATAATTCAAGTATATCACTGCCATACGCAACTATGTATACATCAGCTGTATGCTCTAAGTACTCAAACTTGCATTGCACTCCATCCATAGGTGCTTTACAAGTAGTTGAAGCCTCCTGCTTCAATGCGTTCACCTCTTCACTAGAATGTTTCTACTATAGCTCCTCTATATCCATAGATCATTAGACTCTCCCGATCTTTGAGGTACAGAATGCATGGTCATTGGAGCACCGCAGCGCCTTTATACATATGAGGAAACTAAGAGCCTTGCTTGCTCAGGCTCGTACTTCCAGTTGTGTGGAAGCTTTCCTACACGAGTGTAGTATTTCACTAACCTATGTATCTTGGATTCTATTTCCTGAAGCCCCTTCTTTGCCTTTAGATCCTTTGGATGCTCCTCAAGGTGCTTCCTTAAGTTTACTGCACGCTTCATTAACTGCAACAGATCCTCTGGTACAGGTAGTTTTAAACCATGTTCACTAAGTATTTTCGAGATCTTCTTGCCTGTAACTTGCTTTACTAAAGGTACGCCAAACTGATCTCTTAACACCACTCCTACCATTGATGGCATGTAGCCTTTCTTAGTTAATTCCACTACGAGCAGCTCCACATCCTCTGGGCTTAGTACTCCACGAAGCCATTTTGGGGGCGAAGCTCTCACAGGCCTTATTGAATGAGACTTCCCGCTATCCCTCTTCTTATTCATTAATTATCCCTCATATACATAATTGCCTTAATTACATACAACTTTTTAAACTTTTAATAAGTTAAGCAAACTCTCTAGAGCTTTAGCTACAGCTTTAGCTCTATGGCTGATTGAATTCTTTTCATCAATACTCATTTCGGCAAAAGTCCTAGTGAATCCCTGTGGAATGAATATTGGATCGAAGCCAAATCCCCCCTCCCCCCGGGGTTCTTTAGATATCGATCCATTTACTCTAGCTGTCTCAGCTATTACTAATCCATCATATACTATTGCTACAGCTGATTCAAAGTACGCTTCTCTATCTTCTACTCCATCCATTAGTTTTAAAACCCCCCTCACTCCCAAAGTCCTATATACATAGCTTGAGTAAGGCCCAGGGAAGCCGTTTAATGCTCTTATGAATAATCCAGCATCTTCCGTTAGTACGGGCATTCCACCGCTTGATATATAGTAATTTATTGCTGAGTATAGAGCTATTTCCCTTAAGCTATTGCTTTGTACTTCAAGTTTAGGTGCATTAACTGCCTCTAGTTCTACTCCATACTTTACTGCAATTCTAGCTATTTCCCCTACTTTACCTTTATTTGATGTAAGTAAGTAAAGCTTTACCCTATACATACCTATCCTTGGAGACTCTTCTCCTAAGCCTTTCTTCAATATACCTACCTCTTAACCTCACATCCCTTACTTTATCCTTAAGTTTCTCTACAAAGCTTGTAGAGGCATTTATTGAATAACCCTTCCAGAAGCCGTCCATAAATGCATTCCTTAGCTCTGGATATAGGAGTTCAACGCTACGATCCAATAAGTGTACGTCTATAGCGTACTCCTCTACATCTCTACTATAGCCAGAGAGCCCAAAGTCTATTATATAAACTTCGTTTTTAAAGCTCAGCAATGCATTGGCTAAAGTCAAGTCCCCGTGGTAAACAGAGTTCACGTGCATTATACTTGCTTGGCGCCCAATGTCTAGAGCTATTTCAGCCACTCTCTCTTCAGGCATTTCGCTAAGGCACTCGGATAGCCTGCATCCATCTACGTACTCCATCACTATTAAGCCAGCGTCAGGATCTATATAAAGTACGCTTGGCGCTCTTACTCCAAGGGATCTTAAGTAAGTCATTACTTTTGCTTCAGTTAAAGTCCTTCTATGCTTAAACACTCTATCATAATCTGGATGCCTATATGGCTTAGAGATCCTTAACTTTACTACTGCTGGAATACCTAAGAAGATCGTCTTATAGATCTTTGCTTCAGCTCCTTGAGATAACTCAGCTAATCCTCCGGAAGCCAAGGTGCATCAACCTCATCAAGCCTCCACCTCTGCCTTACGAAGGCTTCCTCAGGTTTAACGACTACTCCATGGGCGTAGTGTAGTAGGCCGTTCCAAGCTATCATAGCTCCATTGTCTCCAGCATAGTCAGCGGGCACAGTGTAGAACTTTGCACCATGGATTAAAGCCATTGACTTCAGCTTATCGTTAAGAAATTGGTTTGCTGCAACTCCACCAGTGAGCAATACCTCATTCTTTTCTGCAAGCACTAGAGCTCTTTCACTAACTTCTACAAGCATATTGAACGCTGTCTCCCTTAAGCTTAAGCATATGCTCCCCAGCTCCTTCCTACTCTTTGCCTTTCGAGCTTTCTTGAGCGCAGCTGTAAGTAGACCTGAGAAAGAGAGATCGTTTCCCTTCACAGTGTACGGAAGATCTATGAAATCCTCACCCCAGTTAGCACATGCATCCACTTGGTGTACTCCATTAACTACATATGGCGGAGCTAAGCCAACTTCCCTAGCGAAAGTATCAAGTAAGTTGCCGAGAGATATGTCTAGAGTCTCTCCAACAATTCTATATCTCTTCTTCCTCTGTATAGCTATCAATGTATTCCCCCCAGAAACGTATATCACCAGTGGATCCTTCAAGTTATTTAACAGTTTCCCTATCTCTATGTGAGCCATAGCGTGATTCACTGGTATTAATGGCTTAGAATAGTAGCTTGCTAGGAATCGAGCTATCGTTGCCCCCACCCTAAGGCATGGACCTAGGCCTGGGCCTAGTGCTATAGCTATAGCTGAGACTTCGCTTAACTTTACTCCAGCTTTACTAAGGGCTCTATGAAGAACTTTTGGAGCTTCCTCCACGTGGTAGTTGCTTGCATCTCTAGGATGTATCCCACCTTTTTCAGGGACGTATCTAGAGAACTCATTTACAAGTATTTCAAATACTCCACTGCTTACTCTAACAATCCCTACGCCGAATGTATGAGAAGTTGACTCTATTCCAAGTACAGTAAGCTTACTCAAGTCGACTCCATGAGTTGAACTAACTATGTTCTCTAATAAACTCAGTGTAGCTGCATTTTCCACAGTGCCACCTGGGAACAGGGCTATTGTGGAAAGCCATGATGCTTCCGCATCTAGGGCATCTTCTATTCTTAAGCCTTATTATTTCCTTTGAGTAATCGTATTCATAAAGCTTATTTACATAGGCCATAACTCTGCCTCCTTTAACTAACCTCATTTCTTTTAATAATGTACTCTGGCTCAAAGACTTTTGCTTTCTCTAGAGATTCATATATGTGTGCTTCAATTATTGTTGAGTTCATGCCTCTCTCACTAATTATCCTCCTTACATATATACAGCTAGTGCTTACTCCATAAGCATTGGCTAGAGCTTGCCTAACTAAGCCTCTGGATGGAGTTCCCTTACCGCTGTGAAATACTCTAACGACTACTTCCCTTCTCTTTATTAATGGATTATACCTCTCTTCAACTACTCCTCCTTCATATCCTTCAGCTATAGTAATGTTTTTACTCATCTACTGTCCCTCAACTTGCTCTTGATATAAGTTGAGACCTGGTTTAAATGCTTTGAGTAGCTTAAAGTACTTTAGCCTCCTTAAGTTGAACTCTGCTAATACAACTCCGACGCCTGGTTGCCCATAGACTACTTTCCTCACTTTAGGATTTTTAGCTAGTGGTAGGAGCAATAGATCTTCTTCGCCAATAACTGTAATAACACCTCCACTAATACTTGATAGAGCGCTAATTGATTGAGCAGTTACAGCCCCTCTTGGATTAACTATGACTAAGCCCTTCACCACGTGATGGATTAACGGGCTCCTCATAGTAGCTCCATCTACTACTGCTAACTTGCACTTAATAGTGGAGCAAACTATGTCGCCAACACAGCCATCTATAGTTACACCTAAGTCCTTGTCGCAAATGATGGCGCGGGATGTAAATAGCTTTCCCTGAGGCTGGTTGAGGACTAGCCTCATCCAATTAGGCATAATTAAGCTTAGAAGCTTCACTCCTACCTTACCCTAAGCGCGTATCTGCCGGGGCGACTTATCCCAAGGGCTTTAGCTACTTCAGACTTCTCTGGGCTAACTACGAATAAAGCCCCCTCCCAATCCTCTGAGAAGTTAGTTGACTTACATATAGGACATACTTCAGCCTCTCTATCAACTAACGACTTACAGTTTCTACAAGCTTTAAAAGGCTTCATTTTAACTCTAGCTCTTCTAGCTGAAGACACTTACTCCACCACAGAATCAAGTGCGTTCATAGTTAATAGAGCTTATAAACATTTGTCTACAGCCTTTGCAATTGCCTTACGATCTAGCTGCCTTCTCCCTGGATTTAGCTAACCAATCTACTTTACCTAAGTTCGGCTGCCTTATTGTAAGACTTATCCTTAGGCCCTTTTGAGTAGATGCTGCTACGTTATATATTCTAGCTCTAACTACATCTCCCCTCTCTATAAATCTTCCAGAGCTAACTAGTCTAAGCGCAGGTCTAACGGGATCATATTCTATCTCCTCTTCACTTATCTGAGACCTATGTATAAATCCATCTACTGCCCCCAGGTCTACGAAGACGCCGTAGTTAGCTACTGTAACTACTTCTCCTTCAACAACTTCCTGCAGTATTGGATTAAATGCTAGTACTATAAACTCTGTTTCATGATAGCTCGCTCCATCTCCATGAATAACTTTTCCTTCAGGCACTGGATTTGCATCAAGGACTGCTATTATTACTCCTAGGTTTTTTGAAACAACTCCTTCATAGATGTTGCTAAGGACTTTAAGGGCGACTCTTTTAAGAGGCTTTTCAAAGTCCTCTGGGGGGATCCTTATTACGCTCCTCAACTTATAGATTCTATACAAACGCCCCACCGTTAAAGTCATATGGTGCTCTGTGACTCCAGCATATTCTTCTCCTCTCTAAAATATATTTCAGTTAACCCCTTCTCCCTCAGCTTTCTCCTCAACTTCCTATCATTAGTTGCAACTAATGCCTTTTCCCTTAGTGCTGCTTCAATTATTAATTCATCAACTCCTCTTGCCCTACCCTGCTCTATGTCTATTACAATGCATTTAGTCTTGATGAGTTCAAGAGCAGCTGTAGCTGCTTTTCTCTCTCTTAGAGAACCTGTGTTAGCTATTTTCTCTAGTTCCTGCTTTACTTGACTTAACACTATGAATACAGGCTTTGAATTTAAGAGCTCCTCTATTTGTTCAAAAACTCCCAACCCTCTACCAGCCATCATTAACATGTTTGTATCGAGAATTACCTTCAGTTTATTCAGGTTATTCACCTATGCTTTCAATAACTCCATGTCCTATTAGCCTCCACCTACCGAATACCTGCCTACTGATAGCCACTCTAGAGCCTTCCCAAGCAACTAAAGGATCTCTTAAAGTTACAACAAGTTCATCTGATGTAACTTTCTCTATGCTACCTATCCTTATTGCTGTACCGGCAATAACAACTATTGGTTCTTTAGGCCTCATGGGAGGTGCCTTAACTAACTCTTTTGTACCAACAACTCTCTCCATTAACTTATACTCAATTGATAAATGTCTTACAACTGGAGGAAGGTGTCCTGGCTTTCCAACAATGCTTCCAATCAATGCATCAGCCTTAGTTAAGCTTGGATCAAGGCTTGTTCCTATAGCTACAAGCCCCCCGGGCCTAGCCTCCTTTACTTCTATTTCCCCAAACCTTAAGCTAGTTACATCTGTTATAAGTGGCTCATATTTATATCTACCAGGCCCTATAGGCACTTTTACTCCAGGCCTTATCTCTATTTCATCACCTACACGAATAGCTCCCTGCATTATTGAACCACCTATTACTCCTCCAACGAGTTTCTCAGGTGGCGTACCCGGTTTATTGACTTCAAAGCTTCTAGCAATGAACATCAATGGAGGTTTAGAGGAGTCTCTTTCAGGAGTCGGCACTACTTCCTCTATTGATTGTAGAAGTACGTCTATGTTAGCTCTATGTAGTGCACTAATGGGGATTATTGGAGCTTCTTCAGCCCACGTGCCTTTAAGAAAGCTCTTTATTTGCTCATAGTTTTTTAAAGCTTCCTCTCTAGTCACTACATCAACTTTATTCTGAACTACTACAACTCTCCTTACACCTATTATATCAAGTGCTACAAAGTGCTCTCTCGTCTGGGGTTGAGGGCACTGTTCATTAGCTGCTACAACTAGTATTGCTCCATCCATTAATGCTGCTCCTGAAAGCATTGTAGCCATTAATGCTTCATGGCCTGGGACATCTACGTAACTAACTCTCCTCAAGAGAGATGAGTTACTTCCATCCGGGCACTCCTCTTCAATTACGTAAGATTCAGGAGGCTCAAGGCTACTGCAGTAAGCAATAGCTCCATCTGCATAGCCAAGCTTTATAGTCATCCCTCTCTCTATCTCCTCACTATGCCTTGAGGTCCAAACACCCGTTAATGCTTGAACAAGCGTAGTCTTACCATGATCTACGTGTCCAACTACTCCTATGTTCACTTCAGGCTGCTTCAATTCCCATGGCAATTAATTACACCTAATCCTCTACTTACTGTACACAATCTTTGTATTAACTTGCACTGTCTCTAAAGTTATCGTGTTTCCCCTCACAGTCTTTCTAATTCTCTCACCTTTCTCCCTTGGATGAAGCCCTGGAGGAGATGAAAGAAGTACCTTCTTCTTAACTCCACCTGGAATAGCTGGTATCATTGCAAAGCCTGAGCTATCGCTTCCGCCAGTTATTAGTAATTTATAGCCCTTTAGCCCAACTATGGAGCCGTCAACTAAGTCCCCTATCTTTAAGCCCACTAGCTTGGATGCTGCATCATCTCTTAACCTAATCTGCCATGAGCGTGCTCTAAAGATCTCTCCTTCAACTTCACTCGCCCCTACTTTATCCATAAGTAAGTCACTGCTTACTCTAACTTCGTTCTCAGGTATGCCTTCACTTAGTTCTATCTTAAACCTTGCATTAACTCTCTCCCTAGCTCCCGGTTTATACATCCTTATTGTAACTACTCCATGTATAGCATTAAGTTTCTCAGCTAGAGCCCTCCCTAATCTTGCTATAGGCATTTTATACCCTTCCTTAACTTCTACATCATATGGCAATTCTTCTCCAACTACCTTTACCTTAGCTGAATATGGCTTCTTGAAAGCCTCGGGATCTGATATTACTACCTTGAATTCTACCACGCTTCATGCCACCTCTAGTCATTCACTAGAGCACAAGTATTTTAACTCCCCTCAACCCTTAAAGGGCTTAGCTAATCCATTGAGGGCCTTCCTACATGACCATTGGATTCAAATACTTAACTGAGGCTTATAAACCTTAATTTCAACTAGAAGCTTTACTGTTGTGATAGATATTTTACACTTTTTAAACATACTCCTAGCTAAGCTTATGTATGTTAATAGCTATAGCAAGGTGGTGCTATTGGAAATAAATCGAGGGAGGACTTGGATTAGGCAACCAATAGTCGTTGTACTTGGCCACGTAGATCATGGAAAGACATCTCTATTGGATAAAATTAGGGGTACAACTGTAGCTAGAAAAGAGCCAGGTGAGATTACTCAACATGTAGGAGCAAGCATTGTCCCAGAGAGCGTCTTGAGGAAAGTATCTGAGCCTTTGAAAAAATACTTCCCTAAACTAGTAATAGAAGTACCGGGCCTTTTATTCATAGATACTCCAGGACATGAGCTTTTCTCAAACTTAAGAAAGAGAGGTGGAAGTGTAGCTGATATAGCTATATTAGTCATTGACATACTTGAAGGAGTAATGCCTCAGACAGTTGAGTGTATAGAAATATTGAAGGAGAAGAAAGTGCCGTTTATTGTAGCAGCAAATAAAGTAGATAAAATACCCGGCTGGAGGCCCTTCCCAAACACTCCATTCACTGAATCTATAGTTAAGCAAGCCCCCCAAGTGCAGAATGCCTTAGATACAAGAATCTACAGACTCGTAGAGCAATTACATAGGTTTGGCTTCACTAGCAATAGATTTGATAGAATAAAGGACTTTAGAACTACAGTAGCTATAGTCCCGCTTTCAGCTAAGACAGGTGAAGGCATTCCAGAACTACTAGCCCTACTAGCAGGTTTATCGCAAGTATTTATGAAGAAGAAGCTCATTACAAGCTTTGAAGCAGCTAAAGGAGTAGTATTAGAAGTAAAGGAGGAGCCTGGTTTAGGGACAACGATGGATGTAATAATATATGATGGATTGATTAGGAAAGGCGATATAATAGTTGTTGGAGGGAGGCTTGAGCCCATAGTCTCTAAAGTCAAGGCTCTATTAATGCCGCGCCCTCTTCAAGACATGAGAGCACATGAAGGCCGATTCATAAGTATTGATGAAGCTATAGCTGCAGCAGGAGTCAAAGTAGTTGCTAATAACTTAGAGAACGCGCTTGCTGGTTCACCACTTTACGTAGCCTCTAGTGAAGAAGCTGTAAGTGACTATGTATCTAAAGTCAGGGAGGAAGTGGAATCCATTAGGGTGAGGACTGATAACATTGGAGTAATAGTTAAAGCAGATACTCTCGGGAGCCTAGAAGCTTTAGTAACAGCATTAAGAAGAGAAGGAAACCCTGTTAGACTAGCTGACGTAGGACCTATATCTAGAAGTGAAGTAATAGAAGCTGCAATAGTGAAGAAAAGCAGGCCTGAGTATGGAGTAATAGTAGCATTTAATGTAGGAGTTCTTCCAGATGCTCAAGAGTTGGCTCAAAGTGAAGGAGTAAAGATCTTTATTAATAACATCATCTATAGACTCATAGAGGAGTTTACAGAGTGGATTAGAGAATTTAGGGAGGAGGAGAAAAGAAAGTTCATAGATTCACTAATAAGGCCTGGGAAGGTAAAAGTACTTCCAGGCTTTGTATTTCGGAGAAGCGATCCAGCAATAGTAGGTGTAGAAGTCTTAGGAGGAAGGATTAAGCCCGGCTATCCACTAATGAGAAGTGATGGAATGTACATTGGAGATTTAATGCAGATCAGGGATAGAGACAATGTACTTAAAGAAGCTTCTAAAGGCATGTCAGTTGCAATATCTATTAAGGGAAAAGTGCTTGTAGGTAGACATATTGATGAAGGCGACGTACTTTATACAGACATACCGAAGGATCATATAAAGGCGTGGGCGACGAAGTTTAGAAGTGAGCTAACCAGTGATGAGGTTAACGCATTAAGGGAGATTATAGAGATAAAGAAGAGGAGCGACCCTCTCTACGGCCTATTCACGGTCTAAGATGATGCATTATATGTGGAACTTTAAGCTTTAAGGTATTAGCTCGTGTTCGTTGAATATTACGCTTATTTCATATGCAGCACTATCTACGCTATCGCTTGCATGAACGGTATTCTTTAGCTTAGACAAAGAATAGTCTCCTCTAATAGTTCCAGGGGGAGCTTCTCTTCCATCAGTGGGGCCTATTATTGCTCTAGAGACTTTAATAGCGCTTTCACCCTCTATCACCATGGCTACTACAGGTCCTGAGGCTATGTAATTCACTAATTCATTAAAGAACCCCTTCCCTCTATGAACTGAGTAGAACTTCTCTGCTAACTCCTCGCTGAACTTAAGCATTTTTAATCCAACGATTCTAAATCCCTTCTTCTCAAACCTACTTATTATTTCTCCCACAAGGCCTCTTTCAACGCCGTCGGGCTTTATCAATATAAGTGTTCTCTCAACAGCCACGGCTATTCACCAGGAGCTCCTGAAGCGTTAACTAGCTTGCCTCCCCTTTACTGTCCACTTTAACTTCCTTGGATCACTTCCATAAAAGTGCTTCTTCTTACACTTACTGCTACAGAACCACAATATTGATCCATCGTTTTTTACATACATTAGGCCTGTCCCCGGCTCTATGCTTCTTCCACAATAGCTGCAGGTAATAGCTCTAGGCATTTTAATTCCTCGATGACTCTTGTTCAGCCGTATAAAAAGGCTGATATACTATATAAGCTTTTATCCCTCAATAAAGTTAGATACTCTAAGCACTGTAATTGAGGGCATATCTATGAGTGCTGAGACGAAAGTAGTTGTAGAGCAACCTGAGTCAAGTGTAGTTGATGAAATAGGGTTTCCAGCAGAAGTAGTCCAGATCATTGGAAGAACTGGAGTTACTGGAGAAATAACGCAAGTAAGAGTGCGCGTACTTGAGGGAAGGGATAAGGGCAGAATAATAACTAGGAACATTAAGGGCTCAGTGAGAATAGGTGACATAGTTATTTTAAGAGAGACTGCGCGTGAAGCAAGAAAGCTTACTACAAAGTAAACCAAGATTATTAATAAAAACATTAACATTCTTATTAATGAATTAATTAGGGGAATCTACTTACTGGCCTTAGTCCTTATTTCATGCATAGCTCTTATCACTTCTTCAACTAAATCCTTAGCGTTACCTGGATCAACTATTGCAGCACTAGCAGCAGCAACTTCTATGCCGGAGGCCTCACCAAGCTTCTTCTTACTTGGCACATAAACGTAAGGTATCTTCTTTTCATCGCATAACAGCGGTAAATGCATAACTATTTCAGGTGGATCTACGTCTACAGCTATTAGCACTAGCTTCGCCTGTCCTCTTTCTACAGCTTTAGTAGTTTCATTAGTGCCCTTCTTTACCTTACCCCCACTCTCTCTGGCTTTTTTCACTGCTTCATAGGCTTTCTCAGACACTTCAGGTGGTACATCGAATTTTACGTGAATAGGCCTACTCATATTATCATCCTCCTCCTCTATTCGTCAAATCGTACTACATGTAGAAACAAGTACTCCCTTATATAAGTGTCGGCTACGTATGAGCGAATATAGCTCTAATCCCTGCAGAAGTTCTCTCTATTCTCACGAAACCATATCTGTAAAATTGAACTATATCACCGCTCTTCACTCGTTCTATAGATCTCTCTGCATAACCGAATGATCTAGCTATAGAGTCTCCTAATGGCTTAAGTACTTCTATAGCTATACAGTTGTTTACCGGCACCCACTGAACTATCTGCAAGTCATTCTTCTGTGCAGTCTCTAGTGAGTTATCAATGTATACTGCATTAATCACTGTTCGTCCATTACTGATATGCTTAGCAAACTTAACGTTAGCTAACTCCATGAGTCTCATCATCCCTCTGTAGACTAATGTTTCAGCATCACTTTTAGCTAGATATACTGAGAGCCTTGGTCCCTTAAACACTACTTCATCATACATCTTTAGCGTTGGATGACGAGTTATTTTAACTAAATGCTCTTCTGGAAGTCCTTCAACTACTACTTCAACAGGATCCTCTACATACATGTACCTATAAGCAACTGAATCTATGATCTTCCTATTCACTGCAGCAAGATTCACGTAGCTTATCTTAGCGTCTAGAGGGCTTAAGCCCACCTCCCTTATGGCTTCATGTATTGCTTCAGGCACTATCCCCCTCCTCCTCAATGCTGATAGCGTTCCAAACCTAATGTCATCGTAAACTTCATAACCTTCCCTAACCCTCTTCCTCATTAAGCTTTTGCTTAATACAACTCCCTCTAAGCTCAGTCTCCCAAAGTGTATTGCTTCAGGGTATTTCCACCCCAACTTCTCATACATGTATTTCTGCTTCACAGTATTAGTCACATGCTCCTTTCCCCTAAAGATATGAGTTATGCCCATTAAGTAATCATCTACTCCTGCAGCGTAATTGTACGTCGGCCAAACAATGTATTTATCCCCAACTAGTGGATGGGGGTTCCTTGAAGTATCTATTATTCTTAACGCCACCCAGTCCCTTACAGAAGGATCCGGGTGCTTTAAGTCAGTCTTTACTCTAACTACAGCTTCTCCCTCAGAGTAAGCTCCTTCAATCATTTTATCAAGCTCCTCTAAGTGATTACTGGAGTCGAGGCTTCTATGAGGACATTCCCTTCCTTGGTTCCTAAGCTTTCTAAATAAGTTGCCATTGCATTTATCAACATAAGCCCCTCCACGCTTAATTAGCTCTCTAGCAGTCTCATAATATATTGGGAGCCTCAAACTCTGTATATACTCCCTATTCCACTTAACTCCAAGCCACCTTAAGTCCTCCTTTATTTTAACGTAAGAGTCGGGGAAGGAGGCCTTAATTCTAGGATCAGTGTCTTCAAATCTTAAAACCATTTCCCCACGGTACATTTCAGCATAGACATAGCTTAAGTAAGCAGATCTAGCATTTCCAAGGTGTATTGTGTAATCTGGGTTTGGCGCAAACCTCGTCACAACTCTTCCTTCAATAGCACTTGGAAGTGGCGGCAGATACTTCTTCTCAAAGACCTTCTTCTCCTCAAGGAGTTCAGGCCAATTACTTCTGACAATGTTTAACTGCTCTTCTAAAGTAAGTCTATTTACTTCTTCAACTACTTGAGAAATCAATGGTATTAATTGTTTAACAAAGCTCTTTAAACTAGGCTTCTCACCCATTATTTTAGATACAACGGCGTTAAGAGAAGCCCTCCCTCCATGTTTAACTGCGTTTAGCAATGAGTATTTAAACGCCAGCTCACGCAGCTCCTTTAATTGATATTCTTCTAACATGTTCTTCACCTACAGTTACTACAATGTATTTCTCAGGCTTTAGCCACACATAGCCTATTACTAAAATTACTACTCCACTACAAGAAGCTCTATAAGTTCTAACATCCCCCTTACCAGTCACTACGCTGGCTAACTTATCTCCGACACTCACTGCATTTCCTTCACTAACGTGGATTACCGCGGCATGACCAATTACTTCATCAATGCAAATAGGAGTGTCTTTAGATATAAAAATGCCGTCGAGATCTTTATTAAGGCTGAGCCTTGGCACAACTACCATTGATTTTGTTGTAACCAGCTCCTCTAAGTTCAAGGCTTTTTCAACGACATCTTCATAGATTATATGTCCATAGAACTTCTCGCTTACTACTTTTTTAGAGAGGAGGTAGTATTCACCAACTACACTTATGTAAGGCTCTTCTCCACTTCCTTCAATGAATACCTCTGGGTATTCATAGGAATTCACGAGCTCAACCTCCTTTATTCGCTAAGTAAGCATCTATGTCTATTCCCCGTGAGCGCATGTATGAAAGAATTCTACTACCTATATAGACAGGCTTTCTCTTTAATTCTAATACATTGCTAGACCCTGTTAGAAACATTAAGGCTTTAAGACCTTCAGTGAATAGCCTTAAGTATTCTAAGCCTTTCTCTATTCCACCGTTAAATAATGCCTTGAGTATTGGCCGTGCTATTCCAACAAGATCTGCTCCTAAAGCTATGTTAACTGCAGCTTTATAGCTTGACCAAACACCTCCACTAGCTATTACTATTGATCGTGGAACAGCGTACCTACACTCTATGACTGATATAGGCGTTGGTATCCCCCAAGAACTAAGCTCTTCAGCTAATGCAGCTCTCAATAGATCTCTAGCTCTTCTAGCCCTAGCTCCCTCTATCTTTATCCAACTTGTGCCACAGGCTCCAGCTACATCGAAGATCTCTATGCCGATCTTGGCGAAAGCCTCTGCGACTTCCATAGAGAGACCTGTCCCAACTTCCTTAACTATTATTGGTATAGCGATCTCCTTCCTTAAATCAGCTAGCTTACTAAGAAGATCCTGTGTGAAGGATGCATCGCCCTCCGGCTGTATTAATTCCTGTGCAGGGTTTAAGTGTACTGCAAGAGCATCTACATCTATTGAGCTAATTACTTCAGCTATCTTGCTGTAGCTATATTTGCCAAGTATCGTTATCCCAATGTTCCCTATTACAGGTATGTCTCTCGCCGCATCACGAACGATCTTATATGTTTTAAACACTTCTTCACTACGGTTCTCAATTAATGCCCTCTGGCTTCCAATACCGAGAGCTACTCCAGCTTTACTAGCTAGCAACGCTAGCTTTTCATTAATTTCAGCTGTAGCTGGATGACCCCCCGTCATTCCCTCAATAACTATTGGTGCCTCAAGAGAGTACCTTAGGAAGTTTGTAGTCAACTTGACTTCTCTAAATGAAACTCCTGGAAAAGCTTGATGTACTAGCATTATATCACTATATATGCTGCTGCAGTTATTTTCATAAGTCATCTCATCGATTAATGCAAGCTCTATGTGTTCAACTTTTCTACACATAGTGCTACTACTCACTTAAATACACCTTGCAAGCAATTAATATGAGTCTCAAGGTTTATTAACTTAAGGCTATCAATAGATCTAATAACTTATGGACGCTACTGCTACGTAGTTATCTAAGTCTACTATATAGACTTCCCCCATACTCCTAGACTGAAGTCCATAAAGTATGTAGTATATGGAGTTCATAGATCTAGATGATAATTCAACTATTTCTCTGCAATTACCTAAGCCATGCTCAAGAATACACTTGACTAACTCTATTACGGCATAGCCTCCTAAGTGAATTATTATAGAGCTAAGGGGCTCCTTAACTATGGGTTCACTTAACTGAACTACTCTAAATACCTCAATAACTCTTGGCTCTAATCCCCCGCCTCCAAGCTCTATGAATCCTTCGCTGCGCCTATAGACTATTGGCCTTCCAACAATTAGGGAGTACCTCATGGGGGTTAGCTGAGCTTTTCTAATTCCAATTAATGCATCTATAGAGCTCGTTGCTTCAATTAAATCATCATTGCTTAACCCAAAAAGTTTTGCCGTCTCAGTAGTTAGTGATGCATAAACTCCAAGAGCGTAATTGAGATCTCCTTCTACAACTACCTTAAGGCCCCGCTCAATAATTTCACTAGATATGAATTCATAGAATGAATGCAGAGAGCTTGCCAAAAGATCGCGATACTCATCGCTATCTCCATTAGCTAACTTAACTTCAACACTTCTATAATCTCTTGCACTAATACGCGCAGTTACCTTCATATTGCTTAGAAATACTAACGTAGGGTTATTTGATTCCAGCGGCGTTGAGAATAAGGGTATGGGCAATCTGGACTCTATTGTTTTCAATAATCCCTCCTCTAGAATAAATAAGCATTATTTAGCTAGGTAAAATCTTATTGATGCATAGCCTACGACAGCTGATTTGTCTCCAGTTACGTCTCCGCTTGTAGCGTATTTAAGGAGTTCTGCTCTAGCCTTTTCAACGCCCGTTGTTTTTACATACTCAATTAGCGTCATTATCCCTCCGGGCCCACATATACTGATGTCTAGTTCACTCATAGTTTTATAGAAGCCTTCAGTATCTAGAGAGACTATCTTCTCCACTGCCTTTAGATCTTTTTTTACAGCTATGCCGTGGGGTTCGTAGTGAGTCATATCGCTGCTAGCTAATAACACTACGTCTCTCCCGCTTTTCGCTACAGCATTGTATATTGCTTTAGCTAAATCCCTGGATACTTCTAGTGAATGCATCATTATGACTATAGGTAGTATCCTAAACTTACTTCCAAAAAGATACTGAAGGAATGGTAATTGTACTTCTACAGAATGTTCATCTACATGGGCATAAATGTCTTCTTCTGCATACGAGCTTTCACTTATGACTTCTCTAGCTAGCTCTTCATCAACCTCAACTCCCCCTAGAGGTGTAAACCACTTGCCCCTTGGGTATACTGAGACAAGGGCTCCATAACCTGTGTGATTAGTGCCAATTATAACTATAGTCTGAGGCACTCCTTCTAGAGCTAATCTATAGTAAACATGTGCTGCTATAGGCCCACTGTAGATGTAGCCAGCGTGAGGTACAACAAAGCCCACGCTTTCCTTCAGCCTAATATCGCTAATTATAGGAACGCTGCCGGGGCCAAGCCTATGCTTAAAGGAGTTCTCAATGCTTTTACTTAATTCAGCTGAATTAGATGAGTAGAAGAAGCCTGCTACAACAGGCCTTCTTACATACTCCATAGCTCCCACCGCTTTACTTAGTAGAGGCAGCTTCAAAAGCACTCGGAGGCTCCGGCAGATCCTTATCAAGGGGCAGTAGTCCTTTTTCACGAAGTACTTGTCTAGCTAAAACCCAGTAGAGTAAGGCAAGACTCTTCCTACCCTTATTATTTGCTGGTATAATGAACTCTATGTGTGAAGTCTTGTTATCAGTGTCAGCTAACGCTACTATCGGTATGCCTATTTCAGCAGCCTCCTTTACCGCCTGGTGATCTACTCTAGGATCTGTAACTATGACTACGTCTGGCTCAAAGTATGTTAATAAGTGTGGGTTTACGAAAGAACCTGGGAGAAAACGCCCTATGAATGGCCTTGAGCCAACATATTGACTGAACTTTAAAACAGGCTTTTGCCCATATTGTCTCACTGATACAACAGCTATCTTACTTTGATCGAATTTAGAAAGGAACTTCCCAGCTATTTTAAGCCTCTCATCTATTTTCCTAACATCCAATATGTAGAGGCCATCGGATCTAACTCTATAGACGAACTTCTCCATGAACTTAGTGCACATATTAGTGCCTATGTGAACTCCTGCTACTAAATATTGATCCAGTGGTATGAGGAGCTCTATCTCCTTCCTTACTTCAAACTTCTCCCACTCATTACTAGATCTAAATTCTTCCTCCAACACCACCGCCCCTAGCTCTTGCGTGATACTTTAATTACGTCATAAGCTATATCTACGTGGGATAGAAACATTCTTCTACAGCAATACCTCTTTACGCCAAGTTCATCAAGTACTATTCCAGGGTTCTCTCCTTTCTCTACCCTACTCTTAAACTCCTCCCATAAGTGACCTATAGGCTTCCCGCACGTAAAGCATCTAATTGGAAATATCAATTTAATCACCTATAGCTCTTCTGCCACCTTCTTCTAGCACTTCTCCTCATGTATTTTTCAGGCTCAGTCCTCCTTGGATCTCCTGATAACATGTATCTATCGTATTCTAGGAATATATTCTTCAATTCTTCACTGTTAAAATACTCTAATAAGCCTCTAGCAATAGCTGCTCTAGCTGCATCAGCTTGACTCATAAATCCACCGCCTCTAACGTTTACTACTATATCTACGCTCTCCCAGAGCTTTCCAGAGATCAATAGGGGCTCCATGATCTTTGCTTTAGCCATCTCAATAGGCCATATTTCTACTGGAACTCCATTAATCCAAACCCTTCCACTACCTGGTTTAATTATTGCTCTAGCTATACTAGTCTTTCTTTTCCCACTAGATACAACTATTTTTACAACTTTAGCTTCCTGTGTTTGCATGCTCAACTCTCTCCCTCCACCCTAAGCTCTTAGCTAATTCACTTAGAGTTATGAAACTGCCTTTAAGCCTTGAAGCATCGGCTTCAGGGAATCTAACTGGAGTTACGTTAGTTAAATCCTTTGGCACTCCTATGTAAGCTTTAAGCCTCTTTAAAGCCTCTCTGCCCTTAGGCTTATCCATCGGCAGCATGCCTCTCACAGTTCTTTTAAATATTCTATCAGGTCTCCTAGGCCTCCTAATGCCCTGTCTATAGGGATTCCTCAGAGTCCTAACTCTCTCCAATAATTTATAGCCTGCAATAACTCTCCTTCTTTCCCCACTAATAACAGCCTTCTCAACGTTAATTACGTGGACTCTATAGCCCTCGAGAACTTTTTTAGCAACCACGCTGGCTAATCTTCCTAAAACTTGGTTTGATGCATCAACCACCATGGTCTTATCTTTAATCAAGGCGTTCACCCAATTATCTTTACTCCTTTACCACTAGGGTTCTCCCTTAATAAATCAAGTATGTGGAGAGCTCTTCCATTAACTGACTTTATTTTTTCTAAAGCCTTTGATGAAAAAGCTATAGCAGCTACAGTCACTGGATGTTTTAGTTCTCCAGCTCCAATAACTTTCCCTGGCACTACAACTACTTCACCTGGCTCTACATACTTATTTATTCTCCCAACGTTGACAGCTATTCTCTTCCTCCTAGGTTTTTCAAGTAGTTCAGCAATAGTTCTCCAAACTCTACCTCCTCCCCTACTTGAAGCTCTCTTCAGCTCATCAATAGTTCTCCTAATGACTATATTCGTTGGACCCGTTCTCCTCACTTCAATACACCTTGCACCTCAAGCTTCCTACTCAATTCACTTACTTTACCTTCAAGTATCTTAATAGACTCTAGTAAAATTCTCTTTGGTGAAAGGGATCCTGTGGACTCTATTCTAAGTATGTATTCATTTTCCCTAGTTTTCAACATTACTGCTTCACTAGGGCAAACTTTTTCACATAAGTGGCATAAGTTACAGTTAATGATTGCAGCTTCACTAACTTCCACTCCACTGTCTGTAGCCTTAAATACATTCCTTGGGCATACCTCTATGCATTTTCTGCACTCTGGAAGACACCTAGATCTATCTATGAAGACTTCAGGAATATACTTTATTACAGCTGCTGATGCAGGACTCCATTTGTAATGCTCCCTCCCCCTCCCAAGCCTTGCGTAAGCCTCTAGCTTTACTTTATGACCTCCTCCAAGTATTAATATAGGGATATCATCATATACAGGCTTAACTTCCGGATCGCTGGACTTAAGATCTTTACTATAGATAGTCAGCAAGCCTTCACCATTATTTGATGCATCTAAATCAAGTTTAACGAAGCAATCTGGTGGAAAAAGCGATGCTTCTTCACTCTCAGAGCATTCTTCAGGGGGCTTGTATTTACTAAGAGCTGGTTCACTAGTTAGCGGCACTAAGCCGAGTCTATGAGCTATGTACTCGTCGTAGAACATGCTCCTATTAAGCGTAAATATGACTGTACTTATAGCCATAGATGGTACTTCACTAATGACAATTCTCCTAATGGAGTTAATTATGTAGAGTGGTACATTACTTAAATACAGCTCTATGAAGTCCTTCCTTTTATTTAAAACTATTAACTCCAAGTTAGCTCCACCTTCTAATAATTACAGCCTCCTTCCACGCCTTCCCCCAGGCCTTCTCGTAGTGTCGTGGGGTATTGGAGTTACATCCTCTATTCTCCCAATTATAAACCCGGATCTAGCGAGAGCTCTTATTGCTGCTTGAGCACCAGGCCCAGGAGTCTTCGGGCCATGTCCTCCCGGTGCTCTAACCTTTATGTGAAGAGCTGAAACCCCCTTCTCTATGGCATCAGATGCCGCTCTACCTGCAGCCATCATTGCAGCATACGGACTAGGCTTTTCTCTATCAGCTTTAACAACCATCCCCCCAGACGCCTTGCTGAAAGTCTCCGCTCCAGTAAGATCAGTTACATGAATTATAGTATTGTTAGGTGAACTATATATGTGGGCTATACCCCACTTCAGTTCCCTCGTGGAGAGCGCCATAGTTTAACACCAGCGATCCTCACTTCTTCTGAGCTGTAGTTTGTTGAACCACTCTATATGGGCTATTTGGATAGTAATCCACTAAGTCCTCTTCATCGCGCTTCACTATGTATCCTGGTGAAGTAATTCTCCTTCCACCTATAGCTATGTGCCCGTGGACTATTAGCTGTCTAGCTTGATAAATGCTTTTAGCGAGGCCTTTGAGGTAGACTATTGTCTGTAGGCGTCTCTTCAATAGATCTTCTACTGTTAGTGATAGAACTTGATCTAAAGTAGCGTTTTCGGGGAGTAGGCCTATTCCATAGACTCTTTCAAGCAGAGCTTTTTCAACTTTCTCCCTAGCCTCTAGTGGTAGTGCTAGTAGAACTCTAGCCTTATGTCTAAGTTCCCTAATCATGGTTTGAGCTATCCAGATCTCTCTTTTATTCCTTAAGCCATACTCCCCGATCAGCCTCATTTCTTCAACTAACCTATCCTTTCTCCAAGGATGCCTTGGCCCAATCCACTTCTTTTTACACTTCCTAGGATCCCCCATAGCTACCTCCTCTGTTTTCTTACACCAACTGTTCCACCAATACGTCCAGTTGTCCGAGTCCTCTGTCCTCTAACTTTCAACCCTAATGAGTGCCTTATTCCGCGATAACTCTTTATTCTTTTTTCCCTTTCAATGTCTTGCTTTACGTAAAATATGAGATCTGATGATACTAAGTGCACGTCGTTGCCAGTGCTGTAGTCCTTCCTCCTATTTAACATCCAGCTTGGTATACCGTATTCTCTTGGATTCTTCAAGGCTTCTTCAACTCTCTTCAACTCCTCGTCAGTTAAGTACCCAGTCTTCATGCCAGGATCTATTTTAAGAACTCTACATAAGTATAGCGCTAGAGTATAACCTATGCCCTTTACTTCAGCTAGACCCCAAGGTACTTTTAGCTCTCCACTAACATCTGTTTCAGCTATTCTAACTACATGTCTATAGCTCCTCTCACTCAAAGCATCTTCACGCCCACTTCTAAAGACTCATTACTTACTAAGATGCATTTTAAACATATACAGGAGGCTAATATAAGTATTCTAGCTCTATAACTAGAGAGAGCTTGTGCAGCTGGAGATGTAGCCATTTAGTTGAATGTCATTAACTATAGACTTCCATTAACTGAGAGCTTAGACTCCACAGGACCTGGTTTATTCTATAGTGAGCTCAGCCTTCATTTCATACACGCTATCCTACGTGTTCACATATAGTAACTCCTCTACAAGTACTTTCACTGAAGGCGTGGATTCACTTAGTGCTTACTTAACGCACTTTATAACTCTAGAACTTTGTAGAACACTTACTTCACTGCATTGAGCAATTAGCAATTGCTATTTCTCTTAACGTTGTTAAATATGTTGCAGCTAGCTTGCACTACATTGTCCTAGGGGCAATCCAATAAATTACTCTTCCACCGGTCTCAAGAGCTAGCTCCAGCTTCAGTGGTTTATCTGTATCAAACATTAAGTCAATTACCTCAGCCATGGATGAAGCTCTTGCCACCATTTCTAAGTGAGCTATGGAGTATGCTGCTTCAGCTTTACTTATACTTGAAGATATGGAAACTAGAGGATTTCCCTCTTCAAGAATTGCCTCATACTCCTTTGGATATCCATATGCCTTTACGTAAAGCTTTCCATCGCTATATGTGAACCTAGCTTCTTCACCAACTATCTTTAGATCTTTAACAAGATCCTTAAAGTCTCTCGCTAAAATCCTCACTGAAACTGATAGTTCAACTGAGAGCTCTGGTACAGCTTCCCTCACTCTCTCCTTAAGTTCAATGTTGAAGGCTCTCTCTACTCCAGTCTTCTTGTTTTTAAGTACTAATTTAAGTTGCCTCAAGGCTTTATTTAGCTCTATAGATACTCCATCGTTTCTACCACCTCTTCTAACGACTTTCATTAATTCATCAGTAGCTACTACAAAGAATTCATCTATATCGCAAACATATTCTTCGAAAGCTATAGCAGGGAGCTGGAGGATCATTAGCGACGTCTTATCGGGGCTCAATACTTTAACTTCAAGAGAACTAGGGGTAGCTAAAAAAGGCACTTCATCAGTTGCCTTAGAAAGTAGCTGCACTAAGGATCTTAGCCCAAGAGCTGATGAATACGTTAACTTAAACAGTTCCCCCACCCGCATTTCTAAACACCAGTCAGCTATTTATGTTAACTGCTCTTCCTCCAAGGACTTCTTATGTTAGTTGAATACACTGATCAATACCCAAACTTCATTACATAAGTGTAGTCCTTCCCCATTACTAAGAACTTTACTTTAGCAGCTGTAGTAGCCTCTCTGTGTACAGCTACTTCAATAAGCCCTCTGTTTAGAGTTGCTGTAACATCATTGAAGAGGAATTCCCCTTCATCGCTTATAGATACTGCAAGACCACTTAGTGGAATCACTACTTTACTTAACGTCGTTGGCTCACTAGATTTGTTCTCAATGTATAGAGTCATTGAGCCCAGAAGCTCTTGGGGCACTTCATTGACTATAGTTGAATCTATATAACGAGTCAATTCTCCAAAGTCTGGAGGACCGTAGAGACTAAGCTTAACTCTACTTAGAGATATAGTGTCTATAACAGTTCCACTAGTTTCAATCACTACATCTATGGGGAGCTTGATGGAAACTCTAGTAACTCCATAAGGTTTCATGTAAACTGGCTTCTCTAGCTTAATTAATAAACACTTGACTTCAATGGGTGCATAAGAAGGAGGCACGGGTTTAAGAACTACCACTCCATCGTAGGGAATGTTAACTAACTTAGATTCAGCACTGACTCCATTGACTAACTTAGTTAACTCAACTATATTTTCATCAATTCTTTTAAAGAAGACCTTAATTTTATGTAAGTCAATGTATAGTTCATTAACTACCTTTAACTCCTTTAAAAACACTTCACTTAACTTAAAGGCCACTTGCTTCACCCCAAATTATTTAATGACTCAATAAGCCTCTCTTCAGTATTAACTAGCCTACTGCGTCACATTTTTAACTCTAACTCAGTAATTTCGTCATGGTGTATGTATTTGAATTTACGGGAGCTTGAAGCATTATTTAACCCAAGTAGTGTAGCAATAATTGGAGCTACGCCTATTGAAGGAAAAATTGGTAGAGTACTTGTTGAAAACTTCACTAGAAGGTATCGTGGTAAAACGTACTTAGTTAATCCAAAATACAGTGAAATCCTTGGATTAAAGTGCTACAGGAGTGTAAAGGAACTCCCTGAGCCACCTCAGTTAGCTGTAATAGCTATTCCAGCTCCATCAGTTCCTCAAGTACTTATGGAGTGCAGTGAAATAGGTGTAAAAGCAGCGATCATAATTAGCGGCGGATTTAGTGAAACTGGAACTGATGAGGGCATAAGGCTTGAAAGAGAGGTTAGAGAAGTCGTAGAGAGATATGGAATTAGAGTTATTGGGCCAAACTGCTTAGGAATATTCGACAACTATAGTGGAGTAGATACATTCTTTCTCCCAGAGGAGAGAATGAAGAGGCCTCCTAAGGGAGGCATAAGCTTTATAAGCCAGAGCGGTGCTTTTGCATCAGCTCTCCTCGACTACATGGCTTACAATAACTTAGGGATAGCTAGAGCAATAAGCTATGGGAATAAAGTTGACATTGATGATGTTGACTTAATAAAGTTCCTTAAAGACGATCCTGTGACTAAAGTAATAGTCTTATACATTGAGGGATTTAAGGAGTCTAGAGGTAGGGCATTCATAGAAGTTGCCCGTGAAGTCATTAAGAAAAAGCCTATAATAGTCTATAAGGCTGGGAAAACCCCTCGCGGAGGCAGAGCTGTCATAAGCCATACTGCTGCTTTAGCTGGAGATTATAACATTTACTCAGCTGCATTTAGACAAGTTGGAATAATTGAAGCAGAGACCTTTGATGAAATAACTGATTTCGCTAAAATACTCCTAACTCAGCCATTAATGAAGGGGAATAGAGTTTTCATAGTTACTGATGCTGGTGGAATAGGCGTAATGCTTACTGATGCTTTAGTTAAGGAGGGTTTCGAAGTTCCCTTAACTCCAGAGGATCTTAAGGGAGAGCTAAGAAAAGTTCTTCCAAGACACTGCATACCGGATAATCCAATAGATCTAACTGGAGACGCCGACGATGAGAGGTATAGAGAGGTTCTTGAAATAATTGCATTCAAGCCGTATGTAGATGCACTAGTCATAGGAGCCCTCCCCCATATACCTGGTATGACTATGAAGTTAGCTGACTACATTTCATCAGTTATGGAGAGAGCGCAGAAGCCTGTAGCTATAATAAATATCGGGAGTGAAGTAGCCTTGAAGTTTAAAGCAGAGTTTGAGCGTAAAGGCATGCCAGTATACGAATCTCCAGAGAGGGCTGCAAGAGCTCTTAGAGCACTATACGTGTACTCTATGTATTTAAAGAAGTATGAGGTGGTGTAGGCAATGATCCATAGGGCTTTAATTAAGAAAGCCATTTTAGAAGGGAGAGTTAAGCTCTTAGAACACGAGTCCATAAATCTCTTGGAGAGTTATGGAATTCCCGTGGCTAAAGCAGAGTTAGCTAGTGAAGTTAATGAAGCAGTAGCTCTAGCTAAGAAAATAGGCTACCCAGTAGTATTGAAGATAGTGTCTCCAGACATAAGCCATAAGAGCGACGTAGGTGGAGTAAGAGTAGGCATAGACAGCGACGACGGCGTTCGCTCAGCTTTCAATGAGATAATAAGCAATGTTTCTGAAAGAGCGCCTGGCTCTAGAATAGCTGGTGTATTAGTTCAGAAAATGGCTCCAAGTGGAGGTATTGAAGTAATCATTGGTGGATTAAGGGATAGAGCCTTTGGACCAGTGATTATGTTTGGCTTAGGAGGAGTATTTGTCGAAGTATTAAGAGACGTTAGCTTTAGGATTTCTCCTCTATTAGAGGAGGAAGCTTATGAAATGCTCCGCGAGCTTAAGGGAGCTAGAGTACTTAATGGATATAGGGGGATGCCTCCAGTGGATAAGTCGAGTTTAGTTAGAATAATTCTTAAGGTAGCTAAAATACTTGATGAAAACCCTGAGATAGATTCACTAGATTTAAACCCTGTTATGTCTTATACAAGTGGTGCACTAGTAGTAGATGCAAGAGTAATACTAAGGAGTATGGGATAAGCATTGGCTCATCAAGTAGATGAACTTCGCAAAAAGCCTGAGGAAATAGCTCTTGAAATATCTTCAGTAAGAGATTCTATAAGGGAGCTGAAGAACCAGCGTTACTCATTAATAGAGGAATTAAAGATTCTTAGAAGAGAGAGAAGCAAACTCCTAGATGAACTAAGAGAGCTTAAGGAAAAATACAGAAGCCTTCTAGAGAAGAAGAGAGAACTTGTAGAAAAAGTAAGAAGCTTAAGAAGCGAGAAAAACGCTAAAGTAGCTGAATTAAAGCAAGTAATGTCATTTCTCGAGGATAAGAAAAGAGTTGTAGAAGAATTAGAGAATCCAAAGATATCAATAACTTCCATAAGAAAGGAACTTGAGAGGCTAGAGTGGATACAGCAGACTAAACCACTATCTATTGAAGAAGAGTCAAAAATACTTAAAGAAATAGCTAGGCTTGAGCTTCTCCTTGAGAAGGCAATTAAGGCTAGGGATGAGAGGAATAAACTAACTGAGCTGAGAGCTAATATTGTAGGAATAAAGCTTACAATAACTGAACTACAACGTGAAATAAGCAGCGTAAGTAGTGAAATTGCTTCAATAAATGATAAGTGTACTTCCATAAAGTCCAGGATCAGTGAACTAATTAATGAAGTTAAGAATTTATCCAAAAGAATTAGTGAACTTCAATCAACTGTAGACTCCCTTGGAAAAAAGATTGAAGAGAGAGCTTCCTACTTAACTAACTTAAGGAACCAATATAATGAAGTCATTAAAGAAATCGAGAGAAGTAGAGTTAAGTCCATAGTAGAGCGTAAGAAAATGATTGTTGAAGAAAAGTTGAAGAGAGGAGAGCGTAAGCTGACTCTAGAGGAACTCCAATTACTATACGGCAGTGTTGATGAATTAATTGAGCCGGAGGAGTGATTTAACTTCTTCTAAATACATCTCTTATTTACCAAACCTCCTCTCCCTAACTTGATATGACCTTATGGCTCTCCAGAAATCTATCTTCCTAAAGTCAGGCCAGTATGCATCGCAGAAGTATAGCTCTGAATAAGCTATTTGCCATAGTAAGAAGTTGCTTATCCTTACTTCTCCAGAAGTTCTAATTACTAGATCTGGATCAGGTATATCCGCTGTATAGAGGTGCTTTCTAAAGTACTCTTCAGTTACGTACTCAGGCTCTATCTCGCCTTTCCTTACAGCTATAGCTACTTTTCTTACTCCATCAAGTATCTCCTGCCTTCCTCCATAGCACAATGCTATGTAGAGATTTCTCTCAGAGAGATCCTTAGTCTTTTCCTCTACTTCTTTAGCTACTTTAACTACTTCATCTGGAACTAGATCTAGTTTTCCAACAACTCTTATTCTAACTCCATACTTATGTATTTCCTCACTATTCATTAACTCCACTAGTCCTTTCTTCACTAAGCCTAGTAAGTGCTTTCTCTCTTCTTCATCTCTATAGAGGCAGTTTTCAGTAGACATAGCGTATATTGTTGCAACCCTAGTGCCCAATTTCCATATCCACTTTAATACCTCCTTAATTTTTTCATAGCCATGTTCATGGCCTTCAATGGGGTTTAAACCCATTTGTTTAGCCCACCTTCTATTGCCATCCGGTATTATGCCTATGTGCACTGGCATAGGGCCTTTCCTTATCTGTATCCAAAGCCACTTCTCATATGCCTTATAAACAGGTTTTAACAGTAAGTTAAAGACCTTTACTAAGTGCTTTGAGATACCCATGTCTTATCACGATTTACTGCCAGTTGCTACACCATTGATTTCTATTTTACTGAAAGTATTTAAACATCCATAAGAATCCCCTCGATCATTTAGAGTTACTCTACACCCACCTGCTTTACATTGACGTACTCTGAAGTCTTAAGGATCCTTTGAATTATGAGTTAATTTACCCCGTGGAAAACCTCCATGGATTTCTAAGTAGCTAGGTGGGGGAAGAACTATGCTGGGGAAAGAGGGTCTTCCGCCCTTGTTTATATAGAGCATTAGCTGGGTTCTGCAATAAAGTTTAAATGGCTGAGTGTTTTTAAACTTGAGTGCTATTTGCAGGTGAACTAAGTGTCCTATTACCAAGGCAATGATTTAAGGAAGCCCAGTGGTGGAATTAAAGGTAGGAGTAGGGGTAAGAGAAAACACGAACTTGGATCTCCACCTACACTCACTAAGCTAGCTGAAAGCGACTTAAGGAAAGTAGTGAAAGTAACTGGAGGAAACATTAAGGTGCGGTTAGCTGAAGCATTCTCTGCTAACGTATTCATACCTAGTGAGAAGAAGTGTGTAAAAACAAGGATACTTGGAGTACAGAATACGCCAGCTAACGTTGAGTACTCTAGGAGAGGTATAATAACTAAAGGCACAATAATTAGGACTGAGCTTGGATTAGCTAAAGTCACTTCTAGACCTGGGCAAGATGGAGTGATAAACGCAGTTCTTATTGAAGGAAAAAGCGGTGCTTAATTCTTGAGCCGTGATTACGTAAGTGAGAGAGTAGTCATCTACCCAGCCTATATAGATAGAGCCTTATCTAGAAAGAAGGGTAGAAGACTCCCCCTTACACACGCTGTTCTAAATCCAACAGTTGACGAAATAGTCCATGCAGCAGAGCTCTTAGGGCTTGAACCAATAGTTGAGGAAAGAAAGTATCCTAAAGATACGCATAAGTACACTAATGTAGTTGTAGTTAGAAAAAAGTATTCAAAGCATTTGATTCTAGCCAGCTTAGCTATGAAAGTTAAGGAGTTAAGGAAGTCTTCTTAGATAAACGTATATGTTGTATAGTCCAGTAGTTCAGTTAATTGGCTTTATTGACTCTAAGGTCTTACTGAGTAATACAGCCTCTTCCTCTTCTTCCCCTTATTCTCAGCTTTAATAAAGATTATTTCCCCTATCTCTTGAGTATTTTTAACATGTGGACCTCCATCGGCTTGTACATCTACTCCAGGTATTTCAACTATCCTCAATGTAGCTATGCTTGGAGGCATTTTAGAAGCTAACTTAATTACTCCAGGTATCCTTAAGGCCTCCTCCCTACTTAGCCAATAGATCTTTACATCAACTCCTCTTTTCACAACTTCATTTGCTTCATTGATGGCTTCCTTGAATATGTTTAGATCGAAGGACTCTAAGCTGTAGTCATCGTATGCATACTCTTCATAAATGTTTCCACCAGTTATTAATGCTCCATGCCTTAAGTACATTATTGAGGAGAGTATGTGGGCAGCTGTATGTAGCCTCATAACTCTATATCTCTTACTCCAATCGATTACTCCATGCACTACATCTCCAGGCGATAAATCATGCTCTGAATAAACTACGTGTACTACATCCATTGACTCTTTATCTATTTCAACATCTATAACTCTATACTCTTTAGAAGCCTTAACTATATATCCTGTATCTGGAGGAAGTCCACCTGACCTTGGGTTAAAGGCAGTCTTGTTTAAAACAACTCCTCTTCCACGAACCTCCTTTACAACTGCGTCAAACTCCCTTATGTAGCTATCCACTTGATATATGAGTTCAGTCAATTTAATCACTTTGAGTAAAACAGTGTAAGTTATAGCAAATAAGTGTTTCTAAAACTTCAACTATTTTAACTATAGAGATTTATCTTAAAGCCACTAATATATATGGTACTGCGAGGTGGTGTAATGGAGGACTTAGTCCTCTACGCAGTTGACTATGCTAGAAGCATTGGAGCAACTTATGCTGAAGCACGTTACCATAGGAATAGCTCAAGGAGCATTGTCTCAAACAATGGTTTAATACTTGGCGTTGGAAGCGGAGCAGTTGAAGGCATAGGTATTAGAGTAGTAGCTGGAGGCGCCTTAGGTTTTTCAGCAACTAATAGACTTGAAAGAAGCTCTATTAAGAATGCAGTTGATAAAGCAATTGCTCAAGCTAGAAATACATCTAGACTTATGAAGTACCCTATAGAGTTAGCTGAATCTAAGCTTGGGAGAGCTAAGTACTTTGTCTTAGAGGCAAAGCGCTTTGACTCACTAAGCTTTGAAGAAAAAGCCGGTTTCCACAGCGACTTATGGAAGGCTATATCAAGATCTATTTGTGAAGCTAAAGCAAATACTCTATTCATAGAGTACACGGAGAGTTTTGAAGAGAAAGTAGTTGCCAACAGCGATGGAGCATTCATAGAGAGTAGAGTGCCTCGAATATCGTTGTTCTACAACTTAGTGATAACTCATCCGCAGAAGGGCTCTATACAGCGGTGGGAAATGCTTGGTGCAAGCGGTGGCTTAGAATGGCTCGATAAGTGGGGGCTTATCAATAAATTAGAGGAAGATGCTAAAACCTATGAGAAAATACTCTTAACAGCTATTGAACCCCCGAAAAATGCAGTAGATCTAGTTATTGGAAGTGAAATAGTTGGATTAATGGTGCATGAGAGCTGTGGACATCCAAGTGAAGCAGATAGAATACTTGGGAGGGAAGCTGCTCAAGCCGGTAAGAGCTTCATTAAAAAAGGAATGGTTGGAGAAAGAATAGGTAATGAAAATGCCACAGTAATAGATGACCCATCTATACCTGGCAGCTACGGCTTCTACTTATATGATGACGAGGGAGTGCCTGCTAAACCAAGGTACCTCTATAAGGAGGGAGTAATAAGTGAACACTTACATAATAGGTGGACTGCTAGAATCTATGGAGTTGAGAGCAATGCTGCCGCAAGATCCATGGATTACAAGAGCGAGCCTATAGTGAGAATGGCGAATACTTACCTTAAGTCAGGCAACTATAGGTTTGAGGAACTCATTGAAGACATAGAGTTAGGGATCTATATGAAGAGCTATATGGAGTGGAACATAGATGACGAGAGGTGGAGTCAGAGATACGTTGGTTTAGAGGCATATTTAATAGAACGCGGTGAGATCAAGGGCTTCGTTAGAAATCCAGCTCTAGAGATTACTACAGGTGGATTCTACAACAATATCGATGCTGTAGGTAGAGAAGTGAAATTCTACGCTGGGACTTGTGGAAAAGGCGAGCCTCCTCAAGGAGTTCCAGTATGGTTTGGAGGCCCCGATGTTAGGTTAAGGAATGTAAGGCTTGGGGTGAGCATTACATGAATGAAGAATTACTTAGAATATCAGAGGATCTAGTTAAGAGGGCTTCTGTAGAGGGATTTAATGAATCTGCAGCACTGTCTATAAGTACTAGGAGGACTATGCTTAAGGTAGCTAATAGTGAGCCATCAGTGATACAGCATTGGAACTCGCTTAGCGTAATCATTTATTTAGCCAAGGACAAGAGGATCATTATAATGGAGTTCTACCCCAGAGATGAATCCGAAATCTATAAATCTATGGCTGACTTGCTTAAAGTAGCTGCTAAAATAATGGAGTCGCCTCTATATGCTCCACTGCCTGAGCCTATTGAAGTAAAGCCTTTAGATGGACTCGTTGATAAAGAAATAGTTGAACGCTTAGAGGAGCCAAGTGCATTAGCTGAAGTAGCTATTGAAGCTGCTCATAGAGAGAACATAGACTCTATGGCTGGAACAATAGATCTTTGGTATAGGGAAAAAGCGCTATCAACTTCTAGCGGGGCGTCTCTATATGAAGATTCAACGGGCTTCCAGACTTATTTAAGAGCTTTTGCTGAACCTAGCGGAAGCGGTCAGTGGAGTACTTGTTCAACTAGACTTGACTTAAGAAGTATTGAGGAGACTGCATTAACTGCAGCTAAGTACGCTGTGGAGTCTAGGTATAGGGAAAAAGTAGAGGTGGGCAGGTATGACGTCATAATGTCTCCCATGGTGTTTGGAAATCTACTTGAGTTAACTATGCATATGGCTTCAGCATTCAACGTATTAATGGGCTTATCAATGTTTATGAATAAAAAGCCCGGCGATAAAGTTGCTTCAGATAAATTAAGAGTATTTGATGAACCGAGGAATACTGAGCTCCCTAGAGCTACAAGCTTTGATGACGAAGGAGTACCTACTTATAATAAGGCAGTAATAGATGGAGGGATCTTTAAAACCCTGCTCCACAACTCTAAGACAGCAAGTAAAATGAGTGCAACTACTACCGGTAATGCTGGCTGGATTTCCCCAGCTCCATGGAATATAACGGTTAACCGAGGGGACTACAGCCTTGATGAAATGATAAGTGAAGTGAAGCGAGGAATACTAGTTACTAACAATTGGTACACTAGATTGCAGAACTACGTTGAAGGAGTATTTTCAACTGTCAGTAGAGATGCAGTCTTCTTAATTGAGAATGGTAAAATATCTAAATCTATTGAAAAAATACGTATAGCTGATAGACTTCCAAGTATATTGAATAACATTGAAGCCCTTGGAAAGAACGTATATAACATCATGTGGTGGGAAGTGACTATACCATCAAAACTTCCATACATATTAATTAAAGATGTAAATGTAACAAAGCCAACTCTCTAACTACTAGTACTTAGATCAGAGGCAAACGCAACGCCTCCATTAAGATTTCGGTAGGAAAAACTCATCTTTTTAGATTAGAGGACTCTAGACAGTGATGTGGGTGCTGCTCTAAGCCCTCCACGGGCTTGGTGCTTTAAAACGCGTAATTAAAGTGGAAAGCAAGAACGCCGGGGGCGGGATTTGAACCCGCGCGGAGAGTAATCCCCACTGGCTCTCAAGGCCAGCCCCTTAGGCCGCTCGGGCACCCCGGCTTAGCTAAGTGTTATTTATAGAATAAGGGGTTAAGTAATTTATTGCTATGTTTCTCATCGAGGATCTATCTTTGTCTAACTATCTCAGCCTCCATCCATATTTCTGGAGGCACCCTAATCCTTATGAGTTGTCTCATGACTCTTTCATCTGCTGCTACGTATATTACTCTCTTATGTACTCTCATTTCCCAATGCTCCCACTTCTTCCTCCCTTCTCCATGCGGTAGCTTCAGCGTTGGAACAACGAGTCTTTTTGTTGGAAGAGGTATGGGGCCCTTTACTTTTACACCGCTTCTCTTAGCTACGTCAACTATCTTGAGTATGAATTCATTCAACCTATTTACGTCTGTGCTCCAAACCTTTATTTTAACCATAGACACTTCTGCCACCGCTACTCCATACTCTATATTCTCACTCAGCTGAGTAAGTACTTACTTAAAAATATGCATCTTTTTATCTACACTTTACTTAGCCTTTACTTCTACTTTTGCTGGAGTAAGGTCTAGGACTACTCCTATTCCAATAGTCTTACCCATATCCCTCATGGCGAATCTTCCAAGTTGTGGGAAGTCACTGAACTTCTCTATTACCAAAGGCTTTATGGGCTTAAACTTTACTATAGCGGCATCACCCATCTTTATAAATGATGGATTGTTTTCAACTACTTTACCAGTCCTAGGATCTAGTTTAGCATCTATTGAAACTATTCTACAAGCTACACTAGCTGTATGTACGTGGATTACTGGAGTATAGCCTGGGGCTATAGCTGATGGATGCCATACTACGAAGACTCTAGCTGTAAATTCATCTACTACTGTTGGTGGATTAATCAAGTGGCCTGCTACATCGCCCCTCTTCACATCCTGCTTACTAATGCCTTTAACGTTGAATCCTATGTTATCTCCAGGCTCAGCCTTCTCAATCCTTACGTGGTGAGTCTCAATACTCTTTACTTCACCTACAATGCCTGGAGGCATGAAGACTAATTTATCTCCAACTTTAAGTACGCCTGTTTCAACTCTACCAACAGGCACTGTTCCAATGCCACTAATGTTGTAAACGTCCTGTATCGGTAGTCTTAATGGCTTATCTATGGGCTTAGGCGGTATTGACAAAGTATCAAATGCTTCAACTACCGTAGGGCCATTATACCAAGGCATATTGAGGCTTCTCTCAATAACGTTATCTCCAAGCCAAGCACTAACTGGAATGAAGAATATTTTACTAATGTCGTATCCTATGGACTTCAAGTACTTCTTTAAAATTTCTGTTACTTCCTTATACCTTTGCTCACTCCACTGAGGCTCTGTGACATCCATCTTATTTATAACAACTATAAGTTGGTCTATGCCCATGGTCTTAGCTAAGAGGGCGTGTTCACGTGTCTGCCCCTCAGGGCTCATGCCTGCTTCAAATTCTCCTTTGCGAGCACTGACTACGAGTAGTGCAGCATCTGCTTGACTAGCTCCAGTAATCATATTCTTTACGAAGTCTCTGTGCCCTGGGGCATCAATAATTGTGAAGAAGTACTTTTTAGTCTCAAACTTTATATGGGATAAAGCTATTGTTATCCCTCTTTCCCTCTCTTCCTTAAGTTTATCTAAAAGCCATGCCAGCTTAAATGACTCTTTGCCGGACTTCTTAGCTAGCTCCTCAACGGCTCTAAAGCTCTTTTCATCAACTAACCCTAGACGGTACATTACATATCCTACTAGAGTGCTCTTACCATGATCTACATGCCCTATTACCACTAGGTTTAAGTGAGGTTTCTGTATAGCACTCATATCCAACACTCTCATGCAGCTTCTAACATCACTTCTACCTAGACTGTAGACGTGGCTTATAAAGGTTACTTTAAAACACATTCTGAAATTCCACATATCAATGGAAAATCATCTAATATAATCTCATAAGACTAATGTCAATTCAGATATTCTCTATATAAAGACATAGTTTGAAAATCTACCTACTGCTTAACGCTATTCTCTCTATTTCCTCCTTTCTTTGTATAGCATAGCTCTTGGGATCGTTGTGAGAAGCCATAATTATTTCATCAGCTAAAGCCTCTTCTATAGGTAT
Organism: Sulfolobales archaeon; assembly: GCA_025059075.1. Lineage (GTDB taxonomy): Archaea > Thermoproteota > Thermoprotei_A > Sulfolobales > Desulfurococcaceae > JANXDZ01. The sequence goes on along the minus strand of JANXDZ010000004.1, from coordinate 76,589 downwards.
TGTATTGTTAAACGCCTTTGCTCTAGCTCCTTCAGTTATATGTCTTAAAGCTAAGTCCACTCTTCTTTGTGGAGAGACATCTACTGCTACATGATAGACTATTCCTCCATACATGATTCTAGTTGTCTCCTCTCTCGGAGCACTGTTCTCTATGGCTCTTACTAGTACTTGTAGAGGATTTTCACCTGTTTTTAAGTAAATTATGTCAAATGCCTTCTTTACTATATTGTAAGCCAAGTGTTTCTTACCCATGTTTTTCCCAGGTCTCATCAATTTATTCATTAATCTCTCAACAATGGGTACTTCTGCTTTACTAAACCTCCTATGCTCATGTCTTCCACCAGTATGTGGAAGGTAGACGGGGTTTAAACACATGTATCTCTTGAGACTTGGGTCTTTAATGACTATCTTGTCGTAGCTCCACTTACCGAACAACTTTATTTCGCCGACCTCAAGCTCTATACTTTCCTTACTTGACTCTAACATACTACATCACTACTGAACTGCTTTATACACAAACTTTAGAGAGCGATAAAAACTTAACTTACTGAGCACCGTTAGAGTGCTGTGTGGTGAAATGATGCAGAGTGAAGGTCTAGTCAAAGTAGTAGATGTTGAAGCCTCTATAAGAATTCTAGAAGAATATACCGAAGGCAGTGAAGAGTTTACGTATGAATCCATAGAGACTTCTATTAAGTGTTTCTTAGAAGATGGAAGATCCTTCATGCTTTACACAGTCCCTATAGATGTTGTAGAAGCTATAAGAAGACTGAAGGGAGAGGAATCAATGTTTCCAAGAGAAGGTGATGAAAGGGAGACGTTCTTTGATGTAATTACGACAAACATCCTATTGAGGGAAGCTCTAGGAAAGTACTTAAGTAAAGTGATCATAGATTCTCTAGACGTTGAAACATACACTTATGCAGCAATAGCTGAATTCGTTGAAGGCGGCATAATAGTTAAAAGGAGAATGATCCCAAGCCATGCAATACTAATGGCCTTAGTTGCAGGAAAGCCTGTCTACATTAAGAGAGAACTCGTTGACCAGCAGGAAGCTATGACGAGAACTTAAGGAGTAACTTAGTGATATCTATAACTTATCTAACTGGCTTTTGCTTCTTGCCAAGCCATATGGCTTTTAGCGAAACTCCGTTAACTTTTACTATCTTATACCTGACTCCAGGTATGTCGCCGAGAGATTTTCCCTTAGGCCCCCCTATTCCCTCTATGATTACTTCATCGTGCTCATCAATGTATGTAATTCCTCCATCAAGTGGCACAAAGGCTGTCACTATCTTCCCATTCTTAACTAACTGTACTCTAACGCACTTCCTTAATGCACTATTTGGTTGACGTGACTCAACTCCAACTTTCTCTAGGACTATTCCTCTAGCCATGGGAGCTCCTTCTAAAGGATCGGCTTTCCTCTTTAATTGAAGCATTCTCACCTTAAATTCTCTTTGAGACCACCTAAACTTAAGTCTCTTTCTCTTCAGCTTCCTAGCTGCATATAGTCCATAGGGAGCCTTCTTTCCAGGCATAACTATCTACCTCATTCCACTGACTTTACTGAAGTTTAAAAACTTTAATCACTCTACATCCATGGGTCGTTACGCAATTGTTACGCTGTCTATATCATGATATCTCTTCAATATAGTCTTTAAGCGAGCAACGTTCTTTCCATTCCTACCGATCGCCAGTCCCTTGTCATTAGGCTCTACGTTTACATAAACAGTCTTTTTCCCAAGTCTTTCAATAATCCTCACATCTCTTATCCTGGCAGGCATTAGAGCATACTTAACTAATTCTTCAACTTTATCGCTGTAGCCAACGATCTCTATGTTTTTACCCACTATTTTCTTCATTCTCTGAACGTTAACGCCCTTCGTACCTACAGCTACGCCGACTTCGTCTGGATTAACTAAGAATATTATTCTATTGAATTCATCATCTATTATGCAGTCTCTTACGTTAACTCCCGTTAATTCATGTAGAAGCGCCATATACCTTATTTCCTCTGGTGTTAGCTTTATGCTATTCAAATTACTTTCCCACCTCTATCAATGCTTTAACTAGTTCAACTATATTTGATTGCCCTGGATCAATTATTGTTAGTGAAGTAATGCTGAAAGGCTTTCCACAAGCTGCCCCAAGATCCATATTTGTCCCAGGGTAGATGTATACAGTTACTCCAGATAGCTTAGCGTAGTATTCAATGTCTCTCCTTACTTCAGGTGGAGCATTTGAAGCAACTATCACTAGTTTAGCTCTTCCATGCTTTACTAACTCTATAGTTCTCCTACTTCCTATTACTATATTTCCAGTCTTTATAGCTGTTTGTAGAGCTCTCACAACATCTACTTCACTGACTTGACTCATCTCTCTCCTCCCTTAGCCCAGGTTTAATGTATAGCTCAACCATACCTGTACCTACAGGTATTATCTGCCCAACTATAACATTTTCCGCTACTCCAGGTAGAGAATCTACTTCTCCCCCTAAAGCAGCTTCAACTAACTTTTGTACAGTCATTTCAAAGGCTGATTTAGCGAGCACACTTGACTTCTCACCGGCTACTCCATGTCTTCCTATTTGTTTCACTGAGCCACTCCAAGTCATGACATCAGCTACCAGCATTACGTGCCTTATATCGACGTCTAACCCTTGATCCTCGAGTACGCTAACGATCTCTCTTATTATTGCGTTCCGAGCTGCTTCAATGCCCAGTATTTCCTCTACTTCCCTAATGTTGTTTGTAAACACTCTTCTATAGTCAACTCCTTCAACACTCATTACATCCTCTAAGTTACTTCCCTCAGCTATTAATACATATTCCTCTATTTCCCCACTCTCTCGCTGAACAGTCCTCCTTTGTATAATCACCTTCCTTATGCCTTTCACTCCCTTTATCCTTAAGCTGAGGATACTTCTCCGGACTTTTTCAAGCTTAGAGAAGTCTATCAATCCCTTAGGGATTATGCTTATAGTTGACTTAGCTTCATCAGCTAATATTTCACCTAACTTAAGTTTTTCAAGAGCTTTTGAGACATCGTTTATTGCCACTCCCTTATCACTCATCATTTCTCTATCGAGCACTATAGTCACTCCAGTAAATGGATCTATGTCTAGTTTCTTAATGACGTTTTCCACAGTCGTAGTCTCTATAGCTCTCTGAACTTCCCTAGCTTTATCCTCACTACTGCTATATTCTTCAACTAAGTGTATCTCCATGTAGGGAGTTGAAGGCTTCTTACGAGCATCAACTATCTCTATTAATCTAGGTAGACCTAGAGTGACGTTAAACTCCTTTACTCCAGCGTAGTGGAATGTTCTAAGAGTCATTTGAGTTGATGGCTCGCCAATGCTTTGAGCAGCTACAGTTCCTACAGGTTCTCCAGGTTCAACAATAGATCCCTCATAGCGCTTCACGACTTCATCTACTATAGCTCTTAACTCATCTATGTATAGACCGTGCTTCCTCCAAGTCTTCAGCACTTCATTCAAGATCTCTCTATACATTGTTTGACTAACTCTATTAGCTAAGCTCTTCCTTAAATACTCCTCTACTTCAGCTTCACTCATTAGTTTATCAGCAGCCATGTTAAGTCCTCCATCCAATAACTTTCTCTATAACTCTCGTTATGTTGACTGCTCTCCCATGATCGCTTTTCATTGGATCAACACCATCCTCTCCATAAATGAATTGAACTATTTCACCCGTCGGCATTCTCACACTTCCATCATATTCAACCCTTAGATCCTGTAGAGCGTTTATAAGTCTACGCTGCATATAGCCGCTTTGACTAGTTCTAACTGCTGTATCAACTAATCCCTCACGTCCACCAGCAGCGTGGAAAAATACTTCTAGTGGAATAAGTCCTTCTGCAAACCCATGCTCTATAAACCCTCTACACTCTGGGCCTAAATCCCACTGCTTAAAGTGAGGCAGTGAACGCCCAGAGTAGCCTCTTACAATTCTCCTCCCTCTAACAGTCTGTTGGCCAAGTAGAGCAGCCATTTGCGTTAAATTAACAGGGTTTCCGCGCGCTCCAGTGCGAGCCATTATTATTACTGGGTTTCTTAAGTCGAAGTAAGGCGTAATTGCTTCAGCGACTTCATCTAGAAGCCTCTTCGACAATAGATCTATTATTTCTTCCTCAAGAGTTTCTTCAACAGTCCTCCCCGGCTTAGGCTCAAGTTCTCCTCTCTTATACTTCTCTATGAGTTCTAAAACTTCCCGCTTCTTAGAATCAATTATCTTCTTTACATTAACTAATACTTCAAAGGGAACCTCTATGTGGGAGTAGGATAGAGTTAATCCATGTTTTTCAGCATATCTTAAGAACATTCTGTAAACATTATCCATGAATTTCCTGCCTACATCCTCACCATACTCCTTTATTATCCAGTGAAGCATGCTTTCAGGCTCTTCACGCCCTATGGAAGCTTTATCGAGAACTCCCTCTAGCAATACACCCCTCTTAACTATCACAATGCTATCGTGGGGGCAATCCTCATCTATACACGCTAATGCAGCAGCTTTACCTAGAGTAGCCCTCCTCCTGTAGTTGAAGTCCATTGGTAGAAAGAGGCTTATCAACTGTTTACCAGTCCAGTAGTGCCTTGGCTTAAGGATTGCTGGCTCAGGTAGAGGACCTCTATACCCAGTTACTCCAAGCAAGTCTATTACATCCTCTCTCGTAAGTATAGTGCTCTTTGAAGTCAGTAAGTAAGCTCCACTAACGTAGTCCTGCAGTCCACCTATAATTGGACCTCCATACCTTGGAGTAAGTACATTCTTTTCAACAAGCATTAAAACTCTGGCTTCAGCTATTGCTTCAGGGCTTTGCGGTATGTGGAGGTTCATTTCATCTCCATCGAAGTCAGCATTATATGGAGGACATACCAGTAGGTTTAATCTAAACGTCTTACCGAGTAGTACTCTAATTATGTGAGCCATAACTGATATTCTGTGGAGGCTTGGCTGTCTATTAAATAAAGCTATGTCTCCATCAATTAAATGCCTTTCAACGATCATCCCTGGAGCAAGGGATTCAGCAGCTGCCTTTCTATCAACAAACCTTAGATCTATTCTCTTACCATCCGGTCGTACTATATAGTTAGCTCCAGGCCACTTATCAGGTCCATTTAAGACAAACTTCCTCAACTCATCGACGTTCCATGAAGTGACTTTCTCAGGTATCGTAAGGACCTTAGCTATATCAATTGGAACCCCTACTTCATTTATGCTTAAGTTTGGATCAGGTGATATAACTGTTCTCGCAGAGAAATCTACTCTTTTACCACTTAAACTACCTCTAAACCTTCCCTCCTTTCCCTTAAGCCTTTGCGCAAGGCCCTTAAGGACTTTACCGGATCTATGTTTAGCTGGAGCTATTCCAGGAATCTCGTTGTCGAAATATGTTGCAGCATGGTATTGTAAGAGATCCCATTCCTCCTCAATTATTGCATTTGGAGCACCACTATCTACATGCTCCCTCAACCTATTATTGATCTTAACTATGTCAACTAGCTTATGCGTTAAATCATCTTCACTCCTAATTCCTGTTTCTAGGAGTATTGATGGCCTCACAGTCTTAGGTGGAACAATTAGTACTGTGAGCACCATCCATTCAGGCCTAGCATCCTTAGGGTCTCCTCCAAGAAGCCTTACGTCGTCATCAAGTATTTTCTCAAGCCTCTTCCTTACATCGCTTGGATTAAGCCTAACTAAACCTGCTTCCTCTCTATCCTCATAGAAGACATAGGGTTTTTCAAAGCGCACTTTATATTGCTTAGCACTGCAGTGAGGACACGTACTTGTCTTAGAAGCCTTCCTCCTCACATACTCTACCAGCCTTTTCTTAAGAGGCTTAATGTCTAGTTTCTCAAGCCTACTGAGTAACTCTAAGTACCTCTGGGCTTCCTCCTGGTTCAGAAGTATTCTTCCACAATTTCTACACGTAGTCTTAATGTATGTAAGTATGTGTTTAACGAAGTTTACATGTATAACTGGCTTAGCTAACTCTATGTGAGCAAAGTGCCCGGGGCAATTCTCTCTAGTATTCCCACATACAGGGCATTTCTCACCTGGCTCAAGGGCTCCAAGCCTTCTATCCATTGCTCCTCCATCAACTGGCAGGCCATCGTTATCATACACCTCGCTTGAGAATATTGTTGTAACACTAAGCTTCCTGATTTCATCTGGGCTGAGTATTCCAAACTTTACTGCCTTGATTTTCATAGGACTTGACAATGATTTCACCTCTTTACAACTCCTTCAAGAACCATCCTTGGCATAATGTTCATACTCATTAGCTCCTGTATAAGTAGTTTAAATGCATACGATATCTCAACTGGATATAGCTTGCCTTTATCTCCATGAACTGGGCAAACTGTTTCCTTCCTGTTCTTGTCATACCAGCCTATATGGCCACAGAGACTGCAGACGTAGACTATTACCTTATCGCTTTTATCAACTAACTGTTCTTTAAGAAGGGAGGCGGCTCCATAGCCTATTAAGCAATCCCTCTCCATTTCTCCCCACCTTAAGCCACCCATCCTAGCTCTTCCTTCAACAGGCTGTCTAGTCAAGATCTGTATTGGTCCTCTAGCTCTTGCATGCATTTTGTCTGCAACCATGTGATGCAACTTCTGGTAATAGACTACTCCAATGAATATGGGGTTCTTGAGTAATTCACCAGTCCTACCGTCATACATCGCTTCCTCTCCTGTATGTGAATAACCAAGTCTCCTCAATGTCAGCCTAATTTCATCAATGGACTCCTTGTAGAATGGAGTTGCATCTATAAATCCTCCTCCTATGGATGCTACTTTACCAGCTATGCTCTCAATTAACTGTCCAACAGTCATTCTACTTGGGAAAGCATGTGGGTTTATTACTAGATCTGGTATTACTCCATCCTCAGTAAACGGCATATCCTCTTGGGGGACTAATAGGCCTAGGACACCCTTTTGTCCATGCCTACTTGCAAACTTATCGCCTATTTCAGGTACTCTTAAGTCTCTCACAACTACTTTAATTACGTAGTTGCCTTCCCCATCGCTTGTAAGCATCACTGAGTCAACTACTCCCTTCTCACCATGTCTAGTTACAACACTTGTATCTTGCCTAACTAATCCAGCGCCAACGCCGTATTCTTGAACTGTGAAAAATCTAGGTGGACTAGTCCTCCCTATTAATACATCTCCGCCTTTTACTTGCGTCTCAGGAGCTATTACTCCATCTTCTTCAAGTTTCTCATAGGCCTTTAATCCACGGAATCCCTTAACATTAGGACTCGGGGTCTCTATCTTATCCTCCTGTCCTCCAGGATACTTGTATGCTACTGTAGTATAGAGTCTAAAGAATGTGCTCCTTCCAAAACCTCTATCTGCACTCCCTTTATTCATTATTAAGGCGTCCTCAATGTTGTAGCCAGTAAAGCTCATTATGGCTACAACAGCATTCTGCCCAGCAGGCCTCGCATTATACCCCATTATATCAAGGACTTTCGTCTGGACAAGGGGCTTCTGTGGATAATGTAATAAATGCCCTCGTGTATCTGATCTTACTTGGAAGTTAGCTGAATACAATCCGAGGGCTTGTTTAGCCATAGCTGCTTCATAAGAGTTCCTAGGGCTTTGATTGTGTTCAGGGTAAGGTATTATGGATGCAGTTATCCCAAGTATTGCTGATGGATAGATCTCTAAATGAGTGTGCTCACTAGTGATTTCACGTGGCTCTATAGCTATATATGCATTCTCCTCTTCATCAGCATCCAAGTACTCAACTATACCCATTCTAACTAAGTCCGAGAACCGTATTTCCTCATTCTTAAGTAATTCTATATGCTTAGGAGTCAGCTTTAAACGGCCGTCTTCCACTATTAGGAGAGGCCTCCTTATTCTACCAGGATCGCAGTTTACATAAACTTCCCTAGTGTATTCTGTCTCTACGTAAGTTACATTCACTTCATGAATTCTATCGCCTAAATCCTTTAGCTCAGCCCTGATCTTGTATTCTCCCCTATCGCCATACCTCCTAACTCTCCTTACAATGTTTGCTAACTCTACTCCATTAGGGTAGTAGCCTATGAGCCTTCCATTGAGATATACTTTACTCCATGAAGATGCTTCTTCAGAGCTTAGTTCTCCCTTTTTAACCATTTCTACAGCTTCATCTACAGGCATTACTCCCAGCTTATACAATAGTCTTTCAACTACAGCTTCATTAGCGCCAATGCTTACTACAGCCATTAATGCTAAGTTCTTCACTAAGCCTATGTTAGTTCCTTCAGGGGACTCAAAGGGGCATATCCTCCCCCACTGTGATGGATGTATTTCCCTTGCCTCAAAGTGAGGCTGAGTTCTAGCTAGAGGCGATATGACTCTCCTCAAGTGGCTAAGAGTGCTCATCAAGTTAGTTCTATCTAACAACTGGCTAACTCCGCTTCTTCCACCAGGCCAGTTGCCTGTAGCCATTGAATGAAGAACTTTATCTGTTAATAGACCCGGCTTTAATAAAGCTTTTAACTCCCCTCTCCTCTGTCTAGTGAAGACTTTTTCAACGTTTGACTTAAGTTCCCTCACAAAAGTCCTTGCAAAGTTGTACCTAATTAATTGAGCCAATAGATCTCCAGCTAACTTAAGCCTCTTATTCCTATAGTGATCCTTGTCGTCAGGCTTCCTCCATCCCTTAACTACTTCTATTAACTTACATGTCGCCTGTCCAATGAAGTATGCTTTCCTCCTCCTGTCGACAGGTCTATTACCTAAGTGAGGTAGTAGTGTTTCATCAAGGAAGCTCTTAGCTTTATCAACTCGCACTTGCTTTGGCTGACCTATTGCAAGCCTTGAACCTATGTAGTCTTGAGAGTCTTCAGAAGTCTTAATGTCCTTAGCCTTAATTAGCGTTGGCAATAGCTCCTTCTGAATCTCTGGATTAAGGCTTACTGCAAAAACTATCTCTTCATCACTTTCAATACCCAACGCCCTCATTAATGCTACTACTGGTACTCTTATTCCCTGTAAGTTAGCGTATATTACTCCATCCCTCCTCCTCTCAATTATTAGCTGGCTCTTTCTCCCCCGGTGAACGCTCATGACTTTAGCTACGTGAGTTATGGCCCCTCCCTCCTGTCCATAATCCACTAATACATTGTTATTAGCTAGATCTTCTTGAGCTACTAGTACTCGTTCAGAGCCATTTATTATGAAGTAGCCGCCAGGATCTTTTGGATCTTCACCTATTTTCATAAGCTCTTCAGGAGTCATTTTTGACAACGGATCTATGCTTGACTTAAGCATCACTGGGATATTCATTAAAAGAATTTTTACTGGAGAATACGTCTCTCCCTCTACTTCAACTCTAAAAACTATGTTTACGGGAGCTGAATACGTTAAGCCCCGCAGTCTACATTCTAATGGAGTAACTCTCTCGTAGTATCCTTCAACTTCCTTTACTTTAGGCTCCTCTATCTCTACGTCTTCTATAATTATTTTACCATTTATCGTCGGTAGAGGTACCTCTCTATAATCCATTATTATTTCCTTAAGGGAGCTCTCTATGAAGTCATTATAGCTTTCTAAGTGTTGTCTTACAAGGCCCTTCTCTTTAAATAATCCCTCTATAATGAGCCATCTGTCGTCAGGTGTCGGAAAGTCTTTAACTTCTTGATTAGCTTTCATAGAATTCACCTTTACTCTACATCAATTACTACATATCTATATACAATTGTTTCTCCAGCTGTATGGCTCTTTCTATATATCTTTATGATGTCTCCAACTCTAGCGCCAATAGCTCTTACCATAGGGTCGCTTGCCTTTATCCACGGCAATTGTATTGGCTTAACGCTAAGCTCTTTAAGTACTTCAGCTGCTTCCTCAGGGCTTAAAACTTCGTGTTTTGGAACCCACTCATGTTCGAGTATATTCACTTTCCTAGACTTAGACCTAAGCATATTAATCGACTCCCAATATTCACTAATCCACTACTTATACTTTTTGCAGCTTATCCTACTTATTCAGGGCTGTACTCATACAAACACTCAGACAGCGTTATAAACTTCAATTAAGAATACACGTGCCTCCTAGAACTCTCTGAAGACTTAGTTACTCTAACTCCACGTCTTAAGGTAGTGGAGGAAGTAGGCGATAGATTATGTAAATTCATTGAAGAAGAGTTCTCAATAAATGGCGGATAAGTCTCTCATAGAACCCGCATCTATATCTCGTAGCTACCTCCATCAATTACCTCGTCTTCTCTTCTACTTCAGTATTGCTGATGCAGGCTCCCCCTTGGTACTTGCTTAATGCTTATGAATTCATTGAGGGCTTCATTGAATGACGCTAAATGATCCTCCTTGCAAAGCATTATACTTCCCAACCCCTCAATGGCTACTAAGCCTCCATTAATGCAATTGTTATAACAGCTTAAAACATTCACCAAGCAACATCCTAAGAGTTGCTAGAGTACTGTATAGAGTTCCTGAATATCACTATTAAAGCTGATGATGTCAGTAGAGCTATTGATGAAATACATAGCGCCGTTAAAAAACATAGTCGTGATAGAACTGGGTATAGGAGGGCTATGAAAGCTGCTCCAATAGAGCTAAACGCTATTACAGCACCTGAGGCACTTGACCTAAGCTTCTCTGGGCTATGTAATGCAGCTGAAGTATAAGTAGCTACATCTACTAAAGGATATAGAGGTATTTGCCACAGTATGACTATGAGTACGTCGTTAAAAAAGTAAAACGCTGAAGCATAAGCTATGTAAGCTAAGTTCATTAAAGCTAGGAGGTTTAGTGGATTCACTTTGCTAATTAACTTACCTGCAAGCAGCCTCACTGGAGTAGCTAGCATTGATGAAGTCACTCCATAAATTATGCCGAAAGCTTCATGAGTACTTAAGCTAGGGAAACTAATTGAGGAAACAGCTTGGCTAAGCTTAGCAGTCAAGTGGATGTATATGTACTCTCTAGCGAAAGTAGATACAGCTATTGCAGAAACAAAGAATTTAAGTACCTTCATCATCTCCAAAAGATCTTCTTTAGTGACTCGCTCAACGCCTCTGACTCCTGCAACTCTATTGATAAACGCTGTATAAGCCGTAAGGTATAGTGCTGCCATCAATGTAAATGTCCCCACTACTCCTAAGCGTTCATAGATGAATCCAGATGCAGTTGACCCCAAGCCCCATCCAAGCCCTATGCCTAATCCAAACTTGCTGTACTTCATTCCAATATCCTCTCCCCTAAGCACGTGAGATAACACAGTGGGCCAAGCTATAGCCCACGTAAGTGATGAAGTGCTCAACATAAGTGACAACAGTGTTGGCTCAGTCACTAGTGGCGCAGCTAGAAATGGTATTGCTCCAAAAGCGCCAATGTATAAAGGCCACTTACCTCCATACCTATCAGCTAAGTAACCAGCAGGTATTGCTAGAAGAGCAGCAAACCACTCTAGCCCAGTAAGTAGTATTAGGGCTTTAACACCACCTCCAAGATCTTTAATTACATATATCCTCGTAAATGCATAGTACATACCCCATGCTACAGCATGAAGCGTTACAGCGATCTGCATCATAGCACTCCATTCTCCTGACGCCATGCTTCATTAAGTATCTATGTCGATTCACGATCTCTGTACATAATGTTCTTAAGCATTCACTCGCTGTAAAAAATACTTCACGTTAAAAAGCATTTCTACACTTTCTAAACACCCCCTCTGCCTTGAATGACAAGGATTCCCATACGGCAGTTCATTGATTTACTACCTGTGCCTTCACTTTGTTGAATTCCCCAGCATTGAAGAGATCTTCTTGTTAGTGATGTCGTTGAATGCGCTGGAGATATCTTAAGTAAGTACTTAGTGGACTCTGTTTCTCCAAGGGTAATTGCTTCTTAGTATGTAGTTTTAAATATGTCCTCGAGTTCCTCCACCTAGATCGGGTTTCCATCTCTTCACTGCAGGGATCAAGGACTTCATAGATTTATTGAGAGTAAGTTAAGTCCTTAAAGCATTGAGGAACTTAAGGGGATAGAAAACAATTTTATCCATGTAGACACTCTACTTGGTATGGTGGTGTTTTTAAATCAAGTTGGGGAAGAGGCTAAGGATTAGTTTGATGATGCTTTAATAGATCTTGATGAAGCTCGCTCTGCGCTAATCAACAATAGGTTTAATTGAGCTCTTTTCACAGCCCATCAAGCTGTTGAAAAAGCTTTAAAAGCTGCATTCACAGTCCTTAAGAGAGCTAGACTTCCTAAATACATGATCTCGTTAAATTACTCAATGAATTATGTCTAGAGTTGCTCAGTGAACTAAGAGTAGGTTTTTCAGAGTTCTCACCATACTATGTTGTAGCAAAATACCCCACTGGATTAGAGAGGCCTTGGGAGAATATTGATAAAACTCTAGCTGAAAATGTAGTGAAGTATGTTGGTAGAGCTGCAGGCTTTAGATAAATTAATGATGCCTAAATGGATTAAGGAAATACTTAGGGATTTCCTTACAAAAGCTAAGAACTCTCTAGGCCATGTTGAAGTGTACATATTTGGAAGCTACGCTAGAGGGAATTGGCTACACAATAGTGATGTAGATTTAATAGTTATATCTCCTGCATTTAGAAATTTCAACATAAGTGAAAGATATGTACTTATAAGACGCATGCTCCTCAGCATAATTTCGTCGAATTACTACTATATACTCTAGGGGAATTTGAGGAAATGATGAGGGAGAGCATTGTTATACAAGATGCTGAAGAGTACTAAGTTAAATTACTCTAAAATACAATGTTCAATTAATTCCCTAGAGAAACACAAGTAAAAAGGACTCTATTGTCTCAATTCCTAAGCAAAGAAATCCCTGAAGAATGTATATGCCCTAGACACGCTACTGGGAGACAAATACTTAACTGAACTTTAAGGCATTAACATTAAGAGCATATAAGGAGAAATTAGCTATAGTAAGAATAGAGCCGGGGTGCCCGAGCGGCCTAAGGGGCTGGCCTGGAGAGCCAGTGCCTCACATGGGGCACGCGGGTTCAAATCCCGCCCCCGGCGCTGGAGTTGGGTAAATCCTGGATCACTGCTTCAAAGCTTTTCACATAAAGTATTTAGATAATGTTTTATTAAAATTACTCATAGTTAATGTTATTGCCATTACGCTATTTCATCTGGGCCCCATACTCCTCATAAGTTTTATAGTTTATCCCACCATAGATCTTCTAGCAATCATGATTTCAAGCATTACCATAGATCCTGATAGTTCTTGTCCTATGCTTCTACATCGCTGAATACTCTATCCACGGCTTTTCCACTCATATGCTAGTTCACTGATTTTGGCTTTTAACAATAGCAATTACTTAGAGATGTGTTAAGTAAAGTTATGGAGTTTTTAAAGTTCTATAAATGCATTCTTTTAAAAACACTCTTTCATAAGGGCTTGTGTACTCTATACTCCTTGCTATATGAGGAATTAATACTGCTTTACCATTTAGGGGAATGCATTCATAAACCTACTTCCTTAAGTAGGTGTAGCATAGTTTACGTATTTTGCAGCGCAACATTCTCCTTAAGCGTACTTATATCTTACAGGCTGATGCATTAGATTATGAATTAGAAGTGGTCTTTACTTTGTTAAGGGATGTAAATTGTTTAAATCTAGGTTGTTTAAAGACTCTCTGCAAACTACTCAAATTTAATGTTGAGAATCAAAGAATTGTGTAAAAATAGTTATTGAAGTACATCACGTATTGATGCGGCCTCTCTTGGCGAGTTCTCTAGCTACATCCTCAAGATCTTTATGTGTATCTACGCTTTTCCAAAATACTTCACTGTACTTCACTGCCCCAAGAAGCCCCTTGTTCGCGAGATTGGGGAAGGCTGTTGTCTCTATATCTCCTCTCTCTGGGAGGTAGTCAAATATACTTGGCTTTAATGCATATATGCCTGCATTTATCCAGTAATCCATTAACTTAGGTTTCTCCCTGAAGCCTTTAACTACTTCACCGCTTATTTCAAGTATTCCATATGGACTTGGCAATGGAACTGCTGCTATTACTCCTATAAACTCGTTGTTCGATAGCTTATCGATTAACTTCATGGGATTAATGTCAGTTATTATATCTCCATTAAGAACCAGGAAGTATTCATTTTTAGATAGTACATGCATAGCGTTTTTAAGCGCTCCACCCGTCCCTAAAGGCTCATCTTCTACAACATATGTTACTCTTACACCAAGCCTTGAGCCACTGCCAACGTACTCAATTATCTTCTCCTTCCTATATCCAACTAATAACACGAACTCAAAGCACTCGTATTTCTTCAACCACTCTATCTGCCATTCAAGGATAGTTTTCCCAGCTATATTAATGAGGGATTTAGGGATCTCCTCTGTATATGGCCTAAGCCTCTTTCCTAAGCCTCCAGCTAAAACAGCTGCCATCAAGGAGGCTTCACCAAACTTAATGTACGCCGTAAGTGAGCTATATACTCTACACATAAAGCTACTTTAACTATCATAAAGGTTTTATTGAAATTAAAATAAGAAAACATAGTCCACTAGAGCAATAGCAGCCGGATGGCTGTCTTAGAGTCTACAAGTATTTAATCTATCCTCTTTACCCCCACTCAGCTTCCTTTACACTCTGCTTGGAGTTTTCACTTTTCAGAAGTATTTATTAATAATGCCCCCGAGGTTTCTACATCTTAATTACTCTCAGGAAGAGCCCGTGGTTTAAAGCTTAATGACTCTTCAACCTCCATTGACGGCCTCCACTATATAGTGGATTCTTAAGATCTATTTAACTAATATAAACCTCTACGAAATCTAAAACAATTTAGCTGCTATGCCTAAGATCGCTTTAGTAACTGGTGAAGTGTTTGAAGCCTCTCTCAATAGTACTAATAGAGTCATCAATTGAATTAGTTCCAAAATCCATTTGGAGTCACCCAGCTATACTAAACGCTGCTAGAAGGAGGCGTAGAAGGCCGGGTGATATGTTGTTAGATAAGAGTGTGCATTATCACGCTATGAAGGGTTTAATGAATTTTGAAAAGAGAGGGCGTCCAGACATAGTGCATATATCATTGTTAAACGCTCTCGGAAGTCCATTGAATAAGAGGGGTTTACTAAGGCTGTATGTACATACAGTAAATGAATTAGTCATTTTCATAGATCCAAGGACGAGGATTCCTAGAAATTACAATAGATTTACTGGACTCTTTGAACAACTACTTAAATATGGCAAAGTACCACCAGGAGCTAGTGAGCCATTGCTCTACGTAAAGGAGATGAACTTAAGGAGTCTTCTCACGGAAATAGGGAGTAGGTGTCTAATATTGCTTAGTGAAGAGGGGGTTAAAGCAAGCCCAGATCGAGTAATTGAAGAAGCTTGTAGTACTGAGTGTGCAATAGGTATAGGATGCTTCCCCCACGGCTCATTTAGTGAAACAACGTATTCACTAGCTAAAGCTATTTACTCAATTTACCCCGAAATCCTTGAAGCCTGGATAGTTGTCTCACGAATAATAGAGGCTTGCGAAAGACTCTACGGAATGTACAGTGAAGTATGATCATTTCCATTAACATGTCTTTCTACCTACGTCTATCTTCATTAATCCTCTATTACTTAAGGAAACATAGTGTTGTACTCCTAAGTGCCGCCGCCGGGATTTGAACCCGGGTCTCCCGCACACCATGGATATAAGGGCGTCACGGGCTCGAGAGGCCCGCATACTTGACCGGGCTATACTACGGCGGCTCACTTAGGTTGATTAACTGCTTCTACTTTTATTTCTTTCTCTTACCACCTGCTTAAATGACTTTAGAACTCTCTTAGTGAGCAATGCTATTTCTCTGCGCCATAAAGCTATGATTACTATGATTAATATTTGCCCATAGTCTAAGCTCAAGCTCCTAAAAGAGTTGAAGACCTCGGCATATACGAGTGGGTAAAATGCTATCCTTACTCCTAGTAGAGCCATGCTAAAGACAATAGAGTAGTGAACAAGTGCTAGCGCTAAGAGAAGCATCGTCAACAGAGCCTTCTTTAACTTGCGTCCAGCTATTACATACGACAATATGGCTGTGAGCATTAGTGCTGCAGCAATTTGCTGTAAAAGATATACGTCACTAAAGCTCACTTAAGCCACCACTGTAGAGTTAAGTTGTTGTATGCATTATCAAGCCGCAGACTTTAATAAGTATTTACTCAACTGCTTATAAAGTAACAGAAAGGTGGAGGTAGTGAGTTTTAAATTTAAGTTAAGAGCTCCATTAGAGCCCACGGAATCTATGGGCGTAGAGTATGATTTAGTGATAGTCGGCGGCGGACCCGCTGGCTTAACTGCTGCACTATATTCAACAAGGTATTTCCTAAAGGCAATTGTAATTACTGAAAGAATTGGTGGTTGTTTAAGTGAAATACACTTAGTAGATAATTACTTAGGCTTTCCAAGCATAAGTGGAACTGAACTAGTGGAGAAGTTTGTAACACACATATCAACATATGGAGTTCCAATAGTTGTAGATAGAGTCACTGAAGTAACCCGCAATGGATCCTTTTGGATAGTTTCAACAGAAATGGGGAGAAGGCTGAAGACGCGTGCTGTAATCATAGCTATCGGAAGTAAAAGAAAGAGGCTTGGAGTCCCAGGGGAAGATAGACTTATTGGCAGAGGAGTATCGTATTGCGCTGCATGCGATGGCCCGTTATTTAAGGATAAAGTCGTAGCAGTTATTGGAGGAGGAAACTCTGCTCTATCATCCTCTATTTACTTAGCTAACATATGTTCTAAAGTATACTTAGTGCATAGGAGGAATAGCTTTAAGGCCTTCCCAGTTTATGTAGAAATGGTTAAAAGTAATCCAAGGATAGAGCTATTTCTAAACTCTATTGTAAAGGAAATAATTGGTGAAGAAAGAGTTGAAGCAATAAAAGTACTTAATGTAGTAGAAGGTAGAGAAAGCGTTGTTAAAGTTGATGGAGTCTTTGTAGAAATAGGTTTAGAGCCTGATAAAGAATTCTTTAAGAAGATCGGCTTAGAAGTAGATGATAGCGGTCACGCAGTAGTAAAGCCAGACATGAGCACTAACCTTCCAGGAATATTTGTTGCAGGAGATGCTGCTGGAGGACCATACAAGTATAGGTTTGAGCAAGTGATTATAGCAGCAGCTGAAGGAGCTATAGCAGCTGATGCTGCATTTAAATACATATTGAAAACAAAGGCTTCTACTACTCAATCCATCTTTTAAATGATGTTTTAAAAAATATTACATAGCTTAAGTAACTATTTATATTCCGGCAACCATGCCTATGTTAATGCGTAATTCAAGATTACTTATTAATCACGGGATAGTCTTTTCAAGTAGAAGTGTTGCTTACGGTGTATTCTACTTGAGTAAGGACGTATTAGAAAAAGTGATCGAGTTAAGGCTTGCTAAGAAAGTAAGGATATTCGTAGATAAGGAGAAACTCCACCCAGACTACATACCTGAAAAACTCCCCCACCGCGAGAAGGAGATTGAGAGAATAGCTTCAATACTTGCCCCAGTCCTTGAGGGAGTTAGGTCAAGCAACATATTGATATATGGCTTAACAGGTACTGGAAAGACTGCTGTAACACTATTTACTTTAAGAGGGCTTGAGGAGAAGGCTAAAAAGCTTGCTACAAAGTTTAAGTATGCATACGTAAACACTAGGAAAGCTGATACTACCTATAGAATAATATCTGAAATAGCTAGAAGCATGGGGCTAAGAATACCTCAGACAGGCATAGCTATTGCAGAAGTCTATAGGAGATACGTTGAAGCTCTAAACAGTTGGGGAGGCACACACGTAATGATACTCGATGAAATTGATTACTATGTTAAAAGACATGGAGACGATCTTTTGTATAAACTAGTTAGAATTAATGAAGAGCTTAAACAAGCTAAAGCATCATTAATTGGGATAACTAATGATATAAACTTCGTTGAAGGCCTTGATCCAAGGGTGAGGAGTAGCCTAGGGGAAGTAGAAGTAGTTTTCCCTCCATATAATGCTGAACAACTAGAGGATATTCTTCAAGAGAGAGCTAAGTTAGCTTTCAATCCCTTAGCTATAACACCTGAAGTAATAAAGTATGCTGCAGCTTTAGCAGCTAGAGAGCACGGAGATGCTAGAAGAGCGTTAGATTTACTGAGGATTGCTGGTGAAATAGCTGAGAGACTTGAAGCTCCAATAGTTGCAATAGATCACGTGAAGCAAGCTCTTCTAGAAATAGAGCATGGTAGAATAAAGCAAGTAATTTCATCACTACCCCTTCATTCAAAGCTCGTTCTCAAGGCCATAGTGACTATAGTGAATGATAAAGGGAGTGCTACAACTGGTGAAACATTTAATACTTACGTAAAAATGGCTAAGGAAATGCGCGTAGAGCCTTTAACTCAAAGGAGGATCAGTGAAATAATTGGCGAACTAGACATGCTCGGTCTTGTTAATGCAGTTGTAATGAATAGGGGGAGGTATGGAAAGACTAAAGTAATAAAAATACCTGAGCTAGTCATCAACACTATTATCGATTGCCTAAACGTATAGCCATCGCGCTGAGAGTTCTTTCTCCAGAGGAGAGGAAGTCTGTATAAGCATACTTATTTATTGAGATGAGTTCTCCATCTTACAGCTCTAGGTAAGGAAGTAAAATATAAGCATATTTATCCAGTGAGAATCGTTTACTTGGAGGAGTGTATTGCTTAAACAGAGAGTTATAGCTATAGACGACGGCTTTTTCCCCGTATACTACAAGTACTTTAAGGGAAGCACTGTGCTTGCAGCAATAGTCTATGACTTAAGTGAGAGGAATGTTGAAGCAGCAGCCATTAGTGATGTATTGATAGATGGTCTTGATGCAACGAATAAAGCCATTAGCTTAGTTAAGTTATTAAATGCTAACGCACCAATAATACTTGATGGAGTTACTTACGCGGGATTCAACATAGTTGATCCACATAAACTACTTAGTGAAACGGGCTGTCCAGCAATAGTCTTTTTTAGACATCAACTAAGCGTAGATAAGATAAGGAGGGCCTTGGTAAAGCATTTCCATGATTATGAGTTGAGGTTAAATGTAATAGAGAGAATCCTCAAGTGGAGAGCTAAGATTTACACCTGGTGGGGGGTTTATGAATATACTCCAGTAGGATTAAGTGAAAACACTGCACTAGATATTCTCAGGAAATCACAAATGTACTCACCTGAGCCTGAGCCCCTTAGAATAGCCGGCATGCTTGCATCTAAAGTAAGTAGAACCCTCATTTCCAGGGGAACGGATGTTTCATAAATCCAGCTTCTATATGAGTTTACCTAACCTCCTCCCTAACCTGAAAGAATGAGGGTTCTCCACGGTTCACGCTTCTCTGCATTCATTTCGGCTTACATTTTTCATTTACAGAGCAGTTGAAGTAGCGAGAGATCATCTCCTCAAGCACTATACTCTCTATTCACATGCTTTAGGCTAACCCTCATCTCTATAGCTAGGGTTAATGCTTTCTTACAGTTAATGCACATGCACTTTCCATCACTAATGTAAACTATTGCAATAGATCATCTTTGTCCCAGCTCTAAAGGGAGCAGAGCTTTCAGTTACAACCACGATCTTCAGGGTTTCAACGAGCTCTCCACATCCATTGATGAGCAGCTTTTCAAAAACGAGAAGAGAGCTGATAAGGAGTCATAAGTACTATTCTACATAAATGCAATGGCATCTCTATGGCCGAAGCAGAATAAGTATACATCACTAAGTATAGGGAAAGCACTAAATCCTATACCTACCTAGTGATGATGAAAGTGTCTGTGTACTAATGAATATTGAGTGCCCTCAGGGAACTTCATAATCTAAATCAGAGTAACATTAGTAATTAATCTATTGAGGAGTAGCGTATAAAAGGAACAGCTCTTTATCAATTCT
Organism: Sulfolobales archaeon; assembly: GCA_025059075.1. Classification (GTDB taxonomy): domain Archaea; phylum Thermoproteota; class Thermoprotei_A; order Sulfolobales; family Desulfurococcaceae; genus JANXDZ01. The sequence continues at coordinate 56,636 of JANXDZ010000004.1, read as the reverse complement.
AGCAGTGTGGGCCCGTAGCTCAGCCTGGTAGAGCGGCGGGCTTTTAACCCGTAGGTCCCGGGTTCAAATCCCGGCGGGCCCGCTAAATAAATACATGATTACTTAAGTTCTATTTTGCTTTACACACATTGATGGAACTTCATGAAATTCTCATGTAGTGCTGGCAAGTTATTCAGTAAGTAGCGGAAAAGTTGTAGTGAAGGTTCATTAACTACATCACGTGTGTAAAAAGCTGCATTATTCCTTCATTTTGAAAATACTGATCGTTCACTGTTGCTTAACGCTTTTCCAAGCCCTCGGATATATATCTGGATCCATATAGACTCTCTTAGTCTTAACTACGATGCCTTTACTTAATGAAGCCATTTCCTCAGCATTGTAGAGCGCTTGACCTAGTGCAACTAACTCTCCTTTAAGAGTGAATAGAGCTACCGTTGAATCTCTCACTACATCCTTAGTTAGCATTACTAAACCCGGAGCAGCTAAGCTAGCTCCATGAGCTATCGATCCAACGGCGGTATCTCTAACGACTATCTTTGGTAAGTGAGCTGTAGCAACTTCAACTGGTTGCACTATTTTTCTAAGTAAACGCTCATCATTGATGGCTCTCCACAAGTATAGAGCTTCAGAAACATCCTGCATTCTAACTAATGTTTCATCTTCCTTAAATGGCCCAGTCCTAGTTCTCCTCAGCTCCCTCATATGGGCTCCAACACCTATTATTAAACCTATATCGTGCGCTAGCTTCCTCATATAAGTTCCTGGATCGCACTCTACTTTGATCAGTGAGTACTTCCCAGTGTGTTCTAAGAGCTCTACACTGTGAATTGTTTTAACTCTAATAGATCTCTTGACACTAGATCTCAGCGGAGGCCTTTGATATATTTGTCCAATAAATAGTTTTAAAGCTTCTCTAACTCTCTCTTCAGGTACTTCGCTGTGGAATTGCATCACCATTACATACTCCTTCAATGTATGGACAACGCTTCCAATAACTTTAGTTGCATTCCCCAAAGCTACTGGAAGCACTCCAGTGACTTTTGGATCTAGAGTCCCTCCATGACCAGCTTTGCTAATGCCAAACATTTTCTTTATCCATGCAACTACTTCATGGCTTGTTGGCCCAGGGGGCTTATCTAAGTTTATCACACCATTCTCTAAATGGTTTTTAAGGTCTCTACTGTACGGCGGAGTTCCATATCTAGGATCAGTGTCTTCATCTCTTACGACTATCCATTCATGCTTTATACAAGCTCTAGCCGCTAGATCGTTGAGGAAAGACAGCCCACTCTCTTTATCCAAAATACAGCACCGTGTTAAGAACCTGTAACTCCACTAAAATAGCTTATTAACTCAAATGGGTTTTACCTCGATCTTCACTCTCTCCTTCATGAACTCTACTAAACCTGCTTCTTCAATTGCCTTAAGAACATCTTCATCGCTTGCTCCCTTCAGTATATTGATTTTCACTTCAAGAGGCTCTATGTGCTTTATATTAACCCTCCTCCTCTTTACACCAGTTAAACTCTTTGGCCCAGTCACTAGGACGAAATTATCGTCAATTATGTTTACTATGACACACTTTAAGCCAGCTTCTCTGCCAGATACTTTCACGCATATCCTTCCAACTTCTATTGCAGGCATAGTGCTTCCCCAGTCCTCTAACTTAAAGAGTACTAAAGTGCTTTAGCTTTTATTATTTTCTCCCAGCTGCTTTTAGTAGTTTTTCTACAGCTACACTTACTATTGACTCAGTGTCTTCTGGAATTAGCTTGCCTGTACTTATAGTTAAGTCAAAGACTTCAGTGTCCCTAGGATCTATGCCATAGTACTCTATAAACCTCCTTAACTGAGAGTACTCTCTAATTATAGTTTCCCTCAGTGAATCCTCAAGTTTTTTACCATCTCTCATAGATATTCTCATAGCTCTAGTTAATAGAGGAGCTGTTATAAGCACTTTCACATCAGCTATATCCTTTAAGACCCACGCCGTAAGATGGCCATCTAAAACAGCATTTTCCTTCGATAGTTCGATGCTTCTCTTATCTATTTCTAAATCTATTTCAGGTGCTTTCATAGCTTGCACACTTAGTTCTTCAAGACTTACTCCTCTTTCAGAAGCTATTGCTCTAAAGATGGAGCCAGCTGAATGATACTCTAGCTTAAGTTTTTCAGCTAGTTTAAGTGCCTGAGTAGTCTTTCCCCCACCAGGAGGACCACTTACAGCTATCACAACCAAGTCATTCACCCAGTCATTGTTTAGCTATGGAAGGTTGTATTTAAATGAATCCTCCATAGACTCAATTAAAAAATGCAGGGAGTTCAACTTCTCTGTAACTTAATTACTCTCGCAGCTTCCTTCAATAGGTTAGCTAGACATCTATGACATAGAGTTCCTCCATAGATTCTCTCAGGCCTTTTCTCAGTCTTAGCAAGCTTTCTTAAACTACTTAAGTTAAGCCTTGGGATTCCGCCTAGTTGAGTACCACATATAGAGCACTTAGCTACATTCACATTCCTTAACTCATAGTGAACAACAGCTACACCACTAGGGATCCTTCTACATATCCTTCTCCTAGAGCTGCTTCTCTGCCATAGCTTTGGCAATATTGCTCCTCCTCACTTATTAGTGGATTTCATAAGTCAGAGATTTATAAACTTCTTGAATGCTCTAAAGACGTGAATTCTACATAGAGTAAAGCTTTGACGCCTTAGTGAATAAGTATGATGGTGCTAGAAACCCAAGCAACGCCAGTATTACTAAGCCAACTCTATATGAGCCATTCATAGAGTAACTTACAAGCGGAATATATATGGGTAGAGCAACGTAGAATTCTCCACCAGCTAGGTAGTAAGCAGTAAAGTATGTAGCTACTATAGCTGCTGTATAAGATAACATGAATACCGTGAAGTTAACCATGAAGAGTATAAACATCCTCCTCCTATATCTTTCAATAAAGCCCTTCACTTTCCTCATCTTTCGAATGCTTCTCTTATCTCTGCTGGCTTCATCGCTGCGGACTTTTGAGAGAAACTCTATTGCTTCAGTAAAGTACTTCTTCCTAGATAAAGTATTTGAAACTACTGTAGCGAGAAGCGATAGTAATGACCCAATTAATATGACTACTGAAGCAAGCATTTACACTTACTCTCCTACAAGCTTCTTTAATAATGGATAGGCTTCCAGAGCCCTCTCATAAGTAATCAGTGAATAGTATTGCTGCACTATTCCTACAGCCAGCAGAAGACCCATCCCCGATCCATAGGCACCAGCGATATCGGCAGCTATAGCTATTAGTGCAACTATTATTGAGCTAAGGATCGTTAGTGGAGGTATGATCTTCTCAAGCCTATCCTTAAGTATCTTGGGATTCCTCCTTAAGCCAGGGATCTCTATGCCTGACTTAATCAGTTGATCAGCCTGAGCTTCTGCATTAAGTCCTGCAACCTCGATCCACAGAACTCCGAAGAGTACTGCTAGTGCAATGAAGCTTATGGAATATACTAAGGCTTTAAATGGATCAGCTAATACTCCATAGACATTGCTTGGCGGCGAGAGGTAGTAGGCGAGGCCTCCTACAAGTCTGTTGTCAGAGTCATACATAGCCATTAAATCCGCAATCCATCCTGAGCCAAACATCCTAGCTATGTTGGCAAATATAACTAAGTCACTGTATAGTATTCCTACAAGTAGCACAGGTATATTAGTTACGTAAAGGAACTGTAGAGGTATCTTGGTCTTTATGCTCCTCAGCTTAGGCGATGAAGCAGGTATTTGTATAGTCATGCTCTGCAAGTACACGACTATAAACACTACTACTATTGTAGCCACTAGTCCAAGTACATCCGCTCCATAAGCTCTAACTAGCACGTTACTTAAGCTTCCCCCAGTACTTAGCACATCAATTAAGCGGGGAACTAACCCGAACTTCTCGCCATAGACAATTACTGGAGAAAACATATTCCAGAAAATTCTCTGCGCTACACCAGCTAGTATGAAGAGGCTTATGCCACTTCCAATCCCCCAACCCTTTTGAATCATTTCATCTAGAAGTATCACTACGTATGAAGCTAGAAATAATTGGATAGATGTTAAAGCTCTAGTTGTAAGAGAAGCTGTACAGCCAAGGAATGGGTTTTGGCCTGGCGTAACTGTCCAATATCTACATCCAGCTGCATACATACCTGCTTGAAATGCAGCTAATAGTACTGCAAACGTTTTTTGTGCTGCTGTAAACTTCTTTCTATCACTAGGGTTACTTAAGTCCATGTCTATGAGCTTTGCTCCAACAAGTATCTGCATTATTAAACCTGCAGTAACTATAGGGCCTATTCCAAGCTCCATTAATGTTCCAGCATTTGAAGCAAATATTATCTCAAGGAGAAGTATGTTTTGTTGAGCAACGCTTATTCCATAGAGTGGAGTATTTGCCATAACTACATACGTCACTAATGCAACAGCCGTCCAGAAAAACCTCTCATAGAGGCTGGGCTTTCTAGCTGGCTTAATAGCTGTAGGCAAGTAATTCGCTGTGTTTGCTAATAGATCGAGTACACCCATGGCATCTACTCCTCCACAATTACGCTACCCATACGTAGCTAGTTAACTGGATACTTAATAAATTAAACTAACGTACTACCTCCATTCACTAAGCTTTTAGAGGAAGTGGCTGAAGAGATTTTGCTGAAGCCGCGGTTTTCTATAGCCTTAACCCTGAGGAGATCTACTTATAGAAACTTCTCCTCCAGCTTCCTCTATCTTTCTCTTAGCTAATTCAGTTATTGAAGGAGCTATTAATTTAATCTTTTTACTAACTTTTCCTCTACCGAGCACTTTACTGTAACCTAACTTAGCTACATCCACTACTATTTTATCGCCTTCCATTTGAGCTAAACCCTTCTTCACTAATTCATCTATTGCTTCATTTAATTCTCCAACATTTATTTCATTAATCTTTAACGCTATAGCTTGTGGGCTCTTAAACCCGTGTTTTCCATACCATTTGACTTTTAGCTTAGTGACTAGCGACCACTTATGCTTGTGATATCCTACTAGTCCAAAGCCCCCTCTAGAACCGCTCTTCCTATGCTGGCCTACTCTACCCCAGCCCATAGTCCTTGTTCTCCCCCTTAACTTTCTACTTTTACTCCTTCTTCTAATAGTCACTCTCTTCCACCTAGATCATTCTTTTCAATAAATGGTTTATATCTCCATTTCTATAACCTAGTTCTCCACCATCATTATATGGCTTCTTAATGCTCCCCTTTAACCCTCCCTTAGGTGGATGGAGTCTAAATACCTTCTCTACATGCTTTAACCTATGGTAAGCTATTTCCCCACTCATTATTGCTTTAGATAATGCTTCTATGCCTCCCTTTAATCCAAGGTGCTTTTCAACGAATTCATCTGTTAATGGATCTCCTGTAGCTGTTCTCCCTCTTTTTCTAAGTAATTCAGATAGCGCATCCTGACTTATCTCCCCCCACGTAATCCAATCCTTAGCTTTATTTAACATGTCCTTTAATCCCGGTAGCGTTGATGGATATATTGCAGCGTGATACTTCTTCACTAATCTAAGGAGTTTCAGTGTTTTCTCAACTTCATTTGGAGTATTTACTCTACCTCTAATTCTAATTATAGCGTATACAGCCATAATTTTCTTCACCTACTCCAATCAGCTGGAGTTATAATGATGTATGTTTTCCTTAATGCATCTAGAGTAGCTGCAGCAAAGTTATACGTAGTCTTAGTTTCACCAATAGTATTAGTCCATGCATCGTTTACACCAGCTAAGCTCAATACTTTCTTAGCTACTTCACCAGCAACAAGACCTGTTCCTTTAGGAGCAGGCTTCACTACTATCCTTACACTCCCTATTTTTCCAGCCACTGTAAATGGAACGCTGTGAGGCTCACTGCATCTACACTCCCAGCTTCCACAGCCACGTCTAACTGGGATTATGTTTAGCTTAGCCGTTCTTAAGGCCTTTTGAAGAGCTATGTTGTACTGTCTAGCTTTACCAAAGCCTATTCCAACAAATCCACCTCTATTCCCAACTATGACGACAACTCTAAACCTAGTAATCCTACCTGCATCAGTCATCTTTTGAACTATTGTTGCATCAAGCCTTTCATAAATTAGCTCGGGAAGTAGGTAGTCAACTATTTCAGGCTCAATAAGCGGCATATTCTTACTAAACAATTCACTTAAGCTAGTTATCTTACCCTCCTTCACTAACTTACCTACACGCGTTCTAGGAACCCAGTTCTCAAGGCTCCTCTTATCAACAGCTGACATAGCTGCCACTATCCACCACCTCCAGTGACTTCACTATAATCACTCATAACTCTACTCATCACTTCATCAAAGTGCTCTGGAAGAAGCACAGGCTCAAATCCCCTAGCTAAGTACAGGGAGAACTTCTTAAAGTAAAGATCAGGATTAGTCTCCTTAAGTACTTTTGCATAAGCAGCTATGTGTTCACCCCGCAATCTATCCTTTGAAGGAACTACTTCATTAGATACAGGTACTTTTAACCCAACGTCGTTTGCAGCCTTTATAGCAGCAAATACTTTTGCTCCACGAGTTGGCTTATGTAAGCCTATGTGTGGAGCAGCATATTTAACGCCCGCTCTTAGAGCTCTTAAAGAAGCTAAAAGACCAGTTAAATAAGCTGCTGGAACATTCTTTGTACCACCTTTCCAACCATACTTCTTAACTAATTCCACACTGTGTGCTGCAGCAATAGTTACGTCTCCATTAACAGAGGGCTTGACTACTTGAACTAACACGTACTTATTAGTCTTACGGACTATGTAGATATGATGTCCACAGGATACAAGCCTGTATCGCTTATAGTAATCAGTCTTACCCTCTCTCCTCCTCCTCCTTGGAACTTTGTACTTTGGTCCACGTGCCACTTCTACTTCACCTCAACGCCCAGCTCCTTAAGGCTAGTCTTTAAGTGAGTCAGGCTTCTAAACGCTCCTCCCTTAGCCATTCTATACAACCTCCTGTAAGTACTCCTATTAATGACCTTGTTGTCCCTCAAGTACTTCAAGTACTTTCTAATCTTCCTCACGGAGTTCATCCACAGTGTTTTCTCATCCATTCTAGCTCCCTTAGAACCCTTCCTTCTGCCATGCCCCCTCTTCCTACCCTTCTTAACTTTCTCACGCCTCAGCCTCCATCTCTCCCTCGAGTTGCTGTGAATTGGCTTGACTCCAATTACTCCATCATGTATTAGCTGCTCAACGTCTTCCCTCGTTATTGCTTCCAATACTCTATTAGTCTCTCTAGGGTTTATCCATATCCTTGATACACCTACACCAAGTATTTCTGAAGCAAGCCTCTTCTGAAGCGATAAGTCAGGCACATCAATCACCTTGCTACTGGATTAGCTACTTTAAACCCCCTCTTTTCAGCTTCCTCAACTATTTTAAGCTTATTCCTAAGACCTGTAGTGCTAGCTACATAAATTATGTGCTTCAATGGATCGAGTTTTTCAAGCTCACTTAAACTATGTATAACTACTGGCTTCAGACCCGTTGGATGAAGGCCTCTAACAGCTCTTGGAGCCCTATAACCTACTTCAACTAGCGGTGGATATCCCTTTATCTTAAGCCTAGCCTTGTTATCTACTCCCTTAGGCTTTCTCCACTTAAGATCGTTTTTAAACATGAGCTTCTTCCACCATAGATATCTAAGGAACTCAGGCTTAGTTGACTTAAGCTTTCTCCTTAACTCAAGTAATTTCTCAAGAGATTTCTTAGAGCTCAACTCCTTCACCTTTATCATAGATGTATATTCCATCTATAAACGCTCTTCTATCTCTATCAACAACCTTTGTTGCCAACTCTATGTTTGCAGCAGTTTGGGAAACAGCCTCTAAGTCCACTCCCTCAACTATGATGTCATCTCCTTCAACTCTCACCTTTGTATCACCAACTATTTTAGCCACCCTATCGCTTTTCTCGCCAAGGAAGTTCTTTATTACAACGGCTCTACTTCCCTCACTTACCTGCACTGTTATTGGAAAGTGCGTTGAAACGATCTTGAGTTTATACCTATAGCCCTCTGTAACTCCCTCAATCATATTTCTTAAGTGAGCTGCCACTGTACCTGTTAAAGCCTTTAGACGCCTATTAGCAAAGTAAGTCTCTACAATAACTTTACCATCCTTTACTTCAATTAAAACTCCTTTAGCATAACTGAAGTCCCTTTCAAGAAAGCCCTTAGGTCCTTTCACTTTAATCACTCCATTACTTACTTCAATAGCTACTTCACTTGGAATTAAGACTTCGTAACTTATGTGAGCTTTCTTAGCCAATTACAACACCTTGTTAATAAACGTATGCTAATGCCACTCCCCCAACCCTCCTCCTCAAAGCCTCCCTATGAGATATGACTCCTTGAGAAGTCGAGAGTATTATTACCCCAATGTCTCGGGATGGCAGGTATTTCCTGAGCCAGTGAGGCATTACTTCAAGTTCTCTATACTTAACTGAAGTCCTAGGCTTTATTACTCCACACTTGTTTATTCTTCCAAGCAACTGCACCCTTATCTTCCCCCACCTGCCATCATCTATGTACTCAAGCTCGCCTACGTATCCCTCAACTTGCATAACTCTAAGCGTATTTATTATAAGCTTTGACGCCGGCATTATGAGTGCTTCTCCCTTGGCTCTCACTTCGCAGTTATATATAGTGGCCATAGCGTTTGCTAGAGCATCAAGCATGACCATTCTTATCGCCGCATCTGCTTCTTTAAGCCTAAAGCTAAACACTACTTAATAAATTCTCAACACTTTTAGAATGAAGATCTCCACTAAGTATTTACCTATTCTACAAGAGTATATCGATAAGCATAATCCTTTTATTTCCATTTTAAATAAGGAAAAGATAGTGTCGAGTAGCACTCTTTATCAATTTGTAGACCAGAATAGAGTCTTACTTTCTCTAATGTAGTAGAGAAAGTAATTAGAATACTATAGAAATCAATAATTAGATACTCTCTACATATACTTTCTAAAGCCCATGCTTGGCGCTAGTTCGCGGAAACACTGTCTGCATAAGTATATTCCATACTTTTGGATTATAGCATCTTGAGAGCCGCATCTCCTACATTTCCTAGAACCCTTCCCAAATTTATGTGTCTTCGACTTCTTATACTTCCCCATTTACTTCACCTAAATTCATTAAATTACCTCTACATTGAAGAACTTATAAAGATAAGTCATTGCTTCCTCCCTTGTAACTCTGTGTCTTCTAGGAATACTCCTAGCCTTCCTATACCTCCTCCTCAACACTCTAAATCCAGGTCTCTCAAAAGTTATGCAGACATCCATGCCGAATATGCCTATCTCAGGATCGTACTTCACTCCAGGTATCAATATGTGTTCCTTTACTCCAAACGACACATTCCCATATTCATCAAAGCTAGCAGCCTTCAATCTATATCCAACAGCTGCTAAAGCTTTTTTAAGGAATTCAAATGCCTTCTCCTTCCTCAGAGTTACTGCAACACCTATATTCTCTCCTTTACGTATACCAAAGTCCTTTATAGTTCTCTTAGCTTTCCTTGGAACAGGCTTCTGCCCAGTTATTTCCTCAATGACTTTAGCTATCTTTGGAATTTTTTCAGTTAATGCACCTACTCCTACGTTTACAGTTACCTTAGTTATTCTAGGCGAAAGCATTGGGTTTTTCTCCCACTTCTTCAATATTTCATCTACATTTTTTACGTAATTAAATACAGTCATTGCCACGCACCACTGGGTAAGTGTATCAATGGATTTTCAATGCCTATTGGAAATACGTAGTTTAAACTTGTTTGAAACTTTACTCCATTTCTATCCTCTAAAGTAACTATGCTCTTAACTTTCTTGAAGCCGCTTTGAATTGAAACTATTCTCCCAACTCTTCCAACGTTTCTACCCCAAGTCACGATGGCAATAACGCCCTCTTTTAACGGCACATAGTCGAGCAACTGCTGTTTAGGTATTGAGATCTTTAGTGTGCTTAGTGTATCGTAAATGTCTTCAACTGGATTCCTTGAATCAGAGACTCTAATTAAGTGATTCCGCCCATCATGTAGGTTTAATTGTATATGCCCTCCTTTAACTACGGTTTTGTTTTCAATACGGCATAGTTTAAATGAGCTCTCTTCTTTAGGAACTCTAATTAAATCCATGTGCCTAATTGGAACTGGGAGAACTCTAAATACTTCACCTGTAGTAGTTACTTCAACTACATCCATTAATCCAACGGGGTACTTGTAGCTTCTTCTAACAACTCCATCTACTTTAAAGTGTCCTTCAGCAATAAGCTTCCTAGCCTCTCTAGAGGTTTTAGCGTAGTTAAGCATGTTTCTTACAACTATTAGGAGAGGTATACATCTATCAATTGGATGAGGCCCCGGCGATGGTTTTACAGCCCACTTATACTCCTTCCTAAGTATTGGCCAAAGAGCTGGAGCTGCTAATGCCTTTAAGTGCTTGCTGCCTCCCATACTACCCATAGCTCCTACCTCTCCTCACTTTCTTTAGCTACCTGCCCTTCTTCAACTACTTGAACTTTCTCCCCACTTCTTCTTTCAATAATTTCTCTTCTCCAAGGATCATCTAGGCTTAGCCTAACGATCATTACTTTAGATGGATGCATAGGATGATAGACTGGAGTTCCATCAGCTTTCTTCACTTGTACTCCTTCAATAAGTATTCTAGCTCTCTTAAGGCTTACTTTAACAACCTTACCTTCATGGCCTGTCCAGCTTCCCCGCATAACTCTAACGATATCTCCAGCGCGTACTGGAAGTCTCCTAACCTTATATTTCTCCCTTAATTCCTTAGATAAAGGAGCTGTTAAGAGCTTATGCCTTAAGTGTAAAGGCATAGTGTAAAGAGCCTTTCTCTGCTTACTTGGCTTACTTGATAAATAACTCAAGTTTCTCACACTCACTCCTAGACTACTATTGTAGCTATGTTTGCTACACTAGGCCATCTTTCAGCAGCTTCTCTAGCTATTGGGCCATGTATTTCGCTTCCCTTAGGAGTCCCCTCAGGAGTTATTATGACAACTGCATTGTCTTCAAAGCTTATCCAAGTTCCATCAGGCCTCATATAAGGCCTCTTCTGCCTAACTACTATAGCTTTCATTACTTGCCTCCTTAACTCAGGTCTACCTCTTTTAATTGACACCACTACTAAGTCTCCTACACTAGCTCTAGAGACTCTCCTTAACCTACCCTTGTAGCCCGGCACTCCTATTATCAATGCCTCCTTAGCACCACTGTTATCAGTCACCTTAACTAAGGAACCCACCTGTAGGCCGAATTGAATCCTCTTCCTAGATAAGGCTGGCTTACCTGCTTTAGCTCTTTCCGCCGGCACTTCCTCCACCTCTCTTAACTACTCCAAGTACTGTGAAGTGAACTGTCTTTGATATAGGCCTAGTCTCCCCTATAACTACTACATCTCCCTCCTTAGCTCCTATGCACGGGGGATTGTGAGCATGAATGCTTGTACGCCTCCTTTCATACCTCCTATACTTCTTAACGAAGTAGAAGTAGTCACGCCTTACTGTAACTGTTCCATGAGCCTTAGAGCTCACTACAGTGCCCTCCAGGATCAGTCCTCTGACCTTTAGGCCTCCATGCCATGGGCACAGAGGATCATTACAAGTCTGCTTAGGGGGCTCAACACCTGGCACTCCAACGTTTCTAACGCTGGCCTTGCTCAATTCCTTCACTTCCTCCTCCTCACTATGTTCTTCAGCCTATCCTCAGGTCTCCCTAAAATTTCTATTCCTCTAACTAATACCTTGACTCCGCTTGGTAATGTGAATTCAAAAACTCCGTGTTCCTTCAATACTCTAATTCTCCTAGAGCCTTCCTCTAAGACAAGGGTCTTAGAAGTTTCATCAATGACGAGCCCTTTTCTACCGATAAGCGTTCTATCAGGGTGTTCCACTATGGTTATGTTTAAGCCTATGAGCTCATGATAAACTACGTTTTTCTCCGTATATTTCAAGGCCCTACCCTTATGCTTCCCTAGATGATTCTCTAATTACTGTTTGCAACCTAGCTATGTCTCTCTTAACGCTCCTTATCCTAGCTGTATCCTTGAGAGTTCCTACACCAGCCTGTAGCCTAAGCTTTAGGAGCTCAATCCTTAATTCAGCTAGCTTTCTAAGCCTATCCTCAGGGCTGGCCTTCCTTACATCAGCTGCCTTCAATGCTCCCACCAACTGCTTCGCCTTCACTGGCCCTCTGTTCACCGACTTGCTCTACGAATCCTTCCTCAACTTCAACCTTGAACTTACCCAGTTCCTCAGGCTTCATTTCTCTTATAGACACGTGATCGGAGGTTATGCCTGGCTTAACTATCACTACTTCAACTCCATATACTCCAGGCTTCAGTAATGCTTTAGCCACAGCTCTATCAATTAAGTAATCGGCTTGCTCACCTACTTTATATACTTTCCCAGCCCTAAGCTTTAGATAAGTAGCTCTTTCAGCTCTAAGCTTTCCACTAATGACTATTTCTACTCCAATAGCTCCTGCCGCCATAGCTCTATTGATCATTACTATGGCCACCCTCCTATAGGGTATTTCTTTCTCAAGTGCCCTAACTATTCTAAAGGCCACGACTCTTGCATTGAGATCTGGGTTACCGACAGGTAGAACAGTTATGTTTGGATTCTCTAATCCAAACCTCCTCTGTAGAAGTAGTGATAGCTTTCTTATCGTTGAGCCCCCTGGGCCAATTATCATTCCCGGATACTCTACGTATAATACTAGTCTATAGCCTGTTGGAGTTTTATATAGATCTAGGCCTGCATAACCAGCCTTGTAGAAGTATGAAGCTAGAAATTCATCAATCATAGATTTAATGACTCCATAGCTTATAAAGTACTCCCTTACCTTAGATCCAGTCAAAGCTTCTCTACACCTCTCCTACAATTACTTCAACATTAGTCCTCCTATCAAATTTTCGAGTAGATCTTCCGAAAGCCCTCGGCATCCATCTCTTTAACGTAACACCTCTATGTGCTGCTATGTGAATTACTCGAAGCTTACTTAAATCAAGGCCTTTTACCTCTGCATTATTCCTAGCGTTCTCCAAGAGCTTTATGAGGTATTTAGCTGCCTTAACTGGGTATCTACCAGCAGGCCAGCTCCATTTATTTGCAAGCCCTCTTTTATGAGCTATCTTACCGCTATACTTCCTAAACGGTATAGGCTCCCTTAGATCAATGACTCTCCTCAACAAGTCTAGAGCTTCATCAAGGCTCATTCCTCTTATAGCACTGCACGCCTCCCTCATGTCCTTTATCGATATATCTGCATCCCAGATAACTGCTTTAGCCACCTTCCCCTCATCCCTTAGCTTAACGCTATAATGCCATGTTGGCAAAGCAATTCACTCTCCTACGTCTTTAATGATACAAACAAGCTGCTTTTAGTAGCCTTTAAGCCGGGCTCTCCATGCTCTACGCGCTTACACGTTGGAGCGAATTCACCTAAGTAGTGACCTATCATTTCAGGCGTTACATAGACTGGTGTGAACTCCCTGCCATTATACACCGCTATGGTTACTCCAATCATCTCAGGCAATATGACCATGTTCCTCACGTGGGTCTTTACAACAACTCTCTTCCCTTCATTAAGCAACTGCCTAGCCTTCCTTATCTTTGCTAGAAGCTTTACTTGAGCTTCAGTAAGCCCTTTCTTCAAACTCCTCCTCTGCCTAGCTGGTAGGAGGTTTATGAATTCATCGAGAGGCATTTCAAGTAGCTCTTCAATAGCCCTCCCTCTATAGCTATACCTCCGCCACTCTGGCTGCACTAGCGTAATTGACATACAGCTGCCACCACTTCATACTCTAAGCTACTTGCACATCTCCTATAATGGTAGTTTACCTTTTAAACCTAGCTTTCGACTTAATGATAGAAGGGATCTCTAGAGGGGAGTGGACTTCAATTACTTTAACTCCTAGAGCTTTAATTGCTTCAGCTACATCTCTATCGTGATTCTCCGGCACAATTACTATTACATCATTACCTCTATCAATGGCCCTCATGAATGCAGCTATAGGGTTCCCCGGCAAAGTCTGCTTTAAATCACTTACAACTACTATTAAAGCTCTTCCACGTAAATTCCTTAAGGCAGTGCGTAATCCAGATTCTAAATCAGTATAGCCTCCAAAGCCTTCCTCAAGGACTTTCTTAAGGAACTTGTATGCAATCCACCTAGTGATGCCGCTAACTCTAACAATACTGCTCTTGCTTGAGAAAAACACTACGTACTCAACCCTAGGGATCAATGTAGCTAGAGACATCACTGTCCAGAGAGCGTGCGTAAACATTGAGCCACTTACATCTATTACAGCAATCGACTCCCCTACGCGAGTATGCAGTCTATACTTAATTGCATAGTTCATTCTAACGAAGTTATATAGAGTAGCCCTAGGATCAACTTCCCCCCTTACAGCATGTCTAGCTACTCTATGCCTCAGGGTCTTTACACATAGAGTCGGTGGAGAAAATGCCTGCAGCATCCTTAACCCTAGCTGTAGTGCTCTTTTAATTAATTCATCTCCATAGCTACTCCTTAAATCACCCGCCCTCCATGCAATGTACTCTACTGCTGCATACTTATCTAACTCCCTTAGCTTACTCATGAATAGCTTAGGGTCTTGTCTAACTAAAGACTCATATAAAGGCTTAAACTGAATGGGGAGATCATCTAAACTAACTCTATCCATGAAGAAAGAGCTGTAATCTAAATAACCTCTATCTAACGTAACTAAGTAATTAACGTAGTTTACTAAGGCATTAGCTAAGTTTGCTAAGCTGCGTACGGCTTTGTCATCTACTGAGCCTGCATTAGTGAATGAGAGTACGTCAAGTCCACTGATGGCCTCCTCTACATTTAATAACCCCTTCTTAAGTAAGTTCGGCAGAACCCTCTGCCTTCTCTCCAAGTGCATTGCCTGTAGTTCCTTCAGTAATTGACCTCCCTCAATTTGAAGAGAGTCTTTACGTACTTCGCCAGTTAGCTTTAGCAGTAGTCTAGGATCTTTCTTTACCCTCGATCTAACTATATTGATGAGCCGCCTTCTTTCACAAGCCTTAAGACTTGCTGCATCGCTAACTCTCCTAACTATTTCATTAACTACTCTTTCACTGAGTGAAGAGCTTCTACTTGAGGAGAGTTTAGCTAACTTAATTAAGTCACGCATGCTTAGCTTAACAAGATCATTGTCGCTAACTACGCTATTCCAAACCTCTCCAGGGACTTCGCTTATGTACTTAACTATGTCCCTTGGAGTTACATCAATTTTGCTAAGCCTACTGTACGACTCCCTATATTCAGCTGCACTACATGTTCTTAGCTCTCCGCCCCTAGCCCTCCTGATGACTCCAGCTTTTCTAAGCAATATGTATGCTTCTACACGTTCTCTAACCTCCCCCCTCAATAAGTGCTTTAAGTTCACTCTATTGTTAAACCCGATCGTAGATAGCATGTCTTCGACATGCATTAGCTTTGTATATACATACGCCTTTCCTCTTGAAGTGGATAGTTCAAGTACTCTCGATCTAAGTTCATTGCTCCAATCAATCAATGTGTACACTGATGAAGCTACGTCCAGTAGATCACTTAAGCTCAGCTTACTGACTCCTTTAAGAGCTGCATACGTTTCAGCTATTTCAACAAGAGCCACAGCTTGCGATACAGGAATCCTTATGCCTAGCTTTAGGAGGGCTTTATTTATCCTCGATACATCTCTCCAAATGCTACTCCTTAAAGTGTTTCTCAACTGCTTCTCTGACAACTTCTTCATCCTCAGGGTTCTTCACTAATACTGCTTCTCCAGCTTCTACAATGTCTCTTGCATTTACTCTATTCAACTCTCTGCCTTTAGCTATCTTAATTGATAGAGCTAGCCAGGAGACTGTATCCGATGTACCTGGCTTATATAATGCTTTCTTCCTCAAGTACTGCACTACACTGAGGGCTCTTGAAATATACTCCTTAGGTATGAGTTCGTAGTCTTCTCCAAGCCTTAGCCTAACTATCTCTTCTTCCTCCTCAGGATCCGGGTAATTGAACTTTATTCTAATGACTCTCCTGAGGAATGCATCGCTTAGCTCTCTTTGAGCAATGTCTTCTGGATTACTTGTAAAAATCACTTGGAAGCCCGTGCCCTCTTGCTTATAGACCCTCTTGAGCTCAGGTATAATGATCCTTCTCTTATCAATTATGTCTAGCAACATGTTTTGAAACTCTTCACTACTCCTCCTAATGTCATCAATTAATACTCCTGCATTAAGTATTAAGGCAGCTAGCAGAGGCCTCGGGATAAAGCTCTCTTCGTTGAACCCCTTGCTCATAGCTATTAGTGGATGGAAGTCCCCTATGACTCTATACTCATCGTAGCTCTCACTGCATGGCAGTACAAAAGCCTTTTTACCAGCCCATAGGCTAAGTATTGCTTCACCAACTTCAGTTTTACCTGTGCCAGGAGGACCTTCATATAGGACGGGCTTATTGTTCATGAATGCAGCTATAGTTAAGTACACAATGTTATTCTTAACTAATAGTTTGTATCTATCCCTAAGTGCCTTCACCATTAATTCAGGGCTTCTAATAGGATTAAAGGACTCTACTACCTGGCCATAGATTTCCCTAACTTTCTCAACTACAGGATCTTTTTCCACAAACACTTGCCCTCCAGTGTATGTAGGAGAAAGAAGTACTATTTATAAGGTTTTAGGAAAGGATCTTGGGTTAAGATCTGTGGATGAAGAACGTAGAGATACTTAAAAAATTTTGGGTTTAAATAAATCCCTTACTCTACGTTAAGCAACTTTAGCTCTGAAGTAGTGGCCGTTAGGGCACTTAAATAAGCCTATTTCTACGCCCTTTCTTCCCTTCGGCGCTAGAGTCCATGTCTTTATAGACTTTGCTACTTCAGCTCCACACTTTGGGCACTTTGGCATGATCTATCCCCTTCACTATGGTTATATGTGTTGATAAGTTATAAACCTTTGCTCAATTTTGTATAATGACTACATGGATGTTGGTTAAATATGTTTAATTATACATTAAACATTGTTTAATTAATAATACCAGTTCTGCTTTGTGACCTACATTGACATTGCATTAATTAATGAAAAGAATATCTTAAGATCAAATGATTCAAATATATTAATTCACTATTGTTGCTCTAAGCAAGATCTAGTTAAATAACTTAAAGCCCTCCGTCACCCCTTCCTTCTTCCAGCTCTACGCGCAGCTATATGGCCTACCTTAGCTCCAGGCGGTGCATTTCTTGACACTGTTGATGGAGATGATACGCTTTGATGGCCTCCTCCACCGTGTGGATGGCTTACAGCATTCATTGCTACTCCCCTTACCCTCGGCCACTTTCTAGCTTTAACTCTCCACTTATAGTATGAAGCACCTGCTTTAAGCAGTGGTTTCTCAATTCTTCCTCCACTAGCTATGACTCCTATCATTGCTCTACAGTTGTTTAACACCTCCTTTGCTTTACCGCTTGGAAGTCTAATTATAGTCTTGCCCCCAGATCTACCTACTACTAATGCATATGCACCACTTGATCTAACTAATCTACCTCCATCACCAGGCCTCAGCTCTACATTAGCTACTTGAGTTCCCTCAGGTATTGAGCCTATTGGAAGAATGTTTCCATTACTAATGCTGGCTTGAGGGCCTAATTGCACTATTTGACCTACATACATTCCCTCAACTGCTGGTGCAAAGAATTCAACGCCATTCTCTAAGACTACTTTAGCTAAAGGAACCCATCTACCAGGGTCGTGTATTAATTCAACTACTCTTCCTTTAAAGCTAGCTGTAGAGTCTAGCTGTGGATACTTAGCTGGCCCAATCCTTATATGGCTTGGGCTCTTAAATACTGATGTACCTCTTCCAGCTCTCTGAACTAGCAGCCTCTTGCCCATAGCTATTTCACCTCACAGCATTCCCAGCCTAGTAGCTACTTCCGATGCCTTATATTCAGGCGATAGCTTTACATAAGCTTTCTTTAAACCTCTTGGAGTAATAGTGGTTCTCACTTCACTAACTTTAACTTCAAATATTTCTTCAACAGCTCTCTTTACGTCGTGTTTTCCCGCCTTTCTATCAACTATGAAGACTATAGTGTTTTGCTCCTCAATTAAGCTTAGTGCTTTCTCTGATTGAATTGGCTTAATGATGACTTTATGTAGTTCACTCATATATTGACACCACCCTATATTTATCTCCAAGAGCCTTAAGTGCGCTATAGGACAAGACTGTGAGTCTTCCGGGGACGCCTCCTGGAGCTAAGTGGATTACACTAAGGTTACCTGGCGTAACTATATCTACTCCAGGAAGGTTTCTTACAGCATTACTGAAGCTACTCGTAGAGTTGTTTAATATAAATAGTAGGCTCTTTGGCTCAACATACTTCCTGCCCCTCATTTTCCCCTTCCCAGATCTTATTTTAATGCCTCTCTGAGCTCTAACTACATCACTCCACAAGCCCAGCTTCTCTAAGAACCCCCTTGCTTCACTAGTCTTCGAGATCTTTTCCTCAACTTCATCAACTACAACTACTGGAAGAGTATTTATGGAAAACTCATGTCCTCTCTCTCTAACTAATTCAACAACACTTGTTGCAGCTAATGCTGATGCTATTGCTCTAGCCATCTCCTTCCTATTGATATCCTCCCAAACTCTCTCCATAGTTGTTGGAGGGAATGCTGCATGGCCTCCTCTAGCAAATGAAATAAATGCAGCTCTACCAGTAGGTATTCTCGGGACTCTCGCTAATCCACGCCCTACGCCCCAGCTTCTAGCGCTAGTCCTCTTGCCAGCCAATGGATCCCTACCCTTAGGCTGAAGCCTCCCCGTAAAAGCTGCGTGGAAAGCTCTTCTAACAATATCCTTTCTAACGAATAATGAGAAGACTTTTGGCAACTCTACTTCACTGACTACACTTCCATTTAAGCCATACAGTAGGGCTTTCTTTGACTCAAGCTTAAGTGGCTGAACTATTGTCCACACCACGTTAAACACCTTCAACCACTCACCTTGCTTGCAAGACTTAAGTAAACTATCCTTGGGTAATCCTCTGGAATCCATAGAGGGGGCCTTATTGGATACCTGAGTATGAGCTGTCTCTTCCTTGGGCCAGGTAGAGTTCCATAGAGAACTACGTATTGGGTTCTAACTAATCCATAGCTTGGGAATCCTCCAGATGGAGTTACTTCAAGTCCATTATCTCCAATAGCTACTATCCTCTTGTTATAGTCCGTCCTCCTATGGAAGCCGGTTTGGCCAGCTTGGGGAACGGGACTTATGGTCCCCATGGCTGGGCTTCTAGCAGCGACTTTCCTACTCCCCTTCCTATGCTTATGCCATCTTGGAAGCTCCTTTACTCCAAACCTTTTGACAACTCCCTGAAAGCCCTTTCCCTTAGTGACAGCTATTACATCAACGTACTTCGTATGCAATAATGCATCTCTAACAGTTACAGAGCCCCCAATGATCTCCCTAGCGTATTTGACTCTATCAGCAATAGAGCCTCCACCAATTCTCACCTCAAGTATGTCCGGAGTCTTCTTACCAATACCAGCTAGGATCGGGGTTGTTGAAGCTATAGCTCTTAGATCAGTTAAATTACTTGACAGCAGTTGCTCAAGCTCTCTATCCCAATTGCCTTCAATGAACTTATATCCATACCTCCCCCCGGCTTCCTCCTTAACTAAGCTTGGGAGCTTCTTCCTCAAGCCCTTTAAGTACCCTCTAACTATTTCATCAGCATCTCTATTAACCATAGCTCTCCCACTATGCTCTTCAGCTAACTTAGCTATGGACTCTAGGGGGCTTCTCCACACTTCTCCAACAGTTACTAGCCTCCCTTGATCTATTGCATAGCCTCTTACTGCAAGAACTATCATTGGAGGAGTTTCAACTACCGTCAGTGGAGCAAAGACTTCTCTGCCGTAAGTCATTGAGTTAGGCCTATCGTCAACGACTATAGCGTGAGTCATGCCTGCCTTATAGCCTATAAAGCCAAGTAAAACTGGCTTAGGGACATTTACTTCAGGCCAGCTCCTTACCCTAGGGAGTATTCTTACAGCTCTCTTCCTCGGCCTAAGCCCTAGGCTTCCACGCCTCGGCGCCTCCTTCTTCCTATGACCCATATGCTACACCTAAGGTACTCATTGTCTAAACTACTGTGGGATTATTAAGCTCTAATCAACTAACAAGTTTATAATTGTTAACGTAGAGTGTAGAGCTTCCTCACTTCTAACGCTTACAGTGCCTTGTCTAGGTAGAGTATTTAATACAGAGTCAACGCATTCATCGAGGCTTCTGCTAAGTGACTCGAATATAGCGTACAGCCCTCTATACGGTGAGCCAAATAGTATTGCAATACAGTTCTTCGCCAACAACTCCTCCCCCAGCTTCTGTAAGTAGCTTAGGGATAGCTCTTTACCAAGCCTACTTGTAGCTATGATGTAGCAGTCTCTCTTGAGGGCTTCAACTTCTTCAGCAATGTTGTCAGTGAACTTAAGTACAGGGCCTGTATATACTTTGCTATAGCTCCTACTGTACGTGATCTTCAGTGGGTTCACAGACTCAACTTTAACAACAATTAGTTCACCTAGCTTAGGGCATTCATCAATGCATTCAGCTACAGCATCCTTACTTAAGCCTATGCTTACTTTAATGCTCCTTAAGCCTACCACTGACTTAACTAATCCAACTCTATACTCTTGCCCTCTAGCACTTCTTCTAACATTAAAGACAGCTAGTCTAATTGGGTGGAGTTCTCCAACGTATTTAAGCAATGGATCTATGGGCACAAGCTTCTTCCTCAAGTAGGGGGGCGTAGTGAAGTACTCGTGGAGTTTCTCCATGAGCTCTCTATCCCTCCCTAAATCGCCTTTATATAGAGGGTCTCTAAAAACAACTAGTTCATCTACTCTAAACATGCATGAAGTCCTAAGTATTTCATGAAACTTAGTAGTCTTCCTCCTTAAGTCTCCTACATTGGATAGAATTGAGTCAGGTATATAGATCAATAACCTCCTATCTCTCTTAAACAAACTCCCTAAAGCTACTTCTTCTGAGTCTTCTTCCTCTCCTTTTCTACGCTCTCTCCACTGCTTACTGAAGCCCTTTTCTCCTTCACCATGAATATAGTAGTCCTCTGCCTTCCACCCAACAGCGACCACCCTTCTCTAAGGTAGTTCAACTAGTTTTTAAAGTTAAGTATGTTTAAGCACTCGCTCTACGCCCTAGATCTTCATTCATGCGCTGACTTGAGTTAAACTATTATGAATTAAAGCTGTAGTAAGCTGCTAAGCCCTAGGGATATGTGAAGTGATGGCAGATTCACTTACTTAACTTAAGAACCTTCTACTACTTAATGCTTAATGCATGTACTCAAGCTAAAGCTATAGAGGTTGTTTTAGGGAATTCTAAGAGAAGTGGAAGTAAGTGAATTATTTAAAAAATATTGAGTTAAGTAGAGAGATAGCTTCCTTAAGCCTTCTTCTTAAATATGCTGAATGCCAGTAAGGCTACTGCGATCACTATTAGTACTGCATTCACTGCTCCAAACATTGTTACAGAGCTACTTACTCCAGCAACAGCATCCTTTACTTCCTTAGAGGCACTTTCAACACTTGACTTAACGCCACCTACATCAGTCTTAGTAGCTATGTTTGGCAGTGCATTCTTAATGTCTGTTGCAAGGCTCTTAGCGTCAGTAGACAGGGACTTTATGTCATTTACCTTTGAGTCAACTCCACTAAGTGTTGCAGCTAATCCATCTAGTTTATCTCCTACATTTGTTCTTAAAGCATCTATTCTGCTAAGTAATGTGCCAGTATCTACTGGCAGCCCTGCTTGCACTAGTGCTTTAACTGCACTTACTGAAGCAGTAATGTTGCCAGCCGACGTAGTGATCAAGGCCTTCACTTCACCCGTTGAACTAACAACGAGATCCTTGATCTCAGCTTGCGCACTACGTAAGTCAGTTAAGTTAACGCTAAGTGTTCCAACAACAGTCTTTACGTATGCAACATCTCTAGCTACACTAACGATAGTAGCGTTGAGAGCATCGAGTTTAACTCCAATAGTTGCCACAACCTCGCTTCCTTTAGCTATGACTAATTGAGCTAAGCTAGCGTTAACACTACTTAACTGTCCAGATAGCCCTGTGAACTGTAGAGTCATGTTAGTTCCAAGAGTGCTAAGAGCACTCAATAGTTCACTTGTCCTAACGTTGACTACACCAATTACTTCACTTCCTTTAGCTATGACTAAGCTAGCTAAGCTAGCATTAACACTAGTTAACTGTATGCTTAATGCATCAACTTTATCTCCAACGCTGCCTACATCACTCCTCAACAGAGTTATTAAATAAACTATTCGATCGGCTGTCAACTGTAGTCCAGAAACCTGGCTACCAAGCTGCATTAACAGTAAGGCTAAGTCATCAGTAGTATTTCCAAGTACTGTGAATAATGCAGTGAACGCTGGAGTTCTACTGCTTACTGAAGTATAGTAGAAGTACACTGGGTCTCGTGGATATAGAGCTACGCTATGCAACCCTGGAGCTAGTCCTGCTGCTACTAGTTCTACGTATAGTCTTCCAACTCCATCTGCTATTACGTTAGTCATATATTGATTGTCAACTATTACGCTATAGACTTCTCCAACATCTACAAAGCTACAGAAGCCTGTGCCTATTAAAGCAATAGTCCTTCCATCGGGTTTAACGACGCTTGGTACAACAACTAGCTTTGGTTTAACAACGAATTCTGCTACAGTTGCATCACTAATCCTTGAACCATATACAAAGTCTCTGTCTCTATACTCTCCTTCACTACCTATATCAGTAGTTACAATAATTGACTTGAGGCCACACGTAGCGTTTGGAACTACTATTGTAAGAGTCCAGTTAACTGTAGTTACATTGTACTCCTTTACTAATAGAGCTGTCGTAGCATTTACCTGGAACCATATGTTTATGGTTTTATTAACGTAGTCATTGAAGAAGTATCCATAGATCCTGACGGAATCGCCTACAAAACCCTCCTTCGGGCTAATATCTATATATGGAGCGATCCTTACAAATATAGTGAACCAATACTTAAATCCATTGTCGTCAGTTATAGTTATATTGTATCTTCCAGTAAAAGGCACGTCTGTCGGTATCCTCACATAGTAAGTTGCATTGCCGAATGCCCCGAGAGTAACGTTTGCGAGAACTCTATAGTATCTAAGAGTCACATTCTCTATAGCTGTTACAGCCCAACCTCTATAGGTAAAGTTCCCGATGAATACTGGGTATTGGGCACCAGTATCACAAACTATCATGCCTGAGTAGTCTCCCCTATGATCTACGGGCCTTGCATTGAACACAGCCCTTCTGGGCAATTCATATAGTGCAGGAGTTAGAGTTAAATTACCTATAGTTGGGGAGCTGACATTTAAGCTCATTTTTACTGGACCGTCCGGTGAAGCTAAACCAAGGTCTGGAGTAAGTACTCTAACACTTAGTCTACTCCAATTCCAAGTACCTCCAGCGTATTGCGTAGCTATTCGCTCAATTATTGGTGGGTAAGTACTTAGGTTTATAGATTTAGTATCGTACTGAATGAATATTGTGTGGTTTTCAATAGGTACAGTGCTTCCAATAACTGTTATTGGCTCATTTGGTATGACTCCAAGTCCATCGAGGAATGCAAGATTGTTGGCAGTCTCATATCTATAGCTAGGTTTAAACACTAGTCTATTTGTTGAAACACCTACATCAGATGAAGGTATGGCTGTCCCTATAGCTGGATTAACGTCTGTAACTTTTATCCAATAATATTTTGATCCAATAAACATTCCGGGTAGTTGAGTTACGTTAACCCATCCCAGCCCTACTGTAACGCTTACTTTAGCTATAGCTGTTCTAAATACATCTAGTACATCGAGTTCAAAAGTTTTAGGTGTGTCGCCATATATGTCGTGAATGTATATTCCACCGATGTATACAGCATCTCCTGGCACTATTAATGCACTTCCATCAGTTGAAAACCATATCCACACTAGTGCTCCACTTATAGTCATTTCACTGAAGTCTATGGCTAAGCGCTGGCCAGTTGCTAAAACAGCTGGTACTTCAAGTGGATCTGCGAAGACATCGGTTGTTCCATTGAAGAACCATATTACTGGCCTACCAGTTATTGTTGCATTAACTACTTTAATGGAAGCTAGCGGCAGTAGTAGTGCTAGAGTTAATAAAGCTATATACGTACACCCAAGTAGTTTATTCATACAGCTTATACCTCACAATCACTTCGCTATTGCAAACCTAATGCATGGATGCAGTATATAAAGAGTAGCTCTCTTAAACTCAAGTACTAAGACCTCCCTTAATCCTGGGGGAAGCGGGGGTAATCAATTTCAGATCATACTTAAAGCATGAGTGTAGAGATCCATCCAACAGTAATGTAGGCTTATTCACTAAACACATAAAGGCAAAGCTATGAATAAGCTATCTTTAAATATAAGCATTGCTTTGAGTTAGAAACATATTTAAGTAATTAATGAATTTAAAGCATTCGTAGCTTACACACAGGATGGGTATTGCTATGGGCTGTAAGCACGGTAAATATGTATATGTTAGGAGAAGGGATGGAGTTTACGTAAAGCTAAGGGTGTTGAAGAGTAGAGATACAGGTGACTCAAGTAAGTACGTAGTTATTGGAAGTAGAGCTCTAAAACCTCCATACAACTGTGAAGTAATTAATGAAGAAGATCTGCCTGATGCAGTGAGAACAGAGATATATAGATGAGAGCGAAACCACTTCACTAACAAACTACATAGCTATAAATACAAGCATTGCGAGAATCTAGAGCAGCAGTGATGAAGCCGACATAGTCAGAGCAGTGAAGAGGGGTTGATTGACTGAGCGTTCTTAGTAAGCTTCATTCATAAGAGAATAACGTATTTAAGGGCTAGCTCTTTATCAATTCTAGCAGTGTGGGCCCGTAGCTCAGCCTGGTAGAGCGGCGGGCTCTTAACCCGTAGGTCCCGGGTTCAAATCCCGGCGGGCCCGCTAAATAAATTACTTAAAGGGTTAGCATAGTGTTGAAAAAAATCGTTGATTCAATATACGCTGTTGGAGATACAAGGACTCTATACATTGATGGAGTAAACACTCTTGTATTAGCTGACGCTCACTTAGGTTTTGAGGAAGATATGGCTAGATCTGGTTTCTTCATCCCTAGAGCACAGTTATCGAAGGCCATTAATTACGTGGAGAAGGCTCTTAGCTACTTAGGTGGAGTAGAGAGAGCAGTAATCAACGGTGACTTAAAGCACGCTTTTAACGGACTCCTTAGACAGGAGAAGTTGGAGGTTAAGCAATTCCTTGAGTACTTAACTAAGGAACATAAAGTGAAGGAAGTAGTTGTTGTAAGAGGAAACCACGACAACTTCCTTCCACTAATACTTAAGGAGTATGGAGCTAGGTTAATTGACTCCATTGAGTATAGAGTGTCTGGACTAAAGATCTTGTTAACCCACGGCCACAGGGAGCTGAGCTTAAGCCACGACGTATTAATCATTGGACATGAGCATCCAAGCATAAACTTAGTTGACTCACTAGGCCTCCTCATTAAAGTACCCTGCTATCTAAGAATGCCTACAGACATTGGAGCAATAATAATAGTCCTTCCAGCTATAGGCGCTTATCAAGCGGGAAACTCAATTAGTTTAACGAGGGAAAACTACCTATCACCAATAGTGAAAAAACACGCAGTAATTGAAGACGGAGTGCCAATAGCTATAGTAGACGATCAATTGATAGAGCTCCCTGAAACAAAGTTTATCTTAAGGAGTCTAAGCACTCATGATCATCAGATTAAATCTCAGTTGCTCAATGCTTAGCGAGCATTAATTGAGTAATAAAATCCATTCAATTTCATTAGTAAAAGATATAAGGCATTAGGCAGAAATACTGAGTAGTGATATGTTATGAGTGAAGAAGTAGTTTTTGTCAGACGTGCCTCTGGGCTTGTTCGAGAACTGACGTGGTTTGATGTAGCTATTTGGGCTTTAGCTGTCCCAGCAGCATCGGGAATGACGTATTACGCTGTGAAAGTAGTTGGATACCCCGACATTTATGGAGCTAATGTAGCATTAGCATTTCTCTTAGCTGGACTATTCTTCCTCCCAATAGTCATAGCCTTTGCATTAATAACTACGTCATTTCCCCGAGCAAATAGCCTTTACGTATTTACTTCAAGAGTTCTACACCCAATACTAGGCTACATTCCATTCTGGTACTTTGTAGCAGCTGGCTGTGGAATAGCGTCAGGCTTCCTACTGTTTCTAAGTGTTAAAGTCCTCAGTGGACCACTTACTGTAGCAGCTATATTAACTGGAAGCAAGGAGTTAATGAATGCAGCTTCAGCACTAGCTGATCCTAGTGTTCAATTCTATGCTGCTTTAGCGCTAATAGCTATTCTATGGGCTATGAACTACCTTGGAATAAAAGTGATCAAGTGGACTATGAGGTTTATAACAGTAATACCGCTTCTCATAACTATAATTGCTTTAGTGCTCCTAGCTTCAGTTGGAGTCGACGGTGGTTTAAGCAAGTGGGATGCTTTATTTGGAGCAGGTTCTTCAAGCAAGATCATGGAGGCAGCGTTTGAAGCTAAGCATGGAGTTGAATTAGCTCTCTCTCCAGTAGATATATTCACTGGGACATATAATATGTTGCTGTGGACCATATGGGCGTGGGTGGGGTTTGAAACAGTTGCATTTGTTGGAAGTGAAGTAAAGGATCCATCTAAAAGCTATCTAAGGGGATATATGATCGGCTTCCTATTCATTATGGCTCTATACTTGCTGAATGCAACTATAGTCACGCAGTCCTTCAACTACAACTTCATTGCTGCTTACTCATACTTAAAGTATGAAGGCTATGAAGGAGTATTAACAGAGATACTTGGCTACCCTGCTCCAGAGGCTTCTGTACCATTCCTAGCTTCAGTAGCTGCAGGTAATGCTATTGTAGCAATAGTATTAGGCATAGCATACTTCCTATGGTATGTCAACACTGTAGTTCCATCGTGGGTGGCAGCAGTCAGAGGGTTCTTCTCCATGGCTTTTGATAGAGCTCTACCTGAGAAGCTTGCTGAAGTATCAGCTAGGTGGGCTGCTCCAACGTGGTCTAATCACTTAACTGCACTACTAGCTGCTTTTGGAGCATTGATGACTTACATGGAGAACATGGGTTCAGCTTTAGCGACAGCACTCATATCATTCATAGACTTCAGCAGCCTCATATTCATATGGCCAGTTGGCTTAGCACTAATGCTTATACCATGGTGGAGGCCGGAGCTATTTAAGAGAATGACTTTTCCATCAAGAGTACTTGCTTCAATAGTTGGCGCAATAGTCTTTGGAATAGGCTGGTTCTTCATGATCCTCACTGCATACAGTGATCCACTCATAGTGATGGTAAATGTGACTGTGGGCTTAATAGGTTTAGCGACTTTTGCAGCAATGTCTGCTAGAAATAGAGCTAGAGGCATAGAGCCTGATAAAGTATATGCTCAAATACCTCCAGCATAATGTTTAGGTGATTTAACTGAAAAGAATATTTTTCTCCGTGGATATTCATGGCTCAACTATTGTGTGGAGGAAGTGGATTAAGGCCGTTGAAGAGTATAAAGCCGGCGTCTTAATACTTGCCGGAGATCTAACTGGCAAAGTGCTTGTACCTATAGTTAAGCACGTCGACGGCAACTCTACAGCAAGGTACTTTGGGAGGAGGTGGGTCATGAATAGTGAGAGTGAGATAAGGGAGTTTGAGGAGAGGCTTGAAGGAGCTGGCGCTTACTACATTAGGGTAGATGAAAAAGAGCTTGAAGAAATGAAGAGTAGTCCAGACTTAGTGAGTAAACTCATGAATGAAAAAATGGTTGAAAGACTGAGGCTCTGGCTACAGTTCTTAATAAAGCGCATAGATACTAAGAGAACTACGACAATAGTCATGCCCGGCAACGACGATGAGTACTTAATAGACAATGTTATAAGGGAGTTTGAGGACTATGGAGTGATCTACCCGTTGGATAAAGTCATTGAGATAGAGAGACATGAAGTCATATCATCGCCCTATGTCAATCCAACTCCATGGAGTACTCCGAGGGAGATGGAGGAGAGAGACCTTGAGAAATACCTTGAGAAGCTAGTGTCAAAAGTCAGGAATCCACGTACTTCAATCCTGAATTCACACTGCCCACCTTACGGCACACACCTAGACCTTGCTCCAAAGCTTGATAAGAACTTAAGGCCTGTGTTCATAGGGGGGATGCCTGAGTACGTACATGTAGGTAGTAGGGCTGTGAGAAAGATCATTGAGAAATACAAGTTCCTCATAGGCCTCCACGGCCACATCCATGAGTCGGGAGGCATGGATAGGCTTGGAGATACAGTAGTTCTTAATCCAGGCAGTGAGTATAG
Organism: Sulfolobales archaeon; assembly: GCA_025059075.1. Taxonomy (GTDB): domain Archaea; phylum Thermoproteota; class Thermoprotei_A; order Sulfolobales; family Desulfurococcaceae; genus JANXDZ01. The sequence continues at coordinate 28,076 of JANXDZ010000004.1, read as the reverse complement.
TGAAGGCGTTTTAAGAGGGTTTATTATTGAATTAAGCGATGAGAAGTTAGTGAACTACTGGAGAGTTGAGGGATAAGTGAGTAATGTTAATAGAGTTGTAGCACTAAGCTCAGAGGACTTCGTTAAAGAATCTATAAACATAGTTGAGAGAGCTGGGAAGAAGGGCATAGTACTGAGGATACTTGGCGCCTGCGCTATATATATTCACTCACTGCACGAGCCCAAGTCTATAAGCATTTACACTAAGCTTGGGAGGCTTACAGGCAATCAATTATTCACAGACCTAGACTTAGTTAGCTACAGTAAGCAGAGGAGGGATGTAATAAAGTTCTTTGAGGAAGAGCTTAAGTTTAAGTACGATCCATTGGTTAAAGCGTTGTTCGTTAATAAGAGACTCATATACTATCACCCACTGGATCTCTATTACATAGACGTGTTCTTCGATAAACTAGAGTTTAATCACGACGTAGTATTTGGAGATAGGCCTGGAAAAGGTAGGTTAGAGTTAGATTATCCAACTATAGCTCTAGAGGACATAGTGCTTGAGAAGCTTCAAATAACTAAGATCAATCGAAAGGACTTAGTAGACCTAGCGGTGCTACTCCACGGACACGATGTCTGTAGTACTAGAGAAAAAGAGTGTATAGATGGAGGCTATATAGCTACAACATTATCTAATGACTGGGGCTTCTGGTATGACGCAACAACTAATTTAGGTAGATTACTGAACTTCGTTAACTCTAAAGTTAATGAAGGGAAGCTAAGTGCTTCAGAGAAAGAGGTCATAGAGGCTAGAGTGAATAAATTACTAAGCATGATTAATGAGAAGCCTAAAACTAAGAACTGGGTCAAAAGATCTATTGTAGGAGTAAGCAAGCCTTGGTATAGAGAAGTAGAAGAAGTTGTTAGATAAAAACCTTAGTCAATAAAGTAGGCAGTGAAGCGCTAACTTCATGGAAATTTTCTAAGGAGAGGTGTGTGGATAAAAATATTGAGTTTTATTATCTCTGGGCTACTGGAGTCCACACTCTATCGAAGAATATGTTCTTGGATGTAGCGCTTAAGGGTATTCCAATTACTACATCTGCTTTAAGGAGTCCAAGCTCTTTTGCAGCAACACCTACTGTAAACATTACTCTATTGTCTACATTTAGTATTGAGGCAGTTTTAACTGCTGAGCCAATGGCTATTCCTAAGTTAATTAAGTTTAAAACGAAGTTTTCAGTAACTCCAAGTTCTTCAATTAACTTATTGAATCCTATGTCAATGAATTTACACCCGACTAATAGTACTGCAATGCTATTTCTAATGTTTCTTGCATCTCTTATAAAGAAGTCGCTGTACTTAGAGGCTAACTCCTCCATTTTACTTGCTAAAGCATCTAGCTCCCCTCTCTCATAGACTATCTTTATTAATACATTATCTACTCCACGTGCTTTAGGAGCTGTTTTAGCAGATATAGCCATAAGCTTTGCAACTAGTAGCACTGCTTCACGCATTAAATCCTCTTCACTCAATGCACATACACCATTAGGAACTATAGCATGATTGATTAAAAGTATTTCTAGAGAGTTAAGGCTTATTACAGGCTAATCCACTACAGTGTTCCTTAAGGTGAGTGGTTTGAAGAACTTTTCTTTAAAGTATTCAACTGTACAACTCTACTTCGGTAGAGGGGCTCTTAGCAATGCTGTAGGCTTTCTTAAAGGCTTTGGGAATGTATGCATAGTGACTAGCAGATCTGCTGCAAAAGTATCTGGAGCCCTCAGTGATGTAGATAAGTTGCTTAAGGAGCTGGGGGCTCAGTACTTTATATACGATAAGATCTCGCCTAATCCCTGGGCTAATCAAGCAGAAGAACTAGGCTACATGCTCTGGAGTGAGGGAGCTGACTTAGCTATAGCCATAGGAGGTGGGAGCGTTATTGATGCAGCTAAAGTAGCGTCAATTATAGCCCTCAGCGGCGGTAGAGTAGCAGACTATGTTTTAGGGAGGAAGTGCAAGAGAATGCTGCCGCTTCTAGCAATAAACCTTACTCACGGGACTGGAAGCGAGGTAGATAGATATGCAGTCCTTACACTAGGTGACTCTAGGGAGAAGCATGGGATTGATGCAAGATACCCTGATTTAAGTATAGACGATCCTGTGTACACTACGACTCTTAGTAAAGCTCAAACTATCTATACAACCTTAGATGCCTTCTACCACTCATATGAGTCAGCTACAGCAATTACAGCTAATCAATTAGTTGATACTTTATCCAGCGAAGCAATATCTATAGTAGCCTCAACTCTACCTGAATTAACCAATGATCTTAGTAACATAAGCCTTAGAGCAAAGGCCCTCTATTCATCAATGATAGCTGGCATAAGCATTGATTTATCATCTACACACATAGTTCATGCAATAGAGCACGCTGTCAGTGGATTAGAGCCTAAGCTACCTCATGGCTGTGGACTCGGGATACTTGGACCTAAAGCAGTCTACTACACTCATAAATCAATGCCTGAGAAATCAGCTAAACTCCTTAAACCTCTAGACCCGGAGTTAAAGCCTTTGAGTGAGCATGCAGAGAGAGCTTCTAAAGCAATACAATTGTTTCAGGAATCAGTAGGATTTAAGGAGAGGCTTAGCGACTATGGCTTCACTGAGGGGGATGTTGATAGAGTCATTGAATATACTCTAAGGAGGTTGAAGTACATGACTCTCGATGCTCCATTCAATGTAACGGAAGACGTTGTTAGAAACATATTCTTAAGTTCTCTTTAACGCACTTCTCAATTAATTGAGCCATGTATGAAACAGCCCTCTCTACTTCAGAAGAGATTTCTAAGCCTAAACCTATTTCTTTAACCTGAATCCCTAGGATTATTGTTTCTAAAGCCATTCCTTGACTCTGCAGGATCTTTATAATGGCAGTTAAGGGCACGCTATGTGTTGTCACAAGGAATTCGTTGTCTAATTCATTTAAATCATTAATTATCACTATGTCCCCAGGGCGGGCGCCGGGAGTCATTACTGCATCCACGATAGCTATTCTCTTAGCATTGCTATTAATGAGTTCTTCAATGCAGTTCTCTAATCCATATTCACATACTACTGTAGGAAGCCCTTTCTCCATTAGTGTTCTACAGAGCTCTAAGCCAGCTCTATCATCCTGCCTTAATGGGCTTCCAATGCATGCAGTTAAGTAACCTGCTTTAACGTAACTGCAGACTTCTTCCTCTAGAGCTCTACTGTATTGAGGAAATACTTTCATAAACTCAGCCTCATTAAGACTTTATCGGCTAAATTCATGACTTTGCTGAAGAACGAAGTGCTTTTAAGGATCCTTACATCTCCAATAGATCTTTCAATAAATGGGTCGTAGGGTATTCTCCCAATAACTTCTACTCCATATCTATCCACAAGATCCTTGATTGCGCTCTCCTCACTAACCACCATGTTTTCAACAACTCCTATAGCTTTAACTCTGCTTTCAGTGAGTATTTTTAATAGTTTTTCAATTGAAGCAATTGATAGCTTGCTTGAAGTAGTTACTATTAGTGGCCTTGGTTCACTTACGTAGCTAATTACATCTAATACTTCATCAGATATCCCTGGAGGAGTGTCTATAAGCAGTAAGTCAAGTTGACTCCATATAACTGTAGCCAGCATTTCCTTGATTACTTCATCAATATCCCCTCCTCTTAGCGGCAGAGGATTTCCACAACTATAGTAACCTATAGTCATGAACTTTACTCCATTAACTAGCGGCGGTACTAATCCTTTCTCTTCAATAGGTTTTAATTCACTGAGTCTTACTCCTAGAACTATGTGTGAAGAAGCATTAGTTACATCAAGATCTAGTAAGCCTACTCTACGTCCTCTTTCAGCAAAAGCTAAGGCCAACGATGATGCAATTAATGTCTTACCTACTCCCCCCTTGGGGCTCATTACTGGGACTACTGCCTTAACTCCCTCCATCCTTTTACTAATGATGAGCAATCTAGGATCCATTATTGCCCCCTTCCCCAAGCACTACTTCCACTACTCTTATTCCTCTGCCGCTCAATATATCGTAGTCCCTTGAACTGCATTTAGGGCAACTAACGTAGGAGTGAATGACTTCGGGGATGAAGTGAATAAATTCACTTACTTCAGATCCAAGTGATTCAATTGAGGGACTCCATTCAAAATAGCACTTCCTGCACTTCAACAAGATCTCTTCACTCAAGTACTTGAGTTCACTAACCACTACATTGCCTTCACTTAACAACTCCCTTAATGCAAAGTCAAAGATCTCTGCATTAACTGACTGCAACTTACCTATGGATAAAACGAGTCTCTTCACACTCCTCCCTTTAGAAACTCTTGTTACATATGTAGCAATAGCTTCAGCTAAAGCCCACTCATGAACCATGCTCTCCCCCATGCTATAGGGGCTTCTCCGAGGTAGATATTTCTAGCTAGGAAGTATTTTTTGGTTAATTCTACCTCAAGGTTCTCCTACTTGAAGGAGCTTCCATCTCTTCATTGCAGAAGCCATCAGGGCTCTACATAACTCAAGAGCCTTCATCTATAGTGAAGCTAAGTACATAGATCTAGTGAAGCCTCATCGCTAAGCAGGAGTGACATAAGTTTTACATAAAGTCGCCACGGTCATGAAGCACGGGGTAAAACGTATTACAGCTGTTCAAGAAGCAGTGGGAATTTCAATAAATTGAAGACAGGCTGTTAAAGCTCTTGAAGTATTATAGAGCTACACGAAGAGCTTAATGCCTCCAACGCTTTGATACCAGATCTTTTCAGCAATGCTATTCATCGCTTTCGCAAAATAGAGTGATCAAGCTCTACGTCCGTTAGTAGAGGCGGGTTTTCAGCCCATATTCTACACGTTCCTTCGCTACCGACCATGCATGGGCCTACTGGGTTTTCAGGAGTACAGGCTGCCATGAATAATGGGCAGTCAGTAGGCTTAGATAATCCTAAGACTACTTCACTACATCTACAGCCCGGCGCTACGTCTTCAACAACTGCTGAGTCCTTTAAGCCCAGCTGGCTTGCAGCATCATATTCCCTATACTTGTCCTTAAAGACTGCTCCACTTTCCTTAATTACCCCTATGCCCCTCCAGTAGGAGTCCACTCTTTCAAAAACTTCATTCATAGCTCTTAATGCGTAGGTATTCCCCTCAGGTTTAACGACTCTAGCGTATTCATTCACTAAAGCAGGCCTATTGACTAAGAGTTGCTTTAAGACTATCAGTACAGCTGCTAAGACATCTACGGGCTCGAATCCAGCAACTACAGCAGTGACTTTGTAGTCACGGGGTATGAAGCTCCATGCACTTGACCCTATTATTGTTGAAACATGCCCAGGAGCTATTACTCCACTTAGGTTTACTTCCCTAACTTCATCAAATAAGTATTTCATTACTGGAGGCGTATACCTATGGGCTGTGAACACCATAATGTTTCTAGGCACTGCATTACTGTATAGTGGAATAGCTACTGCAGGCATTGTTGTTTCAAAACCTACGCTGAAGAACACGTAGTTTTTCAAAGAATTCTCTCTAGCAATCCTTATTACATCAATAAAGCTATAAACTACCTCTACTTCTCCCCCCAAGGCCTTTGCTTGATATAAGCTCTTCACTCTTGAGTTCGTTGTCCCAGGCAATTTATATGCATCGCCGTAAGTAAGGATCTTGAAGCCCTCGAAACTTAGCTTAACCATATAGTCTACGTATAGCCCAGGAGTTATGCAGATAGGGCATCCTGGGCCTGCAACTAAACTTACTTCCTTAGGCATAAGACTCCTCAACCCATAGTGTACAATGGTCCACTCATGTGTGCCGCAGAAGTCCATTATATTAATGGCTTTAATTCCTCTCTCAGAAAGCCTCTTAGACACTTTATTTATGAATTCAACGACTCTAATTGAACTATTGTATCCTTCATAAATCTCCTTAACTCTAGCCGCTAAATCCATTTAATAACACCGCTGAGGATACTAAAGACCAACTCCTTTATTAAGTTGATTAACTAAGTCAATCTAGAACTTAATGTAAGCAGCTTTAATGGTGGAATAGAGGTGGATAAACGCTTTGGTAAGCAGATGAAGCGAAAACAATTGATTAATGTAATTACGTTAGTGGGGCTTGTATGCTTAGCTATAGCATTGTTTTACTCAATTGGTTACGCCATTGGCTCAGGCTACAGTTTTGAAGTCAAGCACTTCGTATCTCCTAAGCCACAGAGACTATCTATAGTTAATTTCTCAAACCCCTTGTGGAAGCCTGTAATGATCATTACTGGCCCAAATTGCACTCAAGTGCGCCTTAATGAGGGGGAGAAAGTGTTTTTCCAATTAATTATACCTCCATACGATGGGCTCAGCTGTTCATTAATTCCACCAAGTACTTATGAGTGCTCTGGGCCAGGAGTATACTACGTGTGCAGCAATGTAGCTGTAAGTGAAGTAGTTATAGGAAGTGAAGTATCTAAAAACTACTACTTTGGAGAAGCATTAGCGTATTCAACTAACGTAGTACTGTATGGATTTGAATTCTCACTACTTACAGCACTAGTATTCAACTCCATGGCGTCAGCAATGATGTCAATGCTCTCACTGCGCATGCTAAGGAAGGGGAAGCATTTAGCCATCCTTATACTAGCTATATCCATAGAGTCAATGGCGTTGGGATTCATTGAGGGCATTGAGGTTATCCCAAAAGATCTTGGGGCTATAACTAAGTACTTAGTTATGAACTTATTCATAGGCATGATAGTGTTATCATCTATACAACTAACTATCTACAGGTTCTTAGGGATAAGTAGAGCAATAAAGCGAGAGAGAATTTAGATACTTAAAGTACGAAGCTTCATTAAAATACTGAAATCAATGAATTAGTAGTAGAAAAAATTAACTTAGTTTACATCGACTGAGGCTGCATTACTTTATAGCTGTCCCCCTTAATGATGCAAGCCACTCTACGCTAGCTTTTTCAACAAAGGCTTTACATAGCTTAATTGCATTAACGACATCGTTTACATCTAGTACTTCTACAGGTGAGTGTATGTACCTTGTTGGTATTGATATAGTTCCAGCAGGCACTCCCTCTTTATTTAATGCTATTATGGATGCATCTGTTGTACCGCCAGCAAGGAGCTCTATTTGATACTGTATCTTGTGTTCTTCGGCAACAGCTATTAACTTATTAACTATTTCAGGATGTGCTATAAGTCCACTGGCCCCCCTTCCATCAGCTACTTTTATTGCTGGCCCCTTTCCAAGCCTTGTACACCACTCATGTTGAGGAGTATCTGGTACATCGCTTGCTATAGTTACGTCAAGAGCTATGGCTGCATCAGGAGATATGGCGAAGGCAGATGTTCTAGCTCCCTTTAAACCAACTTCTTCTTGAACAGTTGCTACAGCATAGACATCTGCTTCATGGTTTTCTATGAGTTCAAAAGCTTTAATTAATGCTACTACACCGCTTCTATCATCAAATGCTTTCCCACTAACACGATCGTTGTTTAAAGCTATGAGTTCTCTATCAAATACTGCTATGTCTCCTACTCTAATCCCCATTTTAGCTACTTCATCCCTTGATCCAGCGCCTACATCTATAAATAGCTCTCTGAATTCAGGGATTTTTTGAGCTTCCTCAGGCTTAGCTACATGTGGAGGTCTTAATCCAACTACTCCTCTGTAAATCCTTCCATCCCTCGTCCTTATGAGTATTCTTTGAAAAGCAGTCGCTCTCTCAGTAATGCCGCCTATGGGCAGTGCTCTTAGGAATCCATTGTCGTCTATAAACGATATGAATAGACCTATTTCATCCATGTGTGCTGCAAGCATTAGCTTCCTTCCACCAACGCTGCCCTTCTTTACAGCAACTATGTTGCCCCAAGTATCTACCCATAGCTTATCCGCTGTAGCTTTTAAGTAATCAACTACTAATCCCTTAACGCCTTCCTCATAGCCGCTTGGCCCTATTGCTTCACAGAGTTTTTTAAGTAAACTCACTACATCCTCTCTCGAGATCTCTATACTCAAGGCATACACCTGCTTGCTGAAAGAATATGTCTTGGGAAATAAAAAGTTTGTATTTACTATTGATAAGCTATTTAAGGTATTGCTCTATTTAGCAGGTGTGTGAGGGAATAGAGTTAAGTTGTTTGAGACAAGAGTTATTAAAGTAGATCCATTTAATCCAAGCAATGAAGTTATTGCTGAAGCAGCTGAAGTACTGAGGAGAGGTGGCTTAGTGGCTTTTCCAACAGAAACTGTCTACGGGCTTGGAGCACTTGCTTACTTAAGGGAAAGCGTCCTAAGGATATTTAGAGTTAAGAAGAGGCCCTTGGATAACCCACTTATAGTCCATATATCTAGGCTCAGTGCCTTAAGTCTAGTGACTAGAGATGTACCTGAAGAAGCTTTAATAATAGCTGAGAAGTTGTGGCCTGGTCCAGTTACACTAGTCCTATGGAAGAGCGACAGTATTCCAAGTGAAGTTACTGCTGGCTTACCAAAGGTTGCTGTTAGAATGCCAGCTCATAGAGTAGCTCTTATGCTTATAGATAGCGTTGATGCACCAGTAGCTGCTCCTAGCGCTAACTTATCTGGCAGACCATCGCCTACTTCAGCTGATCACGTCATTAAGGATTTATATGGATCCATAGAGTTAATAATTGATGCAGGTGAAACACTTCACGGAGTTGAGTCAACTATAATAGATCTAACTGTTAAACCACCACTACTGCTAAGGCCTGGAGCTTTATCAGTTGAAGAATTGGAAAGAGTTCTTGGAGTAGAAATAGCTATTCCACCATTCGCTAGAGGACTTGTTGAAGCAAGTAAAGCGCTAGCACCAGGGATGAAGCATAGGCACTATGCACCGAGAGCAGATATGGTTTTAGTTGAGTCAAGGAGCTATGACGACTTAACGAAGATCGTTAGTGTAGTTAGAGATATAGCGTTGAAGAGCTTGCATAAAGGAGTTAGCGTAAGCATACTGTGCAGTGATGAAACGTACAACTACTATACTGATCTAGGAGTAGTAGTTAAAAGCCTCGGCTCTAGAAGCAACTTATTTCAAATAGCTAAAAACCTCTTTAAGACTATGAGAGAGCTAGATGAAGCTGGAGTAAGCTTCATAATAGCTGAAGGCTTTGAAGAAAGAGGACTGGGCCTAACAATAATGAATAGACTTAGAAAGGCTTCTGGATACAACATTATTACAGCCGATCAATAGACTTCAATAAGGATTGCGTAAAACAAAGTACTTAACTACACCTCTGCCCTGAAAAGGGCAAGAGTAGAGCGGGCTCCGCCATAGTCAGTATAGCTAGTCCCTTATTTTTCAGCCTTACTCAAATAACGGTGTTTCAATAATGTAACTCTTTAGGATAGGAACAGTCTCTAGCCATGGGTGTACGTGAAGTATGTGTCTCAAATAACGATCTCTAGATGAGTTTACATATATCTTGTTTAGTATAAGTCCCTCTACATATATGGCTTATAGATCTCTGTAGATGCAGGGATCGCTACATAGAATTCTTAAAGGCATCTCTACTCTGAAGCCATCGATGTAAAAGCATTAGACTCCATGAGGCTACAAGCACTATTCCATACTCTCCTGCAGATGACGTACAGCATATGGTTATTCATCGGTGATACTATAGATCGTTTCCTATGATATCATAATTGCTTCACTGCATTGCATACTATACCTCAGCCTAGATCTTCATGTAGACAACTTCATAGATTTAAGAACATTCTTTGAGAAACCACTCCTTAAGTTTCCTGCTTCTCTATTAAGTAATAAAGTATGTATGGATCGATTTTCCCACTTACCCACCTCTTTCCTTATATAAGTTTATAAATTTTCCCATCATATCTTATTTGGTAGGCTACAGAGTTAGGTAATAAGGTGGGAGATATGTCTATTAAAAAATATATTGCATTCATAGTAATAGCTGCAGTAATAATAGCGCTGGGAATATATATTTCTACTATTAGAAGAGAGGAGGTTGCTTTAGAGCAAGTAATAATTATAGGAACTACTTATGATCCCAAAACCCTTGATCCCGCCCTAGCATATGACATAGCTTCTGGCATGATAATACAAAACATTTATGACTCACTAGTTGGATATAAACCAGGAACTACTGAACTCGTACCAAAATTAGCAGAGGAATGGGAGTCCAATGAAAATGCCACTGAGTGGATATTCTACCTAAGGAGAAACGTTAAGTTTCACGATGGAACTGAATTAACTGCAGAAATAGTTAAACAAAGTCTTGAAAGAGCCAAGGATCTACAGGGTCCTCCAGCATTTCTACTTGACGTTATTGATAAAATTGATGTTTTAGATAAGTATGTAGTTAAATTTATTCTTAAATACCCATTTGTTCCATTTCCATCACTCGCCGCCTTTACAATATTCGCTCCAGTACCTCCTAATGCAACAGACTTAGAGACTAAACCAATAGGAACTGGGCCATTTAAGTTTGAATCATGGGTTAAGGGACAACAGCTAGTATTAATTGCGAATAAAGAGTATTGGAGAGAGCCACCTAAATCAGAGAAAATAATATTTAGATTCTACCCTGATCCAAGCTCTTTAAGAATAGCTCTAGAAAGAGGTGAAATAGACATTGCAATAGGTATTCAGCCATCAGATGTCCCCGTACTATCAGCTAATCCGAAGATTAAAATGGTATCAATAAGTGGGTTAGTTATAGAATGGCTTGGAATGAATCAAAGAAGAGAGCCTCTTAACAATGTTTTATTAAGAAAAGCCATAAATTACGCAATAGACTATGATTATATACTTAACAATATATTAAAAGGCACTGCATCAAGACTCTACGGACCTTTACCACCGGGAGTAATGGGTTACGATCCAGAAGTAGAAGAATATGGTTATAAGCACAATCCACAATTAGCAGCCCAACTCTTAGCAGAAGCTGGATATCCAGAGGGAAGGGGGTTAAGAGAATTAGAATTAATTATTAGCACAGAGGAGAGAGCTGAAAGAGGGGAGGTAGCAGCCCTAATACAAAGCAACTTAGAAGAAATAGGGATCAAAGTAAAAATAGTGAACCTCGATTGGTCTTCGTTCCTTGAAAGATTATTCAATTACGACTTCGACCTATATATGGTGGACTGGTTCCCCGACTATGTTGATCCAGATGATTGGATAGTTCCACTATTCAGTAGCCATGGATTAGCCATAGATGGATATGTGAATCCGAAAGTTGATGAATTAGCCTTACTGGCTAGACAATTAATAGATCCTGAAGAGAGAGTAAAGATTTACAAGGAGTTACAGAGGGTAATAATAGAGGATGCTCCATGGGCATTCCTATACGTTCCAAAACAATACGTCTTTATGCAGGAAAACGTTAAGGGATTCGTGCTATACCCAGCATACTACATAGATTTCTACCCTGTATATAAAACTGGCTGAGGAAATATACATGGAAAAAAACGTCATTTACATTCTTTTTTTAAGAATTATTCAATCTTTCTTAACTTTATTTGGACTTATTGTCATAATCTTTATTTTATCTAGAATATTGCCAGGCAATCCTGCAATCGCAATACTAGGTCCAAAGGCTACTCCAGAGAATATACAAAAAGTTATCAGTGAATGGGGATTAGACAAAAGTTACCTAGAGCAATTCATGATTTACATATCAATGTTATTAAGGGGTAACTTAGGGGAGGCATACGTCATGGGATATAGTGTTAATAAATTAATAAGTGAAAGAATAACGGCTTCATTTGAACTAGTTATCGCAGCATTCATTCTCTCATCTATAATAGGCCTACCTCTAGGGATATACTCTGCTAAAAACGCTGATTCCAAGAAGGATGTATTGATTTCGAGTTTCGCTGTCTTAGGACTATCGTTTCCAACAATATTAACAGGCATTATTCTCATGGTCTTCTTTGGATTACATCTAGGATTCCCTGTAGGAGGTAGAATTAACCCTATTTACTCCATAAAAGCTTACACTGGATTTATGCTAATCGATACTCTACTAAATGGAAACTTCAGCGCCTTCATTGATGCTACTTTAAGAATAATTCCTCCAGCACTAGCCCTAGCTATTCCTCTCTCTGGACTACTAATGCGTCTTACGAGAAACAGCATGTTGGAAGTAATGAGTCAAGATTTCATAAGGACTGCTAGAATGAAGAGGCTGCCGGAGAAGATCATTTTATATAAACATGTTTTAAGAAATGCTCTTATACCAATAACTACCGTAATGGGACTTTACTTTGCTGTTATAGTTACAGGTGACATTATAGTAGAGACTATCTTCGGCTGGCCCGGTATTGGAAGATTAGTCTATGAAGCAGTAATGCTGAGAGACTATATGGTTATTCAAGGAACAGTTCTCGTGATCTCCGTCATATACATTCTCGTAAACCTAGCTGTAGATATTCTATACATCTACCTAGATCCAAGGATACGCAGGTGATAAACTTTGACGGCAAAGGCTATCCACAGCCTCCTAGAAATAAAGAGAATAAGGTATGGATTAACGCTCTTCAACATCTTGTTAGTAACTTCTTTAGCAGTTCTCCTCCTATCACCATTTAAACCTACGGAAACTACATACGATACTTTAAAAGAACCCCTTACACAAAGCGAAAAAGGCTGGTCCTACGTACTAGGGACGGATAGTCTTGGGAGAGATATTTTAACTCGTGTTTCACACGCCTTCTTCCTTGATTTGGGAGTGGGTCTCATTATTGTTTGTATTTCGGGTGCAATTGGTTTAATGCTAGGTATAATAGCTGGATACGTTGGCGGTATTATTGATAGCGTAATAATGAGGACAATGGATATCTTAATAAGCATTCCCGGCTTTATATTAGCAATAGCTATAGCATCAACGCTTGGAGGCAATTTATGGAATGCCATATTGGCTATATCTATAGTTTCTATACCAATTTACGCTAGGCTGTCTAGGGGTTTAACTCTATCCATTAAGGAAAACCTCTTTGTAACAGCAGCTCGTGAAGCAGGTCTTTCGAATTTTAGAATAATGATTCGCCACGTTCTCCCCCACGTACTACCTGTTTTTATTACTCAAGCAACTCTTGAGCTAAGCAATGCTATATTGTACTTCGCAGGATTAAGCTTTATTGGCCTCGGAGCACAAGAACCCACTCCTGAGTGGGGACTAATGATGAGCGTTGGTAGAAAGTATATTAGAGAGGCTTGGTGGTTTCCAACAATGCCAGGTGTTTTTATGTTTCTAACAGTGCTGTCAATAAATTTAATGGGGGATGGCATAAGGGACTACCTTGATCCAAAGAAAAGATTAAGGGGATAACTTTATTGAAGCCGCTGGAAATATCGGATTTAACAGTTGGATATAAAACCTTACGTGGATGGATTACAGCTCTTAGCAACGTAAATCTATCGATAGATAAGAAGGGGGAAATCCTAGCGTTAGTAGGTGAATCTGGAAGTGGTAAATCAACTCTAGGTCTAGCCGTGGCAGGCCTTCTTTCACCAAATGCTAGAGCTAATGGTTCAATTAAAATAAATGGAAAAGAAGCTCTTGGAAAACCATACAACAGTAAGGTAGCAGTAATTTTTCAAGATGCACTAGCAAGTTTAAACCCAGTACTAACAATTGGAGAGCAACTAGCAGAGATTTTCGTAATACACGAAAAATTAGATAGGAGAAAAGCAATTGAGAAAGCAAAGAAGTTCCTCTTAAAAGTAGGGTTATCAGAGGAGTTTTTAGATAAGTATCCCCATGAATTAAGCGGAGGACAGAGGCAAAGAGCTCTTATAAGCATGGCATTAGCTATGGATCCGGAACTTATTATTGCAGATGAACCCACGACAGCGCTTGACGTAACGGTTCAAGCCAAGGTTTTACTCGTCTTAAAGAACTTAGTTAAGAGCGTTGGCATTCCAATGATATACATAACTCATGATATAGCATTAGCTATGCATATAGCTGATTCAATTGCAATAATGTATGCTGGGCAAATTATTGAACTTTCAAGTAAATACGATATATTTGAAAACCCCCTCCATCCATATACGAAGGCTCTGCTGAAATCTATTCCTACAATAGATAGTGATGTAGAAGAGCTATACGTTATCGAGGGAGAACCTCCAAACCCAGATAGTTTTCCAAAAGGCTGTAGATTCCACCCCAGGTGTCCATTAGCCTCTGATAAATGTAAATCTAAAATGCCTGAAGCGATCAATGTAAATGGAAGATCAGTGAGGTGTCATTTATATGGATGAAGGTTCAATTATATTGAAAACTATTAATTTAAGGAAGTATTATGAAGTTAGGAGCAAAATTCTCAAGAGAGTAAAGCAGTTCGTGAAGGCTGTTGACGATGTAACTATTGAAATAAAGAGAGGGGAAACTCTTGCAGTTGTAGGTGAAAGCGGCTCTGGAAAAACTACGCTTGGAATGGTCTTGGGGAAACTACTTGAACCAACTGATGGAAAGATTTTATTTAAAAACCTAGACATTACATATAGCTTACCTAAGAACTTACTGGGGAAAATTAGATTAGTTTTTCAGGATCCATATTCAGCATTAAACCCTAGGTTAAAAATAGTTGATTCTTTAATAGAGCCTCTACAAATAATGAATATCGGTAGAAAAGAAGCTATTGAAAAAGTAGCTCATTATTTACAATTGGTGGGATTACCGGAGTCCTACATGAGCTATTATCCACATATGCTTAGTGGTGGACAAAGACAAAGAGTAGTAGTAGCTAGAGCCCTTATAACTGAACCAGAGTTTTTGATATTAGATGAACCTACTTCAATGTTAGATGTCTCTACTCAGTCTCAGATTTTAAGATTGCTAAGAAGTATCAAAAAAGAGAAGCAAATAACATACTTATTCATTACTCATAACCTCGTCGTAGCTAGATACATGGCTAATAGAATAGCTGTAATGTATGCTGGCCAAATAGTGGAGATAGGGGGCAAGAGTAATATTTTCCAGAATCCATTGCATCCTTATACAAGAACTCTTCTAAGTGCATATCCATCACCAAACCCTAGATCTCAATGGAATCCAATTATTCCAGAGGAGTTGACAGTAAAATATTACGAAAATAAATGCCGGTACATAGATAGGTGCTCCCTTAAAATGCAGAAATGTGAAAAAAACATGCCTACTGATATAAAAGTAGAAGAAGATCATTATGTGAAATGCTTTCTATATGCTGAAACATAAGATAAGCTAGTTATTACAGGCTTCTAGCGCTCTGCCTGCCATTAAGCCTCCTAAATCCCCCACCAATGATATGCAGCAGCTTTGTCGATAGATCGTCTAACGTTCTTCTCACATTCCTCCTACACCTTTAAAGAAAGCTACAGGAAATTCTATGTGCTCTAACCGTTATCCTTTTGGGGAGAATGGGTTCTTTCAGCTTTATCTCCTACAGCTCACGATCTATTCTTTAATACTACGTTGCTAGGTAATGGAGGCTTAACTATAAAGAGAAAACCATTGATCCCGAGAATCTAGTGGGCCCGCTGGGATTTGAACCCAGGGCCTCCGCCGTGTCAGGGCGGCGTCCTAGCCAGGCTAGACGACGGGCCCTACTGCAGTTTCTTTAGTTAACTGAATGTTTTAAATATTTTAATTAAGAATCGATGTAGCATGGGATTTCACTAAGCTAGTAAATTGCTTAAAGTCTTCTATGCTCTATAGAGGTTCTCTGAAAAGTATATTAGGAAATCCTATTGAATCACATTAATTGAGCCGGGGTAGCTCAGCCAGGTAGAGCGCCGGGCTGTTACCATGAACTCGGGTTTGGAACTGGCGGATACCCGGTGGCCCGGGGTTCAAATCCCCGCCCCGGCGTTTTAAATAAGTTAAATATATATTGTGCTCTAAGTGATTATTAAAGTGCCCGATGACTGTGGAATCCGGGTTTAAAGCTGAAGGGATGTTGATAAGGCCCGCATAGTTGAGGGATTACTGCATTACATAGTGATTAAATGCTCTTTCTCCACAGCTCCCTCAAGTGCTTTCTCTTAAGAACATAGCTCTCTCTCTCAAGGAACTTATATACAGTGCTGTGCTTTCTACCTCTTATGAGCATCTCTATTGCTTCTTTAGCTAAGTTCGCTGACTCATAGTCTCCTATTATAGCTACAGAGTCTTCATATATAACTATGTCTGAACCTGTTAATTCCTCTACGACTCTTCTAGCTTTACCCTCTTCACCTATAATTCTCCCCTTTATTCTAGCTAAGTGATTCGGCCTATCTCCTACGTAGAGCTTTAAGTCTATAGTCATAATTACGTAGTCTTCGTCAAGAAGTTTAAACGCTTTCTCGGGATTAAATCCACTTGCTATAGCTCTAACTACATCGCGGGCCTTCAATAAGTTTGCCAGCGGAGTGCTTGAAGAAGCAGGCTCTATTATTACTGAACCAGTAGTTGAATCAACTGTAATTAGTGTTTGAGTAAGCCTCATTAGCTCCTCTTTCACTCTCCCTCCTTCACCTATTAATACTCCAACTCTCTCTACTGGGATTTTTTCATAGAGCCTCGTTACTCCCGGGATGAATCCTCCCTCATCCCTCGACAAGATCTAACCTCCTCTAAGATATCTATAAAGTCCGTGACTTCTAAGCCCACTTCACTATGGAAGAAACCATATATATTCCTTATATCTCTAACAAGAAATTCTTCTGCATGAGGATGATCTACGTTTACAGACTGACTAACGTCAATTATTACAGGTATTCCACCAGGCTTAATCATGACGTTGAACTCCGATAAGTCTGCGTGAACAAGCTTAGCTAAGCAATACATCTTCTTAACGTCTTCAATTAATAGCTCATACACTCTGAGTAGTTCCTCGCGGCTAAGATCTTTCCAGACTTCCTTCAGTAGAGGATACCTAAGGCCTTCTTCACCAATAAACTCCATTACGAGAACGTTGTTAAGTACAGCAATAGGCTTTGGAACTCTTACACCTACTTCATGCATTCTCTTCAAGTTCCTAAACTCCTTCTTAGCCCACAGGTATATGAGTCTCCTAGCTCCTCCAAGCTTAACTCCATTGAATCTTGGATCACCTGCAATATACTTAATGATCCCCTTCCTAAACTCCGCAGTTGAAGTTAAGTATATTTTGACAGCCAAAGGATCTTTGTTAAAGCTGTATGCTAAGTAGACGCGGGCTTCTTTACCAGCACTTATTACTCCATTCACTCTCCTTAACACTCTTCTCTTCATTAGTTCATAAATAGTCATAACTGTCTTAGTGTCAAATACTTCCTCTACTGTTTCAAAAAGATCCTTATCCTTAACTCTCCTCTCCCTAGATCCTTTGGAGAATTCATTTGTCAAAACGCTCCACTCAAAGCATCCAAGAACTCCTTAGTAACTATCTTCATTTCAAGAAGCTTCTCTACGTCATCACTGCTATACCTACAGACAACATCGCCTCTCCTAGGATCTATGTCCCATAGGGACACTAGAATAATGTCGCCTTCTCTAAGCCACTCCTTTCTCCTCATTTTTCCAGGTATTCTAATCTTCCTCTCCTCTCCATCGCTGCATCTCGCCAGCAAATAGTTTGCTCCAAGGAATTTAGTTACTCCACAAATAACTTCTCCCTCTCCTGGAAGCAGTGGCTCTTTACTCAGCTCCTTCTCCTCCCTACTCTTCTTAGGCAATTAATCCACCTCCTCTCTTACTACATAAGTTCTTCCACCTATAATATACCCCCTTACTCTATCTCCATTCTTTAAGCCAACTAAGTGCTCATTGATGGGGTGTTCAATTAGTTCTCCTGTTTCTTCATTTAGCAAGTAGAGTGTATTTAAAGATCTTCCTACTACAGTGAGCTCTTTCTCAACTACTTCATTTAACTTCTTTACTCTCCCACTCCAGTACTCCTTAAGTGAAATAGATCTCTTTTCACCGCTCTCAAGCACTATTAAATCAATGAAGCCGCCTCTAGTTCCACGCACTAAGGACACTAGTCCACGATAATCCACTAAATCCATTTTATCTATGTCTGGGAGTCTTACTGATATTGTTGTTACACCTATATCTCTACCCCTTGAGTAATCTCGTTTAGTTAGCTTAAATGACTCAACAGTTCTTGCTCCAACAGCTTTCTCAACTAATTGAGCTACTCTATGTGCTGTAACAACTGAGAGAAACTTTACGTCTACTCCACTTCTATCCTCAGTTAGTTCAACAATATCTTGCGATATAAGTGGATCGCTTAACAGCTTACTTATATAGTCCCTCTCCTTGTTGAGTAAGTATCCTCTAACGCTTCTAAACTGCACTATGGCTGAATAAGATCTGCTCATTCTCCTAGAGCACGTGGGACAAGTAGTTCTACGAACTCTGTACTTAACTTTAAAGCCTGCTTTAGCAATCGTTGAACCCCCTATTAACGCTGTTGCATTAACTACTGCTTCACTCAACCCCTTCCCCACGGCTTGAGATACACTTACTTCATCTACTTCAATTAACTCTACTCGCTCATCAATGAAGCGACGTTGGTCATTTAATAAGATTTTCCTAAGAGCTTCACTAAGGGATGGAAGCTCAGTCCACTTACCATGGATCTTCCATAAACTACATTTACTGCATTGCTCAAGTTCTAGAACTGGAGTACTCTTAGCTACTCCCCTTATCTCCAGGAAGCAGCTTAAGCAATAACCTCCTAGAGGCAGCTCTTCTTCACTCAATTCTCTGCCGCAAGCAATACAGTACCTAGTCAATTCACTCAACCTTAATTACCTGTGCATGGGGGACTCCCTGAACGTACTTAACTGCATCCCTACATACAAGGCCTCTTCTAACAGCTTCTTCAACAGCTCTACGGCCAACTATGTTAGCTATAGTCGATTTCTCAACTAAGTCCATTGCTTCATCTAAGCTAACTCTTCTACCTAAGTAGAAAGCTGGATCTACGTATAGCTTTACTCCCCCCTCCTCTAGGGTTACTCCAAGAACTTCTTCATCACATACAGCCAGCACTATTTCACCATAGTTGATGAACTCTTTAACGTACACAAGCCCGCGGTCAACCATGCTTTAACACCTTTAGAATGAAGGGAGAGTTGTTTCAGCACTGCACGCTAAGCACTTTAACTTAAATGTCTTCTTACTCTTCTCCAGCACTGTATGTATTGAGCCACACGTAGGGCATTTAACGTATGTATCTATAAATCTCCTCAAAAGCTTATCTAAGACTTGTGCTGAAAACCTCCCACTGAGGATCAAGTTGCCGGCTTCATCTATTGATCCAGCTGCAGCTAACTCCTTAACTAAGTACTTCATTAAAAGCTTCTCATCTCTACTAACTACGTGAGCTATATTCCTAAAGCTCTTGACTATAGTCTTTGTGCCAACCGCTATAGTCTCTATGCTAGGTACTTCAAACACTACTCCTTTACTAGGATCTCTAACGGGTATTCTACTGAATGCCCTATCCAAAAGCTCTTCATAACTATAGCCTCTAACTCTCTTTAGCAATTCCTTCACCACATGCCCTCAAGTACTGTAAGCAAAAACCATTTATTAAAGGTTTAGTAAGCGTTGTTAGCGCATGGAAGTGAAACCCCTAATGCTTTTAGGGCAGTAAGCTACTGTAGTCTTTGGAGAACAAGTCTATGGCTAGAGTATACATAGAGACCTATGGCTGTGCGCTAAATAGAGGAGACACAGGTTTAATTATAGAAGTATTGAAGAGTAGGGGGCACACTATAGTTAGAAGACTTGAGGAAGCAGAAGTACTCATAGTAAATACATGTACTGTGAGAAGAGAGACTGAGAGTAGGATGGTTAATAGAATAAGGGCTCTTATGGAAATTGCTGCAGCGAATAGAGGTAAGCTCATAGTGGCTGGCTGCATGGCTAAAGCCCAGCCCTACTTAGTTGCTAAAGTAGCGCCTGAAGCAAGCCTTGTCTCTCCTCAAAATGCTTCAAGAATATACTTAGCAGTAGAATCTCCCTCAAGAACTATACTACTAGCCGGTGAGAGAGATAGAGCTGCTGTAGCTAAATGCCTTATGGATAGAGTGGGGTTGATAGCTATTCAAGAAGGGTGTTTAGGTAACTGCAGCTTCTGCATAGTGAAAAACGCTAGGAGGAAGATAGTTAGCTACCCCCTAGAGGCTGTAGTTAAAGCAGCTAAAGACTTAGTGTCACTAGGTGCTGTAGAAATAGAGCTAGCAGGCCAAGACACAGGCGTTTACGGCTTAGACATATACGGCAGACAAGCACTGCCATTGTTAATTAAAAGCATTGCTGAAGTAAGCGGGGATTTCATGATTAGAGTAGGCATGCTTAATCCAAATACTCTTACACCAATAATTGATGAATTAATAGATGCACTAAGGCATAGGAAGGTCTACAAATTCCTACACATACCTATTCAAAGCGGTAGCGACAAAGTACTAAGGGCAATGAATAGGGATTACACTGTAAGTGAATACAAGTCATTAATTAAGGAGCTAAGATCGAGGATACCAGGCATAGCGATCGCTACAGACATCATGGTTGGACACCCAGGTGAAAAAAACGAGGATTTTGAAGAAACACTAAGAGTAGTAGAAGAGCTGGATTTTGATAGAGTTCATATAGCGCAATACACCTTTAGATCTAATACTGCTTCAGCTGCATTAAGACAAGTGGACAGCTATTTGAAGAAGGAGAGGTTAAGGGAGTTAAGTAAGGTAGTGGAGAAAGTCTGTTATAAGAAGCATGAAGCTATGGTAGGCTCTATAGTAAGAGCTTTTGTAACTGAGAAGAGCGGGGATTCATATACAGCTAGAACTATTAACTACACTCCAGTAGTCTTTAAAGGTGGAAGTGATTTAAGGGGTAAGTGGGTTAAGATATTAGTGAAGTCTGCAACATTCTTTGATTTAAGAGGGGAAATTGAATCCATTGAGTAGAAGTAGTTAATCTAAGCCATTCACTACTTCAACGTAAACGACTTCTCCATAATTAGAGATTATGTACTTAGTTAACTCATAAGTACTGCTCCTCTTAATTGGCAGGGACAGCGGCTTAAACCTCAGGATAAGCATTGCTTCACCTCTATCAACATCTATTTTCTCAATGTAGCTACTCTCTTTATCAAAACTAAAGGGGATTTTTTGCGAGATCTCCTTCGACATTCTATCTACTAATGAACTTATCTCCTCACTAATCCTAGATCTATCTGTAAATAACGCCTTCACTCTTAGGGACACTAGTACTGGAGTCTCAATAGTTATTGAACTTGCGAGAAGAGTGTTCGGTATATAGATCTTATTTCCATAGAAGTCTTCGACTTCTGCTCCATGCATGTGGACTTCGTTTACACGGCCAAACACTCTGTAGCTATACCTAGGTATTGAAATGACTACAGGTCTTCCTCTAGGGTACTTAGATGCAATAATGTAGAAGTAAGCTAGGAACTCTCTTACGTCATAGAAGAATATGAGTATAAATGCTGCAGATACAAGGCCTACTACATATAGTATTGGCATTGTGGGTAAATATATGTATAGTAAGCAGCTTAAGTAAACCAGTATTATTACGTAATCAACTACTTTTAAAAGAATGTACTTTACTGAAAGACTTAAAACCTTTCTTGTGTGCATTGCACTTATGAATCTATTAACTAAGAATCTAAGCACTAGGAGCACCAGTAGGATGAGTATAGCTGGCAAAGCTCTCCAAAGGAGTTCTTCTAGCTCCTTCCAGGAAATGAAGGCTGTTGGAAGCTTACCGCCTGCTTCACCACTCATATATCATCCCTTTAAAACCCTTAATGAATCAACGTTCTTAGCCATGATAAGCAGCTGTAGGCCTGGCGAAAGCTCTAAGTTAGGATCTTTAAGTATTAATTCTCCATTCTTTAGAAGCCCAACTACTCTAATGCCGTGATTAATTGCTTCAGCCTCAACATCCTTAAGTCTTCTCCCAATGCAGGGATCTGCTTCAGTGAGAGTCACTAAGAACAAGTATTGATCTTCAACACTGCCTAATAGTTCAAATGGATAGTTAATTGAATTAACTATGTGGAGGACTGCTGACGTAATAATCTTTAAAGCATTTATTGGAAAGCCTATGCTCTTCTCTAAATACACTTGTTCTAGAGAGCCTTCGCGTATCAGCCCTATTCTCACTGGAACTCCTTTAGTTAAAGCCGTCGTCAATATGAAGTAATTGAGTAAATCATCGCGGCAAGCAGCTATCACTATATCCACGTCCTCCATACTTATTAAACTAATGTAAGTCCTAGGATCCCTAGGATCTACGTCGAGTAAGTCTACGTCAAACTTCAGCACTTCACTAACTCTCTCCTTACTACACGTAATTACCTTAATGGAGTGCGCGCGGACATCCATACTACTCAACATGTAATTCACTAAGTCAGTCTCACCAACTATTAGTATATTCAAGTTTAGTCCCTCACAGTGCTTACGTAATCTTCTTAGTTCGTAAATAACGTCTATCCCTAAAATATGTTCTCCACGTGGAGGTATCTCTGAATGCTCCGTAAATGAGGAGTGTATTCTAAGTAGATGAAAACCGATGAACCCTCTAGAAGAGCATTCATTAGTGCAGAGAAGTGGTTGAATGAGTGCTTAGAACTCTAGATCATTTAAGAATTTGTATGCGCTTCTCTACAATTACTACACTGCTCCCTTCATTGTTTTCCTCCAGGCAAAGTACCCCATAATGCTAGCAATCTGTATGTACTCTAATCTACCGAGCAACATGAGTGTAATGAGAGTTGCCTTTACTCCAATGGGTGCAGTGCTAGATGTTATTCCACTACTTAATCCTACGCAACTAATTGCTGAAACTACTTCAAAAAGCGAGTCTACAAAGCTATAGCCTTGTGAAGACACTATTAGAGCTCCTATTAAAGCTACTAATGCGTGAAGAACTATGAATACTAGTGCATTAGATACTTCATCTTCATCTATTTGAACTCCATCAATAGTTAAGGCCTTCTTAATGGGGGTTGGTGAAACAACTTTAAGTAACCATAGCTTAAACCTCTTAATGAATATTAGCAATCTAAGTGCTTTTATCCCCCCACCTGTTGAGAAACTCATTGCTCCAATGAACATACTTACTGTGAGCAATACTTTAGTTGTATCAGATAAAGCCAATATAGACCCTATGTTAAACCCCGTTGTAGATAATGCTGAGACATTGTTAAAGAAGCCGCTAATAAAGCCCCTCCACAAGTCATGCTTATCGTTTAAAATGCATGAAGATGCTACAAGAAAGCTCATAATAATGGCTATGGAAAAGTATAGTCTAAACTCCTCGCTTTTCTTCAATGCCCCAAGCTCCCCTTTATAAACCCTCACTAATAGGGAGAAGTTCAGTGCACCAATGAACATAAAGACCATTACAGGAATGTATGTAGCTGGCGATCTTTCGAATACTACTTCATACCCATGATCATATGGAGACATGCCTCCAGTAGCTATAGTCGTCATTATTAGGCTTGTAGATTCAAAGATAGTCATACCAGTGTAGAAGTATATGAGGAATCCTATGGCTGTGAGAATAGAGTACACCTTAAGTATTTCTACAGCAGTTCTATAAAATGAGGCCTCTAGTTTAAAAGGCCTCTCAGCTACATATACTCTAAGCCCAATTCTATAGAAGTAGGGGAATATAACTATTGCAAACACTACTATGCCTAACTCACCACTCCACTGCATGATGCTTCTCCAGATAAGCACTGATGGCCTCATGTAATCAAGGTTTCTGAAGACCGTTAAGCCTGTTCCTGTAAAACCACTAACGCTCTCAAAGAAGGCGTCTATGAAGGAAACTTCAATAGTTCTATAGAGAGCTGTAGCTGAAATAATTGATGACAAGATCCAGGTTAAGTTAGCTACAACCATAGATTCAGTTACTGTTAGTGGTTCTGCCTCAATGAATGCTGAAGCCACGCTGAGTAATACAGCAATGATTCCTAAGTATAGGAAAGCCATTGGCACACTGTATCCATACAGGGGGTCAATTATGGTCGGTATCAACATGAGGAAACCTATTACTCCAAGTATGCTTAAGAGAGCTTTAACTAACCCCTTTACATTCAACGCCTATCTACACCTATCAGTAACTTAACTTAAGTTATGGATAGAGGTAAAATAATTATCTTCCTTGGAGAGCACTCTCTAGCGATCTCTCCACCTAAGTCAAATACTCTTAGAGCTTCACTAAGTATCAGTGCATCACTTGAAGCCACCCATCCATCGCTTGAGCGTAGGAGAAGCTCCTTATCAGCTCTTTGCGCTGTAACGACTTTAGCTCCATGGATTCTCTCCCTAAGTAATTGTGCAAGAAGCCCACTATGGCTTACTCCAGCATCGAGAACTATGCTTAAGCGTTGTTCAGCTAAGTGATTTACAAGGATCCTTGATGCAGCATCTATAAAATCCCTGTCTACAACTATTGAAGCCTTTTGCTTAATCCCCAGTAAGTCCCTTACAAAGCCATCGTCGCATAAATATAGTTCTTCTCCATGTAGTGCTGAGTAAATAGTTGCTAATACATTGTATCCATCTATCACTACAAGATCTCCTTCTTGAGGAATACCTCTTTTACTAAGCACACTTCTTACGTAATTTGATGAATGAATACATCTATAGATGACGAGTCTCTCTCTCAGAGATAAGAGGTACTTACTTGAAACTATGTTAAGAGAAGCCTTTTGCGGATACCCTCTATTGAGTAAGTACCTATAGTCTTTAGCTGCTTCAATTAGTTCTCTGCGCAAGACCCTATCTCCATTACAGCTTTAACTACAGCTCTTAGTACTTCATTAGAGCTTGCTGAAGCCCTGAATGAAACATGATCTTTCTTTCCACCGCCCCTTACTCCAGGAACATTCTTTGAGACTTCCTTAAGAACTGAAGTTAAATCAAGTCTCCTCGATAAATTAATGTCTTCAGCTATTTCATAATTGCCTTTAGATTCATAAATTACTATAAGGCCTTTTCCAACTAAATGTAAGATGAGGTCTCTATACAGTTTTTCATCACCTATAGTGTCGATTAAGTGCACTATTTGGAAGCAGTTCACACTTATGATCTGTTGTTCAAGTTCCTTCATAATGAGTTTAGATAGAGTTACTCTATATTTAGCTAAGTAGTTCCTAAGCTCATCGCGCTCCTTTACAAGTGACTCCAAGCTTTTCTTTAATTGAAGAGGGCTGGATCCAATGATTGAAGAAGCTTCCTCCAATTGGCCTTCGAGTTCATAGACTATCTTGCCGATGTTTGTTCCAGCAACGAATTCAAGCCTTAATACACCATCCTGTATCTTTCTTGAATCAACTATCTTAATGCAGCCAACTTCACCTGTATTCTGCAAGTGAGTTCCATAGCATGCTTGAGCATCCCAGCCGGGTATTTCAACTATCCTTATGACTGGAGCTACAGTTGATCCACCTTGATAAATCCCTATGCCAAACTTTTTCTCAGCATCAAACTTACCTAAATGATGTACCTTAATGCTTATCCTATCGTCAATTATGCTGTTAGCTACTTCCTCAATCCTCCTTAACTCATCCCTGCTTAAGCTTCTATAGTGAGTTATATCTAGCCTTGCTTTTTCAACAGTTTTTTCAGCACCAGCTTGGTTAACGTGTTCTCCAAGAACTCTCCTGGCAGATGCTAAAACTATGTGTGTAGCAGTGTGATGCCTCATCAATTTATACCTTCTTAACCAATTTACTTCTCCAACAACTGCTTCCCCTGGATTAGCATTCACTGCATCGCCTAATTCATGAATAATTACATTGCCTACCTTCAGCACTCTCCTTACATCAACTCTCCTGCCGTCACTAAAGTATATGAAGCCAACGTCGTGATCCTGGCCTCCGGATGCAGGATAGAACAAAGTTTGATCGAGGATTAAGAGGCTTCCTTTAACACCAATAATTTTTGCAGTAAACTTAGTCTCATAAGGATACTCATGGAATAATGCCTTGGTTTCTGGAAATAGCGATGCAAACTCTAGTAAAGCTGCGTCAGTTATCTCACGCCTTAATACTGCTTGAGAATGCTTCTTCGCTATATTTGCATAAAACTCTCTTGGAATAACTACTTGTACATTAATGTTAAGAGCTCTCTCCCTCACTATTTCAGGGGGAATGCCGTATGAATCGTAGAGCTCGACTAATTCCCCTTCAGTTAAACCACCTTTCTGCACAATGATCTTGTCGATAACCCTCATTCCACGCTCCAGTGTATCAATGTATTTCTTAACTTCCTCTGAAACTACTTCAGTAATGTAATTCCTGTACTTGTAGAACTTGCTGTACACATACTTATCCTTAAAGTAATCAATTAGCTTACTCAAGAGTTCCTGAACAACGTCATTTAACTCTCTTAATTCAACTCCAATTAAGTGCATAGTTCTAAGGCTTCTCCTCAGCACTAATCTAGCTAAGTACCCTTCACCAGTATTTGAGGGAACTACTCCATCGGATAGCAATAGCAGTAGAGTCTTATAGTGATCTAGCAGTGTGTAAGTCAAGATGTTTTTCACTAATGCATTATAGTATTCCTTTAAATCCTTCTGAGATAGTAGTTGAGAGAGCTCATCGAAGCTTCTAGGCCTTGAATCACTGGTTTCATATGTAATCTTTTTAAGCAATTCATAGTCTAATTCTTCTAATCCCAGTATATCGAAGAACTTGTTGACTAAACCACCATAAATTGCGTGGAAAGCCGTTGGAGTCCGCTCTGTAAGCCACGATACTCTCTCTACACCATAGCCTGTATCAACGACTTTTAACTTCATGGGTTCATAGCTGCCGTTCAACGATCTATACTTCATGAAGACTAGTGTAGCTACTTCAAGTCCACCAACTAATACTTCATAAGCAGGCCCAGCGTTACCTCCACCCTCCCACCAGGATGGTTTAAAGGCCATTAGCTCAGGTGGAACCCCTATTTCCTCACTAAAGAACTTGAAAGCGTATTCTATTGTTTCATCAACCCAGTATATCGATTTATTTGGGCTATTGAATGCGTGATGCCCCCCCATTTCAAATGAAGTAAGGTGTCTTCCAAAAGTCATGCCTATGTAATCTATGTCTTCAAGCCTAATGCACGGTTGGACTATTACCAGTGGATTGTATGGAGGCTCACTTATCCCCTCAGTTACAGCTGGTTGAAAGACTACTATGCTTGCTATAGTTAGATATAAGTCATCTCTCCACTTAGCTATAACGGGGTACGGCTCTACGTAGCCATGGTTGTTCCTAGTGAAAAAATCTATGAATGCTCTCCTAGAGCTCTCTACATCTAGTCTTCTAATGCTTGAATAATCGTTGTAGAGGAATTCATACTTACTACACGGTGAGTCAGGGCAAGTAGTTCTAGGTAGAAGGCTGTAGAATTCTTCACCACAGACTCTGCATCTATACTTCACATAGCCAAGGGACTCTAGGAACTTACTCGATAGCTCTGGCTCACTTACTTTCAAAATATTAACCAAAATATTAACCTCTTCACTAGCCGAAGAGGGATGATAGTCCTGCTGATAAGTCTTCTTCACTAACTTCTTCTTTCTTCTCTTCTTCAGCCTTCTTTTCCTCAGCTGGTTGAGGAGAAGGAGCTGCAGGTGCTGCAGCAGGTGCTGAAGGAAGCGTTAGCGCTGTAGAAAGCACTCTATCTATATCAATTTTACTTAAAGCTGCAACTAAAGCCTTTACTCTTACTTCATCTACATCTACTCCAGCTGCCTCTAGTACTCTCCTCACGTTTTCTTCACTAATCTCCTTGCCAGCTGTCTTTAGCAGCAGTGATGCATATATGTACTCCATTAGTTAAGCACCTCTACACGTTTAGAGTATCAGAAGCGTAGAGGGATATTTTAAACTTAATCCCAGTATCTCAAGCATTAGAAGGCGCTTTAGCCGAAGAGGGATGATAGTCCTGCTGATAAGTCTTCTTCACTAACTTCTTCTTTCTTCTCCTCTTCAGCCTTCTTTTCCTCAGCTGGTTGAGGAGAAGGAGCTGCAGGTGCTGCAGCAGGTGCTGAAGGAAGCGTTAG
>JANXDZ010000003.1 GCA_025059075.1 Sulfolobales archaeon | reverse complement strand
TGGTAGGCTTTCTAATAATGCTGTAGCACCTATGGAATTTGGTCATTAAGTGCACTGCACTTAATGATATTGAGCTAGAGAGGATCGTGTTAGACCTATACGATGCCCTCGATAAACTCGATCTAGAGCTCATATGGAAGTAGTAGAGGTGTTCTCCTTCCTCCTAAAAGAAGTCGTTAGCTCAAATAGTCTCCTCTCTACTTCTGCAATTGTTTGCAATATAGAGGAACGTGATTTCAATCTAGGCGTTCAGCAAGGGCTTCAGGTGCAATAAGAGCGATCCACCCTAGTTGTTTAAGTATGAGCTGTGCATCAAGAGGTTCATGGATAATATAATGCTGGAGCACGGCGTGCTAAGGCTGCATAGGCCACGAAGATAACTGGGGTACTTAAGAAAGCGTTTGAGGAAGAAGCCGAGCTGGAATTATGAGATCAGAGTCTATAGTCCCTACTTACATCCAGGCGGGTTATAGGGAACGCAGTTAAAGCCGCAAAGGAGGCCATTAAGAATGCTTGTAAAATCCCAAGTACGCTTACGGCAGATGGACTGCAGTCCTATAGGAAGGCTCTGGAGCTCCAGGACCTGTCGATAAATTATATGAGCAACGCAGGCTTAGCGAAAGACGAGAATTAACAATAATTGTAAGAGGCTACGCAGCGTAGTCAAGAATTGGTTAAAGAAGGGCGAAGGATGGAGGAAAGTTTGAGGAAATTGTAAAGGGTACCGAACGTATTATAGCTATCTAAGGCCGAATACAGCATTAGGTGAAGAGACTTCAATAAGAGCTGAAGAGAAATTGATCAACATAGTGTTATCGTCAGCCAATAAGCATAAAGCAATGGGGCAGCATAAACGATCTATTTAGATGTGTAGGCTCCTAAGCAAGAGTTGTCTTTACCGTGGCGTATTTCCCACCGGGCTTTGCCGAGACATGCTTCACAAGTTATTTTAAAGCTAGGATGCGTAATAAAGGGGAATCTTAGCGTACTGATTAAAGGTCGCTATAAAGATGTAGTTGTTTTCGAAGCTTAGCTTAATGCTGTGCTTTATGGATGTTTAGCAGAGCGTTCATCAATAGATCTATGAGGGAGTTGACGTCGGCTACTGCTGCTACTTCATTGGGGTAGTGAGTGTATCTGCATGGGAGGCCTATGTCTACAGCGGGTATTCCAGCCTCCGATTCTAAATATAGGTGAGCTGTCTCAGTTACTGCGCCTAGCATAACGCTTCTCTGAATATTAATGGAGTGTTCTCTCGCTACTCCCTCAATGAATTTCCTCAGCTTGGGGTGCGGTATGAATCCAGCCAACATCCCCCTTCCATGGAATGAGTAGGCGTATAGAACTGGCCCGCCTCCAAGAACTACAGGTGAAGCCTCATTTAGTGTCTCAGGAGTATCTGTAGCTACAGCTATATCCGTATTTACCAATACATCTGGCTTAAACCTCCTTACAATAGGTATAGAGCCTCTTTGATTAAACTCCTCCTGAACAGTGAAAGCAAGCATTACAGTGGGCTTAAGGCGTTCTCCTTCAATGAGTTCTGCAAGCTCTAGAAGCACGTAGTTCAAAGCCCTATTATCCACAGTTTTAGTAACCACAAATCTATTGTTTAAAAACCTGTAGTTGGGAGCATAAGTCACTGGACAACCCACATCCACCCCTAAGTCACGGACCTCCTTATAGCTCGCCGCCCCTACATCTATGTATATATCGTTCCACGATGGAACCCTCTCCTTCTCCTCAGGGCTCATAAGCAAGTGATGGGACTTCACTCCAACAACTCCATAAACCTCCCTCCCATCATCAGTAACTATCCTCACATCCCTAGATATCAATGCCCTCGCATCTATGCCGCCGACTCTCGTCACTCTAATAAATCCATTGCTATCTATTCTCCTAATAATTAACCCTATTTCATCAATGTGTGAAACAAGCATGACCCTGGGGCCCTGGGCTTCGCCCTCGAAGACAGCTACGACATTACCCAAGTTATCAGTGAAGACTTTATCAGTGTGCTTCACTAAATAGGATGAAACCAGCTCCGTCATTAAATGCTCGTAGCCAGATACTCCAGGAGTCTCAGTGAGTTTCCTAAGCAACTCAGGGTGCCTTAAGCTCACGCCACTTCCCCCTCTACTGCCTCAGTGAGCTAACTAAATTCATGAATTCCCTCACCTTCGATTCATCAACGGGGTTTAGAGTTACGTTTCCCACTTTGAAGGCTGTGCCCACTATTGCTCCATCAACGAGCTTTAAGTACGTTGAAACGTTATCCTTATTAATGCCTGTGTTAGCTATTAAAGGCACATCTTTCACGCTCTCTCTAACGCTAACTATATCATCCTCTCTCGGAGGCAGCCCAGGCATAGGACCTGAGATGCAGTAGGCATCTGCTATTGAAAGCCACTTAACTGTTTTAGCAACTAAGCCCAGTGGGCGCGGCGATATGGGTGCTGCGAACTCTGGGTTTAAGTAAAGAAATATCTTTACATCCTCTGCACCAATGTACTTCCTATACCTCAGTACTTTAGCTCCCTCAGTGTTTATTATCCCTAAGTCGCTTGAGAAAGCGCCGGCTAGAATAGTTCTCACAAAGGGAGCGCCTGTTGCTTTTGCAACAGCTATAGTGGCATAGGGATCCCATAGGATGTCTACGCCGAAGGGCAAGTCAACTTGCTCTACAACTTTTGTAACTACATAAGTTACTGCAGCAATAGTCTCAGGACCTACTTTAAAGAGGAATGGTGCATCGCTTTCATTAGAGAACAGCAATCCATCCACTCCCCCTTTCTCAAGGGCAGTGGCATCACTTAAGGCTCTTCTAACGATCTTTTCCACCGCCGGATCTCTATAGTCGTACTTCGGGGATCCCGGTAGAGGAAGCAGGTGAACCATGCCTATAATTGGTTTATCTACGTGAAACAAGTCGTAGAGCATTGATGACATTTTAATGAACTCCACCGATCTTACTTTACTCTAAGAACATCACTGTATATAAGTCTTATTGACTCAACAACTTCTCTAATGTTACTTGAAGAGAATAGAGCTGACCCCATAGTTATTACTGAGGCACCTGCCTTCACTACTTCACGGACGTTGCTTAAGTTTATTCCACCGTCAGCTATTACTTCCACTCCATCGTTGAGCTCCTGCTTCAATGCATTCACCTCCCTTATCTTATCCAGCATCTCTGGTGCAAACTCCCTATCCACCCAGCTGTAGAAGCTTGAGTCATTATTGGTTGCTACGAGGACGCTGTCCACATAAGGAATTAGGTACTTCAAGGAGCTTACAGCAGTGCCGGGCAGTACTGCTACACCAGCTTT
The DNA here is from genome assembly GCA_025059075.1 of Sulfolobales archaeon. Classification (GTDB taxonomy): domain Archaea; phylum Thermoproteota; class Thermoprotei_A; order Sulfolobales; family Desulfurococcaceae; genus JANXDZ01. Next base: position 218,061 of record JANXDZ010000003.1, on the reverse strand, counting down.
AACGCCTAGGCTCTTTACTCTCCTCACTGCTCTCACTACGTGAGGCGTAGACTCTACGTGGACTACTACTTCATGAGCGTGCTTTGCATAGATCTCGATAAATTTCTCAGGGCTATAGGTCATTAAGTGCACTTGTAGAGGTATGCTTGTTGCTTCACTTATTCTTCTAACTGTATGTAGATTAAACCCTACGTCATCTACGAAGACGCCGTCTCCAACATCTATGTGTATGTAGTCAACGCCTGCTTCCTCAAGCCTTCTAACTTCACTCCCTAAGTTAAGGGGGTCTGCTGCAGCTATTGAAGCAGAGATCTTTATCATTTCAACACCACTAGATATATATAGCTAAGGCATTCTAAAATATCTATAACAATATGGGGTATTCATATGGCTATAGAGGCTGTAATAGAGTTCTTTACGTGGTTTAACCAAATCCTTAGTGCAGCTACTCAAGCCGTGTGGCTACCCATATTCCTATTCGTTATAGCAGTAGTGCTGAGGGCCCCTGTTGGAAGAGCTTTTAGAGCAGCTGTAACTATTGGAGTAGCCTGGATCGGCATTACATTAATCATAAACTTGTTCTTCGGGGGATACGGAGGCGTCTCTATACCTGATGCTGCAGCAGCTATAAGGGATAGGTTTGGGCTAGCTCTCGAAGGCATAGACGTTGGCTGGCCGCCCATGGCTGCCATAGCTTACGGCACACTAGTGGGCGCAATGATTATTCCAATAGGCTTCATAGTGAACTTACTGCTTCTAGCCCTTAAGTTAACTAAGACTTTTGACATTGATGTATGGAACTTCTGGCACTGGGCTTTCGTAGGCGGCACGGTTTACACACTGACAGGCGATCTATCCTTTGCTCTACTAGCGGCAGTAACTTATGAAGTATTCTGCCTGAAGGTAGCTGACTGGACTGTGAAGCCTCTATGGGATCTCTTCCCAGGGTATAAGGGGTATTCAATACCTCAGGGCGGAGGGTGGGTTGGCTCAATACCTTTTATAGCGATCTTTAAACCAATAGTTGATAGGATACCGACGCCAAAGGCCGATCCAGAGACTCTGAGGCAGAAGCTTGGCGTTCTAGGTGAACCAGCTATCCTAGGCTTAATCATTGGAGCTCTCCTCGGAGTATTCGCAGGCTTTAACGCTATTGGAGTAGCTCTACTGGCTGTAGGAGCAGCAGCAGTAATGCTACTGCTGCCTAGGATGATTGGTCTATTGATGGAGGGATTAACTGTTATAGCTGACTCAGTCTCAGAGTACGTGAAGAAGAGGTTTGCTGGCAGAGAACTTTACATAGGTATGGATGCAGCTATAGCTATAGGGCATCCTACAACTATAGCAGCAGCCTTATTACTAATACCGATAGTATTGATTTGGGCAGCAGTCTTCTCAGCAGTTGGCTTAATAAAAATACTGCCTTTCGCTGATTTAGCTGCTACACCATTCTTCGTTGTAGCTGCAGTTCCATTTGTGAGAGGGGACTTAATAAAGTCAATTATTCTAGGGGCTTTAATCATGCTCCTATGGCAAATACTTGGCTCATGGTGGGCCCCAATCCTTACAGAAACAGCTAGAGTAGTTGGGTGGACTCTGCCTACTGGAGCAACCTTAGTCGGCAGTATATGGCTGCAGCCAATGATTGTACCAGCATACCTATCATACTTAGTTAATACAGCTGTATACGGCGTAGGGCACGTAATATTGGTGGCTATAATAGTGATAACGCTGTTCGCCGATCGCTCTAAGGCGCTGAGGGAAGCATTCAGTAAGCTATACAAGTGAGTAAGTGAATAAATAAATACTCATTTTTTACTTACCTTCTACATCTCTGAATCTAACAAAGTTTATAAGGATTGCATGGAGATAATTAATGAGAGTGCTTGGAGGCACTTGGAGAGAATGAATAAGAAGAAGATAATAGTTGCCTGCGGCACTGCAATAGCGACTACAACTCTAGTGGCTGAGAAACTTAAGAAAGTATTGGATAAGCACCGCATTGATGCTGAAGTAATAAAGTGCAGGATATCGGAGGTGCAGTACTACATTAAAATGATGCGCAACGTAGACTTAATACTGGCAACTAGCACAGTGCCTGGAGTTAAGGATATACCAGTTCTTAACGCTGTGCCATTCATCTCCGGCATTAATGCTGAAGAACTGGAGAGACAGATAGTGGAAGTATTGAGAAAGTAAAATTAACTTTCTCTCAGAGAGCGGGGCTTTCAGTTACAGCTAGCCGCTGGCTACGACTCCATAAGCTACTATAGACTTGGATAGGACTTCATCGAGGTGCAGCGCTGAGCCACGGCGTCAATGGAGGAAAAGCTGTATTCCAGAGAGTGCAGCTCTGTATGCTGTGGAGGCATTGACGAATAGTTTTTATACATCCTCCATGGTTTAAGTTACTAGGTGACACTATGTTCCAATGGATTTAACTAAGCTGAGGTCTCCTCAATTAGTGGACATTGTGCCTAAGCATTGGTATAACATCGTCCCAGATCTTCCTGAGCCTCTGCCTCCAATGCTGAAGCCCGATGGAACTCCTGTTAAGCCAAGTGAACTAAGCTCCTTGTTCCCCAAGGAGTTAGTTGAACAAGAGTTTAGCTTAACTAAATTCATAGATATTCCTCATGAGCTTAGGGAACTCTACGTAGAGTTAGGTAGGCCAACGCCGCTGCTTAGAGCTCTAAGGCTTGAGAAGTACTTAGATACGCCAGCTAGGATATACTATAAGTATGAGGGTGTTCTTCCAACAGGCTCACATAAAGTCAATACAGCGGTAGCTCAAGCATATTTTAATAAACTCGATGGAGTAGCGAGGCTTACTACAGAGACTGGCGCAGGGCAGTGGGGTTCAGCACTAGCTCTTGCTGGAGCACTTTTTGGACTAAAGATTAGGGTTTACATGGTTAAAGCAAGCTATGAGCAGAAGCCCTATAGAAGAGTACTCATGGAGATCTATGGAGCAGAAGTAGTTCCAAGCCCAAGTAAATACACTAATTCAGGTAGAGCAGTGCTTAGTGAAAGACCAGATCACCCCGGTTCATTGGGTATAGCTATAAGTGAAGCAATAGAGGATGCTGTAACTAGCCCAAGCACTAAGTACAGCTTGGGCTCAGTGCTAAACCACGTACTAATGCATCAAACAGTAATAGGCTTAGAGGCAGTGAAGCAGCTTGAGTTAATTGGAGAGGAGCTACCTGATTACGTAGTTGGCTGCGTAGGAGGGGGAAGTAACTTCGCTGGTTTAGCATATCCATTCTACTATGAGTGCTTAGTTAAGGGATGTAAGAGGGATCTAAGGATGATTGCTGTAGAGCCTAAGGCAGTTCCATCAATGACTAGAGGGATCTATGCCTACGATCATGGTGATACAGCTAGGCTAACTCCATTGATAAAGATGTTTACAGTTGGGCACAAGTATGTGCCAGCTCCAATACATGCAGGAGGCCTTAGATACCATGGATTAGCGCCTACTCTCGCAGTACTCGTTAAAAACAAGGTCGTTGAGCCGAGAGCCTATCATCAAGTAGAGGTATTTAGAGCAGCACAATTATTTGCTCAAACAGAGGGAGTAGTGCCAGCGCCGGAGTCTGCTCATGCAGTAAAGGCAGTAGTAGACATTGCTTTAAGGGCTAGGGAGACTGGTGAAAGGCCATTGATAGTCTTCAATATGAGTGGCCACGGACTACTGGACTTAGCCGGATACCAGGAGTTCTTAAGTGGAGGATTAAAGGACTATGAGCCGGGAGACATAGATTTCTCATATCTGCCTAAAATCAATTACTAACTTTTTCTTAAATAAGCCCTGTCTCTAGAGCAGTGGATATAGAGCTTTTAAAGCTAAGGATATTTAAGTACTTGAGTGAATGAAGTGGGCTTATTCAAGTGGTTAATTAATGGATTAAAGCACGTGCCACTGCTCATAGGCTTATTAGTCTTCTACTCCTATGGATTCCTATGGACTATTAAGCCTAGGAGAGTTAAGGATATGAATGATGTATTAAAGCTCTTCTACTACGACTTCCTTAAGTTAGAGAAGGAGTACGTAGAGGTTGTTAAATTATTGGATAAAGAGCTTGTAACTATCTCAAGAAACCCCTGTCCAATACTTAAGCTAACTCTAATGCTAGGCTTAGACACTAGGTATACGTGTAAGTTAATATCTGAAAGAGTCTGTAGATTCGTCCTTAAACGCATGGATCCAAGGTTAGTCTTTGAAAGAAACTATGAGTACATAAGGCCATATAAAGACGGGTGTCTAGAGAGAATACAATTAAGAAACAACTAATTGCAAAACCCTCCCTATCTCTACATTTACGTCAATTAATAGTGATGGAGGGCGGTAAAAAGCACTTCTTAAGGATTTTAAGGTTTTACCGTGAGTTTATTGAAATACTCAGCGATAGTTAATGTTTCTCTCCATGCTAGGGGGATTAAGAAAGGACCTAAGTGAATTACTCATTATTCTAGGACTCCTGAGCTTCCGACACTTATAAAAATACGTTGGGGAAGCATAGTAAGGGTATTGTAAAGGAAGGTGTCTCTAGCTATAGGAATTGCCACTAGATGTATGCCATGCATTCTACGACGCGCAGTTGAAGCAATATGAGTGGAGCTTCATTAGAGGAAACACGTGGAGCTATGAAGTAGCTATATATAAGTGGGGGCTTGGGCTTAGCGCACGATGTTGAGGCATAATAGCATCGTTAAGGAACTCCTCGCGAGTAAGGGGGGATAGAGAGTTTCGCTCTATTTTCACATACATTGACTTCATATATGTCTCTGTACTGCTGTAGTTAGTATAGGATCTGGTATTACGTAGTAGTCGTTCCTTTTCTCTATGAAGTTTGCCTTAACGAGCCTCTGCAGGAGGTTATTGAAGTTGTGGTCATCTATCTCTATTCCTTCAATAAACTCTAGTGCTCTCTTTATCTCACTCCACTTCATAGGCTTCTGCGCTAATAACTTAAGTATAGTGCTGTACCTCTTCTCAGCTCTTGTTTTTGCTAAGAATCTCCTTACTTCTTCAGCTTCCTGTCTTGAAGCAGCCTCTACAATAGCCTCTAGGTCGCTTACTCCATTTACATAGCTCCACCCAAAGTACGTTAGCCAACCAATGACGCCGTCAAGTCTATCTACAGCTTCCTCAATTACATATTTACTGACTGAAACACTTGTCTCACTGAATCCTTTCTCTAGGAAGTCTACTGCTTCACTTCTTGAGAGCCTCCTAACTTTAACTTCCATCAATACTCTTCCATAGAGAGGGCTCTCGGGTTCTCCAATTCTCACCACGTCGTAGAGAAGGCCTACTTGAGAGCCTGATACAATGACCACTATGTTCCTTAGATGGTCGTAGGTATATGCAAGGACTTTAGAGAAGTCGATGTTTAGTGGAGTGAGTTCCTGAAGCTCGTCGAAGACTAATGCAATTACTACGCCTTCTCTTTCAGCAAATGTATTCAGACTCTCTAGAAGTGAGATTAAGTCGAATCTCTCCCTACGCCTCCACTTGAGATATATCTTTGCGAGAGGCGCATTGACTTCAACGCCTCTAACACTCTTTAAAACCTCTAGTAACTTGCCTACGAATGAAGTGTTCCTGTTTAAAAAGTCATTAATTGCATTAGAGAAGCTCTCGGCAAAGCTCCTAAAGCTCGCGCCGTACATCGATGAAGAGATCCTTCTACAATCAATGAATACGTGAGGAACGCTGTATTCATTTAAAAACGTGAGGATGAGGCTCGTTTTACCAATTCTACGGGGACCGACAACGGCTATGAGTCTAGCCGATCTATATCCTCTATAAAGATCATTGAGCTCCTCGTCAAAGTTATATAAGTCCCTTCTAGAAGTCTTAGGCATTATGTCAAAGAGCACTGGCATGCCACCAGTTACTGGCGCTTATACCAGCTAATAAATACTTAACTAATTCCTTCATTCTAGAGCTATTTAAAGCCTCCTCCAATTGCTTCAATACGTAGGGAGGGTATGTGAATTAGAGGCATAAAGATATGAAGGAAGGTTTTGTAAAGAGGAGCTTAATGTGCATGCAGTAGGGCGTAGTTAGTGAAGTAATGAGGGGGATTAAAGGGAAGGGGGGTGAGTGTTTAATGAGCTACAGCTATAGAAGACTCATATTAGTGTTTACAACATTGGGCTTCGTATCGTTGTTTGCTGATGTAACTTATGAAGGCGCTAGATCTATTTCTGGAGACTACTTAGCGTACTTAAATGCTCCAGCTATAGTGGCTGGAGCTGTAGCAGTTGGAGAATTCCTTGGTTATGCAGTTAGGCTGCCCAGCGGCTTAATTGCATCTAAGTATAGGTCTTCTAGAGTTGTGTGGCTTCTAACAATAGTTGGATATGGATTAAACCTAGCTATACCCCTGCTTGCGTTAACGGGTAATTGGATGCATGCTCTAGCTATACTAATTGTTGAGAGAGTGGGGAAGGGGTTAAGATCTCCTGCTAGAGACTTAATAGTATCTGATTTAACTGATAGAGCCATCGGTAGGGGGAAGGGCTTTGCAATACACGAAGTCCTAGATCAATTGGGGGCTGTATCAGGTCCACTAATAGTTAGCTATGCTATAGCTTCAACGAGGAGCTATGGAAATGCATTCCTATGGCTCCTCCCATCAGCTCTAGCTGCTTTAACACTAATCACTGCTGCTTACACCACATATCCAGAGCTCGAGAGCTTTAGGGAAGCTGGAGCTAGAGAGTTAAAGAGTTACGCAAGCTCAGTGAGAGCCTATGCAATATTCACCTTCCTACTATCAATAGGCTTTATACACTGGAGCATTGCCTCATATCACTTAGGTAAAACAGGCGCTGTAGTTACATACATAATACCTTTGCTCTATGCAATAGCTCAGGGAGTAGATGCTCTCATAGCTCTACCACTAGGCTGGCTTTACGACAGAAGGGGGTTGAGCACTCTAACTATGCTTCCACTAATTTCAGCAGCTATCCCCCCACTAATACTCTTAAGCAATAACTTAGCCTACTTAATAGTGGCTTCAGGACTCTATGGAGTAGTCCTATGCAGCTATGAGACAATTATTAGAGCTGCAGTAGCAGACCTCGTTGAGCCACAGAGTAGGGCAGCAGTTTTTGGAGCAGTAGGCTTCCTATGGGGTTTAGCGTGGATGATTGGCAATATTGCTGGAGGAGCAGTATACGATGCTCTAGGACCTAGGGCACTAGCCATAGTTCTCTCAGCAATATCTCTTTCATCACTCATAGCTTTGAAAACCACTGCTCCAAGAACTGGGGCTTCATTAAGTTAAGCTACTTCATCAATGGGCCTTACCTCAAGTAATTCCACTGCCTCATGGAAGTCCGCAAGGAAGTTATTGAACTCCCCTATGCTTAACGCAATTACGCAGCCTCCATAAGTCCTTATAGCAGGAGTTGTTAACGTAATTATTATTGGGTAAGCATGTTTTATGCCAGTAATTGAAGGCATAGTTGACTTAAATAAATCCCTATACTTAAGTAATTGAATAGTCCTCTCCAAGTGTCTTTCAGCTGCTTCAAATAGCCTTGAGGGGGAGGCACTGTGGCTCCAGTGCTTGCAGTCGATAACTAAGGATATTCCAGATCCTGGGTCGACTCCAATGACGTCTACTTCAAGTCTTTTAGGTCTAGTGATCGAGATATTGGTTGCAGTAACGTACCCGTGCTCTGAGAGAACTAGAGCTGAAAGCTTCTCGAAATCCCTCCAATTAACGTACCTAGAGATCTTTGTTAAAGAAAGCCCAGCCCTCACTCCATGGCTTGCTAGAAGAAGCTTGTTGAGTACTCTGATGAAAGGCTCATCCAATACTACTCCTGGAAGCTCATTTACAGCGCTAAGTATGACCTCCCTCGTAGCTCTAACGATCCTGGATAGTTCATCTATCGAAGCCTCTCCTCTAGCCAGCAAGTATTCAATAATTGCTTGAGCAATGCCTATAGCCATGCACCTATACCTGGAGTCAATTAAGTTATCTACGTATTTATATATTAGGACTTTAGTAGTAGTTAAGCCCCGCTTAAAGAGGTGGTCGCTGTGGGAGAGATCTTCGATAGGCTTACGCCAATGAGCCCTGGGCAGGAGGAGTTGAAGAAAGTCCTTGAAAATGTAAACTATGAAGTAGTTGGAGTATTTGGACCAACTGGCACTGGCAAGAGCTTGTTCTCAGTACTCTATGGAATAGACTCAGTTCTATTAGGTAGAAGCAAGAGGTTCATAATATCTAGGCCAGTCATAGATGTTGTATCTGGTAGAGAGATGACTGCAGTAGACCTTGGGGAAATGTACTACAACATAGCTATAAGCTACTTGAGGGACATCCTAGCTGGCTTCATTGATTGGAGCAGCGTTGAGAAGTTGATAAACGATGGGAAGGTGGTTTTTGCAGACACTCATTACTTAAGGGGTAGGACTTTCGATGACTCAGTTATATTCCTAGACGATGCTCAAAGCATTCCGCCGGAGAGCAGCATAGAGATGCTTATGAGGATTGGGAGCAATAGCAAGTTCATAGTTGCAGGAGATCCTGTATTCCAAAAACCCCAGGCAGTAAGGGATGGAGCTTCAATAGTTAGAGAAGTACTACTGGGTGAGGAGAGGGCTAGAGTAATAGATCTTGGGTTGAAGGACATAGTTAGGCCTGGAGCTAAGCGCGGCATAAAGCTACTGCTTGAAGCTAGAATGAGGAGCAGATCTCTAAGCGACTCCGAGAGGAACATAGTTGATGCAGCTAGAGCTAGAGCACCTGATGCAGACATAGTTACCGTAGTAGAGCTCGTTAATGAAAAGAAGAGGTTTGACATAACTAGTGAAGCAGCTCCAGATGCACTAATAGTAACTAAGGAGGGCTACATAGGTAGATTGATAGGCAGAAAGGGTGAGAGAATAGGGGCTATTGAAACTGACACAGGGCTAAAGCTTAGAGCAATAGAGCTAACTCTTGACTTAAAGCAGTTGATTAAAGCAATTCATCCAGTAAGCTGGATATATAAAAACATAGTTGATGCAGACTTCATGGGCCCCGACTTAGCTGTAAAAATCCAGAGCAGTGCCTATGGAGCATTCGTAGGCCAGAAGGGCTGCTACGTTAAATACATAGATTCAGCGCTCAGGAAGCTCATGGGCGTTGGAGTAAGGGCTATAGAAGTTCCTGAAGAGAGGGAGGAGAAGAGAAGGAAGTAGTTGTAGATAGCTGATGGCTAATGCATTAATCATGTCCTACTGGAATAAATCTAACGGATAGCTTTAGGCTGCACAGCTTTTTGTGGAGCTCCATCACTTTACACGATGGTCCTTGAACAACTATTACATTCATGCAGCCGCGCTTCACATGGCTATGGCTGTAGTTAGCCACAAGATCCTTGAATTCATCAATAATGCTGGGTAACTCCATGGGGGTCTCCTTTCTAGAGAATACTACTAGTACTCCAGCGCAGTCGTGTTCAGTGGCGCTATGCTTATATAAGCTTACGTGTTCCTCAAGAGCACTTCTCACAACCATAGATCTATCGACTCCTAAGGCTTCAGATATTTCATTAACGTCTTTAGCTAGCTCCTTTGGTATAGATACTCCAAACCTAACTTTTTGCAAAGCCTAGACCTCTCCCACTTCTCATTATTGAAGATAGGGTGTATATAAGTAGTAGCGTTAGCCCTATGGTGCCTGAAGGAGCTACGTTAACAGTAATTGATGCCAGTAGCCCAGCTACACTTGCGAAAACTGATGAGGAGACCGCTAACTTCAATGCCTCACTGGAGCTATGGGAATTAGTGGCTATAGCTGCTGGAACTAGTAGAAGTATGTGCTCTAGGATGTAGCCAACTGCTCTAAGGAGCCCTATGGAAGTTAAGCCTATTACAGTGAAAGCCGTCAAGTCGTAGAGCCACACCTTCATTCCAATTAACTTAGAGTACTCGGAGTCTACTCCTATCACTACGTTCCCCCTGTAAGTTAAGGCAGATAGGGCTACTACTACTGCAGCTATGAGCGATAAGTATAGGAGCTCTCTATGAGTCATTAATAGAGGATCTCCTATCAATAGGGAAGCTATCTCTAATACTCTTGCAGCCCTAGTCATAACGAAGTACATTGATATAACGCTCAGTGATGCAGTAGCTGATACGTATATAGCTGTAGCTATATCCTGATCTACGCCTCTATGAATGAAGTAGCATATGGAGCATACTAAGGCTAATCCAATTAAAGTTGCTGCAGCTAGTTCATTAAAGTCAGCTACTGTAGATAGAGCTATGGACATAGCTACTGCTAATAGAGCTGAGTGAGGAGCGGCTTCCGCCAGGAAGTATAGCCTTCTAGCAGATACTAATGCACTTGCGAAACCATAGGTTAACCCAATTAAGTACATTGATATTAGCCACTGAACTCTATACCCCATGATAATGTAGGAAGCCGTTAATAAAGGGATGAGGGAGATCATTATTGAAGAAAGCCTCATCTCCTGCCCACTCTCCTAACTAAATATCGATCTACTGTGAGCGTTGCTATAGCTGTAGCTACAGCAGTTACCAGTACTGCAGTAACTATATCCCTTAGCTCATAGAGCCCCCTGGGCTGTTGAGTAATTTCACTGTAGCGCTCTACTACCCGGCTTACTTCATTGACTTGCTCAACTACTTTAGTTAACTTACCTAGAGTAGTTCCTTCAGCTAAAGGCGTTGGAATTCTTAAGACAGTTCTATTGTATCTTTCAGCTAAGTCAAGTAGGTATGAGTGTGCTGCACTATTGCTTCCCTCAATTACTACTATGAAGTCAACTACTCCTCTCTCAACGCTATCCTCAATCTCCCTCAAGGTGCTTGGAGGAGACATAAGTTCATGCTCTGCAAGCACGAAGTTCTCTACTTCTATACCAAGCCATTCTACAGCGTATTGAGTCAATGGGGATTCTCCAACGGCTAATCCACGTACTTTTTTAACTGAAGTAGTTAACTCAACGAGCTTCACTAAGACTTGAGCTAGCTTTACGTAGTAGAAGTCTCTACAGCTAGATCTATGGAGGGACATTTCTTCAGTTAACTTAGCTAGGAAAGCAGCGTAGTTATATGGATCGTAGGTTACAGCGTGGAGATTCAGTGAGCCTGTAGATGGATTAACTAATACTTTTACGCCACTTACGTAAGGTGTTTCAATTAGTGAAGCATTTACTTCACCTGAATTCACTAACTCCCTTATCTTTAGCTCAAATGATGCATGGGCTGTAGAAATAATTAAATCTGCATTTCTAAGCAAATCTACATCGCTTGGAGTCAATTGGTATTCATGGGGATCGACTCCACTTGGGACAAGTGCTGTTACTCTATCGCCAGTGCAAATTAATTGCTCTACGTCAGACACTAGGTAAGTGAATGTAACAACTATGTCTAAGCCTTCCTCAACTACCACCTGGCTTAAGGCTTGTTGAGCAGTAATCGCTAGGGCTATTAATGCTAAAGCAATTGCATTAACTAATGCCCTCAATTCAACCACCGATAAGCTTATTTTGTGCACAGTTGCTTAAAAACATTACATAGAGTGTACACAAGGTGAGTCCAGGCTGTCCAGCATAAGTATAGAAAATCTTACTGCAGGCTACCGCAGCGATGTAGTTATATCAGACGTTACTTTCTCAGCTAATTCACCTTCGTTGATACAAGTAATTGGCCCAAATGGAGCTGGTAAAACAACTCTACTTAAAGCAATAGCTGGGTTAATCAAGCCTTTCAGTGGGAGGGTATTTATTTCTAGAGTTGATGTAACTGGAGATCCTGGTAAAGCTGGGAAGTACGTTGGCTATGTTCCACAAGTGCATTCACTTAACTCTAGCTATAAGCATCCAATAACTCCCTGGGAGCTCCTTGAATCAACGCTGTACATTAGCAATAGATCCCTTAGATCTATGGATAAAGGCGGTTTACTGAGGAGAGTAGAGATGTCATTGGAGTCTGTTGGGCTTCCGCGCAGCCTGTGGAGTAAGCCTCTGTGGAGCCTTTCAAGTGGGCAAGTACAGAGAACTGTTATTGCTAGAGCTCTATTAAACAATCCTATAGTGTTACTGCTGGATGAGCCTCTAGCATCAATAGATCCTAAGGGTAGATTTGATATAGCTAGGCTTATAGCTGAACTCAAGAGCGATAAAGTAGTCTTAGTGGCTAGCCACGATCCATTGATACTTCAGCCTTACACAGACTACGTACTCTTAATCAATAGATCTAGGTATGTATTCGGTAAGCCTAGTGAAGTCCTTAGGGAGGAGGTTTTAAGAAAGTTCTACTATAGTGAAGCCATAGTATCACTTAAGGAGTATGTACACATAAGTGACTACCATGCTTAAACGCTCTTCTTATTGAAAAGAGAGTTCTTTATCTTCATTAACCCAAGTACTCTGATTAACTCATTGAGGAAGTACTTTAAGCTTGCAGTAAACCCCTTATCACTATACGTAGCTACTACATTCACCCAGTCTATACTTACTACTACGTAGCTTAAGGCTAAAGTGATTGCTATGAGTATAGCTGTTGATGCATATACGTTATCTATGTATAGAGATTCAAGTAGAAGCTCTCTAGCTAGAGCTCCAAAATAAACTATAGTCCCCGTGAGGATTAGTTTACCGATGAGTACAGCTAATACGTAAGCAGTTGCATTATAGCTGCTTAAACCAAGTGGAATGTAGAGAACGTCGTCGGGGAGTGGTAGGGATGCGAAAAGGAGTATAGCAATGAATAAGCTTCTCCTAGCTATTTGAGAAAAGATCTTGGTAGCTCTTCTAGCTTTATCACTTAGTACAACTCTAGTTACTCTTCCAACATAGTACACCACTAGCTTACCTATAGTTGCTCCTAGAGCACTAGCTATAGTGATGGCTAGTCTAACGGCTGGATCAGTGACTGCTGCAGAGTAGTGTAGTATTAGGATTAAGTATGGTATGAAGGCGTATGGCATTGAGTTGCTTAACAGTGAGACTAAGAATATCCCTAACACTCCATAGGATGCTATGAGATCCCTTAAGTAGCTAACTACATCCAATCTTAAGCCCTCTTTAATTCAATGAGTGGAGATGTTTAGAGTACATTATTTACTTTTCCCATAGCTTAGCGCTCCATCTACATATAAGTCAGTGATTTATAGCTAAGCTACGTAGAGTGCGTGTACAGCCATGAGCCTTACTTGGGAGCCTAAGTGGGAGGCCATAACTATAGAGTATGAGGGAGTGAGAATTAAGACTTGTAGAGATAGGATAACTGGAATGATTGCGTGCCCAATTTGTATAAATGCTGCATCCACCTGCTTAGAGGGGGGGAAGGCTGGCTTTAGAAGCAGGAGTTCCTTAAGCTACGTATTCTTCTTTACAGCAAAGGACTTGATTCACCACTTGAAGAATCATCATGAGTCGTCGAAAGTAAAGCCAGCCAAGATCGTTGTTGAAGAGGAGGAAGTTGAAGAAGAGTGATCGTTTCAATAAGTGCTAAGTGATAGAATTATGTAAGCATGGAGTCTTAGTACTTGACTAGCTTCCTCCTTCATTCATAGAGTTATTCACACCCTAGTCAATTAACGTAGCGCTGTTTTAGTGAAAGACTCGACTTAGGCATTGCTCTAAGTAGCTACATATGAGTACTAGGTGTCTTCAACTCTGTAGAGACGTTAAAGCAAACAGCGATCAACATATGCGTTAATTATTTAGAGCCTCTAACTCCACGGCAACCCTATGAATTTAAATACCTGTGTATACAAAGTAAGCTCCATATATGGATTAAAGCGGAGTTTGAATTACATGAGTATAGGAGATAGAACTCTTATTAAGAATTTAAAACCAAGCACTGAGAACGTACATGTCTTAGTGAGAGTAATTAAAGTTGAGCCGCCAAAAGTAATACAGACTAAGAAAGGCCCGAGAACTATTAGTGAAGCAGTTGTAGGCGATGAAAGCGGGAGAGTGAAAACAACTCTATGGGGTAAGGCAGCTGGTTCATTAAAGGAGGGTGCAGCAGTTGAAATAACTGGAGCATGGGTAACTTCATTTAGAGGCGAAGTTCAGTTAAATGTAGGAGGACAGAGTAGTGTAAAGCCTGCAAGCGAAGGATCAGTGCCTACTAGCGATAACATACCTGAGGAATCACCTAAGGCACCTCCATCTCCCCCAAGTAGGGGAAGGGGCTTCAGTGGACCTAGGAGAAGAACGGGGTTTGGAAGAAGGAGTAGAGAGGAGGAGCAAGAATGAGTAGTGAGCACGAGCACAGTCATGAAGAGCACGAGGGTGCTCTAGCGAAATTCGAGGAAGTAAAGGACGTAAAGCCTTCTAGAAACGGCGAATTCGTAGGACAAGAGGGGGAGAACTTCTACGTAGCTCTTAGTGAAGATGAAGTATATGCCTTAAGTCCACTAGCATATTATATATGGAGCTTATGCGATGGAGAACACAGCGTAGAAGACCTCGCTGGAAAAATGAGCCAGGACTTAAATGTAAACCCTGATGAAGCTAAGGAAGTACTAGCAATAGCTCTTATAAGAATGTCTGAAGTTGATTTAATTCACATGCCGAAGTAATGTAATTAAGCTTAAGTGCGTACTTAAATCACTCGTTTTTTAAAGAACTCCATTAGGGATGCTCTTAGAGCAAATAAGTAATTAACCTCCATATAGAACACTACATTTAAGTGACCTAAGTTGTGGAAACTGCCCACTGTACTAACACTAGCACTACTATTGACTCTAAGCAACGTCCCTCAAGTTCAGCTGCATTCAATACACGTACAGCAAGGCTCCATATATGAGTTGAGGATAGTTATTGGAGGAAACATAACTAATTTAGGATCAGAGCCCATAAGAGTAGGCAGTACTGATCTACTAATATACAACTACCCTCTCTATGGCTATAGCCAGGAAGTAGTTTCAGCAAGGCTATACTATGGGGGTCAGCTAATTGAGTATAGAGTTGCATTCATAAATGATTCATGGATGTTAGTGCATGAAGGAGGGGCATTAGATGATTTAATAGAGCCTGGGGAAAGTGCTTCATCAATGGTAGAGTACGTAGTTAAAATCAATATGACTGCTAGGCGAATGGAGTTAGTTAACCTAGGTCTTAGAGGAACTAGTGGATTGAGCTCTAATCCAGCTGCCTACAGCAACTTGACTTCTCCAACTCCTCTATGGAACTATGAGAACCCTCTTGTAGCTCTTGCATACAAGTACTTGTCGTCAAGGGGGGAGCAGTATACGCCTCTGCAGTACTTCGCGCTAGTTATTGAATGGATAAAGGATAACTTTGCATACTCTACGCGTATTCCACCGAGAGCTGTGTGGGAAGTAATCTTAAGGAAGACTGGGGATTGCGATGAGCAATCCAATCTACTAATAACACTGCTTAGAGCAAGAGGTATACCTGCATACATTGAGACAGGCTTAGTGTATGTACCTGGGCTAACTTATGTAGATAAAGACCCCAGTGGCTTATTTACGTATAGATTCATCAATGGCGGAGCCCATGGCTGGGCAGCTGCTTACATACCTCCAATAGGTATTGTAAGAATAGACTTAACTTTCTGGAGTGGGGCGGTGAAGACTCTTGACGATGCATTAAATTACATAAGGTATTCAGCGTACTATACTTATCCTACAGTAGTTATTGAAGAAGTGAAGACTGGAGACTATGTATTGGAGAGCTCTAAGTTCCTTGAGGAAATAAGTTCAAGGAATCTAAAGTACTACATTTACATAGAGATCTCGGAAGTATAGCTTTTAGCCCATGTCTTTTGATAGTGGTGAGCTAGGGATCCCTTAGTTTACTTCATCACTGATCAGCATTGGAGTCTTAGGTCATCTAGTGGAGTCTATGTGAAGGCACTCTTTTAAAGCTTTGTACTTTAAGGAGACTTGTTTTCAATTAAGTTACTGAACTCTACGTACTCTTCTTCAACGCGTTTAGCTATATCGTACCTGTGTACGCGAGTTAAGTGGAGGTACAGGCCCTTCCTAGTGAATGGGCCTTTATTGCAGATCCCGCATCTTAAAATGCCTTCTCTATCTATGACTAGCTTTCTAGCAGCTCTATGTATAGCGCTCCTCATGGCTGGTAGTCTAAGTGATCCAACGGCGATCCTTATATCTACATCATCGATCTCTATTCCTATAGCTATCTTAGCTGTTAACTCAATGATCTTGTTGTTTATGGCTGTTTTCAAAGCAGTTCCCCACTCCATGAGTTAATCACTCTGAGCTCTTGAATTCATTTGATTAATGTCTTTAAGGAGGATTTAAAGACTTAGTTACTCAGTATTACCTCTAGGCGTATTGCAACTTACGCTAAGGCAGTATGCTTGTCCAACATTTAATGAACTAGCTTTAACACAAGGACTTTTTATCTTCAGTTAGGGTTAGTAGAGAGTATGGGGCCCATTAAATGGGGTCAGCGGTATGGATGGAGTTTACGTAGTTGGAGTAGGGTTTACTAAGATAGATAGGTTGTTTGAGCGTAGCGCTAGAGATCTTTTTGCAGAAGCAATGGCTAAGGCTATAGAGGATGCTGGAGGACTGAAGCCAAATGCACTTGTAGTTGGTAACATGACTTCAAGTGTATTGATGGAGCAGGACAGCTTGGGGGCATTGATGGCTGATTACAGTGGGTTAAGAGGAGTGCCTGCATTTAAAGTTGAAGCAGCATGCGGTAGTGGAGGAGCTGCATTCTACACTGGCTATGCTATAGCTAAGTCAGGGCTAGCTGAAGTAGTTGCTGTAGGAGGAGTTGAAAAGCTTACTGAAATGCCTACAGAGTCGGTGACTAAGGCTCTTGCTCAAGCAGCTGATGCAGATTACGAGTTAATTCACGGAATTTCATTCACAGGCCTCAACGCAATGGTCATGAGGCTCTATATGAATAAGTATGGGTATATGTATGAGGACTTCGCTCACTGGCCTGTTAGAATGCATGAATACGGCTCGTTTAATCCATATGCTCAACTAAGGAATAGAGTAACTATTGAGCAAGTTGTGAAAAGCCAAGTAATAGCTGATCCAATAAAGTTACTTGACTGCAGCCCAATAGGTGATGGAGCAGCTGTAGTGCTTTTAGTTAGAGGTGAAGAGAGGGCTAGAGAAGTAGTGAGCAGTATTGGGAGAGATGTATTAATTGAAGTAGCTGGAGTAGGTTTAGCTACAGATAGCGTTGATATAGCCAGTAGGAGGAGCCTACTGACCTTAGATTCAGTTAAGCTAGCTGCTCAACAAGCTTATTCAATGGCGGGCGTTAACTCAAGGATTATAGACTACGTTGAAGTACACGATGCATTCAGCATCACAGGCTACGTATCTCTAGAATCCCTTGGATTCAGCGATGAAGGGAAGTCCGTGAAGGAGTGGATGGAGGGGAGGTTTGCTAAAGGCAGTAAACCTGAAGTAAACTTCAGTGGAGGACTGAAGGCGAGAGGACACCCAGTTGGAGCAACTGGCGTATATCAAGTAGCTGAAGTAGTTATGCAGCTTAGAGGAGACTTCCCTGGATATAGAGCCAGCGACCCTGAAGTAGGGCTTACTCAAAACATTGGTGGAGTGGGGACAATATCTTCAGTAATTGTTTTAAGGAGAAGGAGGTAGCAATGAGTTACAGAGACATTGAGGATCTAATTAATGAGCTAGAGGGCCTTAGGAAGAAGAGCTTGGAGGGAGGAGGAGTAGATAGAATTAAGGAGCAGCATAGTAAAGGCAAGCTTACAGCTAGAGAGAGACTTAAGGAACTACTGGATGGAGGGAGCTTCCAGGAGCTCTGGTGGCTTTCAGCAACGAGGTCGAGGTACTATGAAGAGCTTGGAATAGATATAGCTAAAGTGAAGTACTTAGGCGATGGAGTAGTAGTGGGCTATGGAAAAATAGATGGCAGAATTGTGTACGTATTCGCCCAAGACTTCACAGTCATGGGCGGAAGCATAGGGGAAGTACATGGCTATAAGATAGCTAAAGTAATAGAAATGGCTGTAGAGAATCAAGCTCCAGTAATAGGTCTTTGGGACAGCGGTGGTGCTAGAATACAGGAGGGAGTAGCGAGCCTCCATGGAGCAGGCTTAATATTTGCTGCTAACGCTAAGGCAAGTGGAGTAGTTCCTCAAATAAGCGTGATCCTTGGCCCATGCGCTGGAGCTGCAAGCTATAGCCCTGCTTTAACTGACTTCATAATAATGACTAAGGGCGCCTACATGTTTATAACAGGCCCTGAAGTAGTTAAAGCAGCTACAGGCCTTGAGACAACTTTTGAAGAACTCGGAGGATCAAGTGTACATGCACATATGAGTGGAGTAGCGCACTTCGTTACAGAAGATGATGTAAGTGCTTTAAGGCTTGTCAGAAGGGTTTTAAGCTATCTGCCTTCAAGCAATGCAGATGAGCCACTAGTTATTGACACTGGAGATCCATGGGATAGGGAGGACGCTGAGCTTGACTCAATAATCCCCACAGATCCTGTGAAGCCCTATGACGTTAGAGAAGTAGTGACTAGAATCGTTGACAATGGAGAGTTCCTAGAAGTACAGGCTGAGTACGGTAAGTCATGTGTAGTAGGCTTTGCTAGAGTAGGGGGCCTCGTTGTTGGAATAGTAGCTAATCAGCCAAGGGTTAATGCAGGTGTTATAGACATAGATGCAAGCGTCAAGATCTCTAGGTTTGTCCGATTCCTAGATGCATTCAACATACCTATAGTTACGCTAGTTGATACCCCAGGCTTCATGCCAGGCATAGATCAAGAGCATGGAGGAATAATTAGGCATGGAGCTAAGATTCTCTACTCATATGCAACGGCTACTGTTCCAAAGATAACTATAGTTATGAGGAAAGCCTATGGAGGAGCCTACATAGCTATGGGTAGTAGGAGCCTGGGTGCAGATGTAGTTTACGCATGGCCTACGGCTGAAATAGCTGTAATGGGTCCTGAGGGAGCTGTTAGAATACTTTATAGGAAGGCTGCACAGCAGCAGGCAGATCCAGAGAAGTTCCTGCAGGATAAGTTAATTGAATATAGGAGGCTCTTTGCTAATCCATATAGAGCTGCTGAACTGGGCTACGTTGACGACGTCATAGCTCCAAGGGAGACTAGGAAGAAGATCTATATAGCTTTAGAAGCTACGTCATCTAAGAGAGAGGAGATAATGCCTAGGAAGCACGGCAATATGCCTTTATGAAGCCCCGGCTTCGTGTTTTAGCTTTAACAATATGTCTCCTTTTTTAACGACTTTGCCTGGCTCAGCGTGTACTTCGCTTATTAAGCCATAGACACCTGATTTCACTTCAATAAGCATCTTCATTGACTCCATTGTTGCTATAATAGTTTCAGGCTCAATGAAGTCTCCAGCCTTTACTCTTACATCAACTATTCTTCCAGTGAGAGGTGCTCTCACTACGTTTTTCTCTTCAGTAACTTCAACTGATCCCTCTTTAGTACTGGAGGGTGTTTTAGCTAGTTGAATTGCTTCACTCACCCTCTTTACTAGTGATAGCATGCCATCAATTAATAGATCTCCTCCTACTCCATCGATTCTAACTACTTCTCCATTAACTTCAAGCACTACTTGTCTTAATCGCTCATCGAATTTAAGTACTCTAACTGAGTACTCATCTCCATTACTCAGCTTAACTAAGTACTTATCGCCCTCTAAAGCAACACTGACTTCAATTAAATTCCCCAGTGCAGTTTCTACACGATATCTCTTGACATAAGACACTGCCTTACCACCCTTCTACTTATATAGTGAGTCATCATTGCTATTAAAAACGTTTAGGAATAGGAGAGGGGGAGTGCTCTAAGTAAAGCCATGGATGAAGCAGTTCTGTTAACGTAACGTGTGGATACTTGAAGAAGTATTTAGCGGGAACACTGTGAGTAGTCAAGCCTAGTGAAGCATAGGTCTTCCTCAACTATGGCTAAAGCTTCATTGTTGCAGGTGAGTTAATATATTCGCCCCCCATGTAAGTAATGGTGGTGTATTGAAGTGCTTGAGTGGGTAAAGGAATTAGCTAGAAGAATCCTCGTTGAGAGCATTAGTTATCCAACGTTTCTTGGCGAAAGCTATGGAGAGATCGTTAATTACTATGCAAGTGTATTAAGGGATTTTGGAGTCCATGTAACAGTACATAAAGTACCTCAGGAATACGTCATCAGCAACGTCCCTGTTATTGCAGGGCCAAGTAAGCCGAGGTACATACTTCTAGCTAGAGTTGGGAGTGGTGAAAGAGTCCTGCAATTCAACGGCCACTACGACGTAGTTCCACCTGGAGGAGGTTGGAGTACTACTGAGCCATTTAATCCAAAGGAAGTTGATGGAAGGATATACGGTAGAGGGGCAACAGATATGAAGGGTGGGATAGCTTCATTCACAGCTGCAATAGCTTATCTAGCTTCAACAAGTGAGCTAAAGGAGTTAGTCATTGAAGGAGCCTATGTCCCAGATGAAGAAGTAGGTGGATTAACTGGCACAGGCTACTTAATAAGGGAGTTGGGCTCAAGACCTGATCTAGCGATTATAGCTGAGCCAAGTGGCTTAGGGAAAATATGGATTGGGCACAGGGGTAATGTCTGGCTAGAAGTAGTTGTTAAAGGCAGGCAGACTCATGGGAGTACTCCATGGCTTGGCGTAAATGCTTTTGAGAAAATGATCTATTTAGCCAAGGAGTTCGTTGAGAAGTATAAGCCATTCTTAGAGAGCAAGAGGAGCAGCTATGAATACGACTTCCCTGAAGCTGGGAGGCCAACTATAAATGTTGGAGGAAGGATTTCGTCGGCTAATGCTATAAACATAGTTCCAGGAGAGGCTTCATTCAGCATTGATAGGAGGCTTGTAATTGAAGAAGATCTAGAGCAAGTAGTTGAAGAACTTAAGGAGTTTCTGAATAAAGCAGCTGCAGCAACTAGTGCAGAAATAGATGTGAAGTTAGTTGGTAAATCGGCTCCAGCATTAAC
Organism: Sulfolobales archaeon; assembly: GCA_025059075.1. Classification (GTDB taxonomy): domain Archaea; phylum Thermoproteota; class Thermoprotei_A; order Sulfolobales; family Desulfurococcaceae; genus JANXDZ01. The sequence continues at coordinate 197,088 of JANXDZ010000003.1, read as the reverse complement.
TAATCCAAACTCAACTTTAGTTAAAGAACTAGTGGGAGTAGTGAATAGAGTGATTGGAGTAGCTCCTAGGCTTATAGTATGCAGTGGCGGACTAGATCTACGCTACTACAGGGACTTTAAAATAGATGTAGTTGCATATGGACCTGGAGCCCCTAGTGCTGCACACGTAGCTGATGAATACATAGAGTTAAGAGATGTGTATAAAGCTACGGAGATATACATTGAGTTCATTAAAGTTCTACAATCACTGGGAGCTGAAGGAATTGCGCAGAGAGGAAGTGCTGCTGGATAACGCGCTTACTAAACGCATAGCATTTATAGCTAGGCTAATTAACTTCCTAGAGGACTTAGTTGACGACGCTTTCTGTAGAGAAATTTATGTAAATGAAGACGTATTACTTGGAGAAAGCGCGCCTAGTTCAATAACTATAGATGCTGTAGGCTGTGAGCATGATGTTGTTGAAAGCGCTAGAACGTTCTCTAGAGAGTGGCTCATAAACTCTGATGTGAGGAGAGGCCCTGCTAGAGTTCAACTAAGTTCCCTATATAGATGCATCTACGAACTATACATGAAGTACCTGCATCCATCAATGAAGCAGTATTCATTAAAGACATATGCTCGGGGAGTAGAGTATTGCTTAGCGCTGCTTTTTGATGGAAGGGGGATCATTATTGAGGGGGAGAGGAGTAAAGTAGTCCTTCCATACTTTAAACACTTCTTATCAGCACACACTCACCCCAGTGGGGGGGCACTGCCTTCTAAAGTAGATTTAAAGACTATGCTTAGGTTATTTATAGATAGAGGGCTCTTGTACTCCATAGTTACACCAAGCTCCTCAATGATTGTGTATAGAGTTGCTCCACTAACTGAAGAATCCCTTAACTTAATGAATAGAGTGGTTAACAATAGAGTTGAAGTAGTGCTTAACTACATGAAGAGCTTTAAGTGGCTTGAAATAACGCTAGTTGCATAATGACTACCTTAAGTCTATGATTAAAGCCATTAAGGATGAGCAACGTTCTTGAAGCACATGTTTATAAGTTAGTCCATAATTACTATACCTAAGGCTTCGGCGTGCGAGCCTTGCTGAAGAGATCTATATTAATTGCAAATAGGGGAGAGATAGCTATAAGGATAGCGAGAACTCTAAGAGAACTCGGATGGATTGCCATAGGAGTATACACTGATGAAGATAAGTTAAGCATGCATAGGAAATATATGGATTACGACAGCAAGGTTTCAAGCTATTTAGATATAGATGAAATAATTGATGTAGCGCTAGAGCTTGGAGTTGATGGAATTCACCCTGGCTACGGCTTTCTCTCTGAAAACAGCTCATTTGCTGAGAAAGTAGTTAGAGCTGGCTTAACATTCATAGGCCCTCCCCCGAGGGCTATGAAGCTCTCTGGAGACAAAGTTATGGCCAAGGACATTGCTAGAGAGTTAGGCATCTCTACAATTCCTTGGATGGAGGTAAGAGATCCTTCAAATATAATTGACTACGCTAAAGAGTATGGATATCCAGTCCTCATAAAGGCTGCTGGAGGGGGAGGGGGGATCGGCATGAGGATCATTAGAAGCGATAAAGAAGCTGAAGCATGCTTTAAGCAAGCTAAGAGAGAGGCTGAAAAAGCCTTTAATGACCCAAGGATCTTTGTTGAGAAGTACTTAAGCTATGTGAAGCACATTGAAGTACAGATCTTAAGTGATGGAGATAGAGTAATACATCTATTTGATAGAGACTGCAGTATTCAGAGGAGGTATCAGAAGGTATTAGAGGAAGCTCCTTCGCCTGTTTTAGAGAGTGGAGAGAGGGAGAAGATACTGAGTGATGCAATTGAATTAATGAAGTCAATAAAGTACATTAATGCAGGTACTGTGGAGTTTCTATACGACATGAAGAATAAAAAGCATTACTTCATTGAAGTCAATGCTAGGCTTCAAGTAGAACACCCAGTTACTGAAGCGATTACTGGAGTAGATATAGTTAGGCAACAGCTCCTCATAGCCTTTGAGGAAGGGCTTGAGTTAAGCCAAGGAGATATATCTATAAGGGGGCACGCTATTGAAGCCAGAATTAATGCTGAAAACCCAGTGACTTTAATGCCTTCTCCAGGAGTTGTGAAAAAGTACTTTGAGCCAAGTGGTCCAGGCATAAGAGTTGACAGCGGTGTTTCTGAAGGCTCTATTGTTTCACCTGAGTACAGTCCATTGATGGCTAAGTTAATAGCTTGGGCTCCAACTAGGGAAAGTGCTGTATCTAAATTAGCTAGAGCTTTAAGTGAATACGTAATAACAGGTGTTGACACTAATATCCCGCTCCTTAAATCAATAATATCTAGTGAGGAATTCTTAAAGGGATTTCACACAACTAGCTTCTTAGATACTCATATTGATTTAATTAAGAGAAGGCTCATTGAATTAGAGAAGATACATGCTGTAGCTGTATCAATGCTTATGACTAAGAGCATTGATGGACTTGGAGCTCTACTACCTAAAGTAAAGAGGATCAGGGGTAGGGTGGGTTCATTGAAGAGAAGCGCCTGGATGTACTGGAGCATAGTTAAGAGTAGAGTTAAGAGGGAGAGGAGACTTAAGAGATTGCCGCGAAGCAGTAAATAGGTCTATTTTCAATAATGCAGAGTGTTTTACAAACTTTTCGCTGCAGATATTTAATTAATTAATCAATGTTCTTCGACATCCGGGGACTTTAACCTTATGGGTTCTCTCTATGGATTCGTGAGTATTTATTGAGCTCAATTGAGCTTAGCTTCCACATACTTCAATCTCTAAGAGTCTTAGAGCAGTGCTCTCATCACTAATTAGATCTCTACTTTATATAGATGGATTTTGAAAGCCTATAAAGACTTCTTCAAAGGCGAAGGGAAGACAGCCCCTAATTCCATGAGTAAATTGAATAATCCATGTGGAAAGTAATCTATATAAATTCCTACTTACCTTAATCATCTATCTCAAGAGGCTGGTGGGTGAAAGCATGTCGCAGAGCTTTGAGCCATATCCATTATTCGTAAAGAAGGAGTACGTCCCAGATCTAAGTAATGACCTTATCTTATCGTTTAGAGTGACGCCAGCTGAAAAATTTACTGTTGAGGATGCAGCTGGAGGTATTGCTGCAGAGAGTAGTACTGGGACGTGGACTACGCTCTATGAGTGGTATGATCATGGTAGATTGAGTAAACTCATGGGGAAGGCATTCTACTTTAGGGATTTAGGAGATGGATCCTTTATAGTTAAGGTAGCTTATCCAGTTGAGCTATTTGAAGAAGGGAATATGCCTGGACTACTGGCTTCTGTTGCTGGAAATATATTTGGTATGAAGAGAGCTAAGTGGCTTAGAGTAGAAGACATATACCTACCACAGTCCTTCCTCAAGTACTTTAAGGGCCCATTCAAGGGCCTTAATGGAGTTAGAGATATATTTAAAGTATATGATAGGCCTATAGTAGGTACTGTTCCTAAGCCAAAAATCGGCTATACCCCCAGTGAAGTTGAGAAGTTAGCGTATGAAATACTTATCGGCGGCCTAGACTACATTAAGGATGATGAAAACTTAGTTAGCCCAAGCTACTGTAGGTTTGAAGCTAGAGCTGAGAAAATAATGAGAGTTATTGATAGAGTTGAGAAGGAGACTGGTGAAAGAAAGGTTTGGTTTGCTAACATAACTGCAGATGTAAGAGAAATGGAGAAGAGGCTTAAGCTAGTTGCAGACTATGGAAACCCATACATCATGGTGGATGTAGTTATAGCAGGCTGGTCGTCTCTAACTTACATAAGGGATTTAGCTGAAGAATACGGCCTCGCTATACATGCACATAGAGCAATGCATGCGGCTCTAACTAGAAACCAATACCATGGAATATCCATGTTTACTTTAGCAAAGCTTTATAGAATAATTGGTGTAGACCAATTACACGTAGGTACTCCTGAAGTTGGGAAACTTGAGGCAAAGACTATTGACGTTATAAGGAATTGCAAAGTCCTTAGGGAAAAGCTGTTTAAACCAGATCAAGGCGATGACTTTCACTTTGAGCAAGACTTCCACTACATAAAGCCAGCTGTGCCAGTATCATCAGGAGGGCTTCATCCAGGAACACTACCTGAAGTAGTTAAAGTAATGAGTAAAGACATAGTGATACAAGTAGGTGGTGGCGTAATAGGCCATCCAGATGGACCAAGGGCTGGAGCAACTGCTGTTAGACAAGCACTTGAAGCTATAGCTAAAGGCATTCCACTAGATCAGTATGCTGAAGACCACAAGGAGCTGAAGAGAGCTCTAGAGAAGTGGGGCTTTGTAAAACCTATATGAGTTACCTTATGTAAGTAGCTTTTAGAGAAACTTCTTAATTCACTTTTTTTACCTGTTTTAACACACTAGTGGTTTAGATTTAAGTGGGGCAGTAGTTCATGAAGCTCGATTACCCTGAAGTAGTTGATGAAGTACTTAAATTGATGTGGCCTAGGAAAATGAAGCTATTTACAGCTGGACCTGTTGCATGTTTCCCAGAAGTACTTGAAGTAATGAGGAGCCAAATGTTTAGCCATAGATCTCCAGAGTACTCAGCTCTACATAAGGACACTGTCCTTAGGTTAGCTGAATTCCTTAATGCAAAGAAGGCTACAGTGCTTCTAGCTCCATGTAGTGGAACAGGCTTTATGGAGGCTAGCATTAGGAATGCTGTAAAGCTGGGTGGAAAAGTCCTCGTTACATCGATAGGGGCTTTTGGAGATAGATATGCTGAAGTTGTTGAAAGCAATGGAAGGAAGGCAGCAGTACTTAGGAAGCCTCTGGGAGAACCTGTTCTACCTGAGGAACTAGATGAAGCTCTGAGGAAGAATAGTGATGTAGAGGCAGTAACAATTACTCATAATGAGACTTCAACTGGAGTAATCAATCCACTTAGGGAGCTAGCTAAAGTAGCTAAGGAGAGGGGGAAGCTAGTGTTCGTTGATGCAGTATCATCCATGGGGGCGATCGATATAAGAGTTGATGAATGGTGCTTAGACATAGTTTTTTCAAGCAGTCAAAAGGCCTTTGGAGTGCCTCCAGGGCTAGCTATGGCTGCAGTTAGTGAAGAAGTCTTTGAGAAAGCTAAAGATGTAAGTGATAGAGGGTGGTACTTTGACTTAATTGCATTAAGAGAGGACTTAGTTAAGGGATGGAGTACTCCATCAACTCCGCCAATACCTCAAGTAGCTGGACTCAACGCTGTTCTTAGAATAGTTGAGAGAATGGGTGGCAAGAATTCGTGGCTAAAGATGTATGAGAAGAGAGCTGAAAAAATTAGGATTAAAGTAATTGAGCTAGGACTAGAGCTATTTGCTAAGCCAGGCTTCTATAGTCCAACTATAACTGTAGTAAGAACCCCTATGGGATTGAGGAGCAGCGATATCTACCGTAGCTTAAGGGAGAGGGGCTTTGAGATAGCCATGGGATATGGCCCAATTAAGGAGGCTACATTTAGAATAGGCCACATGGGCTACATAACTGATCAGGACATCGACGACTTATTTAAAGAACTCAGTGATGTATTAAGGAACCTTAAATCTAGATAAACTTTATTAATTCATAAATTTCTATTAACTCGTTTTTAAACTCCCAGTAGTATCTGAGAGGCGTAGACTATTGAAGTTAATTGGACTCGTTGCTAGTGGAGCCTCAAGCTTACAAGCTCCAATAATTATATATGATCAGAATGAAATGGATGCCAAGGAGGAGCAGTTTGTAGTGATAAGTGATGATAGAAGGAGAATCAATTACTTAGGTGTATTAAGAAATGTACGTAGATACGAGCCCTTTCTTCAGCCGTATAAGAGGACTAGCTATGTAGATAACCCAAGTTTAGCTGATAGCGGTACTTTACCCCATAGTACTGGTTATGTAAGCATAGTTGGCGCAATAAGCAATGGTGCTTTACTAGAGTCTACTCTACCCCCTAATCCAGGTTCAAAAACCTATGTAGTTGAAGATCCAGGTGAATTGGAGATATCGTTTGAAAACGGGTTAATTATTGGAAGCCATAAGTATAGTGGCTTGGATATCCCTCTAAACCCCCTGTGGCTTCCATATCACGTTGCAGTCGTTGGAGCAACAGGCACAGGTAAGTCTAAGCTCGTAAAAGCCTTCATTGATGAAGTGTTATCTAAGACTAATTACACTGTGATAGTCTTTGATCACACAGGCATGGATTACGTAAAGTATTATTCAGATAAAGTTGTTGAAGCCTCAAGAATAGTAGTTGATCCAGATCTCATAACTAGCATGGTTCTTAGTAAAACAGGCCTTAGTCCACAATACTATGAGAGCTACGTACTCATGGCTGTGCTTTACTACGTACTAAATTACTACAATAGAGTTGGGAAACTTCAATCACTTATGCCAAGGCTTATCAAGGATCAACATGCTAGAGCTTCTGGAAAGATAGCTACTTCAATTACTAGGGAATTAATTGGTTCAGTGGATTACGGCGAGCTCCTAAAGATTATGGCTGAATACCCTGTTGAGTGGAGTAGGCACTTGTTTAAACAACAGTTGGATGAAGCAGTTGAATTCCTGGGAGGCAGGGAGGGAACAGCTATGAGGGCAAAGATACTGATTGACGTAAGGCTTGGAGATTCATTCTTTAATTCTCTAAGTAAGAGGAATCTTCATCCAGCAGATGTTGTTGCTAAAGCTAGAGAGAGTAGGCTTACAGTAATTGACTTAAGTACTGAAGCAATGGAGTCTCGAAGATACGTATTAGCCAGCGTAGTAAGTGAGCTGTGGAGAATCGTTGAGGAGACGAGGGCTTCAATAAACACTGTCCTAGTGATAGATGAAGCCCACAACTATGCGTGTAGGTACTGTGGTGAAGTTGGAGAAGTAGTCTCAAGAACCTCCCGTGAAGGGAGGAAGTGGGGCCTTGGATTAATCCTAGCTACTCAAAGAGTAATTGATTTAGATACTGACATTAGAAACAACTTAAATACATGGTTCTTCAGTAAGCTCCAGACTCCAAGTGATTACAAGGAGTTAAGTGGCTACATGGATTTAGCAGGCATAAGTGAATCATCACTATCAGCGTTAGGTAAAAGAGAGTTCTATGTCGCTGGATTAATGAATCCACTTAGAGTACCGATATTAATTAAGGTAAAGGAGGTGGCTTAATGGTCTTTGAGCCGGGCAGCATAGAACTTGAAGAAGAACCCGTTCCACTAATAGTCTTAAGAGGTGTTGAAAAAGAGGCTGCTAGAATAGCTTCTTCACTAAATGTATTGAGAGTTATTGCTGAAAAGGAGCGTATTAAGACTATGCTCTACTCCCTTGGATTACTAAGTGAAGTAAGTAGCTATAGTGGTAGACCCCCATGTGTTTTAGCAATAGACACAGGCTTTACATCTCCTCCACTGGAGCTTGTTGGAGGAAGGCTATTGCTAATTGTGAGATCGTACGTTATTCAAGGATTCAGAAGCCTCGAGGGGCTTCAGCCCAGCGGTAGTGAGGGGTTCATTAGGTTTAGTGATGCAGCTGAATACGTAGCGCCAATATATTCAAAGATCTATGAGAGGAGGTTCATTAAGGAAGTCCTTGAGTTAAAGAAGTCTGGGAAAGCTCAAGTAGACTTAGTGTTAATTGATGGAGAGCTTTTCCCAAGGACTCCTCCAGGCTTTGAGAGAGAGGCTAAAAGCAGCGTCATGAAGCTTTACGGCAAGTTAGTTGACTTAACGCAGGAAGTTCTTGAGCTAGCTTGGGAAACAGATACAGCTATTGCTGGCGTAGTAAAAAGATCGTATGGACGCGACATCGCGATCAGGCTACTTGATCCATATATTAGAGTAAACGATAAAGCTTTAGCTTCATATATCCTTAAGCCCGGTGAATTCATAGACCTAGGATCTTATGGTGACATAGCCTTCTATCTATGGAGATTCATGGATAAGTTTGAGGAGCACTTGAGTTCCACAGACCTTAGGGCTTACAGTGAGAGGCTTTCATGGATCCTGAGCGTCATAGAGTCGTGCAGTAATTGCAGTAGCATAGGCTTAAGCATATACAAGGCTCAAGTACCGACATACTTCATGGTTTCAACAAAAGTAGAGTACTGGGTTAATAGTGGATTCAGATACAGTGAATTGCTATCATATCTTTCTTCAGTAACTGGAATGAATGGAGTTCCCCATCAATTAGACATAGTGGACTCAATGTCGATGATCAGCAGGGATACGCTATACTTAGTTCAACAACAGCTATTCAAGGAGTTATCTAAGATAACTGGCAATACTGAAATAGCTATGAGCATAGCTGGGCTAACTAATCCTGAAAAGATAAGAGTTATTGGATTAAAGTAGGTTTTAGGCATAGAAGGCTTGAGGAGTTCTCGTAAATAGGAGAGGAGGGAGCTGTTAAGAAGTGGGTAGCGTAAAGGAAACTAGTCTAAGTGCGTTAAATAACTACATTTATAATTGAGAGTGAAAAACTATAGATTTAGGGGTTCAAGTAAGTTATGAATCTAGGGAACGTAGCTAAAGAGTTGAGCTTCATAGATTTTGGAGATATATGTAAGAATTGTGAAGCCAATTGCTGCAGAAGGTTTTATGCAGTTCTTCTACCTGAGGAAGAACTATTGTTTAAGGAATCTTCATTTACTGTATCTACACCGCTTGGAGCTGTAAAAGCTATAGGCTCAAGGAATGGAAAGCCTTGTCCCTACTTAAGTGAGGATAACTTATGTAAGATCTATTCAATGAGACCCTTTGACTGCAGGATATGGCCAGTAATCATGTACTATGACTTAAAGACTGGGGATAAAGTGATATACCTAGATCTTCAATGTCCAGCAGTTATTAAGAATACTTTATCGAAAGAAGTAGTGGATAAAGTAATAGAGGTTTTAAAGAAAATTGATGTAGATGAAGAGTGGCTTAAGAAATATACTCTTGCCCCTTGGCCAAACACGCTTAAGGAAATAACTAGGATTAACTCTCCTCAAAACAGCTGATGAAGTTGTTTTAATTTAAGTAAACGCGTAGTTTTTTAGAAAAATCACACTCTTATGGAATACTTGCTTTACTTTCTAACAATAGCCACTAGAGCGCCCAGCATAAATCCTATAGCTATAGGTCCTACGGTCATTACTCCGAGGAACTTTAGGAAGTCGTATATGGCCTCCAATAATTGCTTTGACTCAGGTACTATCTTGCTTAGGAAAGCATCTATTGGTTCTCCAAGGCTCCATATAGATAAAATTGCTCCAATGACTAAGATCGCTATAAACGCCAGTACGTACTTAATTACTTTTACGCCAAAGTATCCTAAGCCGAATCCTAAAGTAAATTGAATTAACATAGTGATAAGTACTTTAGGGTTTTGGAGGGCTGTAGTAAAGAAACTCTCTCCATCTATAGAGGCATTTGCTGGCAGCGCAATTAAGGCAATTAGCAGCAAGTAAATGCATAAGAAGCTTAAAGCATTTCTCACTAAGAGTCCACCGTTGTATAAATAACATGTAGTTATATTTAAACTTGTTTAGAAAGTAGTCTAAGGTAAAGCTCACTTTAGTGATACAGCTAAGTATCTAACCATATCTGCAGAATCCTCGCATCTATCTACGGCGTTCTCCAGGGAATCAACTACTTCATTTAATATAGTGCATGTTGCTGGATCAGAGTTCTTACAAGTCATTAATACTTTCTCAAATGCTTTACTTCTCACTTCATCTACTTCCTCCTCTATTCTCTCAACGGCATCAGCTAGCTCAAGGGACTTCTTGAGGTCTTTAGTTAGCTCCAGTAGCGCTTCACGTAGCTTAAGTATGGCTTCTCCAAGCTTGTGGCACATCGCAGTTACGTCATTTAATACTTCAATAGGAATACTCAACTCTGTTTCAGCTGCTAACAGCAGTCTTCTAGCAGTAGACTTAGCATGATCAGCTATGTAATCTATCCTAAGTATCAGCTTCATGATTACCTCTCTATCTATTGGATGTATTGATGACTCAAGCATATCGCTTATTATATCCCTCTTTATTTGATCAGCTGTTCTCTCAGCAATAAATACCCTATTGTAATGTTCCCTCACTCCATTCAAATCCTTCTCTAAGAATGAGTTCAAGGCATTTCTCAGGGATTCTGCAACTAGAGCTACTTTATCTAAGTGCTCAACAGCTCTATTTAAGTACTTTTCTTCAACTTTCTTAGAGATCCATATCCAAGCCGTCAAACAGAGCCCTCACTATATTATTTTTATAAGTATTAAATATGTTGTAATGGAGAAAAGAGCTACTGCAGGCACTGTAGTTATCCATGACGTAATTATCTTTAGAACAGTCCTCCAGTTGACTTCGCTAAAACTGCGTTTTTTAGCTATGCCAACTCCAATTATTGAAGCTACTGTTGAATAAGTAGTTGATATGGGCATTCCGTATCCAAAGAGTACGTACGGCACTGTTGTAAATAGCCATACTACTAGGGCATTTGATAGCTCTGCAGCTAGACCTGAAACCACATCTATTTTAGTTATCTTATATGCTGTTGTCTCTAAGACTCTCTTACCTAATACCGATGCACCAGTGATTATGCCTAGTGAGCCTATAGCTGAGAGAAACAACATAGCTTCTCCAGCTGGTACACCTAAGTATTTTTTAGTAACGAATAAATATGCTCCAGTAGCATTTGCAACATCATTTGCTCCAAATGAGTATGCTGAGAAAGCTAGTGAAGCTATGAGAGAGGCCTTTAGTATAATCCAAGACCTTGAGTCTCCCCTTAATCTCGTGAGAAGCTTTCTTAAAGCAATGTATATGCATGCAGCTAAAGCTATAGCAGCTAAAGGCGATGTAATCCAGGATAAAACTATGCTTAGTAAGTTCCTCCAATTTATTTCAACAACAGCGATCTTACCCATAGCGGCATACGCTAGCCCAACTCCTAAAACGCCTGCTGTAGCGCTATGTGTAGTAGATACAGGCATTCCTAGGAGTGTTGCAATAGTCACCCAAATGAATGTAGCTAAAACCGCGCTAAGTGCTCCAACTAACTCTATTTCTGAAACAACTCCTCCGCCAAGTGTTTTTATTACAAATCTCCCCTGTATAATGGATCCTATGAATACGAATATAGAGAACAACAGGAGGGCCTTATTGAAGTCGATAGCTCCAGCTCCAACAGCGCAGTCAGTTGGGTTAGCAAAATCATTTGCGCCTAAGGAAAAAGCTACCATGAAGCTTGCCGCTAGACCAACTATGTAAACGTAGTGCTCCAGCAATTAAAGCCCCTTTAAACCTAAGGGGGGTATTGATTTAAAAATCTTTAATTAACTTAATCACAGCTCTTGGTGCTTAATTAGAAGGCCTAGGAAATCGCTTAGTAAATTTACAAGGAATTCAATGCATCTAGCTTCACTGAATCCACGAGCACTACATAGCTTCTCAATCCTCTCCCAACTCTCAATAGGTTCTGTTAAAAGCGCTGTACAACTCTCTAAGGGTAAGTGAACTCTTATTGAGTAAAGACCCATGAAAGCCCTTAGATCACTTAATACCTGAGATAGCTTCGGCGGCTGTCTTTGCTCATTGCACAAGTCTATTCCAAGCACTGTGTAAAGCCCCTGTCTATCGTGGTGCGATAACTCTACAACAATGATAACGTTCTCCGATCGCTTCAAGTACTTGAGGAGCTTCAATGCCTTTTCACCCACAGTATTGTCCTAAGTCCATATTGCTTCTCTAATTTCTCAGCGCATTCAGCGAACTTTTCAGCAGCTTCAGGTAAGTCAAATACTACTGTGTCTCCATTTGTTCTTGCAACGTTTGCTTTAACGAGTTTTTTAACCATGTTCCTAAGTTCTCTTAATTTTACTCCAGTGATATTTGATAGCTCTACTAGATCTATTTTCCTCGGTACTTCACCAAATTTAATTTGTAGTTTAACAATTACACTGGCTGGTTTAACGATGTTTCTTTTAACTACTTCCTTAGCTACATTAATGCGCTCTGTCTTAGACATACTTATGTATTCTGACGGTATTATGTCTCCACATGTAGTAGCTATATCTACTCTAGCTATGTAGTAGCTTAAGTACTGTATGAATGCTCTAAGGACGTCTTTAGCTATTGACTCAGGATCTATTCCTGTCCTAGAGCTTAGCTCTACTAGAGCTTTACTAGTGGTTTCATCTAATTTTACAGTAATGTTAGTGTTCTTCAAGGCTGGGCTCCCTCTGTTGAGAGCTTTACCCTCATTTCGAATTCTTTAGCTATGGGTTCAGCTATCTTTATGACTTCATTTGAGTATTTAAGCTCTCCCTTAATGAGTCTAATGAGCCTCGGGTGCTCCTTTCTATCAAAGGGCAGTGCCCTTATGCTGGCTAGCTTTGGGTGGGCATAAAGTATGTTTGAGAAATCTATGGAGAAGAGTCCTTCGCTGAGTTCCCACTTTACGTTTACCTTACTATATGCTTGCTTAACGTATCTTCTCACCATTTCCCTATAGTCACTAATAACTTTAGTTTCAACTGTTCTAAATCTTGTTAAAACAGCTCCAATGAACGCTGGACGATCTGCTGGCGGCTGGCTTTTTACATCTTCAATTAAGTACTTGAGTGAAACTAGGGAGAATATGCCTTTAGTAACTGGTGAAATTAATACATCGCCTAGCTTTACTAATGGACCTACGAGGCCATACATTTGTGGAGGTAAGTCGAAAATAATGTAGTCCATATCCTTAAACTTTACTTTAATGTCTCTTCTCAATACTTCAACTCTTTCTCCAGGGACTACGTATGTTTTAGCTATTCTCATGAATTCAGGCTTACTTGGGACGAGGAATAGGTTGTTGAGTAGTCCAACTTTTAGTGGATTGCCCGTTGTTCCAATAATCCAATCGAGGCTGAATGCCATATTGTAGTCTCTAGCTCCTCTTTCAAGAACTCCATAGTATCTCGAGGGGATGAATACCTCAGTTATGTTTGCTTGAGGATCTGCATCAACTATAAGGATCTTTCTACCAATCTTTAATGATAGAGTTACTGCAAGAAGACTTGCAAGAGTAGTTTTTCCAACGCCGCCTTTATAGTTAGCTACTACTACTATTACAGGGGGCATGAGTACATCACAACAGCTATAAGCTTTAATTCACATCTATTAATACTATGGCTGTAGTGTCTAATAAGGATATAATATTTTATTAACTTCATCTCATTAAACTAAGTTACACTAAATACATTAATTATTAAATAGTGTTTTTCTAGAGTTAAGTTTTAAATAGTCAATAATAATATAACAGCAGTTGTAACTCAAATTTAGTAGAAATACATGGATAGTGATGAGAAATGGAGGAATTTAGTGAGGAGTTAAATGTATATGACTTAAGGTTTCTTATGAAGAGGGGGATATCTCTAAGTCCCCCTCTATGGAGGACTCTAAACGCTATTCTTGAATTGAAAAAAGTTACAGCTGAAGACTTAGCTAGACATACTAAAAGACCTAGAACTATTGAATCAAGGTATTTAATAGAGCTTAATAGACTTGGCTTAGTGGCTAGAAAGAGAATTAGTAGAAAAGTCTATTACTATGAAGTTGAGACAGCTGTAAGAGAGGCATTACAAGAACTGGGAGAACTACCTCCAGAGAGAATAGCCCATTACTTAAGTTTACCAGCTGATATAGTTAAAATAGTGTTAGGCAAATTGAAGGGCTCGTGGAACTAAACTTTCTAAGGAACGCAAGTTATTTAACTAAATTCATTCCCAAAATATACATGGACTATGAAACTAAATATAGTTACCATATATATTCACTTAATTTGGTCTACTTCAAAGCTACAACCAGAATCTTTACAATAGGTTACTGACTATTTTACCACTAGGATCAATGTGTTAGCCAAGCTAAAGGTGTGTTAATGGGATCTAGCGATAATAGCATTGAAGTAGAGGCGCCAACGAGAGTAGTTAGCATAAAGATTAACGAAGAGATAGTCTATAAACTAGATAAATACGCTAAAATACTTGGTTTTAGAAATAGAAGTGAGTTGATGAGAACTATGATAGACTTATTCCTTACAACCATGGAGGAACTAGCTACAGATCCTGCTTCCCTTAAGGATGGAGTATATGTTTCAGTAAGTATGAAAACTCCAACTGGATTAACTTCTCAAAGGGAGGTATTCATAAATCCAAAAACCTCTCTCTTCAACCCAGTCATGTTGATATCCAGTACTTCTATACATACTTGACTTCCTCTCTATTCTGAAGAAATAGAGTTCCCTTCAGGGGAGTTCGTTGGTTTTCATTTATTAGAATTACATCTTTATTCAGAGTAGTTGAAGCAGCTGGAACTCCCTATGTATTCTCAGGCACTCTTTCTTTTCAATATACTTGTTGAGGGACTTCATTAAATTCTTTTAAAGAGTGATCTCTAAGACTTATGGATTAAGCTAAGTGTTTCATCCTCAAAAGTAAGCAATCCTATTGTAGGTATTGGGAGCATGTGTGGTCTGTAAAGAAGTTCGTAATTAGCTTCATACAACGCCTTCTCTATAATCCATGGTTTTATAAGTTCATGGATTTTACTTATTAGCTCTAACTTACTGAGTCCAATGGCTTTCTTAACGTATGGCGAGATGTTCATTAAGTATGCGTGGACTAGAGCTCTTAAGTGCGCGTGCCTCCAGATCTTTAGAGGATCTTTGAAGTGGGGAACTGTAGCTCTATTTAAACCTAAACGGCTTATTATAATGTGTGTAGTTAAGTAATGGAAGCTCCTAACAAGAGTCCCAAGATCTCTTAAGCACGGCTCCTTATACAGCTTCTCTTCCTCACTTCTAGCAGGCTCTCCTTCAAAGTCCGTTAATATAAAGCCTCTACTTGGAGTATATAGGAATTGACTTAAGTGGAGATCTTGATGTATTCTTGCTTTAACTAAATCCCTATATACATCAATGCTCTCCCTAAATGAGTTAATGGCCTTAGGCAATACATCACTTAAGGCCTTGATCCATGGTTTAAGCCATTCACTTCCTACCTCCATTTTTTCAATGCTGCCATATATTGACTTAGCATATCTCTCTACCCTCTCCTCCCACTTCCTTAAATCAAAGTCCGTTATTACTTCTGGTTTAAAGAAGTCCTTGTCTACATCAATGAGAGTTTTATGTAGCTCAGATACCTCTACGCCAAGCTGGCTGGCGAGCTTAATTGTATTTGCCCTACCTCCTTCATTGAAGTACTTAACTGCATCTTTATAGAACGGCGTTCCTCCATCACCTAAGCTCTCAACATACTCCATTATGAGAGTTATGACATCCTCCCCCCACTTCACTATGTAATAGAGTCGTGGAACATAGTTGTATCCACTTGTAGCAAGCGCTTCAAGAACTATGGGCTCTATGCTAACCTTAGGGAGCTTTCTATAGCTCTTCACTACGACGTTAACTCTATTACTTAAAGTGTGGATAGCTACTGCATTACTTGAATCTAGAGTAATTGGCCGAGCTCTTATTACTGAAGTTGCTGTAGGTAAGTTAACGCACTCTTTGATTTCTAAGAAGTTAGCATTCCAGAGTAGCTGTAGGTAGTGTGGAGTGTATTCAGCCTCAACGAATTTCCCACCATTAATGACTATGGCTCTATTAAGCGGTATGCCTTCAGGTAATTCATTAACTTTAATTAATGGAAGATAGGTCTTGTGGAGTCCTGAACTAATTTTAAGGAAGAGGGCTTTATTCAACTCCTCTACTTCTAAGATATCTACCTCTACTTCATTTCTCCAAGGCCACCAGCGAACTTCCTTAAGCCACTTAGGCAGGGATTCCTTAATGCTTAAAAACATGTATTAAGTCCCTGAAGAATTCTAACTAAGCGTACTTATGTATTCCTCAAGTATCTTTACTGCATCCTCTAGGGAACCAGCCTTCTTGAGTAGCGTAGCTAAGTAGCTGTCCTTCACTGATCCTTCAAGCCACTGAGATATATAGCCCTTATTTAAATGCTCTAAGAAGACTTCACCAGGTATAAGCCTATACTTTAAAATGACGTATAATTGTTGAATGCTTCTTGCCTTAAGTTGTAGTGGAGCTGAAGTAACTGGATCTGTGAAAACATAGGCTTGTTCATCACTTAGCAATCCAGGTAGACGGCTTTTAATGGACTCTATGAATAAGCGCCCTAACTCACTTAACTCATATACTTCAGGCAATGCCTCCTTGATTAAGCCTTTTTCAGAGAGAGCCTTTACATACCTCTTTACTGTAGCTCTGCTAACTGCAAGCTTGCTTGAGAGTTCTTCTAGACTAATCCTTCTCTCAATAAGTGGAAGGATCTTTAATGCCACTTTATAACTCAAATCCGCCACCAGCCTTCTAGAAGTATGGCTAGCGCTATTTAATAAGCTTATTCATCCTTAAGACGGTGGAGCAACCAGTATTTTCTCAGAGTCTAGAGTTCTAATAGAGATCAGTAGTAGGATTGCTGATAGAGCTAATAGAATTAGTGTATGGAGTAAGGATTCAAATCTATATCCAATTACATATAATTGTATTGCTAGAACACTGTGAGTGAATGGTATTAAGTATAGAGGTGTCTTTACATTCATAGGCAATTTATAGTAGTCAACTATGAAGCCAGTGAAGAATATTATTGTAGCAATTATTGTCACTATTCCAGCAATGTTTGAAGCACTCCTTATTCCACGAGTCCTAGTTATGAATGGAAGAGCCATGGCAACGCTCGTCAATATTGTTAGAAAGGAAGTGAAGGCATGGATTACTAAAAGCAGGGGATCTATGAATAACATTAATTGAACTCCATACACTAGGAGAGTGAGGTATATGTATGTTAAGAAGCCCACTACATCAGATATAGTAGCTATTATGCCAACTATAGTTGCTGCAAGAACTTTTGAGTAAAGGATCTTTGATAGAGGTATCGGTAGACTTATAAGCATTTCAATTGTTTTCCTCTCCCTCTCTCCAATAATTCCATCTATTATGAAGCTTGTTGCTGGAGTTACTACAATGCCTAGGGCTAGGACTAGGAACCTAGCTAAGAGGCCCTTGAGCTCTTCTTCAACGCCTGCTTTTTCTCCAACAATAGTGACGACTTCTTGTTGAGTAACTATAGGGCTTAGAATAGCTTCTGAAGAAGCTTCAACGCCAGCGTACTTTGAAAGAGCATCTATCTTAACTCTAGCCAGTGAGTAGCTGAGCCAACTAATTACTTCTCTAGCCGCTTGCTCAGCCATAGCACTAGCCTGTACGTTAGCTCTCTTAATGACGAGGACGCTTGCAGTAGAGCTAAGGCTTGTTGCATTCGTTGCAAAGCCTCTTGGAATAATTACTACTAAATCCACTAGTGGATCGTCTACTACTGATGTATCATTGGATTCAATTACTTTAAACCCCTTTTTACTTAACTCTTCATAAAGTATTTCAGCTACTCTACGTGACGATATAGTTATGTTAAGCATGGAGTTAGTTGATTCACAATGGTCTTCATCAATAAGTGCTACTGTAGCAGGCTGCTGAGAGACTAAGACTATTCCCACAAGCCCTAGTATTGGAAGTAGTATTAGTGGTAGAAGTACTGTTGTGAGAATAGCCTTGTAGTCTCTAGATAAGTCAAGTAACTCCTTCCATAGTAGAGTGCTTAAGTCACTCACAGTGTTGACGCCTCAATTGCTTTAATAAAAGCTTCCTCCATGTTGGCTGAAGAGTATTTATCCATGAGTTCTCCAGGGGCTCCTAGGTCAATTATTCTACCGTTATTTATGAATGCAACTCTATCGCATAAGTGCTCTACTTCAAGCATGTTATGGCTACTGATTACGACTGCTGCACCGGCTTCCCTAGAGTACTCCCTAATGACTTTTCTAACGCTATAGCTAGCGTATACGTCGAGGCCGCTAGTAGGTTCATCCAATATAGCTACTTGAGGCTTAGTCATGAGGGCGATAGCTATTAAGAGCCTTCTCTTCATGCCCTTACTGTACTCTCCAGCTCTATCGTGAAGCCTATCTCTTAAGCCGGATAACTTTACTCCATAGTCTACGGCTTCTCTATAGTTATTGGGGCACTTAAGCTTAGCGTGAAGCAGCATGTGTTCGTATCCAGTTAGCCTAGGATAGACTTCTGCTTCCTCAGGTAAGTAGCTTAAAAACTTTCTTGCTTCAACTGGCTTAGCTAAGGCATCTATGCCGTTAATTATGACTCTGCCTTCATTAGGCCTCACTAATGTCGTGATCATTCTTAGGGTAGTTGTTTTACCAGCTCCATTAGGTCCAATTAACCCAAATATTTCTCCGCTCTTCACTCTAAAGCTAACTCCATCAACTACCCTCCTATTGCAATAAACTTTGACTAATCCCTCAACTACAATAGTATCCACAGTACACACCACTTATCCCTAAGTCTAGAGATTAACTATTACTTAACATTCACTTAAATACGCTTCCTATAGTATAACTGGTAGCGGTGCAGCTTTCTTGCCTAAGGATGCATTGAGAGATTCAGTGAGGGAGAGAGTTAGGGAATTTATCGAGAGATACGGCGATAAAGCTATAGCAGTGTTGAAAGCCGCCCTTGAGTTATACAATGAGGCTGGATGTAGCCTAGGGGATTTTAATAGCAGGGACTTGGCATTAAGGCTTACTGCATGGGGTATAGACTATAATCCAAGCAATCTTATTAAAATACTTGAAAAAGTCTATGGAATCGTTGAAAAAAGAAGCACTAGTAGAGGGAGGGCGTGGTATAAGTTTAGGGATGTAGATGCTGTTCGCGAAGAACTCTTTAGCTACATGGGTTATAGCAAGGAGGAAAACCCGAGGATAAAGGTATTGAGAATAAAGTATAGGAGTTTAAGAATTGATTTATTGATGAATAGATTGAGGAATATAGTTACTAAAGAGAGGCTTTCAAAGAGTGACTTAGAGTTCATTAAAGATCTAGCATTTAATGAATTAGATGAAGTACTTCAATTAATTGATGAAATGAGTGAAGATGAGAATTATTTCATTAAGGAATTAAAGACTCTTAAAGAATTAGTTGAGCTTGCAGATGCAGCTTCATTAAAGATAGCTAGTGTTGAAGAAGAAGGCCTATCGATGCAGTATTCATTAAGGAATGCTGATACAGCTGTTAACTATAGCCATGCATAGCCCTCATGGGATCTATTCATGCTTCCCTACGAAGTTGCAATAGAGTACTTCGTTCGACCTCTTAGAGGCATATTAGTACATAAGCTCAGTAGTGAGGGCTATAGCCAGGCAGCTATAGCTAGAGCTCTTGGCTTATCTCAACCAATGGTGTATAAGATCTTGAGGAGTGGCGTTGCTAAATACTATGAAGAACTAAGTGAAGCAGGCTTTAACTTAAATGAAGTAGATGTCTATGTAAATACATTACTTAACTCCTTGCTGAGCCGTGAAGTCGGGAAGTATAATGCTCTCTTCACTACTTTAGTGAATAAGGTTTTAAGCGATGCCAGGCTCTGTAAAGTACACTTGAAGAAGGATCTTGAGCTTCCTCCATCATGTAGCGTTTGCATAAGCGTTTTTACTCCAGCAATGCACCCTCTTGTCGCTGAGTATGAGAATTACTTAAAGACTTTATTGAAAAATCCAAGGGTAGTTGAACTAGTTCCTGAAGTAGGCATGAACATAGCTTACTCTACTCCAGCTCCAGCCAGTATTAACGATGTCATAGGTCTCCCCGGCAGAATAATTAAGCTTAATGATAGGGCTGAAGCTGTTGGCATGCCGTGCTTTGGGGGA
Organism: Sulfolobales archaeon; assembly: GCA_025059075.1. Classification (GTDB taxonomy): domain Archaea; phylum Thermoproteota; class Thermoprotei_A; order Sulfolobales; family Desulfurococcaceae; genus JANXDZ01. The sequence continues at coordinate 177,327 of JANXDZ010000003.1, read as the reverse complement.
AGTAAGCATACTGCAACAATTTTAATAAGAGCCTCAAGATATAACAAGAGCCTTAGGGCTTGTGCATCAATAAGGTACGTAGATGAGTACATTGAAAAGCTCAAAGCTTTAGGTTTTACAGTAGCTGAATCAGGACCACATAAGAGTCTCAGCGAAGTCATTGAAGCCGTTGAAGCAATATTTAAGGAGAACTCTAGTGTAACAGCTATTGCAGATAGAGGTGGCCTTGGAATAGAGCCAATAATATACGTATTTGCCAAAGATATAGCTGAATTAATTGAAATACTTCAGTTGCTTCCCTAACTTCTATACTCCTTAAACGAGTATCTGTTAATTCAACAGCCTATGCTCTAGTCAGCGTGGAGGGGCATCGTAAGTAGCCTTGATAAGTTATTAAGACTAACTAACGAGTATAGTGTTAATGAATTTGAGAAGCCCTGAAGGCGCTGTATATGCTAGAGATCCTGTGTAATTACAGTAGAAGCGCAATAACTTGTCGAGGAGGCCTAAGAGGAGTCTATGGATTGAGAACTTATGAAAACTATGAAGTTCTCTATATACCTACTTCAATTGAATCAGGGTATTCAATTGAAGTAGAGACACCGGTGGGCATAAGGGTAGTTTGTAATGGGGAGAGGTTGGGGGAATTCATCTGGGGGAGGAGTAGGATCACTAAGTGGGAAGTCAGTAAGAGAGTTGAGGGAATAATGTGTGTCTTCTCTGATGTAATTAAGTTAGTAGATATGGGTAAAGTTATGCTAGCCTGTGAAGAACTTACAGAAGACTTAAAGGAATTAGCAAAGTACATAGTTAAGGCAGTTAACTTATGGAGTCTATCGAGCGCTGGCGTAATTTATGATAGATACGTAGCTTTATGCATTAATGGTGCTTTAAGCGAAGGGAGCCCAGTGCCTCCTCTATTAAGTTGCAGTAGATTGGAGGGTGCGGAGGGCCTCATAAGATCTACTTTAGCCATCCTCAACTCACTTAACAAAGCTCACTCCAAGTCCTACATAGATGGCGCTTTAAGGGAACTCAGTAACTTAGAGCTAGGCCCATTCCTAGTATTTACATACGAGGCCTCAAGGAATGCTGAATTAAAGAGCATTATTGATAATCTAAATGAATGCATAGAGGTTAAGCATGGAGGTCGAGTAGTCAATAAGTGTGGACGTAGAGTTAACTTAATAGTTTCAAGTACAAAAGCTTGGTTAAAGATGGTGCTTGAAGCTGGAGAGGAGGTCTTGATTAACATTGGCCCGATAACTAGCGTACTAAGTTGGTGAAATGCTTTGCTAATCGACATGCACGCTCACTGTCATGAATTAAGTTTAAGTGAGCTTGATAGCTATAGAGATAGCTACATAGTGGTAGCTGTATCAGATGATTATGACTCCAGTTTAATAACTATAGATATGGCGCGTGAAAGGAGGTTTATACATCCTTGCATAGGCATACATCCATGGAATGTCGGTGAAGCTAGTGAAAACGAAGTCAACGTCTTATTAAAGCTTGCTGAAAGCGAAAGCGTTAAATGCTTAGGTGAAGTAGGCTTAGATACAAAGTTTACTCCACAAACTTTTAAGAAGCAGCTAGATGTATTTATGAAATTCCTTAAGTTAGCTAGAGATTATAACCTCGTTTTAAATATTCATGCTGCAGGCACGTGGGAGCATGTTTTTAACCTCATCTTAAAGTACGATATTGATAAAGTGTTCTTCCACTGGTATACTGGGCCTCTAAGCTTACTGGAGGAGATAATTGATAAGGGTTTCTTCATAGGAGCAAACCCTGCCTGGAGGGTTCAGAGTAAACATAGGAGCATTATAGAATCAGCTCCCCTGGAGAACATAATTACTGAAAGTGATGCTCCATATTATTACAAAGGAATATCGATGAGTATTTCCTTAGTAAAGGAGACTGTGGACTATATAGCTAGATCCCGTGGAATCAGCTTCAGCTCCGTAGAATCATTGATCTACAATAACTATAGGAAGTTATTTAGAGTCTAGTGTAGAGTCTGTAGAAACCCTTCATTTACAATTAAGTTACTCCTGCTATAGCCTTAAGTAATTCTTAATTGCGAGGTTGGATAGCTTGTGAGCAGGCGGCTTAAAGCTTAAGCAGAGGCTTCAGCAATATTTCTGCTAATATTGGCTGTAAACTGATCAAGGCCTTCAATCATGGTCATCACTAATTTATCACCCCTTGGTATAATTACTACTTCTAAGTCTTCGTACTTCATTGATATATTCCTCGGAGGGCTCATATGGAGGCTCCTCAATATATGGTTCACTACTCTATATACGTCAAAGCATACTCTAACTACTTTATCGAAATTCCTCTCCTCGTTTTTTCCAAGAGGTATGAATTCAACTATATCTCCATCACTATTTACTAATGCTACAGCTATATTTCTTGAGTACATGTACATCACTGAAATAAACTTAGCCTTAAATAGATTTAAAAGGACTCAGAGAAAGTATTACTAAATTAGGAGGGGATCTAAGTGAGTTTAGCTAAGCTCTATGGATCGATGGCTCTTTCATTCCTCATAGTAACTGGAGTATCGCTCCTAATGCTTTACTTAATAATGTTAATGCTTGGCGCACCTATAATAACTATAGCCATAGTTCTTGTTGGAGCAACATATTTGCTGCAGTGGATTATTTCACCATACATTATTGATGCAATATATAGAGTTAGACCCCTTGATCCATCTGAAGAGCCATGGCTTCACCAGGCTGTAAGCGATATAGCGTATAGAAGCGGTATAAGTAAGCCGAAGCTCATGATAGCTCATATAGCGATCCCGAATGCTTTCGCTTATGGAAACCCTATAGCGGGGTATAGAGTAGCTGTTACAGATGGATTACTGAATTTAAAGGGGATAACTCAGCAAGAGGTAACTGCAATAGTAGGGCATGAAATAGGTCACTTAAAGCATAGAGATGTAGCATTCATGATGATCGTTGGACTACTTCCGGCTTTAGTTCTATGGATTGGAGAATTCCTCATTAGATGGGGTTGGCTTGCTGGATTCAGCAATAGGAGGAGGAATTCATTAACGCCGCTAGCTATTATAGGTATTGGAGCATTAGCTATATTAATAGGCTTCTTACTCAACTTAGGAATACTATACTTGAGTAGGCTTCGCGAATACTATGCTGATGCTCATTCAGCTAAAGTAATTCCAGGAGGAGCTAAGTATTTACAGAGAGCATTAGCTAGAATACTCTTAGCTACAGGGTATTTAAAGCGCCGTGGGATAAATACTGAGAAGTATGGTCAATTAAAGATGCTCTTTATATCTGCTACTGAACACTCCATAGATCCACTGGGATTCTATGGCAATATAGATGCCGTTGTTGAGGAAGTTAAGAGAATGAAGCCTAGCTTACTTGCTGAAGTATTTAGCACTCATCCTCATCCAGCTAAGAGGTTTATATTCCTAGATCGCCTTGAGCTTTCTTCAGTAAGTTAAGAGTTAAACGCTCTTTAATATCTCCTTTATTTCACTAATGACTTTTTCCTTTTCCTCAAGACTTCTTTTAACAATCTCTAACTCTGCCTTTACTTTACTCAGCTCTTCACTTAAATGGCTTAGGGATTCTTGGCAATTCAGTTTCTCTAACTCCAACTGTCTCAACCTATCCTCTAACTCCATCTCCCTCTGGCTATGGATTAGGGGAGTAAATGGAGCTACTACTTTCAGCTCTCCTCTCACAAGTCTTTCATAAGTCTTTAAGACTAGTTGACCAACCTTAGTTTTACCACTTAAGTGAGCTCTTAAGCTCACTTCACTTCTCCCAAGCTCCTCTGCTATCTGCCTCAATGAATAACCAGCCTTCTGTCTAGCTAGTGCTCCAGCTGCAATGGCTAAGCTGTCTATCCATGTAGCTCTCTCAACAGGATCCTTTATTAATTCAATAACTTCAGGACTGTATAAAGTGCCGACTATTAGCGCTAATTCAAGCTTCTGTAAGTTTCTTTTACCAGTAGGTATAGTTGGCACTCCAGTGAAATCTATTGTGACTTCCTCTATAGACAAATTAGACACCAATTAATATTGATCCATAGCTCCTTAATATAGAAACTTGTTTTGAAGCACTCGTTTACAATAGTACGTAGAAGACGCTTTTGACCTACGGCCAAGCATCCATAATTACTTCTATGGGGGAAGTAGTTTAAGAATCCCGCTAATCATGTAGAGCGTATTTAGTGTAGACTGGTGTAACTTATGGGCATGATTGATGTAACTTTAAAGGAAGTTGTATATAGGGAGGCTGTAGCTGAAGGAATCATTAAGCTTAGGAGAGATACATTAAAGAGGATTCTAGAAGGAAGAGTTGAGAAAGGAGATGTATTGACTATAGCACGAGCATCGGCAATTAATGCTGTAAAGAAGACTAGTGAGCTCATATTATTATGCCACAATATTCCAATAACGCATGTATCTGTAAGCTTTGATGTACTTGATGATGAGAGGCTTAGAGTAAGAGTCTTAGTAAAAGCATTAGCAAAAACAGGTGTTGAAATGGAGGCGCTAATGGGGGCTTCAGCAGCGCTCTTAAACATCTGGGACATGGTGAAGAGCTATGAAAAGGATGAGCGTGGGCAATATCCACATACATCGATAGAACGCATATCAGTAGTATCTAAAGTTAAGGGAGAAGCCATTACTTGAAGCATTCAGATGACGTTAGCTATGTAACTACTTTATAGCCCATTTTATAGAGCTGTTCCTTTATATTAATGACGATTCTTTTCCCAAACCCTTGGAGGCTCACTAAGTATTTAACGGGTGCTTTAGCTAAATCGTCTAAGCTCCTAATGCCTGCTCTTATCAATGCCCTTGCCCTCATTCTCCCTATGCCTTCGAGCTTTATTAATTCAAGCGCGTCCTCCCTTACTCCATGCTCTATCCTTAAGCTCAGTGCGTCAAGTATGTATGCTAAAGAATGTTTCTTCATTGAGGAAGCTACTCTAGCTAAACTTGAAGCAATCCAGCTGGCTGTTTCGCGAATACTATGTATATCCCCTGGCCCTACTCCATATACTTCAGTTATCTTATCCTCAGGATCCTCATTTATCCAGTCATTAAGCATTCTAGCGTGTACGTATGCCTCTAGCCAAAAGTCATAGCTAACTACATCCTCGTCCGGGGGCTGTAGAGCTGCACCGTTCTCAGCATCCATTAATGCTATGTTTTCAAAATCTCTTATAACTCTTGATGGTATATATGGCCTACTCCTACTGTAGTCAGGTGTTAAAGCTATTAGATGTATGTATGGAAATAGTTTTTCCTTAAGTACATCTGCATTGCTTAGGAATATGTGAGCTGAAAGAGGATCTATGTATGTTGACGACACTGTTTTCCCAAGCCCTGTAGCTACTAGTATTCCAGAGTAGTTGTGCACCATGTTCCATGATGTAAGCATTTCAATAATTGTCTCAATTTTTTCCACAAGATTGCTTAACTCCCTTGAGGAGTACCCGTAGAGAGTCATAGAATAAGCCTTAACTATTTCTTCAACTGTACTAGCTTCACCGCCAGCTACTAATGCCAGTGTATGTATACGTAGGCTTCGTTCATTATTGAGCTTACTAACAACAGGCTCTACTTCTGCATTAACATACTTCCTGAATCCATCATTGACGCTGCCTGCATCAATTACTACCGCCTCTCCATAAGGATCGTATTGCGGTCTCCCAGCTCTTCCAGCCATTTGCTTGTATTCAAAGACTGGGATGTAGATGTATCTCCCTAAATGTGGATCATATCTTTTAACAGACAATATGACTCTTCTAGCAGGTAAATTCACTCCAGCAGCTAAAGTAGGTGTTGCAAAAACGACGTTAATGAGTCTCTCCCTGAATGCTTCTTCAACAATTCTTCTAGCAATACTGCTTAACCCTGCGTGATGGTATGCTACGCCGCGTTGAATGAGTGGCTGTAGTTTTTCTACTTCAATCCTACTGGGACTTTCACTAGAGAGCATACTTAAGTATTCACTTAGCCTCTCTCTATCAACGCCATGCATTGGGGAAACAGCGTTAGCTAGCTCAGAAGCCAGTTCCTCAGTCCTCCTCCTATTATGTATGAAGACAAGTGATTGGATTCCGCTTTTAATGCTCTCCAAGACTACATCTAATACTGCATCGCCAGTTTTCCTAGGGACTTCCTCCACTCTTCCATCACTGAAGATTACTCTACTCCTCCTCCTGTCGTAAACGCCTTCAACTAGCTTCACGGGCCTCCAATCAACTGTAATTAACTCTCCATTAATCCATGAAGCTAGCTCACTTGGATTACCTACAGTAGCGGATAAGCCGACTACTTGTACATCCATGGATAGAAGCCTTGAAATGATCATTTCTAAGACGGGGCCTCTTTCACTATCATTTATTAAGTGCATTTCATCAATAACTACAGACCCTATTTTATTAAGCCAGCTTGGCTTCAGTCTAAGTAGTGAGTCAAACCTTTCGTAAGTAGCTATAACAATATCGTACTTCCCTAAATGCTCTGCTGGAGATTCATAGTCTCCAGTAGTAATACCTATTTGAATCCCTAGCTTCTCCCATACTTTAAACTCTGTGTACTTTTCACTAGCTAAAGCCTTTAATGGAACTAGGTAGAGACCCATAGATTTCTCAATTGCTTTCTTTAACAACATTACTTCACCTATGAGAGTCTTTCCACTAGCTGTTGGAGCTACTACAACGGCGTTGCGATCGCTGAGAACCTCCTTCCTCAATGCCTCTAGTTGAAGGGGGTTGAGGAATTCTATCTTCTTATCATTAACTAAAACATCTATTGCTTCATCAGGTAAGCCGTAGTTCTTTAATACACTTATAGGAATCCACGAGCTCAATTCTATCAACTCTACGTATAGCCATTAGTACTAGGGGGGGTTTAAAATGCCGATCCTCAATAAAAAGATCACTAGTAGCGTGTAAACTATTGTTCCTATAAAGATCTTTAGTATTTCTACAGCCCTAAACTTATCTCCACTGTATGATATGCTTACCTGCATTAGCAGTAAGCCGAGGACGTTTGTAAATACATATGATGCTGCAAAAATTGGGATAAATAGCTCTCTGCCGCAAGCTTTTATAAGTAAATGAGTTAATGCAAGAGCTATCGGTACATTCACTATTGGATCATTGAACCAAGTTATTGGTGATAGAAGAAGGCCGACTGTAAAAGCTACTGTCCTTATCAATCCAAACCTCTTCTTAACTTTCTTGAATTCTTCTACTACTTTCATAGCCATTTGCTACAGCTCTTCACTACTACACCATAATCTTATGGTAGAGCCTGTTGATGCGTATTCAAAAGCTTTTAGTGCTTCAATTCCGTAGAATTCATTGCCTGAAATATTAGCGTAAGCTGCAACTATTAATCCGCTGTGGTTAGTTATCATAGTTAGTTCACCTCCCTTGATTTGATCTCTAATAATTATTACTAAGTTTCTGCATTCAAAGGCTTTTTTAGAAGCTAGGGCGATAACTTCATTAACTCCCATAGCTTTATCAACAATTCTTTGTTCAACTAGCTTAGACTTTAGGATTATGGATGACATGAATACTATGTCTGATAGAGGTTTACTTTTCTCAACTATCTTTTCTTCACTTACCCTAGGTATTACTGAAGGCCTTGCTTCTTCTACAGACTCTCTTAGTTCTTCACGAACTGTTGCTCCAGCTACTTCAGTAACTTGGCGTACTTCTATAGCTTTAGTAGGAGTTCGCTGAATTCCAGCTTCAGTCCTTAAGTAATTACCTATTCCTTCCACCATGGACTTCAATAGCTTACTGGATGCTGCATTAGTACTTCCAGTAAGTACTCCATCCACATTAATTACATCAGCTAAGCCACTGCCCGTAGGTAGAGTTATCGTTATAGCCATCCTGCTCTTATTTCCAGAGCCCACTACTAGGACTTTCTTAGGGGATTCCTGGTTAATGGAGAAACTGTATTGGTCTTCAAAAACTACTCCAAGGGGTCCCTTAGCTCTTACTTTAACTAACACTCGATCCCCTTCTCTCTTCACTTCCTCTGCAAAGCCACTGATCCTGAGGGAGTCTAGAATGGCTTCAAGAACTTCCAGTACACCTATATTCATTAGAGAAGCTGTTTTACTATACCTATGGGTTTGAGTACCCATTAATACTTACACCCACTTATCTATAGATTACATGAACGTATTTTTAAAGGTATTAGAGCTCATGGGGACTCTACATTCATTGTGACAAGCTTCAAGGATCTACAGCACGAGGTCTCAGAAGTTCAGGGAGATGAAGGCTAGTGTAGGAAGTAGTTAGTGGAAAAGTTCCTAGAGTCCTTTCTCCAAACATGCCCTGGAGTAAGCTAGATGAGCTAAGATAGTTAAGTTTCTCAACTTCCCCCTCTTCTACATACATCCTTCCAACAGGAGGTGCATAATACATTTGTTGTATACAACTGCTTTAAGTTATGGTTCAATAGCGTCAGTGGACATGTATTGAGATATATGCTTACTCAATATGCAATAAGTAAGTAGGGAATACTAGTTGGTGGAGGCGGCTACCGTAAAGCTATTATTCACCAATAGCCCTCAATAGACTCTGAGGTGTTGCTTAATTGACTAAAGTATTCCTAGCCATATATCATAAGCCTGAAGTATATGATGCTTGTATATCCATATACAACGATCAGGGCTTATTGATTGAAGAAAAGTGCTTCAATGACGTAAAGCAAGTAGTTATTAAAGAAGGGCATGTCGTAAGGCTTGGAGGCCAGCTATCTCCTACGCCTTTTACTTTAGTTATCGATATTGCTGAGGGAGGTAGACTTAGGTATAAATTCAATGGCTCTACGTTAATTATTGGTGAATAGTCTTTGAAGACGGAGTCTGTAGTTAAAGGATTAATTGAGGAAGAGTCTAGGAGTAGGAGTGGTAAGCATGTCTGCAAGAGAATTATACTAATAGTGACTAAGGGAGGCAGTATAGTTAGCTTAACTAAAGAACCTATGAGAATAGTTAATAGGCGGGAAGTGAAGCCTACATATGTTTTAGGAAAAGCATTTGAAGTTGCTGTAAGAACTGATCCAAGGGAGTACGTAGTTCAAATATCGCTAATTAGAAACTTCCTAAAGAAAGTCAAAGGATACATAAGTGTATTCACAGGCACAGGGCAAATGGTCTATAGAGCTAAGTACATTGATGGAGAACTTAGGAGGAGCTTCGGTAAACCTGTATATGCCTGGATAGTTAGACTCATTTCTTCAGCTGTAAGCATCCCAGTTAAAGCAACTACACTAGGTGATGAAGGTGGAGTCAAGTAAGGATCGGTTGTCCAACGGCGAGAGTCAAATAATTGAAACAGCCGTTAGAATGCTGAAGGCTTTTAAGAACATAGGTTGCTTCCTCTTTGAAAAACATGAATATGATGCTGTAAGAAGAACTGTGGATTCAATCAATATGTTAAAGCACGTAAAGATAGAGCTAGTTGATCAAAGGTATCCATACATATACGTAGTTAAGCCTAAAACAGACCACTGCTTTAAGGAATGCGAAAATAAAGCAGGGGAATACATACTTAGGGGGGAGGTTAAAGAGAGTTTAAAGAACATCTTTAAGAAGGAGTTTATATCGCAGTGCATAAGGTATTGTGAAAAGAGGAAGATTAGTGAAGTAATTGCTTTACTAGAGAACTTCCTCAGCTTTAAGAAGACTTCGCAAAGCCAACCATAGTGTTTAACACTCAAGACGCCTTCCTCCATAAATTGCAAGGATTTTTACACAAAGTTAATTAAGGAAGCAAGTTTGTAGTATAGAAAAAGCCTAGTAGGCGGGATCCTTGTCGGCTAAAGCTAAGAAGCAAAAAGGGGAAGTTAAGGAGGAGAGAGCGCAAGTTACGCAGAGAATAGCGTTAATTGAGGTAGAGGCATTATTAAAGAGATTAGAAAAAGATCTTGATAAAGAGGCGTTTAAGTACTTAACTCCTTACTCATTAGCTCAACAATACAATATAAAGATTAGCTTAGCTAAAAAACTGTTAAGGACAGCTGTTGAGAAAGATCTATTGAAGCTCTACAGTGGTGGAAGAAGAACACCTATCTACATCGCAGCATCATTTAAGGAGCCAGTTGATAAATAACTGAGTTATATTTATTAAGGCATTTACTACTAGTAACGCTGGTGGATAGTTTGGTAAAGGAGGCGAACTTAAAGTTCAGGAAATTAATTGATGAAACGAACTTTGATGAGCTAGTAGATACTTACTTAACTGATCGTAGATCGTGCTCTCTATGCCCACTGAGAGCGATCTGTCGCTGAAGAGATCTATAAAACATACACTCTTCAATCAACCTTTAGCTTGCTTCCAAACACTGTTTTTAAATAGCTGTGAATGCATTCCACCATCTTCGATCTTCATGATCATTGGTAGGAGCTTGTAAGCTCACAGACTGGCTTAGCTCTAGTAATGAGTACTCCGGATCTAGGGGTTTAATTTCACTGCGGATGTGGGCCTATAGATTATGGAGCCCTAATAACTCCTTCAGTGAAGGAATGAAAAACAATAAGTAAGAGAACCTTGAAGCACATCAAGACCACTTATAACTATATACCTTTACACTTTAGTGAAATGCGTGAAGTAAGGTTTTGGCTTCATAGTTCTATGCTCTAAGTCATACATCCATGTTATGAGACTTGTTTCTACAACTCTCTATGACGACTTCTATTGATTAATCGAGGAGGAGAAGCGTAGGCGTTATAAGGATAAATATTTGTTCAATTGTTCAATAAGTTAGTCTATTAGTAGCTTATTGGTGTTATGCTTAATGGGAAGCGGCGATCTCGGCAATGTGTTTGCTGATGCTTCAAGGGCGTCTGTAGAATCCTTTACTTACCTATGGGGGACTCTTATTCAACTAGCTCTACAAGTTGTTACACTAATGGTTGTTGGTAGAGCTCTTGGGCCCGAGGGCTATGGCGTTTACGCTCTATCGTTCATACCCCTTAGTATAATGGCTTCATTCACTGACTTTGGAATAGATCAGGCCTTACTGCGCTTTTCATCGCTTTACTTGGGGAAAGGAGATCATCGTACTATTGCGTACTTGCTTAAGAGAACTCTACTGCTTAAACTTTTAGTAAGTCTTATAGCTTCAGCTCCTCTACTTGCTTTACCTGAATACATGGCTGAAGTCATTGTAGGTAGAAGTGAGCTGGGTTTTTACGTAGCTTTAGCCTCAGCCTCCATTCTAGGGCAGACGCTGACCTATACATTTATGAGCTTTCATGCAGGCATTGGAATGGCTAGACATAGAGTTTATGTATCCATTACACAAAGTGCTATAAGGCTTATTGCAGTAATCGTATTGCTTTACTTAGGCATGGGTATAGCGGGCGCTATACTAGCTTATGTACTCAGCTACTATGCTTCAGTAATCCTAGCCCTAGCTCTAACGATCAATTACTTAAGGATAAAGGATGATCGAGTGTCTAACGTAAGTCTACTAGAGTTCATAAAGTTCTCTCTTGCATTGTTTAGCGCAGGAGTAATGGGCTTACTCATATCTAGGTATCAAGCAGTGCTTTTAGCATACATAACTTCCCCTCTAGGTGATGCAGGGGATGTATTAGTCGGTAACTTTAATGCCTCACTGCAGTTGCTTTATGCAATTCTATCAGTTTATTCAGCTATAGCTGTTCCTCTAACCCCATTGTTCTCAAAGCTAGTTGGCAGAGGGATTAGGGATGAAGCACTTGATCTATATAGGTACACGACTTTGACGCTGACTTTTATAACAATGCCTTTAACGACTTATGCAATAATTTACTCAACTGATGTTATAAGGACTGTTTATGGCCCTAGGTATAGTGAAGCTCCTCTAGCATTTGCTCTATTGAGTGCTCAGCTATTCCTCTGGCCAATGAGTGTTACAGTAGGCTCTATACTGCAGGCACATGGCTTTACAAGGACTATAGTCTACTCATCAATAATTAGTGGGCTAGCTGCTTTTCCACTCATGTACTTTCTATCTATTAAGTGGAGTATCTATGGCTTAGCGCTAGCCATAGGTGTCTACGGCATTCCTTCACTAGCCTACTGCCTAATTATGGCTAAGAGGAGCGGCATAACTCTCGATCTATTGCATATTGCAAAGACTTCCTTAATAGGTATTGCTTCAGCTGCTTTAACTACTCCCTTCATCTATGTAAGCATGCCAGCTATCGTTAGGCTTACTCTAGGGTTAGTAACCATGTTGTCGCTCTACATACCGCTTGTAGTAGTTAGCGGTGCACTTAGATACGAGGATGCAAAAGCTCTAGAGATGCTTCTTTCATCAATAGCTTTACTTAAGCCATTCATAGGCTTACTCATGAAGTTTATGAAGCTAATGTTCAGCCTTAAGTATAAGACAGTCCCTGCAAGTTCTAAATAGGATGAGTTATGCATTATCATTTAGCTATGGAGGCTGCGTTAATAGTGCAGGAGGAGTTGAAAAACAAGCTATATAAATATGTTGATCTACGTGAAGCTGTAGAAACCTTGATTAAGGGAGTGGATCCAGTTATTGAAGGAATTGATGTAAGAACTGCAGCCTGGCACATAGTTGCAGAAGACTTATATAGCCCAGTCAATAGGCCGCCTTTCAATATTGCTCACGTAGATGGTTATGCATTAATGAGTGTTGATACTACTGGAGCTTCATCTAGGAAGCCGGCTGTCCTTAGAGTAGTGGAAGGAGTTAATCCTAAGGAGGCACATAAGTACTTCATTAAGCGTGGGGAGGCAGTACTTGTTGAAACAGGCTATCCAATACCTATGAATGCTGATGCTGTTGTGAGAATTGAAGGTGTGCGAAGAATTAATGACGAGGTATTTATCTATAGAGAGCTCAGGGCTGGTGAAGAAGTACTTAAGGCGGGCTCCGACTATAGAGCCGGAGATCTTGTTGCTTCTAAAGGTACACTAATTACTCCAGCTATACAGAAGACTTTAATAGATCTTGGTGTTTCTTCAGTTAACGTTTACAAACCCCCTAAGGTAGCTTTAATTACTGTCGGCTCTGAAGTAGTCAGTGAAGTAACTGTAGATTATTTAAGTAAGCTACCGAATTCATCTATGTACTTAGTTAAAGGAATTCTTGAAGCACATGGCTATAAGGTAGTGTTTGAATCCACAATCCCCGATGAGCCTTCTGAAATAGCTTCATCTATTTCGAAAGCTCTTAAAGAAGCTGAAGTAGTCATTACTATAGGCGGGCTATCGATGGGGCCAAGAGATTACACGTGGACTTCAGTTGTAAGAGCATTTAAGCCAAGGGAGCTCTTCAGGGGAGTAAAGATACATCCGGGGAGAACTACCAGTGGCTTTACATACAGTGGGAGGGCAGTCATTAATCTACCCGGTCTACCGCAATCTACTTTAGCTGGACTATTGACAGTGGCGTTGCCTACTTTAAGGTATCTAAGAGGTCTTGAACCACAAGTAAAGCTACCGTACTTTATAGTTAAGCTATCAAGAGATGAGGAGTTTAGGGATTATACTGGCTTCTATAGGCTAAGGTTCATTGAAGTCGATGATATTCAAGGAACTGCGAGAGTCATTAGAGGATATGGGACGTATCACTTAGTTCCTATAGTTAAATCAAGTGGATTAATAGTAGTTAATCCAAGTGTAACGTTGTTGAATGCAAATACTTATGTGAAAGCCTTCATAGTTCCAGGAGTACATAAGTATCCTGAGGGGGAATTGATGGAATTAAACATTAATTCACAAGCTGCTAAACCTAGATCGCTGTTACTATAATTGAACACCGTTGAGCCTATGGAGAGGGGAAAAATTTATATACTCTTACCATGGTTAATGTCATTTAAGTACAGGTGCTTTAAGGCTGTGATTTAATATATGATGAGTGGAGATATCGTTCTTCGTAATGCTAGATCACGTGATGTTAATAGAATATTTGAAATACATTTAAACTCACTTGAAGAACTTGATGAAGAGGACTATGAGTGGTTTAAGGCACTTATTAATACAAGATCTAAGAGAAAGAAGGTTATTGTAGCTGAAGTAGAGGGTAAAGTAGTTGGATTCATAATAACTTATAAACATAGACATCTCACTTACATAGATAGCTTAGCAGTAGACAGTGAGTACAGGGGCTTAGGCATAGGCAGCCTATTGCTTGACTACTTAGAGGAAACACTGGTTAGAGAAGGTGTTGAAGAAGTATTCCTTAGCGTTAAGGATAGAAACTTAGCTGCATTAAACTTCTACCTTAAGAGAGGTTATTCATTCAAGGGCCTAGTGGCTTTATTAAGAGCTAACTTAAGGAACTTGGATAAACCCATTGTAGATGGATATAGAGTGGAGAGAAGAAGCATTAATAACGTAATGAAGATAATTAAGTTAAGGCCAACTACTTGGTGGAGTACGTTAACTGAGCCAGCTGATAAAATGATTTATAGAGGGTATAATGGTGGTGAAGAAGCGATCCTAGTCTATAGAGGTAGAAAACTCCGTGGATTAGCGGAGTATTCACCTGAGGATGAAATGATTGTGGATTACATAGCTATTTCATACTACAAGCCTCTAGAAGCTTTCAAAGCCCTGTTGTCTGGGTTAATAAGTGTAAGCCTTGAGAAGGGCTTAGAGTACATAACTATACCAGTTGATGCTTCTAAGGAGAGAATTATTGAAACATTAGTTAAAACTGGTTTTACAGTTAAAGCAATAGAGTACATGTTGTCAAAGGAGCTTCAGCGGAACTGAGCTCTGAATAGCTCATGTGAATCCATTTAATGCGTAGCTTTAGAATATCAATGCGGGTAATAAGTCTTCAACTCTTTTTCACCGGCTATAACGCTTATTTCAACAAGATCTTTGAGTGGCGTAGTCTTTAGCTTAGGCATCAATACTTCATCTACTTGAAATACTCCAGCCAGCTCATTCATGTATATGGATACTTTTACAGGGGCTTTAGCTCCCTCAGTTATTTCAACCATCCTTATGCTTAATGCAGATACGCTGTGGATATTTATTTGACCCATTCTATACGGGATCCTGGCTCTGCCTTCAGCTACGTCTAATCCATCGCCAACCTTAACTACTCCAGCCTCTATAGTTAAGCATTCAACGTCGTATGCTGTGCAGAATATGCTGTGAAGTACTTCTTGCCTAAGCCTTATTCTAGTAATAGAGTCACCTACTATTTTCTTAAGGGCTCTTTCAACAATGGGTTTAGCCAGCAGAGCCCCGATCTTTTCATGGATGCTTCTGTGAATGGAGTTTCCAATGTCGTGTAGAAGAGCTCCATATAGGGGCACAAGCCATGTATACTCAAGATCTTTTACTACTCCATCCCTTATAAGCGTTGGAGTAAACCCTTTATCTAACAATATCTTATATAATGCTAATGCTGCACCAGCCACTATGTGTGCGTGGACTGGCCCATGATCATTGTACATCATTCTCTTTACAACCATAACATTGCTCATGTCCCACAGCTCTCTGACCTCAATATCACTTGTGAGAGAGACGTATGCTGTATTTAACCAGGGGTATTCTTTAATAAACGCTTTTACAAGCTCTTGATTCACTACAACCATTGATACCACCCATAGAGTTGAGGTTTTTCTAAGAGGAGTAGTTTATTATAAATTTTCCAGCTGTTTCAAGAACTTCAATAAAGCCATGTGTGTTAGAGCGCCATTGATGCTTAGTTAATTCACTTTTAACATGAGATCTGTAGACATCTCTAGATCTCAATTGATCACAGCAATGATATAATAAAGATATAAGGAATATTAGGGGTTTTATACAAATCACAGATCCAAAGTGTTGAAGGGTGTCTTAAGTGAATTACAGCAGAAGCTTAGTTAACTTAACTGAGGATGAAATAAGGTATTTTTCACGTAAAGTTGAGAACATGTTAAATAAGTTATACGAAGACTCTGATGTAATTTTAATGACTGCTCCAAATGAAGATGTGCTTAAAAACATAATACTAGAGATCCTTGTGGAAAGACCCATGAACCTTAAGGAGATACACGCTGTCTTAAGCGGTCTTGCAAGTGAAGATAAGATTAGAAAAGCATTATTATCTCTAACTGATGGCGGGAAAATCCACGCAGATGAAGTAGGTAAGTTTAGAATACTTGGCTCAATAAAGTAGCAGTAAGTATTAAGGTAAAATACCTTTTATCATCTCTGCTCTATGTATTCTCACAGATACATACTTCACTACGGCAGAGTTCATATAATGCCACTAGTAATTCATAGAAGTTTCTTACAACTCTACACGCTCCATGTTTAAGTAAGTCGTTAGCTCTCTTCTCAAAACTCGTTATTCCTATGAATAGTACTCCTGCTTTACTAGCACTTAATGCATCAAGCCAGTAGTCCCCTATGAAAACTGCTTTATTTCTTTCAATAGAGCTTCTGTTAAGCAAGTGGTTTATTATCCACGACTTATCGAATAGGGATTCCTCTCTTCCTCCAAGAATCATTAAGTCGTAGAGTGTGTATACGTCGTCAATTACGTAATCTAACCCCATTCCCTGGAGCTCTAGCCAAACGTTACTTGAGGGAACTTCCCTCCCAGTTACAATAACATTTCTTACTCCAATAGATTTAAGTAGCTCCAATACTCTAGTTGCTCCTGCAATTGGCTTTCCATACCTAGTTTTATATATTCTTCTAAAGAACTTCCAGAAGTAATCTAAGCTGCCTTCTGGAGCAACTCTCCAAGTTAATTCATCGCTTAAGAAGTAATCTAGGAATTCACTTAGGCTCAATGGCTTAAGGTCGAATGCCCTCCTGGATTCATTTACTGCTTCAGCAAAATCATATATGGTGTCTACTAAAGTTAAGTCGTAGTCAAGTATGAGTAGTCGAGGAGCCATAGTTTCGTACTCCATAGATCAGTCGTGGGAGATTCTTCACAGATCAGCTCTCGGCAATCTCTTCATTCAAAGCTCTATAATGTATAGGGGGGATTAATAAGTTTGATAGAGCGCTCTCCACCAACAGTGTTTTTCTTGAATACTTCCCTTCCTAGGGAGTTAACTCCCCCTGCGGCTTTACTTACAGATCGTGGAGTTCCCCTTTATTCCACGTCCTTAGTTCATCTAAATACATAAGTGATAGCCTATGAGTGATTGAGTCATTTATCCATAGATCTATTTAAAGCTATGAAAATGCATATAAGGCGCTACAGCCAAGTATTATAGGGTATTACGTAATAAATGCATTAGTGATATAGGTATAGCTTTAGGCGATGCAATATGTTCATTGATAGTGTGCCTAAAGTTGATGAAGTCTACGTTGATGCACGGAGGGTTTTAGAACTTGTTGCTGATGTCTATAGTGTAAGAAGAGCAGAGCATAGGGATATTCCAAGTGTAGTAAGGATTAATAGGCTGTGCTTACCTGAGAACTACTCAGTAGGCTTCTTTGAAGATCTCCTCAGGGCATATGGCAATGCATTTTTTGTAGCTGTCCACAGAGAGGAGGGAGTCGTTGGATACGTTATGTGTAGAGTTGAAGTTAAGAAGGGGTTCTTCTCTGAAGAGAAGTTAAGGAGTCTTCACATAGTTAGCATAGCTGTTATGCCTAAACATAGGAGGAAGAAGCTAGGTTACGCACTCATGGCTTATGCCATGAATTCAGGTAAATGGGAGTACGATTGTCATGAGTCATATCTAGAAGTTCGAGTATCTAATGAGCCAGCGATTAACTTGTATAAAAGACTTGGGTATTCAGTCATCACAGTCATCCCACAATACTACCTTGATGGAGAAGACGCATATCTTATGGCTAGACCAATTTAGTTAATGCATAGATGCTTTACTACAACTGAAAGCCCTGCCCTTAAGGCGGGATGAAGATTTATAAGCTCTGCATTCCCAGTTGTGTGTAGTGATGAAACTCTTCATAGTTGATGAATATGTTAATTACATCTCCCGCGCAGATGAATGATATAATCATAGGCAAATGCGCGGGGGGGATCCATATCTCCAAGTACTATACCCAATGGAGTTGGAGTTATGTACTTAAAACTGAGCGCAGGGCTGAATTCATAGAAGTAGAGGAATGCAGCCTTAAGCCAGTGGATTCCTTAAAGGAAGCCCTCAATATTCAAAGCAGAAGGGAGGTTAGATGGATTTTGCAAACACTAAATGGAGGGAGGGTTTTTGTCTAGTGGTAAGAGAATAATTATTTATAAGTCTAAGTCTGGGCTTAAGGATGGTTTACTGACGTACTTCTATGTATGGCAGGGGGAGAAGCCTCCTGAGAACATAGACTCAATGACTCCTCTACTCAAGGATGTACAGCCGTGGATAAATCACATTTGGTGGAGTAATCCAGCGCCAGGTGTGCCAAGTGAATTTTTTGCAGTTAAGTGGAGTGGATTCCTCTATGTGCCATATACAGGCACTTATAGATTCTACGTAACTACAGACGATGGATCTAGGCTTTGGATAGATGATGCATTGATCATAGATGCTTGGAAGGATCAAGCTCCCACTACGTATATCAGTGAGCCATTAAACATTGATGCCGGCTACCATAGGTTGAAGTACTGGTTCTACAATAGATATGCTTTTGCTGAAGTAGTACTTGGATGGATACCTCCCTACGGATCTGTTGGAGTAATTCCAAAGGAGTACTTTAAGCACGTTGATTCAAATAAAGTGAAATTCCGTGGGTTAACTGAAGACTACTTAATTAAAGTACTCTATAGGGGAGAGGAGAAAAGCTGTATACCAAAAGTTAGAGAGTGTGAAGTAGAGGTAGGCCTAGAGAAAGTACCCATAAAAGCCAAAATAGTTATAATTGATAGAAGCAGTGGCTCAATAATATATGAAGCACCTGATGAAGTAGAGCTATGGGGAGGAGATGAATTAGAAGTACTGGTGGGCATTGTTAAAGCAAGCTAAGCTTTAGTTAAAACCACTAGAGTGTATAGCCACTAATACTTTACGTGTAACATGATGTAAGTTGCTTAAATAAGCAAGCTATAAGATTATATAGGGACTTCGCTAAAACTTATAGCACACATAGCGTTAAAGCACTAGCTACTGTAGTAAGAGCTAGAGAGGTGAATTGTTTGTCGAAGCACACTATAACTGATAAAGAGCTTCAAAAGCTTCTTGAGGAGAAACAGAAACAAGTAATAGATGAAAAGCAGAGGTGGGTTAACAAAATGATTAAGAGCGCTAAACAACAGCATAAAATATGTCCATACTTCGATAAGAAGACAAAGCAATGTTTCATAACTCTAGGGCTGAAATGTGATAGAGAGGGAAAATTCGAGACATGCCCTGTATTTAAGGCATTTCTAGAGAAGAAATATGATGAATATAGAGCGAAGGGAGCTCCTCTACCAATGAGCTTTGCAGATATAACGCTCCCCATAGTTTGAGGTTAAGTAAAGTGTTTAATGGTGAGATGAATTAAATACCATTGGGGTGAACTCATGAATAGCTGTGGGAATCAATGCGATTACAAGGTGGGTGACTTAGATAAACTATGGCTTGAATACGATAGGCAAAACGACGTACTATACATAAACTTCGGCTATGAATCAGAGGAAGCTGATGAAGAAGTACTCGTTGGAGACGACGTAGTAATTAGAATTAAGAATAAAAAAATAGTGAGCATAACAATAATGAACTTTAGCTCTAAGGCCAACGTCGTCATTATGTAGGTATATCGCTAGATTCATATAGAGGCAGCTGACTTCTATCACTGTAGTGAACTACGTAGTGCTTTGGCTTTAGTGCATTAACTATGTAATAGAAGACTTTCCATGGATCGCTTCTATCCCCGCATGTATATACATCAACTGTAGCATAGTTATTGCCAGGCCATGTATGTATAGCTATGTGGCTTTCAACAACTAATGCTAACACAGATACCCCTCCATGCTCTCCCCCCACTCTCCAATGCTTTACTTCAAGGATCGTGGTTGTGCCATGTTCAGCTGCTCTTACTACTGTCTTAGTGAGGAATTCCTCGTTGTCCAATAAGTCGCTTGGCGATCCATAGAGTTCTCCATAAATGTGCCTTCCCTTTACTAATGTAACCACTTCGCTATTCACCCTACAGCCACTTCTCAATGAATTCATCTGCTGTAGAGTCAACTCCAGTAATTACTTTAACGCCAAGCTCTTCGATTACGGCCTTACTCTCGCTACTAATGTTGCTGCATACTAAAACAGCGACATCGTTTTCATCAAATACTTCCTCTACTTCACTGAGGTTTACAGGTTTATCTACTACTTCCCTATGGCTGTTTTCATCTAAGTCTAGGAGAATTAAGTTACTTGAAGACTCAAAGCCTGATATCACGTATCTTCCGCCAACATTCTTAACAGCTAATGCAAGTCTATACATTTCCCCTCTTTATCCCCACGATTGATTTGTATATTAGCAATCACGTATGCCTTTTTATACTTATCCATCATTAATCTGCATTAACGATTTTTAAGCTAGTGATGTAAAATGGGAAGAGGGCTTAGGTACAGTAAGGCTTTATAGAAGGTGCAATAATGGTTTTCGAAGCATCTGAAGAGAAAGCTATTGAAATAGCTTTAGCTCTAAGGAATTTATTTACTGACACTAACTTCAATAAAGTAATAGAGTTAGATGCACAGTATAGAGCTATTAGAAAGCTATATGACAGTACGTGTAGTAAGTGGCTTACGACTCTAGTAGCTGTATCAAATGCATTGATTAGCTATAGGTTAAGCGGCTTCGGCGAAGATTATTGGGCGGAGGTAGCATCATTCTTCAGTGAAAGGAGGATCAGTGGAGTAAGTGAATTGATTGAGGAATACAAGTACTTCTTAGAGAACTTCTCTAAGTACAATAGGATTGGAGTTAAATTTAAGGAAGCGAGGTTGGAGAAATTCCTAAGGTCTAGTATTGCATTAAAACTTTGTGAAAATCCATGCATCTACGCCGCCAATCAAGGTGGTTTAGTTAAGGAGCTTTCCTATGTAATGAAGCAAGACGTCATAGATAAGACAATAGCTTTTGCTGGAAAAATGTACTACTATGCTGCATCAATAATATGCCCTAGTGCTTCCCCCGATCCAGGAGTTCCAATGCCTATTGATGGAAGAGTAGCTTACGTATCATTGATAAGCGGCTTAGTTAAGCCCATTAAAGATAATGTGCCGCTAGTTAGACATAGGGCCTTAATCCTCGGGAAGTATAAGGAAGTTGCAGTAAATGCATGGAGGAGGGTTTCAGAGATCTCTCATGTGCCATGCATTATTATTGATACTGTAGTCTGGCTTCTTGTAAGAACGCTTAAAAGCTCACATAGCTTAAGTAGAGCTATGTCAATGCTAAAAAGAGCGATCGATGAAGAGACTGCTTTTAAACTAGTTAAAGTAGCTGAAGTCCTTAATTTAGTGCCTCAATGAATGTATTTAAATTAATTTATGCCGTTAAGCATAGGGGGCTATTAATTGAAGGTGCTTAATGCTTCAATAAGTACTTCAGTGGACTTACATGAGTGCAGAGAGTATATAGCAGTGCTGCCTTTAGGCAGCGTAGAGTACCATGGGGAGCACTTGCCTATAGCTATTGACTCACTGATAGCCCTTAGGTTAGCTGAAGAGCTATCAGAAAGACTCGATGTAATTGATGACGTGTGCATGCTCGTTCTACAACCAATTAACTATGGTTTCTCAGTTGAGTGGTCAGATCTTTTCTCAGTAAGCTTGAGGCCTGAGACTCTCTTAAATGTTCTTAGAGACCTTCATTCATCGCTATCAAAGACTAGGGGGTTTAAAGGGCTGTTAATATTAAATGCTCACGGAGGCAATACGAGCATAGTGGATGTATTCATTAGGGAAGCAACCTTCATTCTTAGAAGTAGAGCTGCTGCAGTAGATATATGGAAGTTAGCTAAGCAACTTGGGCTAGAGTACTGCCACGCATGTCCACTTGAAGTAGAGTTAGCTAAATACTTAGGAGTAGAGACGTATGGAGGAGGAGATGTAAGTGAAGCTAGGCTATCTCCAAAAGATTACATTGCTTATGCAAGCGCAGGGCCAGGGTGCTTTGGTAAAGAGCTGGGCTTAGGCGAATTCATGGACTCATTAATTAATGCATTTAGAGAGGCTGTTAAGCACATAATTAAGACTTCGCAACATTAATAGCTCTCCACGCTATACGTAGACTCAGGTGGAACTTTGGAGAGCTATGAATACATAGATCTAAGTCCTAGTGAATACTACGTTCTACATCCAAGGCCTGTTTACCTAATAGTTGTTGTTAAGCCTGAGGGAGGGCTTAACGTTATGGCTGCATCATGGGTTACACCCATTAGTGGAGAGCCTCCCTTAGTGGCTTTAGCCATAGGTAAGGATGCATTAACCAACGAGTTGCTCATGACTAGGAGGGAGTTTACAATAAATATTGTTGGTGAAGAATACATCAATGAAGTCTATAGAGCTGGCTCAATGAGTGGTAAAAGCATTGATAAGTGGAGCATGCTCGGCTTTAAAGAAGTTAAATCAATGAAGATAAATGCACCTGGTATAAAGAACTCATATGGATTCCTTGAATGCGCTGTGAGAAGCACTCATGATGCTGGAGAATCCACTCTATTCATAGCTGAAGTACTTGGAGTACACGTTAGAAAGGATCTTTATGGAAGGTATGGGTGGAATTATGGGAAAGCGAGGATACTTCTACACGATAGGGGTAGGGCATTTGTTTTACCGGGTAGAAAAGTATTTGCTGAGAAATTAATGTAGCTACTTTTCTCTAAACACTAGTTTTTCAAGCATGTTTAAGATCTCTTGTCTAACCAAGGGATCTATGGGCTTTGAATTCTCAATGATCCCCCTAGCCCTAGAGTACATCTCCTTAATTAGCTCTTCACTATGGCTTAAGCTCCCAGTTCTCTTAACTACTTCCTGAACGCTCTTAACGTCATTTAAATCTATTTCTCTACGTGAATCATATATTTCTTCAAGTACTTTTCTATCATTTATATCCCCCAGTTCATATGCCTTAACTACTAGGAGCGTCTTCTTCCTCTCCCTTACGTCGCTTCCAACAGGTTTTCCAGTGACTCTAGGATCTCCATATAGGCCAAGTATGTCGTCTCTTAACTGGAATGCTATGCCAGCTGGCTTTGAGAAATCACTATATAGGCTTAAGAGCTCTTTATCGCCTGGATCTCTAGCTATAACTCCTAAGTGCAGCGGTAGTTCAACAGTGTATGAAGCAGTCTTTAACTCATGTATTTTTAATACATCAGTTGCCCCTATTTCTCTAAGGGGCTTATTAGCCATAAGTACGTCTAAGTACTGCCCGTAAGCCACTGTCCTGAGGCCCTCTGAATACCTTTTAACTAATGCAATAGCTACTTCTGGTTTAAGGCTTAAGTTAGCTATAGCTCCTATAGCTATTGATTCAAGGTAGTCGCCGGCGACAATAGCTTGAGATATCCCGTAGTGATTGCAGTCGCCTATAAAGTCTTGGTTAATACACTTATTTCTAAAGAATGCATGCAGAGTTGGCCCCCCTCTCCTAACTTCATCTCTATCCATGACGTCGTCGTGTACTAGTAGATAGCTTTGGAGAAGCTCTATAGAGGCCATTAGTTCCTTAATGGGCTTTAAGTCCACTAATCCACGGGATAAGTACCCTAGAGCAATTAATATAGCTCTAAGCCTCTTACCACCACGTAAAGTATACTCACTTACACTAGATGCAAGTTCTCTGAGCTCTCCGTGAACTCCCTCAGCTTCATTTATACATTTACTGAGGATCCTCCTTAACGCATCATCTACTTCACTAAGCAGTCTACTTAAATCCACAGACTACACCTAGGAAGAGTATTAATTTGAGGAGAGAAGATAATAAGTTATTTAACGAAAAGCTAAAAGCCTTCGGAAAACTCAAGTATGAACTACAGCTCTCCAGGTACTTCTAAAGCGCACTTAAGGAGATCCTTTATTAATTCAGCAAACTCATTTACATCAGCTTCCATTAAGTAAGACGCCTTTGGAAGAAGCTCAACTTTATTTAGGAAGGATAGGAGGGGCTTAAGAAATACGTTTATTAATATGAAGCCAGCGGCTTCATGACCATACAGTTCTTTAAGAATTGCGTAAAGTTTTCCCGGTTCTCTAAGGAATAACGTAGTAGATCTCTCAAGCCCACTGTATATACACAGCAGATCGAGGGCATTTATTAAGCCTGGGACTTTTCTAAAAGCACTCTCCCTAATAAAGCCCTCTAACTTGGACTCCACCCCGATCTCCGTGATTTATTGAGGGAACTAAGCTTTTTAAATACTCACTCAATGACTATTGATAGATGAATTCATGGAGACTCAATACAGTTAAGGGACTTCAATACATTGAATGCATAAGAAACTGGGTCAACTTCCTTAAGCCAATCACTATAACCACGAGCCCACTCAGTAAGAGGTACTGTTGCAGCTGCAAAATGAGATCTCGTGGGGAGAAGGCCGAATGCATATTCAAATGAATCAATTACTTCACATCCAAGTGAAGTAAGTGCATTAATAAATATCTCTAACGTCGTAAGAGCATCTACTTTTGTAGGCATCATGATGCAGATAATGGATTCCCCACTTGAACTAGAGCCACTGCAGTTAACTACTAGTGGATGACGTATGACTGAGTTACATAAGTTAAGTGATTCAGAAGCCTTTAAGTACAAGCACTTAACTATTTGTTGAACATACTTGCTTCTCAAAATGGCTAGCCTATATCCGTAAATGAATTTTTCAGCGTGCTCTACATGGCTTTCAAACCTAATGAACTTTCTCCTAAGCCTTTCTTCAACAGCTTTCTTTACTCCTCTAATGCTGAGGCCTGGGTTTACTGATAATTCATGGAGTACTGCTAGATCTATTTTATCGAATCTAGCTCTACCAACTACGTCTTCCTCTCTAATAAGTCTCTTAGCACTCACTAATTCTTCAACTACTTTTGGCTCAACCAAGGTTTCAACATGTCCTGAGAGGAGTTCATCTAATAGATCTATTTTAGGCTTAGACCTTATTGTATACTCATAGGTATATACATCAGCTGTAGGCGATGGCCCTGACTTAACGTAGTTAGCTAGATCTCTTGGAATTAGAAATGATGCTATAAGTATTGATGGAGGAAGTATTGATAGAGCCCTGATGTAGGGTATTCTAAACACTGCTTCATCTAAATTACAATCTCTAATCTTCATACGCCTATAGATGGCGGTTACTCCAATGAGGCCTAGCTTACCGTACATTATATCGGGTTTAAGCGTAAAGCCAAGTCTATCTAGAGTGTACTCAAAGAAGTAAGCTACCCGCTCCTGAGACATTGAGAGATTTCTTGAAATCCTAGATGACGATAGTACGTTGAGATAGTAGAGAGTACTTATAAGTGTGGCTTCAGACTTATCTAATCGCTTGAAAGCCGCTGGACTAGACATGAAGTAAGCTGATCCCCCAGATGTTCAGAATTAACATTCATTAAAAGAGCTGAATTTATATCTTCTTATAAATAAATGATTTGCCCTTAACGTTATTTCATCATGGGGATTGCGTATATATTTAATTAGTTGTATTTGATTATACAATGTTTGGTGGAATATGTATGAATTGGACTAAGGTAGCTAGATACATTAATCCAAGTACTGTTAAGTTAATTTACTTGTCAGTACTGCTTGCAGTAACTTTGATTCTTGGAGCTGTAAGGGCTTTAGCTGGTGGAGAAGCTTCTGTTACTGGCGGTACTGTAGATCCTTACGAGAACTCCCTTATGTGAAGCTAGTGGTTTTATAGTTTAAACTCAATGATTTTTCTAGAATACTTAATTACTCTCTCCTCAATTACATCTACTCCTATGCCTGGCTTATTGAGTGCAGTTATTGTTCCATCACTATTTAAACTCCACGGAGGTTCCACTAACTCCTCTTCATAATACCTAGATGACTCCGATATATCGTTTGGATACTTTACGTTATCTAAAGTTGCTGCAGCTACTTGAAATCCTCTTCCAATACCTGTTTCAAGCATTCCTCCAATCCATATTGGTACGTTAAGATCCTTCATGTAGTCGTTTATTAACTTAGCTTCATGCAATCCCCCTACTCGAGCTGGCTTTACGTTAATTACCCTCATGGCTCCGATTTTTGCTCCAGTTAATGCATCACTTAGGCTTTTAATGCTTTCGTCAAGGCATATGGGCGTCTTAATCCTTGATTGAAGCACTGAGTGTTCATAGAGGTCGTCGTAGTGCAGCGGTTGTTCAATCATTAATAGCTTATATTCATCTAATTCCTTAAATGTGTTTACATAACTAATGTTGTATGAAGCATTTGCATCAATCATTAATGGAATTTCGCCAAAGGCCCTTCTAATAGCTTTAACTGGCTCAAGATCCCATCCTGGCTTAACCTTTATCTTAACTCTCCTATAACCCCTCTCAAGATACTTATCTACTGCCTTGATTAAGGCGCTTAAATCTCCAATAACTCCTATGCTTATGCCGGATTCAACTCTATCCCTAATTCCACCCAGCACTTTGTAGAGAGGTTTTCTAAGACTCCTTGAGTATAGATCCCAGAGTGCGAATTCAAGTCCTGCTTTAGCCATTCTATAGCCTCTGAAAATCGATAGCTTACTCTGGACATCACTAGGGCTCTCAATTACTCTCTCTTTACTTAGCGTGGGTATGAAGAAGTCTTTGTAAATATATAGCGTTGTATCAACAGTTTCATAGGAGTACAGTGGTGCATCATCAACGGGAACCTCGCCCCAGCCTATTTCACCATAAGTATCCTCAACTCTCACTATAATGCAGTGCCTATCAATAGTTCTACCGAAGCTTGTCTCAAAAACCTCCCTTAACTTAACTACCACGTGATATAGGACTATCTTAGCTAACTCCATGGGAACTCTCCTCTAAGTATTTCCCTCAAGCTCCTCCTCCATAGAATATAGTAGCTTCTCCTAACTCCTCCATCAATAAAGCTTGTAAACCAAGTGATTACGTAGCCCATTGAATTAATGTAGTAGTTGAATGCTTTACGTAAAAGAAGCCTCCACTTGATTGCTTCACTTAAGCTTACTTTCTTCAAGTAGCTTAAGTCTCCAGGTATTTCTACTAGAATTAAGTCGCTTTTATTAGATAGTTCAACGCCTTCTATTAAAGCTACATCATTAACTACTCTAACTTTAGTTGCTGTAAAAGCGTCAAGCTTAGCTAATTCATCTATACTTGGGTGCTTAACTTCGCCTTTAAGTACTTTTATAACTCTATCTGACTTAATCCACCACTCTGCTTCAAATCTATCACTCGGCATTCCTCTATTCAATTCATCAATTAGCTCACCGTAGTAGTCTTCGTGAAAACTCCTAACTACTACACCGAACTTACATACATTGAAGTAAGCATTTGGGCTCTGCATTGGATCGTAAGTCCACTTAATTAAGCTATACCCCTTGCTTAAGGCCAGCTCCCTCTGAGAGATCTTGAGCTCGTATCCAACTCCCTGAAACCTATTCTCAGGTATTACCCCAAGGAGGTGGCTGTATAGATACACTAGCCCATTGTCGTAGCCAGGTATACCGAATGCTAATCCAACTACTTCACCGTCTTCGCTATATACTCCTAATGCTAAGCCCCCATTCCTATGGCCAGCTATAATCATGTGGTATGTAACTGCTTCACTATAATCAGGCATCCCCCAAATCCTTACTTGAACATCCATTAACTTACGGTAGTCGTCTACGTCAATGGGCTCACGTATAGTGAATTTTCTTCCACCAACTACTACATCCCTATAGTAAGTCAAGAGCTTCACCACATTGAAGGCTTAACAACGTAGTTAATAAGGACTACTAACAATAGTGTGCCGGGGAGCATTGATTGAAATTCAAGTACTCCCTCAATAAGCCATACGATCTAATGCTTACACTCCTCCCCTCATTTACATATCCATTGTTTAGCGAAAGAAGGGGGGTGTTGATTAAAGACTATGGGTACTGTAAGGGCATGGAAGTCCAAAGAATTGAGTCAAGCATTATAGTTAGTGGATGCAGTAACGAGGAGTTCATCAATGAAGTCCTGGGGTTGTGGTATGATCCATTGAATTACTTAAATGATGTAAGTTACTCATTTAAGAACTTAATTGAAGAACTTGCGTGGAGCTTTAGAAAGATCAGGCTCTCAATATCAACTATGGATAGATGGCTGGTGTTCACAGCGTGCTTTCTATCTAGAGCAACAAATTATTACTCTAATACAGTTAAATGGGTTAGAGCAATAGCTTCAGTCAACCTAGATTCCATAGGGGAAGTCGACTTAACTAACGTTAGCACTAGCTTTCAAGTAAGGCAGCTCAGCTATTTATTGAAAAACACCGACATCCTGGAAGCCATCGTTGAGGTGAGCAATGACTTAAGTGAATTAATTAATCTTAGAAGGAGGCTGCTTAGATATCCATTCATTGGCGTAAAGACTGTTGATGCATACTTATTGTTTTCAACTAAGCTCCCCATATTTACGCCAGTTGATAGACACTATAGGTCGTTTGCCAAAGAATTCCTTGGGTTAAAGGAATACGTTGAGCCAAGAAAGGACTTATGCTCTAACTACTACTGTTGGAAGTGTCCTAGGAGGAGTAGGTGTCTGACGTGGTTTAGCATGAATTCCTTCGGCAGGCTCAGTGGGTGGATTCAGACTATAGCGTATTTAAACTCTAAGACTAACTTAATCCAAGGATCTTGGTATAGAAGGAGCTTCGTAAAGTAAGTTACAGGTTTCATGACTTAATTATAAGGAAGGGGCACTTACTCCAGTACTTAATGCATTTAGCTACCTGGCTCTTAGTTAAGTATCTAGCTTGCACAGTGCAACGCCCAACATAGTATTTGCCCCCACTCTCATCCTCGCCCTCTATTAATTCAAAGAAGCTACATGCACACTCCACTGGCTCCTTAAGTGCAAATACTGGGAGGTATATTGGTAGACCCTTCTTACGACCTACGAAGTGTTCCTCTAGACTCAGTTTAATACACCTCTTTATATGAAGTAGCTTAGGGGTGTTTTAAAAGCGCTTAGTAATTTCCCACACTTAGTGAGCCTCCATGAATAGTTAAGAAGCCTTAGCTATATGAGTTCTAGTATTGAAGCAGTGGTTGCAGTGAAGTGCTTAATCAAAGTGCGGAACCTCATATATTTAGAGAATTACTTCTGTAAAAACCTTAGGGGATTGAGAGGTAGTGTTTATTGGAGACTACTCCTTCATTAAGTCAAGTGGAGTTCTTTCTTAATAGGCTTCTAGCACTAATAGAGTCTACTCACGTGAGTTATGATAGAGCCTATAAGATCACTTTAAGCCGTTATGGAGTTTCAAAATGGCTTACTGAATCCCTATACCGCATAGGCTACTATACAGTACTCTACTACCACTCATTGAAGTGGCTGGCTCGAAAGAAGAATTATGGAGGTAAGCGCAGTGGCGCTATAGCATTCTTCAGGGACTTAGGGTTTAGTGTTAGAAGACTTATTGATGTAATTAATGATGAAGCATCTGATTTAAGCACTGTAAAGAAGATGGGCTTAAAGTACTCGTATCCAGAGTATGTAGTTAGAGAGTTATTGAATTATATGAATGTTAGTGAAGTAGAGGAGTATCTAAAGTCCCTTAATGACAGGAGAGTGTGGCTTAGAGTGAACTTAGCTAGAGCTACAGTAGAGGATGCATTGGCATGCCTTGAGGATGAGGGCGTTAAAATAGAGATCTCGAGGCATTTGAACTACATGCTGTTAGTGAAGTCCCCAAAGTGGTTTAAAGCAGGGTGGTCGAAGTGTTTTTTAAAGAAAATAGTGATCCCTCAAGATATTGCTAGTGCATGGGTTGTAGAAGTAGTTAAGTCACTAAAGCCCGTGGAGTTAATTGATGCATGCAGTGCTCCTGGAGTAAAGTTATGCAACATAACTTCCTTCAGTTACTTAAGGAGGGCAGTAGCATGCGATGTATCTAGAAAGAGAATTCTTAACATCTATAAGTTATTAGAATTTACTAAAGCTCCTGCTGTAAAGACTCTAATAGTAAATACTGATAGCTCTAAAGCATCGTTCTCTATGAAAGCGGATTTAGCTTTAATTGATGCTCCATGCAGTGGAAGCGGGGCTATATCCAGCGATCCAGCAGTAAAGATCTCCATTAGTAGGGAGGAGAAATTAAATTACTATAGTGAAATACAGTTGAAAATTCTTAAGAACATGATTAAGTACGCTGATTTAATAGTTTACTCCGTTTGCAGCCTCCATCCAGCAGAAGGAGAGTTAATTGTAGAGAAGTTAGTTGAAGAAGGCTTAGTTGAATTAATTAAGCTAGAGAATCTACCACTTAGAACAGCTTATAGAGGCTTCAGCATTTCAAGCAATAGCTATAGAACTTATCCACACAGGGACTTGAGTCAAGCATTCTACATAGCCATCCTAAAGCCAGTTAAAAGGCCATTGGGATAAGAGATGGAGGTTAAGCACGCAGTAGGTCCATATCCAAGTAGGCGCGCCAATGGATACATAACGATCGTGGATTTAGTTGGACCCCCTAAGGCATGTCCATACAATTGCGTATATTGTCCAATTAAGGGAGTGGGGGCTAAAGCCATTAGCATTAAGCGCTTAGTGAATCCAGATAAAGTTCTCAAGGACTTCGAGCAATTAATGGATAACGTTGGAGGAGGAGTGAGAGCAGTGCTCATAAACGGCATGGGGGATCCGCTATTAAATGAATTCTTCCCGGAAATAGTTAATTCTTTAGCTAAAACACTAAAGATAAGGAAGCTTGACGCCGAGCTCTGGATAAAGACTACTCTTCAGACTTATGCTGTAGTCAATAAGCGGCTTAACTTAACTAACATAGATAGAGCTTATGTAGTATTTGACGCTGGCTCTAGCGAAGACTATGCAGCTGTAAATGAGCCACACCATGGGCTTAAGCTAAGCACTCTTATCAATTACTTAAAGAACTTAAATGAGGGGGAGAGAGTTATTGCAGAACTAAGCTTAGTCAGCAGTGGAGAACTCCCCTTAAATTGGAGCCAGGAATCCCTTGAACTAATAGCTATTAGTTATAGTAAGGCTGGAGTTCGGAAAGCAGTAGTTAAAGCTATTGACAGACCCCCAAGGTTAAACGGCATAAGGCCTGCTCCAGAAGCTGTATTAAGAAGAGTTGCTGAGAGTCTTACTGAACAAGGAATTGAGCCACTGCTTCTCTTAGAGAAACCCCAATTCCACTACAGTGAAGTAGTAGTACCTAGCACTACTGATCTATATAGCCTACTCCTCAGGAAGCCCATGACTATAACTGAGCTAAGGCGTAGCTTTAGAATACCGTACAGCGATCTGTGGAGGGCAATAGAGTCATTAATGAACCGCGGCATTGTGGAAGAAGTTGTTTGGAGGGGGAAGGTATTCTATAGAGGGATCACGTCATAATCCATATTGCTTGCCAATCATTGATAGAGCCAGTGGTGTAAAAAACATTGTTGCAAGTATTGCAGCTATAGCTGTAGAGTAATCACTTAAGTATATCAGCCCTAAGCTAAGGCTTGAGCTCAGTAGTACAGCATCTAAAGAACCTCTAGCAACCATTATTGTCCCAACTTTAAGTCCCTTAACTAAATTCTTTAGTAGAATAGCTGAAGGCATTCCACACCCAATTATTTTGCCAATAAGTCCAGTGGTCAATAGAGTGAGGAATAGTAATGCATCGAAATGCATTACTGATGCAGTAAGGCCAGCGTAGCTAAAGAAGAGTGGGACTAGAGTTGTATCTAGGAATACATTTAAGTCTTCAAGGAATTTTCCTACAGATACACTTGCTCTTATCATTGGATCTCTATGTTCTTTGAATCCATTAATGACTAGGCCAGCTAAGTATGCACCAATGAGTGGCCCTAGGCCTGCGACGTAGGATGCTATAGTTAGTGAGAATAGCGCGCTCATCGATGTAATTACGAAGTTCCTATAGCTTCTAAAAACAACTTTAGCCACGCCCTTGTATTTCTTCAATAATTCCTTAGGCATTAGCATAGAGATAGCTATTAGGGCTGTTGCTGGAATAGACTTTGCAACAATTGATGGAGGAGCTATTTCTCCAGATGCTATTGTTGCAATAGCTATTGCTACAATTATGTCATCTATAAAGCTAGCGCTGCTAGCTATAGCTCTAACATCTCCTTCACTTAGGCTAAGCAATAGTGCTCCAACTACTTCAGTAGCAGTATTTGAAATAGATATTGAAAGCACTATTGCTCTAGTGAAGCTTAAACCCAATGTAGTAAGGGCTAAGTAAGTTAACGTAAATGTAGTTACGACTCCAGCTACTCCAATAATTACTGGCGATGCTCCTTTTACAGACTCTATGTCTGCTGAAAGCCCGACATAGAACATTAGTACAGCTGCTGAAAACATAGCTATAGATTTTAATTCAGTGTAATACGCGTCTATTCCTAAGACATATGATGCAATAAGTCCTACTGCTATAAAGCTAACTATCTGGCTAAAGCCTTTTTTCTCCAGTGGAAGAGCTATAGCTCTTCCAATAACATATGTCAAAGCCATTAGGACTATTGCATCCAATTAATCTCTCCAAGTGTTTGTCTATAGAGATATTCATTTTAATTATTTTATGCTTTATACCAATGACTGCTGTATACAGCTCTCTATTTACACTTATTCACGAGTAGAGGTCTTCAATGCCTTGAGTTATGGAGGTCGCATATGGCTTTAGCGATTATTAATGGAAGCACTACGGTGGCGTCTCCATAGACTACGATGCTTCTAGCGCTCGGCTTTATCTTATTCCACGATATAGCTTCCCTAGGCTGAGCTCCACTAAGGCTGCCGTCATATTCTACTGCAGTTGTTATGTAAACGCTGTAGTCCAGTCCGTCCTTGAATTGAGCCCACCATATAGTATGGTGCTTGCTTATGCCTCCACCAATTATTAGTGCTCCAAGTTTTTCTGCTCCAAAGACTATGTCCGCCAAGACCTTTTCATCTTCAAGAACGTCTAACTTAAACTTCGTTAACTGAGACTGTATGAATAAGTGGAATCCAAAAGCTCCATCAACTATTCCTGGAACCACTACTGGCACATTCCTTTCATAAGCCGATCTGAGGAATGAAGCTCTATCATTAATTAAGCTTCCAGCTAACTTAAGTAGTTCAACACTACTCCACTCTCTCTTTACTCTAACTGCCTCATTAATTAGCTTCTTAACGAAGCCTTCAATAACAGCTCCATAGCTTTCAATAGGTATAAATACGTTGCCCAATCTATGGATGTGTATATCGCGTAGGAATACGTCATCAACATCGAATTTGCCGTTATAATATTTACCTCCTACCCCCCTGGCAATATCATGATCTATTGCTCCACATGTAGTGATCACGATGTTAGCAAACCCCTCTCTAATTAATTGAGCTATTACTCCACGTAAACCGGTTGAAACTATGTTTCCCGTAAATGAAAGAACTCTCTTAACTCCCTTAGCTCTCCACATTTCAGCTATAATCTCTGAAGCTAGAGATACATGTGTAGCCATGAATCCTCCAGAATTGCCCATGTTTTCAACTAATTTACATACAGTCATAGAAGGCTCAATGAAGTAATCCTCAACAACTTCTAAGAGTAATTCAGCTCTAGCTCTATTAACTAAGTTACTTGAATCCACTGCTCAGCACCCGGCCTTCATATTTTATGAAGCTCTATAAGTATTTCTATCATTTCTAACATCTCCTCCACCCTTTAGGACAAGGGTTAACCTACATCTCTATAGTTGGAGTTAGCTCTTCTCTACAATCTATGAGTGTAAAACTCTAGTTCTCCTTCTTAACCTTAACATTTACCTAATTACTTTAAATGCAATGTAGAGAGCTATAAATGGAGCAATAATCGTTAAAACCAGTGTTATTATGAATAATGCTTCTGCGTCAGTAATAGAACTCACCCTTTACTGACTTGATTAAAATTGGTATCACTGGGGTATATAAATTTGTATTACTTTAATCCTCCATGAATTTTCTAATTAAAAGTGCCTTGTATTTACTATAAAGTTTTTATATTTAAGAAAACTCGATTTACAGCGGGGATTAGTGTTGAGTTCTCTAAACATGCTTCTAGAGTTCTTAAAGTCTAGGAGGAGCATAAGGAAGTTTAAGCCCCAGGGAGTTCCATTGGAGGTAGTCAATAGTATTCTTGATGTAGCTCGCTATGCCCCCAGTGCTGGGAATAGACAGCCATGGGTTTTTATTGTAGTGTTGAATAAGGATGTTAGGAGTATGCTTGCGAAAATACATGCATGGGCGTTCCCCCTTGAGGGAGCTCCAGTAAACATAGTTGTTGCATGTAATAAGGATGCTTCCCCACACTCATTTCAAGTAGATTGCGCTAATGCAGCTATGTACATAATGCTTGCAGCCCACGCCTTAGGTCTTGGAACTGTGTGGATTCAAAGTCTTAGAAACATAAGTGAAATACAAAAAATAGTTAAGCTACCTGAAAACTACATACCAATAGCTATCATAGCCCTAGGATATCCTGATGAAAGCCCGGGGCCTAAGCCTAGAAAGGATCTTAGTGAAATAATGTGCATAGATGAATTCTGTAAACAAAGTTTCTAATAGTAGAGACTTAAGTAGCAACATTGTATAGTAATTGCTTGCAGCATTTTAATGATTTTACAAGCTATACGTATGTATTTCAACGATCTTCTCTCTCAAACACTTATAATTTTGTCTAAGAGTGTTTTAATTCACGGTGGCTAACGTGATCGCCGTTTCAACAATGCTTTACAGCGATCTAGATTTAGAGAGAGCTATCATGGCTTTAGCTAGGACAGGTTTATTCAAAGACATAGAGCTCAGCCACATTCATTTAGATGGAGTAAGCATAGATCAATTTATGAAGACTTCTAGAGGCATAAGTGATTTATTGAGTACACACAGTCTATCCATGAGGATAGCTCATGCACCTACCGTTATCAGTGAAGTGCCTGGAGAATATGAAGCCTTTAAAAGAGCATCCAGTTGGCTTGAGGCACTGAGTAAGGCTGGGTTAGAGTATGTAGTTATTCATTCATTCTACACTAGAGCCTCATTAGACATGAAGTTGTTGGATTGGCTGCAAAAGCAGTTTGAATTAAATAGACGACTATTTAAGAGAATAGATTCATATGTGAAGGGCCTCAATCTAAGGATCTTTGTTGAAAATAGCTCTAAGAAGTGGATTACTACTAACTTACCGCAAGACCTCATTGAATTAATTGAGAGCTTGGAGAATACAAGAATATGCTTTGACGTAGGTCACGCACATGTCAATGGCTACAACCTCTTAGAGTTCTACAATTACGTGAGGAATCACATGGGTATAGTGCACTTACATGACAACGATGGAACTAAGGACCAGCACTTACCGCCATATAGCGGTAGCATAGATTGGTCCTCCCTATTGAAACACTTCAATAAAAACAGTACGTACGTACTTGAAGTACATGGAACATCGATTAAGGCTGCAAATATGTTGAAGTGGCTGGCGTATTTCGTTAAAATAAATGGAATGACTTAGGAGGTCTTCCATCAATATTTTGAAGAACTTAGACTGTTAACTAATGCATTACTTCCCCACATATCTACTTCATTCGCTCAACAGATCTTTACTCTCTAGAATGATTTAGCAGCCGTGTTTTTCATCCGAAGTTTCTTATAGATCTTTGCGAATGCCTATGGGTTTAAGTCAGTACTGTACAGAAGCGGGCGGCGCTGCATATAGTTAAGTTCCTTCAATTAAAGCTCCTAACATCTCCCTTAAGCCTTTTTCCAATGAAGTTGGCGTAAACCCTATGGCATTCTTTAGCTTTGATATATCTGCAGAGCTGCGCTTAATATCACCTGGTCTCTCTGCTGCATGAATTGGCTTAATTCTTTTATTAAGTATATTCATTAGTTTTTCAGCTAACTCATTAATTGACGTCTCTTCGCCGGAACCAACATTGTATACTTCTCCATTAAATAAGTCTCTTTCAATAAGTACTTCAACTACTCGTGCAACATCAATTACATATATGAAGTCTCTAGTCTGAGTTCCATCGCCGTATATAATGGGGGGTTTGTTTTCCTTAAGTCTATTGATGAAGGAATTGATGACGCCTGCATAAGCAGGGTTTTGACCTGGCCCATATACATTGAAGAGTCTTAAGACAATGTGTTTAAGTTCATATAGATCAGCGTATTGTTTTAAGACTTGTTCACTCATTAACTTACTTAAGCCATACGGGGATTTAGGGTTTAGCGGATGATCCTCCCTTATGGGGATCTCGATGGGTTCTCCATAGACTGCTGCAGAGCTTAAATAAATTAACTTACTTCTTCTTTTAGCACACTCAAAGCCTACGCGAGCTGTAGATACTACATTGTTTTCAAAGTACTTAACGGGGTCTTTAATGGACTCCTCAACACTAATGTATGCAGCAGCGTGGATAACGATGTCGAAGCCTTCGTAGCTATTGAAGATTCTTGCATCACTATTAATTACCGGTATTTCATACGTATTTAACCTCCTTAGTGCATAAGGACTTGAGTGCTCAAAGCTATCAATAACTACTACTTCAAAACCCCTATTCTTCAAGTACAATGCAACGTTGTGTCCAATGAAGCCAGCTCCACCAGTTATAAGAATCCTCAATTAAATCCCCGATTAAATCCTCAATTCAATCACTTATGTCTTGAATGATAAGCAAGTTTAAATAAGCTTTCTTTAAGGATTGCTGAAAACGTATTGATGTAGGGATGTTGAAAAATACTAAGGATATTCCAATGGACCATAACGATAACCTAGATCGATATCCATTATGGTAATCAATATAGTTAGTGATGTGAGAAGTCAATTCTAATGACCCCCTTAAGCATCTCAAATCCTCATTAGTAAATGAATACCACACCAAGTGGTATTTCAAGCCAGTTCAATAACCATTACGTGATCCTTACTTTCATGGAGTAACTAGAGTCTCTGCATCTTCACCTATGTACCTAAAATTTAGTGATTAGCTCTACGTCTCTATTTATGGATATTGCTCTGTTAGTAAGCTGGGAGAAAGCCTAAAGCTTGCGGCCTACCTATATCAAGGAGCTTTAGTTAAAGCCTGTGGGCTAAGATATAGTCTTTCTACGGGAAATATTACACCTCCGTAAAAGTACATGTAGAAATAATCTTAGGGGTATCCAATAAACGTGGCAATAGTTATATCTTCATTAACGGTTTTCTCTGCTCCACTATATCAATAGCAACGCTTTCATCAAGTATCTTCAGAAGGCCGTGGAGGAACCTTAATAGTAATAGCCTTGGATGTTGCTTAAGCACTATTATAGAGACTCTTAACAAACCTTTTTATATTGATGAAAGCAATTGATCGATTCATTAATGATCACGCGAGTTCTTTTACAATTCCTCTGTGAAAAAGCCCTTATAATCACGAAGTTGGAGATGTCTGTTGAATTTATTTTCAAGTAGCCGGCGTATTTCACTAAATTAATTATGTGACATCAGACATTTGATTTACTTTCCTCTATTTCATGAACTCCTTTTGTGCAACTAACAGTCAAATGTGGACGTTATGTTATACATCTGATTCTGAATACCCTTTCTATAATAAGGCGTAGGTAAATTAAAAAATTATAGTATTTACGTCATCAATTACTACATGTGTAAATTTACCAAGCCACCATCCCACCATCTACTGTAATAACTGCACCTGTGATAAAAGAGGAATCATCGGAAGCTAAGAATAAGGCAACCCTTGCTACCTCTTCGGGTTTACCCATCCTCCCCATGGGTACAAGTCGTATACGACTTATATGAGCTTCCATAATTTCAGGGGTCAGCTTAGCAAATGGCTTAGTGGATAACGGTGTTTCGATAACTCCTGGGGCAATACAATTAACTCTAACGTTATGTTTTGCATACTCAATGGCGGCGGCTTTAGTCAATGCAATAACCCCTGCCTTTGACGCACAATATGCACTAATACCTGGGAAGCCGATAAGTCCTCCTATTGAGGCCACGTTAATTATGCTTCCACCGCCGCTTTTAATTATTTCTGCGACAGCATATTTAATTCCCAACCACACACCTTTCAGATTTACTGCTATAACTTTGTCGAAGGTTTCCTCCGGATAATTGGCAGTATCTATCATTTCCCCTACAATGCCCGCATTATTGACTATTACGTGGAGCCCCCCGAACTTCTCCACTGTTTTTTGGACCATATTTTTAACATCCTCAGCTTTACTTACATCGGCATGGATAAAAATTGCTTCACCGCCGCCATCCTTAATCATCTTGACTGTTTCTTCTCCTGCAGCATCATTAATATCTACAACAACAACTTTAGCTCCTTCTTGCGCAAATAACAAAGCGGTCGCTCTTCCAATGCCTGATCCAGCACCAGTTATTATAGCCACCTTTCCGTCAAGTTTCCCCATATAATTCACCAATTTTCACTCAAATATGGCTTTATATAAAATTTGTATACAAAATAATTTTAAATTTAAAGGAAAAGATTTAAAAGTAACTCTTTTTAAGGAAACTTCATGTTTGATTATATGGGCAAGTAGCGAGTGTAGCTCCTTAAGCTATGAGACGTGCATGCTAACCGTCCATGTGAAGTTTACGAGCAGTCAATCAGGCCCATAAAATTGACCATTTAGGATTAACATGGATTTTGTCGGGAAACCATCTTCGATGCCTCCTGCCCTGAACGTCGTGGTTGCCGCCTGTTTCTGCCATTGAGGGAGCCCGTCCTGTAGTGGTTACATGTACGCCGCCAGCGTCATATTTGAGGAGACAACCATAGTTCTAACGTTCTCCATAACCGTCAAGAACTCTGAGAATAAGCCGTTTGGCAGTGGAACTCCGTTGAAGATCACGTTGAATGGCCTGTGAGTGAAACGGCTAACCTGTAGCTAGGCCAGTCCATTTCAATAATCAAGCAGAAGACTGCTGGTGGATCCGTCATAGTCATATATCCCGCCCCTCACTTCCACATCCAAAAGTGAATGGCTTCTGGACTTAAAAGCGGGGAAAGTAATTTGCACCCGTTTGATAAGTGGGCCCGCGGGGATTTGAACCCCGGACCTCCGCCGTGTGAGGGCGGCGTCCAAACCAGGCTAGACGACGGGCCCTCTCAATGCTGCTTATCAGTAAAGCTAGGTGTAATAAGTCTTTAGCTGACATTGCTCCACCCTAAACCTTCAAGAGGTTCGCTAGTCAACATCTATTTGTAGATATTTAAGTACTAGCAGAATTCTTCAACAATAGTAAGTCTCTGTTTTTAGGGAGAGTATTGAAGTTCTCCGCTAATTTTCCTCAAGATCTTTCTAAAGAAATATACTATTTGCCTAGCTTCATACTCACTTGGCATACCTCTAGTCATAACTGCTTTTAATGATCTCTTTATTCGCAGAGATTTTTCCCCACTTACTTTAATGGAGTCAACAGCTTCATCAATTAATCTATGGATTAACCTGATCTTTTCTCCAGAAGCCCTAGGAGGTATGTTTGAATATACTCCACCGAGAGATGTGTAAAGCTCATAGAGTACTATTCCTACAGAGTGACTTAAGTTAAGGATTGAGTAGTCTGGGTGAGCTGGTATAGTTATTACAAAATCTGTCATAGATATTTCTTCCCTAGTTAAGCCAGTGCTCTCTCTACCAAACAATATAGCTATGGAGTCCACCGACCTGCTCTTAAGTACTTCAACGAAGTTCCTTAACTCTATGGACTGCCTTAAGTAATCTCCCTTTGAATACCCTATGCCAGTAGTGGAAGCAGATATACTTACTCCACTTAAGGCTTTTCCCAAGTCGTCAACTATCCTTGCATTCACTAAAAAATCCCTCGCCTTTGCAGCATAATTAAGAGCTTCCTCAATGCTTGCCTTAGGATTAACTAGGAATAATTCACTTACACCGAAGTTCATGCATAGTCTTGCAGTAAAACCAACGTTAATAGCTCCCTCAGGCTCCACTAATACTACTCTAATCCTCAATTCTCCTTCACTGCCTCAACAGCTATCAGCTCTTCATAAAAGAATGACTCCTTTTCAATCTTTAAAACTTTAAAGCCTTTTGCAAGTAGTTCACTAAAAACTTTCTCAGGGTTTGAAAGAGATGAGAACACTATGTAGATTAATCCACCACTTCTCAAAACCCTCAGTGCATCACTAATGATGGATAATATCACTTCATAACCACTTGCACCACCTATAACGGATTCATCTAGTGGAAAGCCGTTGTAGGGGAGGTATGGGGGATTGGATATTACGATGTCAACTGAAGACGAGTTAATGCACTCAGTAGCATTGCATTGCAAGACTATTGCAGAGTATAGTTTAAGGCTGTCAACGTTATACTTAGCGTTTTCTACAGCATCCTTACTTAAATCTATCAAGATCACTCTCCTAGGGCGGCCAATTAAATGAGCATATATGCCTAAAACACCTGAACCTGTGCATGTATCTACAATTGTTGAATCTCTCAGTAAGCTTGGGTTAAGTAGCTTTATAAGCAGCCACGTATCGTTAGAGGGCTCATAGACTCCATCAAATACAGCTATGGATAAGTCATTTACTAGAGGCAGGCGCTTCATGAAGTTCCACCAGTTTAGCTAGTTCAACGAATACTTGCGGCGGCAATTGATATACTCTTGCCCCACTGCTTACTCCAAGAAGCTCTACGTCATCTTTCCTTAAACCTAGGTTTTTCTCAATAACTTTAAGTGCTTTCTTCCTCCTTTCATTAAATAGCACTCTAGTTAGTTCTTCAACTCTCCTATAGATGCTATTGTATGGATTCTTTCTCTCCAATACAAGCATTCTAGAAGTGACTTTAGGCTTAGGGTAGAAATCACTGGAGCTATAGAATGCTCCTGGCTTAGTATTGAAGAGCAGCTGTATTATTATGCTCAGCCTCCCATATTCTTTAGTACTTGGCTTAGCGCAAACTCTATCTACAACCTCCTTTTGCAGAACTATTAAGGCTAACTCTACTGAGCTCTCTCTAGCTACTTTAATCAATAGATCTGATGAAAGGTAGTACGGTGCGTTTGAAACAACAACTCTACACAAGTACTTTAAGTCAAGGGCATCTGCGTTAACTACAATGGCTCCTGGATAGCCTGTAGCCACTTGGTTAGTTAGTTCAGCTAACCTTTCATCTAATTCTATTGCTAAAACTCTATACTCCTCCCTGAGTAGGGCATATGTAATTACTCCTAGGCCTGAACCAACTTCACAAATAAGTTCCCCAGGTTTAACTCTATGCATTTTCAGCTCTGCTATAAAATCGCGCGCTACTCTAGGATTTATGAGAAAAGACTGGCCCATTGATTCCTTAGGCTTTAAGTTATATACTTTAAGAATGCGCCTAGTCCATTTATAGAGGTGAGTCCTTGAGTTAAGAGGGGGGAGGTCTATGGCCTATACCTCCACTAATTCCCTTTATCTTCCCTATGATATCTAAGTAAATTGCTCCAGCAGCTGCTTGCTCTCTTAAAGGCTTAACGAATAGGAAGTACTTCTCTCCATCACCGACTATCTCCATAACAATTCTATCTACAATAGACTTAGCTACATCAACTATCTTAAGCCGCTCCTGTATGTCTTTAAAGGAAGTAAACTTTCTCTTCTCTCTTTCCTCAAGTATAGCTCTTACAGACTTTCTCCCAATTCCTGGTAAGAGCTCTAGCGTATGGAGCCTAATGTTTATTGGCTCAGCTTTATTGAACATCTCGACGAATAGCGATTCATTATCTAACACTATTCTCCTAACTACATCCTCTAAATTAGCTCTAGCATTAGAAGTTAAGTCATTGTAAGTAATTCTCCCAACAACTCTCCTAACTTTACTCTCTCTATCTAAATACATTCTCTCTCCAGTGAGAAGCTCTATGTTGCTGTATGGTTCTACTTCAAGCAACATGAAGTACCTTGAGCCAATGACTTGTGCAACTGGCTTATTCCTATACATTGGGTACTTATCTAAGGGATTGCCGTAAGGCATGTGATCTAGTACGTATATCTCTATCTCTCTATCATCCCTCTCTCTATCAATTCTTCTTTCACGCTTCCAGTGAAATCCTCTAGACATTGTTAGCAGCCACCTCTATGAATTACTTTAGCAAGGAATATTTTTTAGTTAACTTTCTATCTAAGCCAGTCTTACTCTTACATTAAATTATTTATTTACTTTGGACAATGCTTAGAAATTATAGAGAGAATGCTCTCTAATTCACTAGCATCAAATACTTTATCCTCTAAAATCAGTACTGCCCTAAGCTCCTCTATTGTTTGAGGACAGATATTTATGATCATTACTTTTGACTCATTCCTTAAGTTAAATGAGCTTAATTCATTGAGGAGTTCCTCGGCTTCCTCACTACTCATTTTTGAAAACTTCCTTAAGTACTCGAAAGTCTCGTGTACTAGTACTGAGGCTGGTAAACCAGTTGCTTGCAGTTCCTTCAAATACTTTTCAACTATGCTTTTAACAATAGGGTTTGGCACGTGGACTTCTTCAATAACTTCTACATCTATATCAACTGACACCGTATCACCGCCGTCTAATTTGTAAATGATACTGTTTGTTGAAAGTCCATTGGACGTAGGTGCTCTGGACGAACTATGATTATTTTCCTCTTATTGCCTAAGAAAGTCTCAATCAAGTAGCAGAAGCCTCTTTTACCTATAATAGTACCCGTCATTCCGTGGTATCTCTTATGAGGCATGCCGCCGTGCACTGATGGATTGATCTTTATGTGTACTTTATCGCCAACCCTATATTCACGCATGACTAAGCTTAGCGGAGGTATAGCTCCACGCTCTCTAACGCTCTTTCTTAATAGCTTCCTAGTCTTGTGTCTTGCTCCCTTGGGCTCTTTAACCAATTACATCACCTAAGCTACTTCCTCTAAGGATGCCTTAGCATTAAGTTGTCTACCAATTGAGTAGTATATAAAACTCTCTGCTTCTATAGAAATCGTAAGATTATGAAAACGTCGGGTGGTGGATGTATGGTTGGTGGAAGACATTGCCCTGTATGTGGACGTGGAATGTTTAGACGTAGAGCATTAATTAATCACATAAAGAGGTATCATGGCTGGTACTTCCAGGAATTCACTGCCCCCAAGTAGCAGTACTCCCCGCTAAAGATGTTTACATCCTTGTTTGCAAGGAGTTCGCCGGCTTCATCCATGGATCACGTAGCTCAGTTAAAGCTGATGCCGCAGACCTCTTACCTGGATCTTTAAATACTCTTAAGCAAGGCAAATGATGTCTACAAGTATTTTAGGCACAACTGCTTGATCTACAGTCTTCTCAAAGCTTTGCTGAAAGTCTGCGATAACTTTATTTTCAGCTTACAACTTTGCACCTCAGTGTACATTGGAAGGTGCTGTAAATGCTTGATCAATTGATGGTCGTAGCGTTGCCGCCAATCATTGCAGGTATTTCAACTTACTTAGCCTTAAAGTCTTGGATTCCCATAGCACATAGATTTGGGCTTACTGGAAGAGACATGAATAAGCTAAGCAATAGTGTTGTAGCTGAAGCTGGAGGAATGTGGGCTTCTGTTGGAGCTAGCTTTGGATTAATGACTTTAGCAGCTTTAAGGATTTACTTAGAACACTTAAGGGAGAGCTTGCTTGAACTATATGCTCTCAGCCTCATGTTATTCATGGCTAGCTTCCTGGGATTCATGGATGACCTCATGGGGTGGAAGAAGGGGTTGAGGGTAGCGTATAGAGTGCTACTCATGGCTCCTCTGGCTTTACCAATTGTAGCTATACAAGCAGGTGTATCTGAAATGGCTTTGCCATTCATTGGTAAAAGAGATCTAGGGCTTGCTTACTCATTAGCCTTAGTCCCCATAGGAGTCCTTGGGGCAAGCAATGCATTTAACATGATTGCTGGATACAACGGTCTTGAAGCATCCATGGGCATAGTTCTACTCATATATACAGCTCTCTACTCATACATCATTGGTGAAACAAGTGTTTCACTTGCTTCAATAATTGGCACTGCATCTCTAATAGCCTTCCTACTCTATAATTGGTATCCTGCAAAAGTATTCCCTGGCAATAGCTTGACTTATGGTTTTGGAGCTTACTACGCGAGCTTAGTTATACTGGGGAACTTTGAGAAGTTTGGAGTAATGCAGTATGCTTTATACTTTGTAGAACTAGCGCTTTTCTTCAGAGGCCTCTTTAATAAAGTCTACAAGGAGAACTTTGGCTTAGTGCTTAGCGACGGCTCTCTCGATCCTCCATATAAAAAGATCTATAGTTTAACGCACCTAGCTATAGTCGTTCAGAAAAAGATCCGTGGAAAGGCCACTGAAAGAGGAGTAGTGGCAGTACTGTTGGGAGCACAGCTTGCTACATCGTCGATAGCTCTCGCTCTATGCATATTCAACATTGTTTAACACATGGTTTTCTCTCCACTACTCATACCTAAGCGCTAGTGCTGGAGGTATTTTAGCTGCTTTATAAGCTGGGAAAAGCCCTCCAGCTAGACCTACTAATAGAGTCAATAGGGCTGTTCTAGCAATAAGTATTGGCTCTATTTTTGGATGAGCTGCTATAATTATTGAGGCAGCCATGCCTCTAATCTCTAGACCTCTTGATGCAAGTACGTATGCTCCAAGGGCTCCAGTGAATATGCCTATTGCTCCACCGATAATGCTCATAATTAAGCCTTCAGCTAATATAGCTACTAAGACTTGTGTGTTAGTAAAGCCAACTGCCTTCATTACGGCTATCTCCCTTATTCTTTCAACAACTGCCGTTATCATTGTTGAAGCTACTCCAGCTATAGCTACAGCGAATGCTG
Source organism: Sulfolobales archaeon (assembly GCA_025059075.1). GTDB lineage: Archaea > Thermoproteota > Thermoprotei_A > Sulfolobales > Desulfurococcaceae > JANXDZ01. The sequence goes on along the minus strand of JANXDZ010000003.1, from coordinate 132,368 downwards.
ATAGACTTGTAGCAAATGATATGAAGTCTACGGCTGTAACAACTGATCTTACTACATCTGCTATCCCTTGGAATGACACTATGTCTACAGCGTTGCCAAATACATTCCTTAATTCACTCACTACTGAATTGACTAAGCCTACTGATTCCACTAACACTAATATACCACTCCACTTATTTAATCCAAGAACTTTCCTCCCCGACTCAAGGGGCATAAATACTGTTGAATCAGGGCTCAGCATAAATGCTCCACCGAATTCCTCAAGTATGCCTGATATAACTATGCTCACTCTCTTAATGCTAATGCCGTTCCTCCCTTGAACGTATGTAGATATTAATATAGCGTCCCCCACTCCATAGACTTGTGTTTTCGCATCATCAAACGCAATGCTGTGCCCTACAACAGCACTTATTATTTCGCTTTCAGATGGAGTGCTTCCTTGAGCTATCTTCAAGCCCCCCATGGCTTCTAAGATCATATCGATTGCTGTTGAATATATGAATACTTGTTTTTCAGCTCCTCCAACCTTAATGATGCCTTGAGTACTGTAGAAAGGCTCCGCTCTTTTAACTCCAGCAATAGTCCTAATGACATCTAAGTCTCTTTGAGTAAGCTCATATTCCCCCCTTGGAAATACGACTACTAAGTTCTGCCCTAATGACTCTATTTGGCTAACTATGTAGTCTGAGTAACCAGCTACAACACTTGACATCATTACCATTGCTAAGGGCCCTATGGCTATGCCTACTATTGTAAGAGTTGCCCTCAGCTTTCTTTCACTTAGAGATTTTAACGCCATTCTAAGTACATCAACTATGAATTGCGCTAGCAATTCATTCAGCCCGTCTCTTCACTAACGCTGATTCTCCCACCGAGCTTCCTTAAGTATCTGTAAAGCAGTAGGAGGAAGACGGTTAAGAAGACTGCTACTATTGCTATGACTAAGTAGTGCTCTACTTCAATGATGGGCCATTTCTGTAGAGGCTGAATAGTTGTAGTAATAGGTATTTGAACTACAGTGATGTTGAAGCTCATGGACTCAAGTCTATAGTATTCGTCTCTATAGTCAAGCTCTATGATCGCCTCTTTACTTATGGTATCGTTTACACTTAACTCTACTCTAAAGGCTGTTTGAGAGGCTGAATCAAGATCGCCTATGAATGTTGAAGCCCTTAAACCACTGTAAGTAACAGCTACCTCTATGCTTCTAGCTGTAGCTAAACCGTAATTAGCTAGTACACCGCTAACAATGAGAGTGCTTCCCCTAAGCTCTGCTTTAGTGCTAATAACTCTTAGATCTATGAATGGCTCTATAATTACTGACGTAGATGTATTAATAAACCTTTGATACCCTAAGACGTCCTTAAATAACACGCTCACCATTAGTGGTAAGCTCATGTATCTAACAGTAGTGCCACCTAAACCAGTCATAATATTCAGTGGGTTGTAAATGAACTCTACGGTGAATGAAGCTTCTTTCTCAATTCTACTTATGTAGAAGGCTGATTGGAGTGGTATTGCTACAGGGGATTGAGGAATTATGTATACATAGACTTCGTGTATAGGTGAGTAGCCTTCATTAATTAAAGTAATGTTCGTAAACCCTACTCCTTGCTGAAACTTAAGTGTAGGAGATGCTCTAACTACAATGAGTTGCGATGATCCTAATACCTCTATGGGTATTAGGATCCTCATTCTTCTAACGTTACTCCAGTGATCAATTACATTTACGTAAGCATTGGCGTAAAAGACCCCTGGTTTATCTATCAATATGTTTAAAGGAATGTAGAATGTGAATACATTGCCTACGCCAACTGGCTGTGGAGCTTGATACTGTATATTTAAGTACTTAACGATTTGCTGTAGCTCAAGTACTTGTGGAATGCCATAAGCTTGCTGTATAGGTAAATATCCTCCAGAAGCTATGGCTGCATAAGTGCTATTATTTAGTGAGCATGTAAAGCCTTCGGGGAGCTCTATTTCCAGAATACTTCCAGAAATCCTTGGAATATCATTGTTTCTAAACGAGACCACTAATGTAGCTCCATAAGAGCCAGGTGAGGGAGCTTGGCCAAGCCATGTTGGAGTAAGTAATTCTATAGCTCTACTATCATTGTGGACTACTATTGATGCATTGAAGTACTCAATCCAAGCGAGATCGGCTCCACCGACTTCAACTACGTAATTTACTTCAAGAAGAGCATTATATAGTCCTGGAGGGATTTCTCCTACAGTTATTGTAAAGCTTAAGGTAGCTGTTGAAAGGCTATTTAATGGGCCTGGATCATACGATAAAGCTTGCTTAGAGCCGTTTACTGATGTAAAGCCATTGGGTAAGTGTATTAAGGCACTAATCCCCCTAATTGTGTAAGGCCACATGTTGGCTAATGCTACTGTAAACGTAGCGTTCTCTGTATTGGGGTATGTAGGCCAGTCATTGGACCATCCCTGTTGAATTAACTTTAAGCCTTTTCCAGCTGCATACTCTTCGATTCGTAGAGGTATAGTAAAAGATCTTTTGTAGAGCAAGTGGGCGTTATAGCTTGTGACTACGTAACTTATTGATAAATTAAATAATGCTTGGCCAGCTGTAGCTTCAGCTAAATCTACGTATAGTGTAACGATACATCCATAACTTGGAGCTAGGCTTGGTGAGCAAACTTCTCTTGATAGAATAGGCTTTATAGATTCATTGAGTGGAGTTAGTTCTACAGTAATTGAGCTAGCTGAATACCTCCCCCTATTGAGTATTGATATAGTTACTGGAGCCATTCTCTGATGCTCAAGAACTGTAGTAGGTTGACCAGCTCTACCCCAGTACCAAGTTGCTAAAACTAGGTCTGGGGCATAGTTCTCGCCATCATCTATGACTATAGGTACTTCAAATACTTGCTTAAAGCCTACTATTGCTCCTCCAACGCTCCTGTAGTACTTGAATCTAAGAACTAGTAAATACATGCCTGGAGCAGCGTCATTAGATACATCAACTAGTAACGTTAGATCACATGATGAACCGCTGCCTATGCCCATTGAGCAACCGCCATAGTCCTTAACTTTCAACACGTGGGGAACTTCCACTAGTTCAACTGCTACGCTAGTAATGGGCTCAGGCCTTAAGTTAATTAATGTAGCTACAATCTCGAGATCGCGGCTTGATGGAAGTAGGGGGGCATAAGTCCCCCTGTATTGAGTTGCAATACGTGAAATTAATAGTGAGTTGTCTTCCAGTAAAGGTACTTTAATTACGTAATCGCTTGTAGCAATGTAACTAGCTTCACTAGATCTAATGACTCCCCTTAAGTGCAGCCTAATCATTATTTGAGGAGCAGAGGCTTCAACATCTATGTTGCTGAAAACTATTGTAACAACTTCTCCATAACCTATTGGAGTACTTGAAGACCAAGTTGCATTACTTGAGCCAACTACAGTGACTCCTGAAGTAAGGGGTTCTAGTACTGCTATGAGCGTAGCAATAGGATCTCTTGAGTAGCTTTGAAGGCGGACGTATATGCTTGAACCCCTGCTCTCACTGCTTGAGTAGCCATTAAACCACCCGGAGCCTACTATGCTTATGTTTAAGTATGGTTTCTTAACCTCTAGTAAGGCCATAATTGTCTGTGAGAACCACGATTCAGCTCCATTGATTATCAACATGCCTTTTGCAACAACGACTATGGGGTAGAGGCCCTCAGTAGCATTAGTTAAGTCCATATTTGTGATGGTGAAAGTTATGAAGTCTCCGTAAGCATAAGATCCACTTAAGCTATAGTTCCTAGATCTAGAGCCATCGCTGAATGCTATGGGTGGCGATAGAATTACTTCAATGCATAGTCCTGTGGCTGAAACTGGTTTAACTAACTGCATCGTGAATGACGTTGAGCCACCAGTAGCTGTAGCATAAAGTGGCTGTGGATTAGTTGTAATTGACACTATATCTAGGGGCTGAATGCTACTGCTTGAAACACTAAGTAGCATGGAGTACTCTGAGTGAATTCTATAGAAAGATCCATCGCGTGCCAAGGCTACTCCATCAATGACTAGCTTAGCTACATAAACCCCCGGTCTTACTTCAGGGTCTATTGATATGCTCCTGAAGATCACTGTAGTCCTTGAACCTGATGCCACGCTTACTTCACTGACTCCAATTACTTCTGGAGAAAATCCCTTTGGCAAAAGTATCTTGACTAATGCATCGACTACGTTAATAGCATCAAGGTTTTCAATAACTACCCCTAGATCAACTCCTTGAGTACCTGGATACACTAGCCCACTGCTCCAGTAAGCATCTACTACTCCGAGAGCTAGTTGAGGAATACTAACGTTTAATTGAATGACGTAACTTTGATTGCTCCAGAACTCAGCTCCATTAACTGTGCCGAAGGCTACTAAGTCTACTTGAAATACTGCTAGTCCTTCGCTGACTGATAGCTCACTTGAAGTAACTGTGAAGAAGTCGCCGTAGCCATATGGTCCACTTAGTGTAGCTATATAAACGTTTGAGCTATTAGTAAACGTTGCTCCACGAAGAGCCCTTATATAGACAGCTATGGCTTGTAAAACTATTCCTCTACTGTCTTGATGCTGCATTCTAATGTACAGCTTAGCCATGTTCATCCCTATAGAGGGTCTCAGTGAAGTAAAACCATAGTCTAGCAATGCTATTTCCACTGCAGGAGGCTCAGATAACGCTACGCTGAATGAAGCCTCTATAAGCGATGAGTACGTTACTCCATCATTTGTTACAGCAGTTGCAGTGAGCTTAAGTAAGCCATAGTACGTGCCTGGTGAAGCATTTTTAGCTATGCTTAAGCCACCTATAGTTATGGTTGTATAGTCACTTTCACTTACTTCTCCAATGAATACACTTACTTCACTAGGTGTAAAGATCTGTGGAGGGAGTTGAATAATCCCGGAGCCGCTTAGCACTCTTGAATCGCCGCGGTTTCTTAGAACAATGTTTAGATATACATCACTGCTGCCTGGATAAGCATTAGGAGTCCAGTATGTGTTTTCAACAACTAGTTCTACTGGGGGGTAGTGGGAGATTTTAATGGATACTCCAGTGACGTTATATGTAGCTACTTCTCTATTTACTACATAGTAGAGCGTTATTATTGGATAATAAGTTCCTGGAGCAATAGCTTTAGATACATCAATGTAGTACTTTAATGTAAACGTTGTTCCAGGCTCTAATAACTCTATCGCTGAGTAATCAGTGCTGTATGGTGGAGAGCAAGTAGAGTAACCTCTTGATGGAGAGAAGCCCTGAGGAAGGTTTATGCAGCCACTTAAGTAACTTACAACATCTGTTCCATTATAGAGGATGTTGACTAGTAGTTCTACCCTCATGCTTCCGGGATATATGGCTGTAGAACCTGATTGAGAAGTATAGCTATAGTCCAAGAGTATGAATTGGCTGCTGGCAGCTGCCGTTGGCTGTATGTAGATGAACTGTAGGGAAATGCATAGTAGCGCTAATGCTCCTGCAGTTCTTAATGCAGCTGCATTCATTAACTCCACCACTTAATGCACTGTGTCTTAGACGTCTTTCTCCTGTTAAAAATTTGTTAATGTCTATTCAAGCAATTCGCCGTGTATTTAAGGAAAGTTTGGAAGAGCACTGTTGCTGTAACTAAGCTGCATTAGTTCTTAGCTTATTTAACTCCTAGCGCCATTATTCTCATACATACTTAACTTCGCCTCCAAGGCTACGATATCTTAATGTACTACGTATGAAGCAGGGGGAGTCAATGGATTTAACATAAGTCAACTTACTGATAACTAAACATTTTGGGTGAGTTACTTTAGATGAGTTAACTTAGTTTAAAGCCGGTGAAGGATGACTCATAGACTTGTTGAGGGAGTGTAGCGAGACAGGCTTGGATTAGAAAAGTAATTCTTAGTTAAATTATGGATGTAGAGTAGTTACTCCAAATAACTGCCCTAATGCATTTCCAAGCATAAAGAGCAGTGTGGAGACACCTAGCATTAGACCAGAGGTTTCAATAAACTCTCTAAGATAGTTTTTCTTAAAGAGAACTGAGCTGTAGAAAGACATGTATGCTATTACTAATAGAGCCACCACGATCATTGCTGCAAAGGCTGATGTAATGGCGTTAGCGAGGAAGTATGGAAGTGCTAGAAGCAATACTACTAGTAGGTATGCAATGCCTGTGTATAAAGCAGCTATTTTTGGAGCTTTGCCTACTTCATGCTTTGCCTGAGCATATGAAGCTATAGCCATTGATATAGCTGCTGATATTCCTGCTAAAAGCCCTGTTAATCCAGCGCTTAAAGTATTGGCGAAGGCTCCTAGTGCACCAGAGTATATTCCAGTTAACTCTACTAGAGCATCAGATATGCCGAGCATTATTGAGCCTAAGTACTTCACTCTTCCTTCATCTAATCCTGAAATAAAGGATGCCTCGTGTTCTTCCTCTTCCTTAATTATTTTCTCAACTTCCTCCTTAAGCTCCGGCTTTACTAAGGAAATCTCCCTGTATAATTCAAGACCGCTCTTCTCCATGGATTCTATGAACTTTATGATCACTGTTACACCAAATAAAGGCAGTAATAAGCTTAATAAGAATCCTTTAATAGTTGAAGGAGTTGATGAACATTCGCCAGCAATATTGCGCCAAAAGACGTAGTGCCTGTATTCATCTAGAGCAGCTTTATCAAGAGCTCTCTTAACTTTCATAGTTACCAATGGATTCTTAGCTAAAAACGTGTACATACCATATGCTTCGTACTCATCCTTACAGAACTTCCTAGCCTCCTCCACCCCATCCATATGCTCCATGAACCTCCCGTACTATTAACTTCACTTAGACTAGATATTTATAGATTCCTGAATAAAGATCTATTTCATTAAATGAAGGCACATGCATTATTGTAGATCTAGCAATACGTTATGCAAATAAATAGATTCAACGCTACTAGACCTAAGTGAGTATTCACCTATGGTTTGTCAGCTATATGGTTATACTTCCGCTAGTGCTTCTACATCCCCCATAATCTTTAATTTATAAACTTGGAGTAATTCAAATATTTTAATAGCCGTTATTGCTATTCCCACCTGTATCTATTAGTTTCTTCACATTCTTTTCTTTCTATCTCTGAGAGAGTGTAGATTGAGCATAGGGGGCTTAAGTCTTAGGAATAGATAGTTAATGAACTCATTGAGGAGAACTCACATCCCCTCAATGCATGGAGGGTCAAGCTATACACTTATCTCTCTCAGGCTCTCTAACACCTACTATTGCTCCATCCCTTATAACGTATATCTTTTGAGTACAGTTAGCTACTTCAGGGTTATGCGTTACTACAACTATAGTGTTGCCTAACTTATTTATGTCAATAAATGTCTTTATGACTTTCCCAGATGTTTGTGTATCGAGGTTTCCAGTGGGTTCATCAGCTAATACTATGCTTGGTGAAGTAACTATTGCTCTAGCTATAGCTACTCTCTGCTGCTGTCCTCCACTTAACTGACTCGGCCTTTTATTAAGCCAGCTTACTTCACCGCCTGCTTCAATGAGGGCTTTTTTAACTAGCTCTATCCTCTTAGACCTATGTATTCCTCTTACGATAAGCGGTAGCTCTATGTTCTCAAGTACTGTGAGTCTTCCAATTAAGTTATACTGTTGAAATACAAAGCCTATTTTCTCATTCCTTATCCTAGCTACTTCTTTATCGCTTAGCTTAGAGGTATCAAGACCATTTATATATACTTTACCTGAAGTCGGCCTATCGAGCAGCCCCATAATGTTTAATAGAGTTGTTTTACCGGAGCCCGAGGGACCCATTATTGCTATGAAAGCTCCTCTAGGGATAGTTAAGTTCACGTCTCTAAGTGCCTTAAACTTTGCTATACCTATTACATAGACTTTAGTGACGTTGACGAGCCTCATTACGTCGTTAATCATATGAACTTCACCGCATGCTCTAAGACCTTTCTCAGTTTTCTCTACAAGATCAGTGGTTCAAAAGCTTATCGTTTGGAAAGCATTTTGATGAAAAACAGTATTTAAAGGACTTCTTTAAAACTAAAGGAGTGAAGCAACATGCGTGTATAACTTGAAGCTACTCATAGGCATAGACATTGGAGCTACGTGGACTAGAGTAGCCTTATCGAAACCCAGTGGAGAAGTACTTAGCAGAACGTCTTTTAAAACTCCACGCAGTGGTGGAAGGAGAACTGTAGCTGAAGCAATAATAGATGAAGTTAAAAGAAGTCTGAGCAAGCATTTGCATAATGTAGAAGCAATAGGGGTTGGAACCATAGGCCCCCTAGATCTTTCTAGTGGAATAGTCTTTAATGCAGCTAACTTACCTATAAAGACATTTGACGTAGCTCAGCCATTAATGGAGGAGCTAGGTAAGCCCGTAATTATGGCCAATGATTGTACAGCGGCTGTTTGGGGAGAATACGTATTTGGAGTAGGAAAGAATGTAGAGAACTTAATTTATGTTACTATCAGTACTGGAATAGGTGGAGGCGTAATAGTTGATGGAAATCTACTTGTAGGAAAAAGCGGAAATGCACATGAAATTGGGCATATAGTTGTAGATGCTAGCGGAAAAATGACTTGTGGATGCGGGGGGAGAGGTCATTGGGAAGCATATAGCAGTGGAGCAAACATGCCTAGATTAGCTTCAAGACTTATTGAAGAATGGTCTCTGAGTAATCTAGAGAAAATGTCTAAAGTATATGAATCATACACTAGCAACAACCTCTCACCCGAGCTCATATATGCTGAAGCTAAAAACAACGATCTATTGGCATTAAGAATATTACTTGAAGTAAATAAGTATAATGCAGCTGGTTTTGAAAGCATTATAAATACATATGACCCAGAGTTAATCACTATAGGAGGCTCTATAGCTCTTAACAACCCGGAGTTAGTCATAGAGCCTATAGTGAGTTATTTAAAGAATACTAAGGGTTTGTTAACGCAGTTCCCTAGCATAAGGCAAACAGAGCTTGGAGGAGACATAGTACTTATTGGAGCCATAGCTCTAGCTGCAATGCCCCCACGCAACTTGCTTAAAAGACTCAAATACTTATCGGAGAAGTGATGAAGCTCCTTCAGTTGTAAAGTCAGTGAAGTCATTATTCATCGACTATGCTTCTCCAATTGACGCTTTTTTCAATAACATCCACTATTTCATTACCCTTTATCTTTAGGGATTCGGGAGTTATAATGCTTTGGGCTTCACTTAATTTTTCAACAGTAGTATACGTGTCGTATGGAACGAGAAGTATTGGAACACCTGTTTCTCTAGCCTTTACTAACACTCTAATGGATGGATATAGGTTTCCAGTTAATATTATCACACTGGGCTTAGTCTCTATCGCTTGTAGAATTAGATCGCTTCTATCTCCCCCAGTTATTATAGCTGCATTTACAGCTCTCCTAAACCACCTTAAAGCATTCTCAGGACTCATTGCGCCAATTAGTACATCTTCAATAAAGTTGCTCAGGAAGCTCTCTCCTTCAAGTACTTCTGCTCCAAGAGCTTCAACAATATCCCTAACTGTAGGTGCTAGCAATGCACGTCTCTCACTTATTATTCCAAAGACTTTAATTCCAGCATTCTCTAGTGCTGGCACTATGAGTTCTCGCACTCTCTCAATGAATGGAGGTTGGATGGCATTTAATAGGACTCCGTGGATTCTATAACTATATTTCTCCATGAAGTCTTCATATAGGAGCACTTTGTCAACAATTTGATCTATTGCTGCAACGCCCTTACATGCTGCTATAAATACTACTTTTGAATTAAATGATTTAGCTAATTCTGGAACGCTGCATCCAATACTTAGTAGAGTCTCTGGATACCCATGGCTCTCTATGATTACTACATCCTTTCCACTAATTATATTCCTATAGCATTCCTCTATAGTTTCTCTAACTTCTTTAGCTCTATTTCTTAGCTCAATGTATCTATCGCTAAGCACTATAGGTGAGATCACGTCTATTGGTTCACTTAAGTTTAAAGCCTCCTTTAAAGCAATTGCATCTGTATCAATGTATTTTCCTCCAGGAAGCTTCTTCCTAGCGATCGATATGGGCTTAAAGTATGAGGCTTTTAATCCTTCACCAATTAGCTTCCTTAACAACCCATATGCTATAATGGTTTTACCGCAGTAGCCTAAGCCAGTTATATATATGGATTTAACCACATTACTTCACCCCTAGGAAAACACTACCTTTACATCTAGAGCTATACAACCCTCTCCCTCATTATATACGAAGAGTGGATTAATATCCATTTCCACTATTTCAGGCACATCCTGCACTAATTGGCTGAGTCTTAGAATGACGTTGACTATTGAAGCTACATCTGCTGGAGCCTCTCCTCTAATACCCTTGAGTATTGCGTAAGCCTTTGTTTCCTTAATCATGTCCATTGCTTCACTGGGTGTTACTGGCGTCAGCCTAAATGATACATCTCTAAATACGTTGGCGTAAATACCTCCTAAGCCGAACATAATCATGTGTCCAAAAACTTGGTCCTTAGTTAATCCAACGATCACTTCCCTGCCTTTAGGAACCATTTTTTGAACAGTTACTCCATAGAGCATTGCTTTAGGAGCATACCTGCTGACCCTACTTAAGATCGTTCTATAGGCTTCCCTTACTTCAGCATCTGAGTTTATGTTTAATACAACTCCACCTACATCAGTTTTGTGAAGTATTTGTGGAGAAGATATCTTTAGTGCCACAGGATACCCCATTTTATTGGCTGCATTAATAGCTTCATCCTCAGATTTAACTAAGAAAGCTGGTGGGACTGGTATGCCGTAAGCCCTCATTAGTTCCCTGGCTTCAATTTCTAAGAGCGCTCTTCTACCATCACTTCTAGCAATATTTATGATCTCTCTTGCTCGTACAGCATCAACATCGTAGAACTTTACGTATTTCTCAATGACTTTCTCTAACTCATCTAGGTAGCTTCTATACCTACATAACCCACTTAAAGCTATTACAGCTCTTTCAGGTAGATCAAAGCATGGAATCCCCTCATTTATCAATAAGTCTGCAGCTTCTCTAACAGCTTCTCCACCAATGAATGCAGCTATTACTGGCTTACCTAGATACTTTTTGCTAACCTCTATTATGGCTTTAGCAGTATCAATGGGCTCAGTCATGGCTTGTGGAGTCAATATGACTATTAATCCATTGACATCTTCATCACTTAACACTATATCTAAGGCATTTCTATACCTATCAGCTCTTGCATCACCAAGTACATCAACTGGATTGTAAATAGCTGCAGCTGGAGGCAGTTTTGACCTTAGGCTATTTATGGTAGATGGACTAAAGCTTGAAAGCCTCAAGCCTGCTTTTAAACTCAGATCTGTAGTTATTATGCCTGGCCCTCCAGCATTAGTTACTATAGCTATGTTGCTACCTGCTGGAATTGATTGATTGCTGAAGGCCATTGCGTAATCAAATAGCTCGCTTATAGTATTAGCTATTAAAATTCCAGCTTTCTTAAATGCAACTTCATAGGCAGTGAATCCACCAGTCATGGCCCCTGTGTGGCTCATGGCAGCTCTTGCTCCAGCTTCAGTTACTCCACCCTTCAATACTACTATAGGCTTCTTCATGGATGTTTGTTTAGCAACATCTACAAATTCCTTGCCTCTCTCAATGGACTCTACGTAGAGCAGTATTACTTTAGTCTCTATGTCTTCGCCTATGGCTTGTATGAAGTATACTTCATCTAAGTCAGCCTTATTCCCTAAGCTAACGATCTTTGAAAACCCTATTCCCCTTTTAATAGACCAATCAAGTATAGCAGTTATAAGAGCACCGCTTTGGGATACAAAGGCTATTCTACCCCTTCTAGGCGTTACTGCTGCAAAAGTAGCATTTAATGGAGTGTAGGAGTCGATGAATCCAAGGCAGTTTGGGCCAAGGATCCTCATTCTATACTTCTTAGCTATGTTTACGAGCTCTCTTTCTCTATCAGCACCTTCACTTCCCACTTCCTTAAAGCCAGCTGATATCACTGTTAAGTACTTTACTCCTCTTCTACCACATTCTTCAGCAACTTCTAGGGCTACTTGAGCAGGCACTGCTATTATAGCTAAGTCGACTTCACCCGGTACTTCACTTATGGACTTATAGCATTTAAGGCCTAGGACTTCATCAGCTTTAGGATTAACTGGATATATGTTTCCACGATATCCACTGTTAATAATGTTGTTAAGCAATGTGTAGCCGACTTTAGTTGGCTCTCTAGAAGCTCCTATTACTGCAACACTCCTTGGATTAAACAAGCTGTTGTTCATTTACTTATACACCTCATTACCACTAGTAACTAAATAAGAGTTCTAAAACTTTACTTTCATATTTCATATATAAGGTTGGAGAAAGTGAGGAGTAGTGAAATGCTAATAGCTATACTAAGTTTATTACTTCTAAAGCTCTATATGATCTATGCACTAGTCCAGGAGCTGACGATGTATGAAAGTGAAAGTTGTTTTATTAGATTTTGATGGAACTTTAGTTGACATGAGTTTTATGGGCGCATATTTAAGGGATATGAGGAAGCGCATAGTTAAACTATGCATATACTCAGGCATCCATCCAAGGATCACTGTGAAGTACAGCGATCCATATGAACTATTCATCTCAATGTATAGAGACCCCATATTTACAGAGTCCTTGGGGGATGGAGTCAGTTCACTAATTCACAGAGTCTCTAGTATAATTGAGGAATACGAGGAGAAAGTTATTCCATACACTAAGTGCATGCCCAGCTGCGTTGAGTTTCTTAAGGAACTTAAAGATCTTGGTGTAGAAACATGTATAGTAACTCTTCAATCATTGAAAGTGACTAAAGTTATTTTAAGGAAGGAGGGGCTATTGAATTACATAGATGCTATTTATGCTCGCGACTCACCTGGAAAGCCTAAGCCATTTAAAGATCACGTTATTGCTTGCCTCAATGAATTTAATGCAGATGAGAATTCAGCAGTAATAGTTGGAGATACTTTAATAGACCTATGGGCAGCTATAGAAGCTGGTGTACCATTTATAGGTATTTCAACAGGCCTACTACTTAAGGAGGAATTACTTGAAGCAGGAGCTAGCATGGTTGTAGAGGGACTTAGTGAACTACTACCATTGCTTAAGAATAGTGGTTCCTACCAATTCATGTAAAGTAGGACTTCGCCTGGAGTCACTCTTGACTCAAGAGCTCTTGCTTCAGCCTTCTTTACCTCAATGTACTTCTCAATAAGTTCCCTTGGAAAGACTGGCTTAAGATACTCATTGTCTGCCTCAAGTGAGTCAAGTGCTTCACTAAGACTTCTGGGGAGGCTCTTTAACCCCCTACTCCTTATATCACGCTCACTTAACTTATATAGCTCTACATCCATAGGTACTCCAGGCTCAAGTTTCCTCCTCAATCCATCTAAGCCAGCCATTAATGTAGCAGCTATAGCTATATATGGATTAGCCGTTGGATCGGGGGCCCTGAACTCTATTCTTACATCATTTATAGAGTTAATGTATGGAATTCTAACTACAGCACTCCTATTCCTATAGCCCCAGGCTAGTACTGTAGGTGCTTCAAAGCCTGGAATAAGTCTTTTATATGAGTTAACTGTTGGAGAGACTAGTGCAGCTAGTGATCTACCGTGTTCAATGATGCCTCCTATGAAGTGCTTAGCCTCCTCACTGATGCCACTGTTATTATTAAAGACGTTTCTTCCATCACTCCATAAGCTTATGTGTAGATGCATGCCTGAACCACTTAATTCTTCAATAGGCTTAGCCATAAATGTAGCCGTGTAGCCTAGTGATTCAGCAAGATTCTTCACTATGTACTTAGCTAAAATAACTGAATCAGCTGTATCTTTTACTGAAGAGGGTTTAAATGATACCTCAAGTTGGTTAGGTGATACTTCGTGATGATGGACTCTAATTCTTAACCCAGCTTGAGAAAGAAGCTCGATCAGTTCTTGCCCAAACTTCCTCACTTCACTAGAGCCACGTAGTTCATACATATTGTATGGTCTTGGTATAGTCACTCCTTCAAAGCCATTTATTTTAAGGATAGTTCTTCCAGGTCTTGCCACTACTTTAATTTCCCTAAATAAATAGAATTCTAACTCTACTCCAATCAAAGCCTCATACCCGAGGCCTCCAATGTATGTCGACAATTTATCTAGGAGACTCCTCGTGTCGCTCCAAAGTACCTCTGGAGGACTTTTTACATTAGATAAGGCAACTCGTGTTTTATTAATAGTTTTTACAGTGTCTAAATCTATTGATAGACAGAGATCGCTTAACTCAACTGGCAATACATTTATGGATGAACCATCTATGCATAGAGCACTTTCTTTACTTACATCACTTTGTTTAACTGTTACTACATGGGTTCTGCCTACTACATCTACATATAGGACTTCAATTCGCCCTCGATCATCGTACACATGCAATAACAATACCCTCAATTAATGCTTCTACAGCTTAGAGTAATAATTGGACAGTAAAATAACTTTTCCACAAATGCATACGAACACTTATTTAATGCAGTTTGCTGAAAATTCTTCAGGAGGTGTAATAGTGATTGTGGATAAGCCCTTAGATGAAGTAGATTTGAGGATACTTAGAGCACTAGCCTTAAACGCAAGGATTAGCATTAGAGAGCTAGCTAGAGAGTTAAATAGATCTCCATCAACTGTTCACGAGAGAATACGGAAGCTAGAGAAAATGAGTATAATAACTGGGTTTACCTCTTTACTCAACTATAAAGCCCTTGGCTACACAATAAATGCATTAACTCTACTGCAAGTTGATGGAGCGAGCATTGAGGAGCTTGAGAGCTCTCTTGCCAAAGAACCATGCGTCAGGTGTGTATACGATATAACTGGTGAATACGATGTAGCAGTGATATCCTCATTTAAGAGCGTTGATGAACTTGATAAGTTTGTTAAGAGATTAATAGGTAAACCCTATGTTAAAAGAAGTGTTACAAGCATTATACTTAGAGTAGTGAAGGAGAATCCTCATTTAGAGAACTTCACTAAAGGTGGACACCACGTGAGTAAGCATTGATGAACAGTTGAGAAGTCATAGTACTCTTACTTCAATGCCTTTTTCCACTAACTTAGCTAAAATGTAGGTAAATGCACCTTCATTCATTCCAATGAGCTCCGGCAATATCAATCCTCTTGCATTCCACAAATTATCTATAAGGAGAGCTCTTACAACAGCATATAGAGTTAAGCCCTCTAAGCTATGGGATGCAGAGATCTTGTTTGAATAGTCGTATGTAGCTTTTATAAAGTACTCTACTCCCTTGATCGCTCCTTCAATGACGCCCCTCGACTTTACGTAGAGTAGGAACTCATGATCTATGCCTATGAACTTCTCCGACTCTGCCTCCAGCTCTCCTCTAGGAAGGAGCTCTGAACTACTTGGCTCCGCTAGCAATAGCGCTCTAAGCTTTCTTAAATACTCCACTGCATTATAGCATATCAATCTGAAAGCACTTATGGATGCATTTCTAGCGACATTCCCCACACTCTGTATCAATGTTCCAAGTCTATCTACGCGCACTGCCCATAGAGATCCTATTCTTGGAACTTCAATAGAGCTTACGCTACTCAATGGATCTAGCTCCACAAGTACTCCATTGATTAATGCCTTAGCCTTAGTTGAGCATTCACTTAAGAATTCTTCAATAGAGCTTAGTATTGCAGTACATTCAGTCTCTTTAGAGATTTTAGATAGTCCTCCAAAGTATATGTTTAACTCAAATAATTCCTCCATTAGCGATAGAATCCTTCCAGCAATAATGCTGCTTAAGCCGGGAGCTATGTTTAAACACGGTATGAATATTGAGCTACATTCATTAGAGCTTAACTCACCAAGATCTTCAGTTATTTGCACTGTGCTAATGAAGTTCTTGCACAACTTCTTACTAATAAGGAGTGCTCTACGGCTGAAATCCTTAGGTAAAGAATTTATTACTAAGTCAGATTCCTTAACGACGTCCTCTAGGAATTCTTCATTTAAATAGCTAGCTCTACTAGAAATTGAAGGAGTTATTGCGTAAGTTAGTTCTTCAAAGTCAACTCCATCGCTAGCTAAGGCATTTAGGAAAACTCTAGCCGCTGGATTAACGCCTAGTATGGCTATCTTCACAGCATTTACACCTGGGCTAATCCAACGGCTTCTTCAATGCTTTTTAAATTCATTATCTTAAGCCACTCCTCGAGTCCCTTCAATATATGGGTAACTACTTCTCCCCCCTTCATCAATGCTGTACCTACTTGAATTGCCTTAGCTCCAGCTAAAATCAATTCTGCTGCATCACTCCACATACTCACTCCTCCACAACCAACGATCTCTGGCTTAAGCTCTCTGTAAACCTCATATACAACTCTTACAGCTATTGGATGTATTGGAGGCCCCGATAGTCCTCCAAATATATTTGAAAGAACGGGCTTAGCTGCATAGACGTCTATAAACATGGCCTTAACAGTGTTTATTAACGTAAGTGCTTTAGCTCCAGCACTTAAGGCTTTCTCACATGACTTAACTATTGAATCACTTAAGCCTAGCTTAGCTAATATGGGCTTTGTAGTGATAGACGCTACATTCTTTGTCACTGAGTAAACGTTATGAGGATCAACGCCTATCTCTATACCATATCCTTTTGTATGAGGGCAGCTGAGATTTAATTCAATGGCGTCTACACCAGCTTCATCTACAGCTATAGCCACATCAATGAACTCACCCTCATTCCTCCCCCCAATGCTTGCAATTAAAGGTGCTTTCAATGCCTTAGCTCTAGAGACTAGGGACTTCACAGCTTCTGCACCAGGGTTAGCTAATCCAACAGCATTTAACACTCCTCCACTTGGAAGCTCGATAATTATAGGAGTCTCATAACCCTCCCGCGGCTGTAGAGTTATTGTCTTAGTGACAACTGCAGATACATTATAACTCACAAGTATATCTACGTGCTCAGGTGAACTACCTAGGATACCGCTTGCATTCATCACAGGGTGTTTCAGTGATAATCCAGCTACATTAACTCCAAGAAGCATTTGCTTTCGCCACCTCTGTTAGAGGCATTGGTTCAGCGCCCCCAATGAATTCGCCGTTCATGTAAATAGCTCTCCCTCTAACTACTGTTGCAAGTATTGAGCCTTTAAATACTGCTCCATCGTATGGAGTGTTCTTAGCTTTTGAAACCATTTCTAGTGATTTAACGCGAGTCTCACCACTGAAGTCAACTACTGTATAGCTAGCTATGCTCCCTGGAGAGATGTCGCCAAACGATCTTAATTCAAGTAGCTCTGAAGGCCCCTTGGACAAGAGCCTCACGACATCGTTTAAATCCAACTCAGCTCTCAGCGCTAAGTTTAATGTAGCTAGTGCAGCGTACTCTATGGATGCTATACCTGAAGGGCATTCAGTGAAGTCAACGCTTTTCTCATCAATGCTGTGTGGAGCATGATCTGTGGAAATAGCATCTAAGTACTTAATGAACTTCAGCAGCGATAGAGGTGTCTGCAGATGCCTAAGCGGGGGGTTTACCTTAGCTATGCAGCCACTTCTCAATTCATCAACTGAGCTTAGGTATAAGTAGTGGGGGCAGGTATCTGCTGTAAACCCCATTTTCTTCGCTATTAGAAGAGTTAGTGGATTAGTTACGTGAGTTATGTGAATCCTTATATCCCTACTTGAACTTACGCTCACTAAATTTGAGTGAACTCTTTCAACAGCCTTTAACTCCCCCTCTATAGGCCTACACTTCCACCTAGAGCCAGCTCTACACTCATTTATGAAGTAGGGGTCTTCAGCATGCACAATTAACTTAAGCTTCTCCACATTCATTAATAACATTGTGCTAAGTAAGTTAAAGTCCTCTGGAAATATCTTAATTCCTACTACACCTGGATACCTCAGCATTTCAATTACTTCATGAGTTTTCAGTGAAGGAGCTATCCAAACCCCATAGTCTATACACGACTTGTTGTTAAGGGAACTTAGCTTCATTCTAAGGCTTTCAACGTTATTCACCCTAGGCTTAGTGTTAGGCATGTCTACTACAGCTACGTAACCTCCTTTAGCAGCAGCTCGTGTACCAGTTTCCTCATCCTCTTTATAGCTCAGCTCTAAGCCCCTTAAGTGACAGTGTATGTCTATGAAACCTGGGAAGGCTACTCCTCTACTTAAATCTACGTGTCTATCTATGCCTTGAATTCTTTCAAAGCCGTAGAGTCTCTCAGCTACAACTCCATTATCTACTACTATAGTTAGTGGAACTACTCCTCCTCTATAAAAGTACCTGATCCAGAGGCTAACTGTGCTCAAGGTAATCAACTACTTGAGAGCACTTATAGAGAGGTCCATTCATGCAGAGAAGCATTGGCAAAGGCTTAAGTGAGCACGTGCCGCATAAACCAATACCGCACTTAACTATAGACTCTAATGCTACCATGGGATTTATTTCTATAAATCTACTACAGCCTTCGCGAAGCATCTCCGGAGGCCCAATTAATATAACTCTATCCCAATTACCTTGGTTAATTAATTTAGGCGCAATATCAATAGCTGTACCACAGTAATTCGTAGAGCAATCTTCAGTTGCTACATAGAAGAAGTCTGGTTTAACTCCTTGAAATAGCTCATCTTCACATATAACTTCACTGGCTTTCCTCACTCCCCAGAGCACGCCTATAGAAGATCCCGTTCTTGAAGCAGTTCTCACTAGGTATGGAATTGGAGCTATTCCAACTCCACCAGCTATAACTAATATCCTCTCTCCTATATGTAAATTCAAACCCCTTCCATACGGACCTCTTAACCCTATGAATCCCCTTGCTCTTGAAAGAGCTTCCGTCCCCCTCCCCCTAACTCTAAAGAGTATGGCCAATGAGCCATTTACGTAGTCTGAAATAGACATAGGTACTTCCTTAACTCTCGGGATCCAAACCATGAGGAATTGAAACGGCAGTGGATCAGCATTTAGATTCTCCATAAGCTTAAGCTTCATTCTATAAATGTTTTCCCCAAGCTCCTCTACGTTAACTACTTTAGCGCTTCTAAAGCTCATACTTTAATCAACCCGTATAGATCGTCTTCAGAGATCAGCGTGCTGCAATAACTACACTGCATAGTGATTGGTTTACGGGAAAGCACTCTAAACCTACTCTTTATAGGTTCATTGCTTTTGTTAGTTATGCAAGTGGTGTTTGGGCATATAATTATTTCCTCAATTACTTCAGGTATCTCTACTTTGAACTTCCTAACTACTTTAAAGTCTTCAACTATATTTATTGTAGCTGTTGGCGCAATTAGAGCTATAATGCTTACCTCGTGTTGCCCAAGGAACTTCCCCTCTATTTTAACTATGTCTTTTTTACCCAATTTCTTGCTCTCAACATTCATTATGATTGCTGTTCTAGTTCCTTCACGACCGCTTAACCCAATTATTTTCAATACGTCGAGGGCTCTTCCAGCAGGTATATGGTCTATTACTGTTCCAGCCCTTATTTTTGAAACAACTAGTGTTGGCTCACTCACAGTTCACCACCTAAGACCATAGTTAGTAGAGCCATTCTCACAGGCACTCCTAGTGAAGCTTGGAGAAAGTATGCAGCGTGCTTAGAGTTATCTACTGAAAGCTCTATTTCATCAACTTTAGGTAAGGGATGTAGTATCTTAAGTGAGTGCTTGGCTTTTTCAAGAAGCTTTAACGTTATTTTATAAGTGCCCTTAGCTTTCTCATACTCAGTTGGATCTGGGAATCTCTCTCGCTGAACTCTAGTAACGTACATTACATCAACTTCCTCAATTACTTCATCTAGCTTACTCAACTCCTCGAAGACTATGCCCCTGCTCTTTAAAAGCGAAGTTACTTCAGGCCTAGCGCTCAGTATTGGTGGTGACACTAAGTATACCTTCAATGGCTTAAAGAGAGTTAAAGCATAGATAAATGAAGCAGCAGCTCTACCGTACCTAAGGTCTCCTACGATTGCGTAAGTTAAACCATCTATTTCACTAAATAACTCCCTCACTGTATATAGATCAATCATGGCTTGAGTGGGGTGATGTTGTTTTCCATCGCCGCCATTTATAACTGGGTTTAAAGCTATTTCAGATGCAAACTTAGCTGCTCCCTCAAGCTTATGCCTTATAACTATTAAGTCGCTGTAGCTATCGAGCATTCTCACAGTATCAGCTAAGTTCTCTCCCTTAGCAATACTTATTGATTCTTCGCTTGAGAACCCAATAACGTCTGCGCCAAGCTTTCTAGCAGCTACTTCAAAGCTCATTCTAGTTCTAGTTGAAGGTTCAAAGAAGGCCAGAGATACTACTTTACCTTCAAGGAGCCTCAGCTTTCTATCAACTAGCTTTCTAGCTCTATCGCTTAATTCAAATAACTCCTCTAACTCCTCTCTCTTAAAGTCAAGTATAGATATTACGTCTCTACCCATGAATGAGCCGTTCAACGCGCCCGCTCAAAAGCACACTGTTTACTTAGTATAAAAACTTTAGGTTTACATTAAGCGCGTTTTCTCCACGTACTCAATTAACTCCCTTAATGAGGATTCATCAATTACCCCTGCTTTATGGAGTTCAGAGAATATCTCCCTAGCTGTAATTAGGCTAAAGAACTTTAGCCCAAGTCTACTTAACCTCTCTCTAGCCCCCTGTTCTCTATCAACAATCACTATGGCTGCAATAGGTTTAGAACCAGCTGAAGTCAGGGAGTTCCAGGCCCTCTCTATAGAGCCGCCGGTTGTAGCTACATCATCAACTATAGCTGTTGTTCTGCCAACTACATCTCCTTCAACTAGTGACTCCATTCCATGAGCTTTCTTCTCGCTCCTAATGTATGCAAGCGGCTTCTCCGATATTACAGCTATGTATGTAGCTAAAGGTATTCCAGCTGTTGCTACTCCAACAACTGCATCTACTTCCTCAATAATATTGAATCTATTAATTATTTCTAGTGCAACTCTTTTAGCTAACTTCGGATAGCTGTAAAGCTTCCTAAGATCTATGTAGTATGGGCTATCCATGCCTGACGTTAGCTTAAAGCGCCCAAACTTTATCATACCATGGCTGTAGAGCTCTAATGGGAGCCAAGACATTCTTTCACCTTTCTCCCCTGTTCACTAAGGACTTTTAGTGCTTCAGCAGTAGGGTTACTTGAAGCAGTAATAGCTCTGCCAACTATTTCATAGTCAGCTCCTGCGCAAATAGCTGTGCCAGGTTGAGCCCCCTGTGCCCCTATGCCTGGTGAAAGCACTTTAATCCTACTGCCCCCTAATTCCCGGACTCTTCTAACTACACTGAGTCTTGTAGCTGGTGCTACAACTCCCCAGACATTTAGTGATAGCGCTAGCTCCATGAAATCGCTGAGGTGTTTATCTATAAATTCCTCTGAACCTCTATGACTCATTGAAACTACTAGCACTACTTTCACATCTAGCTTCTCACACTCTCCTACAAGCTTATCTAAAGCTCCTGATCTTCCTACGAAAGCGTGTGCAATCACAGTATTTACTCCAGCTTCACTAAGATCTCTTACAACAGATGCCATGATATCCCCTATATCAGCGAGCTTTAAATCAGCTATCAATAAGCCTGAGTAGTCGCAGAAGATCTTTTTACATCCACTAATGCCTACCTTAATTAATAAAGGCATACCAATCTTAAAGCCTGTAACTAAGTTCCTTACTCCATAAACTACTTCCTTACTCCAGTTAATTACATCCTCCTTCTGCAAGGGGTCTAGAGCTACTATTAGCATGAAGCCCTCTCAACTGCTATTACTTTCTAAGTATAAAAGTTCTAAGCTACATCAATGTTCAACAGTTTAGAGATAGAGCTGTATACGTATTTAATGCTACTGCTATAGGCCTATTCTCAGTGGTGGAAGAAGCTTAAGTAATTGTGTAAACGCCTTAAGTAGAGGTACGCAGCAATTAGTGATTAATTCACTTAGCTCCACTATAGTTCCTTAAGCACTTCTCTAAAGTACTTGCTTCAAGGTATACTTCACTCATGTTAAGTATGTTTACTACATCTCTTACACTTACATCCTTACTACCGGCCAGTATGTCAAACATTGTTTCTACAAGAGACCATGGATAATATATCCACTTCCATTCCTTTAGTTCAACGATGTAGTAGTCTGGCTTATACATGCTTTTAGAAGACTTGTAGTGTATTACTGCAGTCCTTACTTCAGCAGGATTGAGTTTTCTCAAGTAGTCAACGGTGTTCACCATAGTAGTTCCTGTATCAACTACTTCATCCACTATTAAAACCCTCCTCCCTTTGACAAGCTCTACTGGTAAATGAGCATTTATCAATGGCTTGTTGCCAATAGCTTTGCCATGCATGTAGAGAATTGAGCGTACAGCATATAGCTCATAAACCCCTAGTACGTCACTTACTATTCTAGCAGGTATTAAGCCTCCACGCGATATTGCTACAATTAGTTGAGGCTTATAGCCGCTCTCCAGGACTTTTAGCGCTAACTCATAGCAATACCTTAGTGCAGTGCTCCACGGAATGTAGATAATTAACGATAGATCCATGTGCTCACCCATAGTTACTCATACTCAATTGTTGCCGGAGGCTTTGGAGTTACATCGTAGCCAACTGCTTTAACATCAGGGTTCTCCAATAGTTCTTCAGCTAACTTAAGGAGTAGGCTTCGCTCAATTACTGGAACGCTAGCTGTTACATAGTCCCTAGTTTCAACAACTCTTACTGCAATAAAGTACTTTCCGCTATCCTTAGATGCTAAAGATATTAGGATATGTGGGTGTTTCACTACATCAAATTGCTCATGTAGCTTAACTACATCGCGCTTATTGAAGTCCTCAATGAGGATTGGGTGGCCGTAGACTCTTGAACCACCAACTACTCCAGTGGTCTTCACTGAAAATACTTTAAATAAGCTATTACCTAAGTAGCCTTCGTTAATTACATCGTATTCCCAGACAGCTGGGAAATACTGGCTATAATTACGTACGCTAAGCCTTTCATCAACTATTTTAGTCGCGTATCTTACTAAGCTTAGTTTATCTACATGAAATTTCCCGACGGCTCTAATCAATAGTCCTGGGCCTGGAAATGGCTGTCTCTGAACTATTGAGGAAGGCAATCCAAGGTAGTATGCAAGTGCCTTAACTTCGTATTTATATAGATCCCTCAATGGTTCAATGACTTTCACACCATACTTAAGCAATAATTCTTGTGTTAAAACATTGTGCTGTGTCTTTACTCCTCCAAGAGTCTCAACTACATCTGCCTTAGTAGTTCCTTGAACGACATAGCTGCATCCATGTCTTCTAGCTACATTACTTACCGCACTATAGAATAAGTCTCTGAAGACCTTTCTCTTCTCCTCTGCATCACTTAATCCACTTAAGTTACTCACTATGGAGTTGGAGTAGTCGTATATCGTTAAGTCAATTACTCCACTTAATGCATTCTTAACTGCTTCAGGCTCTCCATACCTCATGAGGCCGGTGTCTATGAATACTGGCAGTACTTTGTCTTTTAAAGCTCTCTTAGCAATAAGAGCTGTAGTTACGCTATCTACACCGCCACTTATACAAGCTATTGCACAATCTATGTCACTATAGTTTCTCTCCAAGTGATTTAAAGCTGCTTCTATAAACAATTCAGGGTTAAACACACCTAACCCCAGCATCATTCTTAGAAGTCTAAACACTTTCTTGAACTTAAAAACACACATGCTGTAGAATTCCTATTGCTGTTTCAAGTTTTTTAGACGTTTACACTAGTTGATACTGATCTTTAGTTATAATGAGTAATGCTTCAATGAGAGTTAGAGAGCTCAAGCTCTCCTCAAAACACTTAATCTCGGGGATGGAGGGGGAAGGGTGAAGCAATGAAAAACACATTAAATAGATTACTTTCCTTAGCAGTGTAATGGCTTCAAATACTGTAATAGCTCCTGAATTATCCCTCTCTAGGTTTCTATAACTTGAGGTAGTTCATTAATGTTTCTCGAGACCCATGGTAATCCATGGGAGAGGTTGGAAACTGAAGCCGCTGGATGTTGGAGATAGCTATAGTGCTCTATTAATTATTTCTCCATGACTCTTCTCTTAATTTCTTCAACTAAACTTAAGATCATTTTAAGCATTTTCTCCTCTTTCTCAGAGCTCACTCCTTCAATCATTATTTCTACTATGGGCTCACTGGGGAGAGGCCTTATGTAAGCCCACCCTACATCTTCTTCAATTACTTTAATTCCATCTATTGATTCCACTTCCTTTCCCTTAAGTTCATTGAAGAGCGTTCTCATAAATACTCCTCTACAATTATATGGGATGTGGATTCTCACTCTCTCCCTATATGGCTCAGGTATTTCATTTACTAATTCACTTAGCTTTACTCCCCTTCTACCTATGTATTCAAGGATTTTAAGAGATGTATATATTGCATCGGGGCCTGGGTGTAGCCATGGATATATTAATCCCCCTCTGTCATCTATTGCTAATACAACATCGTTGTGCTTTCTAATGGCGTCAGCTACACCTCTTAGCCCAAGGCCTGCTCTAATTATTCTTCCACCAAGTTCATTAATGTACTTCTCGAGGATTGTGGAAGCGGTTTCCGGTATAATTACTGTACCACCTCTCTTCTCCTCTAACACAGCTTTAGCTATTAGTATGGCTGTTGCTTCTAGATTAACTGACCTCCCAAGATCGTCTATCACTAAGAGCTTATCTCCATCGCTATCGAATATGAAGCCAGCAGTTAGGTTCATTGATGGAATAACTCTTGATAAGAACTCCACTGAAGTACTTAGTGGAGCCTCCTCTGGAGGCAGCACTGGACTCTCCTCACGGCAGTTTATGAAGAATGCTTGTGCATTAAGTTCATTAGTTATAGATGTCAGCGGCTGAGCTACAGTTCCATAGAGGCAGTCAATTAAGAACTTTCCAGCTTTTCTAACTAATTCTCCATTGATTTCTCCAACAAGTAGCTCTACGTAGTAATTCACGTGGCCTTTCAATATTGTTAATACGCCTGTCTCATTTGCAGTAACCCTCCTGTATGACTCCTTGAAGAATGCTGCCTCTATAGTTCTAGCATCACTACTTCCAATGAATAGCCCGCTTCTATCAAAAATCTTTACTCTAACTCTAGCTGGTTCATAAGTTAGTGTTGACACTATTATTCCTGCATCAGCCTTTCTACTAACTATATAGTTGACTAATACTGGTAGAGGTGTTAATCCAAGTTCCTCAACTCTAACTCCTGCCGATAGTAGACCGGATATTATTGCGTATGCTGCTGCCCTTGAAGTAGAGTAATTATCGTAAGCTACAGCAACTCTGCTTCCTCCCTTAACCCATGAGCCTACAGCTAAACCTATTTTAGCTGCATGCTCAGATGTAATCTCTATGTTAGCTAAGCCAGTAATACCCCATGGATCCACTAAGTTCTTATACCATCTAATCCCCCACTTAAGGCTTGTTGAAACAGTTGTATATGGATCAACTATTTTTGAAGGCCAGATCTTTACTCCAGGCTTAATAATTGATCCCTTCCCTATAATAGTCTCATCACCTATTATACAGTCCTCACATATGTAGGCATGGCTCTCTACCTTAGCTTTTTCCCCAATTATTGCACTATTTACTTGAGCAAAGGATCCTATGTATACGTGATTCCATAGAATGCTCCTTTCAATAACGGCATTGTGGTCTATGATGTTGTTTAATCCAATTACTGAGAAAGGCCCTAGCCTACAGCCTTTTTTAACAACTGTTTCACCGCCAATTACTACTGGTGGTGAAATGTCAGTTTCTCTAGATACATCTACTTCTCCCTGAATGTATATTCCTTCACTAACTTCTCTTCCAAGAAATCCCCTAGGCACTGGGGCTTTTCCACTAAGTACGTCTAAGTGTACTTCACGATACTGTTCAAAGCTGCCTATGTCGCTCCAATAATAGTCGTCTGCCCTAAATCCATATACTTCCATACCTCTTTTAATTAACTCAGGGATTAAGTTCTTTGAAAAATCGTACTCTAAGCCAATTGGAATAAGCTTTAAAGCCTCTGGCTCAACTATGTAGACACCCATGTTTATTAAGTCACTGAATACTTCACCCCAACTAGGCTTCTCAAGAAATCTCACCACCCTTCCATCGGGGTTTAAGAGAGCTATACCGTATTGCGTTGGATCAGTGGCCTTTCTTAACGCTATAGTGAATATAGAGCCTTTTTCTCTATGATACTCAAGCATTTTCCCTAAATCTATGTTTGTAAAGAGATCGCCGCTGAAAACTATTACTGTAGAGCCGGGGCTAAATTCATCGTAGAGCTTTCTTACTCCACCAGCTGTTCCAAGAGGTTTTTCCTCAACGCTGTAAACGATCTCCAGACCCCACTTAGAGCCATCGCCAAAGTAGTCTATGACTGTGCTGGGCAAGTAGTGTAATGTGAACCCAACTCTATTTATGTTAAAGCTCTTCAAGTGCTCAACTATATACTCTAGGAGAGGTTTATTGAATAGAGGTACCATGGGTTTAGGTCTATTAGCTGTAAGAGGCCGAAGCCTAGTGCCTTCTCCACCAGCCATTATTATTGCACTTACATTCAAATCATATACACCAATAAGTCTGGGGGTGCAGTACTAAAGTAGTGTTATTAAGCTCTGAGATAAATACTTTAAGAGAGTGATGAGCGAACCCGAGACAGAGCTTTAAAGCTGTGAAGAAGGTCGGCGAACCTGATTTAAATGATCCTTTAAGGCACTGCAGTAGATTCCAATGACTTGACTTTAGCTACAGCAATTCAACTCCTATATCCATCAACGATAGCTTCCTGAGAATTACTAAGTTTAAAAGCTCGTAGTCTATAAGGAATGCTGTATAGCTCAGGGCTAAGTGTGATGAGGCTTAGTAGGGAGGCACCCTGAGTGGGGATGGCTGAAAGCGCCCTACTGAAGTACTTCCTCAAGGGATTGTCTCTGAATGCTTTTATATACGTCTAAGTGTACAGCAAGTGTTTCAGCATTGAGTTAGATTCTATTTCTATCATATTCATTAATCCCAAGTCTCTATGCTTTGTCAACGCTATGTATAGAGCTTAATCTCCACGCATACTCATTAAGGATTTAGAGCTATTGTAAAGTATCAAGGGTTAGGGGTTAGAAATGAAGGCTATGCGTTGAGCAATAGTCGCCATAACTATAGTCAATAGCAGTACTGCTGTTAAAATGCCTAGTGGGCCTATAGAAGCGAGGATGTATCCTGAAGTAGTAGCGCCTATTAAGCTAGCTACTTCACTGAGTACAGTGTACATTGCTGTCCTATAGCCTGCAGTAGCGTTTACAAAGGCGATGTATATTGCCATATCTATGAATACGTTAGTTAAGTATATTAACGTTATTGAAGTGGAGAGCAGTGTTGGACTTGACCCAAGGCATAGCAGCATTGTTGCTGAAGCAGCTCTTATAGCTAGTGAAGCTATCAATACAGCTCTACTCTTCCCAGAGAACTCTATGGGTATAGCGCTTAAGGCCGTGGAGGCAATTACTTTAGCTGATCCATATATGGCTAGAGCTCCATCAATTCCTAAGTTAAGTACTCTTAGGAGGAAGTATGGGAGAGGGGTAAATAAGTACTCATTGCTTATTCTTAAGCTAGCTAGTGAGAGAGCTATTGGAGCTAAGCTTACTTCAGCCCCCATGCTCCAAATTCTTTGGAATACGTAGTAACCTGTAGGCGTATAGAGGCTTTGATACCCAAGGGCTGTAATAGCTCTTGCTGGCAGCAGAATTCTATGAAGAGTTTTCTCTAACTTAGTTAACGTTCTCTCAATAGGCAGTAGAGTCTTTGGAGCTGTTAATAGAGTAGCTACTCCAAGTAAACTAGTGATAAAGGCTAATAACGTCAATTTGTCTAAAAGTGCTTTGAAGCCTATGCCTGAAATAGCTAATAGTAATGCTCCTTCAATTAATGCAACTAATTGAACATATCTTTTATTCACACTGCTCCACTTAGAGCGGTCATTAGCCTCTAGTAGAGCAGTCATTATTGCTAGCCTAGCAGTAGCTATAGATGCTGAGTGTGTAACGAAGCCTATGGATATATGAGTGATGCTAGAGGCCTTAGCTAAGACTGCTATTGAGGATGTAATTAAGATCACTGACGACATCAGCAACTTCTTTACAGAGCCCTTATCAGAGAGCTTTGAAGCTAGGTAAGCTGAAGGAATGTACACTAGAGTCCATATAGCGTTAAGCAAGCCTATGACAATAGCGTTTGCGCCAAGAACTACTACTGTAAATAAGTTAAGTATTAACTCAATGACGTTAAGTAATCCCATGTAGGTACATGCAAAGACAAGCTGCATAAGCACCACCAGTAAAGCATCCTAAAGCGTTAAGTAGCCTGCTTAGCGTCCATGGATCTAAGTTAAAGTTAAGGTAACTTTAATAAAACCTCGGGGTAGTTGTGTAGAACTCTCGTAGTTCACGGTGCTTCAATTACTAAGCTTCATAAGAAATGAGGCTTTCCCTCCGATAGCTCAAGGCATTAGCTATTCAACTACATTCCTATAAGTACCTTTAAACTCAGTGAAGATACTTAATGCCGAGTTCGTAAACCTATGTCTACAAGCTTTACAGATACTGCTTCAATTTATTTAAATGCTGCATACTCGAAGAACTTCTCCAACCCCCTTCACTTCCCCCTAGTCATGCTGGGAGACTCCAGTGTAGATGACGGCTCTAGCTTCCTTAGCAGCTGAGGTACTTCTATTAGAGCTTTTCAAACTCAAGAATCGTAGACCAGCTCGTTGAGCTCGGCAGCCATCTGTGGATTCATAGAGATACTTAAATCACTGTGTATTGAGTGGAAGTCCCTGATTGAAGAATGTGAATTAAATCAACTGTCCAAGGGTGAGCTATTGGTGGAAAAGTATATAGCCTTAATAGTTATTCTAAGTGAAGTAGGTGTTTAAAATGCCTCTAAGGCCAGGGAGGTGCTATAGGCATTTCAGTGGACCGCCGTACACTAGGAAGGAGTACATACCTGGAGCTCCTCCCCCAAAGATAACTAAGTTTACTATGGGTAACTTAATCAATGACTACGACTATGTGCTTGAATTAACTGCTAGTGAAGCTGGTCAAGTAAGGCATAATGCACTTGAAGCTGCACGCGTAATTGCTAACAAGTACTTATCGACTGAAGTAGGTGATGTAAACTTCCTAATGAAAGTCAGAATATATCCACACCACGTGCTTAGGGAGAATAAAATGATGGCTTTTGCAGGAGCTGATAGGCTTCAGGATGGAATGAGGCTTTCATTTGGTAAGCCAATTGGGTTAGCTGCAAGAGTGTATCCAGGAGACGTAGTTATTGAAGTAAGAGTAAAGAAGGATGCAGTGTTGAAAGCTAAAGAGGCACTTAGGAGAGCGGCGTCAAAACTCTCGATACCGACTCAAATAGTTATAAAGGCTCTTAAGCCTCAACTACAGTCTATTTAAATTGGGGAATGCATTCTTAAACTCTCTGCAGACTCCTTCAACGACATCTAATGGCTCCTTGAGGAAGCATATGGATTCAAATTGCTTTATAAACTGCATAAAGTTTACTTTTAATAGGTAATGCTAGAGCTGATCGCGTTGAGCATGCTTCCTATACCTACTAGTAAAGGAGGCAGAAGCCCTATTACTTATGCATTGATAATAGTCAATGCTGCCATATACTTAGTCGTAAGCTATAGTAATGCATTCCTCCAGATAAGCAGCCAATGGCTTGACTTCGGCTCCTTTATACCAGTTACATTAGTTGAGATAAGCCAGCTCTACAGGCTTTTTACAAGTATGTTTATGCATGCAGATATATTTCACATTTTCTTCAACATGTACTTCCTCTATATTTTTGGGAAGGAAGTTGAGTCAACAATGGGTTCACTGAGGTATTTGGCTCTATACGTTGCTTCAGGTATTTCAGCATCTATATTCCATACGGCATTCGCACTCATTAGGGGGCCAGTAGATCTCTTTATTCCAGCAATAGGTGCTTCAGGCGCTATAAGTGGTGTTCTAGGAGCTTACTTAATGCTTTACCCTCAGAAGCGCCTAGGATTATGCTGGTTTCTATTCCTAATACCATGGTGTTTTACAACTACTGCCGGCTTCTTCTTAATATTCTGGTTTGCTACTCAAATAATCTATGGATACATGAGGCTCGGTGGAACAGCTTTCTTCGCCCATGCTGGTGGATTCGCAGCTGGCATATTCTTACTCTATACACTGGCTCCACGATGGCTACGTGGAGGAGAGCATACAGTTGCCTGGGATCCATGGAGTTCATCTTACGTACATGTAAGGAAGAGGGGTTTAGGGCCTGTTTGGAAGAGTTTGTTAATAGCTCTACTGCTAGCTCTTTTCGCAGGCTCAGTTTATAGCTACATAATGGCAGAGGACATTCGATCTCCCATATACGTCTACAGTATTGAGACTCAGAGAGGCGGTAAATTAGACTTAGATACTGCAATCTACTGTACAACCGGCAACTTAATACTGCAGCCTACAAGCGATAACCCTAGAATAGCCTTCAATAGATTGTATTGGTCTGGCTTACTGACTGGAGGAAGCCCATCAGGTGACTTAGTTAAGAACTCTAGAGAGCCTATGCCAATAAATGAAGTGTGGGTTATAAAGGCTATTATTGAAGGAGTCCAAGTAAGAATATACTTTAGTCTTAGTGGATTTATTGAATATGATGATGCTGGAGTGCTAAAATACCTTAATGGATCTCTAACTACTGAAGTAGTAAATATATTCCTCCTAGGGTTTACTACACGTGTTGAGAAAGGCGATAGAATAACCATGGATGTTCTAGTGGAAGTTCAATCGATTTACAGCAATGTAGGGGATAACATTGTGAGGCCTGCTGCAATTACAACAGCTTTAATCCTATTACCAACAGTACTCATTGTTACTAAAAAAGATCGAGAGATAGCACTTATTTAACTTCCTTAAAGCATTCTCTACAGAGTGTATTTTAAGGAAAAGCGCATTATTTAATAGCTTAAACTATTGTTTGCTTAGTTAGCAGAGGATTGGAGTGCGGTGATTTAATGCCTGTAGTTGGGAGAGTTGAGGGAAGGTATAACCCTCATAGAGTTGAAAGCTATGTGAAAGAGTACTGGGATAAAATTGCTCTCTATAAGTTAGTATTCAATGAGAACAGTAAGTGTGAGAACAGCTTTCTATTCATAGATGGCCCTCCATATCCATCTGGAGACGTGCCTCACGTAGGTACAGCGTGGAATAAATCGTTAAAGGACGCTGTCCTGAGGTTTAAGAGAATGACTGGCTATAGAGTATTTGATAAACCGGGCTACGATTGCCATGGATTACCGATTGAAGTAAAGGTGGAGCAAAAGCTTGGAGTCAAGTACAAAAGAGAGATCGAGGAGAGGATAGGGGTTGAGGAATTCATCAATGCGTGTAAGAGGTTGGTTTATGAAAATGTGAATTCAATGACTAAATGGTTTATGGAGTTAGGCGTACTAATGGATTGGGATAACCCATACCTCACTATGAGAGGTGAATACATAGAGTCCGGCTGGTGGTTAATTAAGAAAGCTGATGAAATGAGCCTATTAGATAATGAGTATAGAGTAGTCTACTGGTGCCCTAGGTGTAGCACTACTCTCGCTGAATACGAAGTTGAGTACAGTGAAGTAATTGATCCAAGCATATACGTGAAGTTTCCAGTTAAAGGACGTGAAGAGGAGTATCTAGTGATCTGGACTACTACTCCCTGGACTTTGCCTGCCAACACATTCGTAATGGCTAATCCAGATGCTGTATACGTCAAGATATCAGTCGATGGTGAAAAGTACATATTGGCTAAAGAGAGGCTCAGCGACTTCCTCAGTAAGACTAGCTTAAGTAATTTCAGCATAGTTGAGGAGTTCAGTGGCCGCGAGCTCGAGGGCTTAGAGTACCGGCATCCATTACATGACTTAATACCTCTTCAAGAACAGCTCTCAAAATATCATAAAGTAGTTCTATCTAAAGAACACGTTGCACTCACTGAAGGAACTGGGTTAGTACACGGTGCTCCAGGACATGGGTTTGAAGACTACGAAGTCGGTTTAGAATACGGCATTACGGCAGCAGCCTCTCCAGTAGATGAGGAGGGGAGGTTTACTACTGAAGTAGGTGCTTATGCCGGCATGCATGTTAGAGAGGCGAATAAGAGAATAATAAGTGACTTGGAAAGCAGAGGATGCTTACTCCATAAATCAATGATGGCTCACAGATATCCCGTCTGCTGGAGGTGTAAGACTCCAGTAGTTTTAAGAGCTACAAAACAGTGGGTAATTAGAGTGACTAAAGTAAAGAATGAGTTAATCAAGGAGGCAGGCAGAGTTAAGTGGATACCTAGTTGGGCTTTCGATAGACTCCTGCATATACTGAACAACTTACAGGATTGGGTTATAAGTAGGCAGCGTTATTGGGGCATACCCCTCCCCATATGGATTTGCCCCAATGGACATAGAGTAGTCATTGGGAGCCTAGAGGAATTATTGAAGTATAGTGGGAGGAGGCCGAAGGAGCTTCATAAACCGTGGATAGATGAAATCACTTTCAAGTGCCCTACGTGTAGTAATGAAATGCGTAGAGTACCTGATGTAGCTGACGTATGGTTTGATAGTGGAATAGCATTCTATGCAGCTAGAGGTAAGCCATTTGAATTAAGGGCAAGTGAAGTTTCATCAGATTTCATAGTTGAAGGACATGATCAAGTGCGCGGCTGGTTCTTCAGCCTCCTTAGAGCGGGAGTAATAGGCTTTGGAGTTGCTCCATATAAATGTGTATTAGTCCACGGCTTTGCACTCGATGAAAAGGGCCGTGAAATGCATAAGAGCTTGGGGAACTATGTTGGAACAGATGAAGCAATTGAGAGAGCTGGTAGAGACCCCCTTAGGCTATGGCTTCTTCAAAACACTGTGTGGGAGGACTTAAAGTTCTCGTGGGATGGCGTTAATGAAATTCGCTCAGCCCTTGATGTAGCGTGGAATGTCTTCGTATTTGCCTCAACTTATATGAACTTAGATAACTACGATCCATTGATCTATCCTGTGGAAGGACTTAGGGATTACTTGAAGTTTGAGGATAAATGGCTATTATCGAGGGTAAACAAGTTGATAAAGGAAGTGACTAATGCATTCAATGAATATAGATTGCATGAAGCTGTGAGAATGCTTAAGGACTTCATGGTTGAGGACGTCAGCCATTGGTACGTGAGATTCGCTAGGCCTAGAGTGTGGATTGAGGAAAGTGCTTTAGAGAAAGTAGCGGCATATGCTTCAATGTACTATGCGTTAAAGAAATGGCTTATAGCTATCGCCCCCCTAGCTCCATTCCTAGCTGAAGAACTCTACTTAGAGTTCGTTAAGCCAGCTGAACCAGATCTACCTCCATCAATACATCTCTTAAAGTGGCCGATAGTTGACGAGGACTTTATAGATGAAGGGCTTGAGGAATCCATGAACGTAGTTAGGGAGTTAGCTTCAGCTGCAGCATCAGCTAGAATGAGTGCTGGAATAAAGCTAAGGCAGCCAGTTAAATGCCTTACAGTCTACACCAACAGTGACTTAGTTAAAACTACTTTAACGGAGCACTTAGATGCCGTACTCTTTATAACTAACTCCAAGAGTCTGGAGGTAAAGCCTTTAGATGAAGTAAGCAAGATCGTTAGATACGTTGCTGAACCCATCTACAGCGTCATAGGATCTGAATATAGATCGCTGGCTAAAGAAGTAATAAAGTACGTAGAGGAGAATGCTGAGTCAGTTGCTAAAGACATAGTTACTTTAGGGAGACATGAGATTGAAATAAGTGGCCTTAAAATAGCCATTGAGCCAAGGCACGTCAACGTGAGGAAGACTTATGACGATAATCTCATAGTAAGGGAGTTTAAGCATGGCGTCATAGCTCTAGATACACGCCTTACGCTAAGGGAAGTATCTGAAGGATTGGCAAGAGAGATCGTGAGAAGGATTCAAGTAATGAGGAAAGACATGAAGTTGCCTGTGGATGCTAAAGTAAATGTATGGATACAAATGCCTCGTGAAGCCATAGATATCGTAGGAGAGCTGAAGAATTACATAGCTAGTGAAGTGCGTGCACTAGAGTTAACCCTAAGCGAAGAACCTCCCAGTAGAGTTAGTTCAAACACTTATAGGAAGGAGTGGTTAATAGGGGAAGACAAAGTAACGATCTACATCTCTGCTTAAGACCATTTATTTTCCACCGACTTTAGGTTTACGCAGTCTCATTTCAATTCACCACTTATGCTTAGTGCTTTATCTAAATCTATAGCATTAACCTCCAGTCCACTAAGCTATTAGTCTTAAATAAAGCTGAGGGAGGCGCGGCCTTGATTTAAGACGTAGCTTTAATGCATTAGAGCGGTGGCAACAGTATATGCTAACATCGAGATCGCGTAAGCTGTAACCATCATTAATGCTACTGACGATAGGGTTATTTTAAAGCTCTTAGATTCACTGTAGACTGCTACTAATGTTGCTATACATGGGACGTAGAGCATTGTAAAAATAGTTAAGAACACTAGTTGAGCATCATTGACTCCGAGAATATTTAGTGCTTTAGCAGGTACTTCTTCATCAGCAATGATCGCTATGGTTGAGAGAACGGCCTCCTTTGCAAAGAAGCCTGCTATTAATGCAAATCCAATAGACTTAGCTAAGTCTTCATTAAAGCCGAGTGGAGTAAGCAAAGGCGATATGACTGAAGCTATAGACATACCTATACTTAGCGAATAGTCATCTGTATACGTTAAGGATGAAGTATAGTGGAGCATAATCCACGAGGCCAGTGATGCAAGAAATATTAGTGTAGCTGCTTTAATTAAGAAGTGCTTAATTTGATTCCAAGTGATCCACCATATGACGCGGGGTATGGGGGCATGTATTGGGGGTATTTCTAAAAGTAGTTCAGGCTCTTCATACAGTCTCCTCCTCCTATACATGATCACTAGGGATTTATTAACTGCCATAAATACTAGGAGAGCAGTTGCATAAGCAAATGCCATTAGTACTAACCCATTTAAGCTCCTTAATGCTGTTGCAAAAGCTAATACAACTATAAGCCTTGCTTGACACGGTATGAAAGCTATAGTTAGCCAAGCTCTCACTCTCTCGCCAAAGTTGGGGGAAGCTCTTGTAGCAATAACTCCAGGGACATTGCATCCAAAGCTTACTGCAATGGGGAAGACCATGTGTCCTGAAAACCCCATTCTCCTAAGGAAGGGGTGCATACTTGCTGCTATAACTGGCAGTAGACCTGAGTCCTCAAGCATGGCGAGTACTATGGAAATCGTTGCAATGAGTGGTAGGAAAGTCATTACAATTCCAATACCGTTTATAATTCCATCAACTATAAGGCTTCTCAAAATGCTATCACTCAAAATGCTTGAAGTTACTTGACTTAAGTAATCAAAGCATCTGCTGACTAAGTGAGATAACGAATAATTCTCTATATAGCTAGCCAAGTTCCTTAATCCAATGGATTCAAGCACTACATTTAATGGAAAGCCTGTGTTAATAGTAAAGACTATTGTAAACAACGCCAGTACTAATAGCATTGAAATTAGAGGCCCGATCCAGGGCTTGTAGAGAAGCGCTATTAAGTGCTCACCTCTACCCCTAGTAGGCATCCCCTTAATAATTAAAGCCCCCTGAAGTACTTCAATTACTTTACTAAACCTTTTCGTTGCTATGGCTTCAGGCATTGTTAGCTTCAGTATTTCCTCAGCCTCTCCTTGAATAGATCTTACTTTCTTAAGTAAGTCGATCTCCCCTCTCTTTAAGAGCCTAGACTCCAAGTCTCTATCTCCTTCAAGAAGCTTTACAGCAAGCCACCTAGCTGGGAATTCATTAGCTAAGCTACTTTCCCTCACTACCTCCTCGACGCTCCTTATGAATGGTTCCAGCTCGCCGTAATCCACTTTAATTAATTGCTTAGAGGGCTCCCTTTCATGAACTTCAATTATCTTATCCAGCAAGCTCCCTATAGAGTCAGGAGTCTTAATGGATATGGGGACTATTGGAGCGCCTACTTTCTTCTCTAACAAGTCGTAGTTTATGTGTACTCCAGCGCTGTGAGTCATGTCGGATTTAGTGAAGACAACTACTACTTTACTCGTTAATTCAAGTACTTCAAGTAGCAAGTACATAGTCCTTTCAGGTATAGTTGAGTCTACTAAAATTAGAATTACATCAGCTTCACCACTAATTATGAAGTTTCTAGCGATCACTTGATCTATAGATGTAGCTGTTAACCCATAAGTTCCAGGTAAGTCTATGAACCTAATTCTATAACTCTTATGTTCTCTAAAGCCTTCGCGTTTTTCAACAGTTACCCCAGGCCAGTTAGCTACTTCAACGCTTTGGCCAACAATTAAGTTGAATAACGCTGTCTTCCCAACGTTGGGCTGGCCAGCTACAGCTACTGTTATCTCCTTCAATAATACCGCCTAATGACTGATTAATTCAACGAGTATCCTCCTAGCTATGCCTCTGCCCATCGATATTAATGAACCCCTAGCTCTTATTAAAATAGGGCCTGTACTACTATTCTCAATTACTTCAATTTCTGCTCCTGGAGTAATGCCCATTTGGAGAAGCCTCATGCCCCACATACCTGGAGCGTTTACTGTCACTACCTTTGCTTTACATCCTCTTGGTACGTCAGCTAGATTAAGCACTGTGAATCCCTGTTAGGTTAGCCTAACCTACATTACTTACGTTTATTGCTTAACTGTATTAAAAGCTTAACAGTTTAGCTATGTCATCAATCATTTTTAGACCGGAGCCAGTTAATGGAATTAAGGCTTCCCTAATTCTCACTCCTTCATTAATAACTTTATTTAGTGCAGCTAGTGCTGCAGCACTAGTTGGCTCTATTAGAAATCCGAGATTAATTAATTCCCTAAGTGCTTGAACTATTTCATTGTTATTCACTAATACTACTTCTCCCCCTGTTTTAGTAATTGCACTAGCTATTTCATTGAGCCTAGGGGGGTTGGGGACCATTATTCCATCAGCGATGCTTGAATCACCCTTAATCTCCACTACTCCGTGAATTGCTTCGTAAACAGGTCTTATAGACACTCCCTGTACTCCAATGATTGTCGGCAGATCCTTAATGAAGCCTAGTTCAACTAGTTCACTAAAGCCCTTGTATAGGCCCAGCAGTAGTCCACCACTACCTATAGGTGTTATGATAGCATCGCCTCTGAACCCTTGTTCAAAAGCTTCATAAGCTATGGTCTTATTTGCTTCTAGATACGTGGGGCTCCATGCATGTGCTACGTAGAATGCTTTACTGACTTCAGAGCGCTTTAATGCTTCTTCACAGGCTCTGCCTCTATCTCCAACTTCTATAATTGCTGCTTTAAACAACTTAATTAAGTTCTTCTTACATAGTGGCGCTGCTGCAGGAACTATTATTTCAGCTTTTAAACCAAGGGCTTGTGCATACAGTGCTACAGAAACACCTGTATTACCGCTTGAATCCTCAATAACTCTTTCATAGTTCAGCGATCTAGCTAGAGATAGAGCCATTACTGAGCCTCTGTCCTTAAAGCTACCCGATGGATTCAAGTACTCTAGCTTAAACCATATTTTAACTCCTCTAAGCTCTCTAACAACTAATGGAGTAAAGCCTTCACCTAAGCTAATTAAAGGCGTGTAAGGAAGCATTGACTTATATCTATAGATTCCCCAACCACTCGGCTTCCACTCAATGTCGTACTCTAAGTCTATTGGGAAATAGCACTTAGGGCACCTGTAGTAATAACTGTTGAGATCTTCTTTGAAGCCGCATCTTCTACAAACCCAGGATCGTTTAATCAAGTTGAGGCACCAGAGTGTACCTAGAGTGCGGCGCTAACTTAAACGCTTTCCTTCAACTTTACTTAATTATTCACACTTAGGTGTAAGAGTATAAACGATAATGCATTCGCTATTTCCTTGGCTAGAACTTGTGGTGAAGAATCCACGTGCCCTGAAGAAGCTTCAATTCTTAAGCAGA
This sequence comes from Sulfolobales archaeon, assembly GCA_025059075.1. Taxonomy (GTDB): domain Archaea; phylum Thermoproteota; class Thermoprotei_A; order Sulfolobales; family Desulfurococcaceae; genus JANXDZ01. The sequence continues at coordinate 94,229 of JANXDZ010000003.1, read as the reverse complement.
CATTGCTTCCAAAGCTCTTCATCTTAGCATAGAACTTCAATACATGAGCTGGACGCGCTCCGTCGTTGTATAACTCAGTAAATTATTGTTGGAGGACGCTTTCTTCGTTGAGGTGTAGCAAAGTCCTCTGCTATTTCAGCTGAAAAATATAGGTGCTCCATAATCTTCTTAGAGGTTAACTCGGCTCTAAGTATTTCAATAATTTCATAGGGTTTCGTAAAGTACTTAAGCTCTATAAACTCATGAAGATACTCTTTAGTCTCTTGAACAACTGCATTAGCGCCTTCTACACTAACTAAACTTATCTCCATCACATGCTATAGCGAAATAATCATCTCTACGAGAATCTATGAACTTGGCTCTAGAATATTCTCTAAAACCTTAGTTCACTTACATGGGTCTTCTAAAGCGCCTGCGTAAAGAGCTTCTTTTACCCAACAGTGCTTAACCTTTAAAAAGGCCTTAGAGCCATCCGTAGATTGAAATAGCGATACATAGTGGTTTCTAAGCATTTCTTAGCTGAAGACAAGTTTATCCTCACTGCCTCCCCTTAGAGATTAAAATACTTATCTCAATCCTTTAGAAAGACTGTGCTTCCATGAATTGAATCTATCGGTGAAAAATCCCTTAAGTCAACAATAGCTAACTCACCTACATTAGAGCCCTTGGAAGTATGAAGTATGCTAGAGCTTCCCCATCTCTATCTAAGTAGTGATCGTGAATTACTGCATAATCACTTAAATTAACGCTATCAACTACTGTTGAAGCCTCATCTTCCTCAATGAGATTTAATGTATAAGGCTTCCTATCTTCATGGAAGATGCTTCAGCAAGTTACTTGATATTGTATAAAGCTCCATTAATTCACTAAGCATAGAGTTATTAACAGCGTTAAACCGATCAATGCATGCTCTACTCTCACTTAATGCCCAGTTTACAACAATATCGTTTTGAATATACTCAAGGCATTCATAGGCATTAGATTTCAATAAATGGATCTCAAAGATCCATAGTGATGAAGCCGCCGCCGGGGTTTGAACCCGGGACCTCCGCCTTACCAGGGCGGCGCTCCACCAGGCTGAGCTACGGCGGCCTATTTTCTCTTGAATTCCTGCCTTAAAATGCTTTCTATTAGTGACAACGTTTGTCAAAGTATTGGCGATGGCTCTTCAGTTAAGTAGTCCTCGCCTCCAGCAATAACTCTCTGTATAGCAGCATAGAGCTCATCTATCCCTATCCAGTTAGTTGCTGACACTGGTATTAATTCATAAACCGTTAGTCTTGGGATTAAGGCTTCTAAGTCAACTCTATCCCATAGTATGGCTACTTCCCTCCTACTGCAAAGAGATTCAATGAAGCCATCGATATTCTCCATGTACTCAATAATTCTCTTAACTTCACTATCATCAATTAAGTCAACTTTATTCAATAAATTGATTTGCGAAAGCCCTATCCTTAAGTTTATTGATGATGCTAGAAGTAGAGATGATAGCAGTGATGATGGATCTTCAGCCAATATTGAATCTATGAGGAATAGTGAAACAGCCTTTTGACCACTGATCAAGCTCCTAATTATAAGAGGCCCCGCTTCTCTAAACGCAAATAACTCCAGTTGCCCAGGAGTATCGATCACTATGTAGTTTGCCTTCAGTGAACTCACTTCTTCAGATATTTCACTAAGCCTAGCAGCTATTAAGTCAGCTGAAACAATTAAGCTGCCATTAGGCCCCAGACCGTATTTCTCCATTACTTCCCTAGCGTTAACATAATCTCTAACATCGACATCAGGTTTGTATTTAAGGTTTTCAGCAGCTGGATCGAGGTTTACTATAGCTGCATCAAGGTTGAGGTAGCTTAAGTAATCGCTGAGAGTTGCTGTAAGAGTAGTTTTACCTGAGCCAGCTGTCCCAAGTATGACTATGAAGTAGGGCATTCATAGATCCTCTCATAAATCTCTATATGAATCTCAATCCAGTGCCTACAGCATGATACTTGCCCCTTATGTTCAATTTGTAATTGCACTTAGGGCACCTATTGTCATCGCTGAGCCTCCAGCTAGTTATATAAAAGCCGTGGCGTTTAATCACTAAGTAACTGCACTTAGGGCAGTAAGTGTTCTCAAGAGGGTGTCCCCATACGTTCCCTATGTAAACGTGTTTAAGTCCTTCCTCAAGCGCTGTCTTCGCTAACTTATCGAGTGTTTCAACAGGTGTTGGAGGCAGATTGTGGAGTTTGTACTCTGGGTGGAAGCGGAGTAAGTGAAGAGGAGTCTCTTCACCTAAGTTCTCATACACCCACTTAGATAACTTCCTCACGTCTTCAACTCTATCTCCATACTTAGGTACAACTAAGTTGGTTATTTCAATCCACCAGCCGCGCTTCTTCATGTCAAGTATAGCGGCGTATATGGGCTCAGGATCTATTACTCCAATGAACTTCCTATAGAAATCCACATTGCCTCCCCCCTTAAAGTCAACTGTAGCTGCATCTATTAATGAGCCTAGTTCTCTAATGGCTTCTTCAGTCATGTAGCCGTTTGTAACCATAGTGTTGAATAGCCCGTGTTTCTTAGCTAGCTTAGCAGTATCATACATGAATTCAAAGAATATCGTAGGCTCATTATATGTATAGCTAATTCCATTGCTTCTAGAGCTAACTGCTTGTTTAACAACTTCTTCAGGAGTAAATAGTTCTCCAAATATTTCACTCCTCCTACTCTGACTTAAAACCCAGTTTTGGCAGAATATGCAGTAGAAGTTGCATCCAACTGTTGATATGGAGTAAACAGTGCTCCCGGGCTCGAAGTGCATTAGAGGCTTTTTCTCTATTGGATCAGTGTTTCCAGCTGTAAGTAATCCATAAACTAAGCTATAGAGCTCTCCCCTATAGTTATACCTTACTCCACAAGCTCCATATGCTTCACTAACTATTATACACCTCTTATGACATAAGTTGCACTTGACTCTGCCTCCATCCAGCTTATCCCATAGTCTAGCTAGCGCTACACCTGGGCGAGAAACTACTTCCTCTGGCTTAATCTTTAGGGTCAGTGAAACCACCTTAATTACTACACTTACTTAGAAATTAATCCTTTTTATACTACTTGAAAAATTATATGGTGTTCTGTGAGAACCTTGAATGAACTAGTAGTTATCCCAGGCCCTAATGCAGCCTCTCTATCTAAGAGCATTGCATTACTAAGTGGTGCTGCATTAAGCAATGTGCATAGAAAGATCTTTCCAGATGGAGAGATCTACGTTAGGCTTGAACACATTTACTTAAATAAACCGCATAGAGCTTTAATAGTTTCATCTATGTATCCAAATCAAGCTTCATCATTTCTAGAGACAATGTTGTTAATAGATGCTTCTAAGAGGCATGGAGCTAGTGAAGTGATTGCGTTAATTCCATACATAGCCTTCAGTAGGCAGGATAAAGTGTTCCTAAGTGGAGAACCCATAAGCATTGAAGTAATACTGAAGGGCCTTTACTTAAGTGGAGCATCTCACTTAATAACAGCCGACATACATAACCCAAAGTCCCTCAGGGAATTCCCAGGCACATTCACTAACGTAATGGTTTCAGATATATTAGTGCGAGAAAGCCTTAAGTATGTAGATAATCCAATAATACTAGCTCCAGACATTGGAGCTCTGGAGAGAGCTTCCTTTGCAGCCAAGAAGCATGGCTTAGACTTCGATTACTTAGTCAAGACGAGGGATAAGGCAAGTGGGGAAGTGACTTATGAGCCGAGGGAAGTGAATTTAAGTGGAAGGAATATAGTAATTGTTGACGATGTAATTAGTACTGGAGGCACAATAGCTGAATCAACTAAAGTCTGCCTTAGCCGCGGTGCATTAAGCATTGTTGTAGTAGCTACACACTCATTGTTTGTAGGTGGGGCTAGAGATAGGATAATTAATGCAGGTGTTAAAAAAATTATAACTACGAACACTGTTCCAGTAATTAAGGATGAGGCTGTTGAAGTAATTGATATCAGTGAGAGGCTCGTTGAAGCAATTAGAGAACTTACAGAAAGCTAGGATGTACTACTTCATTCTATCAGGTAGATGTGAAGCTCTAGCCCTAGATGAATTGATGTCGCTACTTAAGGCATTTAATGTAGCTAACTACAATCTATATCACTATACGCAATTAGCGTTAGTTGAGTCAAGAGATGTATCCATGAGTATTTTACAAAGCATTACTGCAAGAGCTGGTTTAATAAAGGAAGCAGGGCTTGTACTTGCTTTAAGCGATGGCAGTGACGTTCACGTATTAGAGGATCTTGATGTTGTTACTCTAGCTGGACGTAAGGTAAGTAAGACTTCAATAAGGAGTGCGTCAAACTGCGGCGTGGATATCCTTGAGAACTATCTTAGTGGAATAAGCGGACTTCAAATAGGTGGAGAAAGAGCTAAGATAGTGTGTACTGAGGGCATTGGAGTCCTGGGGTTGACTTTAGCTAAGTTGAACACTAAGGAATTTAAATATAGAGAACCTAGTAAAAGACCCTTCTTTAGAAGCATTGCTCTACCGGTGTACTTATCAAGAACACTCGTTAACTTAACAGCTATTCGCAGTGGAACTATATTAGACCCCTTCTGTGGAACTGGGAGTATAGCTATTGAAGCTGCATTAATTGGGTTTAGAACCATATGCGTAGACTTAGATTGGACTATAGCCAGCGGCTCCTATAGAAACTTAAAGTACCTTAACTTAAGCCACGTGGTACAGATAGCTGGAGACGCTAGATCACTGCCGTTGACTAGTTCAACAATTAATGGCGTAGCCACAGATCCGCCTTATGGAAGGGCTGCTAGTACGCATAGGGAGAAAGTAGAAGAGCTGTACTCTAAGTTCCTTGCTGAGTTAAGTAGAGTATTAGTGAGTGGTGGAAGAGCTGTCTTCATGGCTCCACACTGGCTATCAGAGAGAGTTGAGAGCTTAATTAATGAAATGGGGTTTAGAAAAATATCAAGGCGCTACCTCTACGTCCACGGGGCATTGACTAGGTTGATCTACGTGGTTGAAAAACATTGAACGCTAGGCTAGTATTCCTAGGTACAGGTACAGCTGTGCCTGTGACAAGTAGAGGTCTTCCATGCATAGCCCTTAGATTAAATGGAGACATCTACCTACTTGACGTAGGTGAAGGATGCCAGGAGAAGCTCTTTAAAGCTGGCTTAGGAGTAGTTAAGGTGAAGGCTGTATTTATAACTCACCTACATGGAGATCACTTCTACGGCATATTTGGCTTACTTCACTCAATGAATATGATGAGGAAGAGCTCTCCATTAACTATTGTAACTCCATGGGGTTTAGAGAAAATGCTTGACTCAGTGATCGTAGGCTGGAGAAGTAAGCTTGGCTTCACTATAAATCTTACTTACATCGATCCTTGGATTACGGCGTTTAGCGACGGCAATATAGTGGTTAAGCCATACCCCGTCCTGCATAACGCGCCTCAATCCTATGGCTATATAGTTGAGTTAAGGAATGGGGGGAGAGTTGTCTACACTGGAGATACATTGCCATGTAGAAGTACTGTAGAGGCATGCAGTGAAGCCGATGTATTAATTCACGAATCTACGTTTCTAAGCAATATGTCTAGTGAAGCCCACTCTCAAATGCATTCAACGTCTGGAGATGCAGGATATGTAGCTAGCTTATGTAATCCAAAGCTCTTAATACTAACTCACATAAGCGCTAGGTATAGTGATGAGTACCCTCTATTCATAGACGCCTATAGATTCTTTAAGAACACTCTAGTAGCTAAAGACTACATGACTGTAGTTATATGATTTCTGGGAATCTCACAAGACTTCAGAGATCTTTTGGGGGCTCGTGCTCCCACAAGGGCTTGCCCATTGATGTCGGCGGCGCCAGCCAGTCAATAAGCTTCCCAGGATTGCTGCACTCAACGTAGATATCTATTGTCCCTAAGGGTGGGTTGAGTTCTTCATCAATGAATGATGCTTTACCTATGTAAGCTACTTGCTTATGTAATCTAAAGGCTATTTCCCTCCCTCTAACCCCCCTTAATAATATACTTCTTGCAGTATCAAGTATTCTCTGAGCTCTGATTAAGTAATGCAGTTTTTTAAGTGATTCAATGCTGCTTGATTCACCGACTATGTACTTATATCCGCCTTCTCTTTCCTCAACGATTACGCTGCCTGCAAAAACGTTTAGAATAGCTTTAACTACTTTATCTACGTCTTCAGTTGGATTAACTACTGCTTCTACTCTTACGCGCATTTTCAACTATCCCCTCTATTATCTTTACTGCCTCGTTGTATGCATGTTCCTCACTCCACTCATTAATAATCATGTAGTCTGCTAAGGCTATTACGCTGCCTATGCCCCATGAGAGCTCCACAAGATCTCTTTTAATAAACTCCTCCCAATTCCTTGGATCTCCTTCCCTCCCCCTCTTTAACAGCCTTTTAAACCTAGTCAATGGACTTGCGTGTACAGCAACGACTACTACGTGGTGTTTCTCCCTAAATTTCTCTAGTTCACTAAGGCTTCTAACTCCATCTATGACTACTATATCGTCTCCTACTTCCTCTAGCTTCTCAAGAGTTTTTAAAGCTATGTAGCTATCTCCATGCATTCTCCTGAGTTCTTGAGCTACTTCAAGGAGTGCGTCAATGCTTAATCTCATGCCTCTCCTTACAACTTCCTCTCTAACTATGTCCCCCATAGTAATTATCTTTAATCCAATTTCCTTAGCTGCCTTTACTAACAGGCTCTTTCCGCTTCCAGGCATTCCAACTATACACATCAGTAGCTTCAATGACTACACCAGAGGGCTCTTGTAGAGCTTACTACTTTCTAGAAGTTTTTAATCCTCTATTTTTAGTCTAAATCTCGGTGCTTGCCGTGAGCTTAGTGAGAACATTTATAGCAGTTGATGTTGAGAGCAGTGAAGTACTCGGTAAGTTAGCTAGAATAAGAGATTACATAGCGGAATCTCAAGCTGATTTAAAGCCTGTGTCAGTAGAGAGTATGCATATAACCTTAAGGTTCATAGGGGAAGTCCCACTAGCTAAAGTACAGGAGATATGTGAAACTCTGCATAGGAATGTGAAGTTCAAGCCATTCACTATGAGAATAGAGGGTATAGGAGCTTTTCCAAACGTACACAGGCCTAGAGTCATATGGGCTGGAGTAACTACAGGTGCTTTTGAATTAACGAAGTTAGCTAGAGAAGTAGATGAAGCATTGAGGAAAGCTGGTGTACCGCCTAGTGAAGAGAGATTCACTCCCCACATCACCTTACATAGAGTGAAGAGCCTTAGAAACATCTCATCATTATTAAAGCACATAGATAGCGTTGTAAACGAGTTCTTCGGCGAAGTACTTGTAGATAAAGTAAAAGTGAAGAGAAGTATTTTAACATCAAGCGGCCCAATATACAACGATCTCTGTGTAATAAAGGCTGTTGAACAATGATGGGGGAAGTAGAGGAGGAAGTACTTGAGAGAATAAGGCCTCTCCGTGAGGAAAGGGAGAGAGTTCTAGAAGTATACTTAAGTATAAAGAATGCTCTAGAGGAAGTACTTAGGGAGAATAGCGTAGAGGCGGAAGTAACTCTTCAAGGAAGCTTTGCTAAAGACACCTGGATTTCGGGAGAAAGAGATCTAGATGTATTCGTCTTATTCCCAAGTAGTTGGAGCATTGAAGAATTAAAAACCAGGGGCTTTGCTTTAATTCTTGAAGCTGCAAAGAGAATTGGTGAATACTCAGTAAACTACGCTGAGCACCCATATGTAGTTGTTAGAGTGGGGGAAGTAGAGGCAGATGTTATACCAGCGTATAAGATATACAACCTCAGTGAAATTAGAACTGCAGTGGATAGAACTGTTTTTCACACTAACTACATAAATAGCGTCATTAAGCCTCATCAAAGGGATGAGGTGAGGCTATTGAAGAAGTTCATGAAAGCTATTGGAGTCTATGGAGCAGAAGTGAAGGTAAGGGGCTTCTCAGGCTACCTCTGTGAACTACTAATATTAACTTACGGTAGCTTTAGAGGAGTTTTAGAGGAAGCACGTAACTGGAGGCCTCAAGTAATAGTCAATACATTGGGGTTAACTAATAGAGAACTTGAAGAAAAGCTAGTGGTTCTTAGAAAGAAGTACAGGAACTCAGTTATGATAGCTCCAGATCCAGTTGATTGGAGGAGGAATGCAGCAGCCTCCGTCTCCCTTAAGTCTCTCTCTACATTTTCTCTAGCTGCTCAATGCTATTTAAAGAACCCCTCACTAAGCTTCTTCTTCAAGGAGCATCTAGAGGCTTCCTTCAATGAGTTAGTGGAAGCAGCTGAAGACAGATGCATGCTCTTCTTAGTATTTAATTTAAATAAGACTCTTCCAAGCGAAGCTCTATGGGGAGAGATCCATAGAGTAAGGGATAGGTTGTGTAAGTTAGCTGAGAACTTTGAATTCAAAGTAATATATAGCGATGCTTGGAGCAATGAAGAAAGCATAGCTGTAATAGGCATTGAGGCAGTTGAATGCAACTTAAGTAAGTATAGATTTAGCATCGGACCACGGTATACTTCTATTGAGAGAGTAGAGAACTTTATTAGAAAACACTTAGATTCAGCTTCAGGCCCATGGATTAGCTCTAGTGGAAGGCTGCTAGCGCTTTCTAGGAGGAAGTATGAAGTATTAAAAGATCTTTTGGAGTCTAGGGTGAGTGAGTACATAGTTGCACCAGACTTTAAGATTCTTAAACCAGTGATCTCTGAGATTAATGAGCTAGAGCCTATCTATAACAGCGTGAAAGGGTTTAGGGAGTGGCTTGCAGAATTCGTGTTAAGGAAGCATGCCTGGATGATGAGCTGCATTCAGTGAATACAGCTTCGCAGTTTACAAAGCTAGTCCTATGCTACCCTACTTGCAGCAGTGAAGTCTTTTCTAAAAGACAGAGAGCTATTTTAAACATGGGTGTAACTCACTTCATTAACTATGGAGGGCGCTTAATCGAAGGCTATAGAGTTCTTGGAAAGGGCTATTCATCGATTACCGTACTAGCTTTACATGAAGGAGGGGCTAAAGCTGTAAAAGTTAGAAGAATTGATAGTAGAAGGGTGTCGCTTGAGCTAGAGGCTATGTTCCTTGAATACCTAAGTCCACTCGGCCTTGCGCCAAGGGTTTATGCATGGGCTAGAGACTTTATAGTCATGGAGTACATAGATGGAGTTCCTCTAGATGAATATGTGAATAGTGAAGTAGTTAGAGATAACATTAATGAAGCCCGTAGAATTTTAAGCAAGGCATTAATTAAGGCATACTTACTTGACTTAACGGGCGTAGATCATGGGGAGTTAAATAGGCCTGGCTCTCACGTAATGGTGTCTAAAGACGACGTAGTCTTTATAGATTTTGAATCAGCTAGCTACTCTAGAAAAACAATTAACTTCACTAGCCTTGCATCACACTTTCTAATAAGATCTGGTTTAAGTAGGAGAATTATCTGCAATAATTATGATTTTGAAAAAATATTGATTAAGCTAAAGCAGTACTCGCAGTTACGCGATTTACATGCTGTGAAAGAAGTCCTTGAGTTATTGGAATGCTGACTTCCTCTAAAATCCTAGCTCTTATGCTTACAGAGGCTTCGCTTGGCTTCTTTAAAGATCTCTTACAGCTTGGGCATATGCCTCCATAAGCATTATAGACTTCAGAGGGAGTGGGCATGCCATAGTAGTCTTGTCCAACTCTAGTGAACTCCCATAGAATGTGGCCACAATTGTGGCAAACGTACTTAACTGGCAATTACTATCACCAAGGGTAATACTTAGTAGCTTTATACATATAACACTGGGCATAGTAATACGTTGCATAAATACATAAATACAAGTACTACGAATAATGATCGCTCATGATCAGAAATAAGTAATACCCATGTATTATGAATGTAGTATTTAAATAACTGATTAAACGTCTTAAGGATATAAAATATTTAAGCAAGAGCGATCAGTTAAATGCCTAAAGCAATAAGTGGGCCCGGGGGGATTTGAACCCCCGACCTCCCGGTTATCAGCCGGGCGCTCCACCAAGCTGAGCTACGGGCCCTACTCACTAGTGGTATAAGTGTATCCAGTTTTAAACTATTATCTATAAAAAGGAGTTTTATTCCTCAGTTAAAGACATCATCATTATTGTTGTCAGATTATCCGCTGTTCTTCATCGGCTTATGCTAGGGAGGGGGTTGCTGCTACAATGGGTCATCATTAGTCAGACCGCCCATCGCTTACATCCCCACTCCCTTTTAGCAGAGCTTTTCCACTAATTACGTTATTTCTCATCTTCTATTATATCTTCATTAACATAGCTAATCGCGTTGTTTAAATGAGCTTAGTGGACCGGCCGGGATTTGAACCCGGGGCCTCTGCCGTGCGAGGGCAGCGCTCTTCCAGCTGAGCTACCGGCCCACTGAGTACTTAGTATAGCTTACTGTAGAGTGCTGCCTTATAGTTTACTCTAACTTCAAGTTCTTTGGATCTCATTAATTAGATCTATTGTCTCGAAGACTTTCTCTAAATGAGTGAATGCAGTTATCCCTATGCGGATTATTTTATCTCTCAACCCCCCTAGTCCTGATGCTACTAGTATGCCTCTCTTAGCTAATTCTTCAACTACTCTAAGTGCTCCATTTACTTCAAGCACTATTACGGCATTGGATCTATAGTATTGATCCTTTATGAGGGGCTTTATGCCTTTTTCAGCAGCGTATTCATAGATCTTGGAGGCTTTCTCACCATAGGATCTAATGTATTTCTCAACTCCATAACTCATGATCTTCTTTAACCCTGCGTATAGTACGTACATAGAGTTTACTGGAGGAGTTGTTGGAAGCCATCCATACTTCTCATACTCATCTATGTACATGAGTAAGTCGAAGTAGAAGGGTACTCTACCTCTAGTGCCTACTTCATTTAGGAACTCAGTTAACTGCTTGCTTAAAGCAACTATGCTAAGGCCTGGTAAGCCTAACAGCGCTTTTTGAGGACCCGTTATTAATGCATCCACACTCCATTCACTGAACTTAAATTCTTCTGCACCAATTCCTGAAACTCCGTCAACTACAGTAAATGCTCCCTTTGACTTAATTACTCTAGAGGCTTCATTCAGAAACCTCATTACGTAACTAGTGCTCGTCTCATTAAAGACTAGTAGAGCTACTTCATACTCCTCGCGTTCAAGTATTTCTAAAACACCGTTTTTATCCAAGTATTTTGGAGGCCAGTTCTCTACATTAACTACACTGCTTGTGTATCTTGAGGATATATCCACGAGCCTTAAGCCAAAGAACCCCTGGTTAATTACTATAGCTTTCTTAACTCCTCTAAATATGTTTGCGCAAACAGCGTCTATTCCAACAGTGGAGGAGCCGGGTATAAAGACTATGTAATCGCTCTTACTAACACCCATGATTTCCCTCAGCATTCCCTCAATATCCTTAGTCATGTCTGTAAAGAGCTTATCCCTATGACTAATTGGCTTAAGGGATACGTAGCTAAAGATCTCGCTAGGTATTTCAACAGGCCCAGGTATGAGTAAAGACTTTATTGACTTCACTCTTTCAAGTACATCGAGGTTCAATCAGCATCACCTATATTAAACTATGAGCAATAGTTTTTAGATTTATTAATTTGTTAAAGAGTGTGCTTCTAAAACCACTAAGCTATTGGAGAAGCGTGTTTAGCTAAATTCAACGCAAGCCCTAGGATCATTGGATAATGAAAGTACGTTTATTGATGATAATAGCGCTCCTAGCTAATTACAATAGCTCTGCCGCCAGCAGCCTTTACTGATGAGTGAGGCTTCCCTCTACTTAATGAAACGCTATATCTAACGATCTTAGCTCAACTGTGGTGCTAAAGGATTTACATTAGGAGGGCTTAAGAATTCTTGATGAATAAAGAGATATTACGTTGACCGTGCTACAGTACGGTGTGGTGAAAGTAAATGCATGGATGGTGTGGGAGAATTCTTAGGGTAAATTTAACTAAAATGAAGCACAGCATCTCTTCAATTGACTTAACTACTCTAGCTAGCTTTATTGGAGGACGGGGTCTTGCGGCAAAGATATTGTGGGATGAGCTTCCTCCAGGAGTAGATGCATTATCTCCACACAATAAGTTAGTAATAGCTACAGGGCCTTTATCTGGAATGCCCTGTCCATCGTCAGGCAAGGTAGTTGTAGCATCTAAAAGCCCTTTAACATATGGATATGGAGATGGAAGCATAGGCACTTGGGTTAGTGTACAACTTAGGAGAGCGTATTATGATGCAGTAGTCATTGAAGGTCGAGCTGAGAAACCCGTATATCTATACATTGAGGATGAGGAAGTCAAAATTATTGATGCAAGGGACTTATGGGGGTTAGATACTTTCACAACTGAAGACAAGTTAATTAAAGAACATGGAAGAGGGGCTGGAACACTAATCATAGGTCCAGGCGGGGAGAATTTAGTTAAATACGCAACAATAGTATCTATGAAGGGTAGAAGTGGAGGCAGGCCTGGTTTAGGGGCAGTAATGGGTAGCAAGAAGCTTAAGGCAGTAGTCGTTAGAGGAAGCAGAGAGCCTTCAATAGCTGATAAATCTAAGTACCTTGATGTAGCTAAAGCTGCATACGAGGATGTATTGAGAAAAGAGGGATATGATTTCTGGGTTAGGCAGGGGACTATGGCTACGATAGTCTGGAGTCATAAAAACAGCGTTTTACCAACAATGAACTTTAGGGAAGGAATTTTTGATGAATATGAGGGAATAAGCGGAGACTTCATGGAGAAAATAAAGGTTGAGAGAAGGGGTTGCCCATATTGCAACATGCAGTGCGGTAACGTAATCCTAGACGAGGGGGGATGGAGGAGTGAGTTAGACTATGAAAACGTTGCAATGCTTGGATCAAACCTACTTCTAGGAGACTTAAGGAAAGTCGGTGTTTTAAACAGGCTCTGCGACATGTATGGAATAGACACTATCTCCATGGGGAACTGCCTAGCCTTCATAATGGAGGCTAGTGAGAAGAAGCTTATTGCAGATAGAATTGAGTGGGGGGACTTCAATATAGCTAAGCAGTTAATTGAGGATACAGCCTATAGACGTGGCTTAGGAGATCTTCTAGCTGAAGGAACTATGAGAATGAGCTTTAAACTCAAGGGAGGCTCAGAGGAGTGGGCTATGCACGTTAAGGGCCTAGAGATCTCTGCATACAACTGCCATGCAGCTCCAGGAATGGCCTTAGCATACGGCACATCGCCTATAGGAGCTCATCACAAGGATGCATGGATAATAGCGTACGAAGTTAAAAGCGATAGAATTAGCTATAGTGAATCTAAAGTAGCTAAGTTAATTGAACTACAGAGAATTCGCGGAGGAATATTTGAGTCTTTAACTACCTGCAGGTTTCCATGGATTGAACTAGGGCTAAGTCTAGACTACTACTCTAAGCTACTTACACACGCTACAGGCATCACTTACGGCCTAGAGGATCTTTATGTTATAGCTGATAGAATCTATACATTAATTAGAGCACTGTGGATTAGGGAGCTGGGTGGATGGAGTACGTTAGCTGATTATCCTCCCGCTAGGTGGTTTAGAGAACCGCTTAGCAAAGGGCCTTACGCAGGCCATAAGCTTGACTTAGAGAAATATAGTGAAATGCTCGCTGCATACTATGATCATAGGGGTTGGGATGAGGTGGGTGTGCCAACTAGAGGTACGCTAGTGAAGCTAGGCTTAAGCTATGTTGCTCCAGAGCTGGAGAAATACGTTGAACTCAAGTAGAATCCTTACTTAATTCCTCCTCCTTTTTATATGGACACATTCTATTGAAGTAGCAGTATCGACACTCCCAATTCCACCTGGGGTGAACGCTATTTTCAATAGTTTCCTTAATTAATGCTTCAACATCTATTGGTTGATTTTTAACTTGATATTCAAGAACTCTATCTGGAGTAATATAGATCAATATGCCTTTTTCAACTTTAAGTAAGTTTAAGTATAGCTGTAGTTGTAGAACGTGGTGTTCGTGGGGAACTCCCTGAGATGTCCTTGAAAACTTTGCTTCAATAATGACGCCGTCCCTAGCGTTAAATGCATCTATCCTCCCCTTAAGAACGTAGTCCATGCCCTTTACTGAGTACTTCTCCTCAATCTCCTTCTCAACTTCATAGCCTTCGCTAGTTAGAAAGAGCTCTAAACCTTTATGAATTAAGTCGCCAAGTATTAATATTGGCTCAAATCTAAATGTAAGCTCGGGGAATTGGAGTCTGAAAAACCTCTTATTACTGCACGCAACAAGATCTGTTATGTAGATTACCTTAGGATCCTTTAATTCAGCCAGCCTATCACTATATTCCTTTAACTTAGACTTGTAGACTAAGTTAAGAACATTAATGCTCGTCACGGCTTTGGAAGACCTCCTGCTACAACAAAAGGACTCATCTAGAGCAAGTAATTTATATTTTTCGAAGATCAATGCCTATGGCTTTGTAGAGGTAATGATCTCTAGAGCCCTGCCCTAAGCATTATGCTTAAAAGCTGTTGAAGTATTGACAGTGTTTTAACGGGATGCTTAATGGATCTCAATATTGCTTCCTCATGGTGATCGAAGTCCCAGGCCTCTATTAAGCCTCCTGCTTCAAGAGATCTTGCTAAGGCCTCTGCTCCAATATGTAGTCCACCTAAAGCCATTATGGCTCTCCTCGCGTTTAACTGGACTCTATGCCTTTTTTCAAATGCTCTAAAAGCATTGATTAATGAATTGCTTTCACTTGACTTAATTGCATTAGCTAACATGGGTGTAAGTCTAGCTATAGCATATAGTCCTCCGCCTGTAAGTGGCTTATTTAATGCTGCTGAGTCTCCAGTTAGGTAAATTCTTCCACCGTAGTGTACTAAGTTGCATGGCTTAGCTATATTGATTAATCCCCCATAGCTTTCAACAACTCCCCTCAGCTCTATGCTAGTGCGTTTAGCTATGTAGTTAAGTAACTTATCTCTGTGGATTAATCCACCTCCATAACCTACTATTGCCTCACCTCCAGTGGGTATAAACCATGCAAAGAGCCCTGGAGTACTCTTAGTGAAGAATACGTGTACTTTTGACTCAATGCACTCACTTATTTTAACTAAGTAGTTTATTCCGTAAATTACTTCGCCTTCAGGGCACTTTAATTTTCTCGATAGGCATCTAGCTGCTCCTTCAGCTATAGCTATTGAGTTAAAGCTCTCCTCCTTGCCTCCAGCAATCAATGTTACTCCATTAGAGGATGCTTTAAAGCTCCTTACTCTTGCACCTAGTTCTACTTCTACACCAGCGTTTAAGGCGTTATCTAAGAGTTTTTCTTCAAATAATTGTCTATCGACTATGTATATGGGGTTTTTAGATAAGTCTATCAGTAGGCTTCTAGAGCTAGCGTGTATTTCTACTTCTTTGCTATTAGCTAGAGTTGGGGGTTCAAACAACATGTTTTTAAATAGCTTTAGAGTCTCGCTGCTTATTACTCCAGTGCAGTGTTTTGGGTATCCAACTACTCCATGTTCTTCAAATAGCTTTACATCCATCTCTCTTCCTAGGAGAGCAGCTAAGCTAAGGCCAGCTACGCCACCGCCAATTATGCCGACTCTACTGTGCAAGTCATAGCTCCTCTAAGTTCCTAGAACTGTATTTCAGTGTGTATTTTTTAGCTTCTAAAGCTTCAACTATGTATTTAAAGGCCGGTAGGGGGTCTGCTCTACCTCCACATGTATATACGTCGACTGTTGCAAACTTATACTCAGGCCATGTGTGTATAGCTATGTGGCTCTCTAAGATTATTCCAATAGCACTCACGCCAGGGCTTATGTACCAAGCGTTTACGCTAAGTAATGTAAATCCTCCAACTTTAGAAGCATTAATAATGACTTCCTTGATATAATCTGCATTGCTAAGCTTCTCAGGATTACACTCATATAGCTCGCCGTAGTAATGCCTTCCCACCACTAATGCCCCTCTCCCTTCTCCATACCTGTGTCCCCCTTTTACTATGACCCCCATAGTACCCCGACTCCCCTATTCAATTCACTCCCCCCACTTTTAAACATATCCTCTTGTTAATTTAAATTACTTATTTCAAATCCTAAGTACTGAGTAATTAGAATATCTATTTAAGTCTGACTCAGTCTTACTTTAGGTAAAGATGAGTTGTGATAGGGGAGGCTATGTCTTGGGAAGTAAAGCTGGATACCAGTAGGGCAAGAAATATGGGGGAAGTTTTTAGAATTACGCCTTCTCTAAGGGAAATGTACTTATTTAATGAAGACTTCTACCCCCCTAGGGGAGCTGATGTAGAGATTGTTGGCATGTACTTCATGGCGTTAGTCTCCATAGACCATAGGCTTAGTAGGCCTGGGAGACCTTATGAAGATGTACTGCATGGAAAGTTGTACCATGGCTCAGACCTCTTATATAAACTTGCCATAGTGAAGTTCTCTGAAGACCCAGATTTCTTTACTCCACAAAGACTTTCATCAATTACTTTAAGTGATTTCTGTAAAGTATTCAATACTAGTAAGGCTAAAGTACCTGATCCTGAGGTGAGGACAGCGCTTTTAAGAGATCTTGGATATAAGATCGTTAGACTATACAGCTCTTCATTCAATGAATTCCTGAAAGCATCTAATGAGAGAATAAGGGGGACTTTGAGTAAGCCAGGAATTGTCGATAACTTAAGGGTATTTAGAGCTTATGAAGATCCTGTTGAAAAGAAGTCCTTTCTATTAGTGAAGTTCCTTAAAGCTAGAGGGATCTTTAAACCAATAGATCTCGAGAACATGGAAGTCCCCGTAGATAATCACTTAGTTAGAATAGCTTATAGAACTGGCTTAGTGGAAGTTCAAGGAGATCTTTGGAAAAAGATCTATTTAGGTGAAGAAGTTTCACAAACTGAAGACACCATGCTTAGGCTCACCGTGCGGCAAGCCTACAAGTTAGTGGCTCTTGAAGCTGGAGTTGACGTAGGCTTAATCGACGACTACCTCTGGAATACTGGTAGAACAATATGCACTAGAGAACGCAAGCCTGAGTGCTCTAAGTGCTTATTCAAAGATTTCTGTAGAGCTTTTAAGGAACCTGGGAAATACATGGTGTCTGAACACAAGTACTTAAATACATGGTATTACTAAGCTGGGGATTCTATTGGAGCATGAGGGGAAGCCTAGTTTAAGAAATATTGAAGGTCTTTCAAAACTCCATAGATTAATCGTGGAGTACTTCATTAAGAACATTAGTGTTGGAGAATTAATTGCGATAATAGAGTTAAGGGAGCTAGTTAAGTCATCAAAGAACCGCGATATAATGGGTGAAGTAGATGACGCTATTATTGAAAGAAACATATCTAAAGCTCTATCAGAGCTTGTTCAAGCAGGATTTCTTGAGAGAGCTGAAGGAGTATATAATTTAGCGAGTCACTTAAGGAATGAAGTGAGGAAAAGGAGAGTTACTTAAGTCTTCGAGGAGAGTGTATTTAGTTCATAACATAGTTGTAGTCTCAAGTATTTCTGAGGTATAGCGTGCTCTAAAGCTAATACTTCTCAAGAGGGTTTGTACAAAAGTTTTTATGCAGTTAAAGTAATTGAAGCACTAGTGAGAGCATGTGTGAATCAATTGTATACGTAAGGGAGGGTGATTCTGAGAGACTTTATGCAAGAGATATAGCTACAATGATATTTGAAGGTGGGGAAGTAGTTCTCATCGATATTGCTGGCAATAGGTATTTATTGACGAACGTTGTGTTAGAGTACGTAGATTTCATAGGTCATAGAGTCTTCTTAAGGAAACTTAAGTGATACTGCAATTAATTCACTAAGCTATACTGAGGGGAGTTAATGAAGATAGCTATTGTAGGCAAGGGGGGTGTAGGTAAAACAACTATTGCAGCATGTCTCGCAAGACTCCTTAGTAGAGATGGCTACAGCGTTATAGCTGTAGATGCTGATCCAAGCCTTAATCTCGCTCAAGCCCTTGGAATACCGAGAGATGTAGCTAATAGTGTGCCCGTTCTATTTGACTACGAAGAATTCATTAAGTCAAGAACGTTAAGGCCTAGTGGAGTGTACTTAGTGAATCCCAGAGTCAATGACGTTGTAGAAAGGTTTACTATTAAGGGTCCAGATGGCGTTAAACTACTTAAGCTTGGAGCTGTAAGGAAGGGGGGCGCAAGATGCCTGTGTCCTGAATATGCATTTCTAAGAGCACTTCTATCTCATTTAATCTTGGGTAGAAAGGATATCGTTATACTCGATATGGTTGCAGGATTAGAGCATATGAGTAGGGGAGCGGCTCGAGGCGTAGACCTTATGCTGTGTATAACTGAACCAAGTGTAAAGGCCATTGATGTCGCGCTTCAAATGCATAAGCTATCTAAAGACCTTGACGTAAAGATGTTTGCCGTAGTTATCAATAAAGCCTCTAGCGAAGATGATGTAGGAATTGTAAAGAGAGCTTTAGAGGGGGTGGAAGTCATAGGGGTAATACCGTATGATGCATCAGTTATTGAAGCAGATAGAGAGGGCATTTCATTAATTGATTATGCGCCAACATCTAAAGCTATTCAATGCATAAAGGAGTTAAAGAAGTACATAGAGGCATTTATTAAGTAAAGAGTTAATTGAATTAAGTATCGGGAGCTTAAATAAAGTGGGGAAAATCTATTCTTAAATAAAGTTTTTGAAAACTCTACCTTACTCACTATAAGTCTTGCAGTAACTATAGATTTTTTAGGAAGCCTTAAGTGAGGTTGAGTTTAGAGAAATTAAAATGGTGGCACTTCATTGTCTATTCCATATAGCAAGTTTAAAATGAGAATAGATGAGCTTAAAACTCCATTATCTGAGATAAGAGGACTTGATTTAAGCATAGGCTACGTTGTTGAAGAATGGGAGGAGCCTCAGGGACCTACGCC
This sequence comes from Sulfolobales archaeon, assembly GCA_025059075.1. Classification (GTDB taxonomy): domain Archaea; phylum Thermoproteota; class Thermoprotei_A; order Sulfolobales; family Desulfurococcaceae; genus JANXDZ01. The sequence continues at coordinate 75,257 of JANXDZ010000003.1, read as the reverse complement.
ATTCCCATCTATAGCGACTCTGAGGAAGTGGGATCACGTTTTGCTAAATAGATATAGACCTCTCTACCTACCGTTCTGTGACTTATGTTGCCTCTGTACATATGGTAAATGCGATCTATCTAGGGAGAAGAGGGGTTCATGCGGCTTAGGGCTCTCGGATCAGCAGTCTAGGTTAGTTGCACTTGTTTGCTCTATTGGAGCTTCAACTCATGTAAGTCATGCTAGAGAATTATTTGAGAAGCTTGTAGAGAGGTTTAGCAGGGATCATCCCATAGATCTAGGGTCGCAGGTACGTGTTGAAATGCCTATAACTAGACTCGTTACAGGAGTTAAGCCTAGGACTCTAGGCGATCTAGAGATTGTTTTAGACTACGTTGAGAGGCAGATAGTTCAAACACTGGCCTCAGTTCACACAGGTCAGGAGGGCAGTTGGATAGATTATGAATCTAAAGTATTTCATTTAGGAATGCTAGATCACGTGGCTCTTGAAGTTGCAGATGCTTTACAAGTGGCAGCGCTAGATTTCCCTAAAGCTGATCCAGAGTCCCCTCTCGTTAGCCTTGGCTTAGGAGTTGTTGAAGTATCGAAGCCAGTGATACTCGTTATAGGGCATAACGTCATTCCTGCAGGTGCAATAGTGGATTACTTAGAGAGAATGGGGATTAGAGATGAAGTTGAGGTATGTGGACTGTGTTGCACTGCACATGACATTACTAGGTATGAGAAGAAGAGAGCAAAGATCGTGGGGCCAATGTCCTGGCAGCTGAAGTTCATTAGAACTGGCGTACCTGATGTAATTGTCATAGATGAGCAATGTATATATACAAACGTTGTTGAAGAAGCAAGGAGGATAGGTGCTGTAGTTATAGCTACAACAGATAAGGCGTGCCACGGGCTCCCTGAGAGATCTAGTGAAAGCCCGGAGGAAGTTGTTGAAGAATTACTCAGTGGTAGAATACCTGGCGCTTTAATACTAGATCACGATAAGGCTGCTGAAGTTGCTGTAAAAACAGCTCTAAAGCTAGCTCCAACTAGGCTTAAGCTGAAGGCTCAGTTACCGCTTGAAGACGTTGTTGAATACGCTAAAAAGTGCACGAAGTGCAGGGAGTGTGAAAGAGCGTGTCCACAGAATCTACCAATATCGCACGCCATGGATAGAGCTTCAAGGGGGGATTTAGTTGGCTTAACTGACATCTATGAAAAGTGCTTTGCATGCAATAGATGCGAATATGTTTGCCCTAGACAAATACCGGTATTGAACGTGATTCTAAAGGCAGCGGGGGAGAAGAGGAGCAGTGAAGTATTTAAGATAAGGGTTGGTAGAGGCCCTATACAGGATACAGAGATTAGAGCTGTTGGTAGAGACATAGTTTTGGGAGCTATACCTGGAGTTGTAGCCTTCGTTGGATGTGCTAACTGGCGTGAGGGTGCAGTAGATGTCCCAATAATGGCTAGAGAGTTTGCATTCAGAAGGTATATTGTTGTAGCATCAGGGTGCTCAGCTATGGCAATAGCTATGTATAAGAATGATGAGGGGAAGACTCCATACGAAGAGTTTACAGGTGAGTTTACACCAGGCGGCGTAGTTAACGTAGGTTCATGTGTAGCGAATTCACACATAGCTGGAGCTGTTATAAAGATAGCGAATATATTTGCAAGACTTCCACTGAGAGCGAATTACATGGAGGTAGCGGACTACATACTTAATAGAATAGGGGCAGTGGGCATAGCTTGGGGTGCTATGAGTCAGAAGGCAGCTGCTATAGCATCAGGTTTTTGGCGCTTAGGCGTTCCAGTAATCGTGGGGCCTCACGGCATTAAGTATAGGAGAATGCTGCTGGGGGACGGTGAGAGGGATGAAGCTTGGTTCCTTTACGACGCTAAGACAGGCGACAAGGTCTATGGAGGCCCTGTCCCCGAGCATTTATTCTATGCAGCTGAAAGCAGGGGGGAGGCCATGATTATGGCTGCGAAGCTATGCATAAGGCCAGCTGACACGCCTCAGGGCAGAGCTATAAAGTTGACGAACTACATCTCACTCTACAAGAAGTTCTATGGTTACGACAAGCTCCCTCAAGACCTTCACTTACTTATAAGAACTGAATCCGATATACCCATAACGTATAAGGATGAAGTAGTGAGGTTCCTGAGGGAAGTTAATTGGAGGGAGAGGCCATCTATATCAGATCCAACTCTCCTCGAGGAAGTTGTTAGAAAGAGGCTTAAGGTGATGAAGTAGTGAGTGTAGAGTACTGGCTTAGAGGTGAAATACCTCAACCTCTGAAGGCAACAGTAATTACAGACGTTAAGGTACTTGGAGGTAGAATTAAGCAGCATAAGAAGCCAGTAATTCTACTAGGCTCTGAACTATATAGGCTTGAGAGAATAGTTAGTAGCGATATAGTTGCTACAATTGTTGATATAGCTAATGCTGTAAAGGCTGATTTAACTACATCGAGTAGCGACGTTGTACAGAGGCTTGATTCAATGGGGTTTAAGAGGTATAGAGTGGGGTTTCCAATGAGTGTTGTACAGAAGTTGGCTAGGGATAGAGAGTATGATCTAGCTATATTCATAGGCTTCCAATACCACTATGAATGGCTCTTGCTTAACTACTTAAAGCACTATGCATACAGGCATTTGAATACATTGTCACTAGAACCCTATGGACATCCCAATGCTACATGGACTATGCCATCCCTCCCCATCCCCCTATGGCATAAAAACTTATTGGCCCTTACTGAAGTCTTAAAGACATAGGTGCTTTTCATGAATGTAAAGCTCGGTATTCTAACACCTATTGAAGTGCCTGGGGATGTATCTGTAAGAGAGTTCACTATACCTCCAACGCCGGAGAAGAGTGTGTTTGCCGATATACCAGTTGACGTTGGTCCTCAATATGAGGGGCAGAGGATTAGAAAGGATGACATGTATGTAGAGCTCGGTGGACCAAAGAATAAGCATAAGTTTGAGCTCCTAGTAGTTAGGAGAGTGGATGAAGTAGATGATGGCAAGTTAATAATTATAGGCAGAGACTTAAGTGAATTAGAGGAGGGCGGAAGCTATCCGTTTGCAGTATTAATAGAAGTTGCTGGTAGAGATGTAGAGCGTGAAGCAGAGGGAGTGCTTGAGAGAAGGATTCATGAATTCTGGAACTATAATGAGGGCTGCATGCACTTAAACCAGAGGTATGATATATGGCTGAGGATAAGCAAAAGATCTGTTAGAAAGGGGTTGACGTCGTTTAAGTACATAGGGACTGCTCTCTATAGATTATATAAAGCAGCTTTCCCAGTTATTGAGAAAATGCAGTTGACTTTTATAACAGAGCCAAGAGTTGTTGAACAGCTTTATGAACAAGCGCTTAAAGTCTATGAAATTAGGGATTCAAGGATCTTGGGTCTTAGAGATGAGGAAGTCGATGAATTCTATGGATGTAAGCTCTGTCAGTCTTTTGCACCAACACACGTTTGTGTAATAACTCCTGAAAGATCAGCTAACTGTGGAGCTATAACGTGGCTTGACGCTCGTGTAGCCGTTAAAATCGATCCAAAGGGCCCCATATTCCCTATACCTAAGGGCAAACTAATAGACTCTGTAAAGGGTGAGTATGAGTATGTTAATGAAGCTTTAAGGAAGGCGAGTGGTGGTGCAATACAGCGCGTATGCCTATATACAGCATTTGACAATCCACATACATCATGTGGATGCTTTGAATGCGTAGCTTTCTACATACCTGAAGTCGATGGCTTAGGAATAGTGCATAGGGGGTATGCAGGCCCTACTCCCATAGGCCTCAAGTTCGGGGATATTGCTGATGCTGCAAGCGGCGGTAAGCAGCTCGCTGGATTCCATGGACTAGGGATAGTGTACATGAGGAGTAGGAAGTTTTTGCAAGCTGATGGAGGGTGGAGCCGCGTTGCATGGATTACTTCAGAGCTTAAGCAAAGAGTCCTTGATGCAATACCGCTAGATCTTAGGGATAAGATTGCGACAGAAAATGAGGCTTCAAGCATTGAGGAACTCCAGAAGTTCCTTATTGAAAGAAGTCATCCGTTGGCGCAAAAGATTAAGGCGCCGACAACACTAGCGCCTACGCCAACTCTTGCTGAAGAGTCTTTAAAGCCTGCGGAGGCTGAAGGTGGGGCGGAAGGTGTAGCAGAATTTACATTACCAGCGGTTCCAGCTACAATAGGTGGGCTTAGAGTTATATTAAAGAACGTTAGGATTAGGGCTGAGCGAATAGTTCTGAAGAGAGCTGAAGAAAGGAAGTAGGGGTTGTAATGCATGAATTCAATGAAGAAGAGGGATGTAGAGAATAGGCTGTTGGCCTTCGAGGATCTTATAATGAGGATTTCAGAGGCTCTTAGCAAAGGCGTTGTTGAACTCCACGACGTGGAGATAGAGGCTGATGAACTTGAAATAATTCTACAGCCCGTGATTGCAAAAGCTGTTGCACCAATTGCTGAACGAATTGAAAGAAGAATTGTAGAACTAGTTAAGGTAGCTTTCGAGGAGGTGAAGCTAGAGTTCCCGGGGAGAGTTGTTGAAGTAAAGATGGGGGCTACGAAAGCGGAGGGAGGCACGAGGGATAAGTCAATAGTTTTAGGAGGCGAGAATCTGCCGCCATACTTCTATATCACAGGTCTTGAACTAGCTCCACACCCACCTGCCTTTGGTGGAGATATTTTTGATATGAGGATACCTTTGCCAAAGGCTGTTAAAGACGTGTTCGGCGACGCTCTTGATAATCCAATTGAGTGGGCTAGAGTATGGGTTAATAAGTTTGGTGCAGAAGCAATAGATGTTCATTTAATAAGCACTGATCCAACGATAAGAGATACACCTGCATCAGAGTCAGCTAAGCTCATAGAAGATCTTCTGCAACAAGTGAAGGTCCCCATAGTTGTTGGAGGCAGCGGTAATCCGAGGAAGGACGCTGAAGTATTTAAGAAAGCTGTAGATGTAGCTGAAGGAGAGAGAATTGTTTTAAATAGCTTAAACCTAGACATGGATCTTAAAGACTTATGCCCGTACTTATCTAAGAAGGACGCTGTTGTAATAAACTTTGCACCCATGGATTTAGATAAGGCTAGGGAAATTAATAGAAAAGTCTATGACTGGATACCTAAAGATAGGATAATGCTTGATTTAAACATAGCTGGTATAGGGTATGGAATTGAGTATGGTTTCACAGTGAATGAGAGAGCTAGGCTTGCTGCACTAATTGGTGACGTAGAGCTACAGCATCCATTTAATGTAGGAGCAGCTAATGCGTGGAGCGCTAGAGAAGCCTGGGTATCCATGGATCCCTACTGGGGTCCTAGGGAGGTCAGAGGGCCTCTCTGGGAAACATTGACGTGTGTAATATGTCTATTAACGGGGGCTGATTACTTCATGCTTCTACATCCAGTGAGTATGGGAGTTCTAAAGGAGATTAGGGATTACTTATTTACAGAGCCAAATCCATCAATTGATAGAGCTCTGGAGTGGGTGTCAGCAAAACTGTAGGTGATTGAGTTGCCGTGGAGAGCTCCAAGTCCAGTAGATCTATATGGTCTACTTCCCAAGACTAATTGCGGCAAATGTGGGGAAGCTAATTGCATGGCTTTTGCAGTAAAGCTTGTTAACTTAGAAGCATCAGTAGAGCAATGCCCGCCCATACTTGAAGACCCTAAGTATAGGCAGAGCTACCAGAGGCTGAAGGAGCTTGTTTCTCCATTAGTTAAGGAAGTCGTTTTAAGAGGTCCCAGGGGCGTTGTTAAAATAGGGGGTGAGTACGTTCTTCATAGACATGAGTTGAAATACATAAATCCAACAGCTATAGCTATAGACGTAGATGACTCTATGAATAGGGATGAAATAATTAATAAGGTTAAAGCTATTGAGAGCTTCTCCTATGAATACATTGGAAGAAAGCTGTCTTTAGACTTAGTAGCAGTAAGATCTGTTACTGGAGATGCAGAGGCTTTTGCAAAAGCTGTAAAAGTAGTTATTGAAAACAGCTCTCTTCCCCTAATACTATGCTCACTTAATCCAAAAGTTGTAGAAGCTGGGCTCAGGGCCCTTAGCTTAGACTATAGGCCGTTAGTATATGCTGCTACTAAGGATAACTGGAGGGAGATGGGGGAGCTTGCGAGAAAGTTTGAAGTAGCACTAGCTGTATCATCGCCTGGAGATCTAGATATGTTGGTATCCTTAGCTAAGACTCTCTCCAACAGCGTTGGAGTTAGTGACTTAGCACTAGATCCTGGGTGTTTTATAGGTAGAGGTGGATTAGCGTATACAATAAAGGCCTTTACTCACTTGAGGTATAAGGCTATTGAACAGGGCTTTAAGTATGCTGCATATCCACTTGTAGCAACACCTATATCTGTTTGGACTAGTGTTAAGGGCGATGCGAAAGCTAAGGCTTGGTGGGAGTCCATTATGGCGATAGCTCTTGTAACTAGGTATGCAGACATAGTGATTCTACACTCTATAGAGGGTTGGGTGCTTTTGCCCCTAGTTCTATGGAGATTCAACTTGTATACAGATCCTAGGATACCGGTAGCTGTTGAACCAGGTCTTAGAGTTATTGGACAGCCAAATGAAATGTCGCCGATATTTATAACAGGTAATTACGCTCTTACGTACAGCATTGTTTCTAGTGATATTGAGAGAGCGAGGATAGATTCATTCCTATTAGTGATAGATACAGAGGGCATAGCTATTGAGGCAGCTGTACCTGGGAGAAAGCTTACTGCTGAGAAAGTAGCGGAGGCTATTAAAGCCTATGGCATTGATGGGAGGGTTAGGCATAGGATACTGATAATACCTGGAAGAGCCGCTAGGTTATCGGGGGAAATAGAGGATGCAACTGGTTGGAGAGTAATGGTTGGCCCCATGGACTCTAGGGATATACCTGGATTTATGCAGAAGCACTGGGTTCCAGAGAAACTTGAGGAGTTAATGAGTAGAGGCTAATTGCATCCATTGCTTTAGTGTGAACATAATGATTGAAGTAGTTTTTCAACCATATGGAGCTAGAGCCCTTGTTCCTCAAGGAGCAACGATTCTTGAAGCAGCGTTAAAGGCTGGAGTAGGTATTAGAAGTGTCTGTGGAGGCCGTGGGAATTGCGGTAAGTGTAGAGTAATTGTTGTTAAGGGCAATGTAGAGACTATCCATAGGGGTAAGGAAAGGGAGTTGTTAACTGAAGACGAAGTTAGGCAGGGCCATGTATTGGCATGCTTAGCTAAAGTCATTGGATCTTGTGAAGTATTCATACCGCCTGAAAGTAGGTTTGGAAGAGCAAAGCTATTGACTGAAGCCCTAATACCTAGGGTAACTCCAGAGCCATATACTTATAAAATTTATTTAGATAGTGGGAAAGTAAGGGATCTTCAGATACTTCTTAGGAGTAAGGGCATAACTGTAGAGCAGTGCATAGAGAGGAGGATAGCTGAATACTTTGATGAACTTCTAATAGATGGAGCTACACTTACGTTAAACAACTATAGGAAGCTTAATTTAATTGACGTAGATCCAGGTGACTCTAGAGATAAGTTATATGGGCTTGCGATAGATATAGGTACTACTAAAATTGTTGTAGCTTTAGTTAATATTGCAAGTGGTGAAATAATTGACGTAGAATCAGAGTTCAATAGACAGTTGATTTATGGAGAAGACTTAGTCTCTAGAATAGCTCATGTAATGGATAGAGCTGAGGGGTTGAGGGAGCTTCAAAAAGCTGTTGTAGATACTGTAAATAATATTGTAGCAGCTTTTACTAGAAGGCATGGTGTAAGAGCAAGAGATATTTATGAAGTCTCTGCAGCTGGAAACACTGTTATGACTTATTTATTCATTGGCCTAAATCCATATCAATTAATTAAGTCATTTAAGGAGCGCGTGGATGTTCCTAGAGAGCCATACGTACTTAGCGCTCGTGAAATAGGCTTAAGCATTAATGAAAGTGCCGATGTATACGTACTTCCATGCAGTGGCCGCTTTCTCGGAGGCGATGTCATTGGAGACATCATAGCCTCTGGAATGAGTTTTTCAAACAATCCATCGTTTCTAATAGACATTGGGACGAATATCGAAGTTGTATTAGGGTGTAGAAACTGGTTTATAGGTACAACGGGTGCAGCAGGACCTGCTTTTGAAGGCTGGGGGTTGAGATGCGGTTTAAGAGCTGTTGAGGGAGCTATTGAAAGTGTAAAGATAGATCAGCAGACTCTTAAACCAAGCTATAGTGTTATAGGAGGAACTAAGCCCAGGGGGGTATGTGGATCTGGTTACATAGATCTTCTAGCTGAACTATTTAGGCATGGAGCTGTAGACTCACTCGGCAAGTTCAGTAGAGACACTAAGTCTCCATACATAAGGAAGGGCCCTGAAGGATATGAATACGTTGTTGTACCTGCTGAAGAGAGTGATACTAATAGAGATATAGTTATAACGGAGAAAGATATTGCTAACTTAATAGATTCTAAGTCAGCTGCATGTGCAGCTATTTCAATTCTATTGAAGAAAATGAAGCTCAGTGTACACGATGTATCTAGAGTATATGTATGTGGAGCATTCGGCAAATACCTCAACATTAGTAGCGCTATAGCTATAGGCATGATACCTGAGTTTCCAAAAGCAGAGATAGTGTATATTGGAAATGGATCCTTGGCTGGCGCTTACTTAGCCTTAATATCCAGGGGGTATAGGGAGGAGGCTGAAAGAGTTGCAAGACTCATTTCATCAATAGATCTTATGAGTGACCCCGACTTCATGGATGAATACCTCTCCGGCTTCATAATGCCTGGTAAAAAGGAGCTATTTCCTACGTGGTGGGAGGTTAGTAGAAGGATTAAAAGACTCTAACTGCAATTACCAAAAGTATGGCTTACGGCATGTGATACTATGAAAAGACCTTTCATAGCTTCCATATCTGGGAAAGGGGGCTCTGGGAAAACTACTCTTACTGCTCTCTTATTAAAAACACTGATGGAGGTAAATTATAGGGATAGAACGCTCATTGTTGACGCTGATCCTGCTACAAATCTTCCAGAAGCCCTGGGCTTAACACTACATAGAACTATTGGAGATATTGTTGAGGAATTTAGGCATAAAGTTGATGACCCTAGAGTAGCTGCTGGATATAGAAAAGATATCTACTTAGAGGGCTTAATATATGAAGCTATTATTGAAGCAAAAGGCTACGACTTTATTGCAATGGGGAGAGGGGAGGGTGAGGGTTGCTATTGCTACGTTAATGCAGTATTGACAAGAGTGTTAAGCAAGCTTAGTAGAAATTACGACGTCATACTAATGGATATGGAGGCAGGCCTGGAGCATATAAGTAGGAGGACTGATAGACATGTTAATACAATGATTGTTGTCGTCGATCCTTCAATTATGGGCCTTAAGACTGCTGAAAGAATTAAGGAAGTTGTTAAAGAAGTTGGAATAGAAGTTGAAGAAATGTATGTAGTTGGAAATAGATTCCCAAAGAATGTTGAGGAGAAACTGTATAATTGGGCTAGTTCTATAGGTTATGAAGTTGCAGGCTTTCTACCCGAAGATCCATTAATACAGGAGTATAGCGTTTTTGGTAAACCATTAATACAAATGCCGAGCGATAGCTCTGCTGTAAAAGCAGCAAGAGCTATAGCAAAAAAGATCAAGCTTATAGACTGATTGTTGGTAAGCGCTCTCCAGCTCTCCACATGCAATATAAGAGATCTGAAAAGAGTCCTTCCTGCATTTAGCGTCGCTATGCATTTAGAATTGATGATCTCTGATTACTCATGCAATAAGGTAGTATTTAATGCTCACTAATTGTCATCTAGTTAAATTAAAGGTTATTAAATAAGACATTTCTCTTAGTGAAGTAGAAGTTCCTACTGGAGTAATGAGATATACGATGAACTTATGCAAGTCATTAATGAAGGTAGGATATGTGTTTAAGACGTTAGGAAAAGCCTACTGAGACTAAGTCTTGGAGAATCCTCAGCCACATCTTTTAACTCTAGCGGAGGTAAGATTGTTGTCTCAGGCTATAGGAGAGCTAGAAGGCTAGTAAGAGAGCTAGGCCTTAAGGTCTTTCTCATAAGTCACTATATTTCCCTTCTAGTTGTTTAAGAGTGTTTTTAACAACTTTAATCAATGCGATCCGAGATATAAGTAGTTAAAGAATGAGGTGTATGATATTGAATTACATAAATTCTCACAAAGACATCGAAGTGCAAGTTGAAAAACATCTATCTTCAAAGCTCACTTACTCTAAACGAAATCATAGAGATCTCGTAATTACGCTTGCTCCTTAGCAGCCGGTGGAGGATTCATTGAATCTCCAGGGCTATGTATACTGCTCTCCACGCTTCCACCATGCTTCTCGAGACCAGCGTTATTGTTAATTAACACTGTAGTGTATCAAGGAGACTGCCTACAATTAGGCAGAACTAATGGAAAACAACTAAGACAATGTGACAGCGCCATACTTTAGTCAGTCCTGCCATCAGTTAAGGACATGAATGCCTCCATCACTCTTCTAACCATCTTGCTCTTCATTAACCCAAGTCCCTTAGCTTTACCAATGGATATGCATCTACGCAAATGAATTAAGCGGGCCCGCCGGGATTTGAACCCGGGATCTCCGGCTCCGGAGGCCGGCGCCTTATCCATGCTAGGCCACGGGCCCTCCGGGATTACTATTCTATATCGGGGTCTTAATACTCTCGATTACATGGTAATTTTGTATTGCCGGGTTTAATTATGTGTTATTGTATTAGATATATGGTTTAGATTAATGAGAGGTGAAAGGTGAGTTTAAGGTATTATTTAGCGTATAGCCAATAAGCAACGGAGTGTCCGTGGTCTACTTGTATTACGGGTGGTTTAGATCTACTGCACTCATCCATAGCTTATGGGCATATTAATGGAACCTACATCCTGGCGGTGAGCTTATTGGTGATGGTGGTTCATCCTGATCACTATTCTCTCTACTTCTAGCTATTTTCCGGGTCTAGAATAGGGAACTGCTGTGAGTAGAAATTTAAAGTAGGAGTGTTGCGGGTTTGAAAACATTATTTGATGGTTCTACTTCAACTACTTTTACTCATGTATTTAACTATGGAGATCTCTGAGTAATTCAAGTTCAAGTAGAGGTTAGTTCACCTAATGCTATGAATTTTTAGTGATTATAGCTCTCAATGTAGCGACACGTTGTTTCTGACAACTCGATAACTCACTAGGTATCTCGAAGACTATTATGTTCCCCACGTCCTAATATAATGATTCGTTCTCTACCATCTACTATAATTCGCATTTTTAGCAAATTCCTTCATTAAACTACTTAAATCACTAGTTAGAGCAATAAATATCGGTAGTACATTACTACTTAGTTTTTAAGAATGTTTATCTACTTCACTCATATTAGTTAATGATTCTATCAAGGTATGTGAGGTACGTGCCTCACACAAGAGTTCTCTGAGTTTCTCGAATGTACCTACTATATAGTATTCAATACCGTGGAGTCTCGAAGCAAAAAGGTATAGCTACGATTCTTCTCAATACACATCAACGTTTCAACATATGTAGATCGTGTATTATACGTCCTTCAATAAGTGCAATTGATTACTCAAAGCATCGTCATGAGGATTCCACTATGTTTTTAACCATGAATGAGGTCTAAATACATGTGGGTTAGTATCTCGGTTTTTGTTAAATAGTGAGCTATGTGAATGAGGCATTGGGATGGCTTGAGGAGGCATTACGGGATCTCGATATTGTTAGAATTTTATAGAGAAGAGAGATTTAATGCAGCTTCTTTCTATACATATCAATTAGGTGAGAAAGCTTATAGAGCCCTCCAATACTTCGTTAGCGAGGCTTCATGAGGACATAGTATTAGGGAACTATTAACTATGTCTTCCAGAGGAGGAGTAAAATATCCCTAAATGATCTCTTGAGATTTTCTAGAGAGTTGGATAGTCACTATATTCCATCAGGGTATTCTAATGCACATCCTTCGGGTACTCCACGCGAGGCTTATGATGAGGAAATGTCTATTAGAGCAGTTGAAGAGGTGATTAAATATGCGGAGAGAATTATTGGATTACGAAGAATTGAATAGAGCTGTGAGAAAGCTCTTAGAGAATTTTAAACTACATGGAGTGGTTTTATTTGGTTCTCGAACTAGAAGTTACTATAAACCGTGAGGTGATTACGATCTTTTGATCTCGGCGGATTCAGAGAAAAATATCTAGATAGGATAAGTAGAGTACTCAAAGCACTGAGTGATATTAAATTAAACATAGGACCACATCCCTATATTCTTCAAGAAGCCATCGAGATGCTTAAGAAAAGTAACTCTGTAGTGTAATAGATGCCGTCTCGAAGGACATAATCATATATAGAGGAGGGGGATCCAGAGTGTTGGAAGAACTATATCGAGATTAAGAGGGAGTTGGGGAAAATAAGATCTCGATAATAATTCCCGGATCGAAGATAGTACTGGACATAGTTTGATTACACATTAGGGTTTAGCTACATCGCGGTAGATTACGTTGATCTAAGAAATAAAGTAAAATAAAGTAAATATGCAAAAAATATATATACAAGAGGGTTAGTATAGAAAATATATATTGAGTAATAAATATATGGGAGTTCCATATGAAAGCCCGAGCCGCACTAATGAAAACTTATAATGCCCCTCTCGAGATAGGTGAAATCGAGATCCCTGAACCCACTGGTGAAGCTGTTGTCGTGAAGATTGCTGGTGCAGGTATGTGCCATAGCGATCTTCATTTACTGAGAGGAGAGCTCACGGGTTTTCCATCCCCTCTACCAATGGTTCTAGGGCATGAAAACTCGGGGTACGTATATGCAATTGGTGATAAAGTTCCACAAGCTCTCTTAGGTAAACCAGTCTTAGTGTTTGGTGCATGGTATGATGAGGAAGATGAATATACTATTATGGGTGAACAACAATTCGCCTATAAAGCCGCCTGGTCAGGTATATTGAAGTACTATGGTGGATATGCAGAGTACATGTATGTCCCTAGCTATAAATTCCTCGTACCTGCTCATGGTCTAGATGATCTTGAATCAGCTGCTATTTTAACGGATGCTGGTTTAACTCCATATAGAGCTGTTAAAAAACTCCTAGGGTTGGTTAAACCAGATGATTACGTCGTAGTAGTTGGTCTTGGAGGCTTGGGCTTATTTGGATTACAGTACGTGAAGTTGTTGCTTAACGCTAAGACAATAGCTATTGATATCTTAGATGAAAAATTGAGTTTTGCTGAGAAATTAGTGAAATTGGAGAATACAGATGTTTTGCTAAATGCATCTAGAGTAGATGTGATCGGGGAAATCAATAAGATAACGAATGGAAGAGGTGTTAGAGCAGTCGTAGACTTCGTGGCTTCTAGGAAGAGTATTGAAACCTATATGAAAGTCCTCAGTAAGATGAGTTACTACGTGCTAGTTGGTCTTCACAGCCCGCTAGGACCGGAGATGCCTATACACCCCATGGTTATTAATGAGATAACGTTCCTCGGTTCATTATGGGGTAATATAAGTGAGCTTTACGAAGTCGCTGAATTTGCGAGGAGGAAGAAGATTAAGTACAGTGAATTAGTAGAAAAAGTAAAGCTCAAAGAGATCAATAGAGCATTTGAAAAACTTGAGAAAGGAGAGGCTTTAGGTAGGCAAGTCATAGTACCTAAATAAAGTTCTTTTTCACTTCATCCTATATCTCTAGTGGTTTTTTCTACACTCTATTAAACTCAATATTCACTAAAGCCTTATCTCCTCTCTTCACTATTACAATTGCATTTTCCTCTACATTCACACTTGAATACTCCTGAAATCCATTGAGTAGACTATGTTAATACCATTACATGTGGATATGTAAGCATCCCAACAATCGTGATCTTCATGGTTATACACCAGGTAGTAGTTATACCTATGCGTAGGTTCTCTTTGATCGCCGGGTCTATAGCTCTAACACTGATCTCCCTCCCTATGAGTATGCGTCTCACACAAAGGCATTGAGAGCTGTCCAAAGGACGTATATAGAAGCGGCATATGCTATTCAGCGACGAGTACTATAGGAGGGTATTTAGGGGAGCGCTACTCATAGGTCTTCTCTCGACTTTCGCCAGATCTATGGGTGAGACAGCAGTATTGCTATTTACTATTGGTTGATGTAGAACTGATATAGGTATTTACTATTAGTCGAGGCATTCAAGGTATATCATGAGGTTGTTTGAGGCGCCGCCTTCATACTCTTCTTGATATATATCATCATCTTTGTTGTTTAAATTAGCAGTAAGAGAAGTGGGGATGTATTGTTCACGGTTGAAATAAGTAATAGTATATAGATCCTTCGGGTTGAGATAAGACAACTCTACTCAGAGTAATCAATGGACTCATAGATATAATCCCGGGGGCTAAGATAGAGGGGAGATAATAATCTTGGGTAAGAATATACTTGATCTACATCTATCTATGTATGAAAATGCTGTCTCTATTTACCTACTCGAGAGAATTGGTAAGGATTTATGTACACCTGTGAGAGATGCCGTGTCAGCAGAGGTCACTGAGGGTATTAGTAGAGGTAAGGGATTCAGAATACACGAAGTCATGAATTAAGTTGAAGCTCTGAGGTCCCCCACTCTTTGCTATCATATCGATATATCTCATGGCTATTTCCTGGGGTGTGGCAATAGGTGTATCTGAAACCATTATGAGAGCTTCTATAGCCAGTATACTAAATATGGGATGCAGAATCTTCGGACCAGCTACAATGTGGCATGGATGATCAGTGGTTTCATAATAACACATATAATCCAATACTCACAATCAACGCAGTAATGTACACTATGATTACACCCACGATGCCCTAGGCTCTTGGAAAATAGAGAGATCAGAGTAACTACGCCACATAGCGCACTTCTCATATACATTGATTACGAGGTACAAGAGGAATGTTATCATCACTAGTTTCACAGAACTTACAGAACTTAATGAGAGGTTCAACAAATATTTGATCAATGTAGTGACCTACTCCTATATATAATATTTTAATATTCTATGTTAAGGCAGGCCTCCGGGGGTTCAAACCCGAGGGATCTTCGGCTCCAGAGACCAATGCCTTATCCATGCTAGGCCACGGGTCCTTCTTTGTTTTAGTACTCTGACTACATTACTATCATTCATTAGTTTCGGCTTAGTCTCCCCCTAGACTACAGTAATACCTTTTACAATTATATCCCTGGAGTAGAGTTAGTTAGTGTGGTGTTTTCAGTTGAAGATGAAGGTTGTGAGTTTTAAGATAGACATTGACTTACTGAATGAAGTGGATAGAATAGCTAAAGCAATGAATGTCAGTAGAAGTACTGTGATTAGAGCAGCACTAGAGAAGTACATAGAGAGCATTCAAAGAATGCTCCCAGGAATAGGGGCAATAACTATTGAGTAAAAAGAGTAATAAGCTAGACCACTAAGTAGAGAGTAGAGCCGCCGTAGCTCAGCTAGGTAGAGCGCCGGACTCATACGGCCTAAGAATCTGCAGTCGCCTCCGGGAAATCCGGTTGCCCCGGGTTCAAATCCCGGCGGCGGCACTCTATTGAATAAACATTTAAGGAGGAACTAAGTTAACTGAAGGAACTTGAGGGGCCGTCGTCTAGCTTGGTAGGATGCGGGGCTTGGGCCCCCGTGGTCCGGGGTTCAAATCCCCGCGGCCCCACTTAAATTGATTTTACGAGTCAACTTAGAAGGGAATGAGTTGAGGTTCTTAAGCTAAACCCATTCCTACCTATCTTTAAGCCAGATGCTATGTCCTATACTCCGTGGAGTGCTTAACACGCCTCTTTAAATTCTAACTATACAGCAATTGCTTTAGCATAAATGATGATTTAAGATAAGTTATTCCACAGCCTTCTTTTCCTCTAAGAGATTCATTAAGTCACTGAATACTTTTACAGCTTCCCTTCTTTTAACCACGACTTTAATAGAGCTTGGATACCATGCTGGAGAACTACAGCGATCTCTGATGTAGCATGAAGTACAGCAGTGTGGACAAACTTCAGTGTCCTTATTCACTGTGCACTGTAGAGTTACTAAGCTTCTACCACATACACCGCATCTCTCCCAATATATAGTCACTCCACCATCACCTTACAGCAACTCCATGTATTTCAGCTAATTCTTTAAACCTCCTAGCATCACTAAACATGTGGACGTTGTTAAACATTACATAGCTATGTGGATGCCCCAGCTCCATTAAATACTTAATTAATTTAACTAAATCCCCATCGCTATATTTATAGCCGTAATTAACTTCACTGGGGCCAACTCCATGCAGTCTAACGTAGAGGACTTTATACACATGTATAGGCATGCGTTTAAGTAAGTCAACTACATTTGTTACACAATTCTCCTCTAGAATAGTCTTAAGGAACTCAGTGGATCTATTTGAAGCCCACTCGCCCCTAGGCTCCCAGCCTATGATTAAATCCCTGGGCGTTATGGCCATTGCTTCTCTAAAGAATGCTCTAACCCAACTTACTGATTCTTCACTAAAAGGCATAGTTGGAGGAGTCTGTAGAACTACTGCACACGCTCTTAAAGCTCTAGCTACTTCAATGACTTTAGCCCATGCCTCAACGTTTTCCCGAGTTGGCTTAAGCCACCCGTAGTTTTTAATAGAACCTCTTGGAGGAGCCTTCATCTTCCTCCAAGTAGGGCTAGTGCTTAAATGAGTTAGCGCTTGCCACGCCTTCATTGTTACAGCGAAGCCGTGTGGAATGCTTTCCCTAAATGATTCAACCCAATCTAGATCTGGGGGATTGTAAAAAGTATTCTGTAGTTCAACTATGCTAAAAATAGAGAAGTACTTACTCCTTGAAACTGGGAATCCACAGCACCCTACTCTAACAACTTCACTTAAACAATGACTCAACTTACACCACGGGACTCTAAGCCATTACTTATGCGCTACTTCCCTTATCTTCACTAATTTAACTACTTCAATTCTAGCTAGCAGTTCCTCCAACTCCTTAACGCTAGCTATAATAGATTTAGAGATATCGATCACTATTGAACATTCAGCTACTTCACCTCTCTTAATAGTTGTACACTTAGTTAAGACTAAGTCTATGCCTGTTTTAGCTAATTCACTAGTTACTTCAGCTAGTGAACCAGGTCTATCAGCTATTTCAAATGCTACCTCAAGTAGCTTAGATTCCTTTGGAAGAGGTGTAAGAACTATCTCCTTCTTCTCTACGTCAGCTATAATGACTACGTTCATTCCTTCTCTAACATCTAGTGCTTCCCTAATCACTAGGGGTATAGTTATCCTCCCTTTGCTATCGACTTTAGTTATTTCCTTAAGCTTCATTCTCCCACCAATATAAGTCATGTCTATTACTTATAGATACAGTTATATTAATGTTAAAAATTACTTAGCTTTCAATTCATTAAGGGCCTTCCTTAGGGTGTAGGTAGACCTGTAAGTAGTTTATCTAAGTAACTTAAGTACTTTATTTGACTCCCCACTCTCTTCCTCCAGTCATTGCCTATAGCTACTATAGCTATTGCATTAACTAGTTCTGCTTTAGCTTTACTAACTATGTTCATAAGGGCCCTCATAGTTCTCCCAGTAATCATTAAGTCCGTTATAATTGCTACATAGTCTCTCTTAGATATGAGGTCTCTGTCAACGTATATTGTTTCCACATCGTGAGCTGATCTAACTATGACTTCTTCATAGTAGCTTACGCCGAGGTACTTCCTCCTCTTAGCTATAATTACGTCGCTATCTATTTCTGAAGCTAAGTAAGCAGCTATAGGTAGTACTGTGCTTGCTCCAACAAGGATCTTGTTGACTTTCCTGCCAGCAAACTCCCCAAGCAATATGAAGGAGACGAGCTTAGATAGATCTGGATCCTTGAATAACCTTGATAAGTCTATTGTAATGCTCTTCTCTTTATCTATGAAGTTCCTTATAGTCCTATCTACATCTATTGACTCCAGGAGTGCAGCCATTAGTAATAGGGATTGGCTAGTCATAGGGACTATGAAGCCTTTTACATATCTACATAAAATTGATGGAGAGAGCCCAGTGAGCTCCGACAACTGCTTGTAGGTTAAGCGCTTTTTAAGTAATTTAAGGAGCTCTATTGAGAGAAGCCTAGCTCTAAGAGAGCTGTACTTATCTACTGCAAAGATCATTTTAAGTCTTTCAGAGAGCCTCTTCACGCTGCTAACTTCAGGTGTTTTAAAAATGACTTCAGGTGCTGGAGAGCTCATTTAACGTTCCTCTAGTGCTCATATTATCAAAATTTTAACCCCATATTTATTAAGTTATTGCAAGATGAGCGGGGTTTTAAGTCCTGAGGAGTGATGAAAAACCCACGCTGCGATCAATTGATGAGCGTGTAGACATTGGATTTAGAAGAATTTGTAGAAAGAGTAGTTAGTGAAATAAGCTATCTATGCAAAGCCATTGTTGAAAAGGAGGATGTGCTTGACGCCATATACAATGCTTTACTAAGCTCATTGAATAACTTGAAGTTTTGTGCAAGAGCCTACATCAAGGGCATGGAGTGCAAGCTCTGCATATACTATGAAGTTGCATTCATAGGGCTAAGTGAAGTAGAAGTCGTTAATAGGAGGCATACACTAGTTCTCCCAAGTACTGCTCCGCTTAACGATGAAGTAGAGCTATTATTTAAAACAACTACAGAGATCTTGAGTGTAAATGGAGGTGCTGAAGTAACGCTGAGCCAGAGCTCCTTAAATTACTTAGTTAATAAAGGAATAGAGTGTAGAGAAATAGAGTATGAACTGCTTCCAGAACCGGTGACAAACGATTATGAGTAGCTTAGAGTTCACTGTGAAAAAGTGGCTTAGTAGAGAGGACTTTGAAGAATTACTTAGAGTAGCTGACTACATAGGTTACATTAGTGGGGAAGGCTCTAAGTTCAGGCTTAACATAAACAAGATCCTTAGAGAGGGCTTAACTAAAGACGATGTAATCAACATACTTGACTCAATTGAAGCAGAGTTAGAGCATGGAGATGTAGATAGGCTTGAAAGCATATTGAGGAGGGAGACGAACGTTAAAGTTATGTGGGATGAAGTTGAGGAGAGGATACTTGTAGAAATCCCGTGGAGTACTTACAGCGGGCTCAAGGACTCCCTCAAGGACTTAGGGTTAAGCTTTGCTGGCAAAAGTAAAGAGTGCATAAAGTACTATATAAGGCCACACAAGCTCATGGATTTAAAGGAACTTGTTGTAAGCCGCGGCTACTCAATAATTGATCTAGATGGATTGACTGTAGAAAAAGATCTAGGGGTAAAGCTAGTGTTCAGTGGAGAGCTGAGACCTTATCAGCGTGAAGCTCTTAATAAGTGGATTGAGAACAAGTTTAAAGGCATAGTAGCTCTTCCAACTGGCTCAGGCAAGACCATTGTTGCTTTAGCAGCACTAGCTCAAGCATCTAAGAGGACGCTCATAGTTACTTTCACTAAGGAGCAAATGTTTCAGTGGAAGGACATGATAGCTAGGTTCCTAAACGTTAGCGGAGGATACGTAGGCTTATTCTACGGTGAAGATAAGACGATCTCTCAAATAACTATTTCTACATATCAATCAGCCTACAAGAACATAAATGTGCTTGGAAAGTACTTCTCACTACTGATAGTCGATGAGTGCCACCATCTGCCTGCAGATAAATTTAAGGCCATAGCTATAGGATGCATTGCCCCCTATAGATTAGGCCTTTCAGCAACTGTAGTTAGAGAAGACGGTAGACATACAGAGTTATTCCCACTAATGGGTGGAGTAATATATCATAAGTCTGCATCAGAGCTTTCATCAATGGGGTACTTAGCGAAGTTTAAAGTAATTACAGTTAAGGTGAGGCCTACTAAGGATGAAGTGGGAGAGTACGTTGAGTTAAGGAAGGCCTATAAATCCATTGTTGGCGATAGAAGGTTTGACGAAGTGCTGGAGTTAGCGAAAAAGGGGGATGCAAAAGCTGTAGAAGCACTGAGAATACACAGTAGGATGAGGATGCTGATAGCTTTCTCTAAAAGCAAGATTGAAAAAGCAGTTGAAATAGTGAGGGAGGAGTTAGAGAAGGGCTCTAAAATCATAGTGTTTACTCAATTCGTAGAGCAAGCAAAGAAGCTCAGTCAAGAACTTAATGCAGGGCTATTAATAGGGGAGATGAACTCTGATGAGAGGAAGAGAATCCTAAGCGACTTTAAAGCCTCTCAAAGCAGCGTACTAGTAGTAACTACTGTTGGAGATGAGGGACTCGACATACCTGATGCAAATGTTGGAGTAATAGTCTCAGGGACAGGGTCTAGAAGGCAGTTCATACAGAGGCTGGGAAGACTGCTTAGGCCTAAGGGAGGGGATGTTGAGGCAAGACTCTATGAAATAGTTGTTGAAGGAACTCTAGACGAGTTTGTGGCGAGGAGGAGGAAGAAGGCATTGGATAAAGGCCTTTTGGACGATCTATTTGCGAATAATCCAGAGGATAGCATTTAAAAGAAGCAGTACATAGTCTCTACCTTCACTTACATAATTTATCCTCACTCTCCTATGGACTTCATCCACTTCAATTAAGCTAACTAAGTCTCCAAGGCATTTGCCATAAGCCAGTGGATCCATTTGAGTTAGCTCACTTAAGTACTTTTTAAGAATCATTGAGTGTTCCTTACTTGAGAAAGCGACGTGGCTGTAGACTCCATAGATCACTGGGTGATAAGGCTTTAGTGGAATGATTTTTTCAATAAATTTATGCCTATCTAATACTGATATCTCATGATCTAGTGGCTCTCCACACTCTCCTCTAACTACTCCCTGAGTCCTTATGGTAAAACACTTACTTGACAGTGCTTCTAGGGAGTTGCTTAGCAGTTCTCCAATTCCCTTAGAAATTAATGTATTTGAGTAGTTAGCCCACGTTCTTTTAGCAATTACGTAGAATTCTGCTCCAGTTGATTTAATATTACTTAAAAAATCTTGGTCTTCAATCAATAAGCTATTTACGCCTAAGGCTAAGTAAATTCTTTCACCACCTACTTCAACAATAGCTACAGTTGGTTCATCAAGTATGTGGATGCTCCTAGAGCTTACTTCATTGAGGAGCGCGTAGAGCCCATCGAGATCTCTGCTGACTAACTTCACTATTGAAGCATGCTCTATCACTATAGTGCCTTCATTTATTGAAGGCAATATGCCAACCCTTCATCACTAATGGAGTTTACTAGCTCCATCGTTGAGGTTATAATGGTGTTATTCTACTGCTTTCGCCCCATGATCTTCATTGAGAGTTCTTTCGCTAAGTTCTTCAGGCTTTCTATGTCGTTTTTACTTGGTGTTACATTTATCTTCACTACTCCAATAAGCTCAACTTTTGTATCTTTAAGAATCTCAATTAGTTGTTTATCAGCTACACTACTCCATGCATATAGGATTACTAAAGCTGCATACTTTGCTGGCGCTTTTAGGAGTCCAGCTAAGTAAGCTACGTGTACTGCTAATGGATGGGCGTTCGCTATGACTGTTGGCGTCGCTACTACTATAGCGCGTGAGTCCACTAAGTCCTTCGCTATATCACCTAGATCAGCTGCTGCAACGTCATGAACTACTGTACTGACTCCCCATGATTGTAGTTCATCTACAAGTACTTTAACTACACTCTCTGTGTAGCGCCACATTGAGACGTAGAGTATCACTACTTTCTCCCTAGTCTCCCCGCTTGCCCATCTCCAGTAACTCTCAATTATTTTCCCCGGGTTTCTATATATAGGTCCATGGGATGGCGCTATCATCCTTATGTTTAGACTAGATATTTTCTTCAAGGCGTTTAGAGCACTAATTCTAAAAGGCATCATGATCTCGCCAAAGTACCTTTGTGCATGTATGAGGAGATCATCGACTTCATCGTCCCACATGCCTTGCGCTATGTGAGAGCCGAAGAAGTCGCATGGAAACAGAACTCCGTCTTCCATTAAGTAAGTGAACATAGTCTCAGGCCAGTGGAGCATGGGTGTCTCTAAGAACTTAAGAGTCTTTCCATTTAAGTCTATGGAGTCTCCATCTCTAACAACATGTATTCTGTCATTTGAAATACTGTAAAATATCTTAGCCATCCTAGCTCCAGTAGGAGTAGTCACTAACTTAGCGTTTGAAGACGTCTTCAGCACTAGTGGTATTGCACCAGCGTGATCTGGTTCAGCGTGATTCATGATCACGTAGTTTAAGTCCCTTGGATCAATTACTGAGCTCACTCTTTCAATTAAATCATTTTCAAACCCTGGGTTAACTGTATCCACTAAAGCCACTTGATCCCTGCCTAAGACTAGATAGGAGTTGTATGAAGTTCCTCTTGGGAGAGGTATTAAAGCATCAAACAATCTTCTGCCTACATCTTTAGCGCCAACCCAGAATACGCTATCAGATATTTGGAAAGCTTTATATGGACTCAACATAACCTCACAATACAAGTAGTTGAATTACCAAGCTTTTAAATACTACACTGCAGCATCAGTCACGTATTTTCAAGGATGGTGCAGGCTCCTCTCACTTGTATCTTAGAGAGCTTTGGGGAGTGAAGCATCTCTATAGAAGATGCTTACTGAGAACCGTGTTGTGAAGCTCGCTAGTAGGTACGTAAATCCATAAGAGCCGTGCTTTACACACCTCCTTCCAGCTCCGAAATACGGAGCTTTTAGATTTAATGAAAGGTGTATAGACTCTGGACTCAAATAGCTTGCCCATAGTCATCCATGTTCAGCCACCTTCCTTACTTCAGTTAGGAATAATAAAGTGGGTAAGCTATGACGGGGAGTGTGGTGGAGGCCTTTGGCTGAAGAAACCAGCGGCATTAAGGTTAAAGTTAGAGAATTCGGGAGTGGAGTTAAGGAGGTTAGCTTAAAGAATAGAGTAAGTGTAGGTGAGCTTGTAAAAAGCCTTGGCTACATCATTGAGGAGTACGTTGTTGCAGTTAGTGGAACTATAGTTACTGAAGACTACTTAATTAACGATGGAGATGAAGTAGTCTTATACCCGGTGGTTTCAGGTGGCTAATTGCAGTATTTGCAGTAAACAAGCTATTTATGTAATTAAGTCTGGTGGACTAGCTTTATGTAAAAAGCACTTCTTAGAGTACTTTGATAGAAAAGTTAGGAGAACCATTAGGAAGAACAAGTTGTTTAGAAAAAATGAGCACATAGTTATAGCAGTATCAGGAGGCAAGGACTCACTGAGCCTACTGCACTATACAGTTAATTTATCTAAGAGAGCTAGAATGGGTTGGAGAATAACTGCTCTAACTATTGATGAAGGAATAAGTGGGTATAGAGATTACACTATTAAGAGAGTTGAGGAGCTATCTTCATCTCTTGGAGTAGAGTTGAAGATAGCTTCATTTAAAGATTACTTCGGCTACACACTGGATGAAGTAGTTAAGATTAGTGGAGAGAGGGGGCTTCCATATCTTCCATGTACATACTGTGGAGTTTTTAGAAGATACTTATTGAATAGAGTTGCTAGAGAAATAAGTGGAACAGTTCTCGCTACAGCTCATCACTTAGACGACGTAGTTCAAACATATTTAATAAACATATTTAACAATAACTGGAGCAATATACATAAGCTCACTCCATCACTAACATCTATCCATAAGTTATTTGTTAGGAGAGTTAAGCCATTTTATGAAGTATTGGAGAAGGAGACTACGCTCTATGCAATACTCAACGGCTTATATCCTAGTGAAAGAACTGAGTGTCCTTATGCACCTCTAAGCTTCCGGTGGCAAGTGAGGAGGGTTTTAAACTACCTTGAGGAATCTAGGCCTGGGCTAAAGTACTCAACTATGAAGTCACTAATGGAGGCAACTTCATTGAAGAACGTTGCATCAAGTGAGGCAATGACTTGCATAGTCTGTGGAGAGCCTTCTTCACATGAAGTATGTAAGGCCTGCCAACTAAGGGCTGAGCTAGGATTGCTTGAGTTAAGGGAGGTAAAAACATAAATATAACTAAGTTATATGGAGGTTCGGCTGGTAAAATGGCTGGCCTCTCAAGAGGAAATGTCTATAGAAGCGTCCTAGAGCTCTTACCCAACATATGGCCTACTCCACTAGTAATGCTGAAAACACTTAGCGATAGGTCTTTTGAAGCTTGGGCTAAGCTAGAGTGCTTTAATCCATTTAGCCACAGTATTAAGGACAGGCCTGTGTGGAATATGATCGTTAAGGCAATTAAAGAATGCATAGAGTGTGGAAAGCTTTATGAAGCTACTTCAGGGAACGTAGGCATAGCCATGGCCGCCATATCGAATGCTCTTGGAGTAAAGTTTAGAGCATACCTCCCAAGGAAATCACCTAGATACACTAGGGTTCTCCTAAAAATTCTTGGAGCAGAAGTAGTAGTTACTAATAAAGACACCATAGATCAGGAGTTAATTGAGTACGTGAAGAATGAAGCCATTAGGAATGGAGCACTTAACTTAAATCAATTTGAGAACGACAACAACTTCGAAGTCCACTACCTCTATACAGCTAGGGAAATAGATGAACAGTTAGCTAGCATAAATAGATCCCCTCCTAGAGCATTAATTGCTGGAATAGGCACGTCGGGTCATATAGCAGCAATATCCAAGTACTTCAAGGAGAGGTATGGAGATGGAGTTAAAGTAATTGGAGTAACTCCAATGATGGGGGAAAGTATACCTGGAATAAAGAGGGTTGAAACGAGACCTAAGTGGTTCTTTAAGGAAAGAGTAGATAAAGTAATTGAAGTATCTTTAAGAGAAGCAGCTGAAGAAGTAGTTAATGTAGCTAGAGGAGAGGGGTTATTAATAGGTTTGAGTTCAGGAGCAGTAGTCAAAGCCTATAAAGTAGTGAGAGAAGAACTTGGGGAAGGAGTCTATACATTGATATTCCCTGATGACATATTCAAGTACGTTGAAGTAATAAGTGAGTTAATTAAATTAGATTAGTGGTTTAGCGGAGAAGCACTAGGGGGTTAGAGTAGAGTTGATGGAGGTTGCAACAATACTGTTTACAGCAGTATTAATCAGTATAGTGTTAATGATAGTGGGGTTTCTAATAATGATTATAGGAATGATAACTAAGGAAACTGAACATAGAGTTGAAGGAGGTGGAGTAATCATACTTGGGCCTATACCTATAGTCTTTTCTTCATCACAGAGGGTTGCTAAAATAATCCTGGTTTTAGCAATAATTCTTACATTAATGGCTTTAGCTTTGTATTTAGTATCTACAGGTGTAATTAAATGAGTAGCTTAACTAAGATGGGGTTTTCAATACTTCTAGTAGGGCTATTAATTATGGTGTCTTCACTATTAGCCTACTTCATTTATTTAGCTATACAAGGCTTTCACGGGGCTATCGGCGTAGGTGGATGCATAATAGTGTTATTTATACCAATATGCTTCGGCCTTGGAGAAAGAGGGGATCTATTAATGACGATGTCATTGATATTAGCATTAGCATTAGTGGCAGCGCTATTAGCGCTCTTTATCTATAGTAGGAAGGTTAGTTATATAAAGCAGTTATAGTTTACCTCTAGCTTGGGGAAGAGGCTTTGAGGACGTATTGCGAACAGTCAATGAAGCTACTAATTCCATCCATTAGAGCTCTATTAGCCCAAATACTGATAGACAAGTATGGGTTTACACAAGTGCATACAGCTAAGTTGCTTGGATTAACGCAGCCAGCGATAAGTTACTACTTGGGGAGTAAGCGTGGAGCTAAAGCAATTAAAGCCATTAAAGATAACAGAGAGCTTGTAACTCGCATAGAATCATTAGCTGGAGAGATAGCTAGGGAGGAAATTGATGTAAGTACTGCAATATGCGAGATCTGTAGAATCATTAGGGGATCTAAAGAAGTGCTTAAATCCATTTACTCATAGCAATACGCTACCAGCAATTATTCATACTCGTCATATTTAAAGAAAAACGCTCATTTGACTCAATGCCCTTAGAGCTCGCTAAGCTCCTTTTCTAAATACAGTGCAAGTATGAGGACGTATATGGGTGCTTCAAGAGGATCTAGATTAAGCCTTAGCTCAAGGATTTTTCCACCACTCATAGCTACTGATAGCTTCTTTTCATTGACTAAGTGGTCTTCAACGCTGCACGATACTATTAATACACACTTATTGCCCGCTGGCTCAAGTAAGCTTATTGGAGTATAACTTGCATCAACTCCCCTCGACTTCAGGGCCTTAGCTAAGGCTGTTGACGCAGGTTCAAGGAGTTTGCCTGAAGTAATGACTATTTCCTGTAACTCCAGGGCTTTAATAACTGAATCCAAGTACTTTTCAACAAGTTCTTCAACAATTACGCTAAAGCCTTGATTAGCTATAGTGCGAAGCCTCTCCTCCCTCCTGCCTTCTTGAGCTATGTTTAAACCTGTGTAGTAAGCTAATAGTGCTTCCCAAAGAGACGTTGTTATTTCACTGCCAGTTGTTGGCACTGTTTTTAGCAATGCATCCCTCATATAGAGCCTTGTTCTTTCACCAGGCTGTGGAGATACCATCATAACTCTTGCTCCAGTAAGCCTAGATGAATCAGTTATTCTAATTGTAGCCGCTGAATCAGGCTTAGTTGTGAATACTACTATAGTTAGATCGCTTCTATAGGCTAATACATAGTATGAAGCTGTATCAGCATCCATTAGTAACGTCCTTAAGTCAGGCCTTAGAGTGAAGAGTAGCCAGTAGAGAATGCTTGCAGCTGGGTAACCCATGTAGCTATAGGTTAGCAATAACTCATTACTACTGCTCTTTAAGTAGTCAGCTAACTCCCTGGAGGCGCTCTTAGCCCATTCCTCAGCTTTACTTACTTCAGCTGAAAGCCTTGTTAAACGAGAGCTACTTCTAGAGCTTTGCAACACGAACACTTCCCTGGATCAGGGGCTTCAGGCAGCTTCTTCACTACCTCCATTAATAGCCTCTGTGCTTTAGCAGTGTTTTCCTCCATAACTTTAACTACTTCCTCAGCTGTAACTGGCTTCTCAGCCCAAACATCGTAATCTGTTACCATAGCTACAGTTGCATAGCATAGCTCAGCTTCACAGGCTAAGCTTACTTCAGGCACAAGAGTCATGCCTATTACATCTGCTTTAAATACATCTCTCCACACTTTACTCTCAGCCTTAGTTGAGAACCTTGGGCCCTCTATACATATGTATGTTCCAGATGGATGCAGTACTACGTCTTTAACTCCTCTAGCTGCATCCACTACTACCTCCCTTAAGTGCTGGCAGAATGGCTCAGCCATACTGACGTGGCAAACAGTGCCTCCTTCAAAGAATGTGTATGCTCTAACGCCCTTAGTGAAGTCTATGAACTGATCCGGTAGGACGAAGTCGCCGGGCCTATAGTCCCACCTCAGGCTTCCAACAGCTGAGAAGGCTAATGCCCACTTGACTCCAAGCGACTTAAGAGCCCATATGTTGGCTCTATAGTTTATTCTATGTGGAGGTATTCTATGTCCACGACCATGCCTAGGAATGAATGCAAGCCTTCTTCCATAGAGTTCTCCTACAATGACTTTATCACTTGGATCTCCATATGGAGTATAGACTTTGTATTCAGATACATTAGTTAAGCTAGGTATGTTGTATAAGCCGCTTCCTCCAATAACTCCTAGCTCTACTTGAATTGATGGTTTAACCAACACCTTTAATCACCTAGTTAATTGCCTAAGTATATGTACTTGCCCTGGGATTGATCGTATTTAACGATGTTCTTTCCCTCAAGTACTTTAATGGAGTCTCTATAGTAGTTCTCTCCTACATCTATGCCGTACCATTCGTGGAACTTAGCAATTATCTCACTGTAGCTCCACGAAGTCTTCCCATACTCCTTCTTTGCTTCAGACATCATTCTTCTAATGAATTGATAGGTGTCCTCAAGCCTAGTCCATGGGTACTGGAACCAGATCCATTCTCTTACCTCCATGACGTAGTAATCTGGCTTTATTTTAGCAACGCTACTAATCCATTGGAGGGTAGCTATTCTCAGTTCACTAGGCCTCCACTTCTCAGCAATATAGTTTTTAGCTAGTATGAGGCTATCGCCTGTATCACATATGTCGTCAACTATTAGGGCTTTTTGACCACTTAAGTCAACTACGTATGGGTATTTAATTATGGCTTTTTCAGCCATCTTAGCTGCTTCAGTCCAGTGCTGGCTTTGAATGCTTAATAAATTCTCTATATCTAGGAAATCACATATGAGTCTAGCGGGTACAAATCCTCCGCGCGATAGAGCTATAACTAACCCTGGTTTATATCCACTTTCAATAATTAACTGAGCTAGCTTACGCGACCACTCAACAATTTCATCCCATGAAACTAGCTTTACAGGGACTCTAGCCAAGGGCTTCACCACTAAATTTAAAATGAGGGGGGAAGATAAACTTTAATTAAATCAATGAAGTGGGAATAGCATAAAAGTGTGAGTTCTAATAAAACTAGGTAAGGAATCAATTAACTATGGGTGCGGGGGTGCCCGAGCATGGTCAAAGGGGTCGGGCTGAGGACCCGATGGCGTAGGCCTGCGTGGGTTCAAATCCCACCCCCCGCACGTTCACGAGTAAGTTAACTACTTCTGCAGCTATTGCTGGAGTAAGTGTTTGAGTACACTAAGCCAAGTCTCCGTACTGATTACTGGTACATTTAGCTAACGATGGTAGTGCCAACCGTAGGCCATACCTACTTTCAAGTCACCGGTATGAAGCCTGCCAACGTATTAATGTAGTAGTTATTAGTATGCTATAATATGCTATTGCTATCTTAGAGCGTGGGGAAAGCGTTGGAATACCCATCTCTTTAGCAATAGGGTGAACGATGCTCACATCTAGGGGCTACTAAATGCGTTAGTGAGATGGTTAGAGAGTTGTTTTCAAGCTACATAATATAGGTTCTAGCGCTGCTGGTAAAGCCGTCCTCAGCTGCATTGATTACTATTCAGAGTTCTACAATAGTACATCATGTCATCATGTACTGTATATCCTCTGCTAGAGTTAGTTGGAAGGCCTCGCGGCTAAGCACCTTTGGATTAACTACGTTTACCCTACTATAGATCTGCAGTATGTCTTCAGCAGCGTTGGTAGCTTCCTCCATATCTAAGTCATTGATCAGCCCTACATGCTTCAATAGGGTATTCGGTGCCTCCGGTAAAGCTATATAGACTGTGTATGGATTGAAACCATCTCTAGCAGGACCACATGTTCTTCCCCACATTGCCGTTTGGAACAGTGACTCGAAGCATTAGAGAAGCAGAGAATGTTTGGAAGTCGAAGAGGGAGCCGACGTGTCCAAGGCATATAATGAACTGTTTAATGAAGTGCATATCCCATTGTTGCTTGGGCTTCTCAACATATTCTTAGCCAACTTCGTCTGTAGGTATTGTTGACTGGGAAAATCGTAGAGAAGGACTTATTGAGGGAGTTGTAGAGTACGTTGGATGAAGATATTGAAGTGCTATAATTATAGAAAGTCTTTAATACAGATCTAGTGGGTGGTAGCTCTTTAACAAAGTACGTATCCATAAGCTTCCTGCTTTGAGAAAGGGGCCTCGCCCTTAAGGGCGGGAGGATGTAGAAATGAAGGTCCTCGTGGAGTTCTTCAAGTTCGTGAAGCAATGCATTTAATCCTAATAGCTCGGCAACTGCAAGCCTAAGCTCCTCATAGTATTTGAACTGCTTAAAGCACTATTCACTATGAATTAACTGATTACATTAATAGGGGCTAAGTTAAAGTATTGTGTGGGAGAGAGAATGTCTGAAGATAGTGAGAAAACACTAGTTCTTAAAATACCAAGTGATGTATATGATAAGCTTTTAGAGAAGAGCAAGAAGTTGGGTTACAGAGAAGTTAGTGATTACATAGAGGCACTCATAGATAAGGATCTTGGGGAGCCTTACTCCATTAATGAAAGGATATCTAGACTGGAGAACGCCATCAATGAAATAAGAAGAGGGGATGTTGGAAAACTAGAGTCTCATTTAATGAGGAGAGTTCAGGACTTAGTGAACCCTGTGGCTGCTGAAGTATCAAAAATCAACTTAAAGATAGCTGAATTAATTGAGGACATTGATAAGTTGAAGGAGAGAATAGAAGCACTTGAAAAAACAAGTGAAGAGAGGAAGACTTATAGATATGGATATGAAGCAAGGGAGAAGCCTAGGAAAACAGGCATTGAGAGATTAAAGGAGGAGGGAGTAATTTTTGAAAGCGAGCTTAAAGGACTGAGGGATAGGGATAGATTCTTTTCATACTTAGATAGAAGTGGGGCAAAAGTCATAGAAGCCAGGGATGAGAGAGTTGCTGTAGACAGAGACCTCTGGAATTCATTTAAAGAGAAACTATTTGAGGAAATTACTGCAAGCAATGAGGAGGAAGTAGAGCGTCAACTAAGTAGAGTTGAAGTCAAGTTATTTAAGAAGCTGAGGGAAAGCGGGTTAATATACTACGACTCCATTGAGAAGAAGTGGAAGCCTGTAACTAAGTCGCTATCCCAGTAACGCTACTGCACGGTGGGCTAGTAATGAATGAGAATGATTTAAGAGGACTCATTGATATAAAGTGGAATGGAGCTATATTGATCGGTAAATCGTTTACAGTAGATGGCCACTGGAATAGGCCTGTGAGAGTCATAACTCACGCCCACCTAGATCATGTCATTGGATTAAGGGATAGCTTAAAGAATAGTGGAGCAATAGTATTTACGCCTGCTACATATGAGTTAATAATGGAGATTTATGAGTTAAATGGAGCTTTAAAAGCCCTACTGTCAAAGAAGGCAATAACCTTAAGTTACGGTAAATACTTAGAAGTAAATGGAGAAGTCATAAGGCTTGTGAAGGCTAATCACATCGTCGGTGCATCACAAGTACTTATAGAATCTAATGGATTAAGAATAGGCTATACAGGGGACTTCAAACTACGCGGCACCGAGATCATGAATGACCTTGACGCATTAATCATTGAAGCAACTTATGGTTCAAGAAGCTTCAAAAGGCCATTTAAAGACTCAATTAATGAACTTTTCGTAGACTTAGTAATGGATGGATTAGCTAGTGGAACCCCCGTCTACATATATGGCTACTACGGCAAGCTGCAGGAAGCTATGTATATTCTAAGGAGCAGTGGAGTAACTGCTCCATTCATAATGCCTAGGAGGCTCTATAAAGTAACTAGTGTAGCTGAAAAATACTGTGGTTCAATAGGCAACTACTACGATGAGACATTAATTGAATTGAAGAAATTATTGAGGGATTACGGAGGTTATATAGCGTTTTACCACATGAATAAAGCTAGTAAAAGAAGTCTCACTGAAGGATTGCACATAATACTGACTGGGTGGGAGTTCTACGAGCCCATTAGGAGGAGAAGCCATAATACGTGGACTGTTGCCTTAAGCGATCACGCTGATTATGAAGAGCTGCTTGAATACGTTGAAAGATCGAGGCCTGGGTTAGTTATAGTTGACGCCTCTAGGAGTGAGTATGCTGAAGAATTTGCGAGAGATGTTGAAGCATGCACAAGCATAAGGAGTATCACTATGCCTAAAAACAATAGATCTTTAATTAATTACTCTTAGGGAAGAAAGTTTACTGCTTTTGCTTTAAGAACCTCTCTATAGACATAGAGATCCTAGTTAATGCCTCACTCCTAGGCCTCCATCCAATTACTTTAACCCACTTCCCAGGCTCTAGCTCTTTATAGTGTTCAAAGAAGTGCTTTATTTTTTCCCTCAATATTTCCGGTAAATCATTGATGTCGTTTAAGTCCTTAAACCTTGGATCAACTTTATCTCTTGGAACAGCTATTACTTTAGCATCAACTCCCTCTTCATCCTCCATTTCTAGGAGCCCAATGGGCTTTGCCTCAACTACTACTCCTGGGTGAAGAGGCTCCTGAGTAATTACTAGTACATCAACTGGATCCCCGTCTTCCTCAAGAGTACACGGTATAAAGCCGTAGTTGAATGGGTAATGCATTGCAGTATATAGCACTCTATCAACGAATACTAGGCCTGTCTCTTCATCGACTTCGTATTTAACTGAACTGCCTTGAGGTATTTCTATAACTACATTGACTAGCTCTGGAGCCTTACTGCTACTACATACTTTTAAATACACTCCCACATTGCTTCACCTATGATTGCTACTTAAGCTCAACTGTGTCAGTATCTAACTAATACTACTTGTGGAATGTCATCTTGATATATTAGCGTAATTCTAGCTCCTACATCTATGCCTGCGAGTGGTTCAACAGTCTTTCGCACTGCCTGTAGAATTGTTATAGCTTTATTAATCCTCGTCAATGCTTCCTCTAGGACGTTTGATTCATATGCTGCATCTGGGTTTATTACTATTTTAAAGTCCTTCATGTCTAAAACCCTTGCTTGAGATGGAGGTACTTCAACTCCAGCTAAAGCTTTAAGCAACTCCTTCAGCTTCCTCTCTTGCTCAGCTCTAGCTCTTATATCCTCAAATCTCTTTAGTAGAAACGCTAATTGCTGCTTTAAACTAGAGATCTTTTCATCAATAGCCTTTACAGCTTCATTAAATGAAGCGTACTCCACAATTACTGCAGACATGCAGTATCCCTGGGAGGTATTTAGTAGTGGAAACATTATAAAAATTATGCTAATAAGCTTGCAAACATACCTACTTTAATGAAAGCAGCGATAATTCTTGAATTACACATTGCATTATAGTTGCATAAGGACTTAGAGTTGTTTAAAAAGCTTTGTTACTGTAAGCAGAGTCCTTAAAGTTTATAAGTTACGTTAATTGTGGTAGGAGCATTGATTAGTGAGGAGGAGCTTGCAGTGACGACTGGATTAGTTAGAGGAGCAAACGCCATGGGTCACGTTGGGTGGGTTACAGTAAAGTGCAGTATTTGCAGTAGGAAAATGAATTTATTTAGATCTATTGATTCTGGAGAAGCTTATGCATGCGTTAAGTGCAACAACTTCTTTTGCTCAGCTGATGCTAAGAGGCTTAGCTATAAGTGCCCATACGATGGAAGTGAGTTAAGGCCATACTATGCGTAAATCTAGGTCACTGCTCACGTATGCTTATAGCATTCATTGGACACAACGCTATGCATCCATAGCATTCAATGCATCTCCATTCTTCAGCAATAATACTTCTATTCACTATGTAGAAGACGTAGGCTGGACAATACT
This sequence comes from Sulfolobales archaeon, assembly GCA_025059075.1. GTDB lineage: Archaea > Thermoproteota > Thermoprotei_A > Sulfolobales > Desulfurococcaceae > JANXDZ01. The sequence continues at coordinate 42,013 of JANXDZ010000003.1, read as the reverse complement.
CTATGCATAGCTTGCATAGATTGCACTTAAAGCGATCTATTAATACTTTCACCAACAGATCATCCCATAGAGCACTTCAATACATTAATTAAGCCCATTTTTTACACACAATACTGTTATAGAAATAAATACTTTTAACTCAGCTCACTTTAGTCTTAGAGGGTTTGAAAGTGCCTTATGTAAAAGCAGATCTACATATACATACGGCGTATAGTGATGGAGTGTCCAGCCCCCTTGAAGTAGTGCATGCTGCAATAGATAAAGGACTTAACGTAATTGCTGTAACTGACCACGATACATTTATGGGAGCTGTTAAGGCAAGGGATTATGTTAAGAGAAGTCGTCTAGAGTTACTAGTATTGCTTGGGAATGAAGTTAGAACAGAGTTAGGCGATGTACTCCTCTATTGTTTAGAGGAAGTAAGTACTTCAAAGAATTTGCTAAACCTCATAGAGATCTCCCGCGACAACGGCTGTTTAATAGTTCCAGCACATCCATTTGACATACTTAAGCTAGGGCTCGGTAATGCCATATTTGAATACAGGGGCTGGAGCGCTATAGAGGTATGGAATGCATCAGCTAACAAGAGGGCTAATAGGATGGCTATTAAGGCATCTAAGGAGTTAAACTTGCCTGGAATAGCTTCAAGTGATGCACATATAGTTGAATACATTGGAATAGCGCATTCTTTCATAGAGTTAAGTGAGTTAAGCGAAGAGGAAGTTGTTGAGTCAATAAGGAAAGGTAGAGTTAAGCCATACTTCGGCTATCCATCATTTAACTTAACTCTAAAGAGATTCGTTAAGTCAGTTAAACACAGGGCTTGGAGAGCGCTTAGTACTTAAGCAAGCACTATTAGTCCTCAATAATGCATACTTCACTACTAAGCCTTATACATCCGTTAGGCGGCTCTCCAACATACTCCTTGAATTTATCTATGTTGTGAAGCACTACGAGTTCGTCGATTAGTGGCTCAAGGCTCTTGTTCAATAAGACTACTCCCCTAATGCTATCTGAGAGCTTTATGCCCCTCTGCTTCTTGTAACTCCATATAGTTGAATTAACTTCAGCGAGTTTATCAGCTAGAGAATCATCCCACTTCAACCATTCATCCCTAGCCTCTGGGAATATCTCTATGTGAACGCTTCTCCCATAAAGCCTTCTGTATATTGAATCAGTGACGAATGGCATTATTGGCGCCAGCATTCTCAGCACTGCATCCATCACTACGTGAAGAACGTGCCACGAAGCTTCTTGCTCGCTCTTAGAGAACTTTCCATCTCTATTATACGCCCTGCTCTTGACTAATTCAACGTAGTTTGAAGCAAAGTAATTCCACGTGAATTGGTAAAGCTCGTTGATCGGCGTGTAGACGTCTAACTCACTATACCACTTATCGACTTCATTAATTAACTTTCCAAGCTTAGCTAAAGTAGCTCTATCTATAGGCTTTAAAACGCTGGGCTCCTTAGGCTTAGGGAAAGATGATATGAATCTAGCTATATTCCACAGCTTTGTTGCAAACAAGAGCCCAGTTCTAATTGATTGCTCTGAAAACCTGTAGTCGTAACCTAACTTAGCTGATGCAGCTGCCCAAAACCTGAAGGCATCAGCTCCATACTTCTCTATAAATGGCTCTGGATCTATTACATTCCCCTTGCTCTTATGCATAGCTTCTCCCTTTTCATCAAGCCCCATTCCAGTTAGTCTAATCCATTTGAAGGCCGGTCTACCTGTAAGTTGGTAGACTCTTAGTATAGTGTAGTAAAGCCACGTTCTAACTATATCTATCCCCTGCGGCCTAATGGTATTTGGAAAAGTTTTTTCAAATAAGTCGCGGTCTCTGAGGAAGCCTGTAACATATAGCACTGATATACTGCTGTCAAACCATGTATCAAATACTTTTCCCTCGCCTTCAAGCTCGCTCTTAGGAGCTCTGCAAGTTGGGCAGTTCTCCCAGGGTGGTTCCTCAATCCACGGCCTATAGTACTTGCCTGGATCTGGTATAAGAGTCGACCTGCATTTCTTACATCTCCACATAGGTACTTCAGTTGCATAAAACCTGTCCTTAGTTATAGGCCAGTCCATGGATATTGAGTCGATCCATTCAATAAGCCTTCTCTTATGCATCTCAGGCTTAAATGACATTTCATCTAGAAGCCTCTTAAGATCTTCCTTAAACTCAAGTTGTTTAAGGAACCACTCTCTGGAGTGTATTATCTGAATAGGTGTCTTACACCTCCAGCAAACAGGCACGCTATGCTTAATAAACTCCTTTTTGACTATTAATCCTTCTCCATCGAGAATTTCAGCAATCCTCCTCCTTGCATCTTCAACTTTTAGGCCAGCTATAGGGCCTGCTTCACTACTCATTCTTCCATCGCTTGAAATGACTATTACTGGCTTGAGGCTTAGTTCCCTAAACACTCTTACGTCAACTTGATCTCCGTAGCTACAGAACATCATTAAGCCCGTTCCAAAGCCTGGGTCAACGTATTCGTGTTCAATTATTGGAACAGCGTGGTTGTATATAGGCACTACAACATGTAGCTTATTTAACTTCCTATACCTATCATCCCTTGGGTTATAGGCTACTGCTCCACATGACTTAAGTAGCTCAGGTCTAGTAGTTGCTATTAAAACTTCATCCTGAGTTTCCTTAACTCTAAACTTAATGTAGTACAAGTACTCTTCTTTCTCAACGTACTCAAGTTCAGCTTCAGCTAAAGTTGTTCTACACCTAGGGCACCAGTTTACAGGTCTTTCTGCTTCATATATTAGACCCCTTCTATATAGCTCTATGAATGTTGCTTGAGTGATCTTTCTATATTCTACGCTATCAGTACCGTTCCGCCAGTAGTTAAAGCTGCATCCAAGCCTTCTCCAAACACTAACTATTTCATCCTCTGCTTTATCTAAGAACTCTCTGCATAACTTAAGGAACTTCACTCTCCCCTCAGGAGTTGAAGCAAGCTCATGTGCGTTTAAACCATATGCTTTCTCAACCTGTACTTCCACTGGTAGGCCATTTCTATCTGCATAGAATGGAGCTAGAACGTTGAATCCCTTCATCCTTAAGTACCTAGCTATCATATCTATTTGAGCATAGTGAGCTGCTCCACCAACATGCCACTTCCCGCTAGCGTATGGAGGAGGAGTATCTATAGCAACAATTGCTCTAGAGTCATCCTTACTAAAGTTGAATGAATAAAGGCCTTCTTCATCCCATAACTTAATTAAATCAACTTCTACGTCAGGCCTCCACCGCTTTTCAACTATTTTCGGCTTAAGCTCACTCAATGAATTCACCTTTACTTAACCTCCCCCGCCCTTTAGAGCGGGGCTTTCAATTGTAGCTCACTGTTTTTCAATCCTACTTTCAATTTTTAGGCTATATCAATTACGCTGTCCTCCTTTAAAGTTTTGCCTGCGTAAAAATTTATATTTACAGCTGTGAATATTAATTTAGGAGTGGTCCTTGAAGGGATCTTTTAGTTCTATCCCAACATTAAGGCACTTAGACTTTAGGGATAGGAAGGTGTTTCTAAGGATAGACGTTAATTCTCCAATCGATCCTGAGACCATGAGTATAGTGGATGATAGGAGGATAAGGATACATTCAAGTACTGTTAAACAATTAATTGATGCAGGTGCTGCAATAGTCGTAGCTTCTCATCAAGGTAGGCCTGGGGAAGCAGGCTTTACAACTATGGAGAAACACGTTGAATTGCTGAGTAAGTATGCTGGTATAGAAGTTAAATTCATAGATGATGTATGTGGACCTACTGCACGTGAAGCAATTAAGTTCCTTAAACCAGGCGAGGCATTAATGCTAAATAACCTAAGGCTTGCCTCAGAGGAAGTGATAGAAGCTACTCCTGAGAAGCAAGCGTCAACATACTTAGTCCAGAGACTTGCCCCACTCCTTGAAGCCTACGTTAACGACGCCTTTGCAACAGCTCACAGAAGTCAGCCAAGCATAGTGGGATTCCCACTAGTTCTACCAAGTGTAGCTGGCCCAGTAATGGAGAGGGAGCTACTGCAGTTAGATAAGCTAATGAGCCAAGGCCAAGCTCCAAGAGTCTTTGTATTCGGTGGAGCTAGAGTCTACGATTTAGTTAAAGTCATTGAGAATCTAGTATCTAAAGGCATGGCTGATCGAATACTTACAACAGGCCTCTTAGCTAACTTAGTGCTCTTAGCTAAGGGAGTAAACATAGGTTTAAAGAACTTGAGGTACTTAGAGGAGAGAGGAGTACTCACTCTAGTCCCTAGGATAAGGCATTTATTAATGAGGGGGGCTCCAATAGAGACTCCAATAGACTTCAAAGTGTTAAGCAATGGAGAAGTGGGGGAGGAGGCTCTTGGAAGAATTTCAGGTAGAATAATGGACGTAGGGTCTTCAACTATAGATATGTACAGGGAGTTCATGAAGGAGGCTAAGGCAATTGTTATGAAAGGCCCTGCTGGAGTAATTGAAGACAGTAGATTTAGGGATGGAACAATTAAGCTTATTAATGAAGCTCTATCAACTAGAGCTAGTACAATTATAGCTGGAGGAGAGGCTTTCTTTGATCTCTCTGAGACTTGTGTGAGCTAGTACAATTATAGCTGGAGGGCATTTATCACAGTTCGTTAGTGAAGAAAGAGCTGCAGCTGGAAACATACACGTAACTACAGGAGCAAATGCATTTCTACTAGCTTTAAGTGGTGAAGCTCTTCCAGGAGTAGAGATCTTGAAGTTATCAGCGAGAATGTTCCTTGGATGGTGATTGAGATGGCCTATGAATACGTTCGTGAGCCAAGCTATGAAATAAGCTTTATGTATAGAAGGATCCTAGTGCCTATTGACGGAAGTGAGAGTAGCTTAAGAGCCTTAGACTTTGCACTTGATCTATCTAAGAGGTTTGGCTCAAAAATAGTAGTGTTGAATGCAAAGCCGAGGGGGTTAGCGCTAAGTGATGAAGCTATTGAGAAAGCTAGGAGGAGAGCTGAAGGAAGAGGAGTAAGCATTGAGTATAAAGTAAAGGAAATAGATCCCATTAATGAAAGTCCTTCCAGCTGCATACTTAGTGAAATAATGAGTGGGGGATACGACATGGTTGTAATGGGCGCTAGAGGGCGCTCATTAATTATTGAGCCAAACATAGGTTCAACAGCTTTAGAAGTAGTTGTGTCATCACCTATTACAATAGTGATAGTTAGGTGATTGCTCAATAAATTAAAGGGAAGTATGGAAGTGAATTAAGTTAGTTAAACTCAGTTACTTTTTCTAAATTATTCATAGGAGTTAAGTAAACTATATTTAGCTCCACTAATTGGAGATTAAGGTAGCGTTGTGGGAGGTACTTTGTGCGGCATTATAGGGCTTACATGCATACCTGGCAGTACTCCTGATAGGCCTTCATTAATGGTCTACCGCGGGCTCTTAAGGCTTGAATACCGTGGATATGATAGTGCTGGTGTAGCTAGCATACCTACAGGGTCGAGTAAAGTAGTTGTACTTAAAGGCAAGGGCAAAATAATTGAATTAGAGAAGAAGTATGGGTTTTCTAAAGTAGATGGATGTACTATAGTAGCTCACACTAGGTGGGCTACTCATGGAGCTCCCACAGATATTAACGCTCACCCCCATACGGATTGCAGCACAACTATGGCTATAGTACATAATGGAATAATACAGAACTACCGTGAGTTAAGGAAGGAGCTTGTTGATAAAGGACATGTGTTTGTAAGTGAGACAGATACTGAAGTAGTTCCACACTTCATTGAAGAACTCTACTATAAATACAAGGATATCTATAGTGCATTTAAAAAAACTGTAGAAGTACTTGAGGGCAGTTATGCAATTGCATTAATTTCAGTAGTGGAGCCCGATAAGATATTCTTTGCTAGAAAAGATAGCCCACTAGTACTGGGCTTAGGCAATGGCTTCAACTTTGTGGCAAGCGATATACCGGCTTTCCTAGAGTACTCTAGGAAAGTCATTGTATTGAGAGACTATGAAGTGGGCTACATAACTCCAATCAATGTCTTTATAGAGGACTTAAGGAAGAATAGATCGGTTGGCTATACTCATAGAGTTAGATTCATTGAGTGGAGCATTGAAGACGCTAGTAAGGGAGGGTATGCACACTTCATGATTAAGGAGATATTTGAACAGCCTAGAGCCCTTAAAAACACTTTGCAAGGCATTGAGGGAGACAATAGCTTTCAAAAAGCAGTGGAGATACTGCTAGATGCTGATAGAATCTACGTTACAGCAGCTGGAACAAGCTACCACGCTGGATTCTACTACAGTTTACTAATGCAGGAGCTTGCTGGAACTCCAGTAGTGCCGTTTATAGCTAGCGAACACTATGTTTATGAAAGAGCCGCTAGTGAAGGGGATGTACTGATAGTAGTGAGCCAAAGCGGTGAAACAATAGATTCATTAATGGCCCTTAGGGCATTTAAGGAGAGGGGGGCTAGAGTTATTGCATTATCAAACGTCATTGATTCAGCCATACCGCGTGAGAGCCATTTAGCTCTCTACACTAGAGCTGGCCCAGAGATAGGTGTTGCAGCAACAAAGACTTTTATTACTCAAGCACTAGCCTTAGCATGGCTTGCCGTAAGCTATGCTCTAGCATCAGGTGGCTTATCTAGTAGTGAGGCTGAGGGCATTAGGGGTGAATTGAGGGATTCTCCAAGAATATTGTCTGAGCTAATTTCACTAGTTGAGGAGAAAGCTAAGATGCTTTCTGAATGGATGAGTAGGAAGAGCAGCGTCTATTACTTAAGTAGAGGCATAGGCCTTCCAGTAGCTATGGAGGGAGCTTTAAAGCTTAAGGAAATAGCGTACATTCACGCTGAAGCCTATCCAGCTGGTGAGAGTAAGCATGGGCCAATAGCTCTTGTATCAGAAGGATTTCCAGTAATATTCGTTGTACCAACAGACAACTACTTAGAGAAGCTATTGTTAGGCAACGTGCAGGAGATGAAGGCGCGTGGTGCAGTCGCTATAGGAGTAGCTTCACTTAAGACAAGTCTAGGGGATCAATTGGACTACGTACTTCCAGTGCCTAGAACACACTGGGTGCTAACTCCCCTAACTCATACATTGCCGCTACAGCTCATAGCATACTATACTGCTGTAGCTAGAGGACTTGACCCAGATAAACCACGTAACTTAGCTAAGACAGTTACAGTTGAGTGAGGGATTGTTTTGAAAACCTTGGTTTTAGCTGGAGGAAGCCCAGGAGGACTTAGTGTACTAGTTCCTCCAGGTAAGAGCAAGCACTCTCTAAGGATTGTTGGTAGACCCCTAATACACTATTCACTAAGTGCTATTAGAGAAGCTGTTGGTAGAGATGCGATCTTAGTCTATAGCAACGAAGACGTGTATATGGAGGCTGTTAAATTAAATGGCATTAGAGTTATTGGCGTTAAACAAGAGGAGGAGGGTATTGAGGGAGCAATTAAATCTGCCGTAAAGGAGTTGAGTGGAGAAGACTACTTCCTCTTAATCTATGGAGACTTAGTCATAGACTCAAAGGCCTTATTTAGAGTCATGGAGTCATTCTATAGCTATGAACCAACTATAGCAGTTCTAACTACTCCACTTGAGGAAAGCTATGTATATACTTATGGAGTTGCTTCAATAGACTTAGATGGACAAATAAGGAGAATCATTGAAAAACCCTTGGGGGTAGATGCCGTTGAAAGACCCGCCTATACTATTGGAGGAATCTATGTACTACCGACATGGATTATTGATTACTTTGAGAAAGGCGTAGGCTTTATCGATGCATTGAATAAAGTAGCTAGTGGGGAAAAAGCTATTGCAGTCCACTGGAATGGCCTTTGGATAGACGTAGGCTATCCAGCTGACTTACTTGAAGCAACTAGGCAGGTGCTCAACATGCTCCATGGACTACACGTAAGTGAAGGCGTTGAAGTAGAGAGAAATGCAGTAATAGAGCCCCCTGCATTCATAGATGAAGGCGTTTACATAGATTATGGTGCAGTAATAAAAGGCCCTATATATATTGGAAAAAGCTGCTTTATTGGAGCTCATTCATTCATAAGACACTACACTAGCCTTGAAGGAAGAGTGCGTGTAGGAGCATTTAGCGAAGTGAAGAATACTAACATACAGCCACACGTAGTCATAGATAGCTTTACGTACATAGGCGATAGCGTTATAGGAGAGGATACATGCATTGGAAGCCACGTAGTTACACTAAATTTATTGCCAAATGAAGAGACTCCGCCTAGACTTAAGGAACACTTAGTGACACCTCAATCACTGAAGAAACCTCTACGTAAGTTAGGAGCCATAGTAGGCTATGGCGCAAGAATAGGTGCTAGTACAACTCTATACCCCCAGTCAGTAGTACAACCTATGATAAGCATAGAGCCAGGCTCAGTATATGGAGTGAGGAGTGTTAAGCAGTAAACTCATAACATAAATTAACGTAGCTGTAAACTGAAGAAACAACAATTAATTCATTACTTTAAGTAGAATTTTTTAGAGAACTCAAGCTGGATAGTAAAAGCTTTAAATATAGGCTTCATTTTTAACAACATCTGTCAATATAGCGGGATATATATCTATGACTCCGTCTATTCGCTTGATCTCCTCATGATATTTACGGAGTTCATCGCTATCACTAGCCCACATAATAGCAATGACCTCATGATCTCCAGTAGTGATAGCAATGTATTTAATAAAGTCCTTTTCCTTCAATTGCATGATGACTTCGAACATTTTCTCTGGTTTAACGTTTATGCCTGTGAAGCTGATTTTCATAAAGCCTAGTTTAAATGGATCTACGATAATGGTGTACTTCCTTATAACTCCGCTGGACTCTAACTTTTTAACGCGCTTTATTACTGCAACATCGCTTAGTTTAAGTGATTTAGCTATATCTCTAAATGACTTCCTAGAGTTCTCCATAAGCTCCTTTATAATAGTTAAGTCTATTTCGTCAATAATGCTTTATCGCCTCACAGCCTTACTTTAAATATACCTATTCTTCTAAGCTCCACACCATTGTTTGGCTCAATGTATTTTAAGAGTTCTGCATCATATCCCATTGATTTAATTACGTATACTAAGTCTTCAACCCAGTCTCTTACGCCACATGATGTACAGAACTCTCCGCTAAATTCAACTACTGCTACTCTATCGTTCTTCCCCACTTCTATATGAATTAGTCTTGCTGAAGCCTCAGGAGATCTTGTCATATTGTAGAAGTCTATTGCAGCATTAAGTAGATCTAGAAAAAACGCTTTCTCCTCATTACTCATTGTTTCCGCCATAGTGTCTATACAACCTTTATTTCTCTATAGCTCTCCCACAAGCCATGGATATTGCAGTACTCTACTGCTATAAGTTTACCGGACTTCTGAAGCTTTAAGTAGACTTCAACTATAGGTTCACTATATATTGGAGTAAATTCATATCTACCAATTAATATTGGGTTAAATGCTCTCCCCTCTTCCTCAATGTATAATTCTATAGATCTAATGGAGTGCTCTAGAGTATTGGGATGAGGCCCCACACTTACTTTAACTTTGAATACTTCACCTTTCTTAACGCTATCCGGTGCCTCAATTTTAGGTGTATGTGATTCAACTTTACTTAACGCTTCTCCCTTAGCTGATTCAGCTGTATATATTAATTCCTTTAATCTAGCCATGCATATCACTGAACGATACTTATGTTTATACTATATTTTAAGTTTATCTATTTAATCAAATTGTTAAATATTCTAACGATATCTTTATAAATAGCGAAGTTTTTATAAGGCTCATTACTAAAGTTTATATGAGTGAATAACTCCTCTTGCTTGGATAGTATTTACCGACGATCGGTATCTTGTGGCTACACTTAGGACACCTTCCATCACTAGTTAAGTTCCATAAAGTCACTCTATAGCTTCTTCTAACAATAACTACTTTACCGCACTTTGGGCACTTAGTGTCCTGGTATTCTTCACTAGGTATGTTACCTACGTAAACGTAGTTTATCCCCATCTCTTTAGCTAAGTTGTATGCGTTAATCAATACATCGATTCTTGTAGGAGGTTTAGAGTACTTGTGAGCTGGGTAGTATCTATTTATGTGGATTGGTACATCTGGGCCTAGAGTATCGGCATGCTGCTTTAAAACCCACTTAATGCACTCAGGTGAGTCATTAGCTCCAGTAACTATTAGGAAAACCATTTCAACATGTCCACCGCGCTCAACGATGTACTTAGCGTTTCTAAACACTATCAATGGATTTGCTCCAAGGAAATTTCTATACGACTCTGGACACCCCTTGATGTCAATGCTGTATCCATCTATGTTTAAGCTAGTTAATTCATCAATAGCGCTCAAAGACATGTATCCATTGGTAACTAAATTGAAGTACAAGTTGCGTCTTCTAGCTTCACTAGCAACATCTAATATGTACTCAAAGTGTATTGTCGGTTCATTAAAGCTTGCTGAAAGGCCTTCATCCCCTCTATACATAGCTTCCTTAACTAAATCCTTTGGCTCTATGTATATAGATGCTTCAGGTAGAGGAGGAACTTGACTGAGGAAGTGGTTTTGGCACCAGGGACACCTGTAATTGCAGCCGTATCCTGAGAAAGTTAGAGCAGTAGAATTTGGATGGTAGTGGAATAAGGGCTTTATCTCAATAGGCCTACTTTCAAGAGCACTCAATAAGCCATAAGCATTGTTATAGAGTCTGCCATCTATATTCATGTGATTCCAGCAAACACCTCTCCAACCAGGTTTTAATATACACTTTCTCTCACATATAGTGCACTGCACAGTCTTTTCTTCCATCGCTTTGTAGAAGCGGGATTCACGCATCCACGGCTGCTTTACTTGAGTCTCCACAAGCATCCCACTACAGGTAGCTAGCAATGGGCTTATTTAACTCTTAGCCATTAATAGTGCATAGCATTACACACCTTATCCACCATGACTTACTGTGTAGAGCTCCTCCAGTACTTGAGGAGAGGCAATGCAGCATCCTTCTCTTTGCTTAATAGCATTACGTATAGTGGAGTAGGGCTTCAGTATTGATGGCGTTTAGTGGAAGTACTGTGGCTTTTCTGAATATCTAACTACAGCCTGTGGCTCATCTATTAATCTCCATCTACCGCTTCCAAGACCTATAATCATTATACCCAGCTCTTCACCAAGTTTATCGTTTATAATTACTTCTTCCTCTATATGCGAGAGTATTGCATCACAGATCACTGGTCCTCTAACTTTATCTTCAACTACTAGATGTATCTCTAAAGCATTTGGAACCAAGTAGTTTCTCACTGGACCTCCAGCTGTCCCTAGTTCAACTAAGTAGGAGCTCGGTGGAGGAGGCCAGAGACCTAGCTGTCTCGCTAAGGCTGTGGGAATTAAAAGCTGGGGTTTCTCAGTTTCAAAACCTGAGTTCACTAGAGCTGCAACCTCAGTGTGAGAGGAGGATTCTCTAGGCCTAATTCTAATCCTTACTCTCACTGCCACTAACAACACCTACTATCCTAATGACCTTTATACGCCCAATCCTCCTCCTTCTAACGAATATATGCCCAATTCTACCTATTCTATAGGACATTACGCAAACCCTAATGCATTAAAGTAATCTAAATAGGGTATTCTGCAGCAAGCCTAATATAGTGTTTAGCTACATAGCTAGCGCTATTCAAGGATAGATGTAGGAAAACAACGAACCCTCTTGAGGGAGGGGGCTTTCTTCAAATTGTAGAGGAGCTTAATTCAATTTCAGCATCTATAGTTACTTCAGAGCCGTTCTGTATCCTTAAGCATTCCCTTAGGTTAACGTCAGCAATGAACTCAATTACTTGCTCTGGGTGTTTAGATGCAAGAGGCTTAATTAAGTAAGCTCTATATCCATTGATTCTAGCTCTCCATGCAAGCACAGATCTATATTCCCTAGAAGGCGGTTCTATAACTACATGAGGCTTAGACTTAAGTAATGCACGCAGCTTATCTAAGGATCCACTGTCTACAGCTATGTTAAGAGTCCCTGGGAAAGGCTCTATGCCGAGCGCTCTCCTCAACGAATCCCTATATAACTCAACGTACCTTGAGCCTTCTCCTAAGCCTCTAATAACTCTACCTCTAATAGTTACATTCAAAGCACTCCTAACCCCCTGCATAACATTGTAACAAGAGTTTATGTATAAAGCTTTTTAAAAGATCCCTTAAAGCTATATTAATCCATCGATCATAGTGACTATTGGTGTCAACATGTATTCACAGGAGGTAGCAGAACTAAGGGATGAAGTAAATAAGCTTAAGGCTAGAGTAGATGCATTGGAAAAGCGCTTAGATGAGATAGTTAAGTACTTAAAGGAGCTTTATCGTTACTTGACTTCATTAACGCAATAAAAGACTTCTAGTGAAAGAGATCCTGGGCATGAAGTTAAAGGAAACTGAAGTAGGAATAACGTGCATAGAAATAGGGTTCTGGAGCCATTTTGATTTCTATGATTTTAGAGAGTTCTTCAACATAATGCTATGAGGCCCCAAGCCCCATGGACTTAGTGGTGGCTCTAGTTTCTAAAACAAGTAGTCCGTGGAGAGAGGGCTTGGAGGAACTGTAGTAATAGATTTACTTAAAGAAACCTAGAGTAGGAGAAGCAATGTTTATCATCTTTTACCTTAAAATTCTTGAGAAATCTATGGCCACTGTTAATGCTAGTAGCATTAATAATGCTATTATCACTACTGACTTAATTAACTCCTTAATTAATCTATGCTTCATGTACTTCTCTATTAAAATAATTGTTCCAGTTAATCCATGGATTAATGCTAGAGTTGTGAAGCTAAGCCTAATCACGGGATCTGTGTGAATTCTTTGAGCATTAGCGTAGTTTAAAGCACCGAGAGTTAATGCAGAGTACGCGTGTGGATACATAATTGCATAGCCAGTTATTATTAGTAAAAGAGTTGTAAGTAGGAGCGGCAGGCTTGTAGCCTCTAGTACTAGGAGCACGTACCTTAAGTAGCGCGCCAATTACTTCACCTCCTAGCTGAGTAGTAACTGCCTATTTCTTCAAATGAAGTAACGTATGGTTGCTGAGGGACTCCTATAGGCATTATGTATAGAGGCCTCTCCCTCTGTTCAACACCTACTACTCTAGCTACTTCATCATCGTAGAATGCTCCAACAGCAACTGTCCCTAATCCTAGGGCAGTTGCCATTAGGTATATGTTTTGAGCAGCGTGGCCAACCTCTATGTATACATACCTATAGCCTCTCTCTCCATAGCGAGCAGTAGTTCTTTCATAGACTGCGCATATTACTATTACTACTGGAGCATTCTCAACCCATTCTTGGCCGAGAGCTGCTTTAGCTAGCTCAGCTCTACGATCTCCTTCAGCAACTAGCTTAATGCTATGTCTATGTACATCATACTTATATACACCAGCTTCTAAGTAAACTCCTTCCTCTAATGCTACTCCACTAGCTCCTACAACAATGTATACTTCTAGTGGATAAGTAGCTCCAGCACTAGGCGCTGTCCTAAGACCCCACTTTGTTTCAGAAACTCCTTGAGCAGCCCATAGAATCATGGAGAGCTTCTCAATAGCCACAGGCGTAGTCAAGTAATCTCTAATGCTTCTTCTATAAAGCATTGCTTCTTCAACAGAAATTAAAGTAACTTTCTTAGGCAGTGGTAAGAGAACTTCCTCAGCCTCCACTCTTACTCCAACTTCTTGAATCTGCCTACTGAAACCTAGGAATAAGCTTGCTACATAGAGTAATAGTATAACTGTTGCTGCAAGTGAAGCAATCCAAATATATCGTGGAGCAAGCACTTTCTACAACCCAATAGTGTATAGTGTGAATAATGGTTAATAACATTAAATCTAAACAATGCTTAAGTCCGTGGGTGGAGAACTCATTGCCTATAGATCTTGAGTAGGCTCGTTAACTACTCTAATCACTAGCCCATTCAAGGGGTGAGTAGGGGGGTCTGGTAGACTTGGATCAGGCTTATTCCTCCCAATATACACCCACTTAACTCTACTTGTACCTTTACGTTTACCTAAGTACTTTACTCTATACCAATACCTCCCGTAGTAAATGTATTTAATTAAGCCACTTTTAGTTCTCTTAAAAACTACGTGCATTGGCTTCAAGTAGTAGCCGTAATGCCTAATGACGTTGTTGTATGAGTAGAGCTCCTTCTTATAGCTCTCTATAGCTTCTTCATAAATTCTAGGACTTACTTCAGTTAGCTTAGCTTCTCTAGAGGAGGCATTCATTATTGCTCACTCCTAAGGCTGTAGTGCATTGTTTAAGTATTTATTTTATGCATGAGTGGAGCTTATTGCTGCTTTAAATGCTTAGTGAGCATAAGAGCTGGAGACTACGTATCCCCTTGGATCTATTTTTGCTGGAATAAATCTCTTGGCGAAGGGCTTGAGGCCCTCTAGAATAGTGCTGTAGTTCTCTCTAGTAGTTAGTACAATTACTGAGCCCCCCATGCCTGCACCAGTGATCTTGGCTCCAAATGCGCCTAGCCTCACTGCATTGTATACAATGTTCTCTATGTCTAAGTTACTGACTCCTATTGTCCTTAGGAGCCCTTGATTTAATTGCATTAGTTCACCTAACTTAACTAGATCTTTTTCCCTAATGGCTTTTAATGCTTCATTAATTAGTGAACTAGCTGCTCTATAGATGTACTTAAATGTACTAGTGTGTTTTTCATACATTTCAAGTACGTATTTAACGGCGCTTCCAGTGCTTCTCTCAATACCTGTGTCAACTATTAGAAGTAGGGATTCCTTAGGTAGCTTTGCTTTAAGTCTTCTTACAGCTCCCTTCCTATAGAGTATTAGCCCTCCGTAAGTGGCAATAGCGTTATCTATACCACTTGGGTTTACGTGTACTTCTCTCTCTGCTTCAAGAGATATTCTCTTAACGTCGTTTGCCCCATAGCTTACTCCATGGAATTCAAGTAGGGATGTTGTAAAAGCTACTGCAGTTGCCGCTGAAGAGCCGAGCCCTGATCCAATAGGTATCTTAGACCATATGTATGCCCTAAAGTTCCTTACTTTACTTAAGTAGCCTTCTTTAACAACGTACTCTATGATTCTCTTAAACTGCCTTAATTGAAGTGGCTCAAATTCCCCGAGCTTCATACTCCACCCGCGATTCATTGAAACTACTTCAATTCCACTAGTGCAATCTTCAATACATACCTTGGCTCTCAGAGAGAGAGCTCCAGCTATAGCTGGAGTGCCTTTAACTACAAAGTGTTCTCCAAACAATATTACTTTACCTGGAGCTGTTGAACATATCTTCATTGAATTAACACCTAAACCCCCTAGTATGTGGATGCTGAAGCTTAATTAATGCTTAAACTTGTGGAAGCATTTTTAATGCTAATAAGTCATACTTAGGGTTATGAATTGACGATGTGTTTAAAGCTGGGAAATCAATGGGGTAGGTGTTCTTGAACCAGGGGTTGGATGGTATTCACAGCACTAGTGTTGGAGAATCATTTACTTTAATAGGTAAAGCAAGGCGGAAGTTGAGCAGCATTAAGCATAAAATAATGGTGTTAAGTGGTAAGGGGGGAGTGGGTAAGACCTTTCTATCTACAATGCTTTCACTAGAGCTAGCTAGGAGGAGTTATAGAGTTGGCTTATTTGACGCAGACATTCATGGCTCATCAACTAGCGTAATGCTTGGGCTACAGCAGTTGAGGCTTTATGCAGATGATGAAGGAATACGCCCAGTTGAAGGACCTCTAGGGCTAAAGGTAGTGTCTATGAACTTCATGATTGAGTCCCTTGATACTCCAATAATTTGGAGGGGGCCGCTGAAGTCTAGAGCTATAATGGAGTTGTTCTCAATGATTAACTGGGGTGATCTTGACTACTTAGTGATAGATATGCCTCCTGGAACAGGGGATGAAGCAATAACTATTGCTCAAGTAGTTGGAGACATTGATGGAGCCATAGTAATAACGGCTCCTGGATTAATGAATGAAGCCATAGTGTCGAGAGCAATTAAGTTCACTAAATCAAGTGGCATACCTCTATTAGGCATAGTTGAGAACATGAGTTACTACAAGTGTCCACATACGGGAGCAATACATTACCCCCTCGGTAGAAGTACTGGAGAGCACTTAGCTAAGAAATATAGCTCTAGGCTACTTGCAAAAATACCCATTGACCCCAATATAGAGGATGCATTAGCTGGGGGGAAGCAGTTCATACTTGAGTACCCTGATAGCGAGGCATCTAAAGCCATAGCTGAATTAGCAGCCACTATAGTATCCCTAGTTGAGAAGCCTACTAATGTATAAAAATCAATTCCCCCATATATAGTTTATAAGGGGATCCAGGTAGCTATCTAGTATGGTGGCCAGCCTTTAGGCATGGATGAGTGGTGATACTGAGTGTCCAGAGAGGAAGGCAAGTTATCTAACTGGCGTGTTTTAAAGGAGGCTGCCCTAGAGTTAAGCAAGGGGGGTGCAACAGTATTTACGAGAAAGGAGTTAGTTGAACGCGCTAACTCCATTGATCCATCTAAGCCTGCTTCAAGCCTAGACTTTGAAGTAGACTTAGTTACAGTAAATGGAGTAAGCAAGGATAAGTATAAGGATCCGGAGAAATTGTTCTTATTTAGAGTTGGTAGAGGCAAGTACACACTATATGATCCAGAGATACATGGTCCAATAGAGGACTACATTCCATCAATTCTACCTCCACATAGGAAGAGTATTGCTAAGAGCATTGCTGAAGCCTTGAGGAGCCGGGGCTTTACAATAGATGAATCAAGGACTTCTACAAGACCAACTTCACCTGACTTAATTGCAGTAGGTAGCAGTGGATCAATAGGTATATGGATAGTTGATCCAAGTGGTGATTTAAAGGCTCAGTTGAGGAGCATGGCTCATGCATTAGGATCAGCTATAATTGAGCGAAGAAACTATAGTGAAGCAATAGTAGCTATACCCCCCACTTTAGCGAGCCACGTTGACGCTAAGCTTAGGGAGTACTTAGAGTCGTGGAATGTGAGAATAATTGCGTTTAGAGAGGAGAGGAGGTATACTCTAGGGCTATGATAGCTCTACCTCCACCTCTAGAACTTAACTATCCTCTTGGAAGAGCTATAGCTAAGAGGAGGAGTAGGAGGAGCTGGCTTAGAAAACCAGTTGAATTAGAGAAAGTCTCAACACTGCTCTGGGCTGCTCAAGGAGTAACTTCTAAGGAGGGCTTTAGAGCCTCCCCTAGTGCTGGAGCTACTTATCCACTGGAGCTATACTTAGTGGCATGTGATGTAGCTGGCTTAGAGCCAGGCGTCTACTGTTATTCTCCGGGAGAACACTCATTAAGGATCGTTGCCAAAGGCTCCTTATGTAGAGAGCTGGGGAAAGCTTGCTTAAACCAAGAGTGGGTTTCAACAGCTCCTTTAAACATAGTTATAGCAGCAGTATTTGAAAGAACTACTGGGTACTATGGTAGGAGAGGCGTAGGCTATGTATACATAGAGGTTGGCCACGCTGCTCAAAACATATACCTTGCGTCAGAAGCCATGGACTTAGGGACAGTTGCTGTTGGAGCATTCTACGATGATGAAGTAGCTAGAGTAGTTAACTTAAGCCGTGGTGAAAAACCCCTCTACATACTCCCAGTAGGTTATCCAATTCCAGGAAGATAGCTCCCCTCTAAATAAATTTGATTTTTAATTAGAAAAGTTCTTTATTCTAAGTGTGAATTACTATAGGAGGGTCATAGGCATGTTTAAACACTGTCCTGGGGCAAAGAGCATCGTAAGGCCGCAGATAATAGTAGTTGAATGTCCTTACTGCAGGAGGGAAGTTGAATTCTTTGAATATGAAGTAGAGGTTGAGTGTCCAAACTGTAGAAGAATCGTTAGAAGAAATCCTTCACAATCATGCATATTCTGGTGTAATGCCGCTATTGATTGCTTAAAGAACTTAGTTGCGCTAAACACTTTAACTATTGATAGAGCCAATGAACTTCTAAATCTCATTGAGAGATACAAGAAGTCTAAATAGTAATTTACCTAAAGCCCTGAGGCATCGAATTACATAATAGTTGAATCCCTAAGTAGTTAGTGTAGAAACTAGCAGTAACTATTCACGTACTAACAGTAGTGGGTAGAGCATTTGTCTTAAGCCGTACGGAGATCTTTTTAACTCAACGAGTTTCAATTATGGATGAAGTGCGTGAAGATGCGTTATCAATATTTAAGCTTCTATAGTGATTAATAAGCGATGAATAATGAGTAGTTGTTGAGGGCAACCATGGCTTTTTCCTTTAATGACAGAGTGCACTATTGCGAGAATGTAGTGGAAGTTGCATTAAGGGATGGATGCTTTGAAATTAATAGGAGCACTAACTCAATTAAGGCAATTAGATCCTATGTAGAAGGATGCTTTAGTGTTGCCAGCTCTACCGATGAAGATTACGAAGTACTTAAATCAAAGTTATTGAAGGCTCCAAAGCACTTATGTAGAGGTGAAACGTGGTTTAATGAAACTCTATCAAGTGGTGAGTTCAGTGTAGGTGAGGAAGTCTATGAAGATGACTTAAAAGCTTTAACTGAAGTGACTTATGAAATGCTTGTTGAAAGAGGAGTTAAAGGTGAAGTAATAGCATCTCACAGAAGAGTGAGAGTTGAGCACTTTGTTGAAGAATATAATGTAACTGCTATAGAGAGAAGAGCTATTACAGAGCTCTACATCTATCCATATACATTGATGTATGGAGCACTTGCTTCAACAGGCTTACTAACAGCTACACTAAGGGTAAGGAGTATATACGATGAATTAACGAACATTATTGATAGCTTAGTCAATAACTTGAGACATCAATTAATTGCTAAAAGACTCAACCCCATGTACAGTGGCCACTGGAAGATAATACTCAGTGGTGAAGCATCTCCAGCAGTATTCCATGAATTAGCTCACTTGCTGCAAGGGGATGAGCCGGTTAAACTGAAGATAGGGATGAATCTAGGGGAGAAGGTAAACATGATTGAAGATCCTTTTCATCCAGGCCCACTCCAGAGAGTATTTGACGACGAGCTATACCCAGCTTGGAGGAGGACGCTAATTGAGGATGGAAGAATAGTGGATTACTTACATACAAGAATGACTGTATTCAATGAAGCAAAACCGGGTAACGCTAGAGGGCTATTCACTAGATCAAAGCCCCTCCACCACCAACTCATAGTGAAGAAGGGGGATTGGAGCATTGATGAAATGATTGATGTAGCTAAGAGAGCTCTAATAGTGCGAAGCATAGCGAGAGCTGAAGTAAGCAGAGACTACATTAGGCTAATTCCGGAAGCAGCTGTAGTAAGTGAAAGAGATAAGCTTACGCCAACTAAAGCACTTGAAATACTAATACCCTTAGGTAGGTTGGACGCTGTGTTCATTGGATTGGGTAAAGATAGAAACGCTAGGTATACTTATGAAAAACAACAGCCTCTATATGAAGTAGCTCCAACAATTCTCGTAGAGGCAAGAGTAATTACGTAGAGTACCTGAGGCATAGAAAAACTTTATAAATGCATAGTGCTCTTAAATCTTAGGTGGTATATTGTCTGTAGAAGTTTCTGAAGAAGAGAAGTTATTTGCATTAATTGGATGGGCTGCATCAATAGTTGGAGCAATAATTGTACTAGTATTAAAACCGCAGTTTAAGTACGCTAAATACTGGTCTTACCTATCAATATCCTTATTCATACTGGCTGCTATAGCAGGTATATCGATAGCAATAATTACAGCAATCCTTGGACTTATACCAATAGTTGGAGGAATCATTAGCTTAGTCCTCTCATCACTATTAGGCATAGCAATAGTGATAGCGTGGATCATTGGTATATTGAAGTCTCTCTCCAAAGAGTATTGGAAGCCCCCAATAATATACGATGTAGCTAAAATGATTGGCATAGAGAAAATTTAAATAAATCTATGACTTAAGTACTTTTTCAGCGATAGAGGGGCCATAGATATTACTGCTCCTAGGACCTTAGGAGAGCTACAAACGATCCTTTTGGCACTCCAACTGTTCTTGCAATAACTTCGCACTTAGGTATAAGTAAGTGGAGGACTGGCTTCCCTAAGTCTACGTCAATTAAGTACTCGTAGTGGCTCATTCCCTTAGCTACAACAATATTAGATTCATTGAGTGCTCTCTTAGCTTCACTAGATATTTCATTTAAATAAATAGTTGATCCACTATATCCTGTTGATAGTACTTCATCTAAGTGCTCTACTACACCTGATCCATTGAGGTCGTTTATGCTTAGATCGTTTTGAAAGCCGGGCTCCTCCTTAACTAATCCCACAACTCTATTGCCAAGCCTCCTCAACTCATCTATGAGGGGGAGGTCGAAGACTGCTTCACCAGCATTATCGAATAACCAGAGTATTTTCTTGCCGCCTGCCTTTACGTAATTGTAGAAGTCTACTGTATGATCTATTGCAAGCTCTCTTAAAATAGCATTCTCTAAGGAAATTCCGTGGAACTCGTGTCCAAATACCCCCATGTCAATAGCGTTGCCAGCAATAGAGATCTTTATTAATGCTTTAAATAATTCAAGGTCCTTTAAGTCCTTGATGTACTTATCTAGATCTTTAATTACGCTCCATGAGTAGGCAATGGAATTTCTTTTTGCAACTCTATAGTAATTAACTACTTCTGGAGAAGCTTTTGCAAGTAAGCTATATGTATTGCCAGCTATGTGAGTTAGCTCACAGCCCTCTTTAAATAGCTTCAACGCATATTCAACGATCTTTAGCGATAGCTCTATGGCTCTATCCCCATTAGATAAAGCACTATTGATCTCCCTTAGCCTCACTTGCAGTATACACTGAATGCAGAGTGCATCATACTTCATGTGAAGGCCTCCTTTAAGCAAGATCTATAAGTTGTAGAAGTAATAAAAAGGGGGTTTACTTTGGAGCATTTACTGCTCTATTCAGTAAATCCTGCCACACTGCATCTACATATTCCTGTAGTTGTTTCAATAACTTCGCGGCCTCAGGCCTTAGGATGTGTCTAAATCTCTCCTGTAACTCTAAGTACTTCTCTATTGGCTGTTTCAACTTTGGATTTCTAGCTATTTGCAGACTCCTATCAGTTAAGTAATATCCTTCCCCAAGCTTATACTCCCAGAGCGGGAAGTAACATGTATCTACAGCTCTTCTACTAACTTCTACTGCAACTTCTAATGCATGCCTCCACCCTCTATTACAGCTGCTTAACACGTGGAGGAAGGCTGGTCCATTAGCTTCAAGCCCCCTCCTAACTTTTCTAAATAAATCAGCCCAGTGAGCTGCTGTAGCAGTAGCTACATAAGGTATTCTATGTGCAACCATTATGTCAGCTATTGGCTTCTTAGGCTGAGTCTTGCCTGGTATAATGCTTCCAACAGGTGAAGTAGTAGTCCATGCATATATAGGTGTTCCACCAGATCTCTGTATACCAGTATTCATGTATGCTTCATTATCGTATAATACGTATAGTACTTTGTGGCCTCTCTCAGCCATACCGCTTAGCGCTTGAATGCCTATATCGTATGTACCTCCATCGCCTGCTAAAGCAATTACGTCAACGTTCTTGTAAGGCAATCTACCTGCTTCCTGAAATGCTTTATAAGCAGCTTCTATACCGCTTGCAACAGCTGCAGCATTTTCAAATGCTACATGTATCCATGGAATAGCCCAGCTTGTGTATGGAAATATTGTTGTAGCTACTTCAATGCATCCAGTTGCATTAGCTATAACTGTAGGTCCCCTTAACGCATATCCAATTAACTTAATGACTATAGCTGCACCACATCCAGCACATAACCTATGGCCCGGCAGAAGTATGGGCTTCCTCGTTTCAGCAAGCTTCCTTAAGTTAAACTCTAGAGGCAGGCTATGCTCCTTTCCATACTCATACTCTATTGGCCCAATCTCAGGCTGGGGATTACCACTGCTCACTCTAGCCCACCTCCTTAACTCCGCACACCAATGAACTTCAAATGTTCTCTTACTTCACTTATTTTAGCTACCTCAATTAAATCCATAAATACTTCTTCAGCCATTGCTGGAGAAAGATCTCTTCCGCCAAGCCCATAAATGTAGTTCACTAGTAAAGGCCTCTCCTTTGAGTAATAGAAAGCTGTATTTACCTCTAGGTATAGAGGTCCATAGCTCCCGAAGCTCAGCCCTCTATCCATTACTCCAACAACTTTGACTCCCTTAAGTAACTCCCTTACTTCACTAAATGGGAAGGGCCTAAACATCCTCAGCCTCACAACCCCCACCTTAAAGCCCTTCTGCCTCATTAAGCTAGCCACGTACTTCATGGTTCCAGCAGAACTCCCTAAGACTATTACTACTGCATCTGCATCTTCTACAGCGTAGGAATCTATGACTCCATCGCCATAGCTTCTACCAGTTAACTCATACCACTCTTCATTAACTCTTCTAACTACATCACTGGCCTTCTTCATTGCTTCTACTTGAGGCATTTTGTGTTCAAAGTAGTAGTCATATAGATCTAGAGACCCTATGCTTAGTGGATTAGCTGGATCGAGTTTATACTCGACTTCTCTATTGAGGTAGTCTACGTATGTCTTAACGAGCTTCCTGTATCCCCCGAGGAATCTGTGTACTTCTTCATCTGGAAGCATGTATACATTTTCAAGAGTGTGACTTAAGAAGAATCCATCTAAGTTCACTGCAACTGGCAACTGTACTTCAGGGTGTTCAGCTATTTTAAATGCCTGTATAGTTGTATCATAAGCTTCCTGGCTGTTTTCAACGAATAGCTGTATCCACCCACTATCCCTCATGCCGTATGCATCGCTGTGATCGCAGTGTATGTTTATTGGAGCGCTAAGAGCTCTATTCACTACAGCCATGACTATTGGGAGCCTTAGGCCGCTAGCTATATAGAGGTTCTCCCACATTAAAGCTAGTCCCTGAGCTGAAGTTGATGTAAATGTTCTAGCGCCAGCTGCTGCAGCACCTATGCATGCACTCATAGCTGAATGCTCGCTTTCAACTGGCACGTACTGAGTCTTTACTTCTCCATTGGCTACGAATTCACTGAATTTTTCAACAATTATAGTCTGTGGAGTAATGGGGTATGCAGCAACTACATCCACTAAGCACTGTTTTACAGCATATGCTACAGCTTCATCTCCATTAACTGGCATAACCTTTTGCTCCTCTAAGGGAACTCTAGGCTTCAACAAGGCTGCTTACACCTCCTCTAACTATACTCAGGCACCATGTCTATTGCTTTAACAGGGCATTCGTAAGCACATATACCACAGCCCTTGCAGTAGTCGTAGTTGACTAAAACGTCTCTACCACTCCACACTATAGCCATCTCTGGGCAGAAGAGCCAGCACAACATGCATCTAGTGCACTTACTTAAGTCTATTATTGGTTTAAGAGTCCTCCAGCCACCTGTCTTGTACTCAAGGCTTAGCTTATAGGTTACAGCCCCTATTGGAAGCTCTCTCCACCCACGTGGTTCCTTCTTCACTACATATACACCTCCATAGTTTTTTCAAAGGCTCTCTTAACTAATTCAATGTTTCTTTCAGCTAGGGGGCCTGGGAACCTCTCCTTTAATGCTTTTACAACAGCATCTATGCTAACTATGTTAGTTGCTTTAACTAGTGCTCCAAGCATTGCAGTACTAGTAATAGGCCTCTTCAACAACTCCATTGCTAGCTCAGTAGCTGGAGCTACGTATACTTTGTATAAGCCTCTATTAATTCCCAGCACTTCATATAGCTTTTCAACTCTTCCACTATAGTTAAGTACTAAAACACCTCCATTCTTTAAGCCAGTCGTAGTGTCTCTCGATGGAATTAAAGTAGGATCTAGTACTACGACTACGTCTGGCTCATAAATCATGCTGTGAATCAATATGGGCTCAGTACTAACTCTAGTGAATGCAAACATTGGTGCACCGCTTCTCTCAGGGCCGAATGCTGGAAAGCTTTGGACGTACTTACCGTCAATAACTGCAGCTGTAGCTAACAAGTTACTCGCAGTCCAAGCCCCCTGTCCAGCGCGTGCATACCACCTTACTTCAATCAAAGTCCTTCACCGCATTATTCAAAGCTAGAGAACACACGTAGAGGTATTAAATCCTTTAGGGTCAAGAATCAATTCACTCAACCCCCCTCCCCCCTCATGAGGAGCGGGATTCCACTCAAGGGATTCAGTATTTTTGAACTACATACCCCTAAGAGAGGGGTTTAGCTCAACGCCTGATCCTGGTGCACTAATCTACTACCTCTAGGCTTAGGGGTATGGAGCTGCAACTCCATTATCTAAGTTGAGTGCGTAGAAATGAAGTTAAGGCAGTTATTGAAGCAAATGGGGGATATCAAAAGATCTCTATGCCAGCTCTCTTTAAGTACTCCTTTGTAAATTCCTTGACTTCACTAGCGCTTGTACTATTTAGTGCTTTAGTTAATAGCTCTCTCTCCAAATCTCTTCTACTCAACTTACTTACGGTGTACTTAACTAAGCCCACTAGAGGCGGGCTTACACTTAAGGCATCTATGCCTAAGCTCAATAGTAGGGGTATAGCTAACTGCCTACCAGCCATTTCACCACACACTTCTACTTCAACTCCTCTTTTCCTAGCTTCACTCGCCGCTAAAGCCATTAGCCTAATGATAGATGGATCAAGTTCATCATATATGTAGCTCACTTTAACATTGCCTCTATCTACAGCTAGAGTATATTGAGTTAAGTCATTTGTCCCGAAGCTTATGAACTTAAGCTGCGGTACTTTAGCATACTTATCTATTAAGATAGCTGCTGCTGGAGTTTCAACCATTATTCCAATCTCTATACTCCCACTAGCTATGCCTTCTGCTCTCAACTTCTCTAAAGTTCTTTCAACTATTTCAGTAAACTCTATTAATTCACTAACTCTACTAATCATTGGTATGAGAAGCCTTGCATTCCCAGAAGTAGATGCTCTAAGGAGAGCTCTTAGGAATGGGTTGAGGATTTCATCTCTATACTCAAGCAGGAGCCTAACGCCCCTTAGCCCAAGGAATGGATTCGACTCCTCAAGCTTTATGTAGGGGAGGGGTTTATCAGCCCCAAGATCTGGTGCTCTAATTACAACAGGCTTGCCGTTGAAGAAGCCCAATACTTTGTTAAAGGCTGTATATAGAGATTCCTCACTTGGAGGTGAGCTAGAGGAGATGTATAAGTACTCTACTCTAAATAATCCAATGCCATCGCAGCCTGAGGTAGATGCTGCACGCGCCTCCTCTAAATCACCTACATTACATAAGACTCCTACTCTAACTCCATCAGTTGTCACAGCTTCTTTAAGTGATGCCTCTCTACACCACTTCTTTAAAGACTCATACTTACTAGCTCTCTCTACGTATATACTCACGATCTCTTCACTTGGATTCAGCAATAGCTTCTCTTCAATAGAGTCTATTACTGCTAACTCTCCTTCACTTACTTCACTTAAATCCAGTTCTGGCACTATTATGTAGGGTATTCCATGTGCTCTAGCAATTATTGCTGCATGAGATGTAACTCCTCCAGTTAATGTAACGATCCCCCTTAAGCCTTGCTTAACTAGCTTAAGTAAATCAACTGGATTTAACTCCTTGGCTACAACTACTTTCCCCCCGACTTCAATGCCCCCCCCAATGCCTGGCTTTAGCTCAGTTAAGTTCTCTACAATTGCTGATGCAATGTTCCTTAAGTCACCGGCTCTTAAAGCTATTAATCCACTCCCACTCTCCTTGAATAAATCACTGTACTTCTCGAAAACTCTCTTAACGGCGAGTTCTCCGCAAACTCCTTCCTCAACTACGTGGCTTGCTGCTTCATTAACTAGTGCTTCAGCCATTACTTCATGAGCATTAATTAGCTCGTGCTCGCTTTCAGGAAGAGTCTTCTTAAGGCTAACTAAGTACTCCTTAAATTTACTTAAGGCTTTCTCAAGCCTACTTACTTCAAAATAACTATTGCTAGTTGGGCAATTGCTTGGAACAGAGCTTAGTGCATCAATAAAGCCGTACTTAGTTAAAGGCCCTACAGCTACGCCTTCTGATGCAATTAAACCCCTATATACCCTCAATACAAACACCACTAATACAATGAGTTCTACACTATAAAGTAAATAAATAGAAACTCTTAAAATTAACTTAAGGTGCAGGAATTGGGGGGAATATTTGGAGCTATATCGCATTCAGGTAGAAACATTGCATCAATAGTATTAACTGGGCTAAAGAGGCTTAAGCACCGTGGATTTGACACTACTGGAGTAGCGTTTATTGATGGAGGGAGGCTGAGTGTATTAAAGGAAGTGGGTGAGCCTAGGGAAGTCATTGAGAAACTCAAGTTAGATGAACTATCGATGCCAATAGCTCTAGGGCACGTTAGGTTTTCAACTCATGGAAGACCCCACGTAGATAACGCTCATCCACACTTGGATTGCAGTAAGAGGATTGCTGTCGTAGGTGATGGAGCTATAGCTAACTATGAAGCTATCTACGATAGGTTGATAATGGATGGACATGAGTTGAAGTCTAGATCTGATTTTGAAGTAATAGCTCACTTAATTGAAGACGGCTTAAGGAGGGGCTTAAGCACTCTTGAATCCATAGCAGTTATGGAGCAAGGCTTAGAGGGCTTCTACTCCTACGCTATACTCAGTGAAGAGTCTAAGAGCATTATTGCATACACAAGCCTCCAGCCACTGTACATAGGTAGATCGCGTGACTTAACTCTTGTTTCAACTAGTAAAAGCGCTTTACACGGCTTAGCTGATGAATACGTTGAGTTGAGTGGAGGAGAGCTAGCTGAAGTCAACTCCTCTACTACTAAGTTCTATAAACTCCATGGATTAATGCGCATAGACAAGTGCTTCAGTAAGCTATCTGTATTAGAGGAGTATGTTGAAAAGGATGGCTATCCACACCACATGCTGCGTGAAATGTATGAAGTACCGTACGCCATCCTCCGCTGCCTAGCTGTACACCAGGAGAAGTATCTTTCATATGCTTCAAAGCACATTAGGGAGGCTAAGGATGTATACATAATAGCTAATGGCACAAGCCTTCACGCAGGCCTAGTGGCTTCATACTATTTATCTGAGCTAGCTAACATATCCCCTATTGTAACTAGTGCCGCTGAATTCCCCCTATACTACATAGAGAACGTTGGGCCTGGGGCAGTAGTAGTAGCTATATCGCAATCAGGTGAGACAAGCGATGTAGTGCAAGCAGCTTATGAAGCAAAGCTGCGTGGAGCAACTATTATGGGTTTAACGAACTACGTTGGCTCAAAGCTCGCTAACATAGCTAACCTCTATCTACCAATAGGTGCAGGACCGGAGCTAGCTGTTCCTGCTACAAAGACTTTCGTTACAACGCTTACAACTCTATATAAGATATCCATCAGGGTGGCTAGGGATATGGGTAGAATTACGGCATCAGAATATGGAGAGGCATTAAGTAGAGTCAAGGATTACGCACTTAAGCTTAAAGAAGGCATGGCTGAAGTAGATGCAGAAGCTGCTAAAGCAGCTGATGAAATAGCTTCCTGTAGAAGTGGATACGTTGTTTCAAGAGGGATAACGTATCCAATAGCTCTAGAGGGAGCTCTTAAAATCAAGGAAGTAGCGTACATGCATGCTGAAGGCATGGAGGCAGGGGAATTCAGGCATGGTCCAATATCTCTTGTTGAAAGAGGCTTCTTCACTGTATTCCTAGTCCCTGTTGAAGCTCATGCAGCAAGGGCTTCTTATCCATTAATTAAGGCATCAATAGATCTAGGGGCTACAGTTGCTGTAGTAGGCTTTGAAAACGATCCAAATTTATTTGAATTAAAGAACGTTAGTATAATTAAAGCAATGCAAGTGGATAGGTACCTAGCTCCAATAGCGTATACAATACCGCTGCAGTTCCTAGCCTATAGACTTGGCTTAAAGCTCCAAAGACCTATAGATAAGCCTAGGTATTTAACTAAAGCAGTCTCATGAATATTCAATTACTTAAGCATGTGAAGAGGACTTTAAAAAGACTTTAGAGAGCTTTTACTTCACTAATGTATCTCCTTACATACTCTTCATTCCTCTCTATGCCGCCCGGTATATTTGCGCTAACCCATACTTCAGGCCTTATACCTCTATTAATTAACTTCTCAACAGTTCTTATAACTAGGAGCTGCATTATGAATGCATTCACTATAGTTGATACAGGGGCTATTTTAGCCTCTAAGCCTCTTACTTCATAGATAGCGTCTCCTTCTGGGACTTTGTTATCTATTACTACGTCAGCTAATTCATAGAGCTTCTTCCCAAGAGGGTTTTCTGGAGGGACTTTTCTTGAAAATTCAAGAGATGTCAACGCTATTACTTTTAACCCTCTCTCACGAGCTTCTTTAGCAAGCTCTACTGGAACAGCATTCTTCCCTGAGTTTGACACTATTATAATGGATGAATACGGCTTTAAGTGAGCTGAGCTTAAGAGTGCTTTAGCATAGCTGGGTACTCTCTCTAGTAGAGTGCTCTTTATGGCTCCATTCATGCAGGATATGGATAAATCGAGTAGAGGATAGACTCTAACTAATCCCCCAGCTCTATAGAACATTTCGAGAGCCATCATCATTGAATGCCCTGTTCCAAAAACATATATGAATCCCCCCTTGCTCAAGGAATCCGCTAAAGTACTTGCTGCAGAATCTATGTTTACTCCTTCTTCATTAACTACTTTCGTCAGTAATTTAAAGACTATGTCTTTAAATAAGTTGAGTGATTCAACTCCACTCAATATATCACCCTATTTCTTATTGCAAACTCCTGGGAATAAAACATTATACCTCAATGATTTATGAGAGCCGCTGTGTGAATCAATGTATGCTAAATACTAAGTCACTTAACGTTGCTTAAATAAAGCCGTAATTCACGCTGTAGTGAAGCCTACTCCTTTTCGTAAATAACGTTTCCCTCAATTATTGTTTTAACTACTTCTAGTTCTTTGCTAAGTATAGTTATGTCAGCTGTATAGCCAGTTCTTATATCTCCTACTTTTAGCTTCCCATCAACATTAATGCTTCTAGCTGGAGTAGAGCTAGCCATAGCTACAGCATTAATTAAGCCATATCCCAAATTAACTATGTTTTTGAAGGCTTTATCCATAGTGAGAGTACTGCCTGCTAAAGAACCTGTGTTAAGTAGCTTACACACACCTTCTTCAACAACTACTTTAAGCCCCCCAAGTTCATAGATGCCGTTAGGCATATCTGTTGCTGCTATAGAATCAGTGATTAAGGAGATCCTGCTGGAGCTCGCTAGATCTATAGTCATTTTAACTACTGCTGAGTGTATGTGTATGAAGTCAGCGATTAATTCTATGAATACTCTAGGTGATTGAAGGAGGGCTAACGCTATCCCCGGCTCTCTGTGGTGGAACTTAGTCATTCCATTAAATATGTGAGTTGCTTTTGAAACCCCTAGTTCAATTGCCTTAACTCCCTCTTCATACGATGAATTCGTGTGTCCAGCGCTAACAATTATCCCCATGTTTTTTGCATAGCGTATTAAGTCAAGCGCTCCATCGATTTCTGGCGCAATAGTTATTTGCACAATTGTTCTTCCAGATGCATCTACATACTCCTTGAGTTCCTTTATGCTTGGCTTACGTATGTAGGCTGTGTTTTGAGCACCGGCTGCCTTAGGATTTATGTATGGGCCTTCAAGGTGTATCCCCAGTATCCTTGAGCCATCGCTAGGAGTCCACTGTATAAGTGCTTCTCTTACAGCTCTACAAGCATCAACTATTACTTCATGTGGAGCTGTTACAGTTGTAGGCACGTAGCTAGTTACACCGTGCTTTACGTAGTGCTTGCTCATTTCAAGAATTCTATGGGGCTCTGGATTTGAAGTTACGTCAAGCCCCTTTATTCCATGGGTATGAGTATCTATGAATCCTGGTACAGCTATGTACCCACTTAGATTTACTTCATCACTTACAGCTTTCCCCAAAGGCTCTCTACCAACATCCCTTATAATGCCTCCTTCTACGACTAAGTAACCGTCCTCTATTAAACTACTGGAGGAAGCTATCGTTAAATGCCTTAGTGTAAGCTTCATATACATACACCTAGTGAACTCCATTCTTTAACTACTTGCTTTACGTAGAGTAACTTGAGCCGTAATTAATTATATTGAGAGAACTACTCTAGATATGTGCATTGGCTTATCGGGATTATAGCCTAGTAGTAGAGATCTGAGGAAAGCAATGTAGTATAGGGGGAGGATGTAGGCTATCGGCGCTAAATACACTCCCCCACTCCATGGAATAAAGTAGTCAGCAGTACTTTCATCAGAGAATAACAGTGCATCAAAGCCTCTGGCTGCAAGCTCTCTATATAGATTCAGAGTTTTTTCATGGGAGGAATCCTTACTTAGCGATAGAACTATTAATTGAAGCTCGTTCCTACGCTCTAGTAAGGCGTTGTGGCCATGTCTAAACTCAAGTGCGTGAATAGCTTCTGAGAAAGTATAGGCAATTTCCTTAAACTTTAAGCTTGCTTCTAGAGCCACTGGATATAGATTGCCTGGCGCCAGTATAGCGAAGGCTTTTTTACTAATAGTTTTTGCAGCTATATCCTCTAAAGCCCTTACGCCACTGCTTACGTTAACTAAAGCCTCCTTGAGTAAAGTGATTTCCCTACTGAGGTTAAGGTCTACGTGAATGTTGTTTAAGCGTAGCATAGCTATTGAAGTTAGTGTCCCAAGTAAGTAGAGGGCTGCAAATGACTTAGTCATGTATACTCCTTCCTCAAGGCATTCCTCAACAACTATGGAGTAATCAGCGTTCCTATCTAAGTAACTGCCCTTACTGCAAGTAAATCCAATGGTCTTCGCCCCCCGCTTTCTAGATTCATCTAGAGCTAATAGTACTTCCTTCGTCTCCCCAGATCTTGAGAATAGCACTACAATGCTCTTTCCTCTTTGAATACGTCTCCCAACTAAGTCACTGTAGTAGAAGAGGAACTCTGAAGCAGGTTGAGTAAGCGTCTTCATATTCAGTGGGCTTCTAAGCAACGGTATTGCTCCTCCTAAAGCTGCGTAATAACTACTTCCACAACCAATGTAGTATGCTTCACTTATGCCATGTAAGCTCATTAATTCTCCAATGACTCCTTCAATTACAGAGTACTTGTTTCCAGAAGCCTCCACTACTTTAGGCAACTGAGTCATTTCATTAAATACAACGTATTTTGATGAATCCCCCATGCATATCCCCATAGAGTTGCATAGTAGTGAAAGCATATAAACTTAGGTTAAAAACAAAGGAGTTATTGCTCTAAGAATTGTAAAGAGATGCTTTCTACCTAATGAATGCCTATAGATTTCGCAATCTGTGAATTAAAATAATGTTGAGAAGCCGGGGGACTTAAGCATAGTTAAAGACTTAGTTAAATGCATTAACGAACTACTCTAGCCATGACCATTGACATTACGGCCTTCTGTACGTGTAATCTATTCTCAGCTTCATTAAAGTAGAGGCTTTTATCATACCTATCTAGGACTTCATCACTTACCTCCTGTCCTCTATCAGCTGGACCGCAGTGCATGTAGTAGGGTCTGCCGGCTTCATAGAGTTTCTCAATAGTCGTTATCCAGTCTCTGAACTTGCTTTGATAATCCATGGCCTCCTCCTTATGGACTTTGCTGTCCCTGCTGAACGGTGGGAAGAAGCCCTTTGGACTCCATGCCTTTGGGTAAACGAAGTCAGCTCCTTCAAATGCTTCATCCATGTTGTTTACAACCTTGAATTCACTGCCCCAGGAGTCTGTAAACTCCTTGACTTTAGCAAGCACTTCATCTAAGAGCTCGAAGCCAGGTGGGTGAGCTATATAGACATCTGCTCCAAGCATTGAAGCCATTAATGCAACGTCTTGTGGTACTGCTAGAGGCTTTAGACCCCCACTGTAGGCATAGCTTACTACAAACTTCCTGCCCTTGAGGAGCTTCTTAGGCCATCCAAGGGCTTCTAAAGCTGCTTGAGCATCAGCAAGGCTTTGGAATGGGTGGTAGAGGTCGTCCTCCATGTTTAATACAGGTACCTTGCTCCACTTAGCGAATTCTTCAATAACTCTATGCCCTCTCCCAATAATCCACTTAGCTGCATCACCATATATTCTAACAGCTATTCCATCACCGTACCTACTCAGTACTCTAGCTACATCACTTATAGCCTCTGTTTGATAGGGAACCATGTCTTCAGGGAGTGTTGGGGCATAAACTTGATCTGGGCTTATGTATATCCCCTGGCCCCCTAATTGAAATACCCCTGTCTGAAAGCTATTCCTAGTTCTTAAGCTCTTGTTGTAGAATATTAAGTAGAGAGTCCTCCCTTTAAGGTAGGGTGTTTCAACTCCTAAGTAGAACTTATTCTTTAAATCCCTAGATGCTTCAATAACTCTAACTACGTCATCTATGCTGTAATCTACGTTCTTCAGCCAATGCCTCCCGGAGAAGTATCCGACATACCAAGGTAGATCGTTCATAATTAATCCCTATGTGATTAATTAAAAGAGCGATATATAAGTAGTTAACTACTACTGCATATATGTCATTGGGAGTGCTTGCTGTGAGTAAAGCAGAGTTTGCTTCACTAAAGCTAAGGGCATTTATTCATGCAACAGAGAGTGAGGAGAAAGTTTTGAAAGCCTTACTAAGCTTAGTGCCCCCTGAGCTTAGAGATAAAGTAGCTATCTCTAGGCAATTAGTGAAGGGGCATCATGGAAACCCCATAGTATTAGTTCAAGCAGTGCTTCAAGGAGGAGATGCTGAACATTCTATAAGACATATGGCTTCAGCACTAGCTGCAACTGATAAAAGCATACTGAAGGCTAGCCTACCACTAAGATACGATCATAGGGAGAGGAGGATGAGCCTTAGGTTAAGTAAGCAGGAACTCTACTGCGGTAAGCTAGTTCTAAGTGATGCAGGAGATGTAGTTCACGTAACAATATCCTTCTCAGGCAGAGTGAGTAGGGAGAGTGTTAGAAAGCTACTGGAGGACGTGGGGTTAATTTAATGAGTTACGTAGACTTTGGAGTTAGCTCCATTGAGTTAGATAAGTTAACGCTTATAGCTAGAAGACTTGGCTATAGAGCGCTGTTAATTGAAGATGGGGAGAGCTTAGTTAGCTCTACAAGAATGAATGGAGTTACTCTAGTTAAGAAGCAAGTCATTACTTCACTTAATGAAGTTGAGTTGAGGAAAGCTCTTTCAACTACTAGCAAGTCAATAGTAGTTTCTGTAAGACCACTGGGCGTTAGTGCTGCTAGACTAGCTGCTCGAGATAGTAGAGTTGATGCAGTAGTACTTGACTTAGAGACTTTGAACTACATTGATAAGCAGCAGTTCTCAATGATGAAGAGGTTCAGTAAGCCCGTGGAGCTCCCACTTAAGTTAATCACTATGGGTGAAAGAGCGTTAGCTAAAGTCATTAGGAGGCTTATTTATGCAGCACACATTGAAGTACCAATAGTTTTCTCAAGTAAAGCCAGTGACTGGAGTGAGCTATATTACCCTAAGTCAATTGCACTCCTCCTATCACAAATGCTCTCCCTAGAGCCAGTAGTCATGCTAAGTGGCTTTATAACTATTCCTAGGGAAATATTGGTGAGGAAGGGTGTTAAGCTTTAGCCAGGAGGCTGTAATTGCAGTAGCTATATCTCTATCAATAGCTAGCGCTGCTCTATCCATTATAACTCTACTCAACTTAGTGAAGTTGAAGAAGCGTGGAGAGCTATTAATGAAGCTCTCGAAGGAGTTTGAAAAGCCTGGAAAGCCAAAGAAGTTGAGGAAGAGGTATGTAGTCTTTAGAGTGATATCTGATGGAAAAGTGTTGAGGAATGAAGTTGAGGAAGCTATTAGATCGGCTGTTAAAGAACTCTATGGAGCAACTGTAGTGAGTATAGCTGATCCTCAGTTAATAGCCTATGACGATGAATTAATGAAGGGGATCGTTAGGACGAATAACTTAGCTAAAGACTACGTAATTGCATCAATGTCCATGGTTAGAGGAGCCTCGGGGAGGAGGATCATAGTTAAGCCAGTGAAGACAACTGGCTTATTGAGGAAGGCGAGGAAGTATATGGAGGCAATAACTAGATAAAGCAGTATCAGTATATCGCTGGAGTAGATGATGAAGCCGCTCCAGAATGATTAGTGAAGACTTCGCGACGAGCTGATGAACTCCTAATACTTATAAGGAGCATCTACACAGTAGTACTGTTGAGCGGGGGTGCCCGAGCATGGCCAAAGGGGGCGGACTTAAGACCTCCCTGAGTGTAGGAGATCCGCTGGCGTAGGCCTGCGTGGGTTCAAATCCCACCCCCCGCACTGCTTCTATATTCTAAATAGGGAAGAGGGCTCTCTACACTTAGATTGCTCTATGAGGAGTGGGGGCTTTTACTTAATTGACTTTGAATAAAGTTTACTCTTCTTTAAATGCTTGCTCAGGGCTGCCTCTTGGAGCTCCACGGCTTGCTTCATGCCTCTTTCTCTGTAGGCGCTCTTTCTGCTTCTTCTTCCACTTTTGTTTAACTGTGTATTTGAGTCCTCTGCTTTTTCTAAGCCCTCTCATCTTCTTTCCAGCGCTTGTGAGCCCTCTAAATACCCTCCCCCTATGGCTTTTGCCAGTAATCCAGTTTACGTCCTTGCTGCTCTTTACAGCCGGGTGGTTTGGGTCAACTAATATGACTTCATACCACTTGTATACTCCGTCTTCTCCAACGTAGTAACTATTGAGTACTTCTAAGTTTGGGTATTTCCTAGCGGCTCTTTCTTCAGCTATTAGCCTTATGCTCTTCGCTGGAGCATATCCATATACGCCCATTCTCTTAGGCCTCCTCCCCTTATTCGGCCTAGGCTTCCTCCTACCTCCTTTCCTAACTCTTACTCTAACAACTATGAAGCCTAGCTTAGCCTTGTATCCAAGCGATCTAGCTCTATCAATTCTAGTTGGCTTATCTACTCTAACTACTGCTGGCTGCCTCCTCCACTTAATCAATCTCTCCTTCATTAATGCCCCTAACTCACCATCACTAGGCTTCTTCCACAGCTCTGCAATGTAGTGATACATTCCTTTAGCCACTACTTACACCCTAAGTCTATCGCCTATACTACAACAGAGTAATTAGTTTAAAAACTTATGTCAGTCTATAAACTGTTTTAATCTAGGAATGAGAGTGTAGCTACAGCAGTTGGTTGATTAAAGTGCCTCCTCCAGAGAGAATTGTTGGAGTAATTGGCAAGACTAACGTAGGTAAGTCAACTTTCTTCGCTTCACTAACTATGATACCCGTTGAAATAAGCAATAGGCCTTTTACAACTATAAAGCCTAACGTAGGAGTAGCACATGTAAGGAAGAAGTGCCCTGAAGTAGAGTTAGGAGTAAAGTGTAGCCCTAGGACGGGTTTCTGCATAAGTGGAACTAGGTTCATACCAGTGAAAGTAATTGATGTAGCTGGACTAGTGCCAGGATCAAGTAGTGGTAGAGGGCTTGGAAACAAATTCATGGATGACTTAAGGCAAGCAGACGTATTGATACACATAGTTGATGCAAGTGGCTCAACTGATCCAAATGGAAACCCAGTTCAACCAGGCTCCTACGATCCAGTTGAAGAAGCTAGGCTAATACAGAATGAAGTAGATCTATGGTTTAGCAGCGTAGTTCTGAGAGTAGTGGAGAAAGTATCTAGATACATTCTTACAGCAAAAGATCCATTGGATCTACTTGCACAAAACTTATCAGGCCTATCGATAAGGAGAGCTCACGTAGTCAATGCAGTTAAAGAAGCAGGCCTTGAGGATAAGAGGGTGGGCTCGTGGAGTAAGGAGGATGTAGAGTCTTTCTCACGAATACTGAGGAGGTTGTCTAAGCCAATAGTTATTGCAGCTAATAAAGTCGACATACCTATAGCTAGAGGGAATGTAGATAGATTGAAGGAGTTATTTGGGGAATACGTATATCCAGTCAGCAGCCTTGCGGAATACATTCTTAAGGAAGCCTCTAAGAGGAACTACATAGAGTACGTCCCAGGGGAGAGCTCCTATAAAGTCATAGGCACTAGTATCCCTGAAGCATTTAGGAAAGCACTTAAGTTAATTGATGAAAATGTTTTAAGCATCTACGGCAGCACTGGAGTACAGCAAGTACTTGAATCAGCTATATTTAATGCATTAAGCCAAATAGTAGTCTACCCAGTGGAGGATTACAGGAAGTTCACAGATCACCATGGCAATGTGCTTCCAGATGCATACATAGTTAGCAAGGGGACTACTGCTAGAGAGCTAGCATACATGATACACAGTGAGCTTGGGGAAACATTTCTATATGCAGTAAATGCTAGAAGTGGTGAGAGAATTGGGGAAGGCTATTTATTGAGGGATGGAGACGTAGTTAAAGTAGTTGCTGCAGCAGCACACAGCTAGCTCTGGCTACTGTTGATGAGCTTCCTCCAGTACTCTACGGCCTTCCTATAGTAGTAGTTCTCCTCCTTCCTTGGGCCAAATGCATCTAAGCCTTCTTTAAACAACTTCTCTCTATACTCACTGGCTTCATCACTACTTATTTCACCGCGCTTCTCCAAGTACTCTATTACTCTCAGTGCTTCTTCAACGCTCTTAGCCCTCCTCAAGTAGTCCAATGGGCCTGGGATGTAGTTATGCCATGGATCAACGTATGTTCCTTTAAATCTAACAGTTATGCTTGAGCTACTTCTATCGCTTGATTCATCTAGGATTTCCTTCGCTAAGTGAGGGTACTTCTTCTTGAATTCATCAATGCTCATCTTCATTAATCCTACCCTTCTCACTGACTTCTTCTACAAGCTCTTCTATATAGTATTCTGCCTTAACTCTTAAGAAAGATCTTGGGGGGACGTCTCTTGCTACAACTGATCCTGGCTCTATCCAGCTGTAGGAGCCTATCTTTACTCCAGGCATTATTGATACATTGACTCCTATCCTCACTCCTCCACCTACTATTGCTCCAAACTTCCTTCTACCACTGCTCAGCCTCTCGCCCCTCACTGAGACTTTTACTGGAGCTTCATCAAACCTTAGGTTAGCAGTTATTGATCCAGCCCCTATGTTTGTGTTTTCACAAATAATGCTATCCCCTATGTAAGCTAAGTGTAGTGCGTTTACATTCTCCATTATTAGTGACTCCTTTACTTCAACAGCGAAGCCCACTCTACTTCCATCACAGATCACTGTATATGGCCTGAGCCTAGCGCTTGGGCCTATAGTTACTCCACTGCCTATGAATACTGGGCCTTCTATAAATGTGCCTGGTAGAACTACTGATCCTTCTCCAATATGTATTTTATCTCCACGTATAGAGGCTCCTGGCTCAAGAGTTCCTCTAACTTCAACTCCTTTAACTAATTTATCTAAGGCAATTCTCTGTACTTCAAGTAATTGCCATGGGTAGCCTACGTCAATCCAATCTTCATTTAGAGTCAATACGTTTACTCTACCTCCATTCTCAACGAGCATTGATATAGCGTCTGTAAATTCATATTCACCTCTTATAGATGGCTTTAAGTTAAGTAAGTATTTGTATATGTCTCCTACTCTAAGCTTATAGAAACCTGCGTTAACTATGTTTGTAGGAGGATCTGTGGGTTTTTCAAATAATTCCTTGAGGACTCCTCCATCTCCAATCACTAGGACTCCATACTTATGTGGTTCACAGTGCTTAGCTCCAACGATTACGTTACCCGGTGATTCAAGGAGCTTTCTATATATCATTGAGTCTGTAGTGAATACATCTGAGTAAGCAATTATTACTTCATCATCTACGCTGAGTGCTTCAACTCCTTTAAGGACTGCGTGGCCTGTTCCAAGCTCCTCCCCCTGGTCAATTACTTTAACGTCCGTCTTTGAGTAGAGAACGTGTCTTCTAACGCATTCCTCAACTCTATTCCTCATATAGCTTGCTACAACAATTACTTCATCCAGTTGCTCAACTATGTTCAGTAAGTAGTCTAAGTGCCAGTGTATGAGGGGTTTACAGAGCACTGGTATAAGTGGCTTAGGCCTAGTCTCAGTTATAGGCTTAAGCCTCTCACCTCTTCCAGCAGCAAGTAAAATAGCCTTCATGGCTAAGCCACTTGGAGTATCCATAAATTGATTCCACTATAAATTTTTATCCTTATACACTCCCAGGCATTCCACAGCCTTAGGACAGTGAGTTGATGTATAGGAGCTAGTTATTGACAGCTACGTGGAGTTAATGAAGATTGAAGAGGGATTTATTAACCTCCTCCCTGTATGGATGGTTAGCGGCTATAAAGGCGGTGTCTAGGAATGTCGGCTAGAGCTGCTAAAGTTAAGGATAAGTGGAGGTTGAAGAAGTGGTATCAAGTAGTTGCTCCACAAGCTTTTGGAAGCATAGTTGTTGGAACTACTCCAGCAGACGATCCATTGAAGCTCGTGGGGAGGACTATAGAAGTCACGCTATACGATATAACTGGTGACTTAACTCAAGTACACGTACACCTCTACTTCCAAGTAATAGATGTAGATGGTGATAGAGCATTAACTAGGTTTAGAGGCCACGAACTCTCTAGAGACTACATGAGGAGCTTAATTAGGCGTAAGAGCAGTAAAGTAGCTTGCATAGTGGATTTAGTTACAAAGGATAGCTATAAAATTAGAGTAAATACAGTAGCTTTAACTAGCTATAGATGTAAGTCTAGCCAGAAGAGATCTATAAGGAAAGCTATATACGAACACTTATCAATGCAGATACCTCAAATGAGTTTTGATGAAGCTGTGCAAGCAATGGTATTCGGCAAGATCTCGCAGGAAATATTTGAAAAAGCCCATAAAATATATCCACTTAGGAAAGTAGAAGTATATAAGTCAAAGCTATTAATGATACCGAGTGAGTCGGGAGGAATGAAGCCAGCGATAGTTATATCCCCCTTATTTACGAAAGCTCAGTAAACACTTCCTTAAATAAAGCGACTTTGTACAAGAATTAAATCAACACCGTTAGCTAGGAATTCTTAGAGAAAGTCTACGTAATTACAGCAATTGCTTATGCTGAGCTTGAACTAGAGCTAGCTCTACATTATTGGAGGGTGGCTAAGTGAAGTTCATGAAGAGTGGGTTTATGTTAATAGAGTTTACAGTAATGCTTTTATAAATCCCCCATCTATACTTAGTGGAGAGAGATATCCTATTTACTGTGGAGGCTGCTGGATTGCCTCATTTAGCTGAAGAAATAGCTGGATTACTTGAGAAAGCGGGCTCCAGTGAGTTTGCTCAAAGAATCGCTAGATTGAAGTTAAGGGAGCTTATAGCTAGTGGTTCTCCACTAACCCGTGGACTCATTGAATACTACTTGAGGAAGGCTCATAGAGTTGGGGCTTGGAGGAGGCTTCCAGCAGTCTCCCGCGCCCTCCTTAGGGCATGTAGGTTCCTCCCCTTAGTTAAGTCAAGAGTCTTGAGGAATATATTGCTTGAATTAATGATTGATATAGAGCTCTACACAACTAGAGGTAAAGCAGTATATTACGGAGTCCTATATGCATTTAGGCAGGGCATGCTTGAAGCACTGGGGAGCTTTAAGCAATTAATAGCTCTAGGCATAAGCTACATGAATCTACCTAGTTGGCTGAAGATACTGGGCTAGCTTTCGTCAACTAGCTCACTGTGGGGATGAGTTGAAGGAGTGGGAGTAGCTATAGGCATTGGGGTATTAGGTAAGGAGTGTGCCTGAGCCAGCTCTACATTTCTCAGTTATATTCTCTCTTTCAACACCTTGGCTGGGGGTTAAGAGAGCTCTAATGCTATCGCTCTTAGCTCTACTCCCAGATCTTGATGTATTGCTCCACATCCATAGATCGGTGAGTCACTCTATCATAGTTCTAGGCTTAGTGTGGCTACCAATAATGCTCGTTGTCTACATTCTTCAACGAAATTACTTTAGCTTAGTGCTCCTATGCTTTCTATCAGTCTTAAGCCATCCATTAATGGATCTTTTTCAGGCATATACGCCAATACTCTACCCTGTTTTAAATAGGAGCTTGTGGATTAACATTGATGGAAGGCTCTCTACATCTATTGACGGCTTTAAGTTAAAGACTTCGCTAGAAGTATCTGATGTTCAAACAGTCTTTACACCAATTGAGCTACTTGATGCTCCACTCTTTACGAGCAGTGGATTCTTTATATCGCTTCTACTAATCTCTACTCCACTACTCATTAGGATTAGGGATTCACTAAAGACCTCTAGTTTAGGCAGCGGGCTTAGGGGAATTGAAGAAGGCGGAGGAAGCCCGCTGAGAAGCATTACTGATACTCCTAGCTTAAGTAATGTAGGTGGATTAATTACTAAAGACATGGTTACTGTAGTCATACCTACGTTAAATGAGGAGGAGAGCATAGGTTTAGTTATAGATGAAGTAGTTGCTGAAGGATATAGGAATATACTAATTGTAGACGGCTACTCTACTGATAGAACTGTTGAAGTAGCTAAGTCTAGGGGAGTTGAAGTAGTTTACCAGAGAGGTGTTGGAAAAGCTGGAGCTATTGCAACAGCTATAGAGAGAGTTTCAACACCATACATTTTAGTAATGGATGGAGACAGTACTTATGATCCTAGGGATATAGAGCGCCTCTTAAAGCATGCGTGGAGTTATGATGAAGTAATAGGATATAGATCTAATAGGGAGAACATACCGTTTCTCCACAGAATTGGGAATAGAGCCATAAGCTTAGCCTTTAGCTTAATGTTTGGAAAGCGCATAAGGGATCCTTGTAGTGGAATGTATCTCTTAAGGACTGATATAGCTAGAATGCTTGAAATAACTTCAACTGGATTCGACGTTGAAGTAGATATAGTTGGTCAAGTAACGTCGTTTGGCAGAGTAATGGAGGTTCCAGTAAGCTATAGGAAGCGCATTGGGAGGGGGAAGCTTAAGACTTGGAGAGATGGCTTTAGAATAATTATGGCTGCTGTAAGAGTTATGTGGCTATACAACCCAGTCTTCATTCTATCTACTTTAGTAGCTCTACTAGCTATTCCTGGAGCAGTAATACTCCTACAGCAACTTATGTTAAGGCATCTCTATGGAACGTGGTCTATAGGCTGGTCATGGCTTGGACTAATACTCTTCATAGCAGGCCTCCAGGGATTAGCTGTAGCTACAATATCCCTAATGCTAAAGAGGATGGAGAGAAGAGTCATTCAATACATGATTGGCAGAAACCTTAGGCAATGAGCTCTGTGCTTTAAGCACAGCATACAACGGTATTTGAGTTCTATGGGAAGCATCCGTGAATTGATGTACCTCCATGTGAAGAAGGGCTTAGAGCTCGATGTAGGCAATTACTATGAAGCGTTATTCAATTACCTAAGACATGGATAGATGAAGTGTGCTGGATGCACTAGCTCTACTATTAGCTAGCATACACTTTGGAGTTCCAATAGCCTACTATCTATATGCTAAAACTAAGTGGCTTCCTAAACCATGGAATATAAAAGTTGATGAAAGCTATAAGCCGAAGGTAACGATCATCATACCGACATACAACGAGGCCAAGGTCATTGGGGAAAGGCTCAACAACATCTATGAGCAGGACTACTCAAAAGAATTCATGGAGGTAATAGTGGTTGATAGCGCAAGCACTGATGGAACGGCTGAAATAGTTGAGGAGTGGTCCTCTAAACACAAAGACCTAAGGCTTATTTTAATTAGAGAGAGTGAGAGAAGGGGTAAGGCAGCTGCATTGAATAGAGCCCTTAGGGAAGCCAGCGGCGAAGTCGTAGTTATAGCTGATGCCGATGCTCTTTGGCCCAGCAATGCATTAACTAAGGTTGTGGAGCTACTATCTGATCCATCTATTGGAGCTGTTTCATGCCTGAAGAAACCCCTAGGATCTAGTGCCGCCGAGATCGAGGAAG
>JANXDZ010000002.1 GCA_025059075.1 Sulfolobales archaeon | reverse complement strand
AGAAAAATTAAAATAAATAAGTAAAAAACAAAACACAGAAACAATAAATAAGAATTGAAAGTGATTATGTGTCATTCGGGCAGGGCGGCCAAAGGACGATTGAGAAACAATAAATAAGAATTGAAAGTTTAACAAATTTGCTTTACTTTTCACTTCTTCAATTTTCTCTTTAGAAACAATAAATAAGAATTGAAAGTCAGTATCTAAGACGAGACCTTCATCTTCGAGAACTTCATCGAAACAATAAATAAGAATTGAAAGCTTGCGGACTGGGCGAGAATGTGGGGCTCATACCTAAATCTCTGAAACAATAAATAAGAATTGAAAGTAATTCTCACGTTTCTATCAACAGCTTGTCTGAATACATCAAGAAACAATAAATAAGAATTGAAAGACTTCATGCACCACATATATATTTCTAATCTACGCGACATCATTC
Source organism: Sulfolobales archaeon (assembly GCA_025059075.1). Lineage (GTDB taxonomy): Archaea > Thermoproteota > Thermoprotei_A > Sulfolobales > Desulfurococcaceae > JANXDZ01. The sequence goes on along the minus strand of JANXDZ010000002.1, from coordinate 356,598 downwards.
GAAACAATAAATAAGAATTGAAAGCCATTGTGACTCATGTGGAGAGAGAGGGATCCAGGTTACCGAAACAATAAATAAGAATTGAAAGCGCTACGTGAGATTCTACACAACTCAAGTAGACTACCTAGACTACGAAACAATAAATAAGAATTGAAAGACAATCTGAATGACGGACGTCCGTGGTATTCTGATCCAAAGTCGAAACAATAAATAAGAATTGAAAGATATCTTTAGTGCTATCCTCCCTAACGTGCTCTTGCCCGTGGAAACAATAAATAAGAATTGAAAGAGAAAAGTAATAGATGCCATCAACGCCCCAGGGAAGTTTAGAGTGGAAACAATAAATAAGAATTGAAAGCTACTGGATTGACAATAAGATAAACACAGTGAAATATGAGAGAAACAATAAATAAGAATTGAAAGGCTGCATTCAATACTGTTGAAATTCAATACTGTTGAAATAGTGTGTACTTCAATAGCTATGTGAAACAATAAATAAGAATTGAAAGGGAGTACATCACACTGATCTAATAAAAATGATGAGATCTCTCGCGAAACAATAAATAAGAATTGAAAGAGGCTTCACAACATGCTTGACGAGCTGAAGAGAGCAGCTGAAGAAACAATAAATAAGAATTGAAAGTCAAACTCAGCGTCTCCGCGATAGCCAGCACTTACATAGAGGAAACAATAAATAAGAATTGAAAGCAATTTCCATTGTAATAATCGCTTTCTGCGTCTTCTTCTCCTGAAACAATAAATGAGAATTGAAGGAGTGTAGAGAGGAGTAAGCTGTTTCTCACCTCATTGGGAGCTCTATTTAGGAACTTCACTAGATCTATTCTTCCTCCTCTATAGTTTTAGGAGCCTAGTGATTTCCTGTATTTATTTGAGTGTTTACATCATTTATTCACAGGACAGCTGAGTAGTCAGAGATCTCTTATCTAAAGGAAAGGTATATTTTAACTATCTACTTGTAGAAAGCATTGAGGAGAACTTCGGCGGAGAATTCTTTATCGATGAAATGCTAAGTGAAACACTTGAATCAGAAATAGCATATCGCGAGCTTTACTAAGTGAATAAACAACTGCGAGATACCGAATATAAGCCGTCCTTAACTCGATCTACCACGCCGCTGAATCTTCATAGGATTTATAGGTGTTTTTTAAAACTATGTGTAGATGATGAAGCTGGGGATTTGAGTGTTCAATGATATGGGTCTTGAGTGCTGATAAAAATGCTTTATTATATCTAGCTCTCTAATGAATAGGTGTAGTTAAGGGTGGATTGCTTAGATATGGAAGTCTACGTAGAGGACTCCATTGATGGAGGGCTCTACTTCACTAGAGTTTTCCAAAGCACACTAATTGCTTCTTCTAAAGCTCCACGCTCCACGCCTCTCTCCAACGCTTTACTCAAGGCATCGTCTAAAGAAATCCTACGGCGCTACGCTAAGCCACTAATTATTGCACTAATGTTCTCCCTATGGATCATTCCAGCTCCCCTAGTGAATAGAGCTGATTTAAAAATCCTCGGAATCCCCCTCCTCTGGTTCTACTACCTAGCTCTCTCAATAGTTATTTCACTTACTCTAACACTCCTCTACCTCAAGTCAAGGGGTGGGGAGAGTGGATGAGAGAGCATTCACTGCATCAACAATACTTTTCTCAATAACTAGTGCTTCAATAATCATAGGTATTTTAGCAGCAAGAGGAGTTAAAGCACTTAAGGCTGATACATACATAGTTGCTGGCAGAACTCTTGGAACAATAATATTCTTCCTAAATACAGCTGCCGTCATATACAGTGGATACACTTTCCTAGGTCTATCAGGCTACTCATACACTTATGGAGCAGCAACTATATTTGCATGGGGCACATCACTCCTAGGCTACTCACTCGGATACCTAGTTGCACCAAAGCTTTGGAGAATAGCTAAGGAAAACAACCTCCTCACTCTCTCAGACTTCATTACTTGGAGGTATGGAAGCAGGCTTCTAACAATTACATCAGCACTGACATCAATTATATTCCAGCTCCCATACATACAGCTTCAAATAAGGAGCGTAGCAATAATAATTGACTCCACTACATACGGCTCCCTTCAGTCAATGCATGTCTCAATAGCTGTCTTCGCATTAGTCATGACGTACGTATTCATGGGCGGAATGATTTCAATAGCTTTAACGAACGTACTGCTTGGAGCAATAATGCTTGCAGCAATGCTTGGAGGAAGCTGGGCTATAATAATTAGTTACTTCGGGGGATTAAGCGGGCTCTACAGAGCAGTTGAGAGCGTCTCCACACAGCATTTACTTATGCCAGGCCCCAGGGGCGATAGACCTATATCATGGTTTATCACTGCATCCCTTGGAACAGCCCTAGGCTTCTGGTGCTGGTCCCAGAGGATACAGTCATTGTTTACCGCTAAGAGCAGTAGAACTGTGGAGAGAGGCATGGTCCTAGGATCATGGTACTACCTACTCGGCGGAGTATGGGTTACTCAACTAGGCTTAGCTGCAGTAGCTATTGGAGCTACAGTAGGGCACGCTGACTACACATTCCTGAAGCTAGCCGATCAAGCGTTTGGGCCAATAGCTCTAGGACTAGTGGCTTCAGGAGGAGTGGGAGCCTCATTATCAACGGCAGCTGGGCTACTGCTCGATGAAGCAAGCACTCTTTCAAAAAACATCCTGCAGCTCGCCTTCAAGGGGAAGTTAAGCGATCAAGGGCTTGTCTGGAGTACGAGAGCCATGGTAGTAGGCTTCGGCATCCTAGGGATATACTTAGCCTACACTAGTCCTGCACTACTAGTAGACCTATTGCTGCTTGGTTACGCTGGCGTAACACAATTGTTCCCAGCACTAATCCTCGGGCTCTACGTAGACTTTGATTGGAGAGAGGTTTCAGCAGGCCTTGCTGCAGGGCTAACAACAGTGATCGCGTCTTATCTACTGAACTTAGAGAAGGAGCTTGGAGTGCACTCAACGATTATAGCATTAGCAGTGAATTTAGCTGCCCTAGCATCCCTAAGGACTTTAAGGAGGATGAAAAATCTTCTTTAATAACTCAGCTTGCCCCCAGCTCAACTATCAATGGATCTCGCTTCTACCTTTATTGAATGAACTGAGCATGAAATACAGGGATCGAATGCTCTAATAACTCTCTTAGCTTTTTCCACAGCCATCTCCCCACTCAACGCCTCACCCTTAATTACATTCATTATTGCAGCCTCCATAGACGCCTGGTTTTGAGCAGTTGGAGTCACAATGTTTGAGTACTTTACCCTACCGCAATCATCTACCTCATACCTATGGTACAACAAGCCCCTTGGGGCTTCTATAGCAGCAACATAAGTCCCAGATCTAGGCTCCAGCCTCTCATAAGTGGGATTACTGGATGGCTCTCTATAGTTCTCCAGGAAGTCCCTTAAGTAAATGAGTGTATCATGTACTTCAGCTACTCTAGCAACTATGCTTTGAAACACGTTTTTAAGAGGAGGCCTCCACCCATATGAATCCAACAAGTCCCTGGATTCACCGCTTAAATGCCTATACCCTATGTTAAACCTAGCTAAGGGACCAACTAAGTACTCTGAGCCATTAATCAACTTGTATCTAAGGGCGTTTGAGTAACTAGCCTGTTCACACTTAACGAACTTCTCAAAATCACTTACAGCAATTAAATCCCCTCCGCTGCCGTAACTTATGTAGATGTCGTCAGCTATGCATGGATACGTAGATCCATTGTATACAGCCATGAGTTTAAGCCCCTGTTCATCCATAGGGATGTTCTCAAGGCTCAACACTACATCAGCTATGTACTTAAATGAGTTGAGGACGCCCGGCATTTCCTTAAGCAACTTAGCTACCTTATCGAGCTTTGGGAAGCCGTAGACGCCTCCAACCCTTATGTTAACGACGTTGTGGAACCTGCCTCCGAGGACTTCCATAGCCTTCCTAGACCATAGGAGGACTCTTGACGCATTGCTGAACAACAGTGGATTTCTATCAACTAGCTCAGGCAGCGAACTAGTGTTAAAGAAGTCTGATAAATGCAGGTAGTATGCATGAAGTATGTGGCTCTTGACTTTCTCAGCCCCAAGGATTGCCAGCCTCAGTTCTTCAGCTTCCCTAGGCGGCGTTACTCCAAGTCCTTTTTCAAAAGCTCTAACAGCCGTTAATATATATGATACACCGCATATGCCGCATATCCTACTAACGATATCCGGCACATCAAATGCTCTCCTCCCCTTAACTAAGTACTCAAAGAACCTAGGGGGCTCAGCGATCCTTACTTCAACCCCTATTAAGGAGCCTTCCTTAGTAATTAATTGAACTTCTCCTTCCCCCTCAACTCTAGTTAGGACTGCTGACACATGCATCACCTAGATCTTGAGGGACTTAACTAAGCTCATGCTGTATCCCTTTAGTAAGGAGTAGAAGTCGTCTTTACTTAAGCCAAGTCTCCCCAGGGCTTTCTCCATTTCAAAGATCTTTTCAGGATCGAGGTCTTTATCCTTAACTCCATAGCATCCATAGCACCCCCTCCCAAAGCTGGGGCATAGAGCTCCACAGCCTGCTGAAACAATTGGGCCGAGGCATGGAGTTCCTTTAGCAACTACTACACACTCTATGCCAGCCCTCTTACAGTCAGCGCATAGGCTTTCATATACTTCCAGAGGCCATCCTCCTATAACGATCTTCTTAATTATGGAGGCTAGTGCATCGCCGTTGACTGGGCATCCTCTTAGCGATAAGTCTACTTGTATTAATTCACCAACTGCTTTAACATCGTTATATGCATCTACGTACTCTGGGTTTAAATACACATACTTCTTAACTTCACTGACGTCTACACCCACCCTCAGTGACTGCACTCCTCCTAGCGTAGCGCAAGTACCCATAGATATCAAGACCTCGCTTAATCCACGGATCTTCTTTAAAATCCCCTCGTGTTCTTCTCTAACGCAGGAGCCTTCAACTATAGCTACATTAAGCTCTGTCAATGCATTAACGTCCTGTAGCTCCGTGAAGTACTTTACATCAATTAACTTCAGTAACTCAGGGTGCTTAACTAAAGCATATATTAATTCATTTATGCACCCCGAACATGAAGTTAGCTTAAATACTCCAACGCTGATCCTCTTCATATTCCATCAACCCACAAGTACTTCATTAATTCACCGTAGCTAAAGACTGGGCCATCCTTACATACGAAGTAGTGGCCGAATTGACAGGTGCCGCAGACACCCATTCCACACCTCATCCTCCTCTCGAGGGATAAGAAGATCTTATCGGGCTTCAAGCCTCTGTTAATTAATCTACGTACAGCTACCTTCATCATTACTTCAGGCCCACATATGTAAGCAGCAGTCCTACCTGGATCTAAATCTATGTAGTTAATTAAGTCAGTTACAAAGCCTACATAGCCAGTCCAGCCTTCATACGGCTTATCTATAGAGATTTTAGTAATTGAGTTAGGTATGTTAGCATACTTCCCCAGCTCGCTTTTGAAAAGCAAGTCGTGTGGAGTTCTAGCTCCATAGAGTATGAATAGCTTACCGAATGAATCCCTATGTGCTTCAACATACCTTATTATTGGCCTAAGTGGAGCTAGACCTATGCCTCCTCCAACTATTAATAAATCCATGCCTTTTGCTTCTTCAATAGGCCACCCCCTGCCATAAGGCCCTCTTATGCCTATTTGAGAACCCACTCCAATGCATGTAGTGTACTTAGTTACTGCTCCAACGCTTCTAATAGTGTGTGCAATAACTAGTCTATCTCCTTTTCTAAATACATCCGATATAGAGATCGGTGCTTCGCCTAAACCCTTTGCATAAACCATGTTGAACTGTCCTGGAGCTGGCTCAGGGAAATCCCTTAGGGCTACGTATATTGTTCTAACTAATGGAGCTTCATCAATTAAATCAACGACTGTGGCTAGTAATGGAGTCAGGGGCTTAGCTAACACTCTTAAACACCTCCCATAAAGTCTCCCTAATGTCTACTCCTAGAGGGCACCATGTAATGCATCTACCGCATCCAACGCATCCAATTAAGCCAACTTGATTTGGGTAAAAGAGGAACTTGTGGAGTATGAAGTGCCTATACCTCATGTATAGCTTCGGCCTAAAATGCCCTCCTGCAACGAGGCCGTATGAATATGATAGGCATCCATGCCACTTCCTCAACCTCACGGCACTCTCATCGAGCTCTACTTCATCAAAGAACTCTGTGCAGAAACACGTTGGGCAAACCATGTTGCAGTTAGAGCATCCAACACACTTCCTGGAAACCTTAGTCCACAGCTCTCCACTACCCATGGATTTCTCTAAAGCATTATTTAAAGCAGTTAATTCAGGCAGTGCCTTAGTGGACTTCAAGGCATTATCCATGGCCTCCCTATATTCATACATAGTCTCGTCGCTCGCTCTCTTGACGTTAAGCCTCTTCAATAAGTCTGATCCAATACTGCTCCCAGGCTTAAAGACTACTGAATTGCTAAGCCTAGCGAAAGCTACGTCAAATCCATCGCTTGCCCAAGGGCCTGTTCCAAGTGAGCCACAGAAGCAGACTTTAGATGGCTTAACGCACTCCTCAACTACAACGATCTTTATGGAGCTCCTGGCGCTAGTGTAGTATGGATCTCTATTCATCAATATGCCGTCGAAGACCTTCATTGAATGTAGATCACATGGCTTAATGCCGAATAGAGCTACATCACCTAGATCGACCTTGGCTTCCCGGGAGCTGAAGTCTCTACCTATGTATAACACGTCCTGTACAGGGGGGTATAGGAAGTACTTTAGTGAAGGAAATGAATGCCTAAAGCGCCCTGAAGCCCCTTCTTCAACTAGCTTATATGAGGAGGGGGCTTGGACGTCTTCAACATTTAACGGCGCTTCATCTATAGAGTTCAGCTCTCCGTAGGAGAGCGACTTATTAACGTATCTAAGTCCAATGACCTTGAGGTTCAGCAGTGAGGAGAGCAGTGATAGGAGCTTGCCGACGTCCCTAATGCTCCCTTCATACATCATGGACATCACGTAAGGACATTAATCATAAGAATATTAAATCGCACGAATATTTAAGCACTATGGAAAGCAATTCTAGAGTCAGTTAGCTTACTGCTGAACAACTATTGTTGTGTAAAATGATATCTATTCAGACGCCCTATATTTAGCTTAGCTTCGTTAACTACTGTAGTTAACGAATATATAGCCTTACTCGCTTGAAACTCCCTAGGGGCTAAATTGGTAAAGACATCGGTTTTAGTTGCAGTATTCGCCGTAGTATTAGTAGTAGTTGGAGTTGGAGCATTCCTAGCGGGCCAATATATAGCAGCTCCACCGCCTCAAGTCTATAGGCCTCCGGAGAAAGTGAAGGCTGCATGGATCTACGTAGGTCCCGTAGGCGATGCTGGATGGAGCTATATGCACGATATAGGTAGGAAGTATGTAGCTGAATTATTCAAGGACTGGCTTGAGACTACGTATGTTGAGGCAGTTGAAGAAGCTGAATTACTTGAAGTAGTGGATAGCCTTGTTGCAGAAGGCTATAACGTAATATTCACTACGTCTTTTGAATTCATGGATAAGACGATAGAGGCTGGAAAGAAGTACCCTAACGTAATGTTCTTCCACTGCTCCGGCTATAAGAGAGCTTCAAACGTTGGAACGTACTTCGCAGATCTATATCAAGTATACTACTTGAATGGATTGATGGCTGGCGCACTGACTAAAACCAATCAATTAGGCTACGTAGCAGCATACTTAATACCTGAAGTAGTTAGACACATCAATGCATTCGCCATTGGAGCAATGGAGGTAGGAGAGCAGTTAGGCAAGAACATAACTGTCCACGTCATAGAGATCAAGGGGTGGTATGCTCCAGATAAAGCTGAAGCAGCTGCAGATACCTTAGTGAAAGACTATGGAGTAGATGTATTAGCATTCACTGAGGACTCAACTAGAGTCGTTGAATATGCCGATAGAGTTGGAGTACACGTATTCAGCCACTATGGCCCAATGATGAAGTATGGCCCTAGGTACACAGTCAGCGGGCAGTTAGTGAGGTGGGAAGTAATATACGCTGACATATTGGTTAAAGTAAAGGCTGGAGTTCTTAGGCCAGACAACTTAGATAAAGTAGACTACTGGTATTTGTTAAGCTCTGGTGCAGTAGATCTTGCTGCAGACGTAGATTCAACAGGTGCTCCAGTAATCATAAATCCAAAATACATTGATGTCCTAAAGGGGATTTCAGTGAGAGATAAGTTAACGGGAGAGAAGCTAAGCGTATACGATTTAGTCATGAGGAGGTATAGGCAAATGAAGGAGGCATTCATGGTTCTACCACTCCAGTTCTCAGCCGATACTCATAAGTACGAGAACATAGAGTCTATAACAATTAATTGGGGCGGAATGCTCGGTACTTTACCGTATCCAGTTGCACCAACCTTTGATCCATTCATAGGCCCTCTCAGCGGCTACTGCCTCTACCCACCAGATAAATCCTACTCTAAATACTGCATAAGTCCAGCGGCTGGTGGAAGAGTCGCTATACCAACTGGCCTTAGGTTAGGCCACGAAGACTTGTGGAATATGGATTACTTCCTTGACTATGTAGTTAAGCACTAATCAAAGCTTAAACTAAATTATTTTTTAAATCCCTAACCATATTGTTATAATGTTTATTGCCTCAATGAGCAGGGAGAGTTTAAAATGAGCGATGAATACATAGTGCTTAAAGAGATCTCTAAGAGGTTTGCTGGAGGAGTAGTAGCTTTAGATAAAGTAACGATTGATATAAGGATGGGGGAAGTGCTGGCTTTACTTGGTGAAAACGGAGCCGGCAAATCCACTCTCATAAAGATCCTTTATGGAGTCTACAGCGCTGATGAAGGAAGCATATACATTAATGGAAGGCGCGTAGATGTACATAGCCCAACTGAAGCCATTAAATATGGGATAGTGATGGTGTCTCAGCATCCTCAGCTAATAGATACACTATCTGTAGTTGAGAACCTAGCTCTTGGGCTAAGGAACTTCAATGCATTTACAAGCATTAGGAAGATATCTAGCTTCATATTGGAGAAAAGCAGGGAGTTTGGAGTAAAAGTAGATCCTTGGGAGAAAGTGTGGAGGCTTACATACACTCAAAAGCAGCTCGTTGAAATACTTAGAGCAATGCTCCTCAAGGCAAGGGTCATTCTACTGGATGAAGCATTGACTTACCTACCGCTTGAGGAAAAGAAGAAGTTCTATAAATTCATAAAGGAGTTTACTGCAAAAGGAGGAAGCACTGTAGTAATAACTCATAAGATACCTGAAGCATTAGATGTAGCTGATAGAATAGCAGTTCTGAGAAGAGGGAGGCTAGTAGGCATTGTTGAGGGAACTAGTGCTCGAATAGAAGATGTTAGGAGAATGATGTTTGGAGAAAGCGCTGCTGAAATAACTTATGAGAAGCTCCCAGCTTCACAACCCGGGGGGAGAGTAGTTATTGAAACACAGGATCTTTGGGTTACAGGGGACTTTGGTGAAGATGCTGTAAGAGGAGTCGACTTACGTGTAAGAGAGGGAGAAGTAGTTGGTATAGCAGGCATAGTGGGTAATGGCCAGAGGGAGCTTACGCAAGCATTAATGGGGTTGAGGAAAGCTTCTAGAGGCAGAATACTCATTGATGGAAGGAATGTAACTAATAGAGGGATTCATGAAGTTAGAGAAGTAGGCGTAGGCTACATCCCCGACTCCCCGCTAGCTCTTGGAATTTCAATAGATAACTCAATGGCTGAAAACATAGCAGCACTGTATCAACGTAAGTCAGCGCTCATTAATTGGAGCGAGGTGTATAAAGTGGCTTCAAGCCTTATAGAGACTTATAGGATAGTGATACCGGGTGCCGATTCCCTCATTAAAGTCCTCTCAGGTGGAAACATCATGAAGGCTGTAGTGAGCAAGGAGATAAACTATTGTAAAAAGGCATTGATAGCTCATAACCCAACGAGAGCTCTAGATGAAGTCAGCGCAGCTATGGTTCGTAGATCCATTAAGGAGAAAGCCATCAATAATGGGGTGGCAGTACTGCTTGTTTCAGAGGATCTAGATGAAATATATCAAGTAAGCGACTCCATCCACGTCATGAACTCCGGGAAGCTGTATGGCCCCTTCCCACCGGATGAAGCAGAGAGAAGCAAGGTAGAGCACTTAATGGTGATTTAACTTGAGGTTTATTGTTGTAAGAAGGACTAAGCCCCATCAGTATATAAAACCACTGATAATAGTTTTATCGCTGCTAACGGGAATGATCCTAGTAGCTATTCTCCTAGTGCTCATTGGAGCACACCCCGTTACAACTCTAGTAACTATAGCATACTCATTCATTACGCCACAGGTGGTTAAAGACATGCTTTTACTGACAATGCTTGGATGCGCTCTACTGATCTCGTTTAAGGGCGCAGTGTGGAATGTTGGTGCAGAAGGACAACTCTACGTAGCGATAATACCAATAGTGTGGATAACGCTGTACGCAGTTCCATGGAGTGCCAGTAGTCCTCCTCATCAACAAGTGTTAGTCATACTGGCTTCAATTACAGTAGCTGCACTCTTTGGAGCCGCTTGGGGGGCTATTGCAGGAGCTTTGAGAGCTTATGTAGGCATAGATGAAGTACCTGTGACGCTAATAATGAACTACGTAGCTTACTATTTAGTAAACCTCCTCATACTTGGGCCATTTCGCGGTAGATACGTCTATGGCTACATTAGGACAGATGATCTTCCAGATGCATATAAATTGAGCATAAACATAGTTATGCAGAGGACTGGTAATGCTTTCCTAGATGGATTCCTAGAATTCATTAGAGCAATAGTGTACTACGCCTACTGGGTGCTTGCAGCAATTCTTGTAGCTCTACTAACGTGGGTTGTATTTAACTACACATCAATAGGCCTTAGGATAAAGATCCTTGGCTCAAACCCGGAGTTTCTAAAGGCTGTGGGAGTAGATGCAAGGAAAACTATATTGACGGCTTTAGCGCTATCCGGCTCACTCGTAGGCATTGCAAGCGCTATCTACTACCTCGGTGACTTAACTAGGCTGACTTACCCTATTCAATCTCAGACAGCTAGCTACGGCTATTTAGCTATACTCGTAGCGTGGTTATCGATGCTTGAGCTGCCGCTAATCCCATTATCGGCGTATGTAGTTAGTTCACTGAGGAACGCTGGTCGAAACATGCAGATATTTGGGCTGGGGGGCCTTGAATCAACCCTAATATTGCTTGGCTCAATACTGTTAACGTACTCTACTCTTAGATTTCTAACTGAGTATGAAGTAAGGGTGGTTAAGTGATGAGCTTAGAGCAATACGTAGCTAACTCAATCATAGAGCTAGCTCCAGTTTTTGCAACATTTTACTTAGTTGCCTTAGGCCACAGCTTGTTTGAAAAAGCAGGGCTTCTTGACTTAGCTATAGATGGAGTCTTCTTCATGGGTTCAAGCATTGCTGTTAGAGCAGCTGTAGCTTCAGGCTCTCCAATAGTTGGAACTGTAGTTGCAGCAATTGTTACAATGCTTTTAGGGGTGGCTCTAGCTTTCCTAATGACGTATCTGCCAATTAGCCATGGAGCCATAGGGCTCTCAATGATGTTCTTAGGCTACGGCATTGGAATAATTGTTGGGTATCCAGCGAGACTTGAAGTAGGAAGCATAGCTATGTATGCATACAGCGAAGGCTGGGCAATAGCGATCATGGCTATATCGATAGCTATTGGAGCAACTGTTCACATAATACTTAAGTACACAAAGCTTGGAGCTGCAATAAGGGCGTGTGGCGAGAACCCTCATGCAGCTTCCTCCCTTGGAGTAAACGTGCTTTTAACAAGGCTTATAGCTGGGGCAGTGGGCTTTGCAATAATGGGAGCAGGCTCATCTTTCTTCACTCTCGCTTGGCAAAAGTTCTGGGATCCAAAGTCATATACGCTTGGCTACGGCTGGCTAGCTTTCACAGTTGCATTGACTTCAGGCAGGCATCCAATAGTTCTAATGCCTATTTCACTTGTCTTCGGTGGACTCATATTCTATAGAGTGAGGATAGGAGTAATGTATGGAGTTGAAAAAGATGTAGCGAACTTAGTGCCATTCATAGCAGCTTTAGCGGCAATGCTGATCTGTTATGCAACTAAGCTTAAGAAAGTCCTAGCGCCGCCGGCAAGCCTCGGCAAAGTGTATTATAAGGAAGAAAGAACTGTTTAGCTAATTAAATAGTCATGGCCCAATGAAGTCTGAGGGCTTAGGCGGCTCTGGTTTAAGCCCCTTTCTCTCTCTAATGCTTTTAACTAAGTCCAGTAGCATGCTATCTGGTACTGGAGCCCATCTACTGAACTCCTGGCCCCATAGAGCCTTTCCAGCTGATGCTCCTCTTAGTGCTTCCGCTAAATCAAATGACTCTGCTACAGGTAGTTCAGCTACAGTTCTAACAATAGGTCCCTGGTAACTCATGTCAATTACCCTACCCCTCTTCTTAGCGACTATAGCAGTTACTCCACTTATGAACTCGCTTGGAACTCTGACATCAATCTTTATCAATGGCTCTAGTAGCGTAGGCTTAGAAGTCAATAAGCCTATGTATATGGCGTTCCTCGTAGCTGGAAATAATTGCCCAGGCCCTCTGTGAGCTGGGTCTTCGTGAATCACTGCATCGTGTAACACTACTTTTACTCCTCTAACTGGTTCAGCAGCCAGTGGACCCTCCTTCATTGACAGCCTAAATCCTTGAATTAAAGTATCCCTTACTTCCCTTAAGTATTGAACACCGCTAGTTAAGTCAACGAATACATCTATGTTTTCATCTATAGCCCATATCCTCCTAGCTTCATCGTAATCCCACCCAGCTTCATCCCTCAGTATCTTAGCCCTATCCCTTGGATCCATGTCTTCAGTCACTACTCCCTGCGCTATGAGGTCTATCGTCCTCTGATCAAGTGGTTCAACGTGTATGTAGACTTTATTATGCTTATTGGGGGACTTTCCTTCAAATACATCGCTTCCCTCACGAATGCTCTCTCTATAGACTATCAATGGCTGTGATACATTTACATCAAGTCCATAGAACTCCTTTAATAGAGTTAAAGCAATCTCAATGTGTAGAGTCCCAAGGCCGCTTAACAAGTATTCACCTGTCTCTTCATTTATTTTAATTAATAGACTTGGGTCTTCTATGCTCATCTTGTGGAGGGAGTCTATAAGCCTAGGTAGATCTGATGGAGTCTTAGGCTCTATGGATACTGTGACTACAGGCTCCGTCAATATACGCATCTTCTCAAAGGGAACCATAGAATCCTTGAGTTTTAAGCTAACTATAGTTTCTCCAGCGCGTGCTTTAGATAAGCCTAGGAGTGCAGCAATGTTTCCAGCAATTATTTCATCTGCCAACTCTCTGTATAAACCCATATAGAGGCTTACTTGAAGAACTCTCTCACTAAACCTAGTGTTAACTAACCAGACTTCTTCTCCAGGCTTAACTGAGCCTGAGTATATTCTTCCAGTAGCTACTAGTCCAGCATGAGGATCGAACTTTATGTCATTAATAACCATGACTAGGGGGCCGTTAGGATCCGCTTCAATCATTGCCCTAGCTACATCACTGCTTAGATCTCCATGCCATAGCTTAAGTATTCTATAGCGCTGAGCCTCCTTAGGGTTAGGCAAGTACTTGATCACGGTGTCAAGTATTGCCTCATGTAGAGGGGCGAGCTTCTGTAGTTCAGCTATTCCTTCGCGGCCTCTTTCATATGCTGCAACGATATCGCTGAACTTAATGCCTCTATCTTGAGCTAGAGGTACTGTAAGGCCCCATCTATCCTTAGCGCTTCCGAAAACTACTTGGCCTTTAGCAGGATCAAGGAGCCAGCGGCTCCTATATGGTTCTTCTGCATAAGTTGAGAGCAGGCTGTTAAACTCCTTCATTATGCCAACTAGCCTTTGCTGTATTTCAGCTGGAGTAAGCCTAAGCTCCTTTATCAACCTATCTATTTTATTTATATATAGTACAGGTCTAACCAGCTCCTCCATTAGTAACCTTAGGTACATTTCAGTCTGAGTCATCACTCCTTCAACAGCGTCTACAACAACTATTGCTCCATCAATTGCTCTATAAGCTCTAGTAGTTTTTGATGAAAAGTCCACGTGCCCTGGAGTATCGATGAGGTTAATTACATAGGGTTTCCCCCTATACTCGTGGTATAAACTGACGTTAGCTGTTTTAACAGTCATTTGCCTACGCTGCTCAACGTCGAGGTAGTCGAGGGCTAGTGCTTCACCAGCTACTTTCTCAGATATTATGCCGGCGGCTGCTAAGAGAGAGTCTGAGAGAGTAGTCTTCCCATGATCTACGTGGGCTGTTATACCTATGTTTCTAACTTGCTCTAAGTTCTTCATTATCCTAAGTATGTCGGTAACTCTCTTATACCTAACCACTTTAAAGCACCACGTCTATAGCTTCTTTCAGTCTTCTTAAATAAAAACTCATTTATAAGTTAATGCTCTAAACAACAGTCCCCGGATCCTTTATGTTGGGAAGTCGAAGAACTGGGGTTCAGTGGAACTAATGGAGCTATCCTTGATGCACTACTGCTGGATTCACAGGGATCCTGGGGAAGTCTTCCACTAGCGTTAAAGCAATTGAGGGAATAAGCCTCTATGAACTGATCTTCCATAAGTTGTAGGTTGCAGCACTTTCTATAACATTAGAAAGATCTTCTTCACTGATCCCTACTTCCCCCTCTATTTCAATTACTTTACTGAGCGTTGCCTTAGTAGTTGCTCTACGCGTTCCCACAGGGCAGTATTCCTTTACTTTAATTGAGTAGTCGTAAGTCCCTATTCTTTTAGCTAACTTAACTATTTCATCCTTATCGAAGCCTATTAAAGGCCTAAGCACAGGCAGTCTAGATGCATTACTTATTACATATAGGTTGTCGAGAGTTTGAGAAGCTACTTGACCTAGATTCTCTCCAGTTACGAGGGCTTTAGCACCTATTTTCTCAGCTAGCATAGAGGCCAGCTTCATCATGAGTCTCCTGACGATTATTACAACATAGCTCTCTGGAGAAGAGAGGAGTATTCTAGGCACTAGCGTTCTTAAGTCAACTACATGTAGCCGCGGCTCATATCCATAAGCCCATTTTTTCACAAGAACTTCCGCTACCTTTAGTACGCTTCTAACTTGTTCTTCACCTCCTAGATTGAATAAAACCATGTCTGTTCTACAGCCCCTCCTCATAGCATACCATGTAGCTACTGGAGAGTCTATTCCACCGCTGAATAGAGATAGAGCAACTCCTTCACTACCTATCGGCAAGCCCCCTGGGCCGCTTACTACTTTGTCATATAGGTAGATGTACTTGCCTCTAACTTCAATGTAGGCAGTGTAGTCAGGCTTCTCTAGATCTACTTTAAGGCCCGTGGATTCCTTAATTCCCTGTCCAACGGCTTTCTCAAGATCTATGCTTGTGAATTCATGTACTCCAACTCTATTAACACATACTGCAAAGCTATTTCCTTTGACTCTATCTCTAAAGAAATCAAGGGATTTCTCAACTATGTCTTTAACGCTAGTGAACCTTGCTATAACTGATGGAGAGACGCTTACAACACCCATTACTCTAGCTACGTGCTCTGAGGCATTTAGAGCCTCCTCCTCACTACTGAATGAACCAATGATTATTCTACCCGGGACTCTGACGGCCTTCCTATAAGGGATCGCGTTCTTGTTCAATGCATCACTTAAGTTGTCAACGAGTTTTCTCTCCATAAAGCCCCTCGTAGTCCTTCCCTTTATAGCTACTTCACCGTATCTAACTAGCATCACCCAGATGGCCAATGCTGCTCCCTCATTAGATACATCTATATCTAGGAGTGATTACTTAAATAAAGGCTTATAAAGTACTCAAAGCCATATCCTTCCCTAAGTGAGGTGGCTTTACTTGAGGACTGCGTCAATAATGCTTTTCTTCATAATTATTTCTACAGCATTAGTTAATGCAATAGCCCATAGTCAATACTCATCGTCAATGAGCATAACTATGTATGCTCCAGCCGTTAGTAGCGAGGGGGGTGGGATACTGTCTAAAGTAGTTTTAACAGTGGCTTATCCTGGTTCAGGCAAGGTATTCTTTTCAGCTACACCCCTCACTGAGCTGGATACACAGGCTTCAGCTAGAATAGCAGCTCTTGTAGCATCAAGTATTTCAGGAGTTAACTACTTTAACTACGATTACTTTGTTGAAATGGAGTCAAATACAGCGATAATTGGAGGACCTAGCGCTGGTGCACTAATGACTGTTGGATTCATATCACTATTGCTAAACATTACTCTAAGCCCCGGCATAACTATGACAGGCATGATAAATCCAGATGGATCGATAGGGCCTGTAGGAGGATTGAGGGAGAAAGTTGAAGCATCAGCTGAAGCAGGATTTAAAGTATTCTTAATACCCTTTGGCCAAAGAATTTACACTGAGCAAGTTGTTGAAACACAGAAACTGCCGTGGGGCACTATTAGAAGAACTACTTATAGGCAGATAGATTTAGTAGAGTATGGCTCTAAGCTCAACGTTAAAGTAATTGAAGTAAAAACTATTAGAGAGGCCTTAACGCACTTCACTAATGGATATACAGTTGAGTGTTCAGCTAATGCCCTGGATCTTCCAATAAGTCTTCTCACTGAACTTAAAGCTCATGGAGAAAACATGGTGGCTCTATCTAGGGGCAATTTAGAGCAGGCGAATGAATCGCTGAGTAAAGTCAGCTACGTCTATAGGAATGCTGTGAGGAAAGTTATGATAGATGCAAGTGAATTAGTTAGTCAAGCTGAAGACTTGTTTTCAAATAACTACGTCCTCTTGGGAGTCAACGTAGCTTTTAGAGCTCTATACACATCGACTTATGCACTGTGGTTAGCTAAAGTGTATTCAAATGAGTACACAATCAGTGAATTAAGCTATTTAGTTAATTCAACTCTAGTTAATCTTTATGAAAAAGTCTCTCAGAAAAACCATGATCAGTACATAAGCTATCCAGTAATTGAGCTATTGGCTGGAGCAAAGGTTAGGTTCAACGATGCTCAGGAGAGCTTCTCTAAATCACAGAACTCCACTGATGTAGCTACAGCCATCAACTACCTATCATATAGTTATGCAAGAACATACACCGTTGAGCTATGGATGAATCTATCCAGAGTGTTTCAGGAGTGGAGGGGGGAACTTATTGATGCTAGCTCTCTGCTTACATCAACTACAATGCTTTACGCCATGGCTGACAGTGTTGTATCGTATGCTCAAACCCTCATAAGCGATCTTGGGGTAAGTGCTTCAGACTACGAAGCCGCCAAAGATCATATTGGTAGAGCTGCAAGCGCTCTATCAATAGGTGATGCTATTGGAGTTTTAGGAGAAAGCATCTATGCATCAGCTTATGGAATTACTGCTATACACACACTATTCAGTGTAAGTGAAGAAGTGGATGAGGAATTAGCTAAAGCTGTAGGTAGGGAAGCTTTATTCTCATTATGTTCAACAAACTTCTCATCACTCATGGCCATTTACTACTACTATTATGGTACAGAGGCTGAAGATAATGAGGCTATAGATGATGCATTAGTCTCATACGTTATGTCAATACTCTACTCTAAGGCTGCTCTAACGTTAAGCAAAGTCCCTCAATTAATTCAACTAACTAATGCATCTCCTCAAGGAACACCAAGTGAGCCAAGTAAAGCTCCTGAAGAAGGCTTGGGGAACTCGTGGTATTTAAGGATGCTTGCGTCATTTGCAGCGGGACTAGTTATTGGGCTTACAGCTATGTATTTACTAAAGAGTTCGGGTGGCATTAGAGGACAGAGATTTCTAATTTAGATAGTTAAAGCAGTCTATTTAACATGTTTAACATAGACTTAGCATTATCGAGCATCCAATGGTTGTTGTTGAAGAATACGTATAATTTAAGAGGCCTTAGTTCAATGATGTAATTGATGAGTTCCTCTAGTTCCTCCCTAGAGTAACTGTATGTATACCAAGAGCCTCGGCCGTGCATTCTCAAGTACACGATCTTATTGGAGCTCCAAATAAATGTACCAATAGGTGAATCTATTGAAACTACTGTTATTCCCAAGGACTCTAGTTCTCTAAGCACTTTGTCGTTAAACCACGATTCATGCCTAAACTCTACTGCAAACCTATCCTTAAGCCCAGTGCTTTGGGCAAATGTCCTCAGTTTACTCAAGTTCTCCTCACATGCTTTCATTGATGGAGGTAATTGAAATAAGTAGAAGTCTATGAGTTCATTCATGGGTTTAAACAATTCCCTAAACTTAAGCCAGTTGCTAAAGGCTTTTTGGGAAAGCTTCCTTAAGTGAGTGATCGAGTTATGGACTTTAATAGCCCATCTAAGAGTTCTTCCACGAACGCTCCATGATTTAACTTGGCTTAAATAAGGATACCTATAGAACGATGCATTTAGCTCCACTGCATTAAGCATACTGTGCTTGATATACCAATCAAGTGAGCTGCCTTCATTCCAGTCGTATAGCCAGCCTGATGTACCGACGTATATCTCCAAGCGCTTCACCACTCCAGGCTCCTGTAGCTTCTATTACATTAATCACTATTATCGTCCTTGAAGTTTCAGTACATAGTCTACGTATTTTCATAAAGTTACTCCTTAAACACGCCTTCACTTGATCGATTTAAGAAGGGTCTTCATTTAAACTGCTCTATACGCTTATCCTAATGAAGCTGGATTAGCTTTGCAGTAGGTGTAAGAATTAAAGCACGTGAGCTCTGTGGCGTTAAGCTAGATAGAACTCCATGGCCTACAGATGACGTTGATGAATGCAGGTAAGGCTATCTTCACTAATTAAATATTTTAATATTGAAGAGCGTTATTAGAGGAGGGCGCTGTATGAAGGCTTTATTGAGTAGAAAGGCTTTAGCTCTATCGATTCTGCTAGCGTATCTATTTTCTATGTATACATCTGCTGCTTTCTCCAGTGAGTCAGTAATTTATGGCACAGCCTTAATTGTCTTAATCATTTGTTACAGCACGTACTTAGCTTCAAGACCTTACGTGAGCTGGGTTGACTCGTTTTCCATTATTTCACTCCACGTTCTCTCAATAGTTTTTGGACTAACTACAGGGCTCTTCATTAATGCTGCTCAAACAACTTCACTAATAGCGTACGTTGCATCTACATCAACTATAGCATTAACCTGTATAATTATTGCAGCAGTACGTTTAAGCAAGCTTAAATGAGGCATAGAGTATTGTAGGAGTGAGGGGTCTAACTTGGCTAGAGTAGCTGTAGTTCATCATTCAAGTACGCCGACTTGGAGCGTCAGTGAATTAATCAAGTGCGCTAAGAGAAGAGGCCACATAGCTAGGTACTACAGGATCCAGGATATAGATGCTGCAATAACTGATAGGGGCATAGTTATACAGCCTTTTGCAAAGGGGTTTAATGTAGATGCAGTTGTTGTAAGAAGCCTGGGCATAAATCCAAGCGTTGAGCAGTTAGTGAAGAGGATGGGTATTCTCGATGCACTCAGGCTCTCTGGAACAATAGTAATAAATAAGCCAGCATCCATGCTTCAAGCAAGGGATAAGTGGACTGCTTTAGTGAAGTTATATAGTTCAAATATAAGAGTTCCTGAAACCATCGTTACAGAAAACCCGTTTACAGCCATGAAGGCTGTTGAAAAAATGGGCTCAAGCGTATTTAAGCCTATAATAGGGAGCCTAGGGCTTGGATCAGCTTTAGTAAGTAATACTGACATAGCTTTTCAAATAAGTAAAAGCCTCAATGCATTTAGGCAGCCAACGTACATTCAGAAGTATATACCTAAGCCAGGGTATGATGTAAGAGTATTTGTTGTAGGTGAAAGAGTTGTAGGTGCAATGAAGAGAGTTATATCGAGAGGCTGGAAGACTAATATAGCCCAAGGAGCGAGGGGAGTCGCATTAAAGGAGAGCGATGACCCTGAGTCATATGAGCTCGGCATTAAAGCATCTAAAGTCCTTGACTTAGACTATGCTGGAGTAGATATTGTAATTAGTAAAGACAGCTGCAGATACGTCATTGAAGTAAATGCATCTCCACAGTGGAGGGGGTTAATGATGGCTACTGGAGTAAACCCAGCAGAATATATTATAGAGTACGTAGTATCTAAGGCTAGGAAGTAGTGATGATTAGTGAACCGATTGAGCTTTAAAAGGCAGTGATATAGAGCTCTCAGCTGATTAAACTTCAATTATTCCTTCTTTAACGCACCTCAGCACGTATATTACGTTTGCATCGTTAACGCCGTCAGTAAGCCTCACTCTATCTATAATGTTTGCAAGCTCCTTAGGATCTCTTGAGTAAACCTTCATTAATGCATGGTAGTCCCCAGTTACTTCATATAGTTCAGCTACATTTGGATCCTTCTTCAGTAAATCCATCGAGTTCCTGGACTTCCTTGGATCTAGTTTAACCATTATGAAGGCCATCGACTGGAACCCTAGCTTCGCTAAATCAAGATCTATTGTGAATGCCTTCACTATGCCTCTCTTCATCATCCTCCTTATCCTAAATATTATAGTCGCTGGACTTACGCGGAGTTTTTCAGCCAGCCTCCTATAGGATTGCCTTGCATCAACTCTAAGCTCTCTAAGTATGTCTTTATCTAATTCATCTATTTCAATGTACTGGTTCAAGCACTACACCCGTGCATAGATTTAATGCCTCAACGTCGTTTTTAATTTTAAATGCCGTGCTGTAGGCATGCTAAAGCTATGCTAAGCAGTGAAGATAGAGTTGGAGAGAGAGTTAATAAGTCCAGGGGGCCTCTGCCCCCTACTTCCACTCTCCTACTCCTTAAGTAGAATGGTGTTGCAGCAACAATATCTACGCTCACTAAGACGCTCAGTGTGCTCACTGAATATGCTATTGGCGCTGATAAAATGGGCTTAATCTTCAATAACTCCACGGATATTGCTGAAATAGATGATGCAGCAAGTGTTGGAACTAGTAGGTGGGCTCCGACACCAACTCCCTCAATATAGCTACTTGAAGTCCAGGTAATTATTGATGAAATAGCTATGAGAGTTAAATAAGTGTATGGAGGGATGAACTTGGTTAATAAAGCTGCTTGAATAAGTGACATTATTATTGGAGATAGTGCTCCAGTGTTTATCGATATATTCCTATAGATCTTGATGCTGTACTTTGATGAAACTATGAGGGGAAGTGTATACAGTGCTGATACTGTAAGAGCTTCAAGCGACTCTAGCTCAAGGGCTGTGAGGCAAAGCATTGTTGCTGCACCTGATGTAATTGATGAAGCTAAATGCTTAAGCTCGCTTACCTCAACTTCCTTCAGCCATGTCTTAACCAATTAATTCAACCTCTATTCACGCGGCTTATTAATTTATGGATGCATTAGTTTCCCCCAGTCAACACCCCCCTTGTCGCACAGCCTAAGGAGTTGAGAGCTTCATCATTACAATAATGCTTTAAAAAGCTTATAAAACATTAGCCTAGATCTAGGTGGCGAGGCCTTCAATGCAGGAAGCCTCTTGAAACATAACCATTATTATGCCGTTCACCCTAATTCCACTATGGTGTGTGAATTGTATAGAATGTTGAGGGCATTGCTTGAGGGATGTCATTTAGGGATTTATTCATATATAAAGCCCGGCGGAGTGCATAGACTAAGGCTTAGTGAAGCTCTATTCCACATGATGTCGTCGTGCATTGGAGCCATTGAGTTTATAGAGAGAGCTCTATCGTATGGAGAGCTTGTTAGAAAAGGCTCTCTAGCAGCTGGAGGCATTGAGTTGGGGAAGTTGTTGAGTAAAGCTATTAGAGAATCCTATATATGGACTAACTACAAAGTATACCCAGACATAGTTATTCCAACTGTAGTCAATGCATTAACGCTATCCCACGCTGAGCCTGAAAGCGTTTTAAGAAACATGAGTAATTTAAGGAAGAGCCTTGCGGTATTCGTTGGAGGAAGCAAGTGGAGGGACGTTAGAGAATTAATTAATGCATTAAGGGCAGTTGGTAGAGAAGACGTAGTTAACCATGCATCAAGCTATGGCGTATCGCCAGCAAAGGGCTTTATTGAAGAAGTAAGCCTTGAGGAATTCTTTAAAGTATTGGGAAGCAAGTGGCCCGGCTTCCTAACTCTATGTAGTAAGGAGGATGTGCTATACAATGGAGTTAAGGCGGCTTTAGAATACTATGAGAACTATAGGGATGCTAACTCAGCTGCTGTAGCAACATACATTGAGTTAATTAATCCAAGGCTTCCTGAATGGGCTAAGCAGGAGGCTGAAGAAGCATTAAGGAAGGGTTTAATGACTACAAGGGAGGGAGCCAGTGTATTATTCAGACTTGACCAAAGGCTTATGAAGGAGGGCTTTAACTTCGATGAATACGTTCCATTACTTGCATCTATAATGCAATTAGCCATTTATGAGGGAGTACGTATCTAGGGCTCGTTATTTAAATCTTCATGCATAGCTCCTTTTAATGCATAGCTCATTAAGCCTCTGTGGAGCCTCTCAAGATCTATAGTTATTATCCTCCCTCTAGCCTGAAGGCTTACGTTATATACGTAGACTCCATTTATTAAAGTCCTTTCAACTTCACCTCTATGCACATGGGCGTGAACAACTAAGTCAAAGAGATCTCTAGATATTAAGGCTTCCATAAGGCTTGAAGTTAGGTAAGGCCATGAGCGAGCGTCTTCGCCAACTAGAGTTCTTCGAGTTACTCCATAGTGTGAGGCTAGTATTACGTAGTTACACTTCTTTCTCAGCCCTTTTGCTAAGTCCTTAATTTTATTTGGAAGATCTCTATAGTACTTGTTGAGCCAGGGCGCATTCCTCATCTGCCACGTAGTTAGCTTATTTAATGCTCCTCTAGTGCCAATTATACCTACAGTGGCTTTACTTAACTCTAATACTGCCTCTGAGTCATTGAGCCAGATGACTTCGCTGAACTTCTCAACGTATAGCTCCTCATGCCCTCTATACTCTTCGTTTCCAAATACCATAATTATCTTAGCTTTTTGAAGCTTCCTCCTAGTTAATTCTATGACTGGCCTAACTCCTTCAATGTAGTTCCCCTCGACAATATCGCCAACAAATACTATGGCTTCTACGCTATCTTCATTAGTTAGATTATTGAGGGCTGTTGCAAATGTACTTAAGTACTTGGGGCTATGTACATCGCCTGTAAATGCTAAAAGCACTGAGCTCACCTAACCCCAAGCTCTTACACTTGATCTTTCTATAGCCTAAATTATATTTTATTGACTTATAGATTAAGCTAATCCATTCATTAATCAGTTTTTAAGTGCTCAAACACAGTCTTTTTATTAACTATAGTTGAAACTCCCTCAGGATCTATGAGTATTAATGTAATAGGTAGTTCTCCTCTAGATGCTTTCTCCATAAGTTCGATCCTTTGGCTACAGCCCGATGGAGTGGGGTGAGTGGATTCACATATGAACTTAGTTTTATCGAGTGCGTCGAGTACTATTCCTTCTACAGTAGTTATGTAGCCCATTGACGCTGGTCCAGGAGTTACTTCAACTCCTAGCTCAGGTATAACTATGCTTGCAGTACTAGATCTTATTACTATTGAATTGAGGTCTTCTAGCTCAGTTACTTTAAGTAGTACTTTCCTTGGCTCACCTACTTCAATTAAACGTACATCAATATGTTTAAATCCACATTCATAGCACTTACAGCTCGTGAGAATAACTTCTCCAACTATAGGTATGTTGTAAATGTATTCACTACACTTAGACATGCTTCTACACATTGGGCACTTGAATTCATACTCAAGTATTTTCCTCAAAGACGCTGCTTCCCCTCTCTTTAATTAATGCTGTAGTAAGTTAAATTATAAATATAGGCCTTTACGTTAATTCAATGATTGGGGATTGCGGAGCAATACGCTATGAATAGCTGGAGGAGTCTTATAATCATAGTAGCGCTATCGATTCTAGGGGGATTATTTAAAGTATTAGGCGGCACAATCTATGGTTCAAGAGCTTCACTAGTTGATGCACTTACTTCAATAGCTAATGTGCTTGCTGCAGTAGTTTCAGTATACTTCTACTCTAAGAGCACTCTGCCGCCAGATAAGGATCATCATTATGGGCACTATAAGTTAGGCTATGCAGGCATCATTGTAACGCTAATAACATACGGCTTTGTAGCAGGCCTTGTAGTATCAGAGCTAGCTAAGTTTAAGCCATATAGAGTAGAAATTATGGCTCCAATAATGGCTTGCTTAGGAGCTTTATCCTACTCTATGGCGATATTCCTATCGAGAAGGATCGGTAGCTTTCTCTTAACATACTCTGTATTCACATTCAGTGAGCTCATAGAGGCTGGAGTCGTTATTGCTTCATCAGCTATTGGAGCTCTTTACAACTACATAGTTGACTACACAGGCGCATTGATTTTAACTACGTACATATTTGTAGAGCTGCTTAAAACCACTAAGAGCCTAATGATTGGGATAAGTGATGTAGCTCCACCAGCTAGCTACGTAGATTTAGTAAAGGAGTTTATTGAATCTAAGGGATTTATAATTAATGAAATCAAGGTTAGAAAGTTCAGCGATAAGCTATATCATGGAGACATAAGCGTTAAGCCTAGAGACATATATACAACATACAATGATCTAAGAAAGAGAGTTAAGGAATTAAAGGAGGAATTAATGGAGGAGCTGCAACTCGATGCCTCAATAGAAATAGCGTAGGGTTTCAGTAAGCTATCACAATTAGATCAATGCATATCAGCACTAAGCATTATTAACGAGGTGTGAAATCCCCAACTCCGTGGTGGAGGACTTGGAGTATGCTATAGTTACGCACACAGACATAGATGGTGTTGCTGGAGCAGCACTATACATATATAAGACTGGCCTTAGCCCCACTAAAGTGCTTTTTGCAGAGCCGTTTAATCTAGTGGATGTATTGAAGAGTGCGGAGTTAGTGGAAGAGAAAGTAGTTATAATAGATCTTGGAATAAATCCCCCAACTCTCAGTGAGTTAGTAGATGAATTAAGGGAAATTACTAGGCGTGGAGTAGCCGTGGAATGGTATGATCATCACGTTTGGAACGATGAGTGGGAGACCTTAGTGAAGAATCTTGGGGTAAAGCTTCATGTAGATACATCTACTTGTGGAACAGGTGTTGTAGCTAAATATTCCCCGAGGCTAACTGAAGTCAATGAAGTTTTCCTAAATGAATTAATGAATGGAGTTTGTGGAGCAGATCTATGGAAGTTCGATCATTGGCTAAGCCCATGGCTCCATAGATTAGTCCCAAGACATGGAGGAGACTCGTGGAGAATCCACTTACTGAACACTTTGAGCAAGGGAGTTTTATGGAACGATGATTTCACAAACTACGTTTCCAATAGAATTGACTGGGAGTTAAAGGCTTACAGCGAATTCATTAGTAACGTAAGGGTGGCAGAAGCATGTGGCTTAAAAATAGCCTACATATATGAGCCTAGAGTTAACTCTAGCCTAGCTGCATCAATAATTTTAGGTAGAAGTAGAGCAGATATAGCAGTAGTAGTTAGCAGCGATGGAAAGCTTAGCTTTAGGTCAGAGAACTTTGACGTTAGATCGCTAGCAGTAAAACTTGGAGGAGGAGGACATGTACATGCTAGTGGAGCAAAGATTCGAATACCCATTACTACAAGACTAAAGAGCTTCTTTAATAAGGAGGCTTTAATAAACTACGTACATAGAGTTATTTCAACAACTATGTGTTCTGAAAACTAATACCTCCTCGCTCTGAAGAGCGAGGCTTCTCCTCCAAGGAGGTTCACTCATTTAGCATTTACTTAATGAGAATAACTTTCTACTGCTTACGCGCAATCCTCCTAACAGCATGATCATTAAAAACTCTTTCTTAGTAATATAGCCAAGATCCTTGCTGTCACTCTATTCATAGCTTTACTAATAACCCATATCCATTATTTAAATGTTCACAGTTAAGTAACTTCACTCTCCCTAAAGGACAGGGATTTCGTTGTAATTATTCACACACTTTACCTAACAGATATACTGTGCCATCGACTTCACTAATCCTTAAGGAGCTTCCCTCAAAGTATTTAAGCGCTACAAGAGATGAGATCAATGCATCGACTTCATGTACTTGCATTGAGGCTTGCTCTCCACTATAGGTTAACTTAAGTCCTTGAATTAATTCATCTATAGATGAACAACCTGAGGACTTAAGAGCGCTTAAGGGATGGGTTTCTATTACTATGGCATTTAATTTTCTTTCAAACAAGTCCTTTAGCCTTACAGCTCTTTCAGAAAGCATCCTCATAGACCTCCAGCCTGATGGGAGAACTCTATAACCTAAGCTAATCATCTTCCTATCGATGCTTCTAAGGCTCTTATTAGGAATTGAAAGCGGGGCGTCTATAGCTATTACCAGTGGCTTATACTCAACTAAAGCCTTAAAGATCTCTTCATCGCTGTACACAAGCCTTAAAGCTAGAACTTCCCTGTAAAGCGATAATATAGCTAAACCACTTGGATTCCTTGGAGAACCAGCTAAATCTAATCCTGCAACACTAACGACTTTCACCAACTCACCCTAGGTCCTAGAGCATACCCCATTAACTCAGAGTACTCATTGTACAATTCATCTACAACCTCAATCCATTTAAATACTTCCCTAGGTGACTTAGGATAGTGCTCTAAGTAAAGCTTCTCAGCTCTATCCATATAGCTCTTAACTAACCTCAGCTTATTCAACAATGAGGGCTTTGCAATAAGTGACAACAATCTCTTTATTGAGTTCAGCACTTCTTCGCTTAAGCGGCCTTTAACTCCGAGGTCGTATACCTGGTCTCCACTAATTACTTTTTTCTCAAATATGAACTCTAACTCATCGTTCTTCATTAATTGTAGGTACATTCTAAGTACGTCTAGTCCAGCTTGCTTTGCTCCATATGCCTTCATGTAATCTATGTTGATTTTCCAAAGGGATTCCTCACTTACGCCTCCATTGATTGCTTCAGCTAAGTTTCTTGCAGCTATGGAAGCTGCAAGCATTGAAGAACCCCTACCTCCGCCGTGTATTGGGTTAACAGTGTAAGCTGCATCACCTACTACAATTACGTTTCTCCACACTAAAGTAGGAAGAGGCCTCCTAGTGGGCACTAGTCCTCCAGCTGAGTGTATAGTTCTTCCTTTAAATAATGGCTTTACGAATGACTCATAGTTCTTTCTAGGATTAAGTCCTTTACCCATGACTACTCCTAGACCTAGGTTTACTTCTCTTCCACCACTTGTTGGAAACACCCACCAATACCCCCCTGGAGCTATATCGTTATTGAAGTATATTACAGCATGATCTGGATCCTCGGGGGGTTCGTTGAGTTCTACTATTTCCCTAAATGCAGCATTGTAATCAGTTACTCTAGGGCGTTCAGATATAGGCCACTCACTGGGAAGCTTTGTCCTTAATGCAGGTATAGCTCCAGAAGCATCTACGTAAGCTTTAGCTGTTAGCTCCTTGCGTGAACCACTAGTTAGATCTCTGACTATTGCGCGCTCCAAGACTCCTCCGGAAACCTTTACGCTCTCTAAGTGATGATTGTGGAGAAGCTCTACTCCACGCCTAATGCACTCCTCTAAAAGCCATTGGGCAAATTTAACTGAATCTACTCCAATGCCTTCTCCTGGGACAATGATTCTATGTCTCCCACTTGGGCTGACTAATACAACGCCTCTATACTTATGCTTTACTACATAGCTAGGTGGCTCTAGGCCTATTTCCCTAAAGTGATGGAGGCCGACGGCGTCTCCACATGCTCTCTCTCCAATTTTAATGAAAGGCCTTCTTTCAACTATAGCTATCCTTAAGCCTTCTTCAGCTAATTTAAGTGATGAAGTTAGCCCAGCTACGCCTGCTCCAATAACTACTACGTCGTAGAGCTCTACAGGCATTTTTCATTCACCGACTAGTAGAAACCATGGGTATGTATAAAAACTTAAGGAAGAAGCTTTATCAACATTCCTTCAACAGTTACTGGAACGTACTTAGAAGCTAGTGATACAGCGTCTTGGAGTCTCACTGAGCTACTGCTGTATATAGTTAAAATAGGGTCTCCTTTATTGACTCTATAGCCAACTTTAGCGTGGAGATATACTCCAGCTCCCTTATCGAATGGAGCTCCAGCAGCTCTAGCTACAGCATTAATAGATGCATTATCTATATGCGTCACTGCTCCTTCTGCTGGTGAGTATATTGTATAGGAGTGTTCTCCAATAGGTATTTCCTCAGGCTTCACGCTTGGATTACCGCCTTGAGCTTCGATTATTTGCTTAAACTTCTCATAACTCAACCCCTTTTCAAAAATTCCTCTAGCTACTTCAAAGCCTGTGCCTAGTGGAGCTTTTCCAGAGAGTTCTATCACTAATCCAGCTATGTGTAGTGCTTTTTCAATAAGGCTCTTGCTCCCCCTCCTCTCAATGAGAGCTCCAAGAGCTTCCCTGGCCTCTAAAGCTGGCCCCACGCTTCTGCCGACTGGCTGCCCACCAAATGTAATAGCTATCTTAAGCCTTATCTTAAGTCTAGATGCTTGGTTTAAGAATAGGCCGGCTAGCCTATCTGCTTGTGAAATCTCTTGTACTTTAGCGCTTTTTCCCACAGGTATATCTATGACTATGTTATCTATGCCCATGGCTACTTTCTTAGATAAAATGCTTGCAACCATTTGATGCCATGGATCTATGCTAAGCCTCCTCTCTATGCTTACGAAGATATCGTCTGCTGGCGCTAAGTTAAGCTTCCCTCCCCAAGCGAGTGTTGCCTTAGTCCTTCTAGCTATGTCCCTTATTTCATCCGCCGTTAGATCTACTCTAGCCAAGACCTCCATAGTGTCAGCTGTTCCAGCTGGAGTAGTTATAGCTCTGCTGCTAGTCTTAGGTATTAGTAGCCCAGCTGAAGCAATTATTGGAACTGCTATTAATGCAACTTTACTGTTGCCAGGCACTCCCCCTATGCTGTGCTCGTCGTAGGCCGGTTCCTCAAACTCTATTGTAGAGCCTGTTTTAACCATTGCATTTATGAGGTACGTTAGCTCCTCATCGCTGAGCTCGTAAAACAATTGACTAACTAGGAAGGAGGCTATTTCAGCTTCCCCTATGGAGTGATCAACGATGTCACTTATAATTAAGTACATGTCCTCTTGAGTAAGCCTTTGGCCGCGAAGCCTTTTTTGAAGCGCATTAAAGCTATTTGGAATAGGTATAGGTCTCAATCCAACGCTATCTCCATGAGAGATCCCTAGTTCGCTAGCCGTAGATTTATTGACTAGTGCTTTACCTGGATTAACCATGGTTTTTGTAGTGGCTATAGCTACACCTATAGATCTATCTGCTTTAATCAACTTCGCTCTACTACATGGACTAAGCCCCAGTTCTTTAGCGTCACATTCATTGAGTACCACTATATGTGAGCCGAGGTCTACTTCAAGTAATTCAACTTCAAAGCGTCTTGTGGATGAATAAGTAGTCAAAACTTACACCACGCTGGCAGACTCATAACTTTTCAATCCAGGGGTTAATATTCTCTACCAACATGGAGTCCTTAACGGCGTTAATTAAGAAAGCAACGTGAGGTGGAAAAGCTCTTTGGCTAACTGTAAACATTTTTAAGGGCAGCATAAGTTAACATTACACATGCATAAAGGCTATGCATTAATCAATGCACTTTGATTGCTAGAGGCGGTTGCATGGCTGAAGAGGACATTAGGGGGTTGTTAGAGAGAGTATATGAAAAGATAGCTAGGGAGAAGGAGCATAAGCCTTATAGAACTAAGCTCGTTAAGGCCGATAGCCCTCATGGAATATACTTCTTTGACAAGAAGTTGAAGGAGTGGGCTTTAGTTAAAAGAGATGGAGGCCCTATATCTTTTGAAAAAGACGGGTTCTACGTCATTTACTTCGATAACGCTAAATGCCCCGCCTGCAGGATATACGACTTATTCTGGTATCCATTTGTGGAGACTGTTGGAGTAAACTTAGAGTCAGTGGAATTCATCATAGTTTACTGCGAGTGGTTTGCAAGAAATTGTCAGTCTGAAGCTGCAGCAAGTAGCTTTAAGGAGTATGAAGTAAAGGCTTCTCCAACTACTGCATTTATTGAAGTAAGGAATGGGGGAGTATTAAAGAAGGAGCTGAAGAGCGGCGTCATGAGAATTGAAGAACTAGCTAAGAAAGTTGTTGAGTTAACTGGGATAAAGCTTCAATAAACTATTTATACAACACAGCTCTTCACCAAGCATTAGGTGAGCACATGAAGCGTAAGCTAATTTACTTAGTCATAGATGGAGCAGCGGATAGGCTTAGTGACCCAGTTACGTCACTTGAGTTAGCCAATAAGCCTGGATTAGACTATATAGCTAGGAATGGTTTATGCGGACTCATGTATCCAATAGCTAGGGGAGTAGCTCCTGAGAGCGATGCTGCAGTACTATCTATACTTGGCTATGAGCCTGAGAAAATATATCCTGGGAGAGGGCCTCTGGAAGCTCTTGGGGCTGGAGTAGAGTTTAAGCCTGGATATGAAGTAGCTTTTAGAGCGAACTTTGCAACAATAGATCCAGGGACGCTGACGATAGTTGATAGAAGAGTTGGCAGAAGCCTCTCAACTAATGAAGCTGTAGAACTAGCCAAAGCCATAAATGGATTAAGGCTAGGGGTTCACGATGGATACGTTAAAGTAAAGGCTACTGTTGGACATAGAGCTGTAGTAGTTATAGGTAGTGGAGAACGTAGGCTATCAAGCAATGTGAGCAACAATGACCCTGCTTACGTAAGGAGGGGGCTTATTAGTGAAGCAGCTAAGTCATTTGAAAACAAGTTGAGGGACGTAGAGCCCCTAGACGATACTGCTGAAGCCAAGGCAGCAGCTCAACTAGTTAATGAGTTTGTTAAAAAAGCGATAAGCATACTCAGTGAGCATCCAGTAAATAAATCTAGGAGGAGTAAGGGGCTATTGCCAGCGAATGCTCTTTTAATAAGAGATGCTGGATGTGAGCTACCTACAGTAGAACCACTACAGTTGAAGTATGGTAGGAGGTTTGCCGTTATAGCTGAAATGCCTGTAGAATTAGGCATAGGCAGATTCCTTAAAGCCTATGTAAGGGAAGTAAGTCCTCCAGTAGGTAACCCAGAGTACGATTACTCCATAAGACTTGAAGCAACACTAGAACTATTGAAAGACAACGATGTAGTCTATGTGCACTTAAAGGGCCCAGATGAACCCGGCCACGACGGCGACGTAGAGCTAAAGGTTGAGAAGATAGAGAATATAGATAAGTACTTTGTTCAAAGACTGTTAAACAGTATTGACAGCGATGTAGCAATCTTAGTGACTGCAGACCATGCTACACCCCCCTCAGTTAAAGCTCATACAGATGATCCTGTTCCAGTAGCTCTCTACTACAAGGGGATAGTAGTGGATAAAGCTGCGGGATTCACGGAGAAGGAGTGTTCTAAGGGAAGCTTGGGCGTTATAGAGCATGGCTGGCTTCTACTGGACCGAGTGCTTAAAATTATTGAATGAGCGGTGCAAGGGCTTGGATTACTTGCATCTGAGCCTACTGATGTTTTTAGCATTTGCTGGTGGGATGGCTGTAGGGTATTTAGCTGGTAGAAAGCGCTTATCGCTATTGATTTTTCTAGCTATTCCATGGCTGTTGACTGGATTAATTATAGGCTACTTAGCTAACTACTTTCCACAACTGCTTAAAGTAATTGGAGGCGTTCTTGGAGCACTACTTGCATTAGCCCTCCTTATGCTTATAGCGCTAGCTCTAACATTTATTGTAGTAGCTTTAATAGTTCTAAGACGCTTACTCCATGGTTAAGCTTATCCTAAGATGGATTTAATTAACTTAATTAAGGCAGCCCTCTTTTCCTCAATGCTTAAGGATTCCTTAACTACTTCACTAAGCTCATCCGCTAATTCATTGAGTAATAGCACGTGCCTCATCCATGACTGCAGGTCTCCGCGGTTTAAATGATAGTTTAAGCTCTCAGAGGGGACTTCAATTAACCTATGTAATAGTTCAATTAGGTTCCTAGCGTAGAGACCTGTATACTCACCGTTAGGGAGAGTGAAGTGAAATGCTTTCTCTACTGGCAGTTGAATGGCTGCAGCTACTTTGACTGGGTTTCTACTAATGTAGTCAGCTATTGTTTTAGCAAGCATTGATATAGCTTGAACGAGTATAGCGTAAGCATCTGCAGCGTTTTTATATGGGCTGAAGTAGCTGTGGACTTGTTCAATGCTTCCAAACTTAGTTGCTATATAGTAATAGTGATCGCTGATAGTTAGCAGTTTCCACAACCTCTTTACTCCAGGGTCTCCTAGGGCGTAGATATATGGCCTTAAGTCAGTGAGCATTTTAAATGAATTGAACTGCATGTAGTTTCCAAGCCAGGCACTTACATCCCTCTCATCAGCCCAGCTAATGGTTCTCCACGGAGGGACGTCGTAGATGTCTCTAGCAGTATTTCTACTCGATGCTTCATGTGGTGTAGCGATATTTAAGTGGCTCCATTTAAGTATCTCTCTTGGAAGCCACTTTAGGAACTCATAGATCCCTGACTCAGGCCAGTGGTGTTCTCCGAAGGTCTCGTAGTCTATGGCTAAAAGTATTACGTCTCCAGGAGTGGCTGCTAGCCAAGCAGCGTATTTGTCTGCAGTAAGAGGGTATTGATCCCAGTTTTTATCGCTAAACCTATAGCCTACATCATCGCTTAACCTATAGTTTCTAGTAAGTACTTTTACATCGCATAAGTAGCCTCTGTAGACGTAGTTAGGGGATCTCCAGCCAAGGATCCAGTCTACGCCTTCAGTTAAGATAGTCTTATAACCCATGTTGTAGATAGCGTATGCAATATCGTTATTGTATATGAACTCAGTGTTTTCAGCACTAGTTAGCTCAGCTCCAAAAACTTCCTTCATTAGCCTCCTATGCTCCTCAAACTGCTCTCTAAGTTCCTCAAAGTCTGGTGGAATAAAGGCTGCTAAGCTATGGTAGTACGTCTGTCCAATGAATTCAACAGCTCCAGTTTCATAAGCTTTACTGAAAACGTCTATTACTTCAGGAGTCCACTTAAATAATTGCTCGATGAGTACTCCACTAATGCTGAATGAAACTTTGAATCTTCTCTCTTGATTCTTAAACTCGTTTAATCCATCAATAATGATCTTAGTTGCTGGAATATAGCATTTCTTCGCAGCTCTTTCAATAACTATCTTATTTAATCCTTGGTCGAGAACAGCTTCCTCTAGATCTTTTAACTCAAGGACTCCTCTCATAGACTTTGAAATAATCTTCTCATAAGCTCTTCTGTCGAGGCGATATGGCTGATGCACTTCAAATACAAAGACTACGTCAGTCAAGACTTAACACCAGCTATGAGTATTTAGAAAGTAATTTTATAACTTATTCCACCATTAATTCATGTACCCCGCCTGACCGTTCCTCTTCATCTTCACTCCCTTAATAGGGTTTCTGAGGACGTGGGGAGGCGGGGCAACTATATTGTTCCCCTCACTCCTTATTAGCATTTCTCCACAAATGTCATATGTTAATAAGTGGTTGCCGCTTGTATTGGTGATATCACTGATGCGTGAAGCTTTTCCACAACAGATCTTTATATGCTTGATTTAGATAATGGAGTTGCAATTACATGGACTTTAGGCCTCTGGAAGGCATGAGCTCTCTACGTCTAAGGGCAATGCACTTGAGATCGAGCCTAAACCAGGCTCTTAGAGCGAAGCGGGGTTAGAGCTTCT
Source organism: Sulfolobales archaeon (assembly GCA_025059075.1). Lineage (GTDB taxonomy): Archaea > Thermoproteota > Thermoprotei_A > Sulfolobales > Desulfurococcaceae > JANXDZ01. The sequence goes on along the minus strand of JANXDZ010000002.1, from coordinate 322,685 downwards.
CAGTGATTAACGTTGTGAATATGAAATCATTATTCATTTATGAAGCTTTAAAGCATTGTTGAGAGAGCTCAGTGCCTCTATTTATGGAAAGAATTTTTAATGCCTTATCCTTTGTAGTATTTGGGTGCTCTATAGTGAAAGCACTTGCCACTTGCTTAATGCTTCTACTCATACTTCAAATAGCAATTAATGTAGCTAGCTTTAAAGCTCAGAGTTCTTCAGAGATATCAATAGTTATGCCGGGAAACGTTCACCCAGGGCTCTATGACTTAAGGCTTGTTGTAATTGATGGAGGAGTTGAAAAAGAGTTCATTGTACCAAGATCTATTTGGGTTCACGCAGGCCTTGAAAGTGATGTAATTAGAATAGCTCACATAACTGATGAGCATTACTTCGGCTCCCCTAATCCAGTAAGCGATGACTTAAGGAGATCAGCCCACATGCTTATTCAATTGCTAAACTCAGATCTAGTAATAGTTACAGGTGATTTAGCTGATGGTGCAGCAGTAAATCAATACATCCAAGCAAGGGGGTATTGGTACTCACTTCTCTACACTAAGCCCGTGTTCTCCTACCCCGGGAATCACGATAGAGGGACTAACAACTACCAGGAGTACATTGGTCCAAGGGAGTACTATAGAGTAATTAATGGAACAATACTTATCGCTGGAGTAGATACTGGCGATACTGGGTTTCCAGGAGAGAATTCATTGATGTGGCTTGAGGAAGTCCTAAGATCCTATGGTCATCTGCCAATAAAAATAATTGCATTTCACCACCCGATATTCAGTGGTCAGGGATTAGTTAGAGCAGATTATACTAATATAACTGGCTTAGTGAGCACTTATTGGAATGTCTCTAGAGCACAGTGGATGACGAGGCTTGTTGAAGAATATGGAGTGACGCTAGTCTTAATGGGCCATATACATAGGGATCAGTACATTTTCTTTAGGTCTACTAGAACCAATGCATCAACATACTTCATTACGACAACTACTGAAGCTCAAAGTAGACCTGATTACAATGGATTTCAGGTAATAGACTTAAGCATCGATCGCTCCATAAGCTTTCCAATAATGAACCCGTGGTTTGTAGGCTTTAACTATAGTACTACTGTTAGAAACTCAATACCTATAGACACTAGGTATCTCTATGGATATTTCTATTCACAAATAACTCAAGGAAATACAGCTTACTTCTTCAATATAACTAACACGCTGCGTGGAAAGACGCACTCATATAACATTAGTGGGAAAGTACTATTAGCTCTCCCATGGGCTGGGGATAGAGTTAGTTTAAAGCTCATTAATGCTAGTAGAGGCGCAGGCGTAGAGTTATTAGACTACATTACTTACAACGGGTTTGCCTATCCATTACTTAACTTAAGCATTCCAATTGATGGGAGAGTGGAGTTCGTGCTGTACAGGGATGAGGACTTTGAACCTCCAACTATTCAGTTTAAGATAGCTATACCAAGTCCTCCAAGAGTTAACGTAACTAATAAACTATACATGGATTTAGTGGATTTAGGCTGGGGTGTTAAAAGTGCATCAGCATACTTACTTAAGCCAAATGGATCTCTCTCTCCACTTAGGCTTGAGTACTCATCTGGAGATACGTGGATTCTATACATTAATGTAACTAGCTCTACAACAGTTAATGGAACAGTTATTGTTGACGTAGTAGATTTTGCTGGAAATAGTGCAACGTATAACTTAACAATAACGTTCTATAGGCCTGGGGAAACCGGGGGCTTTTACTATGGACCTCCGCCATTGAATGCAACTGTAGAGAAGTTTACGAGAATAGATAGCTGCTTAAAAGACAGCCTTCCATTAGAGTACTTTGGGCCAGGATCGCCGGCTATAGTGAGGCCTAGTGAAGCACTGAACATAAAGCTTAGATCAAGTTCACTAACTGTAAAGGAAGCATACATAGAGGGAGCTTTCAGTGATAACAATAGAGTAATCTATAGAGTCTATAAGCTATACCCAGAAGTATATGCATATGAATACGTAAGGTATGAAGCAGCAATAACTAATACTTTGACTTCCACTATTAGTGAGGCTAAAACTACAACTGCAACTACTACGGTAATTATTGGAGAAACCCACTTATTCACTAAGGCTACTACTGAAACGAGAACTACCATAGTAGTCGAGCCATCCACTACGTATGTTACACCAATTATAAACTATCCATTAATAGCTACATCCATAGCTTTAGCGTTAGTAGTAGCGGTACTCTTAAAGAGAAGGCATTAACGAATTTTCATCAACTCAAATGTTTTTAACTATTGTTAGGGCATTCAGTCATTCAATGTTTCCCAAAGCGCTTCACGTGGAATGGCAGTAGTAATGAAGTAAGTAATATTCGTGGACTGTGGAGGAGGGCTATCTCTAATTGTGAATATAGGGTTAGGGGTAGTTAGAAACACAGTTGGGGGAAGCACTTATTCTATGATTTTCTTCAAACACTTTATTGATGCTAGTAAGGCTGTTGCAACAAAAGTTGTTAGCACTAATAGTTCCTGAACTATATCATAAGAACTGCTTATGATTAGCTTCCGTAGAATTGAGATAGTGTAGGTAAGTGGATTTATTAACGACGCATACTTAATGACGTTGGGCATCATATCTATTGGGTAAAGAGCGTTGCTAGCAAAGAATAAAGGCATCGTTATAGCTCCTATTATACCCATAAATCTCTCCCGAGTCTTGAGGAGTGAGGCTATTAACATGGAGATCCCTGTAAAACCCATGCAAGCTAGTACTAAAATCATATATCCAATAATGATGTTTATAGGGTTGCTGACTACCTTAGCCCCTACCAATGCTGCCAACGTTAATACTATTACGTATTGAGTTGAAGCCCTGATTCCTCCAGCTATAGCTCTACCAACCACTATATAGCTCCTCGGCAAAGGCGATGCTAGAAGCCTCTTCAAAATCCCTGACTCTCTTTCAAATATTAAAGCGATTCCATATGCTAAAGCTATGAAGGTAGATGATTGCAATATGACTCCAGGAGTTATGAATGTCACGTAGTCGTCTACGCTTGGGAAGGCCCTTGCTTTAGCCATAACGGATCCAAAGACGGCTATCCATAGTATTGGCTGAATGGAGCGCGCAACTATTTCAAAAGGATCGTGCTTAAGCCTTCTTAACTCCATTTCAGCCATAGATATGAGAGAGTCAAAGCCTTTCAGCAAATCAATCACCTACCTCTGCTAATCATTCTCCTCATGCTCATTACATCTCTAATTCGCCCAAGTTCATCGGAGATCCTCCTCCCCGTGAGCTTTATGAATACTTCATCTAAACTCACTTCACGTACTTTAAATTCCCGTATAGCGAGCCCATTTCCATAGAGCTTTTCAATTACTAGAGGTAAAGTAGTAGCAATGTCGCTAATAGTTAGCTCTAGGTAGTCATCCTTTACATCAGTGGCTAAAACGCCTGGAATTGTTGAAACAATTTCTGCTACCTTGTCAGCAGATCCTTTAAATACTATGCTTACCTTATCTCCTCCCACTAAGTTCTTTAAATCATTAGGAGTTCCTTGAGCGACGACATTACCTTGATTGAGCAATGATATGCTATCGGCATACTTATCGGCTTCATCCATGTAATGTGTAGCAAAAAACACTGTGATCTCGCTTTCTCTTCTAAACTCGCTTATTTTACTCCAAACAAGGCTGCGGGCCCTTGGATCGAGGCCTATGGTCGGCTCATCGAGGACTAAGAGCCTAGGCCTAGTCATGAGGGCTATGGCTATCTCAAGCCTCCTTATCATTCCTCCTGAGTAGTTCCTAACCAACTTATCGGCAGCCTCACTTAATTCCATGAAGTCTATTAACTCCTCGATCCTTTTACTTCTCACATCCTTAGGTACTCCATAAATTCTTGCATAAAGCAACATGTTTTCATAGCCGCTTAAGTCGCCCCAAAGAGATACTTCTTGAGGTACATAGCCGATCAGCTTTCTAACCCTTGAGGAGTCCTTCACAGTGTCGTAACCAAAGACTTTAACTGATCCTTTATTTGGATTCAACTGCGTTGTAATTATCCTTATTAGAGTAGTCTTTCCAGCACCGTTAGGGCCGAGTAAGGCGTGTATGGATCCTTCTTCAACGTCTAAGCTAACTCCATCTAGGGCTCTAAAGCCGCGTCCATAAATTTTAACTACTTCTCTAACCTCTACGGCTTTCAATAGTCTCACCTCAAAAATTATACTTCTCAGAAATATATTTCTGAGGAATATATTTTTACATCAATTCTCTAGTTAAGAAAGCGTAGTTAGTGAGCGTGGGTAATCATTTATATGGTAGAGCCCTTAAGCTATTCCTACTAAAGGATATGAGCACTTCCTGTCCTATGGATAGATCTAGGTTTTTAGGCGCGTATGCTACAATCGATGCATCTCTAACTTTTACTCTCAACTCCTGTTTTTCGCCTACAAACATTTTGAATTCCACGACTCCTCTCAACACATTATTGTTAGTGCTAGTGGAAGCACCTAAAAGCTCTACAGCTATATCCTCAGGCCTCACTATAGCTATGACTTTATCGCTTGGCTCAGAGTCTTCTATTACTCCTTCAACTTCTACTCCTAGTTCATCAATGTATATCTTTGCGTAAGCACGGCTTCTCTCCACTAGCTTACCAGTAAACATATTGCTTCTTCCAATAAAGCTAGCGACAAACACAGATCTTGGTTTAAAGTATATTTCTTGAGGAGTACCTACTTGAAGAACTCTACCTTTATCCATTACGGCAAGCCTATCGCTAATGCTCATTGCCTCAAGTTGGTCGTGAGTAACGTATATTGTTGTTATTAATAGCTCTCTTTGAATCCTCTTCACTTCCTCCCTCATCTCTATCCTTAGCTTAGCGTCAAGGTTGCTTAAGGGCTCGTCTAGAAGCAGTATGCGTGGCTGTACGACTAGAGCTCTAGCTAAAGCAACTCTCTGCTGTTGACCACCGCTTAACTGGAGGGGGAATCTGTTTTCAAGACCTTCAAGTCTAACGAGTTCGAGAACCCACTTAACTCTCTTCCTTATCTCGTCTTCAGGGATCTTCCTAAGCCTTAAGCCATAAGCTATGTTGTCGTAGACAGTCATGTGGGGCCAGAGAGCGTAGTTCTGAAACACCATTGCTGTATTCCTTTGATAGGGCTTCTTAAAAGTCACGTCTTCTTCATCAAAGAATACTCTACCCTTATCCGGGGCTTCAAAACCAGCTATTATTCTAAGAGTAGTTGTTTTACCGCATCCACTGGGCCCAAGGAATGTAAATAGCTCCCCCGGCTTTACCTCTAGAGTTATGTTGTCTGCAGCAACTACATTGCCATAGACTTTAGTTACATCCTCAAGCCTTACTTTCGTAGCCATTTAAGGCATCCACCCTTCCCTCATTATTTAATAGTGCTAAAGGATACTTAAATGCCTATGAAGGCATACCTTTGCTTTAGCACTAGAGTCACTACGATCACAACAATGAGCTGTATAGCTATTAGTAGAAGGCCTACTGCTGCTGCATATCTATATGCTTCAGTAGTCCCAGCCTTATAGATGTACATCATGTAGTATGTTACTGGTGCTTGCTGCTTATTGAATGCTCCGAGAGTTACACTAGTGCTTACTTCAGTGCTAGTGTATATGAAGCCTATTAATGTTCCACTAACTATGTTTGTAACTATGAGTGGGAGAATTACTGTGGATATAGTCTTGAGCCTCGAAGCCCCAAGGTTTAAAGCCGCTTCCTCAAGGTTCTCGTGTACTTGTTGAAAACCTGCGAAAACAGATCTAGCTGTATACGGAAGTCTTCTAACAACAAAAGCAGTTATTAATGCAATCCACGCTTGAAACCCAAGCTCTCCATAGATTGGATTTATTGCTATAAATAATCCCTCTAGAGGAGTCCCTCTACTCCACTCCAGCCCCCAGCTAGATAGAGTTGAGAGATAGTAGTAGTATCCTATAGCAATCACTAAGCCCGGTATAGCTATGGGAATTGTTGCAAGTACATCTAGGAGTTCTACGACATACTTTATCCTCGCTCTACTCACTACATAAGCAATGATTATTGAAAGCACTGTAGCTATTAAAACAGCTGTAATAGCATAAGTTAAGGTATTCCTCACGTGCATAGGTATATCAGCTGCCAGCGGGCTCCCCCCTGTAAATGCTTCTACTACATACTTAGTTGTAAATCCTGCTGGATTTATTGAGAATCTATCGAGAGCCATGACATTGAAGGCCATTAATATAACTCCTATTTGTGGAAGAGCCGTGAATACTATTAATGGAAGTAGGAGTAGGTATATCAATACATGGCCTACTACGCTTAGCTTACGAGTCCTTGGATGCCATCTGCCTCCTCGGCTAACCATGGCGTATGCGCGCATAGATACATAGCTTCTAATCACTAGGAATCCAAGTACTGAGAGAGCTATGAGTACTACTCCAAGGGCAGCTATTTCAGGTGTAACTACTCCAGCTTCACCTATGAGTGAGCTGTATATCTTATAGCTCATTAAGTTATGTTCATTAAACACTATTGGAGCCCCCAAGTCCTCTAGACTGAATATAAGTACGAGTATTGAGCCAGCTGCTATTCCAGGTAGAGCGAGTGGTAGTGTAATTGTGAAGAACAGCCTCCAGCTCTTTGACCCAAGGTTTTCAGCCTGCTCCTCCATGCTTGGATCAATGCTTATGAAGCTTGAGTAAGCATTGAGATAGACTATGGGGTAGAATGCCATTATTTGAGCTAAGGCGACTCCAGCTAAGCTCTCTATCCTTACTTTAAATCCAAATAATGCTTCAGTAATTATGGATATAGGCCCCCCAGTTCCAAAGATTAGTTTAACGATGTATGAGTTGATGAATGGAGTAACGAATAGAGGCACTACAGCTAATACTCTAAGGAACGTCTTGCCGTAGAAGTCGTATCTAGCGAGAGCAAAGGCCACGAGCACTCCTAGAGCTGTAGCAACTACAGTTACTATTACTGCATTAGTAATTGAGTTAACTAATACTCCATAGTTTACTCCAGTGACAACTAATTCAAGAGTGCCATCAGGCCTCCTTATGAATTCCCAAGGCTTTGGCTCCCCTATAAAGATCTTTCTAACGTAGAGATTGTCGCTGAATATGACTTTAAAGTTGTGATACCATGGTTCACCGCTAGGAGTGAGTATAGAGTACTGGAAAATGGATAGAACTGGAGTTATGAGGAAAGCCACTAGTATCGCTAACGATATCGCTATGAATGCAATCATGACTCTATCTAATCTATATAGAGATAACTGCAGCCTCCTACTTATGGGAATGCGCCCTAAGGAGCTCTTAATACTTCTCCCCTGAATCAATGGCTCTACTGCTTTTACTTTAACTAATCCAGCGAGAGCTGTTAACGCTAGTGGAAGCAGTAAGTATACAATGGATCTTGCAACTCCCGATAGCTGGAGAGCTAGAGCTAGAAATATGTAAGTTATGCTTACAACAACTATGAAGCTCCATGAGAATGAGTAGATTATCCTATATGGATCAAAGCGCTCTTCCACTATTAACATTGCCGCCAGCCAGAGCGCCCCTAGGAATAGCAATAAATCTAGAGTAGACTTTTGCAATGCCCCTAGGTTCAGCTGCATGAACATGTATTCAAGAAGCATTAACATAAGTCCTACGATTATTAAGTCCCTTGGGCTATATGTCCTCACACAGCTCCCCTTAATTACTAATTAACACTTTAATGTTGGGAATGGTTTATAAAAAATATTTTAAATCGATCACTATCTTTACTTTCTCCTAAGCAAGAAGGCCGCCATTGCGCCGACAATTACAATTATAATGACTATCGTAGCTATGCTTTCCAACGGTACTCCAGGCGGAGTAATTGTAGGAGTCCCTTCCTCTGGAGGAGTCGTAGGAGTTGGAGGAGTTGTAGTAGGAGTAGTAGTTGGAGGAGTCTCTGTAGTTGGAGGTGGACTTGTTGGAGGAGTCGTTTTTGGCGATGTCAATATCACTTGTAGTTCTTGGTATACGCTTAAGTACTTTGCACTAGCTGCTTCTCTCCACCTTTGGAGCAGGATGTTTAGTGTTGCTGCAAACTCTTTTTCAATTATCTTTGGAGTGATCTCCTTAGCGTAATTTAGTGTAAACTTAACGTCCTGATTAGTTATAGGATCTCTAAATGTAACTGGTTCACCAAGTTTTTTAGTTAAGTAGTTGAATTCCTCTACAGTAATCCTTCCTTCAAGAAATGCCCTAGCTATAGCTGCCCACGTGCTCACTAAGTCTGTTTGTGCATCTATTAATGTAGCCTTAAAGTAGTACTGCATAGCAAGCTCTGTAGCACTAGCTAAATCCTCGTCAAACGGTATTCCCCCAGTCTCTACAGCCCGTCTATAGGCTTTTTCAAGCTCAGGCCTCTCCCTTCCCTCAGGGAGATTAAAGACTCTTTCATTTATTGGAAGCCTATTGATATTTCTATCAAGCCAGACTCTCTGGCCTCCATACTCGCTTAAAACCCATGCGACGAATGCAGCTGCATGAACAGGATACCTAGTGTCCTTTAGTACAGCTATTGGATCTGCATTAACTATGGATTCTCCCTCAGGTATTACGTACTTGCAATCTGGGTTCTGGGCTTCAGCTATGTAGCCATAGAAGTCTATGGTTATTCCAGCTACAGCATCACCTCTTATAACGAAGTCCCTGACTTCATCGCTTGAAGACATTATCCTAGAGTTAGCTGCAAGAAGTGTCAGCACTCTCCAGCCTTCCTCCCAGCCATATGACTGCAGTATTATTTCATATATCCTAGTGTTACTAGTGCTCATGAGGGGGTTTGCTATAGTTATTAACGGCAGTGCTGGAAGGTAGCGAGCATACTCAGGCTTACCTAAGTCAATCCACTTATTTGGCTGAGGCAAGCCGTACTCACTTAGCTTCCTTAAGTTCACTGTAAATCCAAATGAGCTAATGGCTGCTCCAACCCAGTAGATCTTTTCACCAGGGCCATATAGTTTTGAAGAAGCTCCAGCTATGACATCAGGGATCTTGGATGCTTCATACAGTATAGCGTTTACAGCTGGTTGAGAGGAGGGATCTAATGCCATTAAGTACCCCTTACTGTATATGAGGTTGAAGAGCGTTGGCCCACCGCCCCATGCTACGTCAATAGGTATCCCTTGCGCCTTCCTTCTCTCTATCTCATCTATCCATAGGCCTGGACCCGCTGGATCATATATTATGTCTACTATTCCAAGTTCCTTAGCCACTTGGCTGTTTAAGAAATCGGTCTTCGCCCTAGTCTGTATTACTGCATCATGTCTAGTGAGAACTATTAATCTAATGCCTCTAACTGTAGTGAGGTTCTTCAAGTACTCAAGCCATGGATAGGGCTCAGAGGCATTGCCCCAAGGCCACTGCCTCTGCTTAACTACTACTTCTTCACGTCCTAAAGCTAAGGCCGTTAGAGGAAGAGCTGTTGATACAGCTACAATAATTATTAAAGCAAAGCTAGTTGCTATTGAAGCTCTAGTCAAAATACTTCACCTGGGATTCTCTAAGAGTTGTAAGGATTAATAAAGTGTTGAAAAGCTGTGAATTCATTGAAGTAAGTTGAGGCATTGATAGAACAATCGTTGCGTACTTAAATCAGTTTCGGAAAGCAATTTTAATTAATGCTTATAAACATTCCCACACCATAACTTAGTGCAGGTGGTATATGTGAAGAAGAAGTCTTTAGTTCTATTGCTATTAATAGCATTTGCATCCATATTAGCTTTATCAATATCACCTAAAGGATCCATTGCTGGGAGAACACTTACAGTTGCAGTGGACTTAGCTCACGGTGAGAGCGATAAGTATTTAAGCTTCATTATTGGCAACATAACGTTCGTTAATTGGAAGATAATAGCGCCTGGAGCAAATATAACGAGCGACTTATTAAGCGATGTAGACATATTGTTGATTGGCCAGCCAACGCGGTCATTTACGGCTGATGAAATAGTAGCAATTGTACAGTGGTTTAACTCAGGCAAAAAGGCTGTTTGGATTGCAGCTGACAGCGATTATGGAGCGATGGGGCCAGTTTCACAAGAAATAGCTAATACACTGCTTGAAGCAGTTGGTACAAAGCTTAGAATAGACCTTGGGTCCTTGTACGATAACGTGAATTGTGCAGCTGCATACTATAGAGTGCTTTTAAGAGTTATGCCTGACAACATCTTTGAACTTTATACAAGCGTTATAAGTGAAGGAATTACTAAGCCTGTGCTAGGCCATGGACCAGGCCTCCTAGTATGGGTTGATGAAGGTGGAACATATCATGATCCAGCTAAGGAGACGTTCCCAGGGCTTGTGAGAATAGTGTGGTCTTATGAAACAGCATACTTTGCTGAAAACAATCCACCGTATAGCCGTGTATACGATACCTTATTTGACAAAAATAGAACATTTGTATTCCTAGCAGCTGAGTACATGCGTGATTTAAACAATATTGTTGTAGCTAGTGGTGAAAGTCCTTATGGAGACTATGAACCAACGTGGTCTTCGAGATACTATGGAGTAGATCTAGATGGTCCACGATTTGTAACCAATATGATAAGGTGGTTTGTAAAGCTACTTACAGAAGGTCCATTAACGCCTGTATTCTCCCTCACAGACCCTGAGGGAGATGACAAGGGCCCAGGCACTTATAGATATCCAACTGCAGCAGTCTTTGTGCCTGGAGTATTTGATTTAACGAAGTTTGAAGTGTATGAAACAGCAACATCAGTTATATTCAAAGTCTATGTAAAAGACCTTGGAGGAAACCCGTGGAATGGGCCCAACGGCTTCTGCCTCCAATTCCCCCACATATTTGTTAAAACAGAGAGCGGTGGAGAGCTTAATAAAACGGCTTTTGGATTAAACGTAGAGATCGTTCCAGGATGGCACTTCGCGCTACTAGTAGCGCCGGGCTGGGGCACTGATCCTGTGCCTGATGGAGAAAGAGCGGCTCTATATTACGCTAATGGCACTCGCGTAGTGCAAAACGGTGGCTTCAGCGTTGCAACTTCACTTAATGAGAGTGCTATAGTAGTGACTGTAAGCAAAGCGTTGCTCCCAGGTGTTAGAGTAAGTGCATGGAGGTATGCTGTTCTATTAGCTAGCTACGATGGCTATGGATCTATGAAGGTTAGAGGAGTTCTTCCAGGTGATCCCACTGAGTGGAACTTAGGTGGAGCTGATCCATACGCTATTATTGCTGGAGTAGAGCCTAGAGCTATAGATGTACTCGTTCCAACAGCTCAAGAACAGTACAACATGCTTACTTCATACAATGTAGATACCAGGGCTTTAGCTAAAGTAAGCGTCTATCCGCCAGAACTAATAGTTACTCCAATAACAATAACAGTAACAGCTACACTACCGCCAGTTACAGTGACTACAACTACTGTTGAAACAGTAACTCATACCACTGTTGAAGTTACTTCCATTACGGTACCAACTATTAGTGAAGTAACTAAGACGGAGGCTAGGACAGTTACTCAAACAACTAAGTTAGTTGAAACAGTTACTCCAATGGAGCTTACGTATGGACTCATTGGAGTAGTAATAGTGCTACTTGCAGCTACAGCCTTCCTATTCATTAGGAGGCCTAAGTAATTCCAACATTTTTTAAATCACTTAATTGCTAACTTTTTTAAACGAGAGAATGATACTACACTGCGGTGTAATAAGTGGTTTCAGGTGCTATAAGAACTGCAGTAAGTGAAATAGTGGACTTCATAGAAAGAGCTATGGATTTAATAAGTGATGAACACGTTGATGCGTTGATCAATGAATTAATTGAAGCACGTAAGAGAGGTTCAAAAGTATTAATAATTGGTGCTGGGAGAACAGGCCTTGTCGGCAGAGCATTTGCCCAAAGACTCCTCCACTTAGGCTATAATGTAGCTGTGCTTGGTGAAACTATAGTGCCTAGAATTGATAACAATGACTTAGTTATATCGCTCTCAGGCTCAGGTAGAACTAGATTAGTTGTTACTGCTACTGAAGCAGCTAAAGCAGTTGGAGCAAGAATAATTGTAATAACTAGTATTTCTGATAGCCCTTTAGCTAAGTTAGCTGACGTATTAGTCGTAGTGCCTGGAAGAACTAAAGTCGCTAGTGAAGAAGATTACTTTGCAAGACAAATACTTGGAATACATGAGCCTTTAGCACCCCTAGGGACTTTATTTGAAGACACACTAATGGTGTTTCTAGATGGAGTTATAGTTGAATTAATGAGTAAGCTTGGAAAAACTGAAGAAGATCTAAGGGAAGCTCACGCTAACATAGAGATTTAGAGAAGTAATCAACTAGAGCACTTATAAATAAGTCCTATTCCTATGGAGTAATGCAGTGAAGTTCTCTAATTAAGGTAGCTCTATAGCTATCACTAATAGATAGCATCTAATTACTTTGAAAACAAGCTGTTACACAAAGACTTTCCATGATCCATGGTGCGGTGGAAAGCATTGTAGGGAAACGCTTGCTTATATAACGCTTCTTTCTTAAATAACGTACAGTAGTGGAGAACTTGATTGCAGCTACTTGAGGGAGTTCTTTGCCCATAAGGAGAGTAGTGATACTGGATGGATATACTGATGAACCAGCGGGGCTGGGAGTGCCTCCATTCATCAATGTTTATCCAAGGTTAGTTGCTGGCGGCATATGGCTAGCTGATAGCAGCATTGAAGTAAGATACTTCACTGTGAATCTAGTTAGACAGAACTTAGGGAGCTTCATTAATGAAGCTTTGCTTAGCGACTTAGTTGTTCTAATTGCTGGAGCTGAAGTGCCTGGAAAATACATTGGCGGCAGACCCATCTCCTTGAGTGAAGTAGTAAGGATATCTACATTTCTAGCTGATAAGGATACAGCACTTGTAGGTCCTGCAGCAAGATATGGATTTAGCTCCGGTGGAGGAAGTAGTGCATTAGATCTAGCTAAATTAAAGAACTTATTTAAGTACTTAGTATCAGGTGATCCTGAGATATTCTTCTATCAATTAATTAAAGTAGGCCCTGAAAGAGCTGAGCCGTGGAGATTGCGTGAAGACTATGAACTGGCTGACAAGGCCTTCACACTTGGTGCAAACATAGTTATACAACACCCAAATTACGAGTGGAATCTCATCGTTGAGTTAGAGACGTATAGGAGTTGCCCGAGGTACATCGTCGGTGGATGCTCCTTCTGCATAGACGTTAGATACGGCCCAGTCATGTATAGAAGACCTGAGAGCATTGTTAGAGAAGTCGAAGTACTAAGTAAGCTTGGAGTAAAGCACTATAGAGTTGGCAAGCAAGCAGATATACTAACCTACATGTCTCACGACACAGGCATACTTGAATTCCCTAAGCCAAAAGTGGAAGCCATTGAAAGGCTTTTCCACGGCGTAAGGACGGCTGCCAGCAATTTAAGAGTTTTACACATAGATAACGTTAACCCAGGCACAGTATTCCACTATAGAGAGGAGTCTGTAAAGGCCCTCAAGACTATAGTTAAGTATCACACGCCAGGCGATGTCGCAGCTCTTGGAGTAGAGTCATTTGACCCAAGGGTCGTGAGGGCAAATAATTTAAAGGTATATCCAGATGAAGCTGTTGAAGCAATAAGGATCATTAATAGCATTGGATCGCGCAGAGGCTGGAACGGCTTACCTGAGCTACTTCCAGGAATTAACATAGTTCTAGGTCTTCCAGGAGAAACCAAGGAGACTTATAGAATCAATTATGAGTACCTTAAGAAAGTACTTGATGAAGGCCTACTCATTAGGAGAATTAATGTAAGAAAAGTAGCAGTACTACTAAATACACCTCTCTGGTCTATGAGGAACTCAGTAATGCATGTACTTAGAAAGCATAGCTATTTGTATAAATACTTTAGGTTAAAGGTCATGAGGGATATAGATAAGCCCATGATTACGAGGATCGTTCCACAGGGAACTATTGTAGACTACTTATATACTGAGAGGCACTCAGACTCATATACTATTGCTAGACAGCCAGGCAGTTATCCAATAGCCTTCTTTATTAAGGGAAACCTTGAGTTAAGAAAAGTAATCAGGGCTAGGGTAACTGGACATAAGTCTAAGAGTGCCGTAGGTGAAGTCATCTAAACGTTGCTCCTTAAGGATTAGTTCTCTAGTCCAGCGTTAATTCATGGTTTTTCACTAATAGGTCTCTTATAGTCCTATTGCTAATAGGCCTCATCACTAATGGAGGTCCTTCACTTGTCGTCGGCAGCATTTCTTCAAAAGTTGGCTTTCTAACTCTATAAAATAGTCCTATGGGTATGCTATCGCCCCATTCATAGGATTTTTTAAGAGCTTCATTAAAGTTTGTTGGATCATGCCCTACATCCTCTAGTCTATAGATTCTCTCCCTATACCACTGATATGTATGGACTCTATCGTAGGTTACGCATGGTTGAAGGACGTCTATTAGGGAGAACCCCTTATGCTTTAGAGCTTCCTTAAATAAGTACTTTAAGTGACCTATATCGCCGCTAAATCCCCTAGCTACGAAGCTTGCCCCAAGGCTTATGGCCATAGCTATAGGGTTTATAGGCTCCTCTACATTGCCCCAAGGAGTAGTTCTAGTTATCATCCCCTTATCACTTGTTGGAGACACTTGGCCTGTAGTGAGTCCAAAGACCTTGTTGTTATGGACAATTAATTTAACATCTATATTCCTCCTAATGGCGTGCGGCAAGTGCTCTATGCCTATTGCATAAGCATCTCCATCACCTGAAAATCCTGCTACAACGAGCTCTGGGTTAACTAGCTTAATGCCCATGGCGAATGGTATTACTCTGCCGTGTATTACGTGAGCTCCATTGAAGGGCATGTAGTTAGTGATCTTTCCACTACAACCTATGCCACTTATCACTACAACTCTCCACGGCTCTAGACCTAGATCGTTTACTGCATCTATAAATGCAGACAGTATGCTGAAGTTCCCGCAGCCAGGGCACCAAGTGATAGTTCTCTTAGTTACTGCCATTGGTTGCTTAACGGGGACTACCATGTTTAGCACCTTTCACAACTTTAGTTAACTTAATTACTCTTTCAGCGAGTGATGATGGCCTAAAAGGCCTTCCATCAACTTTACCCAAGTGGTAAGTCACTTTAAACCCTGTCTCCATTCTAATGAGCTTCCTAAGGAGCCCTAATGCATTATGCTCTACTGAAAGAGTTATTGCATTCCTTACCTCCATTAAAGCCTCCCTGAACTTATGCCTAGGGAAAGGCCATAGATAGCTGATGTTAATAACTGAAGTACTTAACTCTTTGCTAATAATCTCCATAGCATCAATTACTGCCTGCAAAGTACTGCCCCAAGTGAATATCACAAGATCTGCTTCACTAGGCTTTACTCCATGAACTTCTAGGGGCCTATACTTTTCCTCAATCTCCCTTCTTAAATACTTGATCTTTCTCAGCCTCTTAAGGTACATTTCCGATGCCTTGTGAGGCACTATAGTTACGAAGCCTTCTTCATCATGTTCACTGCTTTCAGTTCTTACAATAAGCCCTGGTACTCCTGGAGGTATGTGTAGTGATACACATGTCTTAGTTATTTGATATGGCTTATACTCAAATCCCTCCTTAAGGAGCTTTACTGCTTCTTCATGAGGTACTACTGCTCCTCTATCAACAACTATTTCTTCAGGTAGCGCTGGAACACTTCTATGTCCTTCAGCTAAGTGCTTGTCCTCAAGTATTATTGCAGGCACTCTATATTTCTCAGCTAAATTAAATACTTCAATAACCTTCATGTATGCATCATATTGATCTGTTGGTGCAACAACTACTTTAGGGAATTCTCCGTGGCCTGAGAATATTGCAAATAAAAGATCTTGTTGAGCACTCATAGTCGCCATACCTGTACTTGGCCCAGGCCTCATTGCTAACACTATTACTATAGGGAGCTCCATCATTCCAGCCATGCTTAAAGTCTCAACCATTAGTGAAAAACCTCCTCCACTAGTTCCAGTAGCTGCTCTAACTCCTGCCCACGCTGCTCCAGCAATTATTTGAGCAGCCGCTATTTCATTTTCAACTTGTAGAACAGCCATATCCTTATCCTTACTAATGCCCACTAAGTAGTGTAGTATTGGAGAGGCGGGAGTCATGGGGTATGAGGCATACACCTTTACGCCTGCCTTAACCATGCCTAGCGCTATTGCTTCATTACCTGTTAAAAGCACTCTCGGCCCCCAAGGCCTCGGGGGCTTAAGCCTAGGTAAGTCGTAGTCTATGCTTACTTGAGCCAAGTACTCATATCCTATGGCTGCAGCTCTAGAGTTTACTTCTATAACGCTCTTTCTGCCGCGGAATTGAGCTTCAATAGCCTTATGCATGTAGTCCAAAGGTATGCCTATTGCAGCAGCTACTGCACCAGAGAAAATGCTGTTACCAACTATTAACTCCATGCCTTCCTCTCTCAACAGCTTGAGTACAGGTACATCAATTACTTTAACGTTATCAGGCGGCTTAACTATCCTTGAGTCAAGGATGAACACTGTGTTGTTATGAAACTCTAAAGAGTGCCTTACGAATGTCTCATGATCCATTGCAACAACTAGGTCGTTAAATGAGTCTACTTCATTAATTCTTCTAACGCCAGCTCTAATCCAATAAGCTGTATGTCCCCCTCTAATTATTGATGGATATTCGTTATCTCCAACAATGTAGTAGCCCATTTCCATTAATGCCCTAGCCAGCATTGTTCCACACACAATGCTTCCACTACCAGCTGAGCCTCCGACAAGTAGCTGTACTACGTCTTTCTCCACTTCTCCCACCGATGTACAGCGAGTGAGCTATATGGACATGCGTATAAAAGTACTTTACGACTTAATTCAATTATTGAAACATTTCGTCAATGAAGCTAAGCCAGGCGTTTAATTCATCTCCTCTAAGTACTTCGCAGCGTTCATTAATAACTACCTTGGCTTCATCTATGAATACCTCTTCATTAATTCTCTCTCCTTCAATTATAAATGCTACTCCACCCAACTCGTCTTCAACAGCTACTGGAATGTAAGCTCTCACTACGTTTCCCTCATCTACAAAGCCCCCCATGTGCTTTACGTAATTCTTTAACTGAGCTATGCCTATAGAAGACTTATTCTTACTCATCTAGTTTACCCATATACTAGATAAGTGATTAATGGGCCGTATATTAAGTTACTCTAAGTAGGAATAAAGCGATGAATGACATTAAAGCTATGTCTCTAGCTATAACTACGTACTTGAATTTCCTTGAATTAACGAACTTCTCTACAGGCATTAATGGTATGAGTAGTAGTGGAGCTGTTGCATTTAAACTGAATAGAGCTATGCATATTGCTGCAATATAAGGCTCTATATTCATTAATCTAGCAGCTAAGTTGAGTAAAGCTGGAATAGCGCAACCTGTAAAGCTTAGTGAAGAAGCTGCTCCAATTACATACATGCCTATTGGCACAAGTAGCTTAGGTAGAGTATATAGTTTGCCTGGAATACACTCTCTTTCAGAGCATGCAATTAGTCCTCTAGAGCCTTTAACTAAGTTAACTAGATCCGCTAAGGCTATTAGTGCTGCAAAAGCTAATACGAAGTATACAATAATTGAGGACTTTAAGTATTGAAGGATATATGATGAAGCCAGTCCCACGGTAGTATAACCAGTGAATACACCAGCTATGAATACGTATGTTAATGCCCTCCCTCTCCACTCACCGATACCTGTTGACGCACTAAACGTCAGTAGTAGGAGTGTTGATATAGCGCATGGGTTTACAGCCATTAAGAGCCCTAATGCTGCTGATTCAACTAATAGTGATGCAAGTGATTCTATACGTGGTGTAATGAATGCTGAGCCTCCGAGGACTATGTTCTTTATAGATGATGCAAGCTCTCCATTGCTTACAATTAACTTCGATCCCTCTGAACGCGCTATCAATATAGTTCCATTAAATTTAGCTTCAGATAGCTCAATCCACGTGTTTTCATCATATACTTCACCGATTACAACTGCTATAGGCTCACTTGCTTCACTAAGAACTACTGCAACTATCTCCGCTTCAACAGTAGTTAAGTTCAGCAAGTTCATTAAGGAGGCTAATTGAGTCCTATTCCCATCATATCCCACAATCTCCCTGAACTCTATGGATAACCCAAGTTCCTTAAGCCACTCTACGTAGTTCTTACACGTAGGGCATAGGTATGAGCCGTAAACTACTATTTTATTAGCGCTGTGTGTAAAAGCTAAGGGCGTTAGAGTCAATAACAATATTGCTACTAAAGCCATAGATTTCTTCAATCTTACCACGTGCTCTCAGAGGCTCTATTAGAAACATTAAAGAATACCCTTAAATATAATTATTTGTAATACTGAGTCCATAGTGCCTTGCTATATTTACGGAGGCTGCATTTTATTCAAGAACTTCAACTCTATGCATAGTGAGATCCTGGCATTAAGTATTCCCCCACTAATGATTTTTCAATACTTTTAATTCATTAACTAAGCTAACTCCACATGTGGGTTCTAGCCTAGTTCAACGCCATAGGGCTTCCATAGGAGTTTCATTTTAACTGCATAGCAGATCATTGTTTTAGAAACGTAGAGATACCTGATGTCATCTACACTTAGGCAACAGCCTTAATTAAATGATTGCAGTATAGGGCTATGTAAGTCATTCATTAAAGCATATAATGAGGCAAACATATTAGGCTTATTCATGTAGCTAAGAGATCTACTGTATGAGGCGTTGATGAATTGCTTCAGAGATACGCTGTAGTTAAAGTCAGTGTAAAAACGCGGTTTACGTGTATTCGTTGTGGAAGGTGTTGTAGTAATGGGCCAAACGTATCTTTAACAGCCCACGATATCTGTAGAATGAGTAAGCATCTTGGAGTTAACTGGAGGGAGCTTAGAGGTAGATATATTCTTGCAGTAGTAAGCGATGCTTATGCTACTCCAGTTCTTAGAGGTTTAGAAGAAGGTGTTTGTGCATTCTTAAAGTACGATGGCGGTAAGCCTCAATGCATTATATATGAGGCAAGGCCTTTAAGGTGTTTCCTCTATCCATTTATTCCAGCAAGCCCCGGTAGATCAAGTGAAATGTATCTAGATACGTATTGCCAAGGCGTAGGACTAGGGGGAGAGGTAGAGCCTGAATGGAGCATTCTCAGACAGTATAATGAGGAATTGAAGTATATGTATGGAAGAATGCACTTCTTAGTATTCCATGATGGTTTAGAGCCTCTTGAAGCCCTTGAGAGAGTAATTGATGAAGCATGTAGTCAGGGATGAAAGGTAATTGTAAACAACTGCTTGTTGCATAAAGGTTAATACCCTGAAGTTAAAACTATTGTCTGGAGTGTGGAATAAAAATTGTTAAGGAGACTTGTGCTAGACGTTATTTTCCCAAAAATGGATGGCTCAATAATAAGCTTAGCTGAAAAATTAACTAAGGTAAGTGGAGTGGAGGCTGTAAACATTACAGTTAAGGAAATAGACATGGAGACTGAGACTCTAGTAGTAGTACTGGAAGGAGAGAGCATTGATTACAATAGCGTGAGGATAGTTATAGAGGATCTCGGTGGAATGATCCATAGTGTAGATCAAGTGGTTGCAGGTAGAAAAGTAATTCAATTACCTCAAGAAGTCATAGAAGGGCTTTAAAGAGATTAGACTATGATGAAGCGTCTGATAGACTTCATAGAAACGTCTTCAAGTCAGGTAATAGTCATTGAACGTGCACCGAATGAGAAAAGAGTGTTAAAGAAGTATTCAGGTGGAATAGGGTTAATTAAGTGGTTTATAGTTAAGGCAGCTACAGTACCGGTGCCTATATACCCTATAGCTCTTAATCCCAAGGTTAGAATGCAGAGAGAGATAAGTTTCTTTGAATACATGAGTAAATTTATGAAGATGCCTAAAATTTATGAAGTCTCGTGGAATGAATTGAGCATTGAAAGGGAGTATATAGCGGGCGAGTCTATATACATGAGTAGTGAAGAGGAGATTTTCAGAAAACTAGGTATGGCTTTAGGTACGGTGCACTCTCATGAGAGAGCTCTTGGAGACTCTAAGTGCAGTAACTTCATAGCAACTTCAAGCGGCGATGTCGTAATCGTTGATGCTGAACAAGCTATTGAAACTACAAACTTAGAGCACTACGCATGGGACATCGTAGTCCTTCTAGCTACCTTGAGTTACATAGTTAACAATATATTTGACATAGGGAGGTTTAAGAGTAGGATAAAGCCCATTCTAGAAGGCTATGTAAGTACGTATAGTAGAAGCACTTTAAAAGCCATTGCAGATGATGTAAGGCTTAAGGCTTTTCTCTCAATAACTACTCCAACGCCTTTTAACTTTGCCGCTCTAGAAGTAATTAAAGAAATAGCTTAATCCATCAGACGGGAGTTCTCGTCTCTTCATCACGAGAGAGCTCGTGAGCGGTGAGCTTCATCACTCTGCAAGCCCACCTGGTATAAGTAGTTTAACTGATCTCCTATTAGTCTATGGATGGGCTGAGATTCCCTAGTGCTATTCATTGTTTTTGAACTACATTCCCTCTTCCCCAAGTGTTTAGCCAAGAGCTCATAACTCATGCCTTCTCGAGGCCTAAAGTCCATGTAATTGCAACTCCATTATCAATAAGTTAAACACACTCAAAATTTATAAACCTTATCTACATCTGCCCTTTAGAGAGGGGCTTTCGATTATAAGGTGAATAGAGTCAACATGGTCTTTGGAATAGCTTACTCAACTACAGATCCTGCTGGAATAGGTATAGCTGAGGCACTGCTTAAGCTTATGGGCGGTAGGGAATGTGGAGTTTGTAGAGGTGCTGTTGAATGCATATGCACTGACTATGGAGTTATGGCTGGCTTCCGTGAGGAAGTCATATACTTCGACTTCCTGGAAGAGGGGCTTCCAGCAGATTCATACATAGTTCTCTCAAGACATAGCAGTAGTCATGGGATTAAGAGCTATACTATACATCACACTGGGAACGTTGGTTTTGAAGCACTCTATGGCGGTAAGCCGTTTTCACTAGGAGTAGCGTATCCAGAGGCCTCTCTAAGGCTACTTAAGGCTCTTAGAAAAGTAGCTGAAGAACTTAGAAGGCTTGAACTCTATGAAGTATGTTATGAAGCAACGCATCACGGCCCAACGGAGGTTAATAAACCATTAGTTTTCATTGAAATAGGGAGTGCGGAAGATGATTGGAGCAGTGGAGTAAACCATGAAGTAATAGCATTAGCAGTAAGTGAATTAATTGAGAAAGGAGTTGTGAGTAATTGCATGCCTGCACTAGGCGTAGGAGGAGGGCATTACCCCAGAAAACATACTGAGAAAGCTTTAAGAGACGACTATTGCTATGGCCATATAATAGCTAAGTACTCATTGAGCAACCTCTCATGGGAGATCTTGGAGAAAGCCTCTAAGAGAACTTCACTAAAGCCAGTTAGAATAGTTGTAGAAAAGAAGGGGACGAAAATTGAGCACAGGGAGTTGCTAGAGGCATACTCGCATTACTACAACTTACCCATAGATTACATATGAGATCGCTTTATGGCCTCCATAACACTTGAATACGTTGAACGCTCCAACCCCCTCCGTCCTTAGGGATCGAGGATTCCCTTCGGGCGGTTCATTGGTTTTCGGTTAAGTAGGTTGTAGAAGCTCAAAGTACGTTTTCTCAACGACTTCATACCTGATCTTTAGGTTCTTTAGGAAATCTTCGATGAGCTCTTTCTCGCCCTCGACTTCCATGAATAACCCTAGGTTACTTAAATAATCCACTGTGACTAAAGTATTTGAGCATTTAAATAGGCTTCTCTCCTTTGGTATTATAGTTATAACTTTAAATCCAAGAGCTTTAAGTATCTCAATTATTTCTTTCCCACTGACTTCAACTTCTACTTCAAGTCTCTCCTTAAAGGCTCTGCTAAGCCTTCTTCCCTTATACGTTATGAAGTACTTGGTCTCACCCGTATGTATACTGACTTCTTCCCTAACTCTAATGGCTTCATCTAGGCTCAACATATCTATGCATGGGTGCATGAAGTAGTAGTCGTTGTGAATTACGTCGCCTAGTGCTATACAACCGCTACTCTTTAATGCATTGATGGCTTCACTGCGCTCAACATCAATAAGCTTTATCTTTACTTCTCTCTCAAGCCTCAACTCACTTTACCCTCCAGTACTTAGAGAGCATTGTAATGGTCTCTCTATAAATGCTCATGGCTTCACTAAATATTGCCGGGGGAGTTCTTGAGCCTCCGCTAGCCATAGGCTCCTCTATAGAGGCTAATGCTGCAGTGAATGCTGGTAATCCTTCTTCAAGCCCAATGCTATATCCGCCTTCAAGCACTATGAATGTAGGCTTATTCAATGAGCTAATCAGTTTACCTAGCCTATAGAAGGCCTTCGATGTATACCTTAACTCTGTAAGGCCGTCGTTTACATATCCATCAAATCCAGCTGATACTAGCACTACCTCAGGATCGTATTGCTTAGCTAAGTCAGTGATGATGTTGAACCATAGGCCAAGGACGTCGTCGCCGCTTAAAGGAGGTAAAACTATGTTTACATTATAGCCCTCTCCTCTGCCAAGCCCTATTTCATTAATGTGCCCAGTGAATGGATATAGAGTCCTAGGATCTTGATGAATGTCAATTAACATAACTTGATCTGTCTCATAGAATATCTCTTGAGTCCCATTGCCGTGGTGTGCATCAAAATCAACTATTAGAATGCCACTAATTCCGTGTTCAATGAGGCTGGATGCAGCTAAAGCAATGTTGTTAAATATGCAGAATCCTTGAGTAAGAGCTCCTAGAGCTTTACCCCCTCTTCCAACGTGGTGCCCAGGGGGCCTAAGTATGGCAAAGTACGTACTTCGATCATTATAGGCCTTTAGAGAGTAATTAATCACTGTCCCTATTGAATATTTTAAGGCTTTTAAAGTAGTGATTGATACATATGTATCAGGATCTATTTCACATGGAGCTTTATTAAATAAGTCCTTAACGTAATTAACGTATCCTCTAACGTGTACTTTAAGAGCTTCATCTATTTCACCTTCAATGGGTAAGTGCCAGTTGATGAAGCTCTTTAAGCCATGTCTAGCTAGCCCTGTTAATACCCTCCGCATTCTCCCAGGATTCTCTGGGTGTTTAACGTGAGGGCTGTGGTTTTGTCTAAATACATCGCTATAGATTAAGTTCACTGTGTTACTCAAGCTACCACCAGTACTGATTCTTAACGTGTGGAGTAATACATATTATTTCATTTTGGATTTTGTTTTAGAGCAATTTTCTATTTCCCATAATAGCTCATTGATGTCTGGTTTAAATGCTTAGCTATATAGTCATTAACTTCATTAATTGAATTTAAGTAGCCTAATTCCTTAAGCTTATCTTTAATAAAGCTATCTTTAGTTAGGAACTCTATGAATTCTCTAGCTAACTTCTCGTTCTTAGACTTCGCTGTTACATAAGCTACTTGGCTATATACGTGGAACTTATATCCGCACTCCCATGGGTATATGGGCTTTGCAATACTTCTTAAGCCTTCTCCATATATATGCCATAGAAAGGCTGCATCAACTCCCCCGAACTTAAGAATTGCTAATAGCTCCTGGGCGTCCCTTGCTTGAACCACTACTTTACTCAATAATCTATCTCTATTAGCTGATTGATTAATTATGTAATAAGCTTCTACTCCTATTGGAGCTACTGCAGGGTTAGCTACTCCTATCTTAACATCAAGTGCGGCTAAGTCATCAATGCACTTCACTATAGGACTTAGGTCAGCTTTAATGAATAGCGCTGGGAGAACGTATGCTAACTCTGTTTTAGACTCAGAGATCACTAGTCCGTGAGCTGCAGCGACTTCACCTAGATCGCTTGAGGCGAATATAACTACATCAGCTTGTACACCTGCTTCTAACTTAGCTAGAATAGTTCCAGAAGCTGCATAGTCTACGAGTACTTCGATGCTAGAGATCTCTTTAAATCGCTCAACAGCTAAATCAATAATGGGCTTACTTACAGGTGCCGCTAAAACATAAATTACTTCATTACTCCCCCCATTGATTCGACTTAGGTAGATGAATTCAAGAACTATGATTGAAAACACTATTGCTAACAGTACGTATAAGTGACGGAGCTTTTTCAATTAAAGCACCACACCCTTATATAGAAACTCCTTTACGTACTCCCTTGATTCACTTAAGTGAATCATTCTTCCTTCACTAAGTATAGCAACTTTATTAACTATTGATAAGTCGTTGATGTCGTTAGTAGCCATTACTACGGCGAAGTCGTTCATTGATGACAGCAGCTTCTTTAGCTCAGCTCTTAAGGATTCCCTAAACTCTGGATCTATGTTGCTAAAAGGCTCATCCAGCACTAAGATCTTTGGATGTAGAGCTAGAGCTCTAGCTAGTGCAACTCTCTGCTTTTGGCCACTTGATAGTTCCCTGGGATACTTGTCCTTAAGTTCACTCATTTCAACTAGCTCAAGTACTTTAGTAACTCTCTCCATTAATTCACTCTTTGAGAGCCTCAGCGGCCTTAAGGCATATGCTATATTTTCATAGACATTCATGTGGGGGTATAGCAAGTAGTTTTGAGGTACATAGCCTACCTTTCTTCTCCCAGGAGGTACATTAACTGCTATATGGCCTTTTGAAGC
This sequence comes from Sulfolobales archaeon, assembly GCA_025059075.1. Lineage (GTDB taxonomy): Archaea > Thermoproteota > Thermoprotei_A > Sulfolobales > Desulfurococcaceae > JANXDZ01. The sequence continues at coordinate 297,941 of JANXDZ010000002.1, read as the reverse complement.
CTTAAAGACTGTTGCTCCATCAATTTCTATGCAGCCTTCCTCAGGGAGCACTATGCCCACTATGGATTTTAGTAAGGTAGTTTTTCCAGAGCCATTGCGCCCAAGTATAGCGATCCAGTTTCCTCTTTCAACATACATTGACTTTACTGTAAGCTTAAAGCCTCGGTAGCTCTTCACTAGATCTTTAATAACTAGCATCAATGGGCTCCCTCCACAGCGAGTTGACTACAGCTACTACTGCTACTCCTATAATCATTGATAGAGATACTAGAGCTAAAGCTAGAGCGAAATCCCCTGAACCCATGGCTATATAGATTGCTGTTGGGAGAGTAGATGTTTTAAACAACGTGGCTCCAGCAACCATGACTGTTGCCCCAAAGTCTGTAAAAGCCCTTAGAAACCCCATTAAGTATGATGCTAATAAACCTCTTTTAGACATGGGTATTACAACGTTAACTAATGTACTAAACCAGCTGTGTCCTAAAGCTATAGATAGCTCTTCGTAATCTATGTCTAGACTGCTAAATACTCCCTTCAGTGAAGTTGTCATAACTGAAGTAGCTATCAGTGTTTGAACTAAGACTATTCCCTTTACATCGTAAACTATGTTCAGTGAATCATTTAACGCTCTTCCAGGAGGGACTTTTAACAATGTGAATAGTATCAATGTGCCTAAGGCAATTGGGGACATAGACATTGGAGAAGCCACTAGTACGTCTAACGCTGTCCTCAACTTAAATCTACATCTAGCTAAAGCATAAGCTAGTGGAATTGAAATTGTTAGAGCAACTATAGATGATGGTATTGCTGTAGCAAAACTGAGTTTAATTGCAAAAAGTGTTTCACTAGATGATAGAGCTTTCATAAAATCCTCCATTGATATGCTTAACAACATGCTTACAACAATGTAGATAGCTAAGGCTAGCATAATGCTTGCCGCTAACGTTAGCCATGTAGATGACTCCACATTAAAGCCCTCCGTAAATCCCATAGATGCACTGCATTTGTAATAGAGTAGGTGTTATTAAATAATTTAAGCGATTTCATAGCTAAAGAGAGTAAAAAACTTTTGAACATGTAATTAATTACAGCATATTAATGAGAAGAGTTTCTCTAAGTCTCTGAATGCTTCTAATCCCATTACAGCTCTACGTGAGACGTAGAATTGCTGAATCTACGAAGCTCCCATATAATTTACTTTAGAGTCCTTCTATAAAGCAGATCACGGGGAACTATCTAGGTGTTAGAAAATCGCTGGGGATATTAATCTACCTACACTTGCATTACAGCCTTGTAGCAAGTAGAACGCGTATTCTAATGACTGGTGGAGAGAGCATGACTCTCTACTCAATTACTTAGCGTACTTCATGTCTGAAAGCAAATAGCGTACTAGTGAAGACCCTGAAGTAAGTACGCTATTGCATAGCTAAGTAAAGTATTTCAAATACACACTAGCTACTCTTACATTAGCATTTGTTTGGAGAGAAATTGCTTACTGACAGTTCATTGTTAGTTACTCAGTGCTTGAAGTAAAGGCTCATTCTAATAGATCTTTATTTTATGCACTCACGTAACATTAAGCGCTATGATGAATAGAAACTTAGTGCTACGAGTGTTTGATTAATTGCAATTAATGCAGCTTATGGATGCAGCAAGTCAGTGAGAGTAGCAGTTGTAGATATTGGGCATAGACTATAGCTGCAAGAAAACTCACTTAGCTCCACTTCTATACTCTACTCACTTGAGTCTCTACTTCTATCCACATAGTGAGTGGGCTTCAATACGGTGGGCTGACTTTGAGGAAGCGTCTTTTTAAGTGCGAAGAGCTATAAGATTATGTGTATTGCATAACGGGTGTTTAAGTTGGTTGTTAAAGTACTTATAGCTGCTCCAATCCATGAAAGAGGCGTTGAGATACTTCGTAGAGAGGGTTTTGAAGTAGTTTATAGGGAGTATCCAAGCGTAAGTGAATTAATGGATTTAATTAAAGGCTTCAGCGCACTCATTGTTAGAAGCAAGCCTAGAGTTCCTAGAGAAGTCATACTTAGAGCAGATGTACTTAAAGTAATTGGAAGAGCTGGCGTTGGAGTAGATAATATAGATGTTGAAGCTGCTAGAGAGAGAGGCATTGAAGTATTAAACGTTCCTGAAGCATCAACAATTAGCGTAGCTGAACTAACTATGGGCCTAATATTAAGTGTCGCAAGAAGGATAAGCTATGGAGATAGGATGGCTAGGCTGGGCCATTGGGCTAAAGCCTATTGTGAGGGAGTGGAGCTCTATGGAAAAACCCTTGGGATAATAGGGTTTGGCAAAATAGGAGAGGCCTTAGCTAAAATAGCTAAGTATGGTTTCAATATGAGGATAGTGTATTATAAGAGGAATAGGCTCCCTAGAGAAGTTGAGGAAGCTTATGGAGCAGAGTACTTAAGCCTTGAAGAACTATTAAGTGTTTCAGACGTAGTCTCCATACACGTTCCATTGACTTCTGAAACACGGTACTTAATTAATGAAAGCAGGCTGAAGTTAATGAAGAAAACAGCTATACTTATCAATACTTCTAGAGGAGAAGTTATTGATACAGAAGCACTAGTTAAGGCCCTTAAAGAGGGGTGGATAGCTGGCGCTGGACTAGATGTCTTTGAAGAAGAGCCTTTGCCTAAAGACCATCCCTTAACGAAGTTAGATAACGTTGTATTAACACCACACATAGGGGCCAGTACTAGTGAAGCTCTAGAGAGATCTGGAGTAATGATAGCTGAGAAAATAAGGGACTTCTTTAGAAGAGAGTTTGTTTGAGAAGGTTGTTTAAGAAAGTATATTATACATAGACTATTTACAATTGATAGGAGCTGAGACTTATTGTCATATGGACAAGTAGTCATAAAAGCTCCGAAGCTAACTACACCAGTTAAGAGAGTCAAGCCTATTTTACTAGACTTAGACTTAATGCGCCCCCACGAGGAGATCATTAGTAAAAGGCTTAATGACGTTAAAGAATTTATTTTAAGCATTAAGGCAGTTGACTCGCCTTTAATTGTTGCACCAATACCTAGCGCTAAGTTCTATTTAATAGTTGATGGACACCATAGGTGGGCTGCATTAAAGGAGCTTAAGTGTACTAAGGCTCCTTCAATAATTGTAGATTACTTTGATGAAAGCATTAAGCTATATACTTGGTACCCAGCTTTTAAAGGTGAGCTAGAGGAGTTCTTTAAAGCTCTTGATAGACTTGGAGTTAAATATAGTGAGTGCAGAAGGAAATCGAGTGGAATTACTTTAGCAAACAATGCTGCCTTCGTATTGTTAAATAGTGAAGGCGCATGCATTGAGATCTCTGGAGATATTACTGTAGAAAAAGCTGTTTCAAAGGTACTCGATGAGCTATCTCTAACTGGCTTAATAAAGCTGTACTACTATGGTCTACTTGAACACGCTTTAGAAGACTTAGCTAGTGGTGAAGTAAGCCACGTCTTAGTTAGGAGGAAGTTAACTAAGGAGGAGGTAATGAGTGTTGTCATTAGAGGTGAAGTACTTGCACCTAAGACTACGAGGCATGTCCTTCCATTCACGCCGGAGGAGACGTATACTCCACTAAGTTTATGTTGCACTCAGTGAAAAGACGTAAATATGTGGGGGAAGGTCATTCTCATTAATTAAGGCCTTAGACTAAGAGTTCAGGGGGGATAAATGTCGCTCTTTAAGCCTAGGAAAAGCCCCTCAGCTAGAAAGGAAGTCATTGAAGACGTAGTCAAGGATCTTCCGCCGGGGCTTAGGGATGAAGCTAAGAGGATTCTTGAAGAAAGCATGTGGGCACTTGAGTCAAGGGAGAAAGCCATAGATTACTTAAGGAAACGCGGATTACTGAAGTAGTAATAAACTTAATTCCTTCCCTTTAAACATCTAGAGAGCAGCTGTATGGAGGCCGGCGTGCTTTGGAGACAGTGCTAGTTACTGAAAAACAGTATAGGATTGCTCTAGAGCTACGTAAGGTCGATGGCGAAGTCGATGTAATTGAAGTAGCACGACGTTTAAGCATGAAGCCCGAAGACCTCATGAGGGATATTGCAGAGCTTGAAGCTAAAGGACTCCTATATAAAAGAGTAAAGCAAGTGGAAATGCTTGAGCTAACTAATGAAGGCTTAAGAGTCCTTAAAGACGGCTTACCTGAGGAGAGGTTATACACTAATGCATTTAAGTGCATTGGTAGAAGCATTGGGGAATTCATTGATTGTATAAAGAGTATAGGCATTGATGAAGATGAAGCAAAAATAGGGTTACAATACTTATTGAAGGGGGGATGCCTAGGGGTAGTCAATGGAGTAATAGGCGTTTCTTCATTAAGCAAATGCTATGAAGTAATAGAAGCTGCTGGAGAACTTAGGGCCTGGCTTAAATCGATCGTGGAGGAGGGTGTAAACCCCCCAGTTGATTTACTACAAATATTGAAGAGAAGGAGGTTTATTACAGTGGTTCAGAGAAACATAGTCACAGTTTCTCCAACTCAGAAGTTAGTGATGCTGCTTGGCAGTGGATTTCTGCAGGCTGCTCCATTAGTAACAGTTGTAACTCCTCAGCTTTACTTAAGCGGTGGACTTGAGAAAGCTATCATAAAGCGCTTCGATCTATCTATAACTCCTCCTAAGAGGAAGGCAGCTAGGCTTAATGCTTACTTAGAGTTCCTTGACTTAGTTAGAGAGACTATGGTCTCAATGGGTTTTGAGGAAGTTAAGGGACCTCACGTAGAGATGGAGTTGTGGAACTTCGACGTCCTATTTCAACCACAGGATCATCCTGCTAGAGAAATACACGACACCTTCTTTGTATCTACTCCTCTAGAAGTAAAGCCGCCTGAACATAGCATTATTGAAAGAACATCAATGGTTCATAGGAAGGGGTGGAATTATGAGTGGAGTATTGATAGAGCTCTTAGACTAGTGTTAAGGACTCAAACAACAGCTGTATCTGCTAGAACTATCTTCGAGAGAAGTAGTGGAGAGTATAGAGTTTTCACAATAGATAGAGTTTTTAGACCAGAGAACCTTGACGCTAAGCACTCCATGGAGTTCCATCAATTGGATGGAATAATAGTTGGCCGCAACGTCTCTTTTAAAGAGCTTTTAGCCTTCTTTAAGGAATTCTCTGCAGCTCTCGGGATAAGGGAAGTATGGTTTAAGCCAGGATACTTCCCCTTCACTGAGCCAAGCGTTGAAGGCTTCATTAAACACCCTGAACTAGGGTGGATGGAGGTTTTCCCAGGTGGAGTACTAAGACCTGAAGTAATGGAGATCCTTGGAGCAAAAGAGTCAAGGGCTATAGCCTGGGGCATAGGGATAGATAGACTTGCAATGGCCGTCCTAGGTATAAATGACATAAGGAATTTATTCAGCAAAGACTTAGAGTTCTTAGAAAAATTGACTTCTCCACAACTAGAGTACTTTAAGAGAGGAACTAGTGCTAAAGAAGTAAAGGTAGTTGAATACCCCTATTAACTTAAGGCTTTACTCAAAGCCCTTGAACTTTATGAAGAAGCCTTGGAGTCAAGGAGCTGAAGGAGCTGAACTAGGATCAGCTTTATAATCCACCTCAGGATCAGTTTTAATAGAAGAGGGTGTGCCTTATGTCTGAATTAAAAACTGCTAGGGAACTAATACTCGAAGTATTGATGCGGGAGAAGAAGGCTCTTACACCTAAGGAAATACAAAGGTTGACTAACTTAAACTACAATACAGTGAGAGGGAGGCTACAAGATCTTAAGAAGAAGGGATTAGTAGTTAAGACAGAGACAGGCTGGATTTACAAGGAGTATGCTTAGGCATAGCCTTTTATAAAATAGGAGTCTTTTTAAATATTCTAGAAGCCCTCTATTAACATATTTAATGTGCTTTAAGTAACTCTAATAGCGACATTTAAGGTGGACCATTGTGGTCAAGGCCATTAAGTTAAGCATAGACTGGAGTGAAGTTAGGAAAAGGAGAGTGAATTTCTGGAAAAGTGGACCTACGTATAGAGCTATATATGAAGTATTGATTAAGCAAGGATATCATTTAATAGGCACTACTGGTGCTGTAAAAAGATGCTACTGGACTAAGGAAGCCCTCATTAGGAGGAGGTTTTGCTACAAGTGTCTATGGTATGGAATTGAGAGCCATAGATGCATACAGATGACTCCAGCTATAATTTGGTGTTGGAATAGGTGCCTTCATTGCTGGAGGCTTCAACCAGATGACTTAAACACTGAATGGGATGAACTTAAGCTACCCACAGTAGATGATCCTGAGGTATTAGTTGAGGAAAGCATAATAACTTATAGAAACATCATCAGTGGCTTTAAGGGAAATCCATCAGTGGACAGGGGTATTTTTGAAGAAGCTGTAAATCCAAAGCACGTAGCCATAAGTTTAGCAGGTGAACCCACTGTATATCCAAGGCTTAGTGAGCTAATAAAGGAATATCATGATAGAGGGCTGACTACATTTCTAGTCACGCGTGGAGTAAGGCCTGATGTAATTAGTGGATTAGGTGAAGAACCTACGCAACTGTATTTAAGCTTTGAGGCATGGAATAAGGAGATGTATAACAGATTCAATAGACCCCTGGTCTCAAGGGCTTGGGATTTAATTAGTGAAACCATAGATTATGTAAAGTCATTTAAAAATCCAACAGTTTTTAGAATAACTCTCGTTAAGGGATTCAACATGAGTGATAGAGATGTCGAAGGCTTTGCAAAGCTTGTTGAAAGAGGTAATCCAACTTACGTTGAAGTAAAGGCCTATATGTACATGGGGAGAAGCAGGTCTAGGCTAACTCTAAGCAGTATGCCAAGCCACATGGAGGTTAAAGCATTTGCTAAAAAATTAGCCGATAGAGTGGGCTATAGAATTCTCAGTGAAAGCATTCCAAGTAGAATAGTGCTCTTAAGTAGAATCGAGGAGACAGTTAGACATGGGAAGGGATGTATTGGTGGAGTTGAAGAGCCAGAGAAGTGGTGTAGGACTCTAAGCGAAGAATATGAAGAAGCCGGTGAACTATCTTAGTTTTAAGCATTAGTAATTGAGTACGTATACTTCTCCAAATCGACCTAATTTAACTATGGAGCCGGGCTCATTGTCTACGGGTATTACTCTAAGGCCTGTTGGATAGTTCTTTAAGTAGGCTACTGCAAGTGCATCAAGTATTAAGCCCTTTACCCCATATTCGTCTAAGGGAACTACAACCATGTCTACTCCAGGTACTGAAGCACTTGAATACCTGATGAAGTCCCTTGCATTAATTAAGCCGCGGCCTCCAAGCTCTATTAAATAGCTATCCTCAGCGTATGGGAGCATAACTTTATTAAAGCCCCCCATCTTCCTGAGGATTAATGAAGCCTCTGCTATTGCCTTGTTCAACGCATGGATTCCATAGAGGAATCCATTTAAGTATGGTTTAGCATTAGTGACTAGCTCAATGAGTCTAGCAACACTTTCATCCCTCCATGGGCTTATGCTATAATCTATGAAGATGTTTACTCCTTTTAGTAAATTGCTTAGCTCTCTCTCTACGCGTAGAAGTGCTTTTTTAACGCCCTCTAAGCCTCCCTCACTGTATGCTTTAGCTAAGTAATTAGGGTACAGTAGGCTTACTCCAATTCTCTTGCCGTAGAGGCTTGTTGATATTGGGAAGTATGGAGTTTCTACTGGTAAGCCATTTAAACTTAAAGCTACTTGAGTAGTGTAAATAGGGTCTATGCTGCTAAGTTTAATTAAGTACTTTGTCAACTTATTTACAGCTACTTCTTCATCTGAGTAAGCTAGGCATACGTATGCTCCAAGCTCAACTAAGTTGAGTAATGTGTCGTAATCGATTTCTTCAATCATATAACAACCAGCGCTAAGCAAGTAATCCTTCTTAGTGATAGCTTCAGACAATAATCCAGGGATCTTTCTATATAAATCTATTCGTGGAATTGGGAGAGAAATTCTCTTAGTCCAGACGGAGAGCCCTGCTGTCTCTAGTGTTTTTGTAACGCTTTCAATAGATTCAATAGCTTCTAAAACAGCGTTCTTCACTCCACTACTGCTCCACTCTAAGTAAGTGTTACAAAAACCAGTAACACTTCTAATGACTAGATCATCTAATGCTACATCCATAGAGAAACACACCCCATATTTTAACAATAATAACTAACTATACAAACTTTAAATTATAACATGGAGTATTCGACGCTAAGCTTAGAGGTTTTCCTGCCCTAACTTTTATTACATCTATTAATTAATATTAGTAGTAAGTGAGAATTGAACTAGCATAAATTACAATAGGTGGAGAAGGCCATGGGTCAGGGCAGTATAGCAGCTGGGACATTTATAGGCTTCCTCTTACTAATGACATTGTGCTGGATTCCCTTCATAGGCCCATTTATTGCAGGAATAGTTGCTGGACTAATTGCACGTGGAGCTTTAAGAGGTTTTACAGCAGGCTTCTTAGCTGGAATCACTGGAGCAATTATACTGGGCTTAGCGCTAGCGATACTGGGAGGACTTATTAGAGGCCTCATTGGAGCTATCGTAGGCTGGATACTTGGCTTTGGAGTAGCGTTTACAGCTTTAATAACTGTAGCAATTATTTGTGCTTTAGGTGGATTATTTGGTGGTTTAATTAGGAGATAGATCTCCTTCCCCACCGAGTATTAAGGTAAGTGGAAGAATATAAGAGTAAAAAGAGGAGTTAGATCCTTAGGTTAGATATGTTTAGCCTTGAAATAATTTCTTTAAGCATTTCAAGCTTCTTTAACATTATTTTTCTCTCTATGCTAGCTACAAGTCTTCTAGTAGATACGACGGCATCTGGATTAACGCTTATGCTATCTATGCCTGCTTCAACTAGGAATTCCACTATCTCTGGGTATACACTCGGAGCCTGCCCACATATACTGACAGTAGCTCCCTTACTATGAGCTTTTTCAATAAGCATCTTTATTGCAGTCCTTACAGCCGGATCTCTTTCATCAAAGTACCCCATTTCAGCGAGTATATTATTATCACGATCTGCTCCTAAAATTAATTGTGTGAGGTCGTTGCTACCAATGCTGAAGCCATCGACGAGTTCAGAGAACTTGTCTGCTAAGAATACAATGCTCGGCACTTCAGCCATAGCCCATATCTTGAAGTCCTTTCCTCTCCTCAGGCCCTCTTCCTCCATTATCTTTAACGCTCTCTCAACTTCCCAAGTGGTTCTAACAAATGGCAGCATTACCCATACGTTGATTAAGCCCATTTCCTCTCTAATCTTCTTTATTGCCTTAACTTCAAGTCTAAATCCCTGCTCATAGTTTGGATGAATGTATCTACTAACTCCACGCCAGCCGATCATTGGATTTCTCTCCTCAGGCTCATATTTCTCCCCGCCTTTTAATCCACGATACTCATTGGTCTTAAAGTCGCTGAATCTAACTACAATAGGTCTTGGGAATATTGCTTGAGCTACTTTAGCTATTCCCTCAGCTAGCTTATCTACAAATAATTGGGGCTTCCCTTGCTCAATTAAGTATAGTGGGTGGTACTTCACCCAGTCACTTATTATGAACTCTATCCTCATTAACCCTATTCCATCAAACGGCAGATCTAAGTACTTGCCAATGGCGTCTGGCTCGCCTAAGTTCATGTATATTTTCGTAGCTGTAACAGGGTATAGAGGCAGTAGTTGTTCAGAGCTAATGCTTGCAGTTAAGCTACCTGTTACAACTGCAGTAGGTGCTGGCGCAACTTTAGGCTTAGCTAGTTCTTCAACTATACCTTCATAGACTATTCCTCTACTGCCATCAACTGTTACTTCAAGCCCGCTCTTAATGACTTCAGTTGCATTACCTGTGCCAACTATGCATGGTATTCCTAATTCACGGCTCACTATTGCTGCATGACTAGTCATGCCGCCTTCGTTAGTCACTATTGCAGAGGCTTTTTTCATTAATGGAACCCAATCTGGATCAGTCATCTTAGTTACAAGGATTTCTCCATTCTTAAACTCCTGGGCCTCCCTTCCATGTGGATCAAGTATTACTTTCGCTACTCCAGCTCCAATACCTGGGCTAGCCGGTAGTCCTCTAGCAATAATCCTTGCTTCAGTTAACTTAACTACTCTTCTTGCTTCAACAGCCTTCTCCTCCTTAACTTTAGTTTTTCTAGAGCTCCAAACGGTTTCAGGTCTAGCTTGAACTATGAATACTCTCTGTGGAAATGGTAGATCTGCATCAATAGCCCACTCAATGTCCATAGCCTTGCCGTAATGTTTCTCTATGAGTAAACCTAGTTCAGCAAGCCTCCTCACCTCGTCTTCATTAAGGCTTGGCTTATCTGGATCAAATGTGGGGTAATTTTCGTTAGGTATATTTATGACTTCGTTTCTGCCCAACTTTGAGTTGAAGACTATAGCTAAGTTCTTCTTATTGATTGATTGGCTGATTATGCTTAAAGTACTTTTATCTACAACCCACTCATCTGGCGTAACTTTCCCACCTACAACGGCTTCACCAAGACCCCAAGAGCTCTCAATAACTATTACGTTTTCATCCCCTGTCACTGGATGTATAGTGAACATTACTCCAGCAGATCTACTGTTAACCATTTTTTGAACCGTGACGCTCATTAATGCTTTTTCATGAGCTATGCCCTGCGCTACTCTATAGAACGTTGCTCGAGCAGTGAATAGGCTTGCCCAGCAGTCCTTTACTCTACTAACTACATTGTCTTCACCATATACGTTGAGATAAGTCTCCTGCTGACCGGCAAAGCTTGCCTCAGGCATGTCTTCAGCTGTTGCACTGCTTCTTACAGCTACTTTTAGCTTAGCTGCATCTATGTTCAACCTTAGTGAAAGCTCTCTATAAGCTCTTCTAATAGCTTCCTCTACTTCAGGAGGCATAGGAGTATTCTTAATCATTTCCCTAATCTTAGCAGTAGTCTCATCAAGAGCCTTCTTATCATTTACATCAAGTCTTTTAAGCATTGAGTAAATGCTATCCCCTAAACCCGTCTTCTCCAAGAAGTACTTGAATGCATATGCTGTAACAGCAAAGCCTGGGGGAACTGGTATGCCGGCTCTAAGCATTTCGCCTAAGTTAGCATTCTTTCCTCCAACAAGAATCGTATCATCTTTAGTTACATCCTCAAGCCACAATATGAATCTTTCTCCCATAGGTGTGTTACTCATTGAATACTCCACCGTCTGTTTACTGAAAGCTAGAAATCACTCTAGGTAATATAAATACTTTTAGAAAATACCACATTATCTCCACGAGTAAGCATTTCCCCTAACGATATCTATGGAGGTGTTCCTAGTAATGTGGAAACCAAACTCTAAAGGCCCGATCCCAGCTTGGAGCAGCTGCGAGACCTCGCGGATCTCACAGCTAACTCCAACGCGGCTGGCTTAACTTCCGGGTTCGATATGGGACCGGGTGTTGCCCAGCCGCTATGGCCGGGTCGGGCCGAGAACTACCTAAAGAAAAGGGCATTTATAAATGTTTTCTACATCCCTCTTTAACTCCTCATTCCTTTAACTCGATTGCATATATCCCTCTGACTCTCAGTGATGAAGAGCACTTAGGGCATTTCCCCTTCAGTAAGCCTATGAAATCCCCCTGTTGGTAATCTACTTCCTGAATGTAATCGCACTCAATGCACTTTAGCAATGTCTTTACAACTGTTACAGGTTCTTTAGGCCTCCTATAAACGTCTAAAAGCGTCTTAACTATTGTGGCTATAATCATTGCTACTATAGCTATCATTATTAACGTGTTTTGATCGAAGTTCATTGCGCTACACCAACTGTATTACCTATGCCGGCAACTATTACTGTGGCGTTTTCAAGAGTGTTTTCAACTATAAGTCTCTTCACGTAGTCTACAGCTCTTTCAGCTGCTTCATAAAGCTCTTTTTTAAGGGGTTTCAATGCTGATGCTAAATCCATCTTTATTACAAGTGCTCTGAGGGGTATGTTGTACTTAGCTGTAGCTCTCTCTATAGCTATTTTCTCAGGACCTGGATCACCTATTGCTGCTCCAACTCCTTCAGATATTTCTCCATCCTCCTCCCCCTCAAGTTTTAGCGCTGCATCAACTGTTATCACTAAGTCTATGTTTCCATTGAATTCTTCAACTAAGTCTGACAACACTTTACCTGGTTTTCCAACGTTAGACCCAGGTCCTTCGGCTTTTATAATGAATACTCTTCTACTAGCTAACCTAGCTTCAACAATCGCTGTGTCTTCAACTATCTTCCTTGATAGAACATTTGATTCCTCAATCAATCTATATGCTACTATAGCTCCAACGCTATCTCCAACTGGTTTAGCGCTCATAAATGCATCTAAAGCCTTGTAGTATGTAGCAGCTACCTTCATTATCTCAGGCATTTGCAGCTGGAGTTGCATTATTAAAACCCAGTTGTTCTGCTTCTCCCCTAGGAGTATGTAGTGTCTAATGACTTTATACAGGTAGTTTAGCACTATGGCTACTTCAAGTGATGACTCAAGCAGGCTCCTTTCATACTTACCTGCATTTGGAAGCAGCTTCTCAAAGAAGTTCTTTATTGCTCTCTCCTCAGTTCTAAGTATGTGATCGAGTCTTTTAATGATGTCTATAGGCTCTATTTCAACTGGGCTAATTGCAAAGAAGTCTATGTACTTAGCAATAGAGTACTCAGGATCTCTTGCTCCAAGCTTTCTTAATGCATCAATTATCTTAGCCCTACTGCTCTCAGCATAGCTCCTTATTACATTTAGCTTGCTCCTAATGTCGTAGATCCATATCTTCATTTGAATCCTCTGATTAGTTCCAGTAATTATCATTATGAAGAAAGTTATGAACATTAGCTGCCAAACGTAGTCAAGCCAACTTGAGTCAGCCATGAGTTAACCCTACATTTATAGCTTGTAACTAATTTTTGAATTCTGATAGTTGTTTAAATACTAATTTGAGGTAGTTAAATAGTTGTAACGATGACTTCTCTACCATTTATTAAAACTGTGTGTTCATACTGTGATACTAGGCCTCGAGATGCTTCAACTAAAACTGGGTATGCATTAATTCTCCCATGAGTCGTTAACTCTCTTAAAGTCCTCTGAGCTAGATCAATGCTTTCAAACGTCTTTGAAAGCCACCTTAAACAGAATGGTAGAGTCCTATAAGTCTCCCAAAGCTTTTTCATTAATTCATCTCGTGCTTTAGGGGCTCCTCTAAGAGAGTATATGGCTACAGTTGGAGTGTCTTTAACTAATCCCTCTCCATTAGTTGCAAAGGGCTCTATTGCGTAAACTCCATCAACTAACTTATACCTAGCTCTATAGTCATTGTAGTTAGGTATGCTTACACCACTATGTATCATGAATCTATCCATACTGTGGCCAGTTAAGTTCCTTATTGGTTTAAACCCCCTCATCCTTATTGAGTCCTCTATGACCTTTCCAACATAGTTTACTGGCACTCCATTGCCAACTACTTTCAGCGCTGATTCAAGGGCTTTTTCAGCTGATTCAAGTAGTGGTTCGTAAGCAGGGTTAAGTGTTACTGTAGTAGCTGTATCAGCTACATATCCATCTACATGGACTCCTATGTCAATTTTAACTATTGAGGAATCCGGGATCGTGAATTGATCTCCGGGCGTTGGAGTATAGTGAGCAGCAACTTCATTGATTGAGATGTTGACTGGAAACGCTGGTTGACCACCGAGCTCCCTAATTCTCCCCTCAATAACTTCAGCTAGCTTAACTAAGCTTACTTCAGGCTTTATTAATGATTCAACCTCCCTCCTGACTCTACTAGCTATACTGCCAGCCTTTAAGTACTTCTCAACTACTTCTTCATTAATCATTAGGAAATCCCGTGGTTAATACATAGCTAGAAACTATATATTATATTCTCAAGCCTCTAACTCCAGGAAGTAGTTTAAAACTTTACTTTCACCTCTGCTAGCAAAGGTTCCTCCATTTTCTATTACTCATAGGCACTGCGGCTTGTGGTGTAGATTCAGTGAATTCATTGTGGTTTTAGTAACTACTTCATAAAGCTACATCTCCATTACCTAGATCACTCCTAGTTGTTGGAGAGTAGAGCTTTAAGCTTGTGCTACGTGATGGTATTGTGGTGGGTGAAGGTGGCTGTATTAAGATACTTTGGGCATTCAGCATTTGAATTAAGGCTTGTTGGACTTAATGGACTTGAGAAAAGAGTTCTCATAGATCCATGGATTTCAAACCCTCTTTCACCAGTGTCTCCTACGGATTACGTTAGAAGAGCTGGGAGAATTGACTACATATTTATCACGCATGACCACTTAGATCACGTTGGTGATGCTGAGGCAATAGCTAGAGAAACTGGAGCTACTGTAGTAGCAGTATATGACTTAGCCATTGAACTAGAGGCCAGGGGGCTTAAGGCAATTGGCGCAAACATTGGTGGTAGAATAAGCTTAAACAACTTATTTGCAGTACTTACTCCAGCTCTACATAGTTCTCGAATTGGGTCACCTACTGGAGTAGTTGTTGGAGGTAGGGATGTAAGAGTTTATCACGCAGGAGACACAGGGTTATTTAGTGAAATGGAGTTCATTGGAAGGCTCTATAAGCCAAACATAGCGCTACTACCTATAGGAGGGCATTTCACCATGGGAGTTGAGGAAGCATCTATAGCAGTAGAATTGATTAAGCCTGAGATAGTTGTCCCAATGCACTACGCTACTTTCCCAGTAATAGCAGCAGACCCCGTTAAGTTCAAGGAACTTGTTGAGTCAAAGGCTAAAGTGGAAACCATAATACTTAAGCCAGGTGAAGAATTAATTTACCCCTAATGTACATATCATCTATATGCCCCCGCTTAAAGAGCCTGCATAAGTAATCCAATGGGAATGCTGTGAATGCAGGTGTCAGAGGCGGGGGACACTCTAGATAGTGTGCCTAATTGGATTTGTACAAACTTTAAATAAAGGCAGTAATTTCAGAGAAACCAGGTGTATATCATGGATATACTTATGTTTAATTTAAAAGCTCGTGAACGCAATGAGCTATTAACTCTATTATCTGAGAAGTTGTATGAAATGGGGTATGTTAAGAAGACTTATCGGGAAGCGCTGCTTGAAAGAGAGGAGAAGTATCCGACAGGCCTCGTTGTAAAGGAGGATTTCAATGTAGCCATACCTCATGCCGACGTTGAACACGTTGAAAAAGAGGCACTAGTCATAGTTAAGACTGATCGCGAAGTTACATTTAGGAAGATGGATGAACAAAAAGTTGAGATCCCTGTTGACATCGTCTTCCTACTAGTTATAAAAGATCCTAAGGGGTATGTGAAGTTCCTCGCTAAGTTAACAGAGCTGTTTACAAACGAAGAGTTTATAAAAATAATTCGAAGTAAAGCGCTTGAGGAAATAAATGATTATCTGAGGCAAAATCTTCTAACACTACGTTTATAGCACTGACCTCTTACCTAATGGCTTATTGATAGAGTATAAAAGATCAGCTTTATAAATGTACTTAGAGAGTGAAATGTAGGTGTTAGCTCCTATGAGTACTGTAGCTGCAAGGAACTATATAGCGCTAAGCTTAATACCATTAATCATTGTTGCTTCTGCTTGTATAGCAATCTACATGGATTATAGGGGTTCTCTAGTGAAACCTAACATAATCTTTGAAGAAGAAGTGTCTTTAGCTATAGATAAGGCTTGCTGTAGAAAGACTACAATTAACTTAGGTTTATTAAACATGCCCAGCGATGGCTGTATTAAAGCTGAAGTAAGTAGTGTGAGAGCTATTGGAGAACTAGGCTTAACAATGAGTGGAGTATTAATCCTTGAGCCAGTGGATAAAGAGAGCTCAACAATACAGATTGAAATGCCATGTATGGTGAGCATAGGAACAGAGTGCTTTAGAATAGCAAAAGTAATCTACGGCTATGACGTGCCGCTAATGATTAAGGAAGGAGAATACAACTTAACGCTAACTCTTTACTGGAGTACCATAGAAAGCGGTGAACTAAGCTTTACGATCCGTATTATACGTAGTGAGGAATGCAGTTAAATGTAACAATAACTCAAGCCTATTCCCCTTAAAGCGAAGAAAGTGATAACTACTGTAAACTTGTAAGTTAGCTGTCTTTATTTCTATGTTTTAACCAGCGAGAGCAGTAATCGATGAATTAGGTAAAACACTCAAAACAACTTATGGAAAGGCGTAAATACGTGTCTAATCCTCATTACTGTTCTCGTTCCTAGTTCTCTTTTGACGCTTAATGTAGTCTCCAACTATGTCATATCCGTATCTCTCAATGAATAGCCTTCTCCCTCTCTCAGTCATTCTAAGCGGAGTCCACGGAGGATCGTAGACTATTTCTATGCTCGCATCTATCCCCAGCTTCCTCTTCAGTTCATCAACTACTATTATAGGAATGATGTTGGCCAGCGGGCATAGAGCTGTAGTTAAGCTCATTTTTATTTTAACGCTATTCTCATCAATTACTTCTACATCATATATCATTCCGAGGTTATACAGATCAATTCCTATTTCAGGATCAGCAACTCTCTCCAGTACTTCCACTACTTTCCTCTTTATTTCAGCAGTACTCATTTTAATCCCCGGCAGACTTTTATCTAAAACAGGGTTATAAATTTCTCTACTCCTGCTCTATAAAGACGCTATTCATAGGCTAAGCCTAGTGGGGAATAACGCTTTCTTGAGTACCTTAATTACTTTATCAATAATGCTCTCCCTCCTCTGCGTAGGTGTAGGCAGCTCTGATCCTAAGGCGATTCTCATGGCTGTGCCTGTATCAAGTCTTGAATACTTTTTTGCTAATGAATAGAGTTGCCTTAACTCATCTAGAGTTGCGTAATCTATTGGGAGCATTCTTGAGTCATTCTTCTCCCACCTCTCGTAAAGGCTTGTCATTATATGCTTAACCTTTTCATCGCTGTAGAAAGCTGCTTTTATCCATTGATCAGGGTTTTCATCTATCAATCTAACGATCTCTTCCTTAATGCTCTCTTCACTCAACAGGATTACACCTCACCAAATACCGGCCTATGCTCACTCTGGAGGAATTCCTCCAGAGCCCACCCAAGTCTTTCTACTAGAACGTTTATAGCTGCTTGAGGCGGGATTACTCCAATCTCAGTAACTATGGCGTCTATGTACTCTGGTGGAGTTACGTCAAACGATGGATTCAAGATCTCTAGGCCTGGGTGACTCTTAATCCAATCTAGTGGTACAACTTCCTCAGCCCCCCTCATCTCTATTGGAACAAGCTCGCCTATCGCAGTCATTGGCGAGAACTTGTATGTTTCAGCAGTAACGAATACTCTTACTCTAGCTTCATGTGCAGCTAAAGCCACTTGGCTTGTCCCTATCTTATTTATTACTGCTCCATTGCTTGTCACAGTATCTGCCCCGACAACTACGTGATCTACTTCATTCATTACGTACCTTACAGCGCTATCAGGTATTTGGATTACTGGAACGCTGCTTTCAAGGAGCTGCCTAGCAGTTATTCTGCCTTGGAAGAAGGGCCTTGTCTCAGTAGAGTATACTTTAACTATCTTCCCCATTCTATTGGCATTGATTATTGTAGAGACAGCAGCAGTGCTGTGGCAGTGGGTAAGCACAACTGCTCCATTCTTAATTCTCTTAGCTCCAAATTCACTTATCCTACTGATAGCTTCAATACTCTCTTGAATTAATTTATCAGCAGCATTGATCGCTGCATTCCTCATATCGTCAACTCCTCCACTAACGGCTCTTACCTTAGACATTATGTATAGAACTGCATTATGTAAGCTAACTGCAGTAGGCCTAGTTGATGTAATTAAGTTAGCTACGTAAGCCATGTATTTCTTGAAAGAGCTTTCATCAAGGGGGCCTCTATACTCTATTGCAGCTATTTTAAGTGCTTCAGCAGCAGCTCTAGCTATTTTACCTGCTCCACGTATCCTCATAGCCTTTATATCATCGGCTATTTGTACTACTCTAATCGGTATCTCCATAGACTTCGCCTCCAACTAACTTGCTTAACTCTTTCTCTAAGCTCTCTAAGCTAATTGTTTTAAGAGGCCAGCCTCCGTGGACTTCCTTAATTAAGTAAGATATTGCTTGAGGAGCGAAGAGGCCTTTCTCACTCACTATTCCATCTATGTAATCAGGTGGAATTACGTCGTATAGCGGTACTCGAGCTCTATAGTTCTCAGGTAGTGTATAGAGTACTCCAGGAGGCATTAGCCTCCTCCAATCCCCCTCCGGTAATTGAACTAGTTCCCCGAAGAGAGTCTCTATGCTTAGCTTTGAAGTTGGAGCTAGTACGAATACCCTTACTCTAGCTTCATTGGCTGCTAGCGATATTAGGCTTGACCCGACTTTGCTTACTATAGCTCCATTAGCGGCTACTGCTTCAGCACCAAGCAGTACGAGATCTATGTCCTTCATGAAGAATCTTGCTGCTGAATCAACTATGAGCTTAACTCTATGACCCATCCTCCACAGCTCTTCAGCTAAGACGAGGCCCTCCATGCCTGGCCTAGACTCTGTAACGTAGAATATGGGCTTTTTGTCCTCACTCACTATGTATTCAGCTGTCCTAACTACACACATGCTCCTACTGTGAGTTAAGATACTTTCCCCACTGCTTATTCTTCTAGAAGCTATTCTACTTACTTCACTTAACTCTCTCTGTATCCTATTCCTCCATTTCTCTACAAATTCAAGGACGTTTTTCTTTACATAGCTTAAGTCAGCTTTCTCTTCCATGGACTTAACGATCTCTACGCCAAGATCCTTCAATAAATTGATTGCTTGAGCTGAAGTAGGTCTCTCAGCCTTAACTCTACTTACTATTGATGAATAAGCCTTAGTTAAAGCTCTTAACTCACTTATCTTACTGAAGGACTCACTTACTTCACTTAATAGCTTAAGGGAGTACTCAGTGCTAGTGAGGCCGGGGCTGAAGCCTAGCTTAGTTAATTCACTCAATGCAAACACCCTATTACTTATTAACGATACTCTAGCTCTAACAGCTAAATAAACGCTAAGCTCTTTCCCAAGATCTATGCAGTAGCCTTAGGTGAAAAACATATATTTTGAGGAAGCCTCTATAACGAGGGGGTTTAAGCGTGAAGTTGTGCTACAATATACTTGACTGCATAGGTCATACTCCAATGATAAAGCTTAGTAAAATATCTTCCATGGAAATTAGGGCTGAGGTATGGGCTAAGGCAGAGTTTATGAATCCCACGGGATCCGTTAAGGATAGAATAGCCTACTACATGATTAAAGCAGCTGAATCCAGTGGAAGGCTTAGGCCAGGCATGACTCTAGTAGTCCCTACAACTGGCAATACTGGAATAGCCTTCTCAGCTATAGGGAGCTACTTAGGTTATAGAGTTTTAATAGTAATACCTGAGGAAATGAGTGAAGAAAGGTTCCTATTAATGAAGCTGCTTGGCGCAGACTTCATTACTACTCCAGGAGGGGGAATTGATGCCCTTAAAGCCATGGAGTACGCGAAGAAAATTGTTGAAGAAAACCCCGATAAGTACTATCTATTCGATCAATGGAGTGATGAAGCAAATGTTTGGGCTCACTACGCTACAACTGGAAGAGAGATACTTGAGCAACTAGGTAGAGTAGATGCTTGGGTTGCTGAAGTAGGGACTGGAGGCACATTAATAGGAGTAGCTAAGAGGCTTAAGGAAGCGAATCCAAGGACTATAGTTGTTGGAGCTGAGCCAACTGAATGCCCGACAATAACTGAGTGGTTTAAAACAGGTACTCCAGGCCCAAGGGGTAGGCATGAGATAGAAGGAGTTGGAGACGGCTTCATACCTGAAATAATCTCTAAGTACAAGGAGCTCATAGATGGCTTTGTAACTGTTACAAGTGATGAAGCAATAAGCATGGCTAAGAGAATAGCGAGAGAAGAGGGGCTGCCTGTAGGCATATCTAGTGGAGCAAATGTAGCTGCAGCAATAAAAGTAGCTAAAGAGTATGACTTAGGCTATGGAGCTAGAATAGTGACTGTACTCCCAGATTATGCAGCAAGATACTTTAGTACACGTCTCTTTAGGAAAAAGAAGACCATGACTCCGAGGGACAAGATACTTGAAGAAATAGAGGGAAGTTAGAGTTAACTTAACTATATGCAGCTATCTCCCATTCACATCGCTATAATTCATTGGATCTCGAAAGCAGTTCGCTACGACCATGGTTTACCTTCACAGAATGTTCATGAGCCTCCATAAGCCATATGGAGAAGCGCTGCTTAGTTCCACACAATATGTCTCAAGCTACTAACTTATGTGGCCTTAAACTATTTAAGCATGTGGAGGACTTCATTTAAAAACCTTGGAGCAAGCATATTCACGCTTTGGTTCTAAAAACTCTTTTTACATACACTTTTTCATATAATGACTAAGTGCATCGCTTTATGCAATGACTATATCATTTAGTAGCTGCTTTAAAGATCGCTAGTATAGTGTTTAACTCCGCTTAGCGAGTTATAGCATGCTCTCTAATAATGGCTTGAAGATAGCTAAGCGTACTAATCCCATAAAGGGATAGACTGCCTATGTCATTAACAGTATTCTATTTGCACACCTCTGTTTCTAGCCTTTACAATGAGATATTCAAGATCTATATTTAGTTTATAGGCGCGTTCTAAAACTTTTTTCAAAACTACGTAAGCTTTCTCAAGCTCCTCTACAATGCCATATGTTGTAGGACCCCAGCTACTTTGGCCAGCTCCATAAGCTCCAGCTTCAAGTAAAGTCTTAACGAGTTCTTCTACTTCTCTACAACAATATACGCCGCCCTGATATTTAGAGAAGTACGTGCCTACAATCATTTGAAGCTTTGTTACAGCCATTCCAAACGTCTTGATGTCTCCTCTAATGACTGAGGGTATTATGTGGAGTAAGAGGAGTTTGTATAGCTCATATTGAAGATCTCTTGGCAAAGATCGTGGGTAGTCCATTGCGTATCTCTCCCTCAGCTCATCGAGACCTTTAATACCTCTTGGGATTAGAATTATGAAGTACCAGTTCTGTGGAAGAGGACTCTGGAAGATGACTGGTGGAATGTCATTAAGGGTCTTAGGCTCTTCAACTTTGCCGTTAATCTTTCTACCACCATCTACTATAAATCCTCCATTCTCAAAGGCTGCTATCCCTACTCCAGAGTCTTTACCTCTCTTAAGGATGAGAGCTAGCTCTCTAATACTGTAGTTTAAGTTAAAGAGCTTTGTAATGCCGTAAGCTATAGCTAAGGCTATTTGCGTTGTTGATCCTAGCCCAACGTTTCTTGGAATAGCCTTTTCAACAGTTATACATACATTTTCAACTTTCAGCTTTCTCTTAACTGCATTAGCTACATCCTCAAGATATACGTCGCCTAAAGCTACGAGCTTGAAGTCCTCGCACTTATTGACTTTAATTCTTACAATAGGGCTTTCGATAGCTACTCCAAGTCCTCCATAAGCTATTCCATCTTCATAGAAGTTGTAGAAGCCTAGATGTAGCCTAGCTGAAGACTCTACGCATAAGGCCATTAACCTTCGCCCATCAAGTATTTACCTAGTTCACTAAGCTTATACCTAGCCTTAATAACCATGTTGAATGGGTGTATACTCTCATAGCTTTTAACCATAACGAAGACTTCGTCTAAACCTACTGCATTATTTAGCCTTTTGTATAAGTTATAGAGGGCATCTCTAACGACATCTTCAGCGAATTTCGCATTCTTAAAGCCTTTTAAGATAAGCTTACACTCATTATCGCGTTTTAAGTGGCTAAAGACTGGGGTAGAAAAGGACTCTAGTGATGCAACTATTAGAGCCTCAATATCTATAGGATCACTTCTGCTCTTCACGCATATACTTAGCTTAGCTCTCTGTGTATGTGAAGGTGCGTGAACAGGGTCTATATTTAGGGTATGGCTACATACCTGCTGTGCACATGGACATACGGTCATGCCTATAACTTCGATGCAGACAGTTCTATAGACTACGTTATTTTGTTTATCAATAACCTTGGACTTTATAGAGAGTTTTACAGGAACGTGCTCTTCAAGACTTAGTGTAGAGTCTCTGTACTCATAGATGAAGATAGTTTTAATAGAAGCTTCAGCTTTACTGGCATAGTTATGCCTCTTGAGGAGTTCTCTTGAGAGGCTCTCTACAGCTTCTTCAAGAACGCTGAAGTCGCTATACTCAATGACATTGAAGACATCTAATATAGCCTCTATATCTCTAGATACATGGATTCCCCTCTGTTCTTTAGGTAGATCTATTGATACAGAAATACTTGTATCTAGACAAATTTTGCCTCTAAAACTCTTAAGACATATTCTCCTATATACATCCTCAACACCAACTTTATCTATAGGAACTTTGTGAAGTGGTTTAGATGCTTGAGTATCTGGCAATTTACTAGTTAAACTCAAAAACATCGACCTCAGTAAGTCTCTACCTAAAGACCTTTAAAAACCTGAAGTTTAAACACTACATTCTTGGAGACAGAGTTCATAGAGCAGTTTAGATCTTTATTCAGATTAAACTCTAGGTAGTAATTAATAAGAGGGGAAAGTAGGTAAGTAGTTTGAAGAAGAATCTATGGTAGAGGTCTATGCGTATCGTCGGTGTTGATCCGGGTACAAAAACTTTCGACATCGTTGCACTTGAAGAAGGTGTTATTGTAGCTGAGAAGAGCTTAGATACTATTACCATTGCTAAAGATCCTCAGAAACTTATGGAAGCAATAGACTCTCTCAACCCTGATTACGTTGTCGCTCCTTCAGGCTATGGAATCCCCCTAACATTTGGTGATAATGTAAGAAATTCTAGAAGACTTGCAGTTGAAGTCCTACTTCTCAGCTCAGAAGAAGACATAAAGATCGGTGTTGAAGCTGGTGAAATTGGTATATGGGTTTACGACGCTATTGCAAAGACTATAAGCCATTTAGTTAATGGATATAGAGAAAGAGCTGTATTTCTACCTGGAGTAATACACCTCCCAACAGTCCCATGGTATAGAAAGATAAATAAAGTTGATATGGGTACTGTAGATAAGTTAGCTTCAACATTTCTAGCAGTATTTGAAATTAGCGAAAGATTTAACGTAGATTATAGTGATGTAAATTTAATTGTAGTTGAGCTTGGATACGGCTACATTGCTACTATAGCTGTTGAAAAAGGAGTCATAGTTGATGGTATTGGAGGCACATATGCATCTATAGGCACTTTAACTGCTGGTGCACTAGATTTAGAAGTTGTCGTAGGAGCTAAGTCATGGAGTAGGTGGGACGTCTTTCATGGAGGCATATTCTATAAGTCTAGTACATTTGATTTATCTACAGTTATTAAAGGCTTTGAGAAGTCTGAAGAACCATATACATCGATGTTCAGAGTATTCATAGAAAGCATAGTGAAAGATGTAAATAGAGTTAGAGCATCAACGCCACGTAGTGATATCGTTGTATTAACTGGAAGGCATAGTAGATATGAAGTTGTAGCTAAGCACATTAGAGAGTACTTGAAGGATTTAGATGTCATAACTCTTAGAGGTTTAAAGGGTGTTTCTAAAGCTAAGGAGGCTGCTCAAGGCTATACAGCTATTGGTGAAGGCATTGTTGGTGGAGTATTTAAGGAGCTAGCTGAACATATGAAGGTGAAAGATGCTTGTGGCACTGCTGTAGATTACATTATTCATCCCCGTGCCAAGAACTTTGTTGAAAGAGTTAGAGGAGCTTACATAGAGAGCATCTATAAACCTAAGCTCTGTGAAGAAGGCAGTCTATAGGCTCTTGATGTATTTACAGCATTTTTTCTAGCTCATATGCATCTTTAATTACATATGTATAAGGCTGTCTCTTCAACGTGTCTATATTCTCGACATCTATTTCTCTAGGCATAAGCCTTATCTTCTCCCAACATTTTATAGCACCCGTAGGGCATGTGTAAACGCATCTTTCACAGCCAATGCATTTAGAAAGATCTATTCTCATAAACTGACCTATAGTTACAATAGCATTTACAGGGCAGACTTTAGAGGATGCACACTCTCCGCATGTTGTATAGTTACATAAGTTTTTATCCACGTAGCAGGGAGTTTCACTCTCTATGTATCCATCACTGCTTGGCATATCTGTTGGAAGCACGACGACGGGTATACGGCTCTTTAAAGCTTGAGAGTATAGTGTAGAAGCTATGTTGTCTGCTATCCCTAACACCATCTTGGCGACAGTATTTGCTGTTGCAGGTGCTATTACAACGATCCTATAACGACCGAGGTTAATGCGGCCGATATAGTACATACCTTCATCACCTACAAGAAACTCTTGATAATAGCCTCCAGGAGCAATGCCCCTTAATGTACTTAAAACACCAAAGATTCTAGCGACTTCAAAGCCCCATCGCGTCAGGAATAGTGTTATATTAGTTTTATAAACCTCCTTCACTCTCTCCATAACCTTTACAGACGCCCTGAGGTTTGCACCGCCACCCGTTATACACCACGCTACATTAGCCACTAGCTCACCTCATCTACTTGATAGTTGTATTGACTATTATAAGAGTTCTATCAATAAGCAGTTGTTTAGAACGCTTCATCTCATATAGCCATTAAGGTAAGTGAACTTCAATACATGTGGACATGCATTAATTAAAGCTATGTAAGTTCTCTCAATCCCCCAGACATGGATCAATGCATGCAGTTATTGAGCATATAGCTTAGCTTATGCTAAAAGCTTCTAAGATACGTAGTATGTAACTCATCGCTTCATTCAAACCCGTTATAAAGATGCATGCCTTTGACTAGCGTGTAAAGACTGTGGATTTTACAACTGAAAGCCCGTTTCTCCAATATGGAGAGGAGGTGCTAGAAGTGTAAACGATATGTCGTAAGAGCACCAGGATGGGGAATACTTGATCTTTAATGAATGCTATAAAGGCTCTTAGAAAATACCCATAGTGTAAAGAGTCTTAATAAATTATAAATTCCAAGAGTTGAGCTAATGAGATTTCTGGAGCACTTGTTAAACCACAGATCAATGCCTTAGTGAATCTAACGAGACTGTTTCCCAATTAGCACATGGTGTTTCTACGAATTGCAACGCTTCTAAACAACATTAGCTGAGAGATATTTAGATGTTGAAGTATTGATCTATGTAGCCTTAGTATGCAAGGCTTCATATATTTCCTTAGCGATGTTTCTATAAACTCTGCTTTTACTAGATCTATAGATGCCTTCTATACAATACCTTATGTAGGATATGTACTCTCTCCTCTTAATTTCATCTACATATGGTAGTTTCGTAAGCCATACGAGGGCCTCTATGATTAATGCTGGAGCTCTACTAAAACCTCTAGGGATTTTTCTGAGCATTCTAATAGCTATGGGTTTTAAGTATATTGCAATATACTCTTTTCCCATATGTATAGAGTCTACATTAAAGTCTACTGCAGCATCACATGCACTTTCTTCAGTAATGGCCTCTATGGCTTCATTCTTTTTAAATATTGATAAGTAGAATAGCTTAGCATCTTGAGTAATGCAGATTACGCCTCTTCTTATGACGCCCTTCTTTAGCGCTTCATAAGTTCTACTTCCCTTAAATACTCTAGCGTAGAGTCTTCCCCTCGATAACTTAATGCCTAGGGGTAGGACGTTAACAACGTTGCCTTCGCCATTGAGCACTAAAGCTATGGTCTCCAAAAACGTGTTGCTTGTAAAGCCCATTCTCCTCAACAATTTGATAACAGCTTTCTCATCACTCATTGAATAGCCCTCCTATGTGTATGTATAGTATTTATAAAGATCTGTTATATCACTACTTACTACAACATAGACATTAAGTTACTGATATAATAAAGCTTTCTTCATATATTTTAAGTTGAAAAGCAATACATAGTTTCAGTGAGGTTAAATCAATGGCGTGGCTCATAGATCGAGAACTATGGATGAGGATATATGGTGAAATAATATCTAAATTGAAGCTAAACTTTGATCTAGATCAACTTGCAACCGAGATTCTAAGCAGTATTCTTAGCTCAATGGATAATGCTATAGATGTTGAGAGGCTGCGTTCAGTACTTAACGAAAGTGAGGGTATTCTCATCTTTGCTCCTGGACCAAACTTAGAGCAGGATTTTGAAAGAGCTTTAAAACTCAAATTGCTTAAAGAACTTCCTACAATATTTATTGATGGCGCTATTACCTTCGCTCTTGAAAGAGGCTTTACACCAACGCTAATAGTAACGGATCTTGATGGAGTCCCCCAACACATTTTAAAGTTAAATAAACGAGGATCTATAGCTATAGTTCACGGGCATGGAGATAACATAGAGGAAGTAAAATCGTGGGTGCCGAGGTTTAAAGGCCCTGTAGTAGGATCTACGCAAGTTGAACCAAGGCCTTATGTCTACAACTTTGGCGGATTTACAGATGGTGATAGAGCTCTCTTCATAGCCTACGCTCTTGGTGTTAGGAGGGCTATTGTAGGCGGTATGGCTTTCCACGGTCCTGTAGGAAGATATTCACTACTATATAAGAGGAAGAGTGAAGATGTGAAGAGAGTTAAAATGGCTGTGGCAGTAAAGCTTATAGAGCTCTTAATGTCTTGGGGCATGGAGATAGAGTCCCTTTCATATGCAGGGATCCCTAACATTAGGGTGATTTAAGTTGGAGGATCCAGCAAAGAAGTACTTCTCTTCTAAAGTTTCAGATAAGGAGAGAGCAGCTTTTGAAGCCGGCATAGCTCTCGGCATGGTTGTACACCAGTTCTCTGGAATTCCAATAAAGTTTAGGGAGGAGGTAGAGTATTTAAGAAAGGTAATAGAATATGCTGTAAAGTCCCAGCCTTTCAAGGTTGATGCCAAGATCTATGTAGACATAGACATTAATGGAGATTCTTCAAACCCCTATAAATACATTACTCTAAGGAGTAGACATCTAGATGCTAGAGTGACTGTAGAATATGGAAGGGCTGTAGTGAAGGCTAGACTGAGGTATATACCTGAACTAGACTATACTCTAGCTTATATAGAGGACATTTCTGAGAAATAAAAGCCCCTTAACTCTAGACTTCTTTAAAACAACAAGTATATGACGCTGGAGCAACTTCTACAAAGACTCCTCCAAAGCCTTTACATATGTGTAAATGATGGTGTAGAAGTTGCTAGAAACGTATTCTCTAACAAAATTACAAAGCTTTCAATTCTAAGATGAGGAGGTGGCGCTTCAGATTCTCCTAGGAGTAGTGTTGGAAGATGCATAAGCCATAGATAAAAGCCGATAGCATGTGGAAGAGACTCTAAAGGAGTAAAGCTGTTGGGAAACCTATAGGAACCTTAATTAGAGGTAAGAAGTGAGGATGTAGATCTTTCATAGCACTTTAATTACAATAACTTAGCGTAAAGATTTTCTACGACCTAAAGCATGTAGTTTTTAAGTAAAAGTAAACCTACAGCAGATCTACGTTCTGAAGTTCTAGCGGCTTCTAACATCTATAGGTTTCGGTATCGTGAAGAGCGGGAGCTCCTGAACATAGTTTTTACTGAGTCTAAGGGCCTCTTCAGCCTTCCCAAGCTCTACACCAAGGTAGAGGGCATGTGATATCTGTGTAACTAACTCTCTAGTAACAATTTCATTCCTTATAGCTTTAGCCGTCCGTCCTCTTATAAGTATCCTCCCCTTTCTACCTATGTATAGAGCTTCTATAACCTTCTCATAGTGGTTAACTCTAATCTTGAAGATCCCCATAGGATCTATGGTATAGGGTTTCTCTTCTTCAGAAGCTGTAACAACCTCACTATAGCTATCTATAGGGGTATCAAACCTCCTCTTATCCTTTAAAACCAGGAGAGATATCCCGAGATCCTTTGGCGGGCTATTCATTGCAGTAGCTACAGCCATCATTTGGCTAGCTATCTTAACTTCTCTAGTAGACCCATGTGCCTTTACACTATGTTCAACTGTTAGCACGATGCTTGCACCAATTTCCTGCGCAAGTCCAATTAGAAGAGCGTTTACGCCGATGCCATCAGCATCTATAAGCTCTGTAACATTACCTATACCCATAAACATAGGCACCTCCTTCCTAAGCATCTTAAACTTGTAGAAAGCTAGCATAGAAGTAAAGGCACTGCCTATAGGATCTAGTACTGCGTCTGCAAGAACTTTCTCAAATCCATAACCTTTAACAGCATCAATAGTTTTCATTAAGAGCTCTACTCTAGCTCTATAGTCTGTGGGTATAGAGCCGTCCTGCGGATTCCTAGGTATAACGACTAACGCTATATCTCTACTTATTGACTGAACCTTATCAATGTTTGTAAGATCTATGTTTATAGCCATATCGCATCCGGCTTCAACACCTCTAGCAATTTCACTCGGTATAGAAGAATCTATTGCTATTGGTATGTCGAATATTTTTTTAACAACTCTAACAGTTCTGTATACTTCATCTGGATGAGGCTCAAGAGCTGTAAAGCCTAGGCTTATCATGTCTGCACCACTTTCAATGAGGTATTTCACTCTCTCTATTAACGCTTCTTCAGATAGCGTGTGGCTAGAGACAACTTCTGACACTACTCTTATTGGTGGAGGATCTATGGGTATATGTAGACCTCCAACAGAGATGCCGTGGATCTTAGCTCTCTCCTCAAGCTCTATGAGAATTCTTCTACACCTATCAATGTAAATGCTCTGGAGAACTTCATCAGCAGGCTTTTCAGATGACAGCATGTCTAGAGACTCAAGCCTCAATACATCAACAAGGTCGTAGGCATTTATAGGTCCCTTAATAGTCTTTATACCTATAGCCTCTTCAACAATTGCTCCAGAACCTTGAGCAAGGCCTGGTAACATAATGTAGTCGTATATAGAGGCTTTTACACCTCTAGTACTCAATAGCTTTGCTACATAATCTGCAGTAAGAAAAGCTGCAATATCAATAGGAGCTACAAAGACTTCAACAACATGTCTTGTTCTACTGGCCTCTATAGCTCTCTTTACAATAGGTTCAGCAATTCTGCCAGTGATAATGAGTATTTTGGCCATATAAAATGCCACCTAGCCTAATATTAAACAATGGCTATACATTTTTTAATATTTTAGAGCTAGAAAGTTGTTTAATGCTTTCAATAGTCGAAAAGTAGATCGTATTGAGTTAAATGATGCATTCATCGTATTTTTATTGCACAGAGTGTTTTAACTATGAGACTTTTAAACTAGGTGTTTAAGCATTGTAACGCTATTCTATAGTAATAGCTACATAGAAGTTCGTGGAGTGATTAAATGTATTTAAAGAAAAGTCTTGTGGAAATACCTCTAGCTTAAGGCTTATGGACTTCAAGAATTAGCTTACTGAGATGTATTTGCATATAATGCTTATTAGATATTCTTAAGCTCTTTAAGCAGAGTTAATTACTTAGGTAACTAGGTGCTTCCATTGCCATACGTTAAGTACCTTAAGTGTTCTAAGTGCGGGAGCAAGTATCATTTAAGTGAAAGACCAGTAATGTGTTCTAGAAAGGACTTAGGTAGGTTAGATATACTTTACGACTACGAATCTATATCTATGGCTTTAAGCAAGGAAGATCTATTTAAAAGAAAGTTCTATGTGTGGAGGTACTTTGAATTCATGCCGGTGAGTAGTGAGGGAAGCATAGTTAGCTTAAATGAAGGGGGGACGCCATTAATTAAAGCTAAGAGGCTTGCTGAAGCACTTGGCTTAAGGAACTTGTATTTAAAGGATGAGACGAGGAATCCCACTGGAAGCTTTAAAGATAGATGTATGAGTGTCTCAGTCAGTATGGCTATTGAACTAGGGTTTGAGAAAGCTGTTATAGCTAGTAGTGGTAATGCAGCAGCTTCACTAGCTGCCTATGGAGCTAGAGCTGGGTTAGAAGTAGTGGCATTTGTACCGCACTTCACTCCCCTTGGGAAGTTAGCTCAATTAAGCTTGTATGGAGCAAGAGTCATTAGAGTAAAGTGGGTTAGTTCAGAAGATCCAACGGTATTAATGATGAGGACGCTGGCTGAAGAATACGGATACTATCCATCGCCTAGCTTTGGGCCCTTTAACCCATATCAACTCGAGGGATCTAAAACTATTGCATTTGAAGTAGCTGAGCAAATGAACTGGGGAATCCCTAGTCAAATATTCATTCCTACAGGCTCAGCATCACTACTCACAGGAATATATCGTGGATTCAGAGACTTGAATAGAGTTGGGTGGATCAATGGATATCCAATGCTTGTCGCCGTACAATCAACTGGAAATGCTCCATTCATTAGAGCTTGGATTGAGAAACAGGATCCAATGAATATCCGTCCATGGGAGAAGCCTCCAGCAACCATAGCTACAGGCCTAGAAGATACATTCCCATGGGATGGAGACGCTGGCTTAAGAGCACTGTATGAAACCAATGGATATGGCTTAGCAGTACCCGATGAACTCATAGCTAATGCCGTAAAGCTTCTAGCAAGCTATGAAGGCATTTTAGCTGAGCCAAGTGGAGCAGCTGGATTAGCTGGACTAATGAAGGCTGTTGAAGAAAGAATTGTAGATAGAGATGAATCAATAGTAGTTTTAGTAACAGGACATGGGTTAAAGGATCCTGAGTTCCTACTAAAGATCTTTCCTGAACCCCCGTTAATAAATCCAAACATAGAGGAGGCTTTAGCTATACTGAAAAACTACAGGTGCTCCTAAGGGTAGATGAGCATTTAGAATAAGGGCCAATGTCTTGTTTAATAAATCCTTTTACCACGTTACGAGACATTGAGTGATTAAAAAATCAATCCTTCATTAATCTAGCTACTGGAGGAACATAGTCCTCTACTTGAAGGGGGTCGAATCTTACTTTAACGCCTTTTTCAGCCGATAGATATGAATGCATCATTAATTGAACTACTAAGAGTCCATCGCGCCACGTCTCATAGGGCATTTTCTTATTTATAAAGGACTTAACCATGTGGGCGTCCTCTGCTTGATAGCCATAGGTAATAGCTTCATCAGGTATTACGGGCATTAATCCTTGTTCAGCATTCTGCTTCTCAATAAATTCCTCTGTAGGAGGTATCCTTATGTTTCTGCTTATGAATGTGAATAGCTCTGGTTGAAGCGTGTTTATGCTTAAACTATACTCAGGCCCCAGTACTTCAAACGTAAGCCTTAATCCAGCTCCGATAAATGCCCACGAAGTCCTTGCTTCAGTAACTACAAGGGCTCCATCAGTATCTTCGTAAGTCACTATGGTTAATGAATAGTCTTCCGCCGGTTCTTTGAGAAAGTCTACGCTAAATTTCCTCCTCAGTTCTTCAGCATAAGTCTCCTTTATCCATTTTAGGAAGGCTATTTCACCGTAGACATGTTTAGGTTTTAAATGATATTTATCTTCCCCTGGCTTAAGTAGTAGTTCTCTAGAAGCCTCTATACTATGACACCCCATGTCTAATAAAACTCCTCCCCCGGAAATAGATGGCCTCCAGAACCAAGCGCTATGAGGACCCCCATGCTCCTCAGCTGCTCTAGCTAAATAAGGTCTGTCAGAGTACTTTGCTCCAATATTCCATATAACTTCCTTACCCTTAGATACTGATGGCATGAATACTTGGTTTTCAAGATAGCCGTGGAGAAGCCCTGCTTTTTCAACTAATTCAACCATTTTATTTGCCTCACTGGAGTTCCTGGCCAAGGGCTTTTCAACAGTTACTCCAATCACGCTAGATCTGCCTTGAGTAACTTCTTCAACTACTGCTTTAGTAGCCTCTAAGTGGAGGTTATTGGGTAAAAGGATCCAAACAGCATCCAGGTCTTTACGTCTCAGCATGTCGAATAGATCGGTATAAGTATTGGGCTTCCTCAACCCCAAGCTCTCGATTAATGCAGCTAATTTTTTTGCAGATTCCTCTGTTCTTGAATACACAGCTGTTATTTCAGCATCTCTAATCATGGCGAAAGCTCTTGCATGGAATTTAGCTGAGAAACCAGCTCCAATAAAGCCTACTCTAAGCTTACTTAAGCCACTAGACATATAGGTTACCTCAAGATATATGTGTAAAAGAGCTTATATAAACGCTATGCCTTGTATACATCATATTTCGTAAGATCTTTGAAAACATTTACATTATGTGAGGCGTCAGCAGTATGGATAGCACTACGAATGATATGACGATGGCGAGCACTATCAATAGAGTTTTAATGAATACTTTTAGAAGCCCTCTCTTGGAACTAGTGCTGTGTGGAATTAAAGTAAAGATTACGTAAGTTAAAGTACAGCTAAGCAATATGATCCAGCCAATAGTATAGCCTATAATGTTAAACGGCTGGAAAGTTAGCACTAAGCCAATGATCCCTGCAATGATCAAGAGTTCCTCAATGGTTTTACGTTTAACCACCATATTCACCCTCATAAGATGCGCCTATTGTTATCTAAGTTGAAGAAACAAACTTTATCTGCTTTTACTAAAGCATTTATTTTACTATTTTCACTAAGCATTAGCTTATTAAATTCACTTACATTTAATTTAACTTTAAACTCGAATCCTTCTATCTCTATGTTAACAACGTAGTGAGTTCCAAAGAACTCGATTACTCTAATGACGCCATCTATAGTTATGTTATTAAAAGCATTTACATCAAGTGCTTCTCTAACTAAGACAACGTTTTCAGCTCTAAAACCAAGGAGAACTTTATCTAAACCTAAGTCTAGGAGCTTCTTACCTACTCTTGGATCCCTAAAGATCTTTTTAGAACCTATCTTTATGCTTAAGTCATCTCTATCCACGGCTACTTCAATGAAGTTCATTCCAGGCTCCCCAAGGAACCATCCGACAAAAGTTGTATCAGGTAAATTATAGACATCCCATGAAGTTCCTACTTGTTCAATTACTCCAAAATTCATTACAGCTATTCTATCAGCTAGAGTTAGTGCCTCTATTTGGTCGTGGGTTACGTATATTATTGTCTGCTTTAATTTCTGCTGTAGCTTCTTTAACTCACTCCTCATTATGACTCTTGTAACGGGATCTAGTATTGTAAGAGGTTCATCAAATAAGTACACTCGTGGTTCCTTAGCCATAGCTCTAGCTAAGGCAACTTTCTGCTTATCAGCTACATTGAGTTTATCAACGTGCAGCTTTAATGCTTTATCTATGCCCACTAGTTCAGCTATTTCTTTAACTCTCTTCTCAATATCTATTTTTGAATATCCCTTAGACTTTAGGGGTAGGGCTATGTTGTTAAAGACTGTTGTAGGATATAGAGCATAGAATTGGAAAACCATTGATACATCTCTAATTTCTGCAGGTATATTAGTTACATCAATATCGTCAAAGTACACTCTCCCCTTTGTAGGCTTCTCTAGTCCTGCAATTATTCTTAGTAGAGTTGTCTTTCCACAACCGCTGGGCCCAAGTATTGCAAATAGCTCGCCGTCATGGATCTCGAGGTTTACGTTTTTAAGTGCTTCAATGCTTCCAAAAGTTTTTGAAATATCGACTAGCTTTATGCTAACCAAGCTATATCACCTAATTAAATCCCCAGTCTTACTGCTGAACAAAAGAGCATTCCTATGTGGGATACACACTTCTACTTTTTCTCCAAAAGTTACGTTAGGTAAGTTAGTCCTTAAAGATCTAAATATCCTCCGCTCCTTCCTTGCGTATAGCAAGTATTCACTGCCTCTATATTCATATCCTATGAATTCCCCTATTACTTTAATACCAGAGCAGTTCTCTATGAATTTATCTATTATGCATACATCAGCATAGCTTGTTAGAATAATGGAGGTTTCATTGACTTCCCTCAATACTTTAAGGAAATAAGGATCTATTGAGAATTCACGTCCAATGTCTGTGCTTACATCATCCCCATGTGTATCGATGGATATTGAGACTTCATTAAGTATGTTTCCAGTCAAGTACCTTGCTATAGATATGTTTCTTGGAGCATAATATATGTCGCTGGGCCGCCCTTCTTGAATTATTGCGCCATTGAATAAGAGTACTACGTTGTCACCTAACGCTAAGGCATCGCTAGGATCAGATGTGGCGAGGATTATCGTCTTACCTAAGAGTGACTTCAGCTTCTTAAACTCCGTCCTAAGCGCATAACGTATCTTAGCATCTAAGTTTGAGAGAGGCTCATCTAATAAATATATTTCTGCTTCTTTAGCTAAAGCCCTAGCTATAGCTACTCTCTGCCTTTCTCCACCACTTAACTTATCGGCCTTTCTATCGAGTATGTGCTCGATCTTGAGGAGCCTTGTTATTTCTCCAATTCTCTTGTCAATATATTCTTTATCCTTTTTCTCAGCAATCAATGGAGATGCTATGTTTTCATAAACGCTCATATTTGGATAAAGGGCAAGTGTTTCGAATACTAGGGAAACTCCTCTCTCATATGGCGGTAAATCATTGACTATCCTTCCATTAATTATGACATCGCCTGCATCCTGTTTAACAAGTCCAGCGATTATTTTAAGCAATGTAGTTTTCCCAGATCCAGGTGGTCCTAGAATGGCTAGTAGCTCTCCTCTTTTTAAAGCAAACGATATGTTGTTTAAGACTATTTTACCATTGTATGTTTTCACAATATTTTTAACTTGAATAACGTACTCACTTTTACTCACATCACTCACCTCCTTACAGTACCGAACGTGAGTCCCCTTAGCATGTATTTCTGAAGCCAGAATACTAGGACTATTATTGGTAGTATGTATACTACTTCAATTGCAGCTACTCTACCCCAATTAAAGCCCCTCTCTCCCCTAATGCTGCTGAGTAAAACGGATGTAGGCTTTGTATCAACGCCGCTTAAGAGCAGTGCGAAGAGGAATTCATTCCACAACATTATGGCTGCGAAAGCTGCTGAGGCAGCTATTCCTGGAATAACCATGGGTATTATTATTTTGAAGAGTATGAACATAGTTGAATGCCCATCTACTAATGCAGCTTGATCTATGTCCTTAGGTATGTCGTCTATGAAGCTCTTTATCATCCAAATGGATAAAGGAATGGACATCATTGCGTAAACTAGTATGAGCCCTAGGTAAGTTCCCTTAAGGCCTATGTTGAAGAACATTATGAATATGGGTATTATGAGCGTTATGGGGGGCATCATCCTTGTTGAAAGTATGTAAAACATCAATATGTTCTTTCCTTTAATAGCGAACCTAGAGAAAGCATAAGATGCTAGAACAGCTAGTATTAAAGCTATTGATACACCTCCAACAGTTACTATTATGGAATTCGTTATAGCACTATATGCACCATATCTATATGCTTCTTCAAAGTTCTCAAGAGTTATTCTAGTTAACTCAAAGAGCCCAGAATAGATCTCTGCCCTAGGTTTAAAGGCTAGTGAAAACATCCCATATATAGGTATGAGGTATATCATTAGTAGAGCTATTAGTAATGCAAACTTTAGAGATTTCCTAACTCTATATAGTATTAAAGGCGTGGTGTATTGGTTGCGCTTCCTCACGATCTTTCACCACCGAGTATATATCTCATGAATACATTAGTCATGAATATAACTATGACTAATACTAAGTAGCTAAGCGCTGTAGCTGATCCAAAGTCCCATCTTTCAAAAGCAACTCTATATATATAAACTGATATGAGTTCAGTTGTAGCTCCAGGGCCTCCTGCAGTTAATATGTAAATGGAGTCAAATGTCTTAAGGGAATCCATGAACCTAAAGATCAATGCTAAAGCTATCATTGGTTTAATATACGGTAGAATTACGTATCTAAACTTGTGTCTAAACTTCAAGGAGTCTACTCTGCTTTGCTCTATTAAGTCTTGGGGGATGGAGCTCATGCCTGCTGTTAAGAGAAACATTACGAAGGGAGTCCATATCCAAGTCTCAACTAATATTACAGTGAAGAGAGCATAAGGTATTCCAAGGGGGCTTATATCTGAACTAAACCATAGAGGCCCATATCCTACTACATGCTTTAAGAAGTTGTTAACAGGTCCAAGGTTCTCGTCAAATAAATACCTGAAGAACAGTGAGGAGGCTACAGGAGCTATCATTAAAGGTATCGTAAATAATGTTATCAGTATTCTCTTGCCCTTAAAATCCTCAAATAACAGGAGTGAAAGCAGCAACCCCAGTCCGAATTGAAATGATAGTGAGTACGCTAAGTAAATGCCTGTTCTAATGATCCTATCCCAAGCTTCAGCACTAGTGATAACATTAATGTAATTTAACCCCCCCACGTACCTAGGTATTTCCCTAATTATTACTGAGAATCTGTGAAACGATATCCCTAGGCTCCATAGGAGGGGGAATATATTGAATACTAGGAGTATAAGGAAGGCTGGTAGTATCATTAGCCAAGGATTCAGCGTTCTTCCTTTGTTTAAAACTCCTTTACTGAGCAGCTTATGCATAGCTAAACACCCTATATCCACTATGACATTTATTATCGTTACTTAAATTTTTATTTCATTTATAGCTATTGATTAACCGTAGCGTTAGTATATGAATATAGAAAATATAGAATATGACTAAGTAAATACTCTACAATAATGTTTAAAAACTTTGCCTTGTTAAAATATTAGTGAGGTGTATAAAGGTTGAAGACTGCAACTCTTTTAGCCATAGTTTTAGTAATAATTGTAGTAGCAGCTATTGCAGTGTACTTCGTCATGTATAGACCTCCTGTTAAGGAAGTTACATTAGTCATACTGAGCCCTGAGTGGGAACCTGCAGTTATCCTTGAAGAAATGTCTAAGAACTTTACTTCATATGCTGAGGAGAAGTTGGGGTATAAAGTATACGTTAAACTCGATGTCACTCCATGGGGGACTTACTATACGAGAGTTACTAGCGTAGTTGCAGCTAGGAGCCCTGAGGCAGATATAATATTTGCAGACAGTCAGTGGCTAGGAGAGCTCTGGGAAGGTGGGCACATCATATCGTTAAAGGACTTCATCCTAAATGACGCTGAGATGAGGTACGCGGTTCTTGAAGACACTTTCCCGAACTTAATATACTTCTACACAGCCTATCCACAGGGAAGCGATAACTACGTAGGCATACCTGGAACTGCTGATGCAACGCCACTCCTCCACTTTAGAAAAGACCTCTTCAGTCACCCGGATGAGAGAGCTGCATTTAAGCAGAAGTATGGATATGACTTACCTACAACTCTTGAAGAGTGGATGAATATTGATTGGGTTCAATTAAAGGATATAGCTGAGTTCTTCACTAGAAAGAAGGGCGAGACTCTAGCAGGCAAGACCTTGGATGAAGACTTCTATGGCCTAGCACTAGTCCTATCAAGGGATTACGACTTTATCTCTTGCTTCTACCTTAGCGTATTTTGGAGCTGGGGAGCTGAGCTGTGGGATCCCGTTACGCGTAACCCAATAGGGTATATCAATAGTACTCAAGCCAAGGAGTCTTTGAGGTTCTTCGTAGAGTTAACTAACTACATGCCTCCTGGTGCACCAACATTTGATTACGATAAAGTAATCTCCCTCTATGCTGAGGGCAGGGTAGCTATGACAGCTATGTGGGCCTCTATGTCTGGAGCACTCTATGATCCAGCTACTTCAAAGGTTTGGAATGTGACTGAATCAGCTGTACAACCGCATCATAATGGTGTAAGATATACAATGCTAGGCGGCCAGCCACTAGTAATAAGTGCTTACTCTAGGTATAAGGATGAAGCAAAGCTCTTCCTAAAGTGGTTCTACACAGTTGCATATAAAGACTATTCCATAAGAGTAGGGTTTACGGGGAGAATATCGGTAGCTGAAAGCCCTGAATTCCTAAACTCTAAGCCATGGGCTAGGGCGTATAAAGAGGCTATTATATACGCTAAGGACTTCTGGAACATACCTTACTATGGCAGAATGCTTGAAGTCCAGCAACTATACCTCAATAAAGCTGTAGCCAAGGAAATAAACCCAGATGATGCCTTAGACATTATTGCAGCTGAGCAATGGAAGATAGTTCAAGAAATGGAGAAAAAGTAGTGAAGAAGGAGATAGATAGTAAATAACTTTTTTAAACTTATTTAATTTAACTTGGCTGAAATTAATTAAAGTATAGCGGGCTTAGGCATCGAGCTAAAAAATAAATTGATCCTTGAGTTCTTTATTCAGCAGGTTCTACGAAAATTATCTGCACTGGGCATGCTGCAGCAGCTTGTTCAGCGCATTCCCTAAGATCCTCTGATATAATTCCTTCAGCTATGTTCTCTGGAGGAGATCTGAATTTCTCAACTATTTGAGTCTTGTTATCATCTGGGTTCATCTCAAATACGTCGGGGCATATGCTGACGCAGACCATATCTGAAATACAGTTTTCCCTAGGATTTATTCTAACTCTATACTTAGCCATAGATTTACACCTAGGTGGATTCTATATAAGAGGTAAAGTAGGCATAGGATAAATACTTTTCAATAAAACTCCTAAATCCCTGCTCAACTAGCTACAGCCTCTTTGTTTTGAATCAACGTAGTTGAGACTCTCATCACTTCAGTATTCATTAAGCTTTGCTTAACGTTATTTGCTTATGCTTGCAAGCACTTATGAATACTCAACAGCTTGTTTAAAGCTTTTTAACAACTCAAAGCCCCATGCTCCTTAATTCAAGTGCTTTTAACTAGTCTCTGCTCTAAACTCTAAAGGCATGTTTTTAAACCCTTGAGGTATTACTGCTCATGAAGTAGTGATTGGTGATAGCTTGTTTGTAGCAGTATTCATTGAAGCTATAGATAGACCAGGGTTACTTAAAGAATTTGCTGAATTAGTTATTGGATGCAGCTGTAACATTAATTTTAATGTAGCTGATAAAGTTGGTGAGAAGGCCTTAATACTCTCATTAATTGAGTGCCCCACTGACTCAAGCTGTATTGAGGAGCACGTTGGCTCCATGACTGGGTTAACTAGAGTAAGCTCAGGCTCTAATGGAGGAGTCAGGGAGGTTTACGTTGAAGCTCTAGATGCTCACGCAGCCTTTGCAAATACGTTGATCGGTGTAGCAAGTTCAACTGACTTGATCTACATATTACACAGGCTGCCTAGTGAGGATAGAGCAAGGATCTACAACTTGCTTCCACCAGAGCACTTAGCTAGTGTAGTAAGAGATGCTTCAAGAGAGATAATTGAGGAGATTGCTTCAACAGTTCCCTCACAAACACTAGTAAAGACATGCTTACATCTCTCTATAGATGAATTAGTTGACTTCATACAGTTAATGCCTGGACATGTTAGAAAAACTGTTGTTAAAGCACTGCCTGAGGAAGTAATTGATAAAGCTAAGCCGCTGTTTAAATATCCCCCTGATTCAGCTGGAGGAATAATGACAGTTAATATACCAATAGCTAATGAGAGGAAGAGCTTAGTTGAAGTAATGAATGACCTTAAGTCTAAGCGCTACGATATTGAGGACGTAGTATTTATAGTTGATCAAAGCGGGCTATTGAAGGGCTACGTTAAGCTAAGCGACATATTTAGGGAAAAACCTACAGCTAGTGTATCAAGCATTATGAGGAGAGATTTCGTCGCCGTTCATCCATTTACAGATCAAGAGGAAGTAGCGAAGATCATGATTGAGAGGGATCTCGACATTGTTCCAGTAATAGATCATGATGGGGGGCTCCTTGGAGTTATAACAATTCAAGACATTGTAGATGTAATTCAAGCTGAGTACTCAGAGGACATACTTAAGCTTGGGGGTCTTAAGGCTGGCCGCAGATTTATGTACATTTCATCAAGGGTAAATGATCTTGCTTTCAGTAGGCTTAAGTGGCTTTTACTCATATATGTCATTCAAAGCATTACTGCAAACATTATAAGTAGCTATGAGAGCTTGATAGAGAGAGCTGCAATTATTGCAGCATTTATACCGTTAATACTTGATACTGCGGGAAACGTTGGTACACAATCATCAACAGTTTTGACTAGAGCTCTAGCTACTGGAGAAGTAACTACAGCTGATTTAATTAGAGTTATTCGTAGAGAAGTCCTCACATCTATTATAATGGGAATTCCGATGGCTGCAGTGGGCTTTGCATTCTCCCTATTGATCACTTGGTTTGAGGTGGAAGTTGCAGTAGCTGTTTCCTCATCGCTTTTCATAGTTATCTCATTAATCAACATTGTTGGTTCACTTCTACCAATAATTGCTACAAGACTTAGAATAGATCCAGCGGTTCTTTCAGGTCCATTAATAACTACTATAGCTGACATAGTGGGTATAGGCATATATCTATCTATAGCATACTACATTATAGTGATCTAGGTTGTTTGAATTAAGACATTCTACATTAAGACAGGCTTTAGATGCTGTTAATTATTTAGTAGTGTTTAAAAAGACTTTGCTACGTTAATAGAAGTTAGTGCTATAAAGAGGATAGTGGTCTTAGTGTTAGCTGGTGAAGAAATCTACGTACCAGACACTAGTGCTGTTGTAGAGGGAGCTATCTCTAGGCTTATAGTAGAGAGAGGTATTAGAGGCAAGGTAATCATTCATAGAGCTGTTTTAACTGAACTTGAGCATCAAGCTAACCTTGGGAAGGCCATTGGCTACTCTGGACTAGAGGAAGTAAAGAGACTTAAGAAGCTTAGTGAAGAGGGCTACATAGAGTTTGAAGTTGGGGGAGAGAGGCCTAAGTCAGTAGACATAGGGCACGCTGATTATGGTGCAATAGATGCTTTAATAAGGGATTATGCTTTCAGCATAGATGCAACGTTGATTACAGGTGATAGAGTTCAAGCAACAGTTGCTTCAGCTATAGGGATGAAAGTCATATTTATTGAGACATCTAAACGCAGTAAGCTAAAGTTAGAGGAGTTCTTCGATGAAGAAACTATGAGCATTCACTTAAAGGAGGGAGTGAAGCCAGTTGCAAAGAAAGGTAGGCCTGGGGAATGGATTTTCTCAATTATTGAAAGGGATCCTATGACTAGGGAGGAGGTTGAGGCAATAGCTAAGGAAATCGTTGAAGAAGCTAAAGGGAGAAGTGACGCATTCATAGAGATAGATAGACGTGGATCAACTATAGTGCAACTAGGATCATATAGAATAGTGATCACTAGGCCTCCGCTAAGCGATGGATGGGAAGTGACGGCCGTTAGGCCTTTAAGAAAGCTTAAGCTTGAGGACTACAATCTGCCGATTAAGTTAGTCAAGAGACTTGAGGAGAGAGCTGAGGGAATACTAATAGCTGGAGCACCTGGTATGGGGAAAACAACTTTTGCTCAAGCACTAGCAGAGTTCTATGTTAATAGGGGGAAGATAGTGAAGACAGTTGAATCCCCTAGGGACATGATACTGCCTCCAATAATTACTCAGTACAGCAAGAACTATGCTGATATGGGTGAGTTACACGACATACTCCTACTCAGTAGACCTGACTACACAGTGTTTGATGAAATGAGGAGTGATGAGGACTTTAAGCTATATGCAGATCTTAGGCTAGCCGGCATAGGCATGATAGGAGTTGTACACGCTACTTCACCTATAGATGCAATACAGAGATTTGTCGGGCGAGTAGAGCTAGGCATGATACCGAGCCTCGTAGATACAGTAATATTCATTGACAAGGGGTTTGTGGAAAAAGTGTATGAAGTGAAGATCACTGTTAAACTGCCAACAGGCCTTAAGGAAGCTGAGCTAGCTAGGCCAGTAGTTGAAGTAAGGGACTTCATTACTGGCGAACTTGAGTATGAAATGTATACATTTGGGGAACAAACAATTGTTATTCCAGTTAAGAAGATCCCTCTACATGCTTCATCAATTGTAGATAGAGTTGTTAAGTACGTTCAAAAGATCCTTCCTGAAGCA
Source organism: Sulfolobales archaeon (assembly GCA_025059075.1). GTDB lineage: Archaea > Thermoproteota > Thermoprotei_A > Sulfolobales > Desulfurococcaceae > JANXDZ01. Next base: position 256,120 of record JANXDZ010000002.1, on the reverse strand, counting down.
GAAGTATACGTTGAAGATTCAACTGTAATAGTCGTCTTACCTAAGGATGTGTCAAGATCTGTAACTAAGAAGCTGCGTAGAATAAGGATCCTTGAGGCAAAATACAATGTGCCAATAAAGCTTAGGATGAAGTAGTGAGGAAATAAACTCTTCCTAATGAATATATAGTTAGTAGTGCTTAAAGCAGCCTGGGGTATATTAATGATAATTGAAGGAGGATACTTGATCCCTGTTAAGCCCCGTGGGAGGATAATAAGGGATGGTGCTTTAGTAATTGAAGAAGATGAAATAGTGTTTGTAGGAAAAAGGGATGAAGCTAGATCTAAGTATAGCTCTGATGTAGTTATCAAAGCCCCCCATCACGTCATAGTGCCGGGTTTTGTTAACTCACACTGCCACTTATTCCAGAGTATTTTAAAGAACTTAGGTGTAGACATGGATCTTGTTGAGTGGCTGAGGAGAAGCATTCACCCAGCTCTAGCTAGCTATAATGACGAAGACTTCTATGTAGCTGCTAAATGGGGTTTAGTAGAGAACTTAAAGAGCGGTATTACAACGATTGTGGAAAATCACTATGGGCCAAGAGGCTATGAAGCAGTTGTAAAGGCGTTAATTGAGTTAAGAATAAGAGCTTTTCTTGCTAGAGGAATATATGAATTAAATGTCTTATTAGATGAGTTGAGGGAGGAACCTGATCAAGCTTTAAGCCACGTTGAGAGCTTAGTAAAGAAATACCATGGATTCAATAACGCGCTTTGGATAGCTATCGCCCCCATGCATCCATACAATGCTAGCAGGGATCTATTGCTTAAAGCAAAGGAGTTAAGCGATAGATATGGCCTCCTGTATCATACCCATACAGCTGAGTCAACTAAAGATCTGGAGTTTGCTAAGAAACTCCATGGTAAAACAGATGTTGAACTCCTATATGAATTAAAGATACTTTCATCAAGGTATCACGCTGTTCATGCTGTTAACGTAACTCCAGTGGAAATAGATATGGTTGCTAGCTCTAGAGCACATGTAATACATAACCCTGAGAGCAACTTGATAATAGGCTCAGGAATAGCTCCTGTAGGAGAGTACTTAAAGCGTGGAGTTAATGTAGCTTTAGGAACTGATGGCGCTGCTAGCAATAACAACAACGATATTATTGAAGCAATGAGGTTCACTGTCCTTACTCAAAGAGGTTTTAGAAGAGATCCAACTATTGTGACTGCTTGGGATGCGCTTGAAATGGCTACAATAAATGGAGCTAGAGCCCTTGGCTTAGAGGATTTAATTGGCTCCTTAGAGCCAGGTAAGAAAGCTGATGTAGTTATTGTAAAGCTTGATGAGCCCCATGTATATCCAGTAAACGATCCTCTTGGAGCTCTAGTTTACAGCGCTAATGCCAGCGATGTAGAAACTGTAATATTGAATGGTGAAGTAGTTGTAGATGGTGGAAGACATGTAAACATAGATGAAGAAGCTTTAAGAAGCCGGGTTGGAAAAACATTGGAGAGAATCGTTGATAGAGCTAGGAATAGATTTGGGGTAAGATTTCCATTCGAAGACTACATAGCTTAACTTAACTAATGAGACTTAAGCATCAGGTGGTTCTGGCTCTTCATGTACTCCGCGCTGTCGCCATTCATCATCTGCTTCTCTCTACTCCTCTACGAATTTAATAAGTGTTTGCAGTAACCTAACTACCGCTAATAAAGAAGGCGCAGTAGGTGCAGTGAGTTGGCTAGAGTAGCAGTAATTGATAGAGACTACTGTAAGCCCAGTAAGTGCAGCTTAGAGTGCATAAGGTTTTGCCCAGTGAATAAGCGTAAGAGGCCCGTTAAAGCAATTGAGCTATCTGAAGACAGCAAGTTTGCCATAATTCACGAGGAAGTATGCATAGGTTGCGGAATATGCATAAGGAAGTGTCCTTACTCAGCGATATCCATCGTCAACTTACCTGAAGAACTTGAAAAAAGCTCTGTGCATCGCTATGGAGAGAACATGTTTAAGCTATACAATCTACCAATCATTAGAAGGGGGAAGGTTTTAGGAATTATCGGTAGAAACGGCAGCGGCAAGACTACATCAATAAAGATCTTGAGTGGGCAATTGAAGCCCAATCTTGGGAGATACCGCGAACCCCCTGACTGGAATGAAATAGTGAGGGCATTCCGTGGCACAGAGCTACAGAACTACTTAAAGGACTTAAGTGAGGGGAGAATTAGAGCTGTCGTCAAACCTCAATACATTGAGGCTGCTAGAAGGCTTCTCAAGGGAAGAGTTAAGGAATTACTTTCTAAGGCAGATGAAAGAGGTATTTTAAGGGATTTAATAAATGCTATGAGTCTAAGTAATATTGTTGATAGGAGAATTGATGAACTCAGTGGAGGAGAGTTGCAGAAAGTACTGATCTCTGCAGTCGTAATGAAGGATGCTGATGCATACTTCTTTGACGAACCATGTAGTTACTTAGATATAAGGGAAAGACTAAGGGTCTCTAGAGCCATAAGGGAGTTCATAGATCTCAATAGAAGCTACGTAGTAGTAGTTGAGCATGACTTAACAGTTCTTGACTATATCTCAGATAGCGTTATTGTAATATTCGGTGAGCCAGGGGTATATGGAGTAGTCTCTAATCCATATGGAGTTAGAGCAGGGATAAACCACTATCTGCAGGGATACCTTCCATCAGAGAACATGAGGATTAGGGAGGAGGCCATAGTATTTAAACTGCCGATAGGCGTGGATCAGCAGGTGAGAAAAGACCTAGTTTATCCAGCAGTCAAGTGGTCAAGGGTAGTTAAGCAATATGGATCAAGCTTTAGTTTAGTAGTTGATGAAGGAGAAGCTATGCCTGGTGAAGTAGTAGGAATAATCGGCCCCAATGGAATAGGCAAGACAACTTTCATTAAAATGCTTGGAGGAGAAGTTGAGCCCAGTGAAGGTGGAGTAATAATATCAGTTGAATCCATTAGCATTAAGCCTCAAGAGCTTTCCCCAAAGATATTCAGTGAAGAAACTGTAGTGGATAACATTAAGAAGGCTAATTCAAGCGCTGTTGAGCCATCATCGTGGCTCTATGTAGAACTTGTGTTAAAGCTTGGGTTAAGGAAGCTTTTTGATAGGAGAGTTGATGAGCTCAGTGGAGGAGAGCTACAGAAACTAGCTATAGCTGTATCGCTAGCTAAAGAAGCTAAGCTATATCTACTCGATGAGCCTTCAGCTTACTTAGACGTTGAAGAGAGGATAAATGTCTCTAAAGTGATCAGGAGAGTAGTTGAGGATAGAGGTGCTGTGGCATTCGTCGTAGAACACGACCTAATGCTTCAAGCGTTCGCAGCCGATAGAGTCATGGTCTTCTACGGCGAGCCAGGGGTGAGAGGCCGTGCATCTAAACCAGTGTCAATTTCTAGTGGTTTAAATAAATTGCTTAGTGAACTAGAGGTAACAGTGAGAAGAGATCCTGTTACTGGAAGGCCTAGAGTCAATAAGCCTGGCTCATACTTAGATAGACTTCAGAAAGCTCGTGGAGAATACTTTGTTCCAGAAGCCGCTGAGCTTAATGAGGAGTAGCTTGTAGAACATGAAGACGCAATGTATATTAATGAGTGGGGGATTCTTGTAAGCTAAGGAAGAGAGGTGTATTAAGTGGGTCAAAGAACTACTCTATCAGTAATAAAGGCTGATGTAGGATCTATTGCTGGACACCACATGCCTCACCCAGATCAATTGGCTGTATGTACAAAGGTATTAGCTGAAGCTAAAAGAAGGGGCGTGATAATAGATTTCTACGTTACACATGTAGGTGACGACATACAGTTACTAATGACTCATACTAAGGGCGTTGATAGCTCTGAGATACATGGACTTGCGTGGGAGGCTTTTAAGGAAGCTACTAAAGTATCTAAAGAACTAGGCCTTTACGCAGCTGGCCAGGACTTGCTTTCAGAAGCATTTTCAGGGAACCTCAGGGGGATGGGGCCAGGTGTAGCTGAAGTAGAGTTTGAAGAGAGGCCTAGTGAACCAATAATAACTTTTCACGCTGATAAAACTGAGCCTGGAGCATTTAACTTACCGTTATTTAGAGTGTTTGCCGATCCATTTAATACAGCTGGCTTAGTAATTGATCCTAAGATGCATGAGGGATTTATCTTTGAAGTATTCGATGTCTATGAAGGAAAGTCTGTTAAACTAAGCGCTCCCGATGAAATGTACGACATACTTGCCCTCATAGGGACTCAGGGTCGATATATAATTAGGAGAGTCTTTAGGAAAGCCGACGGCCTCATAACTGCTGTAGTGAGTACTGAGAGGCTAAACCTCATTGCTGGTAGATACGTTGGTAAGGACGATCCTGTAGCTATTGTAAGGACTCAACATGGATTGCCAGCTGTTGGAGAAGTTTTAGAAGCATTCGCTTTCCCACACCTAGTTGCTGGATGGATGAGGGGAAGCCACTTTGGGCCACTAATGCCTGTTCCACAAAGGTATGCTAAAGTAACGAGATTTGATGGCCCTCCAAGAATAATTGCTCTTGGATGGCAGGTCAAGGAAGGAAAGCTTATTGGACCAGCTGATTTATTTGACGACGTTGCGTTTGATGAAACTAGGAGGATTGCTCAAACAATTGCTGAATACATGAGGAGGCATGGACCCTTCATGCCTCATAGGCTTGGGCCAGAGGAAATGGAGTACACTACGTTACCGCAAGTACTGAAGAAGCTTGAGGATAGGTTTGTAAAGATATCTCCTCCACCAGTCGGAGTCCATAAGCGTGAGGCATGAGTCTCTAAAGGCTTTTGTAAAAAAATTTTTATTTTAAATTCACGTATCCATATCCTGGAGGTATGATTTATGAAGCCTATAGTTGCTGTAAACTTTAAGGCATACTATCCACATAGCTTTGGTGAAAAGGCACTTAAACTAGCTGAATCAGCTAAACGAGTGTGGGAGGAAACAAATGTTAAAATAATCTTAGCTCCTCCATATACTGAGATCAGGGGTATTGCTAAGTACTTGGAGGGAAGCGAGGTCGAAGTCTATGCTCAACACGCTGATCCCATTGAGCCAGGAGCTCAGACGGGCTTTATACCTCTTGAAGGAATTAGGGATGCTGGCGCAGTTGGAGTAATTCTAAACCATAGTGAGCATAGGTTGAAGCTAGCTGATATAGGTTGGCTTATTAAAAGAGCTAAGAAGCTTGGATTAAAGACTCTTGTGTGCGCCGATGAGCCTGAGACTACTGCAGCAGCTGCTGCTCTTAACCCAGATATAGTTGCTGTAGAGCCTCCTGAGTTAATAGGTACAGGAATACCTGTTTCTAAAGCAAAGCCTGAAGTAATAACGTCTACAGTTGACTTAGTCAGAAAGATATCTAAGGAATTAACTATACTAACTGGTGCAGGGATAAGTGCTGGCGAAGATGTCTATATTGCAATAAAGCTTGGAACACAGGGAGTGCTAGTTGCATCAGCAATAGTGAAAGCAAAAGATCCATATCAAGTAATGAAGGATATGGCATTAAAAGCCCTAGAGGCGTGGGAAAAGTAACTTTTTTCCCAGTGACTCCTCCCTTCTCTAAAATCTTTTCCAGAAGATCACTGTATGGCTTATACTGAAGCTGTATTTTTAAGCAAACAACGTTACCTCACTACCTCATAATTTATATAGAGAGGTTGACTTTAGTTAGTTTGGTGATTTATTGAAGGCTTATGTAAGTGTTGACTTAGAGGGTTTACCTGGTGTAGCGTCACTGACTATGCTTTCTCCAAAGAATCCTCAATACAGCATTGCCTCAAGAATTATGACTAAATTGAGTGTAGCTATTGCCAGAGAGCTTTTAAACAGGGGCTTCAAGGAGGTTGCTGTAGCTGACAGCCATGGCTATATGACTAACTTAAATTACTTAGCGTTTCCACGTGGAGTTAGGCTTATACAAGGATATCCAAGGCCTATATCAATGGTAGCTGGTATATGCAGTGAGTATAAGGCAGCGTTCTTCGTTGGCTACCACTGTGGAGCTGGGACAATTAGAGGGATCCTTGATCATACGTATAGTGGAAGAACTTTCTATAGAGTTTGGCTAAATGGAGTTCCTGTAAGTGAGTTCTTACTGAATTCACTCGTAGTTGGAGAACATGACGTACCGGTAGTTATGGTTGCAGGAGACTGTTGTCTAAGGAGTGAAGTGGAGAAGTATTCTCCTTGGACTATATTCATTGAGCTTAAACAAGGGATGAGTAGATATGCAGCTATATACAAATCCATAGAGGAAGTAATTGATGAAATTAAAACTAAGGTTGGTGAAGCCGTAAGACTAGTTGAAGAAGGAGTTGCTAAACCTCTTAAATTCAACTACGATAAATATAGATTACGTATAGAGTTTAGGGAAAGTGAGGTAGCTGATATAGCTGAGACTACTCCAGGAGCCAGCAGAATTGATGCCTATACTGTAGACTATTACTTAAACACTCCCAGTGAAGTACTTAAGTTAATAGAGCTACTGGCTTTAGCAGGATCAGGGTTGCAGTACCTCAAGCAATTGATGCAATAACGCCATCTCTATGCGGACTCTAAATAGGCCCGAGAACGTAAGTCTAAATTAGATGAACCCAGAGGAAGTAATATCAATGGCTTCAAGCCTTAGGGGACTTATGAATGCAATGAAAGGAATAACTGGAGATCCTCGTGGGAGATCCAAGGATCCATAAAATACTACATGCCAATAACTCATTCATATCTTCTTAAGACTGGTTTTGTACAAAAGAAGTGATAAAGATCCAAATAAAATGAAGGCCTGAACTAAAGGTCAGACTATTGTCTGTCCACTGCTTTTATCGAATACATGGATTTTATTTTCATCAAAGAGTATCCATACAGTTTCTTTAAGACTGCTATGGACTTCTGGCGATATTATTGATGTAATTTTTGATTCCCCGATCTTTAGGTGAGCTATTAGTTCTCTACCGAGCTTTTCTACATAAATAAACTTTGCCTCCAGAGCTCCAGGCATATGCTTACTCACTATTTTCACGTGTTCTGGCCTCACTCCTAATATGAGTTCTTTAACAGCTTTCATAAAAATTACTTCAGCCACTGATTTGGGTAATATGTATTCTCCAAAATCGCATTTAAGCACTCCACGCTCTAAATCGGTTAGAGTACAATTAAACATGTTCATCGGTGGGCTGCCTATGAAGCCTGCTACAAAAGTATTAATGGGCTTCTCATAGATCTCTATTGGTTCACCTACTTGCTGTAGTGTTCCAGCAGACATAATTCCTATTCTATCACCCATGCTAAGTGCCTCAACTTGGTCGTGTGTTACGTAAACGACTGTAGTCTTAAACTCACGTTGTATTCTCTTTAGCTCAACTCTCATCATGACTCTTAGCTTAGCATCCAGGTTTGACAATGGTTCATCCATTAGAAGCAGCGGGGGATTCCTAATTAAAGCTCTTGCAAGACCAACCCTCTGTTTTTCACCACCACTTAGCTGCCCAGGCTTTCTATTCAATAAGTGCTTTATGCCGAGAATTTCAGCTATTTGCTCAGCCCTCATTCTCACTTCATTCTCAGGGAATTTTCTAACCTTTAGTGGAAAGGTTATGTTGTCAAACACACTCATATGAGGGTAAAGAGCGAAGTCCTGAAATACCATGCCTAAGTTCCTCTCCTGTGGAGGTATGAATACTCCTTTTTCTGCTGAGACAACAAGTTTATCGCCAATCCATATCTCTCCCTTAGTTGGCTTAATGACTCCAGCTATGCAATTTAATACAGTTGATTTCCCGCTTCCACTTGGACCCAGTAAGACAAAGAACTCTCCACTTTTTATCTCTAAATTAAAGTCCTTTACGGCTTCTGTTTTTCCAAACTTCTTGCATAGGTCCTTAATGCATACGTTCACCACACTGCATCACCCTTTGATAGCCCCAGTGAGGTATCCTCTAATTAAGTATTTACCGAGGAGGAGGTATACTGCTACTACTGGTAGGGCGTAAATGAATGTACCGGCCATCTGTACATTCCATTCAGCAGCTGTTGTTCCAAGGAGGTTGGCTAGTACAACGCTGGCAGGCTGATTGCTGCCTTTAGTTAATACTACGCCGAACAAGAAGTCGTTCCATATGCTTGTGAATTGAAATACTCCAGTAATTATGAATGCAGGCCATGAGAGCGGGAGTGCAATCCTCCTATATATAGTGAAGTCGCTTGCTCCATCTATTCTAGCTGCATTCAATATACTCTCGGGGAGTTCGTCGAAGAAGTTCTTGAAGAACAGAGTGCATATAGGTATGCCATACGTTGTGTGAACGATGGTCATTCCAAGAATGGAGTTATAAACGCCGGCTTTACTAGTGACAGTTATCAATGGAATTATTACTGCATGATAGGGGATGAATATTCCAACACTTAGTGCAAGAAACACTACATTAGAGTACTTAAACTTCACCTTTGAAAGTATGAAGCCGTTGACAGAACCTATTAAGCTTGAGAATAGAGTGGCGAAGCTTGTGAAGAGCAAGCTATTCACTAAGCCCTGCTTCATTAATTCAAAAGCCTTAAGTAGAGGCATCATCGTGGGATTGGATGGCGGGACTATGGGTATAGTCATTCTCACCTCCATATCGCTCTTAAGAGCAGTTGTAAGCACACTCCAAAACGGTAAAAGATATACGAACGCGAGGATGGTTAAAACTGCATATGTCATAAGGCTCGTTTTATTCAGCATTACTTCTCCCTCCCCCTAGAGGATAACAATAGGTAAGGCACTACTACACTAATAACCATTGTAAAGAGTATTGTAGCTAAAGCTGCTCCATATGGGAAGTCTGTTTCAAAGAACGCCCTCCTAAACATGAGTAGCGCGAGCACGTATGTAGAGACTCCGGGCCCTCCATTCGTTAATACGTAAATGAAGTCGAAAGCTTTCAATGCAAACACCATTAGTACTACAAACGCGGAGAGAATCCATGGCTTTAGCTGTGGAATAACTATCTTAGTGTATAGTTGAAATGCAGAGGCTCCATCAATTCTCGCTGCATTTATCTGTGACTCCGGTATAGACTTTATCCCTGCAAGAAACACTAGAGCTGTATATCCTGAGAACTGCCAGATGAGTGCTAAGATTACGCTATAGAGAGCAATGTTAGGATCTCCAAGCCAGTTTATTTGAAAAGCTCTGCCTAACAAGGCTGTTAGCAAAGTATTTACTACGCCATATGAGTAATTATACATCCATGCCCACATAGATGCCGTTATAACGAATGATAATGAGAATGGAAGAAGGTAAATGGTTCTATATAGAGTTTCCCCTTTACTGCCAGCTATGTCAAGCAATACTGCTAACAGCAGCCCAAGTCCTATGCTTCCAGGAATGAAAAGCATTATTAGCATTAGATTGTTTTTAAGCGAGATCTGGAATACAGGATCTGATCCCGCCTTCATATACTGTATTGAGCCAGCTAGCTCATAGCTTGTGATCAAGCCCATGGATTTTGTAAAGGATAAAAGCACATTCCAACCTATCAAGCCGTATATGAAGAAGAATGCTGTAACTAATGAAACCATAAGGATGATCGTTAAAGGAATTGAACCATATGAACTCATATTTCTCCCAGGAGGGACTTTATGAATTATGGGTAAAAAAATTATTTCATTTAATAAAGCCTCCACTCCTTAACGTACTCATCTTTAGCAGCATTGATCGCATCGATAATGCCTCTGCACGCAGCTGATACATCTCTATTTGATGCAAAGGCTGAAGATATGTCATTAAAAGCGCTTGCAAACTTTTCTGGTGCCCCACTTCCATGAACTATGCTTGGAGCCATATATTTAGCGTTTCTAAAGTCATTTATAGCCTGCCGTTGATATGGACCGTACTTCGTTATGTCTGCATCTAATCTAGCTGGTATTGAGCCCTTTATTGGATTAAATGCATCCTGCCCCTCTCTAGATCCAACTACTATTAGCCACTTAATGGAGTTCTCTGGGTGCCTAGCTCCTTTAGGACGCTCAAAGCAGTCAACTACAAGGACGTATATACCCTTAGTTCCCGGCACTGGTATTGCACCATAATCTACGCCAAATACTTTTCCAGCTACTAGAAACTCTCCATTAGCCCAGTCGCCCATGATTGTAAAAGCTGCTTCACCTCTAATGACTCTTGCTACTGCTTGATCCCATGTTAGAGTGGCATAGTCTGGGTTTACGTAATCTAAATACCTATTAAATATCTGAAGAGCTTTCACAAGCCTTGAGTCATTGGGATCCGTTAGCTTTCCATTTATTAAGTCCTGGTAGAACTCTATGCCCTGACTGACGAATATTTGTTCAAGGGCATGAGCTATCTCCCACTTACCTATGCCCCCCATGGCTATTGGATGTCTTATGCCGGCAGCCCTGAGTTTTTCACAAGCTGCGAAGAATCCATCCCAAGTCTCCAACGTCGCAGGATCTATGCCGTATTGGTCAAGTATGTGTTTATTGTACCACAATACGTTAGCTCTATGAATGTTCACTGGGACAGCATAGTAACGTCCTCCCCACTTAACCATGTCTTTTACAACTGGTGGAAATACTTCTTCCCAGCCTTGCTGTGCCCATAGGTCATCAATGGGATCTAAGTAGCCAGCATCTATATATGGCTTCATTTCGTAACCTGCATGGACTTGGAATGCGTCAGGAGCTTCACCAGCTGCAACCATAGCCTTCATTACTGCCTTCATAACATAGCCTGCACCGCCTGCAACAGGACTTTGTATAACGCCTACATCAGGATACTTCGCCTGAAATACTGCTACTAGTGCATCTATAGCAGCTTTCTCACCACCAGAAGTCCACCAGTGATATATTTCAAGTAAATTAGCCCTTGGTTTAGCGAGCACAGTTGTGTAATAGTAGTATAATCCTCCACCTACAACTACTGCGGTAACTATGACAGCTATCACGAGTGCATACACAGTTTTTATGGCCATATTAACCACCGTATCCATTTTCTTCTATATAGAATAATTATTATATATAGAATTCTTTATTAATTTTATGTATATATAAGTTTTTATGGCTAAAATCAGTGCTATCAATGAAACGAAACAATTTGATTAAGAGCTCTCGTGCTTCATGTAATGAAATGTATTTAAGAATGCTGTGCTTAAGTTATGCCTGGGGCTTGCTTGAAGCTATATACAGATCGTTTTATACTTACACCTGGTCCTACAGAGATCCCTCACTGTGTTAGAATGGCGTTAACGAGAGAGACCACTAACCCTGATCTAGATCCAGAGTTTCTTGAGGAGTATAATAAGGTTAGGAGCATGTTAAGAGATCTTCTGGGAGCCCGCGGCGCCTCAATCTATGTTATGGTTGGTGAAGCTATACTAGGGCTTGAAGCAGCAATAGCTAACTTAGTCAAGCCTGGATACAGGGTTCTAGTCATCGCTAATGGAGTTTTTGGAGAAGGGTTTGCAGACATTGTAAAAGCTTATCATGGCATACCAATATTAGTTGGAGCTAGCGATGATGAGTGGAGGAGGAGTATTGAGGTAAGCGCTATTGATAGAGAGCTAGAGCGCAATAAGGATGTAAGTATCGTAACTCTAGTTCACTGCGATACTCCCTCAGCTATATTAAATGACTTATCGAGTGTAGCAAAGGTAGTTAAGGAACATGGAGCTCTGCTTATAGTCGATGCTGTATCAAGTATTGGCGGAGTACCAGTGGAATTCAGTAAAAATGAAGTAGATGTATTAATCGGAGGATCTCAGAAAGTCTTAAATGCTCCAGCTGGGCTAACTATAGTGGCTATTAGTGAAGCTGCATGGGAGGCGATTAATAGAATTAATTACAGTGGCCTATACTTAAACTTAAGGATGTGGAGGGAATCCCTCGATACTCATGGGGTATTCCCCTACACCATGAGCGATGTACTGGTGTATGCACTTGAAGAAGCTTTAAAAACGCTGTTCAATGAAGGATTAGACAGTGTTTATAGGAGGCACTTAATGGCTAGAAGAGCTTCTTGGGGAGCTCTTGAAGCACTGGGATTAACTCCATTCCCAGCTTCAATAGATAACTCTTCTCCAACAGTTACAGCATTCCTAACTCCAAGCGGTATTAGTGATAGAGAGCTAAGGGATTACTTATGGAGAAAGTATGGAGTAATGCTAGCCGGCAGCTGGGGTAGGCTTCAGGGAAGAGTAATTAGAGTAGGCCACATGGGAGTTCAAGCATCTAGAACTCACTTATTAATAGCTTATACAGCGCTAGCTAAAGCGCTCAGAGACTTTGGATGCGGAGTCAGCGTAAGCAGAGTGGTGGATGCAATAGAGGATGTGTTTGACTAACTTCTCCCAGTAAATATTGGTGGAGGGTTTGCACCAACTATATCCCCCAAGATATGGCCCAGAGTGGGGTAGTGGAGGAGTATTTGGGCTATACTACCATAGGGGAACGCTCTACTACGTACTTTCAATGGAGGCAGAGGCATTCTTCCACTACAGCGATAATGAAGTAGTTAAATATAAATTCCAACTCCTTGGCCCAGGACCTGCTTCAGGAGGCGATACATATAATGCCGTAGACGCTGTAGATAACTACATCTATTTTGGAGGATGGGTTCACAACCCAGCTGTATATAAAGCTAGGAGTAGTGGAGGTATTGAAATAGACTTTAGAAATAAGTATAGTCACGTGCATGCTTATGACATAGATAATAGATCAGTGAAGCTCCTTTGGAAGGACTCGATTAACCATGAGCGTGAGTGGGTGGGGGAAGTTTCACAAGTGATATATGATCCGGTGAACGATAGGCTTCTTCTAGCTAGAGCTGATGGCCATGTAAACCTCGGAATATATGAGCTTTCAAGGGATGGAGCGGTTTTTAAGCAGTTGAGCAGTATGCCTGGCTTAAAGGGCTCACTGTTCTTAGATTATGCATGCTTCGACATACAACTAGACTGGAGGCAGGGGATTAGCGGCATTCAATGCCTAGATCTCTCTAGCGGCAAGTGGTTTAACTATGTAGTGGAGTCTTGGGAGAAAATCAGCGTGGATGGCTATGGAGTTAGCAGCATGACTTCAGGGTATTCTACGTCAGCTTTTGCAAAGTACTATCACTTCTTTAGGGGAGGAGTCATTGTTGGAAATCCCGTAGAGCCGTGGATTGATGAGCCACGCTTTGTAAGACTTTTTGACTATGGCTTAAGCCCCTACGCTCCATCCCGCAGTAATGCACTCCCTATAGGTGGAGGTATTCTAGCTGTATTCAATTCCTATACTCACGGCTCTCTGCACTCAGGGGGATTTGGGGGAGAGGGCTTTACGCACTCTAACACAGTGGTAGGGCCAACGGTGCTAGTGTACATTACTCCGCCTCAAGCAAGAATATTGATGGCTCTTGGAGCTAGAGTGACTAGCATTGCTAAAAAAGGCAGTGAGATACTGCTTGGATACTCCACTGCGCCAAACCTGGGGAGCGCGGATGCGACTCTCATAGACATTGGATATAGGGGGATTATGGGCATTAGTGAATCATCGTTGCTCAGCCAACACAGTCCTCCACTGATCTTTAGGATTAATGGCGCAGAAATAGGTGACAAATGTTTTGGAGGAATACCATTACTTGGGTATAGTGAGCCAAGGTTATTGGTTAAAGCTACTAAGAGCAATAAGCTTGAAGTAAATGTTTACGATATAGGCACTCCACCTATGAAGCTAGAGGAGCTAAGTTACGACATTGCTGTAGGCAGAAGCGAAGTAGATCTATCGGGGATTAAACACATAGCCTCGTTTAGATTAGAGAAGCCTGACTATGCTTCAACAATATACATCGAATTAACATAGTAGTAGGGGAGCCGCCGGCGGGATTTGAACCCGCGTCCACCGGCTTACTTGCGACCACGGATCTAGTTGGTATGCCGTTACGAGGCCGGCGCTCCACCGGGCTGAGCTACGGCGGCTTGCTACACTGCTCTAACATAGTTTCAGGAATGGGTTTATTAGTTTAGCCTTACCCCAGATCGCTTGCTGCTAATTCAACCATCCATGAACGAGCATGCGCCTTGGATTTTCAGCTACTACAACACCGGAAGAAGGCCTTCTAATAGGGATGTAGTCTATACGTCATTGAGGAAGATCCATGTAAGTGTTGCTGAAGAAGCTGAGTCCCAGAAACATATCTTCATTCCCCCTACTTCTTTAGTCATGAGGTTGAGGATTAAGCGCGTTACGTAGCTTGATCTAAAGTCCTTGTCATTACGTATCGTTGAGACTACTCTATTTCTTAATTCTCTCAATTAATTTCAGAATACATATTCATACTATACACTAGGTAATGAGTTTCATACACTAGACTCGCTTCATCATATAAGAACAGTCCATCACTTGCTAAAAGCCGTGACGTATTAGCCAATACTTTAATCCAATTCCACGGGCTGAAGTGTGGTGTTATAAGACCCCAAGTAAGACATCGAACTTAGCTCCCAACTCCACTTCCCCTAGGACATTGTGTACTAGGACTCTGGGCTTAAAGCCGGGCTCTCTTGAGCAAAACTCCATGGCTTTATTGAGAGTGTCTCAACGAAGATCAACTAGAGTTAAGCTAACTCTAATGCCTAAATCCACTAGGACTTTAGCTAGAGTGATGCCCCCAATGCTTGTGCCACTGCATAAATTAACTACTTTAAGCTCCTTCCCCATCCATGAGTTCCTTAAACTACTTTTGTTTAACTAAGGCTACAGGCTCTGAAACAGCGTCTCCATCTCTCTAAAGCCCTCAGTTGTAGAAAGATCTTCAACCAGGGGATTAACTTTTATAGCTTCTCTATGCACTTACTTGGATGTAGGATCGCCCGGCAATGATATCTATGAATAGTGAATTAAATGTTGTGTAATGAACGTATCAAAGCCCTTGAGCCAACGCTTTAAACTCTTTGAACGAGTTGCCTTAGTTCCTCTACATATAGGTAAAGTTAAAAGCTAAGGTAGTGAATTGAAAACATCAGTTGTGGAGTAGGTGACTTTATGTCTAACTCCATGGAGTCTAAGTTAGCTAAGCTTTTAGTTGAGTATTCAGTTGCTGTAAAGCCTATTGATGAAGTAGCTATATACGGCAGTTATGAGGCAATGCCTTTGATAAAGGAGGTCTTTAAGGAGGTTGTTGAACACGGAGGCTACCCAGTAGTAGTCAATGTATATGACGAGGTTTTCGAAGAGATCTTCTATAGATTTGCTAGAGATGAATTACTTAGCTACGTGAGTAGCATTGAGAGGGAGATAGCCTCTAGAATAACTGCTAGAATAAGTATACTTAGCTCAACTCATACAAAGCACTTAGTAGGCATAGATCCTGAGAGAATTAAGCGTAGAAGTGCTTCTAGAGCGCCATTAATGGAGATCTTCATGGAGAGGAGCGCTAGAGGAGAGTTAAAGTGGGTTGTAGCACCATACCCAACTAGGGCTCTGGCGCAAGAAGCGGGGATGAGCATTATTGAATACGAGGAATTTGTCTATAGAGCAACACTAATTGATAGAGAAGACCCTGTATCAGCCTGGGTTGAGAAAGCTAGAGAACAACAGAGGATAGTGAACTTCCTTAGTAAAGTAAGTGAACTACGCTATGAAGGCCCTGGAATAAGCTTAGCTTTAGGAGTGCATGGAAGGACTTGGGTAAACGATGACGGGAGACACAACATGCCTGGAGGAGAAGTATTTACTGCACCAATTGAAGACAGTGCTGAAGGCTTTGTAGAGTTCGACTACCCAGCTATATGGAGGGGGGTTGAAGTAGATGGAGTAAGGCTTGTGTTCAGCAAAGGAGTAGTCATAGAGGCTAGAGCTATGCGTGGAGAGGAATTTCTAAGGAAAATGCTCAGCGTAGATGAGGGGGCAGTGAGGCTGGGTGAAATAGCCTTTGGCTTAAACTACTCCATAGATAGGTTTACAAAAGAGATCTTGTTTGATGAAAAGATTGGTGGAACGATGCATATAGCTCTTGGAGCAGCATACCCTGAGTCTGGTGGAAGAAATAAGAGTGCTATACACTGGGACATGATTAAAGATATGAGGAAAGGCAGAGTATACGCTGATGGAGAGCTAGTCTATGAAAACGGCAAGTTCTTATTGGAGGTAATTTAATTTCTTTAACACTATTTACTACAGCATTAGTTTAGACATGTGTAGATTGAGCGCAATCGTTAATAACTAGCCGCCCATTATTCATTAATGCGGTGCTGTGCTTGAGCTGGAGCATACTTGAATTACTTAGAAATAATCCAGATACATTGAGGGAGTACGTTAAGAAGAGGTTTATGGATCCATCGATAGTCGATAGAGCTCACGACCTAGACCTCAAGTGGAGGAGAATGCTGAAGGAAGCCGATGAGCTTAGACATAAACACAACGTGATCAGTAGGAGTATACAGAAGCTTCAAGGCGATGAGAGGGAGAAGGCTCTTAGGGAAGCCAAGGAGCTTCTTGAGAAACTTGAGGCTATTGAAATAGAGCTTAAGGCCGTTGAACTTGAGAGAGAGAAAGCTCTGTTAGAGCTGCCTAACATAGTTCATGAATCAGTCCCCCTTGGACCAGATGACTCCTATAATATCCCCATTAGGTTCTGGGGTAGAGCTAAGGTATGGACCGGGTACTTAGAGCAGTTTAATGAGCAGACTGAGAAGTATGGATTTAGGGTGGACTATGAGTTAATAGATTGGAGGCCCATTGGACATGCTGATATGCTTGAGGAAGTATTGATGCTTGGAAACACTCTTAAGGCTAGTGAAGTAGCTGGAAGTAGGTTCTACTACTTATTCAATGACTTAGTCTGGCTTGACTTAGCCTTACTGCTATACGCTATTGACTTCCTTACTGCTAAGGGATATACATTAGTCCTCCCTCCATATATGTTGAAGGAGAAAGTAATGATGGGGGTCATAGACTTCGCTACGTTTAAGGATGCTATATATAGAATTGAAGGCGAGGACCTATATTTAATTGCTACAGCAGAGCATTCTTTAGCTGCACTACACTATGGAGAGGATGTTCTAGAGGATGATCTTCCGCTGAAGTACGTTGGAATAAGCCCCTGTTTTAGGAAAGAGGCTGGTGCTGGAAGCAAGGATTTAAAGGGAGTCTTTAGAGTGCATCAATTCCATAAAGTTGAGCAATTCATATATGCTAAGCCTGAGGAGAGCTGGGACTTGATGGAGGAGCTCATTAGGAATGCTGAAGAACTGTTTAAAGGCCTAGAGCTGCCATATAGAGTAGTTAACATAGCTAGTGGAGATTTAGGAGCTCCTGCTGCGAAGAAATATGATCTTGAGGTGTGGATGCCTGCTCAAGGTAAGTATAGGGAGATGGTTAGCTGTAGTAATGTAACGGACTGGCAGGCATATAGGCTTAAGGTAAGACTAGTCAGGAGGAGGGGGATGAAGAAGGAGTATTTGCACACTCTTAACAGCACTGCTATAGCAAGTACGAGAACTATAACAGCAATACTTGAAAATCACCAGGAGCCGGATGGAACAATATTGATTCCAAAAACGCTTGGAAAATACTTAGAGCCATTTAATAAGGCTCCAAAAGACTACATATACCCACGTAAAGCACGTAAGCAATAGTTTCACACTAAGTTATTAGATATACCTTTGCTACCCATAGATCCCAGCGCCTTCCAAGATCTCTAGCTTCAGTCTATTCTCCTGTTTCCCGCATGCAGAGATTTTTGCTAAAGCTCATCAGTATTTCATTGTTAGCGTTATTATTCCCATATTTATGAGAGCTATGCCGTATGCTTCTATGGAGGCTGTCGAAGGCCACTTAACTAAGTGCTCTATTGCTATAGCTGCTGCTGGACCTGCTACTGACACTGCTAATAGAAGTGTAAACGTTCTCAGCTCCTTCTTTACTCCGAAGTTTATTGCATAGCTCATTAAGCTTAGCCACATTTGGACGAAGAACCATGCGGATACGAATACGTGGTATCTTGAAGGAGTGGGGAAAATGCCTATTAAAGCTAAGGATATTCCAGCAGTAAATAATAGAGCTGAGCAAAACACATCAAGCTTACCTCTCCCTACATAAGCTAAGTATAGAGAGTAAATGCATGCTATTGCTCCCGTAGTCACTAGGCCTAAGTTAAATAACCAAGGTAAGTGAGCTCTAGGGCCTCCTAGATCGCTAAATGCATGTTTAAAGAAGTTAAACCATGGGTTAAAGTATATTGAAACAGCTATAGTACAGCAAGCCAATAGAGAGGCAAGTACTCCAGTAAATCTCCATAATTTAAGCAAGTATCTAGGGATTAGGCAGCCATGATCTATGCTTTCAAAACCTCGTGAAACTCTTTTCGACTTCATATAGATTCACTCATTACATGCTTACTCTTCTCATACATCAACGCTACATTTAGTGAAGCATGTTTTACTTAAGCTATCATTTTAGAGGCTGCTTCATCCTCCACTACCTACTCTAACAACTTTAACATCATCTACTTCACTAAGCTTTCTACTAGCATCGTTGACTACTTCACTATTAACTACTACAAGTGCATCGCTTTCATCTAGCTCTAAGACTTTCAATAAATCTCTAATGCTAATCCCACTCTCAATTAGCAGCTCCTTTCTATCTGGCAAGAGGAGAACTCTAATAGGCATTAGGCGACCACCTACGTTGCGGCCTTAATGCTTTAATACATAATATACCTTAATATAGACCCATGGTTTTGAATACGGAACACTTCTTTTATGGAAGAAGTTAGTGCTTTAAGCTCTTCTTAAATGCTCTAACTACTTTCCTAGACTTACTCCAGGAGCGCTTGATATCAGTCTTATATCCATATAGTTCTATGATTATTCCTCCTTCACTTATAGATACTGTTGCTTCATTTACGTTAAGGCTGCTTCTAAGAACTTCAATGAGCTTTAGGCACTCGTCTCCTCTACACGATATGAAGAAAGACCTCTTTACTAATGGCATTTCCTTCATCACTTCACAACGTACTTTAACGATATTTTCCTAGCTTCAATGCTTCCACATGAAGTACATAGGAGTGTTTCACTATCTCTTCTCTTCATTATACTACCGCATTTATTGCAGAATGCCATCACTACTCCATACTGATTAGTCTTAGTTGTAAGTTGAAATGGGCTTCTACTACTTAAGACTCTAGCTCTAACTATGTCTCCAAGTCCTAGAGCTTCATAGAGGCTTTTAACATACTTATCGCTTACTTGAGATACGTGAAGTACTCCAGTGAATTTAGCTGACTTGACGTCTCTGTTTTCAACTAGAAAAATATCTATGAAGGCTACATCGTCTGATAAGGAGTCAACTACTCCCAATACGTTGTCGCCGGGCTTAGGGTATGCTGGCTTACTTCTAAAGTTCCTTACGCTTATTACTCTCTGCGCAAGATCTATTTGTAGCACTCCCAAGATACTTGCCCTTATGTATCCGTCAATCCACTGATACGTCCCAGGTCCAGCTATGAATTCCTCTATAGTGGCTAATTTATCTCCAGTGCTAACTGGTGAGCTCTTCACTAGCTGTCGCCCTCCTTAAACCATAGATATCTACTGCTACTCTATAGACTTTCCTCCTGTGGTGCCTATAAGTCATTTTTATTGGGAATAGTGCTTTATCTACATAAACTACTTTAAACCCAGCTCCTTCACATATGGTCTTCACTAAGACTTCCTCACCAGAGCTGTGCTTGTGCATTGTATAGACATTGTTAGCTGTTTCAAGAGCCTTCTTTAAAAAAGCCATGTCTAATCCTCTATTCTGCTTCTTTACTCCAAAAGGGGGGTTCATAACAATTGTATCTACGTTGGTTAAGACTATAGATCTAACGTCACTGCACACCAGTAGTGTTCTCCAGCGTTCTTCGCGTTTAGCTAAAGCTTCCTTAGAATTACTTAGTGTGGAGCAATCAATTTCTACTCCTACGGCTCTCCTAGCACCTAGGTGGAGTGCTCCAAGAGCTAGTCTTAGGCTCCCGCAGCCGAAGTCTCCAATAGTTTTATCAACTATGTCTCCATGCATATAGGCTTCCCAAAGAACTTTTGATGCAATAGTACTTGGAGTAGAGTACTGCTCTAAGTGTTCCTTAGGCTTATTTATGTCAGGCGTAGTCTCTAGGAATAACTCCAGCTTGCTTTTATCCACAGACTCCACCACAGATTCACCATGGATATAGGTACTTCAAACTCTCGCTTACCACCATTAGTGCTTCTCCAGGAGTAATGACTGGCTTATGGAAGCTTGCTAAGTCATCTATTGGTAGTCGGGGGCAGGATGTAACGACGTAAGCATCAGCTTTGACTCCTTGGTCTAATGCGATCAGTTCATTTAACGACAAATATCTGGCTACAACTTTAACTACGTCTATGCCTTTCTCCTTAAGCTTTTCTTCAAGTAGTTTTACTAAAGCTGGTCTATATTGCCCTATAGCTTGACCTACTATTAATGCAACTCTTTTAACTGGGTTGTTAATTAATTGAGACACTAAGTACATCCTCTTAGCCAAGATCTTTCTGCACTCTCTACTCATATTGATTAATTCATCTCTTGCTACATCAATTAAAAGTACTCTTGCGTCTATACCTAAGTGGAGGCATAAGCCAGTGGCGTGAAAGTAGCCTGATGAAATGACTACATATATATAGCTACTTCCCACTGGGATACTGGAGTAGTTGCAGCCAATTACTAATCCTGGGTAAGGGCCTCCACTTGGTACAATTACTTCACATCCTAGGTTCTCTAACACTTTCCTTAACTCCTCGACAAGCTTTACATATTGAGTGCTAGCCACTATAACTACGCTAACTGAGTCCTTTGATAAATGCATTTCCTCTAGCAATTTCTCTAGAGATTTTTCTGGAAGCTTACCTAAGTAGTATGCTGGAATGTATAGCACTGGTATCGAAGGCTTAATGGCTAAAGGACACTCTATGTGGCCAAAGTGAATTAATGCATCTGCTCCAACAGTTATTGCATCCTCTAAAGCTAGAGTGCACGCTCCATAAGAAGGATCGCTTGATAAGTATACCTCTATAGAGCTATCTATAGACTTAATGAGTGAAACGATGTTTAATGCAAGGAACTTTAATCCATCTGGTAGTTGAACTAGAAGCCTCCTAGGCTTATTCTCCTCAATGAATTCCCTCAGTTCATTAAAGCCTAAGTCATATAGATCGTTTGATTTAAAGCCTTCTACTGCCATTGCTAACGCCTATAGATGCTTTCATTGATTCATTTAGCTATTTCTAATCTTACAAAAGTTTATATACTAGGTTTATAAAGTTCCCTAAGATAGAGTTTTAAAAACTAGGTGCTCACATTGTCTTTAAGTCGAGAGGTTAAACCTATAACTAGAATTGAAAACATTGTTGCTACAGTAATCCTCGATCAACCGCTAGATCTTCTGGCTATAGAGAAGAATGTTCCTAATGCAACTTATCAACCAGATCAGTTTCCTGGATTAATACTGAGGCTTGATAGGCCTAAGACTACTGCTCTAGTGTTTAAATCAGGTAAAATGGTTGTAACTGGTGCTAAGAGTATTAAGACTCTAGTAGCTGCAGTTAAGAGGATAATCTACTTGCTTAGAAGATATGGAATAATAGTAACTGGTAAGCCCAGGATACAGGTTCAAAACATTGTTGCTTCAGGAGATATACGCTCACAAGTGAACTTGGAGAGAGCAGCATACTTACTTGAAGACAGCATGTATGAGCCAGAGCAATTCCCAGGCTTAATACATAGGATGAGGCATCCCAGAGTAGTTTTATTGATATTTAGCAGTGGTAAAATGGTCATAACTGGTGCTAAAGAAGAAAGAGAAGTAGGTGAAGCAGCATCTAACATACATAAGAGGTTGCTTGAATTAAACTGTATAAAGCCTAAATAGTGTTTTTAATCCATTAACATTCGCTGGGAATAAATCTTATTAGTGTGAAACAATATATAAGTTTTGGAATGATGATGTGGGCAGCCTTGGACTCTGCTAGGGATGAAGACTCTCAACTCACTCTGAAAATAGTTGAAGGAACCATTGTAGCAATAGATCTAGATAACTTTAGTGAAGTAGTTAGATTAAGGGGCTGGAGTAGCTATAAGCCTAATCCTGCAACTGGTTTATTAATGAACTTGGTTTCAGAATTAGTTGAGAAGCACATGGGCTTCGTAATTTATGGATTAGACTGGGTTAGGGGGACTGAAGAAGCATTAATTGAGATACCTTACGTTGAGCCTAGAGAAGTAGTAAGTGATTTAAAGAAAATAGTCCTTGAGTTAAAGAAACTAGGTGTTAGTGCATCAGTAGTTGCAATAAAGGACTATGTGGTATGCAAGGAGGCGGATTCTAGGAGAAGTGCCTATAACTCTACTCCAGGCCGTAGGAGGGCTGTAAGAATTCTTAAGCATTTAAAGAGGAGGGGTGGAGGAACCATATACATTGATGGAGAGTTAATGGCTATTAAATGAGTTCACTAAGCTACTTCATAACTCCATGAGAGGTCTAGTTCTAAGCTCTATTGCTTTAAGTTCCCAGACTTGAGGCTCATACCCTATGCTTTTCTCCAGCATTTTGTAGTAAAGTGCTATTATTGTTAAAGCTGAGCCTATGACTAGAGCTATTATAGAGAGCATTGATAGAGAACTGTACTTGAGCACGCGCTTCTCATAGCTTAAGTATAGATCCAGTCTACATTCCTCCTTTAAACTAGATCTTATAGTTAAGTAGTCAAGTAAGCTTTTCAAGCCAACTGAGATTTCTCCATAGGGCTCTATTGAGTAGTCAACGTAGCTGAGGTTTCTACCATTGATGTTAAAGCTTATTCCATACAGTGTTACGTTAAGTATTCCACTACACCATGATTTAATGGATAAGCTGCTTTGTATAGCTTCTTCAGTAATGCTTAATCCAAATATGAGGTGTATTGGAGATGCATAGTATCCATTTAATAACTTGATGTATTTAAATTCACTAACTTCCTCTTCTCCCTCACTTGCAGCAATAATAGCTAAGGCTAGTGCCGTAACTATGACTATTAGACCTACGGCGAGATACTTGTGATACATTTTCAACTTCATAGACGCTCCCTACATCTCGCTGCATTAAGTAACTAAAGCACTCACAGTCTATTGTTCTTCTATAAAATTTATAATATACTCTTCTTTCCTAATGGTTTATAAGTTATGAGTGTTGAGTACTTTATGTTGATTAAGTGCTTAAAAAACCTAGGTAGAAGTAGTTCTTTAATGTGCGGTGGGTCAATTGAAGAAGACTCATAGTTTAAAGAAGCGTAAGGTGAGTCAACTAAGGTTAAAGTTACTTACACTTGCTTTAGCCTTTGCACTGATCACTGTTGGCATCATTTACGTTTTAAACATAAGTATACCACTAGGAAAGTATAATGCTTTAGTCAATGTAGTTGAGGAGGATTTTGTAAGGGGAATTAAGGTTAGAGTATTAAACATTACGTTTGCTGAATACGCCCCTATCTTAAAGCATGGAGACGTAGTTGAACTTAAACTCGTGATCGGTGGTGAAGAATACGTTGTAGCACGTGTTCAATATAGACCGGGGTTTATTCAAATAGGTTTAGAGGCTATACTAAAGTTTGATGAGCCAAAGGCTCTAGGAGAAGTAGTTGCTCAAAGACTTAATACAAATGTAACAGGTGGAGGGCCAGTTTTCCCATCATTTAGGGCTCCTCTAAGTGAATTAAAGTGGTTCTATGCGTATAGCTTCTGGTTAATGAGCCCTGTTTACATTGAAGTAGAAGCTCTAGAGTTGATTAAAGCTGTTGAGTTAATTTACTTAGAGAATTATGGTGATCGAGAGCTGGCTATAAGCTATAGAGCTTCATTAATTAATGGGACTTTAGTGGAAGTAAACCGCTTGATCAAGCCTTATTCAAACGACAGCATACTCATAGGTTTAAAGGAAGTTGCATTTGATGAAGTCATAGCTAGCATTGAGATTGCTGGAGTGAATTTAAGGGTAATTGATGGAGTACTAATGCTTATTCCAAGAAACAGCGTGTTGTTAACAGTGTTATTAGCTATGCTAAGTACTTTGACTATTTCTTGTGCCTTCCTTACTTTTAAGAGATCGAGCTAGTTGGACTTAGTAAAGCTTTATATACTTCTAAAGAAGAGATATTTGGAGAACTGTAAGGTGGATAGATGTGAGTAAAGTACACTTAGTTGTAATAGCCTTCGTTCTACTAGCTCTTTCAGCAATAGCCTTTACTCCATCTGTAGTAGTAGCAGAGCAGACTGGTCCTAGAACTGATACCTTGTACTACAAGAGAGTTGACTTAGATAAAGTAAAGGATGCCTTACTTAAAGGCGATATAGATGTATACATATATGGTATTCCACCAGCTTATGCAGTGGATATAGCTAAGGAGCCAGATATAGTTACGTATACTGCTCCAGCAGGCTTAGTAGACTACATATTAAATCCATCGCCTGTATACATCTATGAAGTAGGAGGCAAGCTGACTCTTGATGCAGCTTTAAGTAGAGTGAGAGCAGAGACAGGTAAAAGTGTTACTAGAGACATGGTATCATCGTTTAGATACGATGCTGAAGCAAATAAGACTATAGTTGAGTTTGGAGCATTCCCTGGCGTAGGGATAAATCCATTTGCATTTAGGGAGATAAGGTTTGCAATAAATTACGCTATTGATAGAAGCGAGATTGTTTCAACAATATATAAGGGCTTTGCATCAGCTATGTACACATTCCTAAGCGTCTATGACCCTGATTTCGCAGTAATAGCTGATGTAGTGGCTAAATATAGGTTTACATACGATTTATCTGCAGCTGAAAAAATAATTAATGACAAGCTTCTAGTAGTAGGAGCTGAGAAAATAGGGACATACTGGTACTTTGATGGTAAGAGAGTTACTGTAAAATTCATCATTAGAGTAGAGGATGAGAGAAGGGACTTTGGAGATCATTTAGCAATAAACCTCGTTAGACTTGGCTTCTATGTAGAGAGACTGTACTTAACTTTTGCAGATGCAATAACAAAGGTCTACTACAGTAATCCAAAGGACTTTGAGTGGCACATATATACTGAAGGGTGGGGTAAGAGCGCTATAGATAAATATGATTATGGTACAATAAACCAGTTTGGCGCTCCATGGTATACTTGGATGCCTGGATGGCAAGAACCAGGTTACTGGAACTACGCTAATGATACAATAGATGAAATAGGTAAAGCGATATTCTTCGGCAACTTCAAGAGCGCTGAGGAAAGACACATGTTATACAAGAGAATGAGTGAAATGATTATTCAAGAAAGCGTAAGGATATGGGGTATAGCGAGACTGGACGTACATCCAACACGTAAGGAAGTTAAGGGAGTCTCGCTAGACTTAGGTACAGGCTTAAGGCCTCCATATGCTCTCCGTGAAATGTATAGTGAAGCTCACCCAGATTACTTACTCGTAGGACATAGGTATGTGTGGACTGCTACAAGCATATACAACCCATGGGGTGGGTTCACAGACGTATACAGCGTTGACATAATGAGGCTTACAACTGATCCAGCTGTTTGGAGGCATCCATGGAATGGAATGCCCATTGCTTTCAGAATGCCTTATAAAGTTGAAACTGCTGGACCCGATGGAAAGCTAGACGTTCCACCTACAGCTTTAGTATGGGATGCCGTAAATGACAAGTGGGTTGGAGTTGGAAGTGGAGTAAAAGCAACAAGCAAAGTGGAGTTTGATGTAAGTAAGTACATTGGTGCAAAATGGCACCACGGCATAACGATTACTTGGGCTGACGTCATTGGATTCTGGGGATACTACTGGGAGCTAGCCCTTGATCCATATAAAAGCTCCCTTGAAGCAGCTATAGCTAGTACGATGGCTGAATGGATTAGCCGCATTAAGGGAATAGTCTTTGATAAAGAGAATAAGAAAGTAGTTGTATACATTGACTACTGGCACTTCTCAAACGACTATATAGCGGATTACGCTACACTAAATCCCTCTATACCAGTGGAACTCAATGAAGCTATGTTCACACTGGCCTTCGATAAACTAACTCATGCTTTAAGCAGCACAAGAGCTCGTAGAGCAGGTATACCTCACCTCAGCTTAGTAATACCTGCGCAAGTTGATGCAGTAGTAGCAGTATTAAGCGATGCTAAGGCTAATGCCACTATAATAAGTAGGGTAGTGGCATTAACTAATGGCGAAATGAGTGAAGCAGAGTGGAGAGCGCGCTGTGATGCAGTAATCAACTGGGTTAATGCCCGTAGCCCGCGTATAGCTTGGATCAGCCATGGTGCATACTACTTAGATTACTTCGATACAGCTAAGAATGAGGCAACTCTAAAAGCCTTCAGAGATCCAACGTATCCATTTAAGCCAGGCGACTGGCTTTTCGGCATTCCAGTAAAACCATCAATAACAGAGGTCTTAGTTGAGCCTTTAACCTATGCTCCTGGAGATGAAATAACTATTACTGTAAAAGCTATGGGTCCAGAGCCGTTAACCGTACTCTACACAGTCTTTGATCCTGTAAATAAAGTAACCGTAGCATCTGGAGAGGCGGAATTAGAGGAGCCAGGTACGTGGGTTATAAAGCTTGAAAGCGCTGTAACTGAAGGCTTTGTCCCAGGAGTTAGATATGAGTTAACACTAATGGTATTCTCAGAACAAGTAGCTATACCGGGTATAGCAACTGAGTACTTAGAGCCTGTGCAGAGAAGCATTGTATTGCAGCTTAAGGGAATAAGTGAGGCAGTAGCTAAATCCGTTGGCCAAGTGCTTGGCAAAGTGAGCGAAGTCTTAACAACACTGACTGAGCAAGGAACTGAAATAGTTAGAACAAAGGAGTCTGTAGGCAGTTTATCAGATAAAGTTGATGCACTAGCATCAACAGTAAATACTCTGCAAACACTTGTGATAGTGACAGTAGTGCTAGTGTTAGTATCAATAGCTCTACCATTTGCTATAAAACGTAAGTAATTTACTTTTTCTAAACTAAACCTTTTTTAAACCTCTGTAGTAATTACTTAAATGATCCACTGCTCTTATGAGCAGTGATTCCTTAGGATTGAGATTAGAGCTGTCGTCCCCTCGTTTTGCTTTATTCTTAGCTCACATCTTAATCCACGATCCATTACCTCTATTCCACATGAACTCAGCGTGAGTGTATGGAAAGTAAGTGTCTTCCCCATCTAGGGGGAGAGAATTGATTGTAGACGTTCACTAAGCATTGTGCTAACGCACTTCTAAAAACTTTAAAACTTATATACTTATGATGCTAAGGAGTGGAGAGTGCAACACTCGGTGTTCCTCAGTGGTTGGTGTAGCAAGTGTATTGGCTAGGAGGGCCTTAATGCTCGCTGTAGCAGTCATAGTTATAGTGCTGCTTACTGCCCTAATACTTGAAGCAACAGGGTATTCTACGAGAGTGTTAAAGGCTATAGTTGATAGCTATGTAAAGGCGTATAGACAGGATATTTCAAGGACTATTCGTAACGAGACTATGGTTAATGAATTAACTGAGAAGTATAAGTTAGAACTCGAGGAAATATATGGATTAAATAAACCATGGTATGTAAGGGCTTCAACATTTGTTAAAAACACTCTACTCATGGACTTCGGGATTACTGATAGAGAGGATATAGCTAGCATTGTTGGTAAAGCTCCGCCGCTGAGGGTATCTGACGTCATAGCAACCGTAATCCCTAGGACAGTCATAATGATCACTGTAGCAGAGATCATATGTATAGCAATAGCTCTTGCAATAGCTCCAAGGCTTGTGTATAAAATTGGCTCTATAGCTGATAGAGCTGTTGTAGCTTATGCAGCGTTCACTAATGCTTTGCCTATATGGTGGCTTGCAATGCTATTCATACTAATGTTCTCATACCAGCTGAGGGTTTTTCCAACAGATTACCGCTATATAATTGCATTTATACGCGATCTAAGTATAGACCCGATTACAAACTTTGCTCAAATAATTTACTACGCTGCATTACCTATAATTACTGTCGTAATAGCTCTCCTTGGAGGATGGCTCTACGGCATACGGGCGCAATTAATTAGAGTCATTAGAGAAGACTTCGTCTTTGTAGCTAAGGCTAAGGGACTTCCTGACCCAACGATCACTAAGAAATACATCGTTAGAGTGGCTGCGCCGCCAATAATGACGAGCATAATACTTGCTTTAGCAGGTTCCATAGGTGGCTACATAATTACTGAATCAGTATTTGAGTGGCCAGGCATGGGGACTCTATACTACTTGGCAATAAGTGGTGGTGAAGCATCAATTGTAATGGCGTTGACTTACGTATTCACACTCATATATGTAATAGCTAGGTTTATCCTTGAAGCACTATACATAGTGCTTGATCCAAGAATTAGGATTACATAAGGGGTGTACGTATTTGAATAAGCAGGTGAGGCCAAGTAGGCTTAAAGCACTAGCAGCTTCACTAAGGGATATTTTAGGTGAAACATGGAGGCAGGGGACAGGGAAGGCGAGTCTAATACTAATGGTTATACTAATTGTTATAGCCACTTATGCTGCAGTCGTTATGCCTCCAAACTTCAGAGATGCTGTATGGGATAACATTGAGGTTCAGGGAGAGAATCCATCACTAGTTCCACCAGAGTGGACTAAGCATATTGGAGTACCTTATGCTCCACATGCTGTAGTAATGCTTAGTGAACTTACTGACAAACTCGATCTAGATAATCAAATCTACGAATTTAACTATACTACGACGTATAATTTAGAACATGAGGTACTTCCACAAGGAATAATTGCTAAAGGATACGAACTACTCGTAGTAGCTGTAGGCAATTACACTATTGGACCACGATGCAGGATCCTCATTAGTAGACCTGATGGAATAACGGGTCTGTATGCTGACACTAGTGTAACACTCACTGTAAGTCCTGAATTAGCTTGGAGTAGAAGTAGCACTATAGTAAAATTATCTGAATCTGAAAACATTAAGCCTGATCTGCTATACAAGATGGTTATAAAATATGCTAATGAAAGTGGCCTGCTTATACTGAAGAACAAAGTTTACTACATTGAGTTTAATACTGCCAACGGGACGTTCCTAGAGCCTATTGGTAACGTAGCTTCAATGCTTGTCGAGGACTTCGCGCTTAAGCCATCTAAATACATATTCGGTGAAATAAGCAATATAAATGCATCATACGAATTCATTAGGGGGCAGTGGTCTTTACAGAGAGTTACTACATCAATGAAGCCTTTAGTAGGCTCATACAATATAACGATAAGCTGTAGATATACAGCCCTTCCTCCAGCTATTTTATCTAGAATACAGAGCCTTAAACCATTTAACTCCATAAAGTTGATTGTAAAAGGCTCTGTCTACGGATTCATGGGGACTGATGCAAGCGGCAGAGATCTAGCTTTAGGACTCCTCTACGGATTTCCACTAGCGATCGCCATTGGATTCTTCGTAGCAGGCCTTACATCACTCATAGGGCTTATAGCTGGAGTCGTAAGTGGCTACTATGGAGGTATAGTTGATGAAGTTATTCAAAGAATCGTGGACATTATGGGCAATATACCCCTATTGCCAATACTTATAATAATAGCGATGGCTCTCATGGTAACTTACGCTGAAGCACCACTAATAGTGTTGATGGGCATACTCATAGTCCTAATAGCCTTTGGATGGGGTGCACTGGCGATAATTGTGAGAGCTATGACTTTAAGCATAAAGGAGGAGCCATACATAGAGGCTGCAAGAGCTTTAGGAGCCTCAGATAAGAGGATAATATTTAAACACATTATTCCACAAGTAATTCCATACATTGTCGCTAACTTAGTCTTCTCAGTGCCAGGTGCTATACTCACTGAAGCAGGTCTATCAGTACTGGGAATAAGGCATGGATACCCCACTTGGGGTGCAATACTGTCGGAGGCATATAGATATATGAGAGTAGCTATGGAGGCGCTATGGTGGGTTCTGCCGCCTGGCATATTAATATCGATAACTTCACTGACGTTTGTACTACTTGGAATGGCTCTTGAGAAAGTAGTTGAGCCAAGGCTTAGGACAGCCTAAGTTTAAAAACAATCATTTTTAATGTATTTAACGACTTTACCTATGTAAATTCCATCCTCATCCCCAATGACTCTAGCCAGTACTTTATTGGATCCTCCTTTGTAATTTAAAAGAGTTATGAAACTCTTCCACCCTTTATAGTTCATTAATCCAAGGTACTCTCCATGGAAAAGCCCACGCCCCACTACTTCAGCTACAATTAAATAGCCTTTCATAGGTGGAGCCGGTATACGCTTTCTATACTCCATGCCCCACTCACTCATGCTCCATGAGAGTTTAGTCCCAAGGTCTTTCTCTAATTTACTTATACTCCTCCAGAACTTACTCCAACTCATAGGCTTTACCCCAGGTATTTTTCTTCCATACTTGTGCACTATGTATTTCTGTATTGTTACTGGAGGCCATTTCTTTCCTGCTCCAATTCTTAGAGCCCACTTAATTACTTCCCCTAAGTCTTCATCATTTACTCCAGGTATCCATAGTGGAGTTACGTGTAAATCAATGCTTGTCTCCTTAACTAAGTACTCAGCTACTCCAATTACTTTGCGTAACGAGAACCAAGGAACTCCATAGAGTTTCCTAGCCTTCTCTTCACTGAGGGTATCTATGCTTAAGTTAACTCTATCGAGACCTGCTTCCCAAAGCTTGTTAACTAATTGTTTAGAGAGAAGCGCGCCATGAGTTTCTATAGCAATGCTTCTTACTGCATGTACTTCCTTAATCATTTTTATGAGTTCAATTAACTGTGGATAAGTCAATGGATCTCCTACTGTATCTATGAGGACTTCTAAACCTCCTCCCTTATATGCTCCAGCGTATTTAACTCCATCAACTATGACTTCAGGTAAAGCTATGAACTCAGCCCACCTCCTCCTACTCATGGGCCCTGCATCAACACTGCAGAATACGCAGTTTAAAGGACATATGGTTGTAGGCCTTGCCTGAAGGACATTTGTCCCCCTATCCACTACTCCAAAAGCTAGAGTTCCAAATGATGGAGCGCCTTTAATAACTCTATAGATGATTCTTTTACTATTAAAGGAGCCTATAGCTTTAAACAACTCTTCCACCATTCACCAAGCTATTCACTAAGCACAACGTTTATTTATGAAATACACTTTTATAGTAAAGGTAAATTTATCTTACTGATACCGCTACTCTAAGTAAAGGTGGTAATTTGTCTGAGAACGTGCTGGAGGTAAAGGATATTAAGACATTCTTCTATACAGCTAAGGGTATAGTAAGGGCTGTTGATGGAGTTTCTATAAGTGTTAGAAAGGGGGAGACAGTGGGTATAGCTGGGGAATCCGGTTGCGGTAAGAGTACTTTAGCTTATAGCATAATAAGACTTGTCCCACCTCCTGGAAGAATTACTGGCGGAGAAGTATTTTTCATGGGTAAAGACGTGTTAAAACTCAGTGAAGAGGATTTCCGAAAGGAAGTCAGGTGGAAGGGTATATCAATGATATTTCAAGGAGCTATGAATGCACTTAATCCAGTCTACAAAGTCGGAGATCAAATAGCTGAACCACTCATACTCCACAAGGGCCTCTCTAAGACTGAAGCATATAAGAGAGCCTATGAACTACTCCAAATAGTTGGAATAGATCCTAGAAGAGCGAATAATTATCCCCACGAGTTAAGCGGCGGCATGAAGCAGAGGGTAATGATAGCTATGGCTCTTTCTCTAAACCCATCCCTAGTTATAGCTGATGAGCCTACTACAGCTCTCGATGTAGTAATCCAAGCGCAAATAATGAACTTGTTGAAGAACCTTAAAAAAGAGCTTGGAATATCGATCATATTAATTACACACGACCTAGCGTTAATAGCTGAGATATCTGATAAAGTGGCAATAATGTATGCAGGGAAAATAGTTGAATATGGCTTGTCTGAACAAATATATGATAATCCATTGCATCCATATACAAAGGGTTTAGTATTAAGTGTGCCGAGGCTTCGCGGAGAATTGAGAGAATTGGCTTGGATACCTGGAGCACCACCTGATCTAAGGCAGCCTCCACCTGGCTGTAGATTCCACCCTAGATGTAATGTGAAGATTCCTCTATGCATTAAGGAGGAGCCTCCTTTAATTGAAGTTGAGCCAAGCCACTACGTAGCGTGCTGGCTATACTCAAGTGGATCTAGGTGATTGAATTGAGTTGGAGTATGCCTGTACACAGCCTTCAAGTAGATGAAAAGTCCATTGTCTATGTAGAGAATCTAAAGACGTGGTTTCCAATTAGGCGAAGCATAATTGATATAGTGCGCAGGAAGCCAAGGCTATATATAAAGGCAGTTGATGGAGTGA
This sequence comes from Sulfolobales archaeon, assembly GCA_025059075.1. Classification (GTDB taxonomy): domain Archaea; phylum Thermoproteota; class Thermoprotei_A; order Sulfolobales; family Desulfurococcaceae; genus JANXDZ01. The sequence continues at coordinate 223,724 of JANXDZ010000002.1, read as the reverse complement.
GCTTCGATATTAAAGAAGGCGAAGTATTTGCACTAGCAGGTGAATCAGGTTGCGGTAAGACAACTACTGGTAAAGCAATCCTTAAGTTAGTTGAGCTAACTGATGGTAAAGTAGTTTATAGACCATCTAAGCACTTGTTTGAGGAATTGACTTCAATTAATCCATCAATACCGGTCGTAGATAGATACGGGGGCATAGAGATTAGTAAAGTGCCTGCAAAGTACTTTAAGCCATTTAGAACTGAAATGCAGATAATATTTCAGGATCCCTATGGAAGCCTCAACCCCAGGCTTACTATATATGAAATATTAGAGGAGCCTTTAGTGATTCATGAAATTGGCTCAACAAAGGATGAAAGAGTTGAGCTTGTGTCAAGAGCTCTAGAAATGGTTAAGCTTACTCCACCTGAGGAATTCTTATATAGATATCCACATATGATTAGTGGAGGTCAAAGACAGAGAGTTGTGATAGCTAGAGCATTAATGTTGAGGCCGAGGTTTATTGTAGCTGATGAACCTGTATCAATGCTTGATGTATCCATTAGAGCAGAGATCCTTAGCTTAATGATGGATCTTAAGAAGCAACTTGGATTAACATACCTATTCATAACTCATGATTTGGCTTTAGCTAGATACATAGCTGGTAGACTTGCAGTAATGTACTTAGGTAAAATAGTTGAGTTAGGTGACGCGAGAAGGATTATAGAGAATCCGCTGCATCCATATACTAAAGCCCTCATAAGCGCTATACCTGAACCCGACCCCAGGAATAGGCTTAAAACAAGGGATGTGCCGATAAAGGGTGAAGTACCAAGCGCCCTAATGATACCACCTGGCTGTAGATTCCACTCTAGGTGTATAGCTCTAGAACAAGTACCTGAGTTAACGGAGCTATGCATTAAGAAGGAGCCTCCTTTAATTGAAGTTGAGCCAAGCCACTACGTAGCGTGCTGGCTTCACTACAAGAAGTAGTGTAATAAGAAACGTTCACTAAGCTTATTATTTTAGACGTATGTCTCCAGCATTTAGGTGAACCGCGTGAGTTCTCCTGAATTAAGCGTTGGAGTCATTGGTTGGGGAAGCTATATACCTATGTATAGGCTATTAGTAAGCGAGATCGCTAGAATCTGGGGCTTTCCGCCTGAGACTCCTAAGAACTTAGGTATGGAGGAAAAAGCTGTCGCAGGCATTGATGAGGATTCAGTGACAATGGGTTATGAAGCAGCGTTAAATGCATTGAGGAGAGCTGAAGTAAGTCCAAGAGACATTGGAGCTGTATGGGTTGGCTCAGAGTCTAAGCCTTATGCTGTAAAACCATCTGCATCAATTATAGCTGAAGCCCTTGGAATAACTCCAAGCACTATGGCTGCTGACCTGGAGTTTGCTTGTAGAGCCGCTAGTGAAGCCCTTAGAATATCCATTGGGGCTGTTGCAAGCGGATTAGTGAAGTACGCTCTAGTCATAGGATCTGATACAGCTCAGGCAGAGCCCGGAGACGTACTGGAGTTTACTGCTTCATCAGGTGCAGCAGCTTTTGTAATAGGGTCCGCCGACAATGCGGCAGCAGTATTTGAAGCTAGCTATACTTATGTAACTGATACACCGGACTTCTGGAGGAGAGATGGTGCTCTCTACCCCCTCCACACTGAGGCTTTTACTGGTGAGCCAGCTTACTTCTCTCATATAGTTGGAGCAGTTAAAGGGTTATTTGAGAAAACTGGTTTAAGGCCAAGCGACTTTGACTATGCAGTATTTCATCAGCCTAATGCCGTATTCCCACTTAGGGTGGCTGCTAAAATAGGAGTAGAGAGGGAAAAAGTATTGCCAGGCTTAGTGGTCTCTAAGATAGGTAATACATACAATGCATCAGCTCTTACAGGGTTCTCGAGAATATTAGATATAGCTAGACCTGGGCAGAGAGTTCTCTTAGCACCATTTGGTAGTGGTGCTGGAAGCGATGCCTACAGCATTATAGTAACTGACAAGGTATTAGAGAGAAGGAAGAAGGCTCCAACAGTTGATGACTACATTGCTAGAAGAAAAGTAATCGACTATGCTTCCTATGCTAAGTATAGAAGCCTTATAGCTAAACTACCTAGGTGAGTGAAGTGAAGTACTCTATTCCAAGGTACTGGAGGAGTAGAAGGAACTTATATAGGCTGGAGGCAGTGAAGTGCAGGAGTTGCAGTAAAATAAACTATCCTCCATCAACTACATGTAGATACTGTGGAAGCAGAGATGTTGAACTTTTTGAAGTAAATGGCTTAGCTAAGCTCATTACATGGACAGCTGTGTATAGTGAGCCGGAGGGCTTCGAAGTCTTTAAGCCAATAGTAGTTGGAGTAGTTGAATTCCCTGAGTGTGGAGTAAGAGTTCTAGCTAGGATAACTGATGTCGATTTAAATGAGTTGAGAGAGGGCTTAGTTCTTGAGCCGATCCTCAGGAAGATAAGTGAAGACGGCGAAGCTGGAATAATAAGGTATTCACTAGCGTTTAGACCAAAGATGAAGGAATAAGTGGAGTCAGTGCATTAAATAATTCTGACCCAGTACTTAGAGGCATCCCTTAATACAGCACTTTCCTGCAATTTCTTTGAGAACTCCTCTGGAGTTAGTGCTATAACCTCTACATAAGGCCTTATACAAGCCTTCCACTGCACTTCATTTATTAAGTCAAGTCTTTTAAGATACGGCATTCCTTCAAAGTCTTGTGAAACTATGACTAAGTCAATATCGCTGGACTTCAGCCAAGTACCTTTAACGTAGCTACCAAATACATATGCTTTCTCGACTTTAATTCTAAGTGATAGTAGCTTTAGAAGCGTGTTTACAGCATTAATGGCTTTCTCTAAGGAATTCCCTGACGTATCTCACCACCTCGCTAGCTAAATTATAGGCTCTCAGAGCCTCAACCTTATCAACTGATTCGCTTGGGAGGCCGCTAGCTGCATCAGGATACCTTGTTATAGTGTAGTATTTATTCAGTATGAAAAGCTGATCCTCAGTATTCTTTGGCAAGGAGAATCCAGACTCCTTTAGCAATATGTAGAGTTCAGTAACTATATGTATATGTGGAGGTTCCTCTCTTCTTACTGTGAAGAATAATGCCTTAAGAGCTTTCTCTACTGCTTGCTGTGAGAAGAAGGCCGCTCTAAACCATCTGCCTCTACTTAAGGCTATTTCAGCATCCTCTAGATCTTCATCAGCTGCCTTAACCCATAGCTCTACTTCCTTACGCATTTGCATTGCCCTAACTATTTGTAACTTCTGTTTCCTTAATAATCTTCCTTAATGCAATATACTCAGCTTTTACCGCTTCTTCAACGTACTCACCAATAATGATATCATCCCACGGCATTTTCTCCCCAAATCTCCGTCCAGTAGTTACATAGGTTGTAGAGTAATCATAGCTATTCAGAATCCTCTTCCAACTACTCACACCTCCTCCACTCAACCCCCATTCTACTATGAGTTTAGACAAGCGGCTGTCTCCAAGGGCTATTGATGCTTGTGCCCAAGCGTACTCAGCGTCATAAGGTCTAACATCAACTACTTCACCGAGTTCTTCCTTCATATACTTGATTATTTTCTTCGCTCTTGCAACATCAATCATTCCAATCCATTGGAATGGCGTCTTAGGCTTTGGAATGAGTGGGTTAATGCTTATACTAATTTTTCTCCCAGATTTTCTAGCATAGCTAGAGATCCTCCTTATGAACTCTACGTTCTCTCTAATGCTGTCAAAGTCCTCACCCTTTATGCCGGCTATGAAGTATAGCTTTAAGTCAAAGCCTTTGTCTACAGCTTGCTTTAAAGTAACTTCATGATCTTTTCTCTTAAAGAACTTGCATAATACTGCCTCCCCATAGCTGCTTACGTTTTCTGGAGCAGCCACTAGAGTTCTTTGACCAACTCCGTGTATTAACTCAAGTACTTCATCGCTTAATAAGTCAAGCCTTATTGATGGAACTGATGCCTTAATGCCGCGGTTACTAAGATACTTAAGCATATGCAGCTCTCCGCTAGAGCCTGGATAGAACAATGAGTAAACGATTACTCTACTAACTTCATTAACTCTAAGGCCTTCCTCAACTAGCTTCACTAATGTTTGGAAGCTTCTAACTCTATGGGGCTTAAACAACCTTCCTTCAATGCAGAACCTACACCAACGTGGACACCCCCTTGATGTTTCAATAATGAAACCCTTTCCATAAACTGGTTCATTGCTTAAGCTTTGAATTTGCTTTACTGGGTAAAACGCTGTATTAAGATCGTTGGTCCAAAGTCTTCTCGCCTCCTCCCCCAGCTCTGGAATGTAGAAACCATTTGATGGAAGAACCTCTAAAATCCTACTTGGTTCTCCATGGTTCTCAATGATTGCTTCAATTAATGTAGGCAAAAGAACTTCTACTTCACCAACTGCAATAGCGTCAACAATATCAATTAATGGAGCTGGATTGCTCATAGGGGTAGGGCCTCCAACTATAAGTAGAGGTTTACTACGCCTACTGTTCCTCAAGACGCTTACACCTCCCTTGTTTAAAATAGAGACAAGCTTTGGATAATCTAGTTCGTAGTGAATGCTACTAATTATGTAATCAAAGTCTTTGAGTGGAGAACGAGTTTCTAGACTCCTTGAGTTATCTGCTGTAAATCTCTCTGCATAGACTTCTGGATATGAGTTAGCAATGTAATATATAGAGTGGATGGCGAGACTTGAGAGAGACGCACTGTAGGTACTTGGATAGAGAATTGCTATTCTAACCATGCCTTTACGCAATTTCTTTACTACTAAGTTTACTTCCCTGATCATATTAACTTTACCTTAATCCACATACTTATTAAACTACTCCACTCATATATTCTTGGGGGCTCTGAGTGGATAAATTCGATCACTTGCTTAGTCCTACTATTAGAAAAATTAAGGCCTCTGAAATAAGGGAGCTGCTTAAGATCATTGGAAAGTCCAAGGAGATAATTAGCTTTGCTGGTGGAATACCTGATCCAAAGTATTTCCCTAAGAAGGAGTTAGCTGAAATAGCTAAAGAAGTCATTGAAGACTTCGGAGATCGTGCTCTACAGTATAGTGAAACTATGGGAGTATATGAGTGTAGAAAGGCTGTAGCAGAGTTTATTTATAGAACTAAGGGGGTGAAAACAGATCCAGATAATGTGATAATTACTACTGGAAGTCAACAGGCAATAGATATGATTGCTAGAGCGTTCATAGTGCCAGGGGATAAGGTAATTACTGAATCTCCAACTTACTTAGCTTCACTCGGCTTATTTAGAGCTCAAGGAGCTGATGTAGTTGGCATAAAACTCGACGACCATGGAATGAAGACACTGGCTTTAGAGGAGGAATTAAAGAAGCTTAAGTCGATAGATGCATTGCCAAAGTTCATATATGTCATTCCAACAGCTCAGAATCCAAGTGGAGTAACTATGAGTCTTGAAAGGAGGAAGCACGTAATGGAGTTAGCAGGTAAGTATGATTTAATAGTTGTAGAAGACGATCCTTACAGCTTCTTCCTATTTGACAATAGGGCTGAGGCAACTCCTCTTAAATATTTAGATAAAGAGGATAGAGTCATATACATAAGTACAGCAAGTAAAATCCTTGCCCCCGGGATCAGGATAGGGTGGATTATGCCTCCTAAGGAGCTTGTGAGAAGGCTTGAGCTACTGAAGCAATACATGGATTTACATAGCCCAACGTTAAATCAATACATATTTGCCAGAGCATTAGATAAAGGCGTTGTAGATAGACACATTGAAGTAGTGAGAAGAGTCTATAAGGAAAAGAGGGATCACATGATTGCCGGGCTTGAAAAATACTTCCCTAACTACACTTGGTTTAGTAGACCTATAGGAGGTCTATTCATATTCACGTATATATTTAAGGAAGACTTTGATGCAGGAGCATTACTTGAAAAAGCTATCAATGAGTATAAAGTAGCGTATGTACCCGGTAAAAGCTTTCACCCAGATGGTGGAGGAGCTAATAGCATGAGGCTCAACTTCAGTTATCCATCAATAAACGAGATTTATGAGGGAGTGAGAAGGCTGGCTGAATTAATTAAGAATGCTTAGAGTTAAAACAATACTATTGCTCCACCTCCATTAACTGGAAGCAGGCCTAAAGTACTTTTAACGTCCTCTACTTTAATAACTTTGATGTAGCGGTTTAACTTACTCCAAACTCCGTATATTTGCCCTAAGTGCTTCTCCCCTGGATTGACTTTCACTAAGGTAACTTCACTTAAAGTCCTAAGCTTCATAGAGTTGATGAGGGGATTCAAGTATATTAATGATCTTTGGGTAAGTACTTTGCTAAGAGCTCTAGCTATGTTTAGTGAAAGAGTGTTGTAGAAGACTGCTTCAAAACAGCATTTAGCGTTAACTACATCATTAATGACTTCAAGCCCTAAGTCCTTAAATAATTTAGCAGACCTCCTTGAGTAAGTGAGTATAGCTATGTTTGGAGAACTGTTGTTTGCTAATAAGGCTAGGGCTAGGGAGGCTAGACCGCCGCCAACTATGAGCAGGGGTTTTCCTGTAACGAGTTCGTTAACTGCTTGAGCTAGAGCTAAGTGAAACCATGCTACATGGTATGTCTCAAACCTATTTAAGGAACACGCTATGGCTTCATCAGGTATTGAGGAGTATTTAGCTAAGAGGCCATCCCTAGTGTAGCCAATAATTTTATCTCCAGCTATTGGAGAGACTAAGACTATTCTCCCGCTTAATTCTTCTCTAGTGTTGTAGCCAGCTTCTATTACTCTAGCTACTCCAGTTGAGCCAACTATAGTTGGCTTAATTACTGGTAGGTAGCCGTATGCAATAGCGTTATCAAATCCACATAGATGAACTCCGAGAGGTTTAACTAAGTACTCTCCACTACTGTACTTTACTGGAACATCTCTAACTTCAAGACTCCATCCAGTGGCTACAAGAGCTTCTCCACGCACTTCTCGTGGCCTCTCTAAGCATTAATATTCTCAGGGCATACTAGATTATAGGAGTTGCTGACTTATGGTTGAAAAGCTCGTCCACTGGCTGAGTAAGGAGGCTAGGTATAGGATAGTTGAAGTACTAATGTCTACGCGTAGTGAGAGAGAGCTAGCAAAAGATCTTGGGGTAACTTCTACAGCCATATATAAGTACTTAGAGAGAAAGACTCATCCAAGTGATACTACTATTGCAAGAGCGTTGAAGATACTCAATGAATATGAGAAGGAGCGTGTATACAAATTAGTAGCCGATGACATAATTTCAGCAATAGAGGAACTCTTAAACAACGTGCCACAGGACTCTCCTCAATTAAGAAGATACGTATTGGATAGACTTGAATACATGTTAAAGAAGTTTAATAAGTTAACTTAAGTTGCAAAGCCAAGTGCTAAATTCTAGAGTCAATGCAGGTCTATGCTTCTTCACTTCATCCACTCCTATTTCCCTCAAGCTCTCACAGATTTTCAAAGCAACTTTAGGCACTCCATATCTCATTAAGTAGCCTCATTCCTGCTCTAAAGAAATGTGGCTTTTGAATGCGCCATGTCTAAGTAAGCGGGGCTTGATGATGCGGGTTTCGATGAAAGAAGGCCCGTGAAGGCTAAGAAACTTCAAGGATGGAATAGTTCTTTTTAATTAGGGAGTCACTTAACGTTCTTCATGTAGGTTACCGATATTAGTACTTTAAAAGTAGTGTTAGTAGTAGGTTTGTGTTGAGGGCTGCTGTACAGTATGGAGGGCAAGCCTATATTAGCTGATGGAAGCTTAGTAGAGGACTATAGTTTATTAATAAATTACTGGAGGCTGGCTATGAAAAGAGATAGGGCTTTTATGGAGAAGGCAACTATAAGGGCTGAGGATTTTAGAGCTCTTGAAAGGATAGTTGAATTATATAGAGGGGAGTCCATAGCAACTTTAGTCGACTTTCTTAAACAAATGATGATGGAGAGAATAGACCCTGGCTTAGCTATAGATGCTTATAGAGAAACCTTTGGAATAGAAGTAAGCGTTGATAAAGCTGTAAATGCTGTAACTGAAGTACTTGCTCTATGGCTTTTGGAAGCTGGGCGGCAGCTGAAAATCATTAGCTATAAGAGCTGGAGGAATAGTAACTAAGTGTAAAAGTGCTTTCAGCTAAGTAGTAATAAAATGATGAGGGGAAGCTGAGGAGACCTCACTAAGTTACTAAGAGGAATGCAGTGAATTAGGCTCTCGCTCTAGTAAGTCTCAATAGTGCTACGCTGGAGGTAGTGGGAGTGGTTACCAATCTACCTGCTGAAGCGAGGGCAAAGTGGCTTAAGGTCATGGAAGCCCGTAGTATTGAAGAAAAGATAGAGGCATTGGAGGAGTTTCTTTCAAGCGTTCCAAAACATAAAGGCACTGAAAACCTTAGGGAATGGGCTACTAAACGGTTAGCTGAGCTAAGGGAGGAAGCAGAGTTTAGGAAAAGGAAGAGAGTTGGTAGAGGAGCCTCCTTCTTCATTGAGAAGAGCGGTGATGTACAGGCAGTAGTAATAGGGCCTCCAAATGTTGGGAAAAGCAGTATTGTAGCTGTACTTACTGGTGCAAGAACCAAGATTGCTGATTACCCTGGCTCAACTACTGAGCCTGCGCCGGGGATGCTGAAGCATAAGGACATACTAATACAGCTAATAGATACTCCCCCAATAACTCCAGGTTCAACAAGCTCTGTGAACAGCCGAGTCATGGGCCTCATTAGAAATGCAGATGCATTAGTACTAGTAGTAGATGCATTAGAGGATCCAGTTAATTCAATACTTAAACTTAAAGAATACTTGGAGTCGAGAGGTGTATTAATAACTAAGCCCAAGGGGAGAGTTATTATTGAAAAAGAGAGAGCTGGGAGAAGTGGAGTAAGGTTTGCATTAATGGGTAAGTTAATTGGCTGCACAATGGATGATGTAAGAAAGTTATTGGAGAGCTATAGGATAAACAATGCCTTAGTCAAAGTATATGGTGAAGTAACTCTAGATGATGTTGAGAATGGATTATTTGAGAATAGATCCTATAAACCCACTGTAGTAGTTATAAATAAAGCAGATGTAAGGCCAGACTATGCCGTAGAGAAAGCTAAGGAGGTAAGCAATTTGTTAACGTGTGTTCCAGTGATAGTAGCTTCAGCCATAAGTAAGCAGGGCATTGATCGCTTGGGTGAAGAGCTTGTGAAAATACTTGAATTAATAAGGGTATACACTAAGCAGCCCGGCATGAAGGTTTCTGAAAAACCATTAGTGCTAATGAAGGGTTCTACAGTGCGAGATGTTGTAGCAAAAATACATAGCAAGCTCTTAGAGGGATTCGTATATGCAAAGATATGGGGTCCATCAGCTAAATATCCTGGAGAAAGAGTGGGGCTCAGCCATGTATTAATGGATGGAGATATTGTCGAAATACATTCAAGGAGCTAGAGCTGTTTTCTCATGTGGAGAAAGGCAGTGAAGCTCTAGCAGCTGAACTTACTTCATTGAGGCAATGTTAATAAGTGTGTTCGCGGACTTCTATTACTAAAGCAGTGATGATGGTTGAAAGCGCGGCAGCCTCAAGAAGAGGTAATGCCATAAGCCAGGCTTCTGAGCTTATTTACAATTACTTTAGACTCCATAAGTCTAGCTTTATAGACTTCGCATCACCTACATCGATTATGGATGGTGTTTGGCTTTACATCACTTTATTTCGAGGAATTGCTTCAGACATCTTAGATGGAGGAGTGAAACCATTGCTTACGCTAATTCATGGAGCTGTAATTATTGAGCTCCCTGCTTTATAAAAGAACAATGTGTTTACCCAAAGTTGTGAGGGGATGTAATTGAGTGTGGCAGTAGATAAAGTGGAGAAATACCTTGGACAACCTATTAAGGATCCTTATGGAAGAGTTATAGGGACTTTGATAAGCTTTTACAGTGATAGCGATGGCAATGTAACTGAACTCGAAGTGTGTCTTAATGATTCTACATTTAAAAAGTTAAGTATTGACATGTTTAAACTTACTTCAGAAGCAGTACTTCTACTGCCTACATGGAAGTATAATGCTGAAACAGTGTGTAGAAGGCTTGAGAAATTAAAGAAGAGAATGCACGCTATAGAAGATCTTTACTCAAAGAAGGAAGTCCCTAGACATGCGTATGAAGTATTTAAGAAGAAAGTTGATGAAGAGTTGAGTAAGGTAAAGGAAGATGCAAGAAAGGTTAAGGAGGAAATGAATAGGAGGCTGGCTGACTTAGAGGATGAAATGGTTGAATTAGAGAGAGCGTTTACTGCAGTCAAGATTAGCTACATAGCTGGTGAAGTCAGTGAAAAAGCGTATAAAGCTGCAGCTGATCAAATAAGGAAGTACATGGAGATAGTTAGTGAGGAGAAAAATGAAGTTAAGAAATATGTTGAGAAAATAGATAGACTTGAGTCAGAACCTGTTGTGCCACCAATTAAGACTGCTGAGCCTACCCAAAGTACGCAGCCTGTGCCAGTAGTAGTTGTAAGTGCTTAAGCTCAGTATTACCTAGCTCCGCTTTTTAAACACTCTGTCAATCAAAGGTTATTCACTGAGGGATATTGAATGAGTACCACTGCATCAACGTTGCCCAGCTTCATTAATTGGTTTACAAAAGTACTTGGCATTGGGAGGAGGGATAGGCCTGAAGAACTAGCTAGAATGATAGCAATCCTAGATGGCATGATTGGCGAACTTGATGTTACGAGAAAGAAAGTAGAAGATAGACAAAGTTACTTAGTGGGAAAGGCTCGAGACGCTGGCTTAAAGGGCGATAAGGAGAGCCAGCAGATATACATAGCTGAACTTGAGGAAATAGGTAAGTTATTGAGCATAGTCCTCCAAGCCAAGAGGTTCTTACTCCAAGTAAAGCTGAGGCTTGAGACTGTAGTAGAAATGAGCGATGTATTGAGAACGATACCTGAAGTACTATCAACTCTACAGCCGCTAAAGCCTATGTTAGCTAGAATAGCTCCAGACATGGTTGAAAAGATATCTGAGTTAGAGAAAATAGCTATAAATATAGTTTCATCAACGGGCTTGCCGAACATATATGGGAAGGCGTCGCCTAAGGAGGAAGTAGATATAGTTAAGAAAATGGAGTTAGAGGAGCTATCGCCACCTACTAACGTGCCGATGGAAGTCATAAAAGCGTGGTTAATTGAAGAAGTGAAAAGCCTCAATGGAATAATAAACTTAGATATAGTATCAAAGAAATACAATGTATCTAAAGAGCAGATCATATTAGCTCTTAAGGAGTTGGAGCGTGAAGGAAGGATCTTAATTAAAACATAAGTAGAGTCTTTTTAGGTGACTACACCTATGTATGATCCACTGGAGGAGAAGGCTAGATTATATGCTAAAAGAGCTGTTATGGCTGATAGAGCAGGTAACTATGATGAAGCGTTAGACAATTATAAGAGAGCCATAGAACTCTTTCAACACATAGTTAGGCTTAGGACAGATACACCGTTTAGAGGCGTTTACATAGATCTAATTAATAAGTATTCAACGAGAATAAGGCAGTTAGAGAGAATGGCTCAAGCTCTTTCAAGCATGGGAGACCGTGAAGTACAAGCTATTCAAAGTAGTGACATTAATATAGAAGTACTTGATTTAGATTCCCCCAATAGGCCTAAGATAACCTTTAATGACGTCGTCGGCTTAGATGAAGTAAAGAGAAGTTTAAAGAGAAGCATTATATATCCAATAAAAGCCCCTCACTTATATGCATTGGGATGGCCGAAGGGAGTACTGTTATACGGTCCCCCCGGCTGTGGCAAGACATTTATAGCTGCAGCATTAGCTAATGAAGCAGGCGCTGTTTTAATAAAAGTGAGTGGAGCAGACATTATGAGTAAATGGCTTGGTGAAGCAGAAAAGAATGTTGCTAGAATATTTAGAAAAGCCAGAGAGATCGTGTCTGAAGGAAGACCAGTGATAATATTTATAGATGAAGTCGATGGACTGCTTAGAATCTATAGTAGTGAAGTAGGCGGTGAAGCTAGAGTTAAAAATCAATTCCTTACAGAAATGGACGGTCTCTATGATAAAGGTGGAGGGAGACAGTTGCTGTTTATAATTGGAGCAACTAATAAACCATGGTTGTTGGACATAGGCTTCGTGAGGAGATTTCAGAAGAGGATCTATGTCCCTCCTCCTGATAAAGCGCTGAGAGCTGAGCTATTCAAATACTTTATTAAGAAAGTTGAAGAAAGTGGAGCTATAAAAGCAGGAAGCAGCATTAACTACGATAAGTTAGCTGAGTTAACTGAGAATTACTCTAGTCACGACATAGAGATCGTAGTTATGGAGACATTGAATAGAGTCATTGAAGAATACTTTGAAAGTAATAGAGTTAGAGAAATAACTATGGAGGATTTTGAGGAAACTCTTAAGGAAGTAAGGCCAAGCATAGACGAGATCGTTATAAGCAAATATAAGGAATGGGCGAAGAACTACGCTTCAGAATAACTTCCTTAGTCAATGTACAGCAATAGCTATTCAATAAAGTATCATGGAGTTGTTCCAAGCTTAGATCTTTATGGAAATAAGACTTAGGTTTTCTTCTAGCAAGAGTAGTGATCTCAAGATGCGGAGCCTCTAGGAGCAGTCCTAAACACTCTATAGGAATGCAGAAACAATACGAAGGACGAAGGTTGCACTAAGTTAGTAAAAGTAGTTGGAGGCTAGCTCCGTAAGATTAATAAGGTTCTATTAAGACTATGATTATAGCCAATGAAGAGAGTCATGCCCACACATCTGAATGATTTAAATGAAGATTCCTGGGGTAGCTGAGGGCGCTTGATTTCCTACTAGTTAATTCTACAAGCTCCTAAATTTTTAAGTGATTAACTTAACAGCCCGAGCCTTTAATACTCTACCTATGTTAGTTCTTAATAGAGGGTGGGTAGAAGTGGGTTTTGAGAATGTAGTTAAAGTATTTGAAGCTTTAGCTAACTTATTTAGTGGTGTAGAGGGAGCTGGTGTATTTCTAGCTGCACTAGGGATAATAATGCTGTTAGCTACTCTATGTGGATTTGTAATGTGGGTGCTCATAGGTTTTATAAAGAGAGTTCCAAAAATGACTCTAGGAGAATTCTTAAAGTTCATAGTGGTATTTTCAGGGATCCTGATAGTTTTAGGGATACTTGTTCCCTAAACGTATTTTTATAAATGAAAGCTTCATCACTTATAGTGAAGATAGAGAAGGATTCATGAACTTTGTATTCTTCAATATGTACATGTTAAGTAATTAAAGGCTTCTACTAGAGGAAAGTATCAATTCGCTTTAAACAAAAATGCAGTTTGAGATCTCGGAAGAAAGGGCTATATTAACTGATCTTGGAAACGCTGTTAAATGACTATACGTAGAGGAAGGAACTTTCAGGATCATGATTGTATGTCCAAAGAACATCGCCTAGAACGGTCCCCAAGTCCTGTGCTACATGGGATAGAGGTAATGCGCTTAAGACTGAGTACAGACTGAATCCTGAGGATATAGCTCTAAACAAATGAACTGCTTGGAAAGAGCCTGACTCTCCAGAGTTAGGGAGAGGGCTATTCATGCACACCGCCTTTAAGTTCTTCTACTAATTTCTTTAATGCTTCCTCATATGGTATACCACTTACGACTAATGATGATAGGCGGAACTTAAATAGATCGTCACCAAAGGAGCCATAGACCTTCCTATATTCCTTAATGACTTCATAGCTTAAGTCATCTTGAGGAGTCCTCTTTGTAGTGCTGTTAACTAAGTGCTCCTCTACAGACTTTATCTTATTAAAGAAGGTATTCACAATACCTATAGTTTTCTCAGATGTAGAAACCTTAACTAAACCTAAGTAAAGTATGCTCGATACCATTGAGAGGGTCAGTAGGGCTGAAGTAAAAGCTTTTTCACTAAGGCCAAGTGGACTAGTCAGTACAGCAATGAGAAACACTAAGCTTCCTAAGCAACTTAACGTATAAGATACCATAAGACTCTTAAACGATATGATAAATGAAGCTAAGGCCAATAAGAAGACAGGTCCAGCTATATTAATAGAGATCATTGAGTTCTTCATAGCCCCCACGTATGTCATTGTTAAAATTAGCATTAAGTGAGGTGCTAACATAATGACCCTTGTTTTTAATCTTTCGCCTCTAATAATGTCTAAGTAAGCTTTAAGGAATTCCTCGCTTCCAACAATAGATTTATTAAGATCTTCAATGCTTATGAAGCCATTCATATACTCTTTGATTGCAGCATAAAGTCTGACTAGAGAGAATATGAGGATCTCTGATGCATTGATCAAGCGTCTTGTAGGTATAACAGGTACCTCTAACTCCTTCATGATTCTATGGTAGTCATTAAGCCTCTCAATAGCACTCCTTAAGCCAATTAAGCTACTCTCATTTTTAAGAGCACTTGTAATTCTCTGAAGTATTTCAACTATTCCATCTCTAAGTGAAGCATTAACATTCCTCAACTCAGGGCACTCTCACTATATGGAGTTAAAAAGAGCACTATAAATTTAGCTTACTGTACTACTCTCCTAAAGATCCATGACAGATCAGGCGCTTTTTCTCTTTCAATGCCTTCCTCAATGAGTGCATGAGCTATCAGAGGTAGAGCTATTGTTGCATCAACATATACAACTCTCTTCCTTGCCTTAGGAGATACCTTCCCCCAGCTAATAGCTTCTTCAAGGGTTGCTCCAGAAAGTCCCCCCCACACAGGCTGATCGGTTGTAAACTGTACTACATACTCAAGACCCTTATGGTATTCGCATCCTCCTTCAGCTTCAGCCAATAATGTCTGGACTACAGTAACTAAATTTACGTAGTCCTTGGGCACTCCTCCGCCTATATATATCGCAGATAGCTTACTCGACCTCTTGCCTATTTCAACTATTTGGTTAAAGTCATTAACCATATCAATGACTACTGGGTGTCCCTCTCTATAGGCAAGAACTGCTGCAACTCCATAGCCGCTGTCAGTTAGTGCAGGGCTAAAAACAGGTATGCCTGCTCTATAGGCAGCGGAAACTATGCAGTCAATGCCTCTCTCATTTAAATACTTGCCGAATAAATAGAGGAACTCCATTGATGAATAGACACTGTTTATAGGAAGAGTCTTGATGAATTCCTTAATTAAGCCCTCCATCCGTCTATAGTCTAGTTCACTAGCATAAACGTCGTAAAATCTATCGATCTTGTGTTTTAAGAGCTCTGCATCATCTACGTAAGGAGTTCCCTTATAGTAACTAAAGCCCATTGCCTCTAATATGTCCTCAGATATATTTGCTCCAGTAGAAACTAATACGTCAATGAACTTTCTTTCAATAAGCCACTTAATTATTTTCCACATGCCAGCTGTACTCATAGAGCCGGCTAATCCAAGGAATATCGTTGTCTCCATATCTTTAAGCATATCGACAATGACTTCGTAGGCTTCACCTAGCGCTCTACCTTGATAAGCTGTATCAGCCATTGCCCTAAGCAGTTCACTTATCCCCCGCCTAGAGACATCGATAGTCTTAAGCTTCTCCCTTAAGTACATGCCTTTACTCATAGATGCACACCAAGCTTAAGAACTACGTTTAGAGCTATATAATTAACTTCCATAAATTATTGAGAGGTATAAAGTGAATGAATGCTGTCGCTAATCAAAGTGCTCTTAGTATTAGTTGAATTAAGTAATCGAGTATAGTGCTTAAGCTTAGTTTACTCTTACCATGCACTCTAGCTCTAAACAAGTATGGTATATCACATACCTTAGCGTGTGGATTCATGCATAGTATTTCGAGGAGAATTTTAAATCCCTTCACTATTCCTTTAATAACTACTGCCTCCTTTCTACAGCCAAAGAAACCACTCATAGGATCTGTAGTTCTCCTCGACTCCCGTATAAGCATGTAAGCTAGCAATGTAGCTATCTTACTCTCAATAAGCCTTAGTTTACTCCAGCCTTCAACTCCTCCCCCTTTTACATACCTTGATGCAATGGCGATATCACATCCCCTTAGTAATGCATTGAATATTCTTGGAACAATGTGTGGCGGATGCTGAAGATCAGCATCCATGACTACTATGTAGTTGCATGAAGTCTCTTTAAAACCTCTAATCACTGCAGAAGCAAGTCCTCTTACTCCTCTTCTAACAATGACTCTAACGGGGTATTCTATGGATAGTGCTTTAGCTACTTCAGCAGTTCCATCAGGGCTATCGTCATCTACTACTATTATTTCATGGGTAATTCCACAGTTGCTTAAAGTCTTTGAGAGAAGCGGGATCAGTAGTTTTATGTTAGTAGCTTCATTGTATGTTGGAACCACTACTGAAATACAATTACTTCTACATAAAGGCGTTCTGGAAGTCAAGACGTCTTCCTCCAAGCTAGTGTTACACCTAATACATAGTTAGCAATAAATCCTAGAGCTATGCCTATGAGTGATGCATAAGCTATGTAAAGTCCGAAGAAGTTGACTAACACATATGTGACAATAAGCTGTGTAATGAAGCTTGTTAGACTTGATAAATGGTACTTGATTAGTCTTATGAGTCTTTTAAATAAACTGCTTGAAAACTTCATGCCCTTGAAAGTCCATAGTTCATGGAGTATAAAGTTAAATAACAAGCTTAGTTCAAAGCCAGTTAAGACTGCTAAGGGCAGTCCAATAAGCGGGTTTATACTTACTGCTTGAGGTAGAGTTAATGTAACTATGGATGCATTAACTATTGATCCAAAGAGTCCAACTAATCCAAACTTTATGACAATGTTAGGTTCTTTAACTAACATCACTATAGCGTATGGGAGTTTTCCATAAACAGCCATAGCTACTTCATGCATAGGGGCTTCATATGGTACTAAGAGTATTCTTCTAGCACTACTTAAAACAGTTTGCGCAATGTTCTTGCAATCAATGAATTCTTTAACCAATGTATTTTTGAATATTAGTGCGAAGCCATTTGGATGACCTGTGATCTCCTCTAGTACGTTAAGTGAACCAACATTAGTTAAGAATGCTCCTAGAGGGCCTTTTGGCTTAGCGATGACTATGATTGCATCATAGTACTTGCCGTAGACTGCTAATACATCACTTATTATGGGCAGCGCTGTATACCCTAAATCAGGCACTAAAATAGAGTAATCGTGGCCATCGCTCAAGATCTTCATTACTGCATCACAGTGATCAACGGCTTCAGGAATACTTACACCAGCTTTCTCTAAGATACCGGTCCTAACTACTACTGTAAGTGAAGAGAGCTTTTTAGACAACCTACCTCTTACCTAGAATATTCTCATTGCAGCATTGTATTTAATTGCTTAACGAAGCTTATAAGTCTTTATTAAGAGGCAGCGTGTATTAGGTAGAGTTTCCATTTGCCTCCATGTATTTATTTTCAACTTAACTACATTCCTTTATATTCATAGACCCCTACTTTATCCATAGTTCATGGGGTCTCTATGGATTCATGAGTGTGAACTCAACAGCCCGGGGCTCCATATGATTCCACTTTTATGCTCTTCACCGCACAGTTGATCGCGGTCCGTCAGCAGTCTCCTAAATATTGGAAAGGAAAAACATTAGAGATACCTGAGTTCATT
This sequence comes from Sulfolobales archaeon, assembly GCA_025059075.1. Taxonomy (GTDB): domain Archaea; phylum Thermoproteota; class Thermoprotei_A; order Sulfolobales; family Desulfurococcaceae; genus JANXDZ01. Next base: position 206,110 of record JANXDZ010000002.1, on the reverse strand, counting down.
TAAACATAAGCAACGGCCTAGTGTAATAGAATGTATTAGAGGCGGGCTCTGTGTGTGAATGGGGAGAGCTCTTAAGTGAAATAAGTGCTTGCACTAAGTGCGTTCTCCATAGAAGCAGGAGAAATCCCGTGCCTGGAGAAGGATCTAGGAGTGCTCAAGTAATGTTTATTGGTGAAGCACCTGGTGCAAGAGAGGATGAAACAGGCCGTCCATTCATTGGTGCAGCCGGCCAGCTTCTTACTCAACTAATGGAGTCAATTAAGTTGCAAAGAGATTCTACGTACATAACTAATGTCGTTAAATGCCGTCCTCCAAGCAATAGAGACCCTAGTGATGATGAAATAGCTGCTTGCCTCCCCTACCTCATTAAGCAAATAATGCTTGTAAAGCCTCAATTAATAGTGACTCTTGGAAGGCACTCTTCTAGAACAATCTATGAGCTAGCTGGATTAAAGTGGGTTAGCATGGCTAAACAACATGGGAAACCTATCGAAGTCTCAATAGCTAGTATAAGGACTACAGTTATAGCGACATATCACCCAGCTTCAGCTCTCTATAATCCAAATCTCAGAAAGCTTATTGAAGATGACTTTAGAAACGCTATAGCAAGAGTCATTAGTAGGGAGAAGGAGTCTAAGAGAACTCTGCTCGATTACTTATAGCGTCGCACCTCGCTTTAACTCTGAGAATTCATTGAATCATGCTTGCCGGGTTGTCTTCATCGGTGCGACGTGTATAACTGTATATAATCTCCCTTAAATACGGTTTTAGCAATAGAAGTATGTTGAAGGGGGTGCAGTAGTTTGAGCTCATCGACTCAAAGTGATTTGCCCTTTAGTGTGCTAGTTGAAGCTCTAGAGAAAATATCCATGACTTCCTCAAGGATCCAGATGACTGCTCACTTAGTTGAGTTATTTAAGAAAACTCCTCCAGCGGTAGTAGATAAAGTAACTTACTTCCTCCTAGGGGAGCTATGGCCTAGTTGGACTGGGCTCCCTGAATTAGGTGTTGCTGAAAAGATGCTAATTAAAGCAGTCTCCCTATCAGTAAACGTACCTGAGTCTAAAGTTGAGGAACAGCTAAAGGCCGCTGGAGACCTAGGGCTTGTTGCTGAGAAGCTTAAGTTAGAGAAAGAGCATTTGGGTAAAGGATTGCTTGGTTTTGTAAAAACTGTGGGTGAGCAATTAACTGTTCTAAGAGTCTATAATTCATTGACTAGGATAGCTCATGCAACCGGTGAAGGAAGTAGGGATGTAAAGCTTAAGATACTCAGTGGACTCCTAGCTGATGCTTCTCCAAGAGAAGCTAAGTACATTGTTAGATTCATAGAAGGGAAGCTGAGGGCAGGCATAGGGGAAGCAACAATAATGGATGCTCTATCAATAACTTATGGAGGAGGAGCTCAGAATAGGCCTTTAGTTGAGAGAGCATTTAATCTACGAGCTGACTTAGGTACAGTAGCTAAAGTTCTTGCAGAACAAGGTATAGATGCCTTAAGAAAGATAAAGCCCCAGGTAGGCTACCCCATAAGGCCTATGCTAGCTGAAAGACTAAGCGATCCAGAGGAAATACTAGATAAAGTCGGGGGCAAGGGCTTAGCTGAATTTAAGTATGATGGAGAGAGAGCTCAGATACATAGGATTGGGGAAAGGGTGTGGATATTCTCAAGAAGACTTGAGAATATAACTCATCAATACCCCGAAGTAGTCAGCTACATACTAAAGTACATGAAGAGCCGAGAGGCAATTGTTGAAGGAGAGATAGTTGCATTCGATCCTGATACAATGGAGCTAAAGCCATTCCAAGAGCTTATGCATAGGAAGAGAAAGCACGATGTACATGTAGCAATGAGAGAATACCCAGTGAAAGTATTTCTATTCGACTTACTCTATGCTAATGAAGTCGATTACACTAGTAAGCCCCTTATAGAGAGGAAAGAGAAGTTAAAGGAGATCATTGATGAATCAGAGGTATTAAAGCTAGCAGAGTACTTACTCATAGATAACCCGCGAATGCTAGATGAGTTCTTCTTGAAGGCTATTGAAAGCGGTTGCGAAGGCCTTGTAGTCAAGGCAATTCATGGAAATGCTATTTATCAAGCTGGTGCAAGAGGCTGGCTATGGATCAAGTATAAGAGAGACTATAAGAGTGAGATGATTGATACAGTAGATCTAGTGGTAGTAGGGGCATTCTATGGTAGGGGGAGGCGTGGAGGAAAATATGGCGCCTTACTGATGGCTGCATACAATCCAGAGCTAGATGTATTTGAGTCAGTGTGTAAAGTTGGAAGCGGCTTCAGCGATGAAGATTTAGAAAAAATGCCTGAAGTATTAAGGCAATATGTAGTTCCCAATAAACCTCCACGAGTAGTTGTTGGTTCAATAGAACCAGACGTATGGATTGAGCCAGCTCTTGTAGCTGAAGTCATTGGAGCTGAAATAACTCTCTCTCCAAACCACGCTTGTGCTATGAACATCGTGAAGCCTGGGGCAGGTTTATCAATAAGATTCCCAAGGTTCATAAGGTGGAGACCTGATAAGGGGCCTAGTGAAGCTACTACAAGCGATGAATTAGTTGAAATGTACAAGAGGCAGTTGAAGGCTATTGCAAGTGAGAGAAAGGCTTTAGAGGAGGCTTAACTACCTCAAGCTTTGTTAATAGCACGTGAGGCTGCTTAAAGATGGTGACTGTAGTAGTATTCACAGGTCTAGCCGGTAGTGGCAAGACTAGCTTAGTGGCTTCTTATGGTAATTGGCTTAGAGAAGCGTTACTGCAGAGGGTAGCTCAAGTAAACTTAGATCCTGGAGTAGAAGTACTTCCATACAAGCCTGTGTTTGACGTAAGGGATTTGTTTACGCTAAGTGAAATCATGAGAACTTACGGGCTTGGACCAAATGGAGGCTTCATTAAGGCTGGAGAACTCATAGCTGAAAGAAGTAGTGAAATATTCCTTAGAGAGCCTTTCTCAAACTTAAGTGAATGGGATTACGTATTAATAGATACTCCTGGCCAAATGGATGCATTTATCTTTAGACCAGCGGGCAACATCTTCTTAGAAGCGCTCACTAGAATCGTTAACGCTGTTAACATATACGTCATAGATTCTACAGCAATAAGGAGCTTAGCTGATGCATTAACTATATGGCTCCTGGGGTTACTTACACATTTAAAGATAGGGCTTCAAACAGTGCCAGTAGTAAATAAAGTTGATGTTGTAAGCAATGGCGCTAAGTATGTAAGGCTTCTCGTAGAAGAACCTGGGAAACTCATTGAGTTATCTAAGGAGGGCTTTAGAGAGGGATTATTAAGTGATATAACTATAGAGCTTGCTGAAATAGCATTTAAGTTGCAGAGGCCTCTTAGACCTATTGAAGTAAGCGCTAAGAGCCTTAGTGGAATAGAGCTTCTCCACAGCATAGTTCATGAAGTATTTTGCTCCTGTGGAGATCTTACCTAAACTCAATGTTTACAATCGTTCTAAATAACAGTATTTCTATTGGTTATTTACAGAGCTCTCTATATTCTCTCACTAAGTCTCTCTCCTCTATACTTCCTTCAGGCTCTACTTCCCGGAAGCCTCTTCCTTCATATATCATTACTTCAGTTGAATCCTCTAGCCAGCAATCAGGCTCCATACCTGCTTTTACACATGTTTCAGCTAGAAAAGTTTCTTCATCCCAGCAATACTCTACTGGCACTTGAGGCAGTAGCGTTCCATGCAGCCACCCGCTCTTTATGTAAATCCCATGCTTCCCAATGATTATGTTCTTTGAAAGACTCCATCTTTCTTCAACCACTAATGGTTCAGGTATAGATAGTACTGTTACTTCAAATGTCACTTGCTTTAACTCTTTTCTCTCCAATGGGGGGAATCTAGGGTCGTTGAATGCAGCTTCTAGCGCTGAATTAATTACTGCCTCTATTAATGGATATAGAGGCTGTAGGAATCCTATGCAGCCTCTAAGGCTCCTCTCAGAGTAACTATAGTAAGTCTCTATCGTAGTAAACACCATTCCAGGCCTAGTGAAGATCTCTGGAAAAGCTCCCTCAGGCTTATACCTCTTACCACTGAGTAAGCGTTCTTCAACTGTCTTCCTAGCTATCTTAGTTAATAGAGCTCCATCACTTAAACTTAGTTCACTTGGATGAACGGGCTTCTTCAACTACGCTACCTCCACTACTTCTTTTAGAGTACAGAGAGGATATTTCTCTAGCTCTCTTAAGGGTGTCCTCTATCCCCCTCCAATGCCTCCCAATCCAATAGGCCTTTCCACACGACCTACAGATCCAGAAGTCATTGCTTCTCTCATAAACTCTACCCGGAACTCTATCCTTAACTAATTCCTTGGAGACCTTGGCTAGCTCTCCATTGCAGACTGGGCACCTACTTTTCTCTAAGTCTACGTAAAGCCTTATTCCATACTCTCTAGAGATCTTGGCTAATCTGTTTTCAGTAGATTCTTCTTCTAAAAGAAGGCACTTTAAGTCGTTCTTAATGCATTTCACGTAGAGCCCGCGATCCCTAGTTATAATCACTCTGTTATCTCTTATAGCTATGTTAATTATCCTCCAATCCTCTAAGTCATTGTAGTACAGAGTGTCGTAGCCAAGCATCCTAAGCCATCTAGCAATACCGCCGAGCATTGTGTCAACTATGAATGATACTTCTACACTCACTACCTCCACCACTTACTCTTTAGATCTATGGCTAGTCATACCTCATGGGTTGCCTACTCTACATTAGTCTAGGAGAATTCATTACTATTTAACTCTTAACGACTAACGTTGCATAACTCCATTAAATACCTCAAGGAACTATAGATCATTTATAAGTTTAAATATTTGATCAACTTGCTCTTTAATGGGTGGTTAAGTGGTCTTGAGAGTGAGTGCTATTAGAGCAGCAGTAATAGCATCTGTTTATGCTGTACTAACAATAGCTCTTTCACCTATAAGCTATGGACCCATTCAAGTGAGAGTAGCTGATGCCCTTGGGCTACTGCCATACTTACTGGGCTTTAGTGCTGTAATTGGGTTAACTGTAGGGTGTGCTATAGCTAATGCTATATCGCCGTATGGCATTTGGGATATGGTTCTAGGATCTTTTACAAACTTTATTGGGGGTTCCCTAGCCTGGGTTATAGGCATGAATTTCCCAAGAAAGCTCTGGTCACTAATCTTAGCTGCAGTCACCGAGATCTCTGTTACTACATTAATCATAGGATACGTGCTACTTCACTTAATGTACAATGAGCCAGTGTTTATATCAATTCCATTCACTGCTATAGGAAGCACTGTTAGCTACGGCATTCTAGGAGTGGGCTTAACGAAGGTTATGGAGAGGAGGCTTGAGGGCTCACTATAATGATCGTAGAGCTCAGAGATGTAGAAGTAACTTACGCCCATAGGAAAATAATTACTGGATTATCAAAGGAGTTTAAGGAGGGAGTCTACGTAATAATAGGACATAATGGTGCTGGAAAGACGACGCTGCTAAAGACTATTGCAGGCATAGTTAAGCCGAATAGAGGGATGGTGCTAGTAGATGGTGTAAATATAGTTAAAGCTTCTAGAAGAGAAGCAGCTAAGCTCGTTGGCTACGTATGGCAGAACCCATACTACGGATTTGTTGAGCCAAGAGTAATTGATGAACTCAGCCTAATATTAAGGCTAACTGGGTTAAAGGGGGAATGGGGCATAGTGGAATTACTGATAGGGCCAGAGCTATACTACAGGAATCCATTCACTTTAAGTGGTGGTGAAGCAAAGAAAGTGTCTATAGCAAGTGTCTTAATAGCTGATCAACCGGTGTGGCTACTCGACGAGCCCTTCGACTACCTTGATGGAGAAGGAGTTAGAGCAGTAATGAAGCTCATAAGCTACGGTAGACAGAGGAATAAAGTGATCATTGTTGCTACAGTGAACATAGGTTTCATAAATGCTTTAAGGCCTGACCTAGTGATTGTAATGAGGAGGGGCTCTATAGTTCACGAAGCTCTCTACCATGAGTTAAGTGAAGCAGTATTAAACGATAACAATGTTCCTCCAAGGGATCTGCTCTGTGGCTAACGTATTAATAGAAGTATTGGAGAGCCAGGAGAAGAAATACTTAATGCATAGTGAAAAACTACTTATACCTAAGCTAGCATATGTATTCGCCACTATAGCAGCTATATTGCTTTGGAGAATTGAAGTAGAGATAGTTATCATTGCAGTAAATGCATTACTACATTTATATACAAGAACCATCAAGCTTTTGCTATACACCTTAGCTCTATGGATCGCAACATCAGCAGTAATCATTGCCGTGGACTACTTATTTGCAACTCTTAGCTTAAGCACTATAATTCTATTAATTCATGGCTATGCCTCATTTACATCAATGGCCCTCTTCGTGTCTACAACTCCTCCACATCAATTGAGGGAGCTGATGGGTTTAAACACTCTTACACTCACTTATACTTTGCTTAGAAGCACTCTACAGGATTTAATTGAAGCAATAGATTCACTGAAGTCACGTGGCTGGAGGGAATCAATTAACGTACTTTCATATATAAAAGTTGTTTATATTGCTTCAACAGTAATATTGATCAGGATGAAGGATCTTGAGGAATCTCTTGCGGCTAGAGGTTTGGAGAGATAGCTAGTACTGTGAAATTGAAGCTTACTTCCTTATGTTAGCCTCTATTTCTGGAATTATTCTCTTAACTCTATATTCAACGTACCTCATGAAGATCTTTAGCCCTAGTCTAACTGGCGCTAAGTGTGGTTCCTTTAAGTAGAACTTGTTCATAATGTCTCTAGCCCAGTATAGGGAGTGGAATAAGCACTTCTTCATGACTTCTACGTGTTCTTGAGTCACCATGTTTTCCCTAAACCAATAGGTGTTCTTTAAGAAGCCCATTGGGACAAAGAACATTGGGACTATAATGCTTCTATATGGCTTCAGTCTATCCATGTATTCAACTGTCTTAGCTACATCCTCTGGAGTTTCTTGAGGTAGCCCAAGTATTAGTGTTGCTGCTGGAATTATCTTATTTTCATGCATTATATTGAAGGAGTCTTCAACTACTTCAGGCCACTTTTCCGCTGGGTATGGAGCACTCTTAGCTGGCATCACTACTTTAGCGAGCCTAGGACTTAGTGTTTCTATACCTACTTCAACTCCTAAGTATTCTTGTTTTTGGAGCACAACTTCATGCATAAGCTTTGAAACTAACCTGTATTTCTCCTCAGAGTACTTAAGTGTCGCTAGGCTGCAGTGACTCCAGGCAATGTAGTCTGGAACAATGTCCATGACTTCCTTATGGAGCTTAATTAAATGCTCTGGTTCAGGCTTAATGCCCTTAGCGCCGTAGAGTAACACGTCTTCACTGTGTAGTATGGCGCTTTTAACTCCGTGACTTATGTTTACTTTTATTTCTTCAAGTACTTTATCTAGCGGAATGTGCCTAAGAGGCCTTAATGTAACACTACAGAACTTGCATCCACGTGGGCATCCACGCATTATTTCAACTAATCCATTGATGCTTGCACCCTTTATAACAGGTATTTCACTCACTGATGGAGATTCAAGTGGGCCTACGTAAATGTAGTCAGGTAAGTCTTCTCCATTAATGGCTTTTTCAACTACTTTTGCCACCACTCTCTCAGCTTCTCCATCAATTACAGTGCTTATCCCCCATATTCTCCACTTATCTAACTCATAGAGCCATTGCCATGCAGCTGGCCCACCTACAATGATCTTCACTCCTCTTTCTCTAGCTCTCCTTACTGCAGGAGTCTCCATGAACTTTAGGAAGCTCCTCCTATTGAGGGGTTCAACGCCTGTTATAATCCACCACTCAATGCTAGGAGATCCGTAGGCAAAGTAGTCGTGGTGTCCGATCATGAGGACCTTTATTGAATCAACGTATTTGTCTAAGTAATCCGGGTCTATTATTGCTGCATTAAAACCTTCATCAATGAGCTTAGCTTCAACTTTCCTTAATCCATATGGAGCTTCAATGGGTCTTCCATCATTACTTACCTTAAGCTTTGGAGCAGCGATCCACATCCATAGTTTTTCTGGAACTACTATTGGAGGTCCAGTGGCTACGAATCCAAGGAATTCCTTGCCGTGGTGATTGCTCATCATTGTTCTATCACTAGTTATGACTACTTCATATTTACTACTCAAAGATCCTACACCTCAATAATTTCGCAATTAATGCAAGCGCTTCTTACGCTAGAAGCAAGATCTTTTTTAACTACGATTACAGGCTCTAAATCCTTAAGTTTAGACGCTAACTTAAGGAAGTCGACTTGGCTGGAGCCAGCGTACTGCAATACGACTGAGTAAGCTATATTGCTCAATAGAAAGTTCTTTAAATACTCTATATACTTTACAGGACCCGTATCGGATACTATCCATATATACAGCCCCTTTAATTTCCCTGAGCCCAATAAAGACTTCATTACATTGATAATTAATTTAGATAAGTCGACTCCTCGTAAATCTTCATTGAAGAAAACAATGATGTGTTTAAGGTCCTTTATCAAATGCTTCACCGCGATGCTTAAAAATCATATAGCGTCTTGAGTATATAAAAGTTATAATGGGTTTTAATTGATGGAAGTACTATGAGTGTATGAACTCCACTAGATATAGCTAAATACTCTATGCATTAATGGAGTGCATATGTAATTATGATGAGATCTATATAGATCTAATTAGGATTAACGTATTCACCACCACTTTTTAGTGTAAACTTTCACTCCAAGAATTTCCTTTACAATTTTAGCCACTTCTTCAACTTCACTAACACTTGGGTTGCAGTATTGTTTAGCCCACATTGGATCCCTTGGGGAAAGCATTGGTGCTCCAATGAGTGGGTTGACGACTACGTAAACTTCCCATAAGTTATTTATAACGTTACTAACTTTACTCAAGTAGTTAGGTAAGTGCTTTAAAGTTATGTTTTTTGCAACGGGGATCCTTAACTCAACTACAATTCTGTATTTCTTGAGGACATTAAGTGACTGCATGAAGTGAGTCCATGGATGCTCACTTAAGCTCCCTAAGCCACTCATTTCTGGGAACGGTATTTTTAAATCAGTAGCTAAGTGCTCTATTAGGTTTCTTGATAGTAGTGCTTCAAGTTGAGTTGGCATAGTTAAGTTAGTGTTAAGGCTGTTTAAAACGCCAATGCTCTTTGATTTAGTATAAAGATCGATTAATTGCTTTAGTTGAAGAAGAGGCTCGCCTCCAGTAATATGTAGATACTCTACTAGTGATGAAGATATGCTGAGCACAGAAATAATTTCATCTACATCCTCCTCTCTACAAACCTCCGGATCATTCATAGCTAGTCTCCAGTTATGGCAGAATGGACATAGTAAATTGCATCCACAAAACCATAGTGTAAACGAAGTATGTCCATGAACGTCTATGAGTGAGAGCTCCTTAAAGCCAGCTATGGAAACCTTCAACTCTCTCCATTCACCGTATCTTTACTTTAGTCCTAAGGCACTATTTATATAATGACGGGGGAGATACTAGCTGCTGGTGAGCTGTGTGGAGAAGTCTTCTAGAATACAGGGGTTCTATAAAATGTCCTTTGAGGAGAAATTGAAGTTAGTTGCTGAATGGGCTGATCTATCGCAAGATGAAGTTGAACTACTCAAGGACTTAGGTAATTTGAGTAGGGATGTAGCTACATCAATGGTTGAAAACGTTATTGGTGGAATGACGTATCCCTTCTCAATTGCAACAAACTTTAGAATCAATAGTAAAGACTATTTGATCCCAATGGTTATTGAGGAGCCAAGCGTTATTGCAGCTGCAAGTAATGCAGCTAAAATGATGAGAGAAGGCGCTGGAATCATAGCTAAGGCCAGTGAACAACTTATGATAGGCCAAGTGCATTTAGTTAAGGTATCAAATCCTTATGTAAAAGCAGGAATAGTTATTGAGAGAAAAAACGAGATCTTAGAGTACGCCAATCAACAAGGGGTATTAGTTAAACACGGCGGTGGTGCAAGAGATTTATCAGTTAGAGTAATTGAAGGAACTCCCATAGGGAACGTCTTAATAGTTCACTTAGTGGTTGACGTAAAGGATGCCATGGGAGCCAATGCCGTTAATACTATTGTTGAAGCAGTTGCTCCACTGCTTGAGAAAATGACTGGTGGGGAAGCTAGATTGAGGATACTCAGTAACTATGCTGTATATAGATTAGTGAGGGCTTGGGGAAAGGTGTGTGCAGAGGAATTGGGGGGAGGAGAAGTAGCTAAAGGAATATATGAAGCATCGGTGTTGGCTGAACTAGATCCATTTAGAGCGGTGACTCACAATAAAGGGATAATGAATGGCGTCATAGCAGTAGCACTAGCTACAGCACAAGACCATAGAGCTATTGAAGCTGGAGCACATGCATATGCATCTAGAAGCGGCTCCTATAAGCCACTATCTATCTGGAGACTTGATGAAGGTGGAGAACTCTACGGCTACTTAGAAATGCCGCTTCAAGTAGGAGTAGTTGGCGGCGCTACAAGAGTTCACCCAGTGGCTAGAATTGCTTTGAAAATCCTTGGAGTGAAAACAGCTAAAGAACTCGCTGAAGTAATGGCAGCTGTGGGATTAGCGCAGAACTTAGCTGCCCTCAGAGCATTAGTAGTAGAGGGCATTCAAAAAGGACACATGAAGCTTCACGCAAAGAACTTAGCTATAATGGCTGGAGCCACAGGCGATTTAATAGATAAAGTAGCTAATGAAATGATAAAAGCTGGAAAGATAAGGTTTGACTACGCTGTAGAACTAGTAGAGAAATTGAGGATGCAGCAATAGCTAACGCAATGATGATTTTTCGGGGAGTGTGACTATATGGGATGATGAAGCGCTTACCAACTGATGGAGCGCTTAGTTATATTCAAAAGCATTCTAAGATCACTTAGCTTTATCCACTATAAGGATTGGGCCTTCCTTGTCTATTACTATGATTTTTTCACCCGACTTTATATAAGATCTGCTTTTAGCCCTCCAATACTCTCCCTCTACTATTACAAAGCCCTCAGAGTTAGGCTGTAGTTCATCGAGAGCTCTACCAGTGAGCCCCACAGGTTTTTCCATAATCATGTGCTTTCTCCTCCTCACCTTAACTATTTTGTATAGTACTAGCGTTACAAATCCACCTAGGCTTAAGGCAATGGATGTTGCAAGCAGTGTTATAGAGAGGTATGTCTCTGGAGTCACTAGATATCCTGGAGTAGTTATAGGAGCTAGCATTAATCCAATGATTAAGAGAGCTATTCCTGTATAGCCTATGACTCCAAAGCCCGGTATAACTAGTAACTCTATTGCTAAAAGAATTCCTCCAAGCATCATTATTACTAAGCTAATGTAATTAGCGTTATAGCCGTAACCTATTAAGCTAAGCAGTATTAAGGCTAATCCTATTGGTATTAATAAGTGGTGTCCAGTGAAAAGCCCTATGAAGAACGTCATCACACCGATTGAGGCTATTAATCCATTAATTACTGGGTCAGATAATATATGCATTATGAGAGGCCTCAGCCCCCCTTCATAGTGTATTACTTCAGGTTTGTTAAGCTCAATCACTACTTTAATGCCTGAATCAAGTTTAACCTCGAAGCCATTTAGTTCCTCTATTAGTTCACTGAGACTTGTAGGTGTAAGCTCCACTACCCCTAATTTTTTCGCCTCACTTGCCTCAAGATTCAAGTTCTCTAAAACGAATCTTTCAGCTATAGAAACATTTCTATTGCGATCTCTTGCAAGACTCCTCGCTTGCTCTACTACAACGTTAATTATCTTACTTTCGTTAACTGGCTGATACCCCGTTGAAGTAAGCTCCACAGGCTGTAGTGAGCCTATGAAAGTCCCCGGCGTCATTGCTGCTATATGCGTTGATAAGAGTATTAGCGTTCCAGCACTCCAAGCTCCCTTACCTGGGGGATATACGTAACCAACTATAGGGATACTGCTTCTCCTCACTAAAGAAATTATTTCAATAGTGGCATCAAGAAGTCCTCCTGGAGTATCTAAGACTAGTATTAGTGGACATCTTCTATCAGTTGAGAAAGCTATTGCTTCATTAACTAGTTCACTAGTTCCATAAGTAATTGTTCCAGTTATATGGACTACTACTATGCAGTTTCCAGTAGTACTTTGTTCACTGTAAGCAAGCTGGCTCTCTGCAGCTATGGAGGCTATTAATGTTAAAGCAATAGCTATAAGCTCTATTATCAGCTTACTTCTCACTAGTAGTTCCACCAGACTCCTTCTGCTTAGCTAATGCAGTTATTAACCCTATATCTGTAGACACTGCACCCATAGATGTTGGAGCAACTATTATTAAGTTCTTCTCTCTAGCTACTTCTATAAGCGTCTGTAGCTCCCTTAGCCTTAGGGCAATTAAGTGCTCTTCATATCTCCTAGCGGCTTCAGCCATTATTTCAGCAGCTTCTCTTTCTCCCTCAGCCTCAATTACTCTACTCCTCCTCCACCTCTCAGCCTCAGCTTGTTTAGCCATAGCTCTAAGCATTGTTTCAGGAAGTCTAACTTGTTTCAATGTAACTGCTGTAACTTTTATCCCCCAGGGATCAGTGACTTCATCAAGTATTTGCTGAAGCCTCTTATTTATCTCATCCCTCTTGGTGAGCAAGTCATCTAAATCCACTTGGCCAATTACATCTCTAAGAGTTGTCTGAGCCAACATCATTACAGCATAGTGGAAGTTTTCAACTTTAGTTACAGAGAGTATTGGATCAAAGACTCTATAGTATATTACTGCATCAACTCCAACAGTTACGTTATCTCTAGTTATTATTTGTTGCTCAGGGACATCTACTGCTCTAACCCTGAGGTCTATCTTAATGAAGTTGTCTATGAATGGTATTATAACGAAGAGGCCCGGCCCCTTTGATCCAAGGAGTCTACCCAGTCTGAATATCACTGCTCTCTCATACTCTCTTACAACCTTAATGCTTGCTGAAAGAAGCATCGCTAGCAATATCACGAGGAATATTATGGCTGGTAGGTAGGTAAGCAGCTGCATTGCAGTAACTCCTAAGTAAGCGAGATCAAGCATTAACATAGTTAAATCAAGCACTTACTCCACCTGAAGAACTACTTAAGAACACTACAATATAAAGGTATCTTAATAAAGGCACTTCTACATTCACATTTTGGAGATTAGAATTGAGTGAGAAGAGAGCTGGATTTAGCAGGGAGAGGGAGTTGGCAAGACTTCTTTGGAAAAAAGGATTTGCAGTAATTAGAGCTCCAGCTAGTGGTGCTAAAGCTAAGAGAGTGAATTACCCAGATATTGTTGCGTTGAGAAAGGGCTCGATATTCGTAATTGAAGTTAAAACACGTGGAAAGGTGAAGCCTATATACATAGATGAGTGGAAGATCGAGAGGCTACTGGAGTTTTGTAGGAGAAGCCTCGGTAGGGGGTATATAGCTGTTAAGTACATTGAGTGGAATAAGTGGTTCTTCATACCAATTGAACTTCTTGAGAAAACTCCTGGGGGGAACTATAAAGTTAGTAGTGAAGCATTAGAGAAGGCATTAACTATAGAGGATCTCGTAAATATAAGCGATGGAGTTAAACCTCTCTCAAGCTATATCTCTAAATAATTTAGCTCCTTAAGGACCTATGTGCATACATCAACCTCTGAAGAACTGTAATTAGTGTGAGGAGTATGAATAGAGCTAACGCTATGACGCTTGCCTCACAGCTTATAAACGTAATTAAGTATATTGCTACTAAATAAATAGCTCTTTCACCTCTTTCAATTAATCCAACTCCCTCCATTCTTACTCCCTCTACTTCAACTCTAGCCCTAATGTAGCTAGTTAGAAACGACGTGACTATAGCTATGTAGACTAATAGCTCTGGTAAACCAATTATCTTTAGTGAAGCTATTGATAGAAAGTCGTTGACTCTATCTACAGTTGAGTCAAGTACTCCACCGAACTTAGTCACTTTACCTGTATATCTAGCTAGAGAACCGTCTAGAGCGTCTAGAATCAATGATGCTACTAATGCAGGGAGGAATAGGAATTTATTCCCAGTAATTATGAGAGTGGAGAAGCCGGCTATCATTATTAGAAGCGAGGCAATAGTTAAGCTATTGGGAGTTAGGCCTAACTTAGCTATATGCTTTACCAATGGTTCTACGGCGATGCTCAATCTATTCCTTAACTTAGTCAGCAATGCAGTTTACACCACATATCTTACTGCAAAGATCCTTCATTAATAAGGCGTCTTTCTCAAGCAGAGGGCTTTCACTAATAAATACTCCTTCTACCCCCACTTGTGTTAAGCCTTCGCATACTAACTCAAAGCTAGGGCCATACTCGACTTCACTTAATGCATGGTGTTCTCTCTCACCTCCTTTGCCATACTCTATCTTAGAGAAGTGCATGTGGAGAGGCTTTATAGGCTTAGAGCCTAGTTCCACCTCCACTTCTTCAACTACCTTAATCACGTGATCTATTGATGTAATTAAGCCTCCGCGAGTTCTTGCGTAAATATGAGCCCAGTCTATTACAGGCCTGCAATTACTTATTGCTCTACAGATCTCTATATTCTCCCTTAATGAGCCTAGTTGAGATGTCTTACCAACAGTCTCTGGCCCAAGCCAGACGTTGGATGCATCAATGCTGTTTCTAAATTCTTCAACTTTTTTAAGAGAATTTATAGCTCTACTGAGAGCTTCTCTAGGAGTAGAGCCTTTATAATAGCCTGGGTGGAATACTGTTACATATGCATTCATATGCTTTGAAGCTCTCACTGATTCACAAAGTCTCTCAATGCTCGCTCTTAAAGTGGATTCACTTAAGCTACTTAAGTTAATGAAGTATGGGGCGTGGAGACTTACAAGAACTCCATTCTTAACAGCTTCTAAAGCAAGCTCTTTAGCCTGCTCTTCACTTATTCTCACTCCTCTAACAGCTTGATACTCAAAGGCATTAAGGCCCATCTCCCTAAGAAATCTAGGCACTCCCTGGATACTGCCACGGTAGCTCACAGGCTTGCCAGCGGGACCGAACTTGAACTTAGCCATAAATCCCCCTGAGTAAAGTAGTAATTAAGTACAAATTTATAAAGAGCTATCTTACTCTATTAAGAAGTAATGTAATTCTGAGGAGGCAGAGGGTTGACTGAAGATCTAAGCATTGAAGAAATTGAAGCTGAAATAGATAGGATATTGAGTGAAGCAAAGAGAACAGCTGATAAAATCATTGAAGAAGCTAGGAGGAAAGCTGAAGAAATACTGGCTAGACCTTTACCCATGGATATATTGATGAAAGATTATGAGGAGGCAATAGCTAAAGCTAAGATGGAAGCTGAGGAAGTGATAAGGAGAGCTGAAGAAGAAGCAAAGAGAATTAGAGATACAGCTAAGAAAAAGCTTAAGGATGCAGTTGAATTAATTATTAAAGCAGTAAGCGGTGTTTAAACTCCATGAAGCCAGTAATAGTCAACAAGCCCGTTGAAATGCTTAAAGTAACTATAGTAACACCAATTCACTTAATAGATAAAGTTACTGCAATTCTCCAAGAAGCAGGAGTTCTCCACGTAGAGAAAAGAGGTGAAGGAGTAAGGGAATACATCGATGAGCTGGCTAGAGCAAGAAAGCTATTGGAGAAGATAGATTCTATTTTAAGCAATGTAAAGGGTCTTGTAGTAGATGTATCTATAACTCAACTAGAGTTAAGCACTATTACTCTAGATGACGTTGAGAAAGACGTAGATAAGGTTTTAAGCGAAGTAAAGATCATTGAAGACTTGATAAATAGAAGAAGGGCTTTTATTGAAAAAGCCATGCATATACTCACTCCATTAAAGGCTCTTTCAGGAAGCATTAAAGTAAAGTACTTGAACTACTATGGAAAGCACGTAGCTACAGTAACTCTATTCGGTAAGGCAAGTATAGTAAACGAGCTCTTAGCAGAAGAGGAAGTGACATTGATGAACCACAGTGTAATCGACGAACTCTCCGTAGTAGTACTTGTAACTAAGCCTAAGCAAGCAGATCTATTGATTAAAAAAGCTCAGGAGAGGGGAGCTCATGTTCTATCAATAACAAAAGACTTAGTTGACGCAAATAGCGAGATGAGCATTAGTGAAGCTGTCAAATTAATTGAGGAAAAACTTACATTAGCCAGCGATGAGCTGGCGGCTCTTGAGGAGAAATTGAAGAACATAATCCACTTATCGGCAAAGGACCTATTGAAGTACAAGCTATTAATCGAAAATACATTCGGCAAGCTTGACGCCATTATTCGCGTGCATACATTAAAGCACTTAACAGTTATAACAGGGTGGGCTTATAAGGATGGTGTAAGAAGTCTCTTGGAGAAATTGGAGAGAGAGCCTGTATATGTCAGTGTTAGAGATCCTTTGCCTGGAGAAGAGCCTCCAACGATGCTTAAGAATCCAAGGGGTGTTAATAGCTTTGAACCACTAATGAAGTTCATAGGGCTGCCGAATTACTGGGAGTGGGATCCTACTCCAATTGTAGCTTACTCTTTTGCCATATTTTATGGGATAATGCTCGGCGACATAGGCTATGGATTCAGCCTCATTGCTGCTGCACTGTTAATTCTCGATAAATTCGTCGAAGATCCTTCGTCAAGGGATTATACGTTATTTAAGAGAGCTATAATTATATCAGCTATATCAGGGATCCTCTTTGGAGGTCTTGGGGGAGCTCTATTTGGCGATATATCGTCTCTAATTGGTTTAAAAGCCTTAACAACAGCGTTCTCCGATCCAATGAAGTTCCTCGTGCTCTCTCTAATAATTGGGCTGATTCATGTCAACATAGCTTATGCATTAACTCTAGCCAAGAGCTTTAAGAAGAGTGATATTGCTGCTGCCCTTAATGTAATAGGGCTTTACATAGCGCAGATATTTGGCATACCGTATGTTTTACCGAGATTTGTTGGCATAGAGCTAGCGGTGTTTCCAAATTGGATGAATAATTACTTAGTTTACTTCGCTTTAGTCGGTGTAGCTCTCATAATAACTGGGACTATGATCTCTATGAAGGCTATAGGCGTCATAATGTGGATATTTAATATAACTGGTTTACTAGGCGATGTATTAAGCTATAGTAGGCTTGCAGGAGTTGGGATGGCTACATTCTACTTAGCTATAAGCTTTAACTTCATGGCTAGAATGGCTTATGAAGCAGTTACATCACTATTGCCCAGTACAGTAGGGTATGTTGCTGGAATACTAGCTGGTGCATTGGTAGCGTTTCCAGGGCACTTGATAAACCTAGCTTTATCAGCTATTGGGTGCTTTGCGCATTCACTAAGACTTTGTTCCATAGAGTTTCTCTCAAAATTCTATGAAGGAAATGGCTATCCATACACTCCACTTCAAGTAGTTTCAAGAAGAAAGTATGTAGTGCTATAAAACACTCATTCCTCTATACACTACATACAACGTACCCTTACGCACTGCGTATTGAGCGTGGGGCGCTTCAAGCACTAAGCTCTTCCTTCAATTCCTTCCTTAATTCCAGGAGGATTAAGCTACATAGCTTATGGGTAAAGCAATTCATCAATATTTTAACTCTGGATCCTCTGAAGAGTAATGAGGTGAATGCCTTGGGTATGCAGAGCGCTAGAATGGCATATATTGGTAAGAGAGTCTATGTGTCGATAGAAAGACATAGGTTGCCAAGTGGCGTGATCGCCGATCGTGAAATAGTTAGGTTTCCCCAAAGTGTTGCTGTAGTTCCCTTGCTAAACGATGAGGAGATTGTCTTAATAAGACAATACAGGCCAGCTGTCAGAGGCTGGATATATGAAGTGCCTGCTGGAATAATTGAGGGAGGAGAAGATCCTGCTGAAACAGCTGAGAGAGAGTTAGTTGAGGAAACAGGCTATGAAGCAGGCATAATGATGAAAGTCTTAGAGCTCTACTTGGCCCCAGGCTATAGCACAGAGCTAATTCACATTTTTCTAGCCTATAATTTGAAATATGTAGGTGAAAAACCTGAATTACATGAAGTAATAGAAGTTAAGCAACTGAAGTTAAGCAAGGTGGTCGATATGATTTACAGTGGTGAGTTAAATGATGCGAAGACTGTGGCATCAATACTCTTCTTAGTCTATAATAAGAGTGAGTTGTTGAAAAACTTAAGCTTAATAAGCAACGCTAACTAATAAGCTAAGGTTTTT
The DNA here is from genome assembly GCA_025059075.1 of Sulfolobales archaeon. GTDB lineage: Archaea > Thermoproteota > Thermoprotei_A > Sulfolobales > Desulfurococcaceae > JANXDZ01. The sequence continues at coordinate 187,902 of JANXDZ010000002.1, read as the reverse complement.
AAGCTTAAAGTTACTAACTATCGTTGAGTCCGGTGATGTATATGGATCCACTGGCATTCGGCCTAGCTTACTCAGGTGCAGTATTAGCTGTTTTAGGAGGAGCTGTAGGATCATCTCTCGGCTTAAGAGCTTCAACGAGGACTGGGGCAGCAGTAATTGGTGAAGACGTTAAGCAAGCGAGGAATGTAATAATACTAGCTTCACTGCCTATGACTCAGACCTTCTATGGTTTAATAGTAACTCTTTTGATTATTACTAAAGTCAACTCCCTCTACGGCTCAATAGAGATGGATAAGGGGCTGTTTACATTTACAGTAGGACTTATGGTTGGTTTAGCTGAGTTGTTTTCAGCATGGTTTCAGGGGCTTACTTGCGCCTCAGGCATAGCTGAGTTGATTAGAACGCGTGGAGCAATAACCTTTAATGCAATCATTTTAGCTGTATATCTAGAGCTCATAGGAATAATGGGCATGGTGTCAGGCATAATATTCAGCAGCCTAGTCCTCGGCTGAGGGATCTCGTTGAGTAAAGCTTTTGAGAAAGTAATTGAAGATGCTAAAAAGAGAGCTAGCGAAACTATTGCTGAAGCAAATTCTAAAGCAGCTCAAATAATATCAAATGCTGAAAAAGAGTGGTTAAAGAAGTTAGAGAGTAAGAGGCATGAACTCCTAGAGAAAGCTCGAAGAGAATCAGAGATCATGTTATCAGAGGCTAGGAGAAGGGCGAAGTTGATTATAATTGACGCTAGGAATAAAGCTATAGAGGAAGCATTTAAAGAAGCTGAGAAAGACTTAGCGAACATAGATAAGAGGAAATCTATTGCAGCATTATTAAAGGAGGCCCTTAGCTATGCGACAAAGCCAGTAAAAATATATGCTTCACCACGTGATGGAGAACTCATTGAAGAAGTAGCTAAAGTTCTCGGCTTAAATGATGTAGTGATAGTTAAAAGCGATGACATTGATGGAGGCGTTGTAGTGGAGGATGAAAGCGGAGTAAAGATAGACAATACTTATAGGACTAGAATGAAGAGATCTATGGAGGTCCTCGTAAAGGAAGTGGCAAAAGTCCTCCAGATCGAGTGATCGAGTTTGCCGCCGATCGGAGTATTTCATTTAGCTTCAGCAATAGTTTTAACTAAAAGGGACTTCGATATAATTACAGGCTATACAAGCCCTGATGAATTCGTTAAGCACATTTCTTTAAATTCATTTAGAGCTAAGTACTTCAGTAAGCTAATTGAAGAGAAACGCTATGGAATAAGCGACTTTAGCTCTTCTCTAGATAGCTATTTACGAGATGTTCAAGTAGCCATAATAGAATCTTCTAAAGCATTCTTAAAGCCTTTAGCGGCTCTTGATAAACTCTATGACGCCTTTAACTCTACAATAATATTTAATGAACTTATGAATGGAGTTAAGCCTTCAATACTTATTCATGCTGGAAGACTCTATAGAGATGCGTATAAAGAGTTGAATAAGTTGACTAATGTTCGTGAATTATCCAAGATCTTGGGTGATCTAGGTTATAGAACTCTTGCAGATCTATTAGTTAAGAAAAATAGCCCTATTGAATACTTACTTGAGGTACTGAAGCTTAATTGGTTTAGTGAGGAGGGGGATTACTTAGTTGAGAGGCTTAAAGCATTTACATCAGATTACATTGCTATAATGATGTGTCTTGGAGGAAGTCGCTGTAGTGAAGTAAGCATTCACTCAAAGGGATTAACTTATGAAGATTTAAAGAGAGCTCTATCAGCTAAGTCTATGAATGAGCTTATTCAAGCTCTCTCAGGGACTCCATACAACTTATTCTCTCAGATGCTCAGGGATCTACATAGTTTAACTGATGTCGTGGGCGCTCTTCAGTTGAGCTATGCAATGTACTGCGCTAACTTAGTAGTTGACATGTATGATTACTTAATTCCATTAAGGTACTACGTGCTTGCGCTTTCATCATCCATTATTATAAGAACTCTCTACACCTCATTATTTAGTGGAGTTGGTTTAAGAGAGTTAAAGGAGGTTGTCTTAAGGTGGTGGCCTCTTTAACTAAAGCTCCTGTTGAAAAGAGAATTCTCTTGATTGGTGATAAAGTCATGTGTTTAATGGGCGCTGCTGCTGGCATAGACTCTATAGAGTACTTAGGGGGCAATTGCAGAGAGATCGAGGAGTTCTTGAAGAGTGAGTGGAGTAAGTATGGAGTAATGATACTCGTTAAGAATGTTGTAGATGAGTGCAGTAGCTTAAGGAAGTTCTTAAGTGAGTTGCCTGAAGAAGTCCTTGTAACTATAGTAGAGCATCCAAAGCTTATAGCTGAAGCTGATCCAAGGAAGTATTACGAGGAACTACTGAAGAAGTACATAGGTTTATTAGTGCAACTATAAGTTTAACTGCTTAGCCATAAGTTATAATACTGGGTGCATCAATTGACTTCAGGTGGACGCATATATAGGATCTCTGGACCACTTGTAATAGCTGATGGAATGAAGGGGACAATGGTATATGAAGTAGTGGAAGTAGGTGAAGAAGGCCTCATAGGTGAAGTAATTGGAGTAGAGGGTGAAAAGGCAGTAATCCAGGTTTATGAAGATACAAGTGGGCTACGAGTTGGAGAACCCGTTAGAGGAACTGGGCAGCCTTTAGCTGCTGAACTAGGGCCGGGGCTTATTGGAGCAATATATGATGGTATTCAAAGACCTCTACCAGTACTTGAAGGCATAGTAGGCTTCTTCGTTAAAAGAGGAGTAAAGGCTTCTCCACTCCCTAGGAATAAGAAGTGGCACTTTAAGCCATTAGTAAAGGTGGGTGATAGAGTTGAGCCAGGCAGCTTTATTGGAGTAGTTGATGAAACCTTGGCTGTTAAACACTATATAATGACTCCGCTAGACATACATGGTACTGTAGAGGAAGTTGTTAGTGAAGGAGATTACTCTATAGTTGAGCCCATAGCTAAAGTTAGCGGAAGAGACGTATTTATGCTGCAGAAGTGGCCTGTTAGAAGGCCTAGACCTATTAGTGAGAAGTATGAACCTAGCGAGCCGCTAATAACTGGACAAAGAATAATAGACTTCTTATTCCCACTAGCTAAGGGAGGCAAGGCAGCTATACCTGGGGGTTTTGGAACTGGTAAAACAGTGATGCTTCAGACTCTCACTAAGTGGAGTTGGGTTGACATAGCTATATACGTTGGATGTGGTGAGAGAGGAAATGAAATGGCTGATGCTCTACATAGCTTTAGGAGACTTCTAGATCCAAGGACTGGTAAGCTCATTGTAGAGAGAAGCGTCTTCATAGCTAACACAAGCAACATGCCTGTTGCAGCAAGAGAAACAAGTGTTTTTCTTGGAACAACTATTGGAGAGTACTTCAGAGACATGGGTTACCACATACTCCTAGTAGCAGACTCAACTAGTAGGTGGGCTGAAGCAATGAGAGAGATCAGCGGTAGGTTAGAGGAGCTTCCAGGCGAAGAGGGCTTTCCCGCATACCTTGGCTCAAGGCTTGCTAGTTTTTATGAAAGAAGCGGTTATGTAAAAGCGCTAGGTAAGCCGGATAGGTATGGGAGCCTTACGATAATGGGGGCTGTTAGCCCTCCTGGAGCAGACTTTAGTGAGCCAGTTACACAGGCTACTCTCAGGATCATAAGAGCGCTATACTTACTTGACGTAGCTCTAGCGTATAGAAGACATTACCCAGCTATAAACTGGCTCACTAGCTACAGCTTATATACTGAGAACATTTCAGATTGGTGGTTTAAGAATGTTGGGCCAGAGTATAGAGAGCTGCGTGAAAGAGCTTTATCAGTTCTTCAGAGAGAAGCTGAGCTTGAGGAGTTAGTGAGGCTTGTTGGAGCTGAGGCGTTACCTGAAGAGGATAAGCTTATTCTAGAAGTAGCAAGAATGATTAGAGAAGACTTCTTGCAGCAGAGTGCATTCCATGAAGTAGACACGTACTCTCCGCCTAAGAAGACTCTTCTAATGATGAAGGCAATAATGACTTTCTACAATTTAGCTCTAGATTCATTGAGGAAGGGGATCACTGTTGAATCTATTAGAAAGCTTCCATGTAGAATTAAAATAGGTAGAATGAAGGACATAGCTGAAGGCAAAGTTGAAGAAGCTTTTTCAAACCTCATTCAGGACATAAAAAGGGACTTTGAATCACTCATTGAGGAAGCAAAGGTGCTTGCCTATGTATAGTCTCTCCATACGGGAGTCGTCAAAACTCCTAAAGGCTCAAGGAAGCCTGCTATTCATAGAATCAATACCTGGAGTAAAGTATGGTGAATTAGTTGAAGTAGCGCTTTCAAACAATGAAGTTAGACTTGGCCAAGTAATAGATGTAAGTAGAGAAGTGACTGTAGTACAAGTGTTTGGAGGTGTTAGTGAAGTAGACTTGAAGGGATCTAAAGTAAGGTATAAAGGTGAAACACTAAAGATACCAGTTAGTGTAGATATGCTTGGAAGAATATTCGACGGGCTTGGGAGGCCTATCGACGGTGGTCCTCGGGTAGTGCCAGAAGAGTACTTAGATATACATGGAGCACCATTAAACCCTGCATCTAGGCTTCCTCCATCAGAGTTCATTGAAACTGGCCTAAGTGCTATAGATGGACTTGCAAGCATTGTTAGAGGGCAGAAGCTACCTATATTCAGTGGCTCAGGTTTACCTCACAATAGGATAGTTGCTCAAGTAGTTAGGCAGGCCAGAGTCTTGGGTAAGGAGGAGAGATTTGCAATAGTCTTTGGAGCAATAGGGGTGAGTTACGATGATGCCATGTTCTTCATAGATAACTTCAAGAGGTATGGTGCACTGGAGAACGCCGTAGCCTTCATTAATACAGCTGATTCACCAGTTATTGAGAGAATAGCTGTTCCAAGAGTGGCCTTAACAGTTGCAGAACACTTAGCGTGGAATCACGACATGCATGTGCTAGTGATACTGAGTGACATGACTAACTACTGTGAAGCTCTTAGAGAACTTAGTGCTGCAAGAGAAGAAGTCCCAGGTAGGAGGGGTTATCCAGGGTATATGTATACAGATCTAGCTACTATATATGAGAGGGCAGGCAGAGTATCCGGCAAGAAGGGGAGCATTACTCAAATGCCTGTGCTTACAATGCCGGACGATGACATCACTCATCCAATACCCGATCTCACTGGTTACATTACTGAAGGACAGCTAGTGCTATCTAGACCTCTGTGGAGCAAGGGAATATATCCGCCGTTCGACGTATTAATGGATCTCTCGAGGCTTATGAAAGATGGAGTAGGTCCGGGGAAGACTAGAGAGGATCACTATGGAGTATTCATGCAACTATACGCAGCATATGCAGAAGGAGTGAGGCTTAGAGAACTCAGCATAGTTGTCGGCACAGAGGCCCTTACTCCAAGGGATAAGAAATACCTCGAGTTCGCCGATAGATTTGAGGAAGAATTCATTGGTCAGGGGGAGTATGAGAGAAGATCTATTGAAGAGACTCTAGATAAAGGCTGGGAGCTCCTATCAATAGTTCCTGAAGAGGATCTTAAGCAAGTAAAAGTTGAACACATAAAGAAGTATCACCCTAGGTATAGAAATGCTCCCTCACACTAAATAATGAGACTCCTTCGAATTGATCTTCAAGGAAGCTTCATGACTATTGATGAAGCGAACCTGAGGGGGAGTTAGCATTGCCAGTGTTGTCGGATGCTTGTAAATACTTATTCCGTAGTGAGAAAAGCTTTCAGGTGGAATCATAGAGCTATTTGAGAACCTGCTCCAGCCTTGATTATTAGTGAAGGATTCACTTTGTTTAAGTATTCTAACAACTCTCTCCCACTACAGTGTAGAGGTATGCTCACTATTCTCTTACTCAACAGGTATACTGCAGCTCTTTCAACAACATTTGTTGGAGCTCTACTTAAGTGTAGTCCTCCAATAACTGCGCGTACTTTACCTATCTTTCTTTCAACTTCGCTCACTAAGGTTTCTAATCCTGGATGACAACAGCCGGTGAACAATATGTTTCCAGAAGGAGTCTCTATAACTAGTGACTGTTCCCATGGAGGACCATGGATAGATTTAGATATATGTACGCCTGGATATACTTGGATCCAGTCGAGGACTTCAACGGGGTTTAAACCATTCCTCCTAATGTATTGCGTGAAGCTACATCCAGTTGCATAAGGTAAATAGGACTTAGTTGATGGAGCTATCCAGCCTAAGTATGGAGCTCCACCCACGTGATCTGAGTGTAAGTGCGATATTACTAGTGCATCAACAAGGCTTAAGTCAACACCAAGTAGATCAGCATTATATTGCAAAGCCTCAGATGAGGGGCCTAAGTCAAAGAGTATTACTCTACCATATGCTTCAATCAGTAGCGATAGCCCATGCATTGTTTTTAACTTAGGCTTCACTGATTCATCATTAACGATCACTGTGACTTCTACATAACTCAAATAAATACCACCTAGTTTAACCCACATACACTGAGGGGTCTATAAAGTGAGGGTAACTGTATTATACAGTGGAGGCAAGGACAGCACTATGGCTTTACATTGGGCCATACTGCAGGGAATGGATGTCCCAGTGCTAGCTACTATATATCCTGAGAGAGGCTCAGAACTATTCCACTACCCATGCATTGAGCTAACGAAGCTCCAGGCTGACTCCATGGGTTTAGAAATCATGGTTAGTGAAGCTAAAGGAGATGAACTAAGCGCCTTGAAGAAGCTTATTAAAGATGCTTCTAAGGAACATGGTATAAAGGCATTAATAATAGGAGTGCTGGAAAGCGATTACCAAAGGATGAGGATAGCTCAAGTAGCTCTAGAACTTGGGCTAAAGCTCTACACCCCTCTGTGGAGGAGGGATCCTGTGGCCTATATGGAGGAGCTCCTGGAGCTAGGTATAAAATATGCTATATCATCTATATCAACAATGGGCTTAAGTCCAAGGTATGTTGGAAGAGTAATTGATGAATGCCTACTCAAGGAAATACTAGCTCTATCTAAGAGGTATGGATTCCATCCATCATTTGAAGGAGGAGAGGCGGAAACAATAGTTCTTGAAGCGCCTTTATTTAAAAGCCCTATTTCGATCTATGGAATCCTAAGGATCTACAGTGATTTAGAGGCAGAGCTGGTGCCCATTGAAGCAAGCTTCTCTAGTAAGCCTGAAGTAGTCATTAAAGAAACAATTCGTATTAGTTAAAGGATCGTCTATCACTACTTACTCTTAAAGTAATTCACTAATGTAGTGGCTAAATGCTCTGGCTTGCTATACCACTTGTCGTATCTATACTCCTTTCCTTGAAGAGTTATTACGATTACATCTCCAGCATCCTTTATAGTGGCCACAGTGTTTCTGCCTCTAACTACATGGATAGTCTTTGAATCCTTGTCTACGACTTCATATTCACCTATGTTCCCAGAGAGCTTCTTCTTTAGTTCAGTTATGTATTCAGACATGTAAATCACCCTCAATTCTACAAAATTGAATAAACTCTTTAAATATCTATGTATAGCCTAGATCTTAGTACGTGACTCCTAGAAGGGCCCACTTATTCATAGAACTATTGCAAACGCCTGCCCTTACTTCTGGTAGAGGTAGTGGGGATTCGATTATTGTTCCTAAGACTTGTCTATTACTTAAAGTCTCTAGTTTATCAGCACACTCGCGAGATTCATCCCATGGAGTAATTACTAATCCTCTAAAGTTTACTGCTTTAGAAGGATCTTCAACTATTGTAGTAAGCTTCTTGAGCTGTTCAAGAGCTCTTAAATATAGACTGTCATTGATCTCAGTCCATACATGGATTAGCGATTCAACAGCCCTTTCAATTGGTGTAACAACTTTCTGTAGAGTATCTCTTCTAGCAATAGTTACTGTATTGCTCTCAACTTCTCTTCTCCCAACTTCCACCCTTGTTGGCACTCCTTTCATCTCCCAGTGGTAGTATTTCCAACCGGGAGTGTGTTCAGGGTCGTCGTCTACAAAGCTCCTTATGCCTCCTTCTCTAAGGATCTTGTTAACTCTATGAGCATACTGTAGTATATCTTCTTCCTCAGGCTTAGCTATTGGCACTATTACTACTTGTACTGGAGCTACTTCAGGGGGGAAGAATAACCCCCTTCGATCGCCGTGTACAGCTATTACTGCTCCGAGGCTCCTCTCAGATATACCGTAGCACGTTTGATATACGTACTTATAAGATCCGTCTTCATCCATGAACTTTATGTCAAATGCCTTTGAAAACCTCTGGCCTAGATTTATAACTGAACCAAGCTCTAGGCCCTTTCCATCAGGCATAGCTGTTATGAAATCGTAGTTGTATTCAGCTCCACTAAATGTATCCCATGGAGCTGTCTTAACTATGAAGTAAGGTATCCTAAGCCTATCGTAGAACTCCTTGTATATGCCTACTGCTTCAGCCATTTGTTTTTCAGCCTCCTCCTTCGTTGCATGAGCTGTGTGCGCCTCTATGAAGGACACTATTTCTCTAACCCTAAGTATTGGATGTGTAGCTTTAGTTTCATACCTAAATACGTTGACCAACTGGTACATCTTTATCGGCAGATCTTTCCTCCCCCTAACCCACATGCTCCACATGTAATACATGACTGTCTCACTAGTAGGCCTTACATAGAGCTTTTCATTAAACCTCCTAGTGCCAGTACCTTCTACAACAAACGTATCTCCACCGAACCCCTCTAGAAATTCTTTCTCCTTAGCGAACACTGATTCAGGGATCATTGTTGGAAAATACGCCTCCTGATGCCCTGTTTCCTCTAGAAGTTCTATCATTACTCTTTGCATAAGCCTCAGTGCTTTTAGTCCATAGGGCTTCCACACTACCATTCCTTTAGCAGGATACCTTACATCAATTAAATCACTTACCCAAAGTATTTCCTGATACCATTCAGCGAAGTTAGCGAATTTATCTACATCAAATATAGGTTTAATGCTGCTCAACTCCAGCCTACACCTATCAATACATTAGCTTTAGGGAGAGCTTAAAATAGATTTTAATGAATTAAGCTAGAGCTGACTATGTTATTTAAGTAATCTAAGTACTTCCTAGCAACTGAAGCCATTGTTACATACATTGACTTAAGCACTTCAAGCTGTGTATGAGTGTTTACATAGGCGTTGAAAAGCACTTCTTCAGCTCCAATGACGCTTACCTCAACTTCTCCCACAAGACCCTCCCTTACCTCCTTAATTAACTCACTCAGCAAGTATATTTCTGGTGTAATTGATGAGAGAGTCCTTCCTCCAAGTCTGCAATCAGAAGATGCTTTAATGAAGTTCTTAGTGAAGTCTCTTACGAATCTATCTATAGCAACCTTGCCCTCAAGGTTTTTAAGCTCCCTTAGCTTCATTAATAAGATCAATGTCTCTACTGGTGCATCACCTAAAAGATCATTAATGAACGTACTTACATCAAGTTTGTATAGTTCATTAATGTTATAGGAGTCAACTGTTTTTAGCAAGCTACTTATTGCTTCAACAACTTTTTCAACTAAGTTTGGAGGCCATTCGCGTCCGTCGTCTAGGTTTGTGTGATAGTTTGGCTTTAATTCATTAAATGTATGTAGTGTTAGTGCTGGTACTCCAACTGTTGTAAATGAATAGCTATCAAACATCGGTTGATCTACCGTCGCTCCATCAATTGATATATAGCTTAAGTCAACTAGTTTTTTAATAACATTCCATATAAATGGGTTTATTGAAGCTCTCAGAGGAGTTGTGAATACTGCATCAATGTTTACTGCAAGCGCTATCTTATCTAGATCTCTTTTTACGAGCCTGCCCTCTAAGTACTTCCTACTACCCCATGACCAATACCAACTCGCGTAGCCAGGCGCTCCTGATTCCTCTGCTGTAAAGGATATTAGTATGTAAGTGTGCTTTCTATCAATATTCTTTAGCTTCAGCGCTACTTTAGCCAGGGATTCTAAGCCTATTAAATCATCTGAATATCCTTTAAGCCAATGGTCGTGGTGTGCTGACAATATTACTTCAGACTCCAGCGATCCATTGTAGACAGATACCACATTGTACCCCGTTGAACTATGCACTACTCTTGTCTTAATGTAGAGCCTCAACGCTCCTCCATTAATTGACTTAGCGAGCTTAAGCAATGACTCCTTAGATATAGCGACTGCCGGTATTGGAGGTGGTGAGCCATGTATATATGAATACCCCTTACTACCACAAACCACTATTCTTCTAACTCTCCCTGGGTAATTGTCATAGAATACTACTGCAGTTGCACCAGCTTTAGCTAGCTTTAACAATACGTACTTAGCGTCATCTAGTTCATCTGGGTATGGAGCAATAGCTATTTTATTAACTGGATCCTCTCTTAATGCAATGCTGTTGCCGTAGTAATGGACATAGAGAGATCTAGCTTCAACATCTATTGAAAGACTGTATGGAAGCGCTAGACACTTAATCCTTAACTCAGGTGCTTCAATAAAGCACTCATCCTCAATCCAAGTCATGACTGGAAGTGGTTCTAAGTAAACATCATCTCCTCCCAGCTCTTCAAATAACTCTTTTAAAGCATGAACAACATCTAGCTCAGCAGCGCTGCCAGCTACAATTTCTCTCTCAAAGACTTCTCTACCTATGATAAGCTCGTTCACAATAAACCCTCATTAATTGCTTATAACACTAAAACGCTATCCAGTCTTTTATTACTGTTTCTACAGCAGTGCAATTAAAACATGCATGAGGCGGTGACGCTTACTTTCTCCATGCATTGAGGGGATGTGAGTTCTCCTCAATGAGTTCATTAACTATCTATTCCTAAGACTTAAGCCCCCTATGCTCAGTTTTAAGTGCATTACCCCCATTCAGTAATGCAGAGAGCTCAAAGGCATGGGATCTAATGTGATTCATCTGTAATGAACTTTGTTGAGGAATGTACTGAGATGTGGGGGAAAAATATATTGATTTATTACTTGGCGGGTTTGAATATGTATTCGTAGAGAGCTGCTCCTATTATGCCTCCTATTATAGGTCCTATTAGATATATCCATATCTTGGATAATGGGAGTGTGTCGCCAACTATAGCGGCAGCAATAGCAGATGATAGAGATCTTGCAAAGTTCATGCTGGCTCCTGTTAAGGGTCCTCCCATCCATATGTCACAAGCTACTATCATTCCTATGCTAAATCCAGCCCAGCCTGGTGGAGCTCTCTTATCTACAGCTACGCCCATGATTACAAACAGTAGCCACATTGTGAGAACTATCTCTATTGCTATAGCTGCACTATCACTTATACCAGTGCCTGGAAGAGTAGCGCCAAAGCGCACGGCTTTACCTACATCTGGGTAGAATCCGTATAGGCATAAGCCAGCTATTACAGAGCCTATAATTTGGGCAGCTATATAAGGTCCAATGAGTTTAGTAGGAAGTCTACGGATTACTGAAAGAGCTATTGTCACAGATGGATTTATATGTGTTCCTGAAATGTGACCCAAGGTATATATCATTATCATGACTATGAAGCCGAATGCTGCACCTATACCAAATAGTGCAGCAGGACCTCCGCCAAGTATAGATATTAGTGTTATAGCTGAAGCAGGTCCAAATAGTGTTAAAGCCCATGTGCCAAATACTTCTGCTATAAAAACTTGCCACAATGTTGGTTGCATTTTTTGGCTACACGTATATACCCACCTGTCTGTTACTAAGGCTATAAGATAATATATACTTTTATCTCAATACAAAGTAACATTTAATGTTTATACAATCTAATATAAAGCTTAATATTTAAAAAATAAATGTGACAATTCTTTTCTTGAATTCATTTATCTTTATTCTAATCATTGATACATTATCTCCTCACAATAGCCTCTATGAATAGAAAATGAATATTATGCAGAATTAAAGTACTTAGTTCATTACCATGGTTTTACATAGCCTCTAATACACTAATTCTGGTTTAGTGAAGAAATTCCACCGCATACTGGATGGCTTATTAAATAAGAGGGAATAAAGTTAAAGTTTATTGCTTGCCTTCTCAACATAGAGCAAGCCCCATCTTCCTTTAGAATATAGGGAGATAAGCTTTCGGCCACTGACGTAATTTAATAAGCATGAAGGCTGCTGCAGTGATTATTGTTATGACTGTTGCTACAATCAGTATCCATAACTGCTCGTACTAGGTTTTTCTAAAATAATTAGTGAAAACTCTCTTACCTTAGTTATGTTTTCACTTAATGCTATGATTGTTAAAACATATGTTCCAGCTTGAGCTGTGGAGTCGCCGTAATGGTTAAAGTAGTCCATATTGGAGGGAAACCTGACTCTATATCTAAGCTATAGGAAGCTCCTTGAGGTACTCCTGAAATAAAGAGCATAACTCTCTAAGGAGGCTCTCCAACGTATTCAACAAAGACGCTTGTAGTTGCTGAACTGCCTTTATAAACGTATATGCTGCTTAGGTTAACAGAGATAGTGAAGTCGAAGGCCTGCGTGAAGTTGGCTACAAGGCTTATTGAATCACGGATCCACACAGTTGTAGGATTGTTAAATCTGCTGTACGTTGAGCCTATTGCAAAGATCGCTGTCCACATTTTGAAGCGTGTCCTTGGCTTGGGATGGCCGTTATATTCACATAGGCTCCATCATCAATCCAGTATGAACCTGGGGGAGGATCAGTACTGCCTTTGCCTGCTTCAGCTCCTATGTGGAGTCTATATTCAAAGTGATAAGATCTATTTAAAACGCCTGGGCTTAAAATAGTTAAGTTGATGCACCTTGGATCGTGATTTGCATACCTCTTGTCATCTATCGTAGATCACGCGAAGTCTTCATAACAACATACGTGGAGTGAGCCCTCATCCCACTAAAAGGAGGCTGGAAGCATTTAGAAGTCGTAGCTCCATCAATCAATTACAACTACTCTTCCAACAGCATCAGATCCCAATCCCTCGGCTGAAATAATCCATAAGTACTGTGTTTTGTATTCTGCTGAAATAGAGCCGCCGTTTACTGGCACAGCAATAAAGTTAGTTCTCTCAAATGAAATGCCGCTTATTGAATTCCAGGCATAGCGTTTCCCTCCAATAGTGGATAGAACAACCTCCATCCATTCAAATACGTGGATTGAACCAGTAGTCCAATTGAAGCTTTTAGGTAGATCACTGAAGCTATAGCTCACATTATCAACAATGAGGACAACTGCATCTGGATGAACATCTATATCAATGCCGCTAGCTGAGAAAACTATAGTAGCTGCAACCTGCTGACCCTCCCATGGACTTCTACATGTAGACAGCGCGGGAGGTGTTAAGAATAAGTAAATTATGGCTGATGATGGCTCTGTAAAAAAACTAATGTATTTCCAATAGCTCATACGTCTCTATAACTGTCGTTGATTCTATCCTGAAGTAGACACACATGCTTCCTTGTAGATAGATATCCATACATCTATCTTAGTCATGTTAGCCCAATCCAGGTTATTAGGATTAGGCGTGAAAATCCATTTATCGACGCTTAAAGTAGTATTTCCATACGTTATTTGAACTGATGAAATGTGAGTTGCTGTGCCTATTTCTGGAGGTATTTGAGGCCAAAACGGTGCATTCATAAAGTGATGGGGGATAACGAAAAAGTTCATGAATACAGCTATAAATGATTGAGCAGCGTATTCCGCAATATGCGGCGGCACTTCTTCTCCACCGATCATTACCTTAGGCGTAACTCCAGCTTGCTTTGGAAGCCATAGAACGGCTGTTGAAATATCGCCATCTCCCTCAATTATAAACTCGATCTTCGTATACCGCCTCCTACTGCTTCAATTCCCCTGTAGTAGTAATGAAGTATTTTTATTGTTAATTCATCATCAACGCGATCATGGAATTCGAGCTTCCACTTCATATAATGTACTAAATCCATGAATTCTTCAAATACATCAATCCACTTTTCTTCAGATGGTGGAGTTGTAGTAGGTGGTGTAGTTGGAGTTGTATATGGAGTAGTTGCTGGCGTTGTTTCAGTAGGAGTAGTTGGACCTTTAGATAGTGAAGCAGGCATTAAGCTAAAGATTGCAATAACAGCTAGTGGTATTTTCAATATCTCGCAAGAACATTATTTAACTTAATACTTTAAACTTTGCTAAAGCTTAAGTAAGTTCTAAACAAGTAATCATGGTCAACAATACTCTATAGCATTGAGTAAGGTTGTTTCCCACATACTTTAGCAGCATAGAACTATGCTTCACGTTGTGGAGAAGTTTTAAGCAACTTCATAGTAGTAGCTGAAGCACATGTCCTCAAGCCCTAAAGCACATTGTTAAGAACATTCACTGAGAATAAGTAAAAGGATTGAAAGAGTATAATAGAGTTGTAACACTAATAGCTTGGCTGGGGGTAAAGTTGGGCAAATTGCTTCCTACACTGTTATTAATACTGTTGTTAATAGCTTTGCTGGAAGCCATAGTGATCTTTAAGCTAGCTAATATTAATCGCAGTCAACTTTATGAAGCTTCTTCAGAGAACAGAAATTACGAGAAGCTTCTCAGCGATTATGCTAAGTTAATGAGTGATTACGAGGCCTTAAAGGGGGCTTTGAATGCTCTCACATATGAAAATGGCTTACTAAAGGATGAAAACACTAAGTTGAAGCAAAGGCTTACTCTCACTTCAGCTGAGAACACAATATTAAAAATTGTTTTAAGTTCACTTAAGGAAGATTCAGCACGATATAGAGAACTAAGTAAGAGAGTCATTGAGTTATCGGCATTAATTAACAGCTATTGCTGTATTCCAAGCGCTATACCGAGAGTTTTAAATAGCGTAGAAATAGAGGCTGTTCATGAAATTACCCTAGAGATCACGGGTGATTCCATAGATATAGCCTCTGCATTACGCCAAGTATACAGCTATGTAATTAAGAATATAAAGTACGTTGAAGACCCCGAGATCCCAACTATACTAATGGAGACTTTGACGCAGAATAGTGAAATACTCGTAACTAACGTAGATATCAAGATCATTAGAGATTACGTGCAAACACCAAGCTATACCATCTTATCAAAAGCAGGAGATTGCGATGATATGGCGATTCTCGCCTACGCCATGCTTAAGGCATATGTGAGCTCCACTAATTGCTCCACTAATTTAAGCAACATAGAAATCTACTTGATGACAATGAAGTTCTCAAACGGGGGAGGTCATGCTGCAGTAATGGTATTTAAGGAAGGCAGCACAATCATAGTTGATCCAGCGGGAAGATATATATCGATAGAACAAGGCTCATCAACATTTAAGCCCGTTAGTGAGGAGATCTTAAATTACAACAATTACTGGAGGCATTCAAAGAAGATCGATATAGTTAAATTAACGATCTATAGCATTGATGTAGATAGAGCGGAGTATACCCTCATCGCAAGTGGCTCCATAAGTGATGTAATTAAGGCGCTATCTTCAAAAAATTCTTAATGCTTCAGCTTACTTAAAAACACAGTCTTCTGGAATTCAACTACTTCGCTCGGTATTGAGAAAGCTCTGCCGAGAGCTTTAGACAGCGTATATATGTGTGCTACTCTCTCAACTACTTCCAATACCTCTAAGGCTTCCCAAAGATCTCTACCGCACGCTACTACTCCATGATTTGCCAGCAAAGTCGCTCTTCTATCTCTCAATGCCTTCACAGCATTCTCTGCTAATTCCTTGCTTCCGAATGGAGCGTAGTCAGCTACTCTAACTTCCCCCCCAATGTATAGAACCATTTCATCAATTATGGGTGGGATGCTTTCCCTAGCTACAGCTAGAGCTGAAGAATATATTGTATGAGCATGTATTACTGCATTAAAGTACTCGTACTCCTCATATATCCTCAAGTGCAGCTGGATCTCTATAGTGGGCAGGCCCTCTCCCTCAATTACATTGCCTTCCATATCTATCACTAGTACATCCTTAGGACTTAAAGCGCTCTTAACAAATCCACTGGGCGTTATTACAACATGGCCTTTACTGGGTATTCTCACACTCACATTACCAGATCTACCATAGTTTAACCCCTTCTCCTCAAGAGTCTTGAGGACTTCTACTACTTCACTCTTGACTTCTTCATACAAGACTCTTACACCTGAGGAACCATTTGGAGAGCAATGCAATATGTCTTTCTATTTAAAGCGTTAAGGAGTCGACTGCTTATAACTTTCACCTATGAACTTAATAGTTTCCTCATAGAGCTTCTTTAGGAGCCTCCTCCTATCCTCCATCAATACTATATCGCTATACCCCTGTAGTACAATGTTGTGTGCAAATGGACTTGGTATACTTCTTGCACTAAGTTCTCTAACTTCTATCTCCCCAGAGTGAATCCACTTGAGGACGTTCTTTGCCGCCTCAATATCCATGTGATCTTCGAGTATTTCTCTAAAAGTTTCTTCAAGTATTGGAAAGCCCTCTATTTCTCCTACTACCTTTAATAGCTCTTCAGCATTTAACTGAAGCTTTCTTGAGTCTCTTTCAACGTCTCTATACTTCCTAAGGATCATTAGGCTTCTAAGAGCACAGTGCCTAAACCTATGCTTCATTAGCTCAGTTCTTACAAGAACTCTCCTCAATATATCAATAATATTCTCTGGATATAGTTGAAGCAGTAGTTCTCTCCACTCAGCTTTCGGATGCCCAGGTAGAGTTAACATAAATCCATTATCGTTGATCGTTATTCTAACATTACATCCTATGGAGTTACTCACTAAGTATGCATAAGCTCTAGCAAGAGATGAATTAACTCTCCTACCGAAAAGTGAGTGGATTATTACATTCCTCCTATCAGGCTCATCGTATACTTCAATTAGCATTAATTTATCTGAAGGAATGAGGCCTCCAGTAAACTCCATTTGTTCTTTAATGTATTTATATATGATGCCTGCGAGGTGCTCTCCAATGCCATACTCGTTAACTAAGTAATTTATCACTTCCCTACTCGTCTTATTTGAAGCTAGTTCACCGATGGTTCTTCTAAACCTCCCGACTTCTATAGCTGAATCAAACGCTAGAGGAAGTGTTTCACTAAACCAACTTGGCACAGTGGGTTTAGCTCCATCAGCTCTTTTAACGAAGACTTTGAAGCCCTTGCCTCCAACGTATTCATACACTCTTCCACCAAGCACAAATAGATCTCCAGGAGAGAGCAGTTCAGCAAACTCCTCCTCTAGATCACCGATGTACTTGCCGTCAACTGTAAATACGCTTACCTTAGCTTCATCAGGTATAGTCCCTAAGTTAAGGAGATATATCATTCTAGCTCCTCTACGAGCTCTAAAAGTGCCTTTATCTTCATACAGCTTCACCTTGGAGTAAACTCTCATGTGCTCTAAGTAATTTGAATAAGAGCCAGCAAGATACCTCAGTGAACGTATGAAGTCTTCATAAGTTAATTCATGAAAGCTATAAGTCCTCTTAATTAATCTAAAGGCTTCCTCTACTCTCCACTCTTTCTCAAGAGCCATCCCCAGTAAGTGCTGTATTAAGACGTCGAGGGGATTTTTAGGTATGTGGACTCTATCAATTCTTCTCTCTAATGCTAGCTTAGCTAAAGTAGTGCATTCAACGAGATCATCTCTATCCACCACTACTATTACCCCTCTACTTACGTGGTTTACGTAGTGTCCAGATCTACCTACTCTTTGGAGAAGTCTACTGACGGACTTCGGACTGCTAAGTAGGACTACTGCATCAATGTAGCCTATGTCTATGCCGAGCTCTAGGCTTGTTGAAGACACTATAGCCTTTAGCTCCCCTTTCTTCAATTTATCCTCTACTTCAAGCCTTATGTTCCTGCTTAAGCTACTGTGATGAGCTTCAATTTCATCTACATTAACTACTCCATTCATTATTTTCCTAAGCTTAAAGACAACTCTTTCAGTTGAACTCCTGGTGTTAGTGAATATGAGAGTTGTCCTATACTGTTTAATAACGTTTGAGACTACTTCATAGATGGCTTCATTGATTTCTTCAAAACTTGCATTAATTAAATCAACTATAGGTGCAATAACTCTTACTTCAAGTGGCTTAGTGAATCTAGCATCCACTATGTAGCAATCTCTTAGCTCTCCACTATCCCTATAGCCAACTAGGAACTTGGCTACTTCATCTAGAGGGGAAATAGTGGCACTTAGCCCTATTCTAACTAGTTCTCTCCCAACTAAGTTCTCGAGCCTCTCAATTGATAGAGCTAGGTGGCTGCCTCTCTTAGTGGATGCTAGCTCATGTATTTCATCAACTATAACTACCTCTACGTTTACAAGACGCTCCCTAAATCTAGGGGCGTTTAGAGATAGTGCAAGGCTTTCAGGAGTAGTTATTAATATGTGAGGTGGGCTGCGGAGCATTTTGTGCTTCTCATATGGAGTGGTATCACTAGTCCTTACAGACACCTTGATCTGTGGCAGGGATATTCCATACATATCTTTAGCTACTTGCATAATGCCGTTTATTGGTTCAACTATGTTTTTCCTCATGTCGTTATTTAAGGCTCTTAGAGGGCTCACGTAAATTACTCGAACTCCTTCCGGTAGAGAACTACTTCCTTCGTATGCTGCATAAAGGTTATCTATTATACCTAAGAATGCAGCTAGAGTTTTCCCAGTTCCAGTGGGCGCTGAGACCAATACATTAGCTCTAGCTTTAATTAGTGGAATAGCCATTCTTTGTGGAGGAGTGAGAGAGCCATACTTTGCTTTAAACCAGTCAACAATATAGGGTCTTAAGAGCTTCATGACTTCGCTGTCTCTACCAGCATCCTCTACGTACTTAACTGCCATGCACAACACCTATTGCATATCCTACTCTAGTAACCAGCCTTGATTTAAAACAGGGTATTTTATACTCATGCTACAAGAACTTCACTACTATAAATCATCGTGGAGTTAAGGGGGTATTCCAGGGAACTTTTAAGAAGAAGTCTTGTAGATACCTATGCTCACTAAGAGTACTTAAGCTATAGGAGAGTGTAACTACTTCTTTTATATCGAGTGAGAGGAAGGAGTTTATGTAGGTGAGCGGCTCTGAGTCAATGCATTCCCTTAGTTGATAGTTCTCTCTGCAAGGGCTGCAGCATATGCATAGAGATGTGTCCAAGGAAATCCCTTATAGTTAGTAGCAATGCAGGCCCCTCAGGCTATAGGCACCCAGTCTATGTAGGTGGATGCATTGGATGTAGAGTGTGTGAGTGGTTTTGCCCAGATTTTGCTATAGCTGTGAGGTGTGAAGCTTGAGGAAGCTTCTCTCAGGCAATGAAGCTATAGCTGAAGGAGCTCTTGCAGCTGGATGCAGCTTCTTTGCAGGCTATCCTATTACTCCATCTAGTGAAATAATGCACTACATGGCTAGAGAGCTCCCTAAGAGAGGCGGCGTATTCATACAGGCAGAGGATGAGCTGGCTGCAGTAAACATAGTTATAGGAGCATCTTTAGCTGGAGCTAAAGCTATGACTGCTACAAGCGGTCCAGGATTCTCATTAATGCAAGAGGGCATTGGATATGCAGTAATGGTTGAAGCTCCAATAGTCGTAGTTGACGTCATGAGAGTTGGCCCAGCTACAGGGCAGGCAACTAAGCCAGCTCAAGGAGACATCATGCAGGCTAGATGGGGGAGACATGGGGATCAGTACATAGTTTCGCTAGCTCCATCAACTCCTCAGGAAGCTTTTGAATTAACTATTGAAGCATTCAATATAGCTGAAGAGCTGAGAGTGCCGGTAATATTACTGATAGATGAATTCATAGCTCATGGAAGAGAAGTAGTCGTTCCTCCGAAATTAGTCACTAAGTATAGGAGGACAGTGATGGAGGGAGGTGAGGAGCCTTTCAACTCAATGAATCCAAGAATAGCTCCTCCTCTTCCAGAGCTTGGCTCAGGGAAGTATCTATTGATCACTGGTTCAACACATGATGGATGGGGTTATAGAGATGTCCATAACTTTGAGACTCACTTCAACTTAGTTAAGAGGCTTAGAGACAAGATCATGCTTAACTTAGATAGGTTATTCATGTATGAAGCATATGGAAATGAAGATCCTGATGTATTGTTCATATCTTACGGCTCTACAGCTAGATCTGTTAAAGAAGCCGTCAATGAGTTAAGATCTAGGGGGGTTAAAGCTAAGCTAATTAGGCTGAAGACTTTGTGGCCCATTGACTTAGAGCTTATCAAGAGGCTTGGAGGAGATCCTAAGGTAGTAATAGTGCCTGAGCAAAACTTAGGTCAATTAATAATGGATGTAGAGAGAATCTATAATCCCTTTGAATACAGGGTAATAGGTTGTAATAAAGTGGGGGGAGGGATACCTATTTACTCCAATGAATTAGTGGAAGAAGCATTAAAGGTGCTAGGTAGTGGAGGCAAGGCATCCAACTAGGGATTACGTTAGAGAAGAAGTTCTTCCAACAACTTTCTGCCCAGGCTGCTACAACGGCATAGTGATGAATGCTATGGCACTAGCATTCAAGGAGTTGGGCATATATGATTTAAGGAGCTATGTTTTCGTCAGTGGAATAGGCTGTGCATCGTGGATACCGAATCCATACCTTAAGGCAGACTCTATACATACACTACACGGTAGAGCTATTCCTGTAGCTACAGGCATAAAGTTGGCTAAGCCCTCCCTTAATGTAATAGTGATTGCAGGAGATGGAGATCTTGCTTCAATAGGTGGAAACCACTTAATTCACGCTGCTAGAAGGAATATGGATATCTTAGTGATAATGGTTAATAACTTAGTGTACGCTATGACAAGAGGTCAGCAGTCTCCAACGACTCCACAGGGGTTTATAACTATTACTACTCCATACGGTAACTTTGAGAAGCCATTCGATATATCAAGGATTATTGTTGAAACTAATGCAAACTATGTCGCTAGATGGTGTATAGTTAACTTCCCTCAATTAAAGGAGAGTATTAAGGAGGCTTTAGCTAAGTATAACAGAGGCTTTAGATTCATAGAGATCTGGGCGCCGTGTATAACGTATGTAGTTAGGTATGAAGGAAAAACTGCTGGAGGAGCTTTAAAGGAAATGAGCAAGAAGTGTGTTCCGCTAAGTGATTATGAGAAATTGCCTATGGAAAAAAGAGATGGATGTATTGCAGTGGGAGTGTTTAAAAAAGAGCTTAAGCCGAGCTTCATAGATCTATATAAAAGCTATGTTGAAAAGGCCGTTGGAGGAGTTAACGGTATATGAAAGAACGCTCAGTATGTCTAATAGGTAGTGGTGGTCAGGGAGTAGTTTTTGCAGCAACAGTGCTGGCGAATGCCCTATTTGCTAAAGGACTGTATGTAGCTCAACTCCAGAACTATGGAGCTGAAGTAAGAGGGGGATCTGTAATGGCTTACGTAGTATTTAGTGAGTCCGAGGTAGTAAATCCATTCCTTAACTCATTTAATGTATTAATAGTCCTCCACGACTTTAACGTAAGTTCCTGGATGAAGTACTTAGAGTATAGCAATCTAGTGATAGTTGACGACCTATTGGTTTCCAAAAACTTTTGTAGAGCAATTAAGGCACCGCTATTCAGGAAGGCTCTTGAAATAGGCTTAGCGGGCAGAGAAAATGTAGTTGCACTAGGTTTTTTAGCTGGATTAAATGTCGTAGATAAAGATGATCTGAAGAAGGCATTGATGAATACTAGAGACTTTGAGCAAAACGCTAAGGCTTTAGAGGCAGGCTATGAACTAGCTCTACAAATGCGTCTAAAGGAGCTACAAGAGTTCTCTAAATAATGGAGCTCTCGGTGATCATACTGTGAACGCCGCACGTAAAGGCGTTAAGAAGTACTTAGGGAGGCACATAATGGTGAAAGGACGTTACATAGACCTCATTCTAAGCGGCAGGAAGATCGCTACAATTAGGCTTGGAGTAATTAGGCCTAAGTATAGTGAAGTAATTATACATGGCGGTGGAAGGCCTATAGCTAAGGCTAAGATAGTCAAGGTCTACTATAAGAGGATAAAGGATCTTACTGATGAAGAGGCTAGAATGGATGGATTCCTCAGCAAGGAGGAATTAATTGATGAACTTAAAGGAATTTATGGAGGTTTAAGCAGCGATGAGTTAGTCACAATAGTGATATTCCAAGTTCTCCAGAGATTTGATGAATTGCCAGTTAATGAGCCATACTTAGGTTTAGAGGTCAGAGACTTAGCTGGACTTGGACTAAGGTATTTAAACAATGAGTTAAGCGATGAAGAGAGGAAGATCTTGTTGAGCCTAACTAAGACTAATAGCATAAGAGCAGCTTCAATGAGCTTATTTAATTCAGTGAGCAAGAGATACTTAGTGAGAAGAGTTCTTAAAAAAGTTCTTAGGAAACTCTTGGAAGGAAATATGTTGGGGAAGTAAAGTGCCTCATTGGATGCTTAAGTGTACAGAGTGCAAGACTGTGTGGGAGCTGAATGTAGCATATAATTTAAGGGAATATAGAAGGCTATATCACTACTGCCCTAGGTGTGGGAGAAATACATTCCACGACATATTGGAGTACGTTGACTAACGCATTAAGTGATGATACTATGGAGGATGACCCACGGTGATGAAGTAACCTGTCTCAACTGACTGCAATTAATGAATAGAATTAGAATGCTAGAACTTCCACCGGGGTTTAAACTTATAGAGCATTCATTCTCTTCAATCCAGGGGAATACTCTGTACAACCTCTCTAAATACCCACCCCTAGACATAGAACCACTAAATAATAATGCTCGTGGTGAACTAAGGAATAATGATTAACTATCTCTATGAAGCCTGATCGATATTGTCAGCAAATTCTCTTCTTGCTTCAAGAAATTGCTTGAACATCGTCTTTGAGAGCTCTTACTGACTTCGCTAAAGTAGTTGTATCATATGATAGAAATACACATGTCGCATATAGCGAGAGGTAAGCTCCTTTATTTCTTTGATGTTTAAATCATTTGACTAATTCTCTTATATTAATTGCAACTACTCATTTAAATTAAACCCAGGTGAAGCTGAGATAAGAATGTCGATGCATGTGGATTGCAGGAAGAGAATAGATCTTTGCTCATTACTCTTATTACTTTAATGATAGATGTCATTATGTTCGCAACCTCATTGTCCCTCTATCACAAATGATCTCTTTATGCTTTAGGCGTGGAGTAAAGTTATTAGAGGTGTTTAACTTAAATATATTAGCTATGAATTTAGAAGCAAGGGCTGCTTGGTAAGCAGCGATGCTGATTCAAGGCTTTGACGAGCGTTTATGCGTATTGTGTAGAGGCAGGGGGTTCTGTAGGCTTAGCTACTGTCCTTTGCTAGCTAGTAGAACTGCTTTAGTGAAACTTAGAAGAGTTGAGTCATCTAAGGAGATATTTGGCAGTAGCCCTCCATCAGTCTTCGTAGGCAGGTATGGTTACCCAGTAATTAACATTGGTCCATCCATCCCCCCTGAAGTAGGTGATACAAGTATTTACGATTTTCCCGAGAAGTGGCTTGAACTGAGGCTTGAGAATGTAATAGACTATAGGTGGAGCCTCATCACTGGCACTGTGAGGGTTAAAGTAACTGATTTAAATAATAGCTTTATTCACAGAGTGCATGAAGTAACTCTATCAGCTAAGCCAATTGATGTTGAAGCCTACTTAGAGAAGCCTCCAAGACCCCGCATTACGCTGAGTGAGTATGAACCTCCCCAAGGGCCTAGAGCTCCACTCAGGGACTTACGAGTAGTCGGTAATCCAAGTGTGCCTAGAGTTGTTGACAGAGTCTATAATGATAAGTATCTTAAGGCAAGTGATGCAGTGATGATTCTCTACAATAGCAATATTCCTGTGACATTCATTGAGAGAGTGTTTAGTGTCGGTGCCTTAGGCCTGTGGAGCAATAGAAGAATTGTCCCAACTAGATGGAGCATTACAGCTGTTGACTCAACAATATCTGAACACTTACTTAAGGAAGTGAAGCACTACCCTGAGATAAGTAGTATAGAAGTATATGTACGTAGACACTACGATAATCTATTCGCAGCTCTCCTTATTCCTAGTAAGTGGAGCTTTGAGTGGATGGAGGCATGGTGGCCTGGTTCAACGTGGAACCCTGGTTTAGAGAAAGTAGTTGTTGAAGGAGATTACGAAGGCTTCTGTGGAAGAGATAGTTATCCAAACATAGGGGGATGTTACTATGCATCTAGGCTTGCCGTAGTAGAGCACTTATATGGAAGGAGGAAGCAGGCTACAGCAGTTCTGCTAAGAGAGATCTATCCTGGATTTAACATACCTATTGGAGTATGGTTTGTGAGAGAAAATGTTAGAGCTATGTTTAGAGAAGGGCCTGCTCTAAGAACCAGCGATCTTAGTGAAGCACTTAAGTTCATCAGTGAAGAGACTAGGCTTGGCTCTAGAAAGTGGCTGAACTCATCAAGGATCCTTAAGAGAGTAGCCTACATTAAGCCAATAACTTATTACACTAATATTAGTTTCAGAGAGGGAGAGCGAAGAAGTGACTAGGGTGAGAGTCCTAGAAACAACTGTTTATAGAGCCTTATCAAGGAGCGGGCTCTCCGACGTAGACTACGCCCTTAATCCATATATTGGATGCTGGCACTCGTGCACATACTGCTATGCACGACTATACGTCAGAAATAGCGCTATTTCAAAAAACTGGGGCAGCGTCATATTGGTTAAGAAGAACATTGTTGAAACATTGAGCAGGGAGGTTAAGCACCTGAGGCCAGGCGTTGTAGGAGTTGGGACAATAACTGATGCATATCAACCTCTAGAAGCCATATATAGTTTGACTAGAGGATCTATTGACGTATTATTGAAGGAAGGATTTCGTGTGAGTATTCAGACAAAGAACCCCCTCATCCTAAGAGATCTAGATCTTCTTGAAGAGTATAGAGATAAAGTAGACGTTGGATTAACAATAACTACTTTTAATTCAAGAATAGCTGAGTTCATAGAGCCCCGCGCTCCTCCACCAAAGGCTAGAGCCAGTGCATTATACAAAGTTTCTGAAAGAGGCATTAAGACTTGGATCTTCTATGGACCGATCATACCTTCTCTAAACGACAATGATTCTACAGTTGATGAAATCATAGAATTAGCTAAGAACACTGGGAGCGAGATCTTAATTGATAGACTTCGTGTAAAGAACTTTATGTATAAACATAGTCATCCATTGCATAAACTAATAAGCTCGACTAGAAACTATGAGTGGGGGAACTTCCTATCAAAAGTACTAAATAAGTGCTTAGAAGCAGGAGTTAAGTGCATGGAGGCATTTACTAAAACAAAGTCACAGAGAGCTTTAGAAGAATTCACCTAGAGTAAAACGCTTTGCAAACAACAAAGTATTCTACAGGGGTTTAGTTTCACACATGTTACGATACTTTCATTCCCCATACCTATTCTCCTGCATCCCCTTAGGTTTCACTAGGCTTAGAGAGTGAGGATTCTAGACATTAGAGGAAGGGCTCTAAACATTTGAAGATGAGGGGATCTTTAGCCACTTAGATTGCCTACGAATTAAAAAGTGCGGAATAATTGCTTTTAAAGTACTCTACTCTTCAAAGTTGGAGGAGTCAGTGTTTTATGATAGCAGTTAGTGCATTATGTATCGCGGGAGTTACATCGACTATGCTTATGGGGCTGAGTATAGTGTTTGTTCCAACTAAATCTCTTAACCTTAAGCGTAGGAGTCTATTGTATGCATTTTCCACAAGGAGAGGGTGAACTGCTCCCACCATGATTTCTCTTGCTCCAAGCTCTCTGAGAGCTTTCACAGCCTCTACTATAGTTCCACCAGTGCTTATTATATCATCAACTATGATCACGTTTCTCCCTCTAACATTAACTCCTCTTATTTCAACTATAACCCTTTCAGCTGAAAGCCGTGTTTTCTCTAATACGGAGTACTCAAGTCCACCTAGTTCCTCAGCCATTACTTTAGCCCACTGCTCAGCCTCTTCATCAGGACCTATAATAACTGTATTTTCAATCTCATGGGATTTCTTGAAGTACTTAGCGAGTTCCCTTACTCCAGTTATGTTGTGGAAGTTTGCGCCAAATAAATTGCTTGGATCGTGTATTCTATGTAAGTGCATATCTATTGTGATTAGGTGGTCTACTTTAACCATTTTAAACATCTTGGCGAGTGTATGAATACTTATGGCTTCACCAGAGTTGAATCTAGCATCTTGCCTAGCATAACTCATGTACGGTATTACAGCAATGACTTCTTTAGTACCAAGATCTCTTAAGGCATCTATAGTGAGAATTGTTTCAAAAACTGCATCATTAACGTTTCTCTGGAGACTATTAATGTAAATTACTCTTCTATTAGTGACATCCGTTAAAACCCTAACATAAGTTTCTCCATCGGGGAATTTCTTCACTTCTACTACGCCAAGTTCAAATCCTCCAATGTTTGAGAGCGCTATCGCTAAATGCTCTCCATTCGAGCCTCCTAAGACAACAAGTTCGTAATTCATGGGATTCCCCATTTGGTAAAAACCGTTAAGAGTACAGGAGGTATTTAAACTTTAATATGTAAATGAATTGTATTTTCAGTATTTTCAAAAATATGAGATAAGGTGAAAAAGTTATAAGTATGATATAAGATGAAGTCAAATAGAAGCATAGTACTATGTTTCTTCCTATTCATGTTTCTTAACATGACTCAGTGGTTCACGAGAACTTAGTAAAGCTATATATTACTAAAATACAATATTACATCCTAAATACTTGTACTTATAGCAAGTATATAAAAGTCTTAGAGTAATATTGGTACAATAAGTTATTTGTAAATCCAGCAATGGAATTAGTGGATGAGAAAATGAATGCACTCACGAGTAAATAGCTATTATTCTATGTCCAGAGGACTTCACTTTGTAGAGATAGCAAATTCCATGAGTTC
Organism: Sulfolobales archaeon; assembly: GCA_025059075.1. GTDB lineage: Archaea > Thermoproteota > Thermoprotei_A > Sulfolobales > Desulfurococcaceae > JANXDZ01. The sequence goes on along the minus strand of JANXDZ010000002.1, from coordinate 161,014 downwards.
ACAAGCGATTGTTAAGTTCAATGGAATACGTTCTCATTTAATTGGGATAGCTTGAGGTATTGTTCTCACTTCCCTAAGAGTTCCACGATGGAAAAGCTTGTAAACATTTTCTTCAGAGCATCAAGAGAAGAGCAGTTCTATAGGGGAGTTACTAGACACTAATGTGCTCTTCTAGAAGCAATTAAGTAAGTGCATTGAGTTTTTCAACGACTATACAGCTACTTTCTCTTAAGTGATCCTTCTTATAGATCGCTTCAAATTATCCATAGTGCAAGTGCTTGTAATACTCCTATTGATCTTAAGAAATATCAGACAGTAGGAGTAGCTGATGAAGTTAATGCAGTGTAGTAAAGCTACGGCAGGAAAAGCATTATTGAGGCTGTATAAGCTTACAGCAGGCTTAACATAGTATAAGGAGGTGATGGAATCAAAAGATTGATCTTTACTAATACATAGTATTGGATCAATTGAGATACTATGTAATTACTAGGGCACTGGAAATGATTAAGTTGCTATTCTCTAGAGGGCTTCATTATAGATATTTCCACGTGCTCTCGAGGTGGTTAGAAACAATGAACTGAAACATTATTATCCCTAATTAAGAAAAATTTGGTTTAACATACTTACTCATTACCCATGGCTCAGCTATTGCTGAATATATGTTGAGTAGGTTGCTATAATATTTCAAGCTTTAAACCAAACGTGTATAATTAGTAATCTAATATCCCTATACTAAAGCATTGTGGAGAATAGAAGTAGTTCTACAACAAGATCTGAGAGGGGATTTACCATTAAAGATTTTGACCATTTTAATTAAAGACGAAGTATTGAGTGTCATCAATATAACAAGAAGCTGTAGATTCCATCTAAGATGTGTTATATGTAATGATCCATAATACTAATTGATTCAATAAACTCTTATGCTGCTTATCAGCATCTGAATGTGGCAGGTGCAGTAAACCTCCAAGGATTTCATTAATTTACTGTAGAAGTAGTGGGTATTACATATATATTTATATCTATATATTCTCTATTTTTGTATATTTATGCTAAAGAATTTATTTTTTTAAACCACTCCAGGAAACAGATGTGTGGGATATATGTGGTGCAGAAGTATGCCTAAATTGAGTAAACTTTACTTCATTGCACTAGCAGTAGTCATCCTTATAGCTGTTGGTGTGATTTACATATTCCTTCGCCCTGCAGCACCCATAGAAGTTGTGCCAGAAATAGAGGTTCTCAGAATTTCTCAGAAAGCAGATCTATCTGTTATTGATGTCCAAGTAGCTACTGATGCACCAACATTAACGGTATTTGGACACATATATGAGACTTTATTTAGACTCAGGTTTACGGAAGAAAATAAACCCGTCTTTGAACCTTACTTAGTTGAAAGCTACGAATATGTCGACAACATCACTATTAAGTTCAAGCTGAAAGAAGGCGTTTTATTCCATGATGGTAAGTCCTTAACATCTCACGATGTAAAAGCGAGCTTTGAAAGAGGACCTAGAGTTGGTGGATTACCGAGAATACTTTTAGGACCTATAGCGGGAGTAGAAGTTATAGATAATTTAACATTTGTAATTAAGCTTAAGTATCCATTCGCTCCTATAATAGCACACCTTGCACATCCATCTACAGCAATAATTCCTGCATGGATTGCTGAAGTGTTTCCAGATAAACCAATAAACAGTACTGAGTACATTATTGGAACGGGTCCCTATAAATTTATTGAGTTTAGAAAACTAGAAAAGACTATTCTCGGTGTATTTGACAAGTATTGGGGAGAAAAACCTACTGTTAAGAGAATTGAGTGGATACCTGTTGAAGAAGATGATACAAGGATAGCTAAGCTTGAAGCAGGAGATATTGACATAGCCACCCATGTACCTCCACATCTCGCTGGGTTGCTAAAAGGAAAAGGTTTTAATATCGTACAAATACCCAGTACAAGGATCATATACATAGGTATTAACAATGAGAGAATACCTGATCCTAGGGTTAGGCAGGCATTAAACTACGCTATTGATAAAAACGCTATAGTCTCTGAAGTCCTCGAAGGTGCTGGTAGAGTTGCTGATGCACCAATCCCCTCAGTTGTATTTGGTTACACGAAGTTAACGCCATATGAATACGATCCCGTGAAAGCTAGGAAAATGCTAGAAGAAGCTGGCTGGATTGGACGAGAAGTTCTATTAATTGCCCCTGCAGGCAGATATTTAAAAGATAGAGAGATCGCTGAAGCTGTTCAAATGTACTTACAGGCTGCTGGACTTAAAGTAAGAATTGAAATTATGGAGTGGGCTGCATATATAGCGAGAGTTACGCGAGAAAAAGACTTTGACCTATACTTACTCGGATGGTCTACTGTTACATTAGATGCTGATTACGGATTATTCTCGCTATTTAGAAGTGGTGCTCCATTTAACAGAATGTTTTATGTAAATACTGAGGTAGATAGATTGCTGGACTCTGCTAGATCAGAGGTTGATCGAGATAAGAGGCTATCATTATATAAACAAGCCCAAGAACTAGTGTGGAGTGATGCACCATGGATCTTTCTACATATAGAGGACATCATAATAGCTATGCGGCCAGACTTAGAGAACGTTGAAATACAGCCCATCGAAAGATGGATCTTAACCTATGTCTCTAAGCGGGAATAATAGGAGATCTAAGTATGTTAAAATACTTAGTTAAAAGATTTTTTATCACTATTCCTACCTTAATACTCATACTATTACTTACATTTATTTTAGCCCGCTCTCTACCCGGCGATCCCATTACTGTAATGTATGGTGAATTACAACCTCCTCCTGAAGTTAGAGAAGCTCTTGAGAGAGAGCTAGGGTTAGATAAACCTATTATCATACAATTTCTACTTCACATATATAGAATGATGAGAGGTGATTGGGGCAGGTCTATACACACTGGTATTCCAACATTTGAGCTTATTAAAGAAGCTTTTATATCAACTTTAATTCTAACTATGACAAGTATATTAATAGCCTCATCTCTAGGCCTATTGTTAAGCTATCTCAGTATTACGCACTATAATACAAGAGCAGATAAAGTTATTAGAGTGTTCTCCATAGCAACGTTTTCATTCCCAGTTTTCTGGTGGGGTTTTATATTAATCCTTGTCTTCTCTGTTTACTTAAGGCTATTACCAGCTGGTGGTAAGGGTGGAATAGAGCACTTAGTGCTTCCCTCAATAACTCTTGCAACAGTTAACTTAGGTATGATAACAAGAGTATCTAGAGCAGCACTATTAGAGGTATTAATGCAGGATCACGTAATTTTAGCTAAAGCTAAAGGCCTTGATACTAAAGCAATAATGCTGAAGCACGTTATTAGAAACGCCTTAATTACTATCATTACGATAATAGGATTAAGATTCGGTGTTTTACTAGGAGGAGCTGTAATTACAGAAACAGTATTTGCATATCCAGGCATGGGTAAAGTAATTATTGATTCCATATTTTCGAGAGACTACCCCATTCTCATAGGAGGCGTATTTGTTGCTTCTCTTGCTATAATGGTTGTGAATATAATAGTTGATCTAGTGTATGCTCTTCTAGATCCAAGGGTTAAGGTTGGTGGTTAGATGAAAGGATGCAAAATAGGTATTTACGGAAGAAGTATTAAAAAGCACCTGTTTATAACTAAGCCCTCCTGGATCGCTGGGGGATTATCTATACTGATACCAGTTGCATACCTAGTACTCCTTATCTTAGTCGCCATCTTAGCTGATTACATATCTCCACACCATTATGCTGCAGGCAATCCATCGATAAGGCTTAGCCCACCTTCCCCTAGGAACTGGTTGGGGACAGATCACCTTGGAAGGGATGTATTAAGTAGACTAATTTATGGAACTAGACCACTTATATACGTTGTAGTAACTGTCTTAAGCATAGCAATACCGATCGGTGTTTTAATAGGCATTGTAACAGGCTATTTTGGCGGAGTAGTAGATCTAGTTGTATCAAGAACAATTGATATGTTTATGGTTTTCCCCACTATATTAATAGCGCTCTTCATAGTTGCAATACTAGGTCCAGGTTTAGATAAAGTAATTATAGCTATAGCTATAACAGAGATCCCCATATTTGCACGTTTAACAAGAGCTCTTATTCTCATTGAGAAAGAGCACGTCTATATAGAAGCTGCTAAAGCACTTGGTGCTGGATCAAGGGAGATGCTTATACGCCACATACTTCCAAATATAACGGGACCATTACTAGTACAAGCAACTTTCAGTGCTTCATCAGCTATTCTATGGGAAGCTGCTCTCAGCTTCTTAGGTCTTGGTGTTCAGCCACCTACACCTAGCTGGGGATTAATGATGTATGAGGTTAGAAGATACTTTAGAACACAACCATACCTAATGATATGGCCTGGTTTAGCTATATTTACAACAGTTTTTATGTTAAATACACTTGGTGAAAAACTAAGAGATCTCTTAGACCCTAGGTTGAAGCATGGATTAAGGCATATATGAACGTTGCTTTCTTTCAAAACTGTTCTAAATTTAAAATAGGGTAATGATGATCTACGTGAAGACTGGGTAAACGAGTTCCTTATATAAGGATTTAATATATACTTCTCCAGCATTACGTGTTACAAGAGATCGACTGAAGTTCTAGAATTAAGCAAAAGCTTTAAACCTTTTAAAATACTTTGTAAAGAAGAGCTATTGAGAAGAGGCAAAGTAACTACTGCTATGCCTAGTGGGAGGGGGATCTATTGAATTGCCAAGCGCTAGAGTATGTAAAGGTTTCTATAGCGTTTTTCTTTCTAACTTACTTCAGCATACTTGATTTGAGAACTAGGAGCGTACCAAGCAGGTTAATGTGGCTATTCTTAGCAGTCTCACTAATACTGATGGCTGCTTCAATTCCTAACTATGCTACTTACTCAGCAAGTGAAGCAGTATTCTATGCAGTAATCAATGCTTCGCTAGGTCCAATGCTCCTCTATGCACTCTTTAAAGCTAGGCTAATAGGCGATGCTGATGTAGTCATCATATCATCACTTACATTATTGCACCCTCTTCCAAACATCTATGACTGCGTGTTGATCAACATTAGTGCTCCACTAAAGTTCCCTCCAATTCTACCTATAATTTTGTACGCTAACTTAATGGTGATACTGTATCTACCAGTCAATATTGTTGTAAACCTAGTTAAGTACAGAGAGTTCTATAAGAGTATTAAGGCCAGCTTATGGAAGAAAGCTATGTTATTAGCTGAATCGAGACCTGTTGAAGCTGGAAAGTACTTATCAATGAAGCATAGGTACTTACTTGAAGACTATAAGTTAACTGATGGAATGCTTGTGAGAGAAGTTAAGTTAAGCTTCAACATACTTGAGGACTATACAACTCATAGAGATGTTGTAGAGAAGTTGTTAAATGAAGGCTTTCTAAAACCTAGAGATCTTGTTTTAACGACTTACGGCATTCCATTCATAGTCCTATTGTTGTTTAGCTATACTGTATTTCTAATAATTGGAGACGCATTAATGCTAATCCTATTGCTAAGGCTCTTCCACTAATCTTCAGCATCCCTTATTCCTTCATCAGTTATGGCAAATACAGCTTCTCCCTCTGGTAAGTGAGGTGCATCAACTACTCTAGCTATCCTCCTATTACCCTTCCCCTTCCTTAGCTTTACTCTAATTCCAGGTACATGATAGAGTATATGACCGCCTACAGCTTGTGTAGGGTCTCCATAGAATACGTCAGGTCTAGCCATTACTTGGTTTGTCACTATTACTGCAACGTTATATGCTTCAGCTATTCTAACTAACTGATGTAAATGCTTATTCAACTTCTGCTGCCTAGCTGCTAAGTACTCTCTACCAGGGTACTCTGCTCTAAAGAGTCCTGTAACTGAATCAACTGCTATTAGTCTAACGTTCTCCTTAGGTATTATTCTAAACAATTCATCTGTTACAGCCATCTGGTGATCAGTGTTATAAACCCTTTGGTAGAGAATACATTCCATAACTTGATCAGGATCTAAGCCTAAAGCCCTAGCCATAGCTTCGATTCTCTCCCACCTAAAGGTCCCTTCAGCATCAATGAATGCAGCTTTACCACTTAAACCCCCTCGTTCAGGCTGTAGTTGAACATTGACGCTTAACTGCATACAAATCTGCGTATTGTGCAGTATTGATGGAGTCAGCCCACCAATGAAATTCTCATATACTGGAACAGTTATGTCGTAGACGTAGTCGTTATATGGCTCCTTTGAAACCCCAATTACTACATCCCATGAAAGGCTTTTAATTATACTTAAGTACTCTAATACTTTATCAATCTCCGCGGACTTGCCTAATACCTCCTTTAACTGCAGGAGGGAGTTCTCTAAGTAAACTAAGTCATCTTCACTTATCCAAATTCCTTTATTCATCTTCAATAGTAGCTCCCTTACTTTACTTACATAGCCTTCGCTAAAGCAATTAATGAAGCCTTTAAGAGAATGCTTGATCGGTTTAAGTAGCTTTGATGGATACTTACGGCTTACATTTATATTGATTGACGAGCTTTTAAGAGGTAAATCTACTAAAGCTTGTGGATGAGAATCAACTATATAGAGCTTATAATACCTGCCTTTGCCGCTTTCCTTAACTACAGTGCTTACTCCTATTCTAGCCATGAGGTACGCCAGCTCAACCGCCATCTTTTCACTCTTTACACTAGTAAATGCATTGCTGTGTTTATTGAATGTCCTTCCTCCATCAATGAACCCAGCTATAAAGCTCTTAACTAAATCAACTGAGCCACTAAGTATTTGTCCCGGGATACATTCATTAACTAAGCAACTCTCAAACACTTCCTTCAAGAACTCAGCAACTCTTCCACTTAATGGTATAACGTACTTTACTACATGGGAACTATTGATAGTTTTCACACTTGGCTTAAAGCCATGTCTAGACTCAAGGTAGGCTAAAACCCAGTCCTTTAATTTAGCGCTAGTTAAAGTTATTGAAGTCTTTTTCCTAGAACCCCTTGCTACGACTAATCCAATGAAATATGCATCGTCTTTAGTTAAATCAGTCTCTATTGGTTGGAGTGCTAAGAATATTGGAGCAGCCACTATATTGCCAGGCTTAAGCTCTTTAGCGGGAATCCACTCTAAACCATTTCTTCCAACAACTAACACCTTGTGGATAGAGGTTAATTTCAATACTCTACCGCTCTTCGTTCTAACGACTACTACTTCATTACTCCACTCCCTATATAGAAACGCTGCTTCAACAGCTTTCACTCCACTTTCACTGTATGACAACACCTTTACATTCTTTAATGGCACTGCATATCCATTGTCGTAAGGTACTTCACCATAGGTCTTTGCATAGCGTTCATAGACTTCACTTATCCTATCCACATGCAGTACATCGTGATTAAGATAAGCTATGTAAGTGTCTTTAGCTATGCACTTCCCAGTCCCAAATTCTCCGAAAAACTCTGTAACAGTCTTTGTCTCAATGCCTCCGCCTAGTAGGTCGTCTAAGTTCTTGCTTCCAGTAGTTACTTTTTGGACGTTAAGCCTCTCTTGCTTGACTTCTCTAGCAGTTCTAAACCTTATGTCAAGAGCTCTTCTAGCAGCTTCAATAATTTTTGTAGCTGTAGTAAGAGGTATTCCAGTGGCTTGACTAACTTCTTCAGGTTTTGATACAGCTAATGCCTCAAGAGTTGGAAAGCCAGCCTCTATTAGTTTACTAGCTATAGATGAAGTAACTCCAGGCAAGTCTGTTAGAGACTTAGGTTTCTCTTTAGACACTCTCTCACCTACCTTCTATTTCTACCTTTAGTACAAGGGCTTAAATAATGTGTAGAAGCTTAAGTGCTTAACCATCCTTAAGCTATGTAAAGCGTTTCCCAAATAATGATACCTTTCTTAGCGATGTTGGCTCCTCCTGCAAGTTCGCTAACTTCATCTATAGGTCATGGAGCTCCTTGAACCTGGTGCCGCAAGGCCTCCATATAATTTACTTCTTTAAATCCCCCACTAAATAGCGGATCACGATATCCATAGCGATCCATCTAAAGTTCGTAACTTAACTAAACCTAAGGCAATAGACTGTTTTTAAACTCATTTAATTTAAAGAAGTTAAACCATAGTTCACAAGAACTCTTAGACTTTTATATAACGTTACTTCACATATAGTGTAGTGAAGCGGTGCATAAATATGTCAAGAGATCAGATTGTTGGCTGGGGAATATTTACAGTTTCAATTCTTGTAATAGTATCCTATGGCTATATATTATTCCTACTCCCCCAATACACAATGCTGCTCTTACAGATAACAGCTATGGTTGCTATAGTAGGTGTTTTCGGCATACTAGCATGGATAGGCTATACTTTAGCCACTACACCTCCTCCAAAACCTATTGAAGAAATAGAAAAAGAAATTGAAGAAGAACTAAAGAAAGTTGAGCAAGAGGCTAAGCTTGAAGCAACTGGAGAAGGCCAGCAGTCTAAAAGCCCACTAGTTAAGACATAAATGCCCTGAGTTTTTTAACGAATTTTAAATTCTTAGAGACGAATACCCTTAGAATTCTTTCTCAGGAGACATTGTTATAATCACTGAAGCATCTCTCAGCAATCTGTAGAAATACAGTGGAGATTCTCTCTAAAGAGTTAAGCACTAAGAATTTCACAACGATTACTTAACAGCCTTCAACTCTACTTGTACTTTCCTTAGCACTGATTCAAGTATGTCTATGGCTTTTTCAACAAGTTCTATTGGTATGTTTAGTGGTGGAGCAAGCCTTAGAGTAGATAGGCCTGCACCTATTGTTAACACTCCTCTCTTAAATGATTCAACGAGGACTTTCTCAAGCTCTTTCTGAGCCGGGGTCTTCTTATCTCGATCTCTTACTAGTTCTACGCCTATCATAAGTCCTTTCCCTCTAACATCTCCAATGATCTCCATCTCCTCTTGTATTTCCTTAAACCTCTTGATAATGAATTCTCCAATTCTTGCAGCTCTCTCTAATAAGCCTTCATCCTCAATTATTCTTATGACTTCTAGAGCTACTCTACATGCTATTGGGTTTCCTCCAAAGGTAGTTGCATGACTTCCCTTAGGTAAGTTCATTAAATCGCTTCTTCCAATAACTGCTGATAATGGTAGTCCAGAAGCTATAGCTTTAGCAGCAGCTAGTAGATCTGGCTCAACTCCCCAGTGCTGTATGGCCCACCACTTGCCGCTTCTACCCATACCACTCTGCACTTCATCTACAACTATTAGGATTCCATGCTTATCAGCTATTTTCCTAAGTCCCGGGAGGAAGTTTTCTGGCGGAACTATGTAGCCTCCCTCGCCTTGAATTGGCTCAACGAATATTGCAGAAACCTCATCTCCATAAATGTATTTACCTAAGATATAGTCCTCGATGAATGATAAAGCTTGCTCACCGCACTCCACTGGGTCATCGGTATTGAATGGACATCTATAGGGGTAGGGGTATGGAGCGTGTATTACAGCTGGGAGTAGTGGAGCAAACCACCTATGTTGCATAGGCTTACTTGCAGTCAGGGTATTAGCGCCCATAGTTCTTCCATGGAATGCCCCATAGAATGCTATAATGTAAGGCCTTTGATTCCTAAAGTAGCCTCTAGAGATCTTTATACATGCCTCTATGGCTTCAGCACCACTATTCCCATAAAATACCTTCTTCCCCCCAGTCATGGGGGCTATTTCAATTAGTTTTTCAGCGAGCATCACTGCTTCCTCATAATAGAAGTCCGTGATACTATAGTGCGTTATTTTTCCAAGCATTGAGCGTAGTGCTTCAATTACTCGCGGATGGTTGTGCCCTACGTTAAGGACTGCTAACCCACTGTTCATATCAATGTACCTATTTCCATCAACGTCAATGACTACAGATCCATATCCTCTATCTATGACTAATGGATACCATCTAACGAAGGACTGCATTATTAACTCATGGTCTTTATTCACTATCTCCATGGCTTTAGGGCCGGGGGGAGGGGTATTTATCAAAGGCACATCCTCACGCATTACAGATCCCTGTATTAAGCTATATTGAGGCTAGGATATATATATGTCGAGTGCAATGCTTTTGCTGGAGGTCTAGGAATACATGGAGATCTCTGGAGAAGATCTACAGATAGTCGAAAGATATGTATTCCTAGACAAAGTTAGGTATAGAGTACAAGTTAAGGGAACTAACATTGTATTCAATATTCAGGCTGAAAACGATGAAGAAGCTATTAGGAAATCCCTTGAATTAGCATCCAAAGTGGGATTAACAAAGGACTTAGTTAATGAAATAAGGAAGAATGTACAACAATAGCGTTATTAAGGGCCTCTGAAATTATAGTTTTTGATGAAGAGACTTGTCCCCCATTGACTACGTGGATGAAGATTTTACCGCGGACTGATCATATTTTTTTAGCCCTAGCTTTAGCCTTTGCTTTAAGAACTTCATCAAGTTCATCAGCGATCTTAGTTAAGTATGGCTTAGCTTCATCTGGAGGAAGCTTTTCTAAAAGGATTTTCAAGAACTTAGAGGCACACCTATTGCTATGGAACAGTAGAGTTATTTCACCGCTTCTCAAAACTACTCCTTGGCCTTCTGGAAACACTCTGCCGCAAACTATGCACTTGTTCTTACTCAAGTCCTGCACTCCTCAATGAGGTTGTTTGAACTAATTTTATCCTTTAGTTCACTAATGCGCTCACTATATAGCCTTAACTTAAAGCCCTTCTTCGCTGGCACTAGTTCAACGAACTTCCTCTTAGGCTCATAATTGTAGCATAAGTCATTTGAGAACTTTACGTAGATGTTCTGACCCTTAACTCCAGTCTTATACACTACGTAGTTTGCTGGAATCATTATTTGTTCAAACTTATATAACTTAGTTATAACCCACCTAAGTGGAAACGATACTGCAAATATAAATTCGTATAACAACAAGTAGCTTAGGAATAATAGTAGTGTTTCGCTTCTAATAACATTCCTCAATGAGCTCTCCACTATGGGAGCTAATAGTAAGCCATATAAGTAGAAGAGTATGAAGACTAATGGAAGTGGAATTAATGATAGAAGCATTCCTTTAAACTGCCTAGAGAGCTCTTCATTAAGCTTTTGATCGAACATTGCAGCCTTCATAGCATTACTTTCTTTAAACAACTGTACTTTTAATTCCTCAGGCTTGGGTTTAGATCCTCTGCGTGTAGTTACTAAAGTCACTGCAAAGATCACTATTATGTAGAGTATAAATACATAGGGCATATATCCTGGCCCTAGAACTGCTGTAAGCAACGATATGAGTATTATACTGATCTGGCTAATTAATAGCATCTTAAGCCCAAATGCTTCTCCATCCATTACTTACACCTTTCACTACTTAGTTCACTCATTATCTTTATCTAAATATGGAAACACATAAATATATCCAACTTTACGATGATTCAGGTACTTAGTAATAGTACAACAAGTTTAAAAGCATTTAAGGTAAGTAGTAGTTTGCAGAGCACTTAGAACTAATGTATCTATACCAGTAGCCTTAAGTGATGAATTGCCGCATACTGAGGAAACTATGATGTAGGCTCGTGTTTCTGATGCCGATTAGAGTTCCCGTGGACATTAATTCACGTCCTACTATCACTTCATTGCAATCAATTTATATTTAAGAGAAGCATTTATAACTCACGAAACATCTCTACACATCTTTGTAAAAATATATGTGGAGATTATAAGAGAGCGAGAACTCCTATAGCTCTCTGTAAATGGTGGTGGTAGAAAATTGCCCCACTGAGAGCAATAATGGAGCATGCATTAAGCTAAGTATGAGCATTTCGTTAAGACGTGAAGCATCTTTATCGAAAACATTTAAGACCTTATCGCAAGCATATGGAGGAAGAGTTGGAGCACACATTAATAGTAGATCAATAGCTCTCACCTTACTTTTAAAAAGCCTTAATGAAGACTCTATTAGGGGGGCTTTAAGTAGCATTTTAGAACTCTCAACATACTTCAGTGAACTATGCTATAGCATTAGCGCATTACTCTACACAAACGTTGATTTAAACAAGCTGACTGTAATTAGTAGAGCTAGGGGGAGGAATGTAAGTGTAGCGATAGTTAAGTTTAATGAGTATTTAATGATGCTCAGTAAACGGAGTAAAGAAAGTAAGACGACGTTAAGGCTATTCATGAAATATGTAAGAAGCCCTGAGACAATGGATCCATTGCTCATACCACAGTCGCTTTTTACAAAATGCATTAGTGAAGGAAGTTCATTTGAAACCTTACTAAATGACTTAAGCACTATAGCTAAGTTAATTAAAGAAGTAAAGGACTGCTGCACGCTCTAAGCACTCTCTCGCTGTTTTCCATAAAGTATGGCTAAGGATCTATAGGAGTAGCGAGGAAGTAATAACCCAAAACTCTTTAAGGAGAGTTGTTGAATATAGAGGCAGATGATGAGCGCCCTATCCATCGATTAAAGATGAGGTTTTATGAACTCCGCCTGACTCAACTTTATATATTTCTACGACTCATTCAAGTTTAGGTGAAATTATGGCTGAAAGTGAGATGCCTGAGAAAATAATTAATGTAGCAGCGAGGCCTTTAAATGACTATGTATTCAATGTAGTTGTTAGCTTTAATCAGGGAATAAATGAACTAGTTATAAAAGGCCGAGGGAAATTCATCAGTAAGGCAGTTGATGTATATAATGCTTTACTCAACAGACTTGGTGATTCAGTGGAGTTAATTGGAGTAAACATAGGTAGTGAGAAATTCAAGGGGAGAAGGAGGGCTTTTATAGCGATAAAGATTAGGCACAAGTCCTAACCTTCAATGACTTGAGTCTCTCTAAAGCCAGTGTTCGTAAATTCAAGTCCCTGTAACTTAACTCTATTAATAGCTAACTCAAGGGCTTCACTAAAGTCCTTTACACCGCTTGCAATAGCATCAATGAGTTCCTCCATGTATCTTGTAGCTTCTACTGTAACTAGCTCTGGGTAATTAGATCCTATGTAGCTTAGTACTTCTAACCCAGCTTTTGTCGGAATAAGGTACTTCCTATATTTAGACTCAATGACGTAGCCGTGCTTCCTTATATGCACTATAGTTGATGCATAAGTACTAGGCCTACCAATGCCGTTGACCTTCATTAACTTAACTAAACCCCCGTGATCGAGTAGTTTGCCTAAAGAAGATTTACGTAGCTTAGCGCTCTTTAATGTAAGCCTTCCACGACTCGCTTCCTCCATCAACCAGCTATAAGTGCGAATAGGTTCAATTACATTAAAGCCTTCTACAACTACTTCTACAGGTACTTCTAAGCATACTAATCTGTTGTAAATGGGGATAGATAGTTTAATGAAACGAACTACTACTTCACTCATCTGGCTAGCTATGAATCTCTTAAATATAAGGTCGTAGACTTTTTTATGGATTGCGGTGAAGTAATTAGGCATAAACAGCAGTCCTTCAACTACAGCCTTCTCCACCTCACTTGAATCAAGTGGGTGAACGGGTCTAATGGCTTCATGAACTCCTTGAGCTTCCCAGCGCCTGGGGGTAAAGAACCTTCTTAAATCCCTTGATTTAAGGTAATTCTCAGCTATAGATATTCCTACATTAGATATGTGAATTGAATCAGTCCTATGATACGTTATAAGCCCTCCTTCGAATAGCTCTTGAGCAATTCTCATAACGGTTGGAGCCGGTATCCCTAGTGTAGATGCATCACTTATAAGCTCATCAGTAGTGTATGGTGGTTTAGGGTATATTTTTTTGTCAATAATTTCTTCAATAAATGCTTCAATAGATCTTCTCTCTAATAACTCCTCTGCAACAAGTTTAGCCTCCTCTCCATCCTTAATGCATATTGATGCCCTTAGCTCAGGTTCCTTCCCCAACAATAGATCTATTGAATAACATTTCCCATGAATCCAAGAGCTATACGCATCTATAACCCATTTTAGTGCAGGTGCTTGAACTCTGCCTATGCCAAGCCACTTCTTTAAGTACTTAGATTGTAGCTCTAAGCTTGTCTTAAACCCGATCAATCTATCTAGGACTCTCCTAAAGATCTGTGCTTGAACTAAGCTTAAGTCAATGGATCTCTTAATCTTTAAAGCTCTCTCTAATGCATTCTTAGTGACTTCATGGAATTCTATTCTATGCACGTTCTTATTAACGGCTCTTAAAGCTATGTATATGTCGTAAGCTATTTTCTCGCCCTCAGCATCAGGATCTGTAGAGATAAGAACTTCATCTACTTCGCTTCCAAGCTTTCTCAATACATTTACTACTACAATTGAATCCCTAATAGCTTTACTACTACACTTAGGGCACGAGGAGTCATTGGTGAACTGTGCTCCACAAATCCTACACCTCTTTATAGTTTCATAAATAGGCATGTACGTATTGGTTGAATGCTCGTACTCTACACCATATACTCCCCTCAATGGATCGGTTGTTAAATCGTATATATGGCCTCTTGTAGCAACAATGCTTAAGTAAATCAATTCATCATTGATTACAGCTGGAACTTCATAAACAAATAAGCCCCCAATCCTTCTTCGTGAGGGTTCTCCATAGAATTTAGCTATAGTTTTAGCCTTAGTTGGAGATTCAACAACTAGTAATACGCTTTGCACACGCATTTCCCCTCTATTAACGCTAGACCTTGATGTATCAGCCTTTTTAAGCTCCTGCATTAAGTCAACTTCGCTTAAATGCCTTAAGGAGGGGATTCCTATGTATTCAAGCCTCTTGCTCAATGCCTTCACTAGTTCCTTGAATTCCTCTAGTTCTACTAGTATCGATACTCCATGAGTCATAGCTCCATTTAACAGTCTTGAAGTTCTACCAGTAGCCTGTATGTAAGTAAGTGCATCAGGCACTATGATGAAGGATCTTTCACTGCTTTTAGATATCAATAAAGTTCCGACAAGCACTTTGCCCTCTCTTTCAAGAATTTCACCAAGTATTCCCTCAACCCACTTAGCTTCCTTCTCAATGTAATCTAAAGCCTTTAAAACTCTATCATTAGCTACTTCACTTCTTCCAACTACTCCTCTAAGAACTAGATTTAGTAACCTAAGTTCCCCTGGAGTCAAAGTTCTAGTGACATTGCTTAAAGCAGTGAGACGACCTTCAGTACTATAGCCTCTTTCACTTAAATATATGAGGAGCCTGTACAAAGTCCTAACGTTAGTGAGTGCTTTGGAGAGCTCTACTTTAAAACACGGGGTTCCTATAAAGATCACGTATTTAACTGTCCTAGGAGCATCTATACCTCTTACACTAATGCCGTAGTAAGACGCTGATCCTATTACTCCATCTAAAAGACCATTGACTAACTTACGCACGTTGCCTGGAGTGGCTTTAGCTACTCTCAAGCCCGTGAAAGCTCTAATCACATTCACTAACTCATCTTCATTAATAAGGCCTCTAGCGGGGTGGTGGGGGCTGATGTAAATTATGAAACCTCCGCCCATTCTTTTCACTACATCCACAAGGACGCTCAATAAGTCTTCCTTACTTACTGTAGCGTAGGAGTCTGCAACATCTCTTCCATAAGTAACTATGCCTGGGACATCAAGTTCTAGGAGCTCCCTCATTATTGCTGCATAAGGCCCCCTCAACCTCCCCGTTGCGCTAGCTATAACGATCTGTCCTCTAGCTTCTCTATCCTTAAACTTCCTTACTTTAGTCTCTAGATCTATGTATTCCCTTAATTCTTCTTCAAGTGAATAGTCTGAAGTCTCTCTAGATCTTTTGTTTAAGTAGATCTTTGTCCTCAGTTCAACTAATCTTTTAGTTAAATCAATTATATCATTGTTATATCCCAATGCATTAAGTAATCTTATTATATTCTTAGACTTGTTGAGCACTGCATCAACGTCGTCTACTACTATTAAATTAAAGAGTTTTCCTTTCAGTAGCTCAGGTTTCCTAGATATTAGGCCATTTGTCAATACCAATATGTCGTAGTCTCCGCTAACGATTTTAGTAAGTAGTTCACTTCTCTCTGCTTTACTCACGCTAGAGTCGTAGAAGAGTATTCTTGAGTTAAGATCAAGTCTTCCTGCTGCTTCAATAAGTCTATCGTATATTTGTCTACCTAAGCTAATAGTTGGTGTAAGGAATAGTACTTTCCAACTCCTTTTCATAGCTACATGTAGGGCATAAGCTATGAGTAAAGTAGTTTTCCCAACTCCTGTTGGAGCAATAACACTTACGTTATCCCCTTTAAGCAGCTTCTTAAGCCAAACTCTCTGTATATTCCACAATCTATTGCCTCCAACTATGCTTGAGAATAGCTCCTCTACTTCATCCATCTCCTTGTAAAGGTGATCCATATAGTTACTTAATGAATAACCCCCCACTCCCTTAGTTAAGCACTTTTTACAGACTCCATAGGAGGCCGTGGAGTTAGCATCAACTTCTCCACCACAGGATGGACATAGGTTTGCGTATATAGGGTTCACAGGCAATTACAGTAACACCTAACTAAAGATCGTTTAAGTGAATGGCATATAAAAGGGGGAAGCATAGTAATACACTATTCAATAGGCATTAGGGGAAAATGCTTATATATACCACTTTTTAATTTAAGGGTGTAGCAACTCTAATGGGGTGCAGGAAGGATATGGCTCAAGCAGCACCGCAACCAAGTAATACAGTACTTGTTGGAAAAAAGAACGTAATGAACTATGTACTAGCAGTACTAACTCTAGTACATCAAGGCGTAAATGAAGTAATTGTAAAAGCTAGAGGAAGAGCTATAAGTAAGGCAGTTGATGTAGCTGAAATAGTTAAGAGCAGGTTTTTACCGGGAAAAGTAGCTGTAAAGGACATAAAGATTGGAAGCCAAACTGTTACAAACCCTGATGGACGTCAAGCGAGAGTAAGTACTATAGAGATAGTTTTAGCAGCTCAGTGATTAAGTGAATGAAAGGAAGAGAAAAACATCATTTTTCTTTGATACACTTGTTTAACCTAGCATTCCTATAATAGTTAAGTAAGCTGTCTAATATAGCGATCAAGTCTGTACACACGTACTCTAAATCACTTCGCTGAGTAATTAAGCCGAGCTTCAATAATCTCCTTAAAATACTTATTGCAGTAGATCTATTAAAGCAGAAATTTTCTTTAACGAGATCTATTGCTTCACCTAAATTGAAGGCTTCTCTCCCATAAGTCTTGAAGAGCATGTAGTAGACTATGAAGTCTCTTTTCTTAAACCACTTGGAGTATGGTATCATTGTGCTTACCCAGTTAGTGGAGTTCTTCATCTTTACAGATTGTATTCACAACCCCGTTGAATACAGAGTATTCAGAAGCCTGATTTATCTTCACCTTATATCAGGCCTTACAAGCATCATCACTTCATTTATAGTAAATAGTGTAATTCTAGTATAAATACTGTTGATGGCTCAACTCATGGTTTCCTACAAATTCATGAATTCTTTATTAACTTACACCTTATGCAATTAACTCCAGGTGCTGCAGCTATGTGTATCTTAAGCCCTGAGGATATCGCTAAAGCACTGAGTGTGCCAGAGCATAAACTCGATTGCTCTGGCATAAAGCTCACTTTAGCTGAAGTATATGTCTTAGGAAGTAGGGGAGAGCTGCATCGAGACTATAGGGCGATGCCCATCTATAATAAAATACTGCCTGAGAAAGACTCTTTCTACTTAAACCCAGGCTCCTATGTAATAAGGTATTCTGAAGAAGTGTTTATACCAAATAACTGCATAGGGTTAGCTATTCCTAGATCATCGCTCATTAGAATGGGGGTTTTTCTAGCTACAGCAGTCTGGGATCCTGGGTACTATGGCAGGGGAGTGGGCCTTTTAACAGTGCATAATCCACATGGAGTATCCATTTCTATTGGAACGCAAGTAGCTCAACTAGTGTTAATAAAGATGTGTAGTGAAACGACGAGAACTTATAGAGGTGTATATCAAGGCGAAGGACTTTAGGCTTAAAAGAGTTTTCCAGCAATACCCCTCAGCAATAAGTTAAAACTCCCTTAGAGCTGCGGAAAACTGCTTAATTCAATATAGATGCTGAATTACTAAACGTTTATATACCTGTTTATTATAAGGTACTCCTTACCTAAAGCTGTAATAGAATACATATATATACATACTCTATGTGATGCAGATGATCAACTATGACTAATTTATCCATATTAATTATAAGCTTCGTAGCTGCATTCGCCGTAGCGTGGATTAATGGAGCTAATAATGCTGCTAACTCCATTGGAGCAGTAGTTGGTTCTAAAGCTATTGAATTAAAGAAGGCGCTATTCTATGGATCTTTGGCTGAACTATTGGGAGCAATACTTTGTGGTTCACTTATATCAATGACTTTAACAAGGGATATAATGAAGTTTGAGAACGCCGATGACAAATGGGCTTTAATAGGCATGGCCTCAGCTATCATAGCTGCAACACTGTGGGGCTTAACATCAACTATATTGAAGATTCCAATAAGCATTAGTCAATCCATAGTTGCTGGAGTAGTTGGATTTAGCCTCATGAGGTTCGGTGTTCAGAATGTGAACTGGCCCATTATATTGAAGATCCTTGTGTCGTGGATTCTTGCACCATTCATAAGCGCTTCAATAGCCTTTATAGCGCAGAAAGTCGTTTTAAGAGCTTCTATAGAACGTTCAAGTAAACTTACTTTAATTACAGCCGATCTTTTTCTCTACACACTGTTAGCTGCAATGATGATTCCTCTGTTTGCAGCAATTAGTGAGGGAGGCTCACTTATTCTATCAACGGCACTGCCGCTAGCTACACCGCTTGCTCTAATCACACCCCTCCACTTACGCTTAATTAAGAAAAGGGCCTCCGTAGAGGGGGGGAACGTGAATAAAGCTATTTTTAGAGAACTCCTGTTATATGCTTCTATAGCAATGGCATTTAGTCATGGAGCACATGATGCTGCAAATGCAGCTGGACCTCTTTTCATCATAATGCATGCATCCGGCTCATGGTTTACTAATAGTAGAGAATTACTGATGCTTGCGCTACTTATATCGGGCATAGGCATCTCTCTAGGCGTAATAATGTGGGGGTATACAGTTGTTGAAACAATCGGCGCTAAAATAACTCTGCTTACACCAGAGACGGGTTTCTTAGCGCAATACGCTGCTTCTATAGCTATTATGATGTTTGTTAAACTAGGTATACCTGTTTCAACTAGTGCATGCATAGTTGGAGGAGTAATGGGAGTTGGTCTTGCCAGGGGATTGAAGTACGTTGACTACAGACTATTGGGCAAAATATTTGCTGTATGGTACTTAACTATTCCAGTAGTAGCTTCATTATCCATATGCATCTCCTATGTACTTCAAGCCTTTGCCACTACTTGAATGAAGTGCGATTTATACTCAACTATGAGTGCTCTTACAGCATCTGCTGCATCTTCACAGGCATTTGCAGCTGATTCTAAGTAGTTGAGTAAGTCAAAGAGGATTATTAATAAGCCAACGGGCTTTACTTTATCACTAAGATCAACTAACATGGTCTTAGTTTCCACAGTTATCATATCTGCATCTTCCTCAAGTCTTTCTACGTCGTCAGATAGCTTAAATGCCTTATCATAATCTAAGTCTAGGAGGGCTTTCACAGCTTCAGAAGCTTTTTTAGCGGCTTCATACACTTTATCAATCATCCTCACGTAGTTCTTCCTCAAGGGGCTCGGTATCTCTAGGTAAGGTATTATTGTGAGAGTACTTGCAGCTTCCTTTACTCCATCAGCTATAAGCTCTAGCCTCTTGACTAAGTGTGAAACGTCCTCTTTATAAGTAGGAGGTATTTCAGCTGCTTCAAGTAAGCTCATTATTCTCCTTCTATATTCATCAGCAGCCTTCTCTTTCCCCATAGATTTGCTCAGCCTTCTTCTAGCATCACTAAGAGCCATTCTCTCAAAGTCATTGATAGAATCCCTAAACTCGCTTATGCAATCAACTACGAGCTCAAGGTACTTATTGAAGAGGTTTTTAAAATCTTCATACCACACAGAGACCACTAATAGGATAGGATTAAGTGTGGAGTATTTAAATTGATGAATCATAATGATCTAGAGTCTTTAGCATGTTGTTAAGTAAAGATCTCATGCTATAGACTTTTGCATTAATTTTAGAGTTGTGAAGAACTTAATGCAGTATCCACACGATCGCCTTTAAAGGCTGTGTATTCCTTTAGCCAGTTGGACAAACTGTTCCTGGAATAACGCCTTCATAAGTTGCTTTTACTTGCTCCTTCATTTCCACTATAGTCTTGAGGGCTTCAACTAAGTAATCAACTTCTTCAATAGTGTTATAAATGTAGTAGCTAGCTCTAACGGTGCCCTTTAATCCAAGCCTATAATGCAAGGGATGGGCACAGTGCATGCCTGTTCTTACTGCTATAGCGTAGAGTTCGTCAAGAGCTAGTCCAACTATGTGATGGTTAATGCCTTTAATGTTGAAGGGTATTACTCCACCTCTATGTGCAGAGTCTCTGGGGCCATATAACTCAATAGAGTTCTGTAATTCCTCACTAAACCTCTTAACTGTGTACTCAGTTAGTCTCTCTTCATGCATTCTCACATTAATCATACCGATCTTAGTCAAGTACTTTACTGCTTCAGCTAATCCAACTCCTTCCGCTATTGGAGGAGTGCCTGCTTCAAATCTCCACGGTAAGTCATGCCATATGACTTCTTCAATAGTTACGTCCTTAACAGTGTCTCCACCTGTCTTAAATAAAGGCATTTCATTAAGTATCTCTCTCCTACCCCATAGAACTCCTATTCCAGTGGGGCCAAGCATTTTATGTCCACTAAATGCTAAAAAGTCTACGTCAAGTTCTCTTACGTTAGTTGGTGTATGTGGCACGCTTTGAGCTCCATCGAGTACTACTATTGCGCTTACTTCATGGGCTAGCCTAGCTACTTCCCTAATTGCCTCTGGCTCAACTATTGTTCCAAGAACATTACTCATGCCCGGTATGGCGACTACTCTTGTTCTTTCATTTATTAATTCCTTGAACATGTCGTACTTTAAGTAGCCATCATTAGTTATATCTACATAAACTACTTCAGCGCCCTTCATTTCTGCTATACGTCTCCATGGGAGCATGTTGCTGTGATGATCCATTATTGTAAGCACTATTCTATCTCCTTCACTAATGTTTGAAAGACCCCATGAGTAAGCCACTAGGTTTATTGAATCAGTTGTATTTGAAGTAAATATTACTTCATCCCATGAGTATGCATTAATGAACTTTGCAACAACTTCGTGAGCCTCCTCATATAGTTGGCTCGCCTCCTGGCTTAATGTATGGAGGCCTCTATGTATGTTTGCATTGTACTTAGTGTAGAACTCAACGATGGCGTTTATGACTTGGGTAGGCTTCTGACTTGTTGCTGCATTATCTAAGTAAACGATCCTCCTTCCATTAATTACTCTATCAAGTATTGGGAAGTCCTTCCTGATTTCATAAGGATCTAGCAATAACACCGCCTCCAGAGCTCGTTTAATAGTACTCATTCACTAATAAGGTATTAAATCCTCATCTATATAATCAGTAAATGGTGTTGAAATTGATTACTACAAGGGAGATGAGAATTCTTGAAGTTAATTCAGTTGGATTAGGGATACCTACTAGAATGCTCATGGAGGCAGCAGGCAAGAGCGTAGCTGACTTAGTGGCTTTAAAGGTTAAGCCAAGCAGAGATCTAAGGGTAGCAATACTTGTTGGAAAAGGGGGGAACGGTGGAGATGGCCTTGTTGCAGCAAGATACCTCGCGAGCTATGGCTACATAGTTGAAGTTATTCCAAGTCACTCACCGAGGGAATTAGAGCATCCAGACACCAAGTATAACATGGATATTGTAGCTAGACTACCTTCAATAACCATTCATAATCCAGGGGATCCTGAGCCAATTAATGGAGCTTCAATAATTGTAGACGCTCTTCTTGGAACAGGAGTTAAAGGCGTATTAAGGGATCCCATTAAACGCCTCGTGGAGGCATCAAATGGAGTTAATGCAATACTTAAAGTAGCTATAGATACTCCAACAGGCCTCGATCCAGATA
The DNA here is from genome assembly GCA_025059075.1 of Sulfolobales archaeon. Classification (GTDB taxonomy): domain Archaea; phylum Thermoproteota; class Thermoprotei_A; order Sulfolobales; family Desulfurococcaceae; genus JANXDZ01. The sequence goes on along the minus strand of JANXDZ010000002.1, from coordinate 138,899 downwards.
CTGGGGAAGTTCATGGAGTAGCGTTTAAAGCCGACGTTACTGTAACAATGCATGATTTGAAACCCGGCTTATTGAAGAGGCCTGAGCTCGTTGGAGAAATAGTTGTAGCTAATATAGGTATACCTATTGAAGCTAAATTATATGTTGGCCCAGGCGATGTGATCTATGGTAGGCCCGTAAAGCCTCCTACAGCTCATAAGGGGATGGGTGGAAAAGTAATGGTAGTTGGTGGATCAAAGTACTACACTGGGGCACCAGCTCTCGTAGGAGAAGCTGCACTAGCTTCTGGAGCAGACTTAGCATTCATAGTCGTTCCTGAAGCCATTAAGCCTGTAGTCTCAGGCTATTCTGAGGAACTAATAGTGCTTGGAGTCCCCGGCAATTCCTTTAGTGCGGGGAGCGTTGAACTAGTGTCCAAGTACTATGAGTTATTTAAGCCACACGTAATAGTGTTTGGCAATGGACTCAGCAGAGAACCTGAACCAATGGAGTTTGCCGAGAAGTTCATTGAATGGGCTGTTGCCAGGAAAACTCCACTAGTTATAGACGCCGACGCCTTAAGGACACTGAGGTATGGCGTTACTAAGCTATCTTGGAGAGCGGTAATTACTCCTCATAGAGGTGAATTCAAAGCTCTCACAGGAGTAGAATTAGCTGAAAATCCCTACGTTGACTATCGCTATGTCGTCGATGCAAGTAAAGTCCTTGAATCAACAGTGCTTCTCAAAGCCCCCATAGACATTATTGCTCATGGAGATGAGTATAGATTTAATAGAACTGGAAACCCAGGTATGACTGTTGGAGGTACTGGAGACGTACTTGCTGGAATTGTCGGCGCTGTTTATGCATATACAGGTGATCCATATATGTCTGCATCAATAGCAGCCTACTTAAATGGATTAGCTGGAGATTACCTTTTAAGAGTTTTTGGCGAAAACCCTCTGCCAACGAAAATAGTGAATATATTGCCACGTGTAATTAATGAAGTCCTTGAAGTACACTTAAGGACATATAACATTACATTTAAATCTAATGACTGAGTTTCTCAACTAATTCCTTAAGTAATTCTACTGCTTTCTCTAGACATTTAACTCCTCTACTGGTTACTTCATACCTTGTCTCAGGCTCATTGGTTTTTTTAAGTAGCCCCTCTCTAGTCATTCTGTATATCACTGAGTATACTGTGACTGTAGCCGGCTTTAATCCATAGATCTCGACGAGCTTCTTCCTTATGTCATATGCTTTAAGAGGGCCGCTATCTAATAGTACCTTGATTATGTACATCCATAAATTCCCCACTGTAGTGCTTCTCCTAAGCCTTTCAAGGGCTTTGCTCATAGCTCTATCACTTCCTACTGGAACCAAGTACTGGTTACAAGATGTCTTTAATCTATTGAGGCACTGAGCTACGTAAAGTGTAGTTCCTCTAAATTTATAAATTCTCTACAGCCTATTACCATTGTTGAAGCATTGCTTAGTAGTAAGCTGGTGGAAGCATGGTGTCTAGTCTTAAAGGAAGAGACTTTCTTTCTCTAGCTGACTACAGTGCAGAGGAATTGTTATTCATCATAAATACAGCTAGGTTAATTAAAGAGAGGTTTTATTCTGGTGAAAGAATAATCCCTGTTCTTACTGGAAGAATTCTAGCAATGATATTTGAGAAACCTAGCACTAGAACTAGAGTTAGCTTTGAAGTAGCTATGAAGCAGCTTGGAGGACATGCAATATACTTAAGCTGGAGAGAGCTGCAGTTAGCTAGAGGCGAAACAATAAGTGATACCGCTAGAACTCTAGCTAGGTACGTAGATGGCATTGTAGCTAGAGTATATGAACATGAGAAGTTAGAGGAATTAGCTAAGTATAGCGATAAGCCTGTGATAAATGGACTCAGCAACTTACTCCACCCAGTTCAAGCACTATCAGATATATTTACAATAATGGAGAAAAAGGGGGATCCAAGGAAACTCAAGATAGTCTTTGTAGGAGATGGAGGGAGCAATGTTGCACACAGCCTATTACTAGGGCTGATAATCCTTGGCGGTGGAATAACTATAGCGTGTCCAAAGGGCTATGAACCCGTTGAGCGAATAATGGATCTATACATGGAGATCTCTAAGGAGACCGGTGGCTATGCTGAAATAATTAACGATCCAGTAGAGGCAGTTAAGGGAGCTGACGTAGTGTATACTGACGTATGGATCAGCATGGGCATGGAGGCTGAAGCTGAAAAGAGGCTGAGGGATTTCGCTGGATTCAGGGTGGATTCTAAGTTAATGCGTTATGCAAAGCCAAACGCTATATTCATGCATTGCTTACCAGCGCATAGGGGAGTGGAAGTAACTGATGAAGTTATCGATGGAGTGTGGAGCGTAGTGTGGGATCAAGCTGAAAACAGGCTTCATTTACAGAAAGCCCTTCTCTCATTAATAATCCCATAGCAGTATAGAACTAAGTGAGTTAAAAAGGCTTTTAATAACTCTTACTCCATATACTGATAGCTTAGGAATGTGGGAAGAATGTCGCTCTCCGTGATTAGTGGAGCCATTAAGTTTATGAGCGTGCCAAGGGTTAAGAATATTATAAAGATATCGATACTGATCGCCCTGATGGCCTTAGGCATTTACCTAAGACTTGCGCCAACTCTTGGAGTAATTGAAAGATATGGACTTAGCTATGCACTTGAACTCCACGAGAACGATCCTTGGATAGAGTATTGGACAACTAAGTTTATTTACGAACACGGGGTTTTAAGCTGGTGGAGGCTTACTCCAAGCGATCCTGAGTTTGGCCAAGTAGTCAAGGTCTTTTACTATCCATGGGGTAGAGATTTCACTTCGTCATCGTTCTTCGGTCTTAATGCTGTAGCAGCACTTACTTACCCAATTGCAGGAGTACTTGGTCTTTCATTAAAGGAGTGGATGTCCCTACAGCCATTAATTTACGCTATAGTGACTATGATAGTGCTATACTTTTTAGTTAAGGAACTAACTGATGGCAATGACTTAGCTGCTTTAGCATCAGTATTTGCATACGTTACCTTGCCGTCAACTGTGGATAGGACTATGGTTACATTTGTGGAGAAAACAGGTGCTGGAATAGCTTTCATATTGCTCTCACTACTGTTTTACTCTAGATTAGTGAAGGCATTTAAGTCCGATTTTAAGAAAGCAATGTTTTACGCTATTCTTACAGGGGCATCGATGGGTGTTATAGGTTGGTATTGGGGGGGATTTCAATATGTTTTTGCAGCATTCCCGCTAGCTATAGCTGTTTACCCGATCTTTTCGCGTGATAAGCCTACATTAAAATTCCTATTGCTCAACATTGCTGTAAGCATAACTAGCTTAGTTATTTCAGCTCCAGCTCTCTCAAACTTAGTTTCACTAGGCTTCTATCCTGAGTTCAAGCTCACTGGTACAGGAACTATGGCTATAGCATCCTATATTCTTCCAATGATTTACGTTTATGGCTTAAGTAAAAGGATTTTAAATAAGCGTAGATACATGCTGCTCCTATTAGTAATTGGATTAGTTACAGCATACTTAGTGTTTACAGGTAGGACTACTATAGGTGGTAGGACTCTCTTAGCGCTAACTCCTCCACCACTAAGGGGGTTGATCAATGTAGGTCCTCTTGTTGAAAGCGTAGGAGAGCATCAGCCAGGCGTTGGAGAAATATTTAGTGAGGCGTGGGGTTACTTAGGCATAGTTGTTACAATCATTGGATCTATATACATTCTTGTGAAGGGGAGAGCTGATCACATAGTGATCTTTATATTAACAGTTATAGCGATCTATGCCTATATAAATGTAGCTTACTTCAGTACTCTAGCTGCAACATTTGCTGTAATAAACATAGGCATAATAATTGGGGCATTGATATCTGCATCCATTCCCCAGAGACTTAGAGTTAAGAAAAAGAGGTCTTCAGTAACCCTTGTTAAGAGGATTTCTTGGAGTAAGATCGCGTTAACCTCTACGCTTATAGCAATCATAGCTATTCCACTAACTTATGCTACAACACACCACTTCTCCGCTCACAGAATGGCGTATCCATCGATGTTTGTTGCTGGAACTGGCATACCGAGTCGCAATGACGCATGGTACGAGGCCCTGGACTTTATAGTGCAAAATACTAGTAGTAAAGCATTGATAGTGACGTGGTGGGACTACGGCTACTGGGTTACAGTAAACACTGGTCGTGCAACATTAGCCGATGGCTCTACGCTTAATGGAACTCAAATAGAGTTATTAGCAAAAGCATTAACGAGCTTTAATGGCTCAGAAGTAGTCAGTATACTGAGGAACTACCTTGATGCACCACTTGATGAAACTTATGTAATTGTCTACGATGTATTTCAGTTCGTGAAGCAAGGTAATGTTACATACGTTTTTCCACTACACGGCCAGGTGGGATTAGGCATGGCTGGTAGAGTAGATATACCAAAGAGCATTTGGATGATTAGGATTGGTAATAGAGACCCAGATCAATACCTCTACTTATATAGGCTGTCGACTCAAGGAGGGGTGAACTACGTGATCTCGCCTAGATTTGATAAACCTGACTCTCTCCCACTAATATACAAAATGATGGTTAATGGAATACTCTACTTAAATATTCAGGAAAATAAGACGAACACTAGCTATCAATTCTTGTGGTATACAGGATCTGAGGCTGGATTAGACTATGGCATTAGTAGATATGTTGAGCCATTAGGCATTTCTAAGCAAGTAAATGTCGCTAGCTTTAAGTTCATAGGATTCGAGGAGTACAACAATACTTTGCCTGAGTGTGTGAAGCCCTATAGAATTGTGTTTAGCCCATTCTACGACTACCCTGAGCTATACACTGTAGTATTCATCTATAAGGTGGATTTCTCTTGCAGTATTAGTTAAGTTGTTTTATACAGCATATTGTTTATCATATATTTTCTTTTTAAAACTAACTTCACTAAAGTAGTTCCTGGTGAACCTCTTGGTTTTCGGTAAAAAAAGGGATCCAGTAAAGCTAGCCTTTAAAACACTGACTGCGCTGAAGCACATGCACTTAAGGCTTAACAACATGGTGTCTAGAATTGAAGGCAGGAGGCAGTATTTACTTGAGAGAGCTATTCAACTAGAGGAAATGAATCACACTATTTTAGCGAGAAAATATACTGAAGAAGCCTCTAGACTCGAAGCATTGATGAATAGAGTTAGCTCCATAGCTCTTGTAGTTGAGAAAGTGATACTAGCATTAGAGACTAATATAGAGATGAGGAGATTAAAGGATGGGCTAAAGGATATAATAGAAATTGTTGAACAATTAAAGAAGCTGCCTGAAGCAACGATCCCTGAACTAGCTATAGCAATACATGAAGTTGAAGCAAATGTAAAGGAATTAGCTGAAATAGATCTTGGCGGGCCTGAGCCTTCATTTATACAACTAGCGCCCTCTCAAAATGCCGTGGAGCTACTGAAGGAAGCAAAGGAAATAGCTCAGAAGCGTCTTTCTACAACACTCACTCCACCATAGATTGCTTACAGCTCAATGAATTATTTAAGGACTATTCTCACATCTATAAATTGATAAGTTGGTAGAAGCGCTTTATTTAGCTTAAGTGGTGTAGATTAGGGTGATGTATTGAACTTAGGTGTAGTATTGCTAGAGACTCCTTGGACGAGGTATAGTGTGAACTCGCTTACTGCAGCTCTTGAGTCAAGGAGCTCGACGAGAGTCCACGTTCTCAACTTATTAAAAAGCTTTGAGCTTATTTATGAATTAAAGATGAAGTACGATAAGCTTCTAGTAGGTACATCGCTCAATACGTACATGTTGACGAGAGATGATGTATTAAAAAGCTTACTTCTCTTAAGGAACTTAAAGGACAGCAGTGTATTAACTGTTGCTGGAGGACCTCATGCGACGGGAGATCCTTTAGGAACTTTGTTCAGCTTAGGCTTCGACGTTGCAGTAATTAGTGAAGGAGAGGAAACGTTCTTAGAAATAGCTACTGCACTAGCTGAAGGTGGCGACATATGTAGGGTAAGAGGATTAGTAACGGTAATTAATGGAAAACCTGTATTTACTGGCGCTAGAGGAAAAGTAAGCTTAGATAATTACCCGCCTTTTCCATACTGGAGGGGGGTAGTGAATCCAATTGAGATAGCCCGCGGATGCCCCTATGGATGTTCTTACTGCCAAGTCAGCTATATGCATGGGTTTAAACAGAGATATAGAGGCATAGACTGCGTTATTGAAAATGCTGCTAGAGCAGCCAAGCTAGGATTCCGTGACTTGAGGTTTATAACTCCCAATGGCCTTGGGTATGGCGCTGAAGGACCTGGAAAGCCTAGGTTTGACATAGTTGAAGAGCTTCTTGAGAAATTGAAGAAGAAGGTAGCAGAAGTTTATGGAGCAAGGATATTCTATGGCTCTTTCCCAAGTGAAGTTAGGCCTGAGTACGTTACTGAAGAATCTGCTAAAATGCTGAAGAAGTATGTATCGAATAAGAGGGTAATTATTGGAGCTCAATCGGGGAGTGAGAGGATTTTAAGAGCTATAAGAAGGGGACATACTATTGATGACATTTATGAAGCATTTACTGCATTAACTAAGGCCGGCTTTAGAGTTGACGTAGACTTTATACTTGGGTTTCCATGGGAAAGCAATGATGATTATAACGAAACTCTAAAAGTCATTGAACGCTTAGCTAGCATGGGAGCTGTAATACACTTACACTCATTTATACCTCTACCTGGTACACCTCTTGCTGCAGCTAAACCAAGGCAGCTGCCTAATTGGGTTAAGAAGAAGGTGAGTAAATTAGTGGGAAGTGGAAGAGCCTATGGAGCCTGGATGAATCAGGAGTCCATTAGTTTAAAGATAGTTGAATTAAGAAGGAGGGGGATAATATCTACTGGTTCTAAATACTGTCTAGAAGGTGGAGTACGTGGGTAGCTTAAATGAGCTCGTTAGCATGTTTAAAGAAGTATACGTTCTCTCTACTCAAGCTTTAGAAGTCATAAAAAAATATGTACATAGGACCCCTATGGTAAGTGTAGTGAGCCTTAATGAAGAAGTTAGAAAGAGCATTTTGTTAAAGCTTGAGAACATGCAGAAAACCGGTTCTTTTAAAGTTCGCGGAGCACTCTTCAAGATCCATAGATTGCTTGAAAGGACGAATTTAAAGGGAGTAGTGACTGCTTCATCAGGGAACCATGCTCAAGGAGTTGCTTATGCTGCAAAAGCTTTTGGAGTACATGCAGTAATAGTTATGCCTGAAACAGCTAGTCCAACTAAAGTCAATGCCACTATGAGCTATGGAGCTGACGTAGTTCTGCATGGAAAGATCTATGATGATGCATACGCTAGAGCACTAACTATTGCTTCTGAGAAAGGGTATGAATTCATACATCCATTTGACGACGTTGAAGTCATAGCTGGTCAGGGAACTATAGCACTGGAAGTAATTGATGAAGTTGGATGTCCAGATGAAGTTCTTGTACCAATAGGTGGCGGTGGATTAGCTTCAGGAGTTGCAATTGTTATGAAGACTCTTTGCAGAAATTCAAAAGTCATTGGTGTACAGCCCTTAGTTGCATCAACTATGAAGCATTTTTTAAGAGGCGAAATGGATTATGTGCCGCAGTACAGTATAGCTGATGGAGTCATAGTAAAGAAGCCTGGTGAAATTACTTCTAAAATTATAAAGGCATTCATAGACGATATAGTCCTAGTGGACGAAGAGCATATTTCAAGAGCTATATTCTTCCTAATGGAGAGGGGTAAGATAATTGTTGAAGGTGCAGGTGCTTTAACTATAGCAGCCCTCTTATCGAAGACATATGAACCACACGGAGACTCTATTATAGCAGTGATCAGTGGAGGCAACATAGATCCGCCTCTCCTTTCCAGAATAATAATGCATGAAATGGCTAAGGCTGGCAGACTAGTAGCCATAGAAGGAGTAGTGGATGATAAGCCAGGGGTTTTGCACGATGTGCTTGAAGTATTAGCTATTAATAACATAAACGTAGTTGATGTAAGACACGATAGATACTCCCCTCAAATGCTTCCAACTAAAGCTATTGTCGAGGTAGTCTTTGAAGCATTATCATATAGCAGTGTTAAAGATGCTTTGAGGAGCCTTGAGAGGAGGGGGTTTAAGTTTAAAGTAAAGCACCTGGCTTATTAAGTGAGGTTTAAAACTTGGAGAAATGTTCTTTAACTATATCTACAACTTCCCATAAGTTATTAACGTAACTCCTTGCGTTAAAGCAATTGCTGCAAGTATTCATAGCTATTGGGAGTCCTACTACTTTAAAGACCTCTTCATCCCACTCGCTATCGCCTACGTAAGCCACTCTCTCCATGCCTATTCCAAGGGATCTAGCTATTGAATTCACTATATAGGGTTTTTCAAGTAATGGAACCCAGCTCTTTCCACCGGGAACGAGCTCATCATTAATGAACAATAGTTCATTGTATAAACAAATGTCTGCTCCAACATCTCTACAGATTCTTTTAACCAATATGTCTATTCCACTACTAATTATTCCTACAATAAAGTCATATTGTTTTAACATTTTGAAAACAGCGTATGATTCAGGCCTTACCTTCGTTTTACTCAGTATTTCTTCCACCAGCCTTCTCGCTATGGGTCTGCCCCAGGATTTAATCATTAGTATTATGTCTATCTTCATCCAATCAAGGTAGCTAATGATGTTCTTTTTATATAATTCAGCTACATGTGAATCACTTGATCCAAAGTATTTATGGAGCAATTGCCAACTACTGTCGTCTTCGGTGAGTACTCCATCGCAGTCGAATATTACTAAGCCCTTCAATATAAAGCACCACTAGTGAAAAGCATTGATGAGCTTATTTAAATACTCTATTAATTCATTTATGGACTTACACTCTCTACTTATGGAAACTCTTGCGTCTAATTTCAGTCCATCCTTAGTCTTCATAATTAAGAGTTCAAAGCCGTTTGTCTTTACATTAACGACTTCCCTACCTATAGTTATATGTGCTTTAGGCATCGATTTCTCAACCTCCCTCCCTATGGTTTCAACAATTCTACTCCAATCCTCTTCTATAGTCTGTGAATAAATCTCTTGGCTTCTTAATTCACTAAGCCTTCTTTTACATGCTTCTATAACTACAGGATATTCACTGTATTTCTTAATAGCTTCCTCAAGTATTTTCTCAGCAATTTCAGTAGCTTTAGCTGATTTAAGTACTGAAATAACTATGTCGAAATCCTTGCTTAGCAAGTATTTGGCTAAGCCTCTTAAATCTCCTCCATAAATGCCGAAGCAGTAGGCATCCTCTGCTCTATAGAATAACTGCCTTACTTCATCAATAACTTGCATTAAACTCTTTGCTCCCTCTACACGCTCTCTCCATAATTCACTGTACTCACTTAATATAGGATTCACTATGTGTCTCAAGAAATCGATCTTCGTCAATTCAAACACCTGTAAAGCTACTTAAAGCTTGGCTCCTTAATTAATGATTTAGTTAGGAACTCTATGTAGTTATAAGTAGCTAGTGTTTTTGAAACAAGTGCTTGTTTAAGGAGTTTTCGAGATTAAATCTTTGAAGTACTTGATTATAATTAAGAAGAGGTTTTAACTCGCTTCTTTAAGTAAGAGCTTCCCAAAATGACTTTAGACCTAGCCTTTAAACCTTCTAAAAGCATTATTATTGAGGCAGTAATTGATGTAACTATAGCTAGCAATTTATCTGGGTTCATTCCCCTGATAATTATCAACAAGGATTCTCCCACAGCTATGCCTGTAAAGAACACTGAGTATATAATTAACCTTGGCACAAGCCTCCTTCCAATGATCGCAAATCCATTTAACGACATTACTTTAGATACACTGTATCCACCGAGATCTCTTCTGACTAATCCAAGCTCCTCCAGCCTCCTCAAGTGGTAGAGGACTGTACTGGCAGGCATGCTTAATGCCTTAGCAATATCCCTGACTCCCATGGGTTCTCCTCCTTCAAGTAGATGGACATATATTCTTAAAGACGTCCCACCGATCTCATCATTAGACAAACTAAGCCCCAATCTATATAAGGTCTACTAATTAAAAACGTTTCATTTATGCAGTTAGTTGAACAATCGTAATTCAATGATTTGAGTTATCTAGTAACTAATGCTAAAGTACTGCTTGGTGAGAACTGTGGATAAAAGTAAGTATGCGGCATTAGCGCTATTGGCTTTAACTATGGGCATGCTGCTTCCAGTATCTATCAACTACATTTATCATAGATTAAGTGAGTCTAGAGGCGTGATCCCTGTAATTACTCCGCCAATAATAACTAGGCCGAGTAACGGCAGCCAACCTGGAGGGCCATTCCTACAAGTCTTCACTGGATTAAGGGGCTTCAATACTTATGAAGACCTCGTTAACTTCATTAGTGCAGCTAAAAGTGTTGAGAGGGAGGTAGTTGAATTACTAGGGGCTAGTTCAATCTATACTTACGTTAGTTCACCATTTCTAGCAACGCCTATAGCTGTTGAAAGCCTTATTGCGAGGGGTGCTGTAAGGACTTCAATAACTAACGTTCAAGTAGTTGGAGTAGATGAATTAGATTACGTTAAAAACACTGGAGAAATAATTGCAGTATCATCAAGTAACTTCATATACATAGTTAGCGCTGTAGAAAGAAAAGTGGTAAGTGTAATAGACTTAGGTAATGTATATTGCAAGGGGCTTTTCCTAAATGGGGATAAGCTCATAGCAGTATTTGAGGAAGCAGTCAGCTTAAGCATAAGTCTTGAAGATAAGTGCAACTGCATAGCTACTCCTACCGAATCTCCAATTACTACCGTAAGCGTATACAGCTTAAGTAATGTAACTAACCCAGTCCTCCTACTGAATACATCAATAACAGGATCTGTGGTAAGCGCTAGAATGACTGGTCCCAGAGTGTACTTAGTGACGACGATGCCAATAGAGTTAACTACCTCAACAACACTTAAGGTAGCTATTCCACTAATTGATCAGAAGCCTATGCCTCCTCAGAACATAAAAGGAATTGATCATGAGCCTAGAGTCTATACAAACATACTTGCATTAGACATCGATAGCTTAGAGTATTCAGCATACTCATTTCTAACTGGGCCTAGTAGCTGGATGTATATGACTCCTAAGAGTCTTTATTTAGCTGTCTCTAAATCACTAACTACGTATGAGGCCTATGTTAAAGCGATAAATTCATTAATTAATTACTTGCCCAACGATGTATCTACTGAAGCACTTAATGCACTAGCACTAGGTGACTTAAGCAAGTGCTTTGAAGTAATATTGAAGTACTTCAACACACTTAAGTACGACGACGTTGTTAAAATAATTAACTCAGTTAATGAAGAGCTTCACGGAGAGTCCTTTGGAGATGAAACGTTATTCTACGTATTCAACGTAAGTGGAATTAATGTGACTTACATTGGAGACTTCAGGGTGGAGGGGCATATACTGGATCAATTCTCAATGGAGGAAATGAGTGAATACTTCATAGTAGCAACTACTTCAGTTAACTCAACTGTTCAAATAACTTCAACATATGTTAAAGCACTCAACGTAGACTCGGGGAGTGAAGTTACTGCAGTTGTATGCACAAGAGGTGTTTGCACTACTGAGACTGTAAGAATCTATGGGGAAAGTAGTAAAGTAGAGCAACAGAACTACTACTGGCTACACGTCTATACGACTCCTATAGGTGAGTCTGTAAATAATGTCTTCATACTTAACTTAAGTAACTTAAGCATAGTTAGCTCAATTAAAGGTCTAGCACCTGGCGAGAGGATATATTCTGCAAGACTATTGAAGAATGTATTTTACTTAGTTACTTTTAGGCAAGTAGATCCTCTATATGCAATAGATTTAAGCAACCCCGAGAACCCCAAGGTGCTGGGTTACTTAAAGATCCCTGGGTTTAGCGAGTACCTACATCCAATTAGTAGCGATAGGTTGCTGGGCATAGGCATTGAGTCTGGGGAGTTAAAGATATCGTTGTTTGATATAAGTGATCCAAGGGCTATGAGCTCTATTTCTGAAGTTAAGATCCCCAATGGCTATAGCCCAGTCCTATATGATCACCATGCATTCACTCTAGATCCTGATTATGAGTCAATGTATTTACCTATGCAATGGTATGGAAGTATGTATAGCGGAGTGTTGGTAGTCTCATACTCTAATGATATGCTGAGGGTTAGAGGATTGCTTAGGCATAGTGAAGCCTCTAGAGCTATATATATAGGGGACGAGATCTACACTATATCTAGATCTTTGATAAAGATTTTCAATGCAGTAACTCTAAATGAAGTGGGCTCAATACCGTTAGCCTTATTTAGTTAAACTATGTCTTTTTTTTTTAAGTCTTTAACTTTATTATTACTGGTTTTACCCCCTCTTTATCTATTGTAAATAGAGTCCAGCCAGTTCTATGGCTTACGCCCTTCATTTTCCTCACTATTACTTGCCTAAGGGGTATGGGGAGCTCTATTCCCACCGGTGTTTGAGTCGCGGTCTCAGCTTCTATTACTCCATCAACTACGTAGTCTAGAGTGTTTGCAAACACTCTTATGTCTTCAGTGGATGTATGTAAAATGACTATAGTCATTATGCCTCTGGCCTTAGCTATGTTCGCTCTTAATTCTCTAATTAACTCTCCTACTTTAGATGCTTCACTATAAGCCATTACTTCATTCAATGAGTCAAGAATTAAGAGCCCTCTATTCATTACGCCAACTCCATCAACTACATTGATTATTCTTGAGACTAAAGCATCAATGCTCTGGGGATTAACTTCTTCCACTACTATTGGGCAGCGCTTTCTCGCCTTACCTCTAATTCTAAAGCTATAGCCATCTATTGTAAACAACTTGTTTTCACTTCTAAGCTTTAGTGGATCAATGCTTAGCGAACTAAGGTTGTCGACGAGAGTTTCAGGATCATCGTCTAATTCCACGAAGAATACTTCTTCGCCTTTTGAAATAAATTCTCTAGCGATATGCATTGTAATGATGCTCTTACCGCTTCCACCACTTCCTTTAATTAATATAAGTGAGTTTCTAGGCACTCCCTCTGGAAGAATGTAGTTAAGCACATCTACTCCAAGCCTAACTCTCTCAATCAATTCACTCACCAAATAGTTAGTTCCTTGAAAAGCGTTAAATACTGATTCGTTTACATCACTTTATAATTTACACCTCTGAGTTTTAGTAAGAGCTTCATCATAATTTATGGGACTATAGTGGGAAAAGTTTTTATATTCTTATAAATGCTATTAATGAAAATAGAGGGTATGTGAATACTATGTCTACAGACGCGGATAATGAGGGTAAATTAAGTGTATTAGCAAATAATTTAAACACTTTTAAAGAATTACGGCTAGTGGCTGATTCAAGTACTTTAGATACATTGAGTGTAATTAAGGATATATGTGAGGCAACTGGATTTATGTGCTATAATCCATTAGATGCAGTTGACGTTAACGTATCCTTAGCATGGGCTGAAACCCTTCAGTACTTAGATAGCCCTATTGCATGCATTAAAAAATAGATTGCTTTAATGAATTGATCGAGAGCTTTGTGAAAACAGTTAAGATAGCTATAGAGTCCTCATATATTTACTCAATAGATTTAGTGAAGTTAGGAAAAGTATTTGTAGAACTTAAAGCTGTAATTAAAACTTAATGAACACAGAGCTTCATTAAGATCCTTAATAGAATACTTTCTATTATTAAATGTTTAAAGCGTTGAGGCACTTGTAAAGCAATAGCTCTTTAAACATCTATTTAACATTGTTTAGCTAAGAAGCTTTAGCTCTTCACTGCAATTTCGACAGCTATTTTAAGTAGATTCTTGTCTTGTAGCTAAACATAGTTGTACTGAAAGATCAATGCTACACTGCCCTTAGATCAAGTGTATCACACGCTTTCTCTTACTGTAAACACCCATATCATATAATATGCCTTTGAATACTCATAAATATTTAAATACTAAATCTGCACACTACTTTCTAACATAAAGTAGGATTAATGGGGGATAAATTTTGAAATGCATAAGTAGATCTCTTATCGCAATATTGATAGCCATAATAGTCGTAATAGCTGGACTTGCAGCATACTTTATTATTTTCAGGGCTCCAGCTCCAGCTGCTCCAAAGCCAATAGTTATTGGGGTAACTGATAAGGTAACTGATCTAGATCCTTCTAATGCTTACGACTTCTTTACTTGGGAAGTGCTATCTAACGTTATGGAGGGCTTAGTTAAGTATAAGCCTGGCTCACTAGATCTTGAGCCAGCTCTAGCTGAAAGCTGGAGTATTAGTAGTGATGGAATGACTTGGACTTTTAAACTTAGGGAGGGATTGAAGTTCGCTGATGGAACGCTGCTTACTGCAGAAGATGTTGTTAGAAGCATTAATAGAGTTATGACGATAAAGGGTGATCCATCGTGGCTAGTCACAGAGTTCATTGATAAAGTTGAGGCTGTAGACGATTATACTGTAGTGTTTAAGCTAAAGCAGCCTACTCCATTCTTTCTAACATTAGTTGCTACTCCCCCATACTTCCCAGTGCATTCAGCATATGCTCCTGAAAGCATTGATAGCGATCAAACGGCTGGTGGAGCAGGGCCTTATAAAATAGCTCGCTTCCAGAGAGATGTAGAGATAGTTCTTGAGCCAAATCCATACTACTATGGAGATAAGCCTAAGTCATTAATAGTGATTAGGTTTTACGCTGATGCCACTTCCCTAAGGCTGGCTCTTGAGGGTGGTGAAGTAGACATAGCTTGGAGGACTCTTAGGCCAACAGACATTGAAGAGCTATCTAAGAAAGCTGACTTAAAGGTAATTGAAGTACCTGGGACTTTCATAAGGTACATATGTATAAACACTAAGATGCCTCCATTTGACAATAAACTTGTTAGACAAGCATTAGCGGCAGCAATTAATAGAACTGAGATAATAAGTGTTGTGTTAAGAGGAGCTGGAACCCCTCTATACAGCCTTGTTCCAATAGGTATGTGGAGTCACGTTGATGCATTTAAGGATAAATATGGAGATTACAATGTTGAGATGGCGAAGAACTTACTAATGCAGGCTGGGTATAGTAAAGAGAATAAGCTAGCTATAGAACTATGGTATACTCCAACACACTATGGAGACACTGAAAAAGATATAGCTGCACTATTAAAGCAGCAGTGGGAAGCTACAGAGCTGATAGAAGTCACAGTTAAGAGTGCTGAATGGGCTACGTACGTAAGCTACATTAGGAATGGGCAGCTCCCAGTATATCTACTTGGATGGTATCCGGACTATCTAGATCCAGATAATTACTTAACTCCATTCCTTCTAAGCACTGCGAACGCGTGGGCTGGAACAGGATATGCTAATGAAACAGTTGATGAATTATTGAAGCAAGCTTCATCAATAACTGATCAGTTTGAGAGAGAACTGATATACATAAATGTACAAAGAACTTATTTAACTGAAGACGTTCCATACATACCTATATTCCAGGGGAAGCTCCACATAGTTGCCAGACAAGACATTGAGGGAGTAGTGCCTAACCCCATAATGCTAATGTACTACTGGCCTATCTATAGAAAGTAGGGGGTATAAATAAAGCTATGTTTTCTTCGACGCCCTTTACATAAGGGCGTTTTAAGGTAGTAAGCTATGGCTGGCCTCGGTAGATACATAGTTATTAGAGCTTCGTTAATAGTTCCCACAATACTGATACTCTACACCTTTGTATTCATATTGCTTAGAGTTCTACCCGGAGACCCTATATTAGCAGTTGTAGGCACTAGGTATATTCCTCCAGCACAACTTGAGGAAATGAGGAGGATGGCCGGCCTTGATAAGCCTATCCTAGTACAGTATTTTGATTATCTCCTCGGCGTGATGCTGAGAGGGGACTTTGGTAAAACTCTTGCATCACCTATAGGTAAGCCCGTTAGTGAATACTTATGGGAGAGGCTTCCTGCTACAGTAGAGTTGACTATAGCTTCATTAATAGTTGCTTCATTAATAGGTTTTATAACTGGAGTAGGAGGTGCGTTGAGGAGAGGTAGCAGACTCGATACTTCAATGAGGATCTACAGCATACTTACCTATACTCTATTCATACCAGTCCTCGGAATGGGGCTCCAGTACTTCTTAGGCCTCAAGCTTAAGCTATTCTACGTAAGTGGGCGCTTAAGCGCAGGGATCTATGTACCTAGGCTTACTGGATTGCTGTTGCTGGATAGCCTATTGGCCGGAGACTTAAATGCTTTCACAGACGCATTGAGGCACATAGTGCTTCCAAGCTTAACTCTTGGAATAGTGCTAAGCGGAGCTTATACAAGGCTCATTAGGAACAACCTCGTTGAAGTTCTTAACTCAGACTTCATTAGAGCATATAGAGCTAGGGGCATTCCAGGCCATAGAGTAGCTATGTATGCTATTAAGAACGCCTTCATCCCTGTAGTAACATACATGGGGCTTCAAATAGCAATGCTTCTAGGGGGAGCTGTTTTAACTGAGACAACGTTTAGCTGGCCGGGGCTAGGGAGATTTATTTATGAAAGAATAGAATACAGGGACTACTCTTCAATACAGGGAGCTGTAATTCTATTTGCATTCATAGTTGGATTAATGAACTTAATTGTTGATATAGTATATGCATTAATAGATCCTAGGGTGAAGTATTGATGACTCTTTTCCTAAGCACCCCCATTTCAGCCTTCATAAGGAGCTTTCCACAGCCAGCTAAGTCAATGCTAATCCTAGGGCTAGTGATAGTCATATCCATAGTGGTTATGGCTATTCTAGCCCCATACATAGCTCCACACGATCCTGCTTCAAGAGTTTACATAGAGCTTCAGCCTCCATCGCGGAATTATTTAATGGGGACAAACCACGTTGGAATGGATGTTTTTTCAAGAGTCGTCTGGGGCTCTAGAGTGGTGCTTTTTGTAGTAGCTGTTTCAGCAGCTATATCAATGGCTTTTGGAGTCCCACTAGGCTTAATTTCAGGATACTACGGTGGGCTAGTTGATAGAGTTCTCAGCATCATTATGGATAGTATCTATGCCTTCCCCTCACTCATACTTGCAATAGCTGTAGCTGCAGTGCTAGGGCCAAGTCCACTTAATGCAGCTATATCAATAGCTGTAATTTATGTACCTACATATTACAGAATGGTGAGGGGGGAGACGCTTAAGGTGAAGCAGATGCCATTCATAGAGGCTTTAATTGTTCTCGGGTGCTCTGATGCAACTATATTGAAGAGCATATTTAGGAACATTACTCAAACAGTTCTCGTAGTCTTTAGCTTAAGTGTTGCAGACGCTATACTCACGGAAGCTGCATTAAGCTTTCTAGGCCTATCAGTGACTTGGCCAACCCCTGACTGGGGCCTTGACCTTAGAAGCGGTCAACCACACTTGCTCAACGGTTATTGGTGGATAGCGATGTGTCCTGGACTAATGATAATTGCCTTATCCCTGGGGTTTGCATTAATTGGTGAAGCTTTAAGCGACTACTTCTCAATAGCTGCAAAGGTGTAGTTTGTGTCTAATGCACTGCTCGAAGTAGTTAACTTAAAGGTCTACTTCTATACTCTTTCTGGAGTAGTGAGAGCTGTTGACGATGTATCCTTGAGTGTTCTCCCAGGGGAGTGGATAGGCATTGTAGGTGAAAGCGGCTCTGGTAAAAGTACTTTAGCTTACGCTATTGCAAAGATAGTTCCTCCTCCTGGGAGGATTGTTGGAGGAAAGGTAAAGTTCATGAACAGAGATCTAATGGAGCTCAACGAGGAGGCTATGAGAGGCATTAGAGGGAGGCACATAGGCTTTGTATTTCAGGATCCTCTTACATCCCTAGATCCTTTGAGAACTGTTGGAGATCAGTTAGCTGAAGTAATTCAAGTACACTTAGGAGTTGGTAGGGAGGAAGCAATTAGGGAAGCAGGAGAGCTACTTGAATTAGTTAATATACCTAGAGATAGGCTCAATTACTACCCTCATCAGTTAAGCGGTGGACAGAGGCAAAGAATTGTAATAGCTATTTCAATAGCTTTAAGGCCTGAGCTCCTTATAGCTGATGAGCCTACGACAGCTTTAGACGTAATAGTGCAAGATCAAATAATGGACTTGCTTAAAGAAGTCCAAATGAAGGGGGCTTCAATAATGCTTATAACTCACGATGTGGCTTTAGCTGCCGAAATGGCTAATAGAATCGCCATAATGTATGCTGGTGAAATAGTTGAATATGGAGATACGCGCAGCATCATTAATGCACCACTACATCCATATACAGCTGGCTTAGTGAATAGCGTCCCAGATCTATGGTCTGCAAAGACTATTAAATCCATACCTGGCTTTCCACCAGACCTTAGAAATCCTTCACCTGGCTGCAGATTCCACCCGAGGTGTAGGCAAGCACTAAGTATTTGCATTAATGAACGTCCTCCAATGACTATAGTCGAGCATGATCGATGTATAGCATGCTGGCTTTACTTAAAGAGGTGAAAGCATTTGAAAGCCCTTGTTATAGCCAAAGGCCTTAAGAAGTACTTCCCCGTTAGAAGAACTATAACCGATGTCATGTTAATGAAGGGCCGCCTCTATGTAAGGGCAGTTGATGGAGTTAACTTAGAAATAGGCTTTGGAGAAACTTTAGCGTTAGTAGGCGAAAGCGGTTCAGGTAAAACTACTACTGGAAGAATGCTAATAGGATTAGAGAAGCCTACTGAAGGAAGCATATTGTTTGAAGGAATAGAACTAACTAAGTTATCTAAGAGAGCTTTGAAAAAGATTAGGCCTCATATGCAAATGATATTTCAGGATCCTTACGCAAGCCTTGATCCGAGGGTTAAGGTTGGAGATCAAGTGGCACAACCCTTGATAATCAATGGATTATGCAACGCTGATGAAGCTAAAGAGAAGGTTCTTGAAGTTCTTGAGAGAGTGGGGTTAACCCCCCCTAGTGAGATATATGAGAGATACCCTCATCAGTTAAGCGGTGGACAGAGGCAAAGAATTGTAATAGCTAGAGCAATGATAATGAGGCCCAAGTTCGTGGTCGCTGATGAACCAGTTTCAATGATAGATGTATCATTAAGAGCTTCAATACTTGAGTTATTAAAGGAGTTTAAGAGGGAATACGGTCTTTCAATGTTGTTCATAACTCACGACTTGGCTGTAGCCAAGCTTGTAGCTGATAGAGTGACAGTAATGTACTTAGGCAAGATCGTTGAGGAAGGCGCTGTAGGGGAAGTTATACATAGTCCTTTGCATCCATATACAAAGGCCCTCATTTCATCAGTTCCAACTATAGGTAATAGAATTCTTGAGAAGCTGAAAGTAGTTGGGGAAATACCTAATCCAATAAACATCCCCTCAGGCTGTAGATTCCACACTAGATGCCCATTCGTCATGAATAAATGCAGGAGCGACGAGGCTCCATGGATAAACGTTAGTAAAGGACATGGAGTTTCATGCTGGCTCTATTCAACTAAGTAGAGCTTAGATATAGCTCAACGGTGCATCTCTTGCATAAAGTGGCTTAAGTTAGTCGAGAATCCCCAATGATGTTGGACGCTGAATGGCGAAGTAGCTGGGAATAGTCTTCTTTTTAACTCTCTACTTTACGTATTCTATTGCTTCGCTCATTACTTCGTGGTGTTCTCCTGCAGGAAACTCCACTACTTTCAGCTCACTGAACCCTGCTTGCGTCAGTATGTTTCTGATCTCTAGACCAGCACGCGGACCCCAGCCATATCCTGCTAATATTAGTATCTTCTTTTCCCTCGGCGTCTTTCTCGAGATCAAGTGTGTAATGTATCTTGCTAGTGGGAAAGCATCTGCATCGTATGTAGATGTAGCTAACACGATTACTTCGCTATCGTAGATATCTCCGATCAAGTCACTTATGTTACTCCTCCTTGTATCTGTAAACTCATATATAGAGGTCTTAATACCTCTCTTCTCTAACTCAGCGGCGAAGTCCATTACTGCCTTCTTGACGAATCCGTACATAGATAGGTAAACTATGGTGACTTTACCCTTCTCCGATCTACCACTACTCCACTTCTTATAGAGTCCTACTACTTCACTAACATATCTATTTCTCCAAGCTAATCCATGTGCTGGAAGGACTACAAGTGGATCTATTGCGAGAGATGATAGCTTATCTAAGTTCTTTATAACCCAATCTCTATAGAAGCCGATAACAGTAGCGAAATACTTTTTCATAAACCACCTGTATTTCGTTTTCTCAAACTCAGGTAGCTCATCATAATACGTGGCGTTGAATACTCCATATGAGCCGAATACATCACAAGATAGCAACGCCCTCGATTCAGCTATATACGTAACCATTGTTTCAGGCCAGTGTAACCATGGAGTGTAAATGAATTTGAGAGTGTATTCACTTACTTTAATTTCTTCACAGTCTTTAACTGGAGAGAACTTACCTTTAAAGCCGTAAAATGATTTAAGCATTCTTCCTACTAATGGATGTCCAAGTACTATTGGTTCTCCTAGTTCAGAGATCTTCTTAATACACCCGCTGTGATCAGGTTCCATGTGATGTACAACTAAGTATTTCACATCCCTCAAGTCAATTACTTCGGAGAGAACATTAACGTATTCGTCTATCATTGTGTTCTTAACGGTATCAAACACTACAATGCCTTCACTTACAGTTAGTATATACGAATTATATGTAATTCCCTCAGGAATCTCCCAGAGGCTTTCAAAAAACGTTGTCTTCAGGTCACCAGCTTTGATCATGTAGAGGTCTTTAGAGATCTTGACTTTAGTGAAGGTTGCTTCAAGCAATGTTGAAATACCCTCATTATTTATATTTCAGCTATAGATATTAAGCTTTTTCAAGGTGTATTTAGAAGAGACCTTGTCTTATTCTACTCTTTTCCTGTTTTTAGAACTATGAGTGTTTTTAACGACTCATATACTGAGTGGAAGTAATGTTCATAGAGTGATATCGGGTTGTTTTTCACTCTCCCAAATAGCATTGTGTATAGATCTTTACCCCCGTTCTCTACACTTAGCTTACATAAATTAGACTTACTAGTACTGTATGATAGTAATAGAAAACACGTCTATAGGATGCTATAAAGCCGCTTAAAAGCCCCCAGCTATTTTCTTTAAATTTTCTTGAGAGATATCTGTAAACTTCTGTAAATATTTCGTGTCGAAGACTATGAGACTGGCACTCTAAGCCTTAGGGATCAGGGTTAAGAGATCGCTCCATGGGACTCAACAGCTGCTCACGAATCCATGGATACAGCGCGTGAACTGTAGGCAAAATAGAGATTCCTGGATGCATAGAGCGTAAAGTAATTATCTAGAGACAATTAATGGAAGATGGAAGAATATAAGGAAAATTCAACGTAATTAATTGAAGTGCCTAAATATAAGTAGTTGGAGAGGTTAAGCAAATTGAGGGAGCCTACAAAAACTATCCATGGTCATGAGTTTGTAGACAAAGATCTTGGAGTTTTTATACCTCCAATATACTTAACAGCAGTATTTGAGCAAAGGGGGAGTACATTAATTACTGATAGAGGCACTGATCTTAAGTATTCAAGAGAGGAGAACCCTACTGTAAGAGCTTTAGAAAAAGTCCTTTCTAAACTTGAAGAGGGCGTTGATTCACTTGCATTTAATAGTGGAATGGCTTCAATATCTACAGTTCTACTAAATTTCATCAACAAAGATCTTAAGGTCGTGGCTTTAATGGAGCTCTATGGCTCAACTCTTCAACTACTTCAGCTTTTATCAAATAAAGTTGGGTTTAAACTGCATATGTCGTGGCCTGAAACGAGTGAACTGATTGAAGATTTAAAGTCCTTTAAGCCAGACTTGGTTTTCATAGAGTCAATAACTAATCCTATGCTTAGAGTAATAGATGTAGTTGAAGTGGCTAAAGTATGTAGAGATCTTGACTGCAAACTATTTGTAGACAATACATTCGCTACTCCACTACTACTGAATCCACTATCTAATGGAGCTACACTCGTTATACACAGTTTGACTAAATACATCGCGGGACATAACGATGTTCTTGGAGGAGCATTAATAGCTAAGGACAATACATTAATCCAAGCTCTCTGGGACTGGAGGAGGCTTATTGGAGGAATTATGCAGCCCTTTGAAGCGTATTTAGTTTTAAGAGGAGTCAAGACTCTTGAAGTAAGATTTGAAAAGGAGTCTAAAACAGCCATGTCTATAGCTGAGTACTTAAGTGATAACACTAAGGTAATTGAAGTACACTACCCAGGGTTGAGCAGTAGTCCATACAAAAGCATAGCTGATAGGGTATTTAAGAGAAGGCTTTATGGAGGCGTAGTTACTTTTAAACTAAGAGGTGGAATGAGTGAGGCAGTAAAGTTCCTTAAATCACTCAAGATCATTAGACCATCCCCAAGCCTTGGAGGAGCGGAATCATTAATAACTTATCCAATCATTAGTGCATCTAAAAGCATTCCAAGAGATGTCAGAGAAAAACTTGGAATAACAGAATCCACTCTGAGGCTTTCTATAGGCTTAGAAGATCCTGAAGACATAATTGAAGACATTGATCAAGCCCTTAAATCACTAAATTAAAACACACTGTTAATGACTTACTACTTAAGGATCAAGGGAGAAGCTTAATACTAGTTAATTAAACTACTTAGATTAAAAGTATATTAGTGGGGGTTTAACCGAGGAATTTTCTGAGCTTACCTAAAGCAATTACGTGTGCTTCAGTCTGAACTTGCTTAAGCATAGCTATATAAGCTCTATTAGGGCTAAAGTCCACGTTCATGTATTCAAGAGCTTCGTTAATTGTCTTTACTCCTTCATTTCCAATGAATCTTGCAGAAGTCTCAGGATCGTAGAACATAGAGTCGTAGCTCCACTCACGAACCAGCTGTGGGAGGGCTTTAAGTAAGTCGTCAAGAAGATCTTTCTTAGCAAGTTTAACTATGTATGGTGAGTCGAGTAGTGTTGGAGGAAGGCCAATGCTATACCACATAGCTGTATACATTATTGCTCTAGGAACATTTATTACTCCACCCTCTTCATCAATTATCAGCCTTCCATAGCTTCTCCAAGAGATTCTATCTCTTGTTGATGGAATGAGATCTATTACGTACTCAACGTTCTTAAGGATTCTTCTAATAAAGCTCCTATAACTTTCTGAGGATTCCTTAATGAATAACATTAAGCTCTCATCATCTATAGCTGCACTAGGCTCAGCGTTTGCTCCACTGATTACTGTTTCTCTAAAGGATTCGTATTCATTTAAAGGAACATCGTATCTTATAGCTGATTGAACAGTGATCGTTGAGTAGCCTTTATAGACTTCGACTTCTAAGGGAACTAACTCAATGTTATTAATGCCTCCACGAAACGGTGGTGAACCTGATCCTACTATAGGCTTAACACGCAGCCCTAATTCACTTAAATCCCTTATCTTTAATAGCGAATACTTTACTCCAAGAGCTGAAGCTATATGCCCATACTTGACTGCTGAATCACTAAACCCAATGAACACCCTCATGCATTCACGCTCTACTCCTGCCTCAGCCATTTCTTTAGCTAAAGCATAGACTATGTTATGAGCTTTCATTTGAATAAATGCATCCTCTAGCAGTGGCACTATAGTGATCGGGTCTAGTTTTATGCCTGTTTCCTCAGACAGCATTTTTGCTTTCTTCCCAACGATCCTTTGCACAAACAATACTGTGTCAACGTCTTCAACCATAGGTAGAATTATCCACTTAACTGCCTGGTTTCCCAAGGTCTTCAACGAGTGGTAGTTTGCTAGCACTGAGGCTTCTAGGGTAAGCATAGCTCTATCAAATTCTTCGAGGAATGGATTTGGCATTCTTGGAGTTATAAAGAAGTCGTTTCCAACAGATATGCCGGCTCTAGAGGCTTTAACTACTATTTCCTTGGGTTGAGAGTATGGAGTTAGTTTGCCCTCATAATCCACCATGACTTCTTCGCAGCCATATATTGTGTAGCCAACTATTGCTTCATCAATTTCTTCCTCAACTCTAACTTTAATTGTTGAATCTGGGTGTTGTGTGCACATGAGTTTTGGAATAACTTTACTGCTCATAAGTAAAACCCTTTTACAGTCAATAGCTCTGCAATAAGTATACCTGTTCCAACTGTTCCACGGATTAAGTTATTGCCTAGAGCTATTAGCTTGAGGCCTCTAAGTGCTTTATCCACTCTCAATCTCCCAATAACTACACTCATGCCGTCATTGATGTATCTATCAAGCCTTGGCTGAGGTCTATCGAGCTCCCTCCTAACAATAATGGGTTTTTCAGGTGCTGTAGGGAGATTAAGGGCTCTAATTTTATTTCCCTTAAATTCCTCTAGGGCTTCTAAAGCTCGCTCCACACTAGGTTCCTCAATTGTTTCAATAAATATGGCCTCTAAATGCCCCTCTATAACGGGGACTCTATGGCAACTAGCTGATATAGCTATGTCGGCTGGCTTTACTGCTTGAGACTCTAGTGAGCCAAGTATTTTAACTGATTCTTTCTCAACTCTCTCCTCTTCTCCCTCTATATATGGAATAATGTTGTCAATTATATCTATTGAGGGAACTCCCGTTAAGCCTGCTCCAGAGATCGATTGCATTGTTGATACTATTACTTTCTTTAAGCCGAATTCATCCATAATGGGCTTAAGGGCTAGAGTTAGAATTACTGCTGTACAGTTAGGGATCTTGAGTAAAGCCCCCCTCCACCCCCTCCTATATTGAAGCTTTATTAACTCCACGTGATCAGCATTAACCTCAAGGTTTAGAAGCGGTATGTCTTCTTCAAACTTCATTGCATCAGAGCTTGAAATTACGATAACTCCTCTTTTAGCTAATTCAACTTCTATACTTAAGGCATCGTTGCTTGGGAGAGCTGAAAACACTAGTTCTACTTTACTCTCTCTAACTACATCTAGATCAGTGTTTTTAACTATTAGCTCATTCAACTCTAATGGAGTGAAGGGGCCTTGAAGCCATTTAACTATCTCACCATACTTCTTGCCCACTACTTTTCCACTAGCAGTTAAGAGCTCTAGTTCAAACCAGGGGTGTTTTAGTAGTAGTTGTACAAGCTTTTGGCCTACTAATCCAGTGGCTCCTAGTATACCAACTTTAACCTTATCCATAGCCCTTATCCCTCAACGACTTTTTATAATCATTTTTCACGCCTTCATTAATGAAGTCCGTTCTTTAACTATTGCCATAGATGGCTCTATTAGCAACATTATTAGGGCCATAGGGCTCACTTCCCTTCCTTAATTATTCTACTGCATTCACATATTAATCTTAATAAATTGCTATCACAATGCTTCAAAGCTTAAGTTAGCAATAATAACTTAGTTAAATATTAGAGAACTGTGAAGAGCAGTTACTGGTATTTCAGCTTAAGGTCTTCAATCAGTAACATTATTGAATTCCTATACTCAGCGCTAATTGAATGTAATGCTTGGTATACGGCATCTATCTCTCCATTCACTAAGTATATGTAGGGAGGAGTTGATTCAATTACTCTAACTAAGTATTTAGTTCCTTTAAAGATGTAGTTGCTTAAGTAGCACTTGACTGCGTTTGGAATAATTAACTTAACTAAGTTATAGGCCGTTAGATAGCTCCTCAACTCTCCCTCAACTTCAGCAGCTCTTCTACTGATAGGCACTAGGAGTAAGTTCCTTAATCTATTTAAGCCTAAAGTATATGAATACTCTAAACACTCTACAACAGCTTTATCAATTATTTCACTAACTATTTCTCTAAATTCATTTAAAACTTCTCTATGGCTGCTCTGAGGCTCCAGTCTTATCACTTCACGAAGGTCCATAGAGTCATTTAAATTCATGCATGGCTTAAGTAGTAGTAATTTATGGACTTTACTTAACTTACTCCAGAAGTATGCCTCAATACATATGTCTTGACAATTACTTTCCGTAGAGCAATATATGTATACAGGAATGCCTACTAAGAGTTTGTTAAGCAACTGCACTCACTTCTCTACTAGTTAATTATACTCTCATATAAATGCACATATTTCATGGGTTTATCATATAAATTAACTACATGTTTATATTTAGTGGGTAAAATTTTTATACTTACTTAATTTGAGTATATACGAATGCATATAGGTGCTCAGAGTGTTCAGAGGAGCCTCTACGAAGGTTGTTTCATTAATTATAGTAATTCTCCTAATTGCTGGAGTTTTAGCATTCTTTGTCTACAGTAACTTAAGTAGGAGGCCTGAAGCTACTCCAACTACTCCTACCACTACTCCAACTACTACGCCTACTACTCCAGTAGTCTTTAGTAAAGTAATTGTTGTATCATACGATGATCCAAGCCCTATAGATAGAGCAGATCTAGTTCCATACTCAAACATAAACCCAGGCTTTCTAAGAGATCCAATTATGGAAGCATTAATTCAAGCTGGGAGATATACCACGGACGCTGATTTAAGGAGGATTATATATGGAGCTATTCAAAAACTCTCTAACGATAGACTGTCGTTAATATGGGTTGTTCAGGCTAGAGAAGTAAGAGTTTATTGGGATTGGATTAAAGGCATATACTTCCATCCAACATTAGTATATAGAATCGATGACTTACGCAAAGACCCCAATTCACCTAACCCAACAGTACTAGTAATAGGTGAATCAGAGGAAGGACATAGCTTAGATCCAGCTGTAACTTACTGGGGCTTCGACTGGTTCATATTGCATCAAATATATGAAAGGCTCGTCACATATGAATTAGATAGAACAGACTACGTTATCCCATGCTTAGCAGTTGCTTGGGCACATAACGATGCTGGAGATGAGTGGTACTTTGTAATTAGGGGTGGAGTGAGCTTCTATGACCCATGGAGTAATAGAACTATTCCATTAACGCCTGAAGACGTAGTGTACTCTCTTAGAAGAGTAGCTGTAATGCACTTAGATCCATCGTGGCTTATAGATACCTTCATAGATGTTGAGAAATCAAAGACCATAAGTCAGGAGGAGTTTTCAGCCATAGCTTCCACGGGGTTAAAGACTGAATTTAAAGGGAGAAGTGCAGTAGTTCACTCACTCAGTGAGTTACTAAGATTCTTTAACTACACTGGGAAAATAGCTGGATTCGTTAAGCTAAAACTATACTCACCATATGCAGCCATACTCCAAGTTTTAGCAACAGTTCCCGCCAGCATAGTCAGTAAGGAGGTTGTTGAAGCCCATGGAGGTGTTGAAGCAGGTAAGGAAAACGAGTACATGTATGACCATCCAGTAGGCACTGGACCATACTACTTAGTTGAATGGGTGCATAAGCAGTACTATAAGCTGAGGGCTAATCCACACTACTGGCGTGGAAAGCCATCCATAGAAGAAGTATTGATTAAGCTAATACCTGAGGACTCCACTAGGATAATGGAGCTTAAGAAAGGGGACTTAGACATGGCTCTAGTTCCACCAACTCTAGTTGAACAAGTCAGGGGAGTATCTATTGGTGCAAACAAGTTAATTATTGAAATAGCTCCATCATTCTGGTTATATCACTTAACCCTCAACTGTGAGAAACCACCATTTAACAATAATTTATTTAGAAAAGCATTAGCATGGGCTGTGCCTTATGATTCAATAATATCAGCTGCATTCAACAACCTTGCTGAACAAGCCTATGGAGTCATACCTAGAGGGATGTTTGGCTACCAGGACAGTGATTTAGTAAAGTACACATTTAATCCCACTAAAGCTCAAGAACTCCTTGCAGCTTCAGGAATAGATCCGCGGAACGTTGACATAACTATAATAGTCCCCCAGGGCTACAGTGAACTTGAACAAATAGCTACACTAGTTCAAGCATCGTGGAGCCAAGTGCTTGGCATAAGCGTTAAAGTACAAGTATTGTCAAGGCCTGTATTTAATGAAAAGTTATCCAGTGGAGACTTCGATGTACAAGTACTAGCCTGGGGGCCTGACTACGCTGATCCAGATGATTACGCAGGTCCTCTGCAGGCTGGTGGATATAGATTTAGCTCAGTTAAAGTAGACGTAGTGTCGTCAATTAATGAAGCAGCACAGTTCGTAGACTTATCTAATGCTGTTCAAATAACTTTAGGGGATGTACTCATAATAGTTGGTGAGAAGAGGAGCTAGTGTTTGTCCATGGATGGCCTCATTAATTCATACATTTTTTCCCCTAATGCCTCATCACAATTTACTTCTTTAATTAATCCTCATGAAGCTTGTACTTGGGGTGACCTAGATTGGGGGTTTAAAGAGGTATTTGATTAGAAGAGCTCTTACGTTTATCCCAACTATAGTTGGAGTACTCATATTGACATTTGTAATAAGTCACGTGATTCCAGCTGATCCCGCTAGGCTTTGGGCTGGGGGAGTGAAGGCTAGGCCTGAGATAATTGAATTAATGAGGGAGAAGTATCACTTAAATCTACCTATTCACGAGCAATTAGTTCTCTACATTAGGGATGTGTTTACAGGGAATTGGAGGGAGTCCCCTATGACTAAGAGGCCGGTGCTAGTGGATTTAGCTGAATACTTTCCAGCTACAGCTGAGTTAGCTATAGTAGCTGGGTTAATACAGATAGCTTTAGGCATTCCTCTTGGACTTCTAGCTGCATTAAAGAGGGATACTCCAGTAGATCACTTAATAAGAGTGTTAGCGTTAATAGGGGTTTCAGCGCCGGCTTTTTGGCTAGCAATAGCTTTACAATGGATCTTCTACTACTCCCTCGGGCTACTTCCAGCTACAAGCAGAGGAATTCCGCCATCACAGACTTATACAGGTCTATACATATTCGACAGCTTACTTACAGGAGACTGGAATGCTCTAGTAATAAACTTAAGGCACATAGCTCTACCAAGCCTTACTCTAGCTTTCACAGGCCTAGGAATCATAGCGAGAGTTGTTAGAAACACTACACTTGATGTACTATCGTCAGAGTTCATGGATTTCGCTGAAGCAAGAGGTTTAAGTGGTGCTAAGTTCTACAGGCACGTTGTAAAGAACTCGTCAATACCAATAGTTACGATAGCTGGCCTAGAGTTCGGCATGCTCCTCAGTGGAGCTATAGTTATAGAAACAGTATTTTCATGGCCTGGCATAGGGCTATACGCTGTGAACGCCATTAATAGCCTTGACTACCCAGCGATAATGGGTTCAACGCTGCTCATAAGCCTAATATTCATAGCTGTAAATTTCATTGTTGATATAGCGTACGCCATTATTGACCCTAGGGTGAGGCTATGATGCTAAAGAAGTTCAATAGAGTGTTGTTAAAGAGCAACGCACTTAGATCCGTTGGGTCAATAATTTACGACTGGAGGCTGGCTTTCGAAGTCATTAAGAGAAGCCCGCTAACTATGACTGGTTTAATCATAGTAGTAGGATTCATAGTTCTTGGAGCTATAGGACCATACATTGCTCCATACAATCCTATTGAAATAGACTTTAGCTCAATTGCATTAAAGAGGCTTCAACCACCCAGCTTACAGCATCCCTTTGGAACTGATGAATATGGGAGAGATTTATTTAGCAGAGTTCTAGCTGGCGCTAGAGTTTCATTAATGGTGTCTATGGCAGTTATGTCTATAGCTATACCAGTAGGCTTAGTGTTAGGTCTAGTTGCTGGCTACTATGGTGGAGTAATTGATGAAATAATCATGAGGGTTACAGACGTATTTCTATCGTTCCCAGGCTTAGTGCTTGCAATAGCTTTCAGCGCTACTTTAGGTGCAGGGCTTTTCTCAGCAATGCTAGCTCTATCGATAGTCTGGTGGCCGAGTTACGTTAGAGTTGTTAGAGCACAAGTGCTTGTAGTAAGAGAGCAGTTATTCATTGAGGCAGCTAAGGCTATGGGTGTAAGCACGCGGAGAATACTCTTTAAACACATACTGCCTAATTCAATAACTCCACTGCTAGTTCTAGTAACACTTGACTTTGGATCAGTAATACTAGCTAGCTCAGCACTATCGTTCATAGGCCTTGGAGCTCAGCCCCCTACACCAGAGTGGGGTAGGCTAGTAGCTGATGGAAGAAAGTGGTTTCCAGATAAGTGGTGGTATTCGTTTTTCCCAGGGCTAGCCATACTGATTACAGTACTCGGCTTCAACATCCTGGGCGACGGCTTAAGGGATATACTTGATCCAAGGTTTAGGAGGAGACTTGAGTTTAGAGAGGTGAAGTAAAGTGTATTTAAACACACTCCTTGAGGTAAGGGATCTAAGGGTTTATTTCTATACATATGCTGGAGTAGTGAGAGCCGTTGACGGAGTATCATTTAGTGTGCGTAAAGGAGAAATACTCTGCATTGTTGGAGAAACTGGCTGTGGAAAATCAGTTATGTCTAGAGCTCTTACTAGAATGGTGAAGCCTCCGGGCAGAATAGTCAGTGGCGAAGTACTATTTGACGGTATAGACTTACTTAAACTACCCGAGAAGGAATTGAAGAAAATTAGGGGGAGAGAGATATCGTATGTATACCAAGATCCGGGCAGTGTACTAGATCCCCTTTATACTGCTGGCTTCCATGTTGCTGAAACAGTTCTAACACATAACTCCTCAATGAAGTTTAATGAAGTGTGGGGGAAGGCAATAAGGATCTTCCGTGAAGTACTCATTCCAGATCCTGAAGCTAAAGCAAAGAGTTATCCACATGAGTTGAGCGGAGGGATGAAGCAAAGAGTGGTCATAGCTACAGCTATAGCAAATACTCCAAAGCTCATTATAGCCGATGAGCCTACTACTGCACTTGATGTAACTGTTCAAGCTCAAGTCATGGAGTTAATAAGGAGCCTTAAGAATAAGTATAATTCATCAGTAATGCTAATAACTCATAACCTTGGAGTAGTAGCTGAAGTATGTGATAGAGTTATAGTCATGTATGCTGGTAAAATAGTTGAAGTAGCATTAGTTGAAGAGCTGTTTACAAACCCACTTCATCCATATACACAGGGGCTTCTTGAAGCTGTACCAAATCCCCTGAGGAAAGTTGAGCGCCTAAGATCTATTCATGGAAGCGTTCCAAACATGATTGACTTACCTGAGGGATGTAGATTCAATCCTAGGTGTCCACACAAACTTCAGCTCTGTAATAAAGAGCCTGAGCTAGTGGAGTATTCTAAAGACCACTTAGTCTCATGCTGGCTCTATAAGAGGTAGTGAATAATGAGTGCAACTAAAGTAGTACTTAAAGTAAAGAACTTAAGGAAGTGGTTTCCAGTTAAAGGCGTGTTCTTCACCAAGGGATTCGTGAAGGCAGTTGATGGAGTATCGTTTGAAGCCTATGAAGAAACTACTCTAGCTATAGTTGGCGAAAGTGGTTGTGGAAAAACTACTTTAGCTAGATTAATACTGAGGCTCATAGAGCCTGATGAAGGAAGCA
Organism: Sulfolobales archaeon; assembly: GCA_025059075.1. Lineage (GTDB taxonomy): Archaea > Thermoproteota > Thermoprotei_A > Sulfolobales > Desulfurococcaceae > JANXDZ01. The sequence continues at coordinate 107,459 of JANXDZ010000002.1, read as the reverse complement.
TTATTTACAATGGAGTTGACGTAATGAAGCTTAGTGGAAAGAAGCTGATGGAGTTCAGGAGGAAGACTGGAATAGTATTCCAGGATCCCTATAGTAGCTTAAACCCAAGAATGACTATATATGAGATCCTTAAGGAGCCTTTAGAGACCCATGGAATGCTTAAGGAGATCGATATAAATGAGTACTTAGTTAAGCTCCTGGAGAAAGTGGGATTGCAGAAGGAGCACTTATATAGATATCCACATGAGTTTAGCGGCGGACAGAGGCAGAGGATAGCTATTGCACGAGCATTAGCGCTAAGTCCTGAGTTAGTGGTCTTAGATGAACCAACTTCCTCTCTTGATGTATCTGTGCAAGCACAAATGCTCAACATGCTTAGGGACATTCAGGCAGCTGATAAACTAACCTACATCTTTATAACCCACGATCTTGGAATTGTAAGATACTTAGCCCACTATGTTGCAGTAATGTACTTAGGTAAGATAGTTGAATACGGCCCAGTTGAAGAAGTATTTGAGAAACCCCTACATCCATATACTAAGGTACTGTTGTCAGCAGTGCCTATACCTGATCCATCTATTGCTAGAAGTAGAGCTAGAATTAAAGTAATTGGAGAGCCGCCGAGCCCGCTGAACCCTCCATTAGGCTGTAGATTTCATCCACGATGCCCATATGCCTTAAGTGATTGCAGTAGAAGGGAGATGAGCTTAGTTGAAGTTGAAAAAAGGCATTTGGTCTCATGCATTCTCTACAGCTAGTAGCGTTTCTTAACGCTTTTAGCTTGTTCAAGCAGATACCTATAGATGCTTCCCCACAGCTTCCCGTCGCTTCTCATTTTGTTTTCAAAGTTATTTATAGCCATCCACTCTGTTAAAGCTTCAATAGTCTCTCTATTAATTTCTCCACTTACATCTCCTTTATAGTAGCCTAAGATTGCTAGAGCTTCCTGAATCTCCAATGCTACTTCAGATAAATCTACTACGTCACTTGGATCTTCTCTTTCAAGTATCGTGAGCTCCCATAACTTAAATAGTCTAGTTAGCTCGTTCACAGGATCTGGGTGGTCGTCGACTCTTAAGTCTACGTACCTGTCAACTCCCTCTAGACATCCTCCATAGCCTCCACATGATCTAAGCACTATTATTGCTGCACTTTGCTTTCCGCGCTTGTCTCCACCAGCTTCATCGCCTGCTTTAAGTGCGGCTAGGAGTTTATCTACTAATTCACCTTTAGTGGTTTCATAGGCTTTAGCCATAGATTCTAATACTTCTCCTCCAGTGAGTATGTTGCCTTGAACGGAGTATCCATCGCCTGCTATGTGTCCAGCATATTCTATACACTTACTCCCCGTATAGGCATAAGCTTCGCCTCTAGCGTTAACTACTCCTACTTGTCTATGCTCCCTCCTCTCGTCTATTGATAGTAGAGTCTCAACAGCTCTTTTCGGAGAGTAATTGTTTTCAAGTAAGTAAAGTATTAATGGCCCAAGCCTTAAGTTAGCCCACGCTTGTGTTGCTACAGCTCCAACACCTATCTTCACCCAAGGAACAGCTGAACCCACTGCTATGAACTTTGATGCAACTGCTACTCCAAGATCTTTCTTATCCTTATCAACAGCCACTATTGAAAAAGTCAAGTTAAGTCACCTAATAGTCTAACTATGCGGGAGGTAATATTCTTTAAATTGTTAACACATTTCTATCCCTAAAGAATAAGGGCTTACTTTACTTAAGTTAAGCTAGAGAAGAAAGCACTACTTTAAATTGTTTAAAGCTCCAAATTGAATTAATATCTAGTGTAAGTAGTTGTATTATAATGAGGTGTGGAGTCCGTGTCCTCTAGATCATACTTAGGTAACTACGGCTTCTTTTACTCATATCTACTTACTCCAACAGAGATCTTGGTATTTAAGATCTCTTCATCTAAGCTCTTCACGGCTCTTACAATAGTTTGCTTTGCATTAATATTCTTTTCACCACTGTTATCCCTTTCACTGCTAATAGCTATAGTAGTATTCCACTGGCTTAAAGCAAGATCTATTAGGAGCAAGCTGAAGTCAGGGTATGTAGAGTCCGTTTCCTCACGCATTGTTGAAAGAGTGCCGTATGCATCAGTGAAGAAGTATAAGATAGTTGCTAAGAAGAAGCCGGAGCTATACGTTCTATACGATAATAAGGTTATAGGCATGAACTTCAGCGACACTGGCTATGAAGAGCTGAGGGAATTTCTATCATCTAAAGTAAGTCCAGAGGCTTTAGTGCCGTGAAAGACTACTTATAATCTATGCGAGGAGTTTAGATAACAAAGCTTAATTAACGGGGCTTTAGTAAATGTATGAGAGCGCTATTTCCACGGTACAACATCTATGGACATTGAACAACTCAAGGCATTAGTTTGGCTGGCCTTCATGATCTCTTTAGCCATAGGTATTGTATACTCTATGAAGCGCTTAAAACTTAAGCCCTTGGTTTCTAAAGTACTCATATTCTCATTACTTGCAATAAACTTTCTCTATAGGTTTTTCTATGGAGATCCTGTAGCAGCATTATTTGCATGGTTTTCAGCTGTAATTGCAGTTTCCATAATGTTCGATGCCCTCTTGCTTCTTGACAAGAGTCTTAGTGAAAAACTATCAGTAGGCTTAATGCTAGCTACTATTAGTTGTGGAGGAGTGTTAACTAATGCATACATACTTTCCGCTCCCATAAGCTTCGGAATTAAGGCTTTCTCACTAGCCGTATTAGTAGCTATTCACATACCTCTTTTAGTAGCCTTAATAGCGTACTTTAGGGGAAGAAGCGATTATTCAAAGAGGCTCGTTAAAACATGGTATTTAGCTTAAATGAGAGGCTTAAATAAGTTAGTGCTAAAGTAACGCAGCTAGCTAAGGCCATGTACTCCTCTATTTTAATAGAGGTTAATTAAAGAATGTATTCTTAAGAACACTCCATGCACTATTGTGTGCATCTATTAATTAAGCTCTCTATGCAAGTACTTCTATTGGTGATTGATATTAAGAAGCTAATAGCCTTGATGACTGACTTCGGCTATAAAGATCCCTACGTAGGCGTCATGAAGGGCGTGATAAAGTCCATTAATCCCAACGCAGAAATAGTAGATCTTACACATGGCATAACGAGGCACAGCGTTTTAGAAGCAGCTGTAAACCTACTGGTTTCAGCAGAGTACTTTCCACAAGGTACTATATTTGTAGTAGTCGTAGATCCTGGTGTTGGTAGTGAGAGAAGAGCGCTATTAATTGAGACAAACAACTATATATTGATAGGGCCTGATAATGGTTGTTTAAGCTTACTCATAGAGAGAGATGGTGTTAAGAGAGCCTTCGATATATCTAACTCACGATATAGATTGCTGAAGATATCGAGCACATTTCATGGAAGAGATGTCTTTGCCCCCATAGCTGCATGGGTGAGCAGAGGAATATCCTTAGAGGATATTGGCGTAGAAATAGATGTAGACTCCATAGTTAAAGTGAGTATTGAGAAGCCCATGTATGATTTAGAGGAGGGAATAGTCATAGGTAGAGTGCTGTACATAGACTTATACGGCAACGTAATGACTAACGTAAAGGCTGATTACATCAATTTAATTGAAACTAAAGTAGGCTCTAGGCTTAACGTCATTGTAGGTAACAGTGAACACCAGTGTATTTACGAAAGAAGCTTTAGTAGAGTTCCATGCGGAGAATTGGCGTGCTATATAAACTCATGGGGTTTCCTTGAAGTAGCTGTAAACATGGGTGATGCATCACAGTTTTTGAAGGTTAAACTCGGCGATAAAATATCTTTTAAAGCTACTTAAAATACTCAATTAGTTGGACATTCTCTATAGAGGTAATCGGTGAGATAGTGTTTAAGCAAATGCTTTCATTTGAGTTAAAAGCCATAGGGGTTGTAAGAGTTGAGTTAAGTGATGAGGAAGTAAAGAAATCCGTTGACGGAGTCTATGGATTAGTAGAAGTTTACCCAGAGTATTCAGATGGACTTAAGGAAATAGATGGCTTCAGCCACTTAATAATAATAGCATATCTACATAAAGTCAATAGTGAGGGTAGAGCTGTGCTTAAAGTTAAGCATAGGAAGTGGGAGAAGTTTGGAGTCTCGATCGATGATCTGCCTGAAGTAGGCGTATTTGCAAGCGATTCACCAGCAAGGCCTAATCCAATAGCTCTATCCATAGTTAAGTTAGTTAAGAGAGAGGGGAGGGTGCTTTACGTAGAAGGCCTAGATCTATTTAATGGAACTCCAGTGCTGGATATAAAGCCATATACTCCTAGTAGATGCATTAGCCATGTAGAAGTACCGTTGTGGTATAGCGAACTGTCTAGTAGAATAGAGAAAGTTATTGGCAGAAAGCTCATGTCTTCATAGGTGCATTAGGAAAACTACATAGAGAGTAAAGACAACTTTTTTATCTAGAGGGAAAGAGAATTATTTAAGAGCTCTGTGAGCCGATGAAGCTTGTTAATAAGCCTACCCCTAGAGGTGAGTATTTGGGAAATTGCTTATACAGCAATATACTTTACATGGGTTATAGTAGTTGTCTACCCGGCATCAAGGGCTTTCTATAGCTTTGGCGTAAAGAGAGGGATCCCTCATAAAAACATGGTTTATTATAATAGGAAGCTTATACACGTTCTTGCAGGAGGAGTAGTGGCTTTATTAGTGCCATTTACTTTTAAAACACCTATTCTCCCATTCACCATGGCACTGTTCTTAGCGTTATTCACTTACATACCCCATAGGGTGGGGAGACTGCTATACTGGTTTCAAGTAGATGATAACTTATATGAAGTGCACTTCTGCCTATCGTGGGGGTTGATGATACTTTTGTCATGGATTATATTCAATAATTACTGGTACGGTGTTCTACCAATATTATTCATGGCTTTTGGAGATGGAGTAACGGGAGTTGTAAGAAATCTCGTATATAAAAGACGTACTAAGTCCTGGCTTGGGAACTTAGCTATGGCTGCTTTATCAATTCCTCTTGGAGCAGCAATAATGAGTGTTCCAGGAGCAATAGCTGGAGTAGTGGCAAGTATAGTTGAACACTTTGAATACAAGTTCATAGATGACAACATAACTGTTCCTCTATCAGCATTTACAGTATTGCTCGTATTCACAAAACTAATGCCATTAGGCATTTAAATGCATCTAATTGCTTCATCCAAGCAATAAGTAATTATTTAGAGAAGGCTAAATAATTTAAAAGACTTCTAGCGCATTATCTAAACATAGAGCGGGGGTGCCCGAGCATGGGCGAAGGGGGCGGACTCAAGGCCTTTAGTGTAAGAGATCCGCTGGCGTAGGCCGACGTGGGTTCAAATCCCACCCCCCGCACTCAATGATCTCTAATGAGAGATCGAGCTTAAATGCTCTCACTTTAGCTGTAAGGAATTAAATAGCTTTTAGTGCTACATATTAGTAGCGATGAGGAATCCTAGTCCAGTCAGAGGAGGTGAAGAAGGGATCTCCGGCACTGAGCCATTAGTGATTAACCTAGGTTATTTAATGTATGGTAGAGAACTTGACGTACTTGAGAAAGTGCATGTAATTGTGGAAAAGGGGTTTATAAAGGAAGTTTCTAAGGGCTGGATATGTGAAGGCATTGATTACAGAAATTCAATAGCTTTACCCAGCATAGTTAATTCACACATACACTTACTTGATTCACTTATCCAAGAAGCATGTGTAAGCTATGATCTAGCTACATATGTTGGCTCTAGAGGAGTAAAGAATCCTTTAATAAAATTGAACTTCAGTGAGGATTCATTGAAAGGCGTCATTGCTAGAGACCTCTGGTTCTATAGTGCTATAGGGGACTTCATCGAGCTCCCCGAGCTTTGTAAAAAAGTGCAGGAGTTAATGAAGGGGGAGGGCATTGAGTACATATCAATGGCTTGCCCTATGAGAGTTAGTGAACCCGATGAATTAATTAGGATAGCTAAAACGTGTAGTGGAATAGGAGTTGTAAATCCAACTAATCCGCATTACCTGCCTACATGGGCTCTAGACACGCTATCAAAAATATCAAGAGATCACGTTGTTGCAGCACATGTTGGTGAGACTGAGAGAATGATGATTATTGGAGGACTTGAATACCTTGTCTACTCAGGAGTTAGACTTAAGCACGTCGTTCATGGAGTATATTTAAGTGAAGTAGACTTAACTGTTCTCTCAGAGAACAACATTATCTTAGTATCATGCCCTAGTAGCAATATATGGTTTACTGGGAGGCTGCCTGAGCTCCATAGAGCTTGGCTTAAGGGAGTAAGCATTGCTCCAGGCACAGATAACGCTGGCTGTTTTAAGCCAGATATTTGGAGGGAAGCAAACATCATATATAGCTTGATCCACAGTCGTTTGCCTCATGTGAGTGCAAGAGAGCTTTTAGGAGTACTTGCTTCATCATCTCTTAAAGCACTGGGCTTAGAAATCCCTTGGTTTATTGAAGAGGGAGTTAAAGCATTCTTCACTATAATGAACGCTAAGCCCCTTGGCTTAGCTCATTCTTGGGATAAGCATGCCGCTATACTGAAGAGAGCCTCAAGCGATCTAATTAGAGCTGTAGTAAAAGCTGGGTACATTTACTCAACATAAGAATGCGTGCGGCGGCTATTCTTTTTAACTATTTTTGACTTCTTCATGTTTAATCTCACCTCCTTGCAGTAAGCTTACAAACTTCACAGCATTTCAAATTAGCTGTGAACTCAGCGAGCTTAGTGAGTAGAGGTATACTTCCTTTACTGAGGAGAATGCCGTGAAGTCCTCGTTACGAGAGTCGAGGAGCTCTTATAAGGCTTTAGCTCTTATATTGGTTTATAGCAGTTGATACTAAGTTCGTCGCTTCATTTTGTTTCTCCTACACTAAAGCTATTGAAGCAGTTTTAAAGCCTAACCATATATATTATTCTGTATCGGTATGTCAATGTGCTTAGACGAGTGGCGAGGCGGATGCCATTTGGCTATAACTCTTGATCCCTGGGGGCACTTCACCATAGAAGACTATGGTAAGCTTATAGAGCAGTTTGGGATGATGCCTATAGATCCTGTGCTCGACTTGCTGCCGAAAAACCACCACTTTTTCCAGAGGAAAATAGTGTTTGGACACAGGGACTTAGATCTATGGCTCAAGGCTCTTAAGGAAGGTGGGAGAAACGCTGTTTTAACTGGCTTTATGCCAAGCGGCCATGTTCACTTAGGGCACTTAATGGTTATTGAGGAACTCAAGTACTTCCAAGAGCATGGGGCTCAGATAACCGTAGTGATAGCTGATGCAGAGGCTTATGCAGTGAGAAAAGTTAAGAGAGATCAACTCTTCAACTACTCTGAGGAATATATTTCATACGCTCTTGCTGCAGGCCTAGATCCATATAAAACTAAATTCTATTTCCAGACAAATCAGAGGAGTGAATACTATAGGCTCATTCACATGTTTTCAAGGAAGGTAACCACTGCAGAAATGGAGGCTATATACGGCTCTTTAGAGCCAGCTAAAATAGTTGCTTCACTAACTCAAGCAGCCGACATACTTCATATTCAGTTAGAAGAGTATGGAGGTTTTGAAAACGTACTTGTTCCAGTAGGAGCAGACCAGGATCCTCACATAAGGCTTACAAGAGATCTAGCAGATAGGTTCTCTGAAGAGCTTAAGTTAAAGAGGCCTTCATCGATGTATCATAAGTTTGCGAGAGGACTTGATGGTAATAAGATGAGTAGTTCAAGGCCTGAGTATGCAGTATTCTTAAGCGATCCTATAGATATAGTTAAGTCAAAGATTATGAAGGCACTGACTGGTGGAAGGGCTACAGCTGATGAACAAAGAGAGCTGGGTGGAGAACCATGGAAGTGCACAGTGTTTGACCTTTACTCATATTATTTAGCCATCGATGATCGATCTCTAAAAGATGTATACAATGACTGTATAAGCGGCCGCACTCTATGTGGTGAATGTAAGTTGAAGGCATGCAATGAATTAGTTAAACTAATCAAGAACTTACAAGAGTTGGCAAAAAGATACATTAGCGCTGGCTTAATCAATAAAGTAATTGAATACCCGAGTTTTTAACACAAAACATCCTTTACCTCGCTTACTAAACTATTTAATTAATGAAAGAACGTCTACTTATTGGTACTCATCTCCTTTCCACTCCTGAAGGATCAAGGGCTTCCCCCAGCGCTCTTATACTTCAAATGTTACTACGTAAGCTAGGAGAGCCTCAGTGGACATGAATAGAACACATGGACATGGCCAGGCGTAGCTTCTATAGCAATAGCAGTTCTGCATTTAAGTTTCTCTAGTATCTTTAAAGACATCTCTAGCATATTCAGTAATTCCTCTAACAAGAAGATGCCTACGGTACTTAGAGATCCATGCAAGTAGTAGTTACATTAGTATATGCCCCTAATATTCCTGAACTTCATCTACGTTTAATATCGAAGTTAGCCATAGACTATGGATGTCGCTATTCTAAGCAGTAATACAAACCATGCATGGCTCGTGGGTCTTCAGTCTTAGAGAACTTCTAGCTCCTTCATTAACTCCTTAGCTACACTAAGTGGATCCTTGGACTTAGTTATTGCACCACCAACAATTACTATATCGACTCCACTTGCAACTAAGGGCTTTACAGTACCTGGCTTTAATCCACCAGCTACAGCTAGGTAAGGGCTCAAGCTTAGTTTTCTAACTTCCTCAATTTCCTTAATCAAGTCTCTTGCAGTTATCCCTCTTGATAGTTGTACGTCTATTCCTATGTGGTAAACTATGATGCTAGTGCCTAACTCTATTAATCTCTTAGAATCCATCAGAGGATCCTTGGATGTAATTAGATCAGCTGCAACGTATTTCCCTCTAGCTCTTGCTTCATCAATCATTGATTTAACTGTTGAATCGTCTGCTGTACTGAGCACACTAACTATATCAGCTCCCTTATCAAAGAACATGCTTGCTTCAAGCTTACCTACATCAATAGTCTTAGTGTCAGCAAAAACAATTGCATTAGTTATTTTCTTCAGCAATTCTACTGCTAAAGTACCCCATGACTTAATCAATGGAGTCCCAGCCTCAATTATTAAGTGCTCTCTGGGCAAGTTTAATGAAAGCTCTAAAGCGATCTTAAGAGCTTCTGTTAAATCTATTAAGTCCAGCGCTACCTGTAGAGCAGGTCTCTTAATGGTATTCATTAAGGCCACCACTCTTTAAAATTAACTCTACTAATAAATAAATTATCAGAGCGACTCTATCTAGAGTAAGGAGCTTTAATAAACTATATTGATGAAGGGGGATCGCTATTGAGGAATTCCAAGACGCGTGCTAAACGCCGTCATCTATGTTTCTACCTTAGCTTTAAATGATTTTTCGTTAGCTGCTTCTAATCTAAGTGATGCAAGTGCATTAATGCTTACTTGTTAATCGCATACTTCACCTAGTTCTTCTAAGTACTTTTTAAGTGTTGATGCAATGTCTCTAGCTGATATGACTCCTCTAACTCTCCCCTCTTCATCGACTACTGGTAAGTGCCTTATCTTTCTTTCAGCTAGTATTAGAACTGCCTTAGTTAAAGCATCTTCAGTCCTTATTGTTACAGGGTTCTTAGTCATTACTTCTCCAACTCTTGTAGTTAAAGGTATTCCTCTACCGACTACTCTAACAAGATCTCTTTCAGTAAATATTCCTAAAACTCTGCCCTCAGGACTAGTGATTACAACACTTCCTACTCCTTCACTATACATGAGTTTAGCTGCTTCTTCAACAGTAGCTGTTGGAAGTACTGTTACAGGAGGTCTCTTAATCAATTCTGAGACCTTAACGGAGTGATAACTCAAGTAACTCACCGAGTTTAACCTTAGTTATAGCGCCAATATATAGCTTCAATAGCCGTCGGCTCAACAATATACATTCCTCCACTAGAAGTAACTCTACGAAATTGAGCTTAGTTGACCCAACTATGAGCATACTGTAGGAAGCTATTGATTAACACTGGCATAGTCTAACAGCTCTTCCATGAACTAATTGCTCTAAGTCTTTCAACTGCTTTAGGTATGGTTTCTAAAGCGTAGTCTACATCGCTCTCCCTATGATATTGAGATAGCTTAAATAATATGCTCCCGTGGGCTTCCTCACGTTTTCTACCAATAGCTAAGAGCACGTGGCTCGGCTCAAGAATTCTCGATGAACAAGCACTTCCACTTGATACATAAATTCCATGGAGACTTAGTTCAACTGTGAGAGCTTCTCCCTCAATTCGTAGAAAGCTTACATTGACGTTATTAGCTACTCTGCCTTTGTTTAAGGGGCCATTCACTAGTACTTCAGGTATTCCACTAACTATACCGTTCATTAATTTATCTCTCAGCGCTTTAACGTAGCTCACTCTGTGCTCAAAGCCTTTAAACGATATTTCAATAGCTTTCCTAAAGCCAGCTATTAGAGGCACGTTCTCTACTCCAGGCCAGAGTTTCTCAACACTTAACTGTCCTTTCAGCGGAGGCTCAAGGAGTACTTCATTTCTAACGTATAAAGCTCCCACCCCCCTTGGTCCATGGATCTTGTGGCTGCTTATAGTCATCATGTCTACGTGAAGCCTCTCTACATCTATAGGGATCCAGCTATATGCATCAGCAGCATCTGTGTGGAAAACTACATTGGGATTAGCTGATTTAGCTACATCAACTAGTTCCTTAAGCTTCTGAATGCTTCCAACTTCGTGGTTCACTAGCTGTATACTTACTAGAAGAGTGTCTCTATCCACGTAGTACTTAAAGAGCTCTGGATCCACGAATCCATATTCATCTACTGGAACTCTCTGCATCTTGAGTCCAAATAACTGTGAAGCATACTCTGCTGGAAAAATCACGCTTAAGTGCTCTACTGCTGACACAACTATCTTCCCTCCCCTACGCCTATTGTCCTTCTTAGCTATGAAGCCCAGTATAGCTAGATTATTTGCTTCAGTTCCACTATGAGTGAAGGATATTTCATCGAGGTCTGCAGCTCCAATAGTTTTAGCCACTAGTTCCTTTGTTAAATAGACCTCCTCTAATGCCTCCCAACCGGGCTTGTGAGTAACTGATGGATGGCCGTAGCCTCGTTCATTGAAGAATGGCAGTATTGCTTCTACAACTTCCCGTGGAACCCAGTTGCTATTTTCAAGATCGAAGTATACCTCTCTTGCCGGCCAGCCATGCTCTTTGAGTAGCTCCTTAACTTTACTTGAAACTCTCAATAGCTCATCCCTCAAGCTCTCCTAGCAACTATGGACTTAAGGCCTTCATTTACCTCCTTTACTTCAACTACTCTAAACCCATGCCTAGTTAAGTATAGAATTGCCACTTCAGTAGGTATATCGCTTGGGTTAAACACTATTTCCAACTCCACGGAATCTTTGGAGGCATGTCTTACTGCCTTCACTAATCTAGCTACAGGGTGGTCGCTGCAGCTCCTGTTGTTAACCCTAAGATCTATTTTAGAAGCACTCACTTTAACTCATCCACAATGGCCTTCATAGATCCATAGTATCTTTCGATCATCTCCTCTTCTTCAAGGACTTGCTTCTCCTCTAAAGTGAGGTCTTGTGGAAGCCAATGAGGTTTATCTTTATTTAAGTAATAGGCTCTTATAGCTCTCTTTAAAGCTCCTACAGCTAGTATGCTGCAGTGATATTTTATTGGTGGAAGTCCCCCGAGTTCATCAGAGATCTGCTTCCAAGAGATCCTCCAAGCTTCCTCAAGGCTTCTGCCATTTACTAACTCAGTCAGTATGCTTGCTGCAGCAATGTTAGCTGCACAACCATAGCTTTCAAAACTGCTCTTCTCTACTACATCTCTATCACCCTCGCTTCGAACCTTAATGTATAGTCTTATCATGTCTCCGCAAGCAGGACTTCCAGCACTTTCAATTACTGTTGCATCATCCATTCTCCCAATGTTTTTTGGATTTCTAAATATTTCAAGAACTTTAGGGCCATATGGTAATGGTATGCGTGTACTCAACGAGCCTCACCTATAACTTAGTTATACATTAAGCTTAACACTTTTATAAATTTTATAAATTTAGTGAGCAATCACTAGGAAAGCCTTAAGTAGAGAGCATTGAGCTCTTCTTTAGGGCGTGGAAGATGGTAACAAGTCCGTGACGGCGATACATGATAAAGCCACTGTTTTAGAGACTTGTAAATAGTGCTGGAGAGAAGATGGCTAGAGCGATTCTTGAGGGATGGAGTTAAAGGTAATAAAGCCTGAAAGCGATTAAAAAGCCTTTGGATTAATCAATGTAGTAAGATTTCAATGCATTAACTACATCTACTTTAGGTAGGAAAGTCTTTAATGCATTAACTGCTACTTCAATAAACTTCCATTTATCAGAGTCATAAATCTCTATTAACTTAGTCAACTTATAGCTAAACTCATTGTAATCCATTTCATCTATTTTAATAGCCCTAGGATCATTGTATATGTCTATGAATTCACTTAGGTTTTCTCCAAATAGCCATCCATTACTTCCATCGTTAATTAATTCTATAGCCCCTCCATCTCTAGACGAGAGAGTTGGTGTAGCATTTACGCCCGCCTTCATGTAGCTTGTGCCACACGCTTCCCAGCCACTGAATGGAGTGAATAACAATAAATCTGCTCCCATGAGTATAGTCTTAGCCTTAGTTAAATCATAGTCGTGGATGAAAACAGTGTTCCTTAACCTTAAGTGAAGCTTTCTAAACTCTCTTGCATACTTCAAGCCATCTATGTCCATTGGATGAGGTTTCCCAGCCAATACGAAGAACGCCTTTGAATCCGGGTTTTCAATGATATACCTAGATATGAAGTATGGCCTCTTGTATTTAGCAAGCCTCCTGGACCAAGCAATGACTGCTTCCCCCCCAAGCTCTACGTCGCTTTTATAGCTCCTCACTAAGCTCTCTAAGCTCTTTTTAGCCTCCTTCTTTACTTCTACAACAGTGTTTTCATCAATAGATCTCTCTTTAAAGGCCTTCAATAGCTTTGGATGCATCCATCGATTTAAGTCAATGCCGTTAGTTATATAGCTTATTTTATCAGCATATGTTGGAAACAGTTGTTTCACTAATGAGTGTTGTTTAGCTGATACAACAAATGCTTTCTTCACCTTACTTAAGGCTAGTTCCGTTAGCTTAATGCTATTACTGATGTATGCTCCAAACTCCCTTGAGATTAAGCTTCCTGGAAAGACGGGGTGTCCCCATGGGCCAGGGGTGTGTATAACTAGTCTATACCTATCCTCTAGTGGTAGAGCTAGGAGTATAAGTGATGTCTGCGGCTCCTGTAGATCTATGACGCTTATGTTTTCAACACCAATCCTCTCCCTAATGTAATGTGCTGTTGCTTTAGCTAATAGAGAGTACCTTAAGAATTGATCTTCAATACTCGTACTTACATATGCTTGTTCAGTAAGCACTCTAGCCCACTTGGGACATACTGCTTCAAATAATATTGCTGCAGCTGAACCACTTCTATAAACCCATGGACGTATAACTACTTCCTCACCTCTTAGGCTTATGCCGAACTCTTCGTCGATGAGTAGCTTCCTTAGAGCATTTAAGGAGTGTTTTTGTGGAATAGGCACTGGTGTTTCTCCATCAAAAACATAATCTACGTAACCTCTTCTATACAGTATGCTGAATACAACGTATTCTAAGCCTATTCTCCCAGCTGTATAGAACTTGTCTCCTTCAAGTACTCCTAAGCCTCCAGCATAAGTATAAAGCTCTTCTAAAGCTATTTCAGGTGTAATACTCACTATGACCATTAAGTCCACCATACAGTAATTGTTCTACGCTAAAGGATTTAACTCTTATCTATCTGCATATCTTAGTGAATTTAAACTACTCTTATACTACTAATATTTAATTAAACTCTATGGTGTAGGTATTGCCTGTAGTAACTGTGTGGAAATGGGATTTAGAGAGGCTTTTAAAGAAGGAGTTAAGCAATGGAGAAGTAATGGAGTTACTTCCTAAACTTAAATGTGAAGTAGAGGAATTATCTGGAGGTTTAATAACTTATGAAGCACCTCACGACAGACCCGACTTATTCAGTGCTGAGGGTCTTGCTAGAGCCATTAGATCACTGATTACAGGTGAGCTGCAGCACTTTAACTTAGTTGATCGAGGGCTTAAGTCTTTTAATTACGGAGTTCCATTAAGACCCATAGCAGCATTTGGAGTAGTTGAAGACCTTGAGTTAAACGATGAAGCTGTTTCTCAAATAATGAACTTGCAGGAGAAGCTTCATGCAACTTACTGTAGGAATAGGGTTAAAGCAAGCATTGGAGTATATGACTTAGATAAAATAACTTTACCAGTGAAGTATACTTTAGCAGATCCTGATTCAACTTACTTCACTCCCCTTGGGGAAGACAGAAAGATGTCTTTAAGAGAGATCATGGTTAAAACAGAGAAGGGGAGAGCTTACGGACACATAATTAGTGGCTGGGAGAAATATCCATTAATTATTGATTCAAGTGGAGTTGTTTTAAGCATGCCTCCAATAATTAATAGCGATGAAACTAAAGTCACTAGTGAGACTAAGAGAGTCTTAATAGATTCAACTGGAGTTGACTTAAAGACTGTTCTAGACATGGTTACAATAATGGCTGCCGGCATTGCTGAAAGAAGCATATCTAGAAGAATAGTTTTCGTAGATACATATACTCCAGATGGAGGCGTAGTGAGAGCGCCCAGGGTCTCCCAAGGAGTCTTTACAATCAATGTGGAGGATGCCTCAAGTCTACTTGGCTTTAAAGTAGACTCAAGTTTAGCTATAGACTCCTTGAGTAAGATGGGGCATAGAGTGTTGTCAGCTAGTGAAAGTGATGTAGTAGTAGAAGTCCCTCCATATAGAATTGACGTTGTAAGCTGGGTTGACCTTGCTGAAGACATAGCTATGGCTGTTGGCTATGCTGAAATAGGTAAGATTGCCTTTGAGCTCCCACCAGCCCACCACCCTGGGAGAGTGCATCCATTAGAGCACTTATCTAGGAGGATAAGGCATGTATTCATTGGAATGGGCTTCATGGAAGTAGTCAACTACATGATGAGTAATCCAAGAATACAGAACGAGGTATTTGGATCTAAGGAGCCATTAGTAGAGGTTCTTAATCCAAAGATGGAGAGGTATACTTGCTTAAGGAGATGGCTTACTCCAGGTCTATTAGAAGTTATTCAAGCAAACCAGGAAAGGGCTAAGGAGATCGCTATATTTGAGATAGGGGATGTCGTAGTAGTTAATTCAGGTAGTGAAATCGGCACTAGGAGTGAGAGAAGGATTGGATTCGCTATATCAATTAGTGAAGTTACTCTCACTGATGGATTAGCTGTACTTAAGTCCTTGGGGGATTCAATGGGGTGGATTGTGGAGTTTAAGGAGACTGTTATTACAGGATTTATCCCTGAGAGAACTGCTAGCGTTTTCATTAATGGAGTCGAAGCTGGGTTTATTGGAGAAGTAGATCCAAGGACTTTAGTGAAGCTAGGAGTTTTGAAACCCGTCGTAATCTGCGAACTATATTTAAATAAGTTGCTCTAAGTATAGCTATTGCTATTCCTACTTATAGGAGCTGCTATAGAGAGTATATTACTTGACTCAGTTACAGTCACTGATGCAACTCTTCTTCTACCATAAATCTTTATGCTCCTTACGTGTACTACGTATGCTGGATGCTTTAAGCTTACAGGCCTATCTATATTGCTTGCAATAACTCTTATGGCATCGAGGCTGTGTGCTGGAAGCCCTGTCTCCTTCCAGTATAATCTTCCACTCAGTGTTACTCTATAAGTCCTTCCAATGGGTATTTTCTTATCAGCAAGCCGCCACGACTCTTCTGCAACGTCCTCTACATAGGGTTCTACTACTGAGTCAATAGGGATCACTCTATAAATCATTCTAATCTCTCCAGATTTCTTCCTGAATAATTCAATTGCTCTATATGGATCCTCAACCCTTAGTAAAATTATGGAGGGAGCTGAGTCAACGACGGAGAAATCTCCTAAGACATCGAGCAGGATGCTGTAGACGTATCTATAGTTCTCAAACCCTGCTTCAAAAGTTATGACTAAGTTAAAGTCATTACTCAAGCTATAACACTCCCCTAGGGTACTTAGTTAAGGGAGATTTTAACACTTACCTATACATATTGCTTTAGATACAAGCCATATTGTAGACTTTTTAATTGAAGAAGTTGAAAGTAACCTCCACTGGATAGTTCATTTTATCTAAGTCCTAGACAGTAGGGCGTAAAAGAGGGGGTAAAAACAATTATTCATATAGCACGTTAAACTACTCCATTGGCTCAAACATATCTTTTGGAGCACCACATATGGGACAGACCCAGTCGTTAGGCAGATCCTTGAAGTCTACTCCAGGAGGCACTCCTTTCGAAGGATCTCCTATATCTGGATCGTAAATATAGCCACAAACTCTGCAAACCCATTTACTCAAGTCAATCACTAAACTGTGTTATATAAGACGTCTACTTTATATCTTTTATAGTGACTTCTAATATAATGTAGCAGGTGATGTGCTTAAAGATTTATTTGATGCAATTAACATGTAGTCAGAAAAGTCTTTTCATGATGTTTGCACAACTTCTTCCTACCTTAAAGGACAAAGCTTTCAGTTGTAATACCGCTTAGTAAAATGAGGAGCTGCTATAAGCTATGTAGAAGTGGATTAAATGCCTATACTGCATTACACACTTACTAACATTCCGAGAGATAAGCTCTTTGCACTAATTGTTTTAGCCTCAATGATTTATGATCTGTGAGCAGGAAGAGGCCTCATCGGTAATACTTTAGCACGAGCATAAGTTAATCAGCACAGACTAGCCTTTCTTTTTTCTTGCATACATTTCTATTTGTAGAGCTTTTGTCTCTATAGAGCCGGCGACTTCTGACGATCTAGCGAAATACGCGTGGAAAGCTACTCCAATCCCCCAGCCAGCCAACGGCCATATAAACCATATGGTGCCTTGACTAGTCCATAAATTAACGAAGGCTAGGAACGAATTAATGATAATGTATGCTGCTAAGTGAGTTTTAAAATCTCTTTTAGCTTCTTTGACTTCAAGTTCTTTCCAAGCTTCAATAAACTCTTTTAACGAAATTTCACTACTCATAAATAACACCGTATGTGAAGATATTCAAAGGTTAAATATTTAAGCTTTCCATGTAATTTGAGCAAGTGATCATTTTAATGAAACTCATTTCCTTTAGTAAAAGACTTCCTTACATAAGCTATTGAAGCTTTACATTACAGCATTAGCAATGACTAGAGCTATTTTAATAGGCTATTTAGAAGTACTACTGAAAAATAGTAATTAATACTCTAGATCTCACGATGGCGGAGGTGGTGGAGCGCGTGCCTCTGGTTTCCAAGTAAGTCCAAGAATCCCCCCTATTAATCCTAGGATGAATCCTATAACAAAGCCGCCCGTTCCCCCGACAAATAAACTCAGTATAGAGAATACTAGTACAATAATTGAACCCGTTTTGACTTTTTCCGGTACTCCAGAATTAATCATAATAGCTCCTACTATTACAATTATGCCGAAGACAAGGCCTAATACACCTAAAACTATGACTAAGCCGCCGAGCCAGCCTAAACCAGGGATTACATCAATTACTTCACCAATTATAGCGCTAATAATGGCAGCAACTAAACCACCAATGACGATGAATATTCCACCTACAAGAGACAATATAAATGCAGTTGTAGGCCTTTCACCCAATGTCTCTACACCCACTTAGATATCGGCTTTAACTAAAATAAACCTATCTATTTACATAGCACCCTCTATTCACTTTTATAGAACTTAGGGCATGAATTGAATAGAGGTATGTATATGAAGAACTACGTGTAACATAGTAATGAAATGTTAAAAATGTTTTAGTTTAAGTAGTGAGTAATTGTAATCACTACGTTTTCTCAATTAGATCTTTCATATATCTAACTGCAAGGCGTGCCAATCGATCTACTTCTTCAATACCATGAAGCTTCCCGCCCTTTACTACTGGCGTACATACTTCATAGGATAAATACCCTCTATATCCAATTTTTTTCAACTCCTTAATGAAAGCAGGGTAATTAATTATTGAGCCTCCTGGAGGCGTTAGTCCCGGCATATCATAAGGTACCTGTATTACTTTACCTTCAGGAGTTTCTTCAAACTTAGCGTTAAAGTGTGAGTGCACTATGTAATTTTTACATGCTTGAACAGCTCTAGCTATGTACTCATCGCTTTGTTGTGTAAATTGATCAAAGCATGCTAAGCCTATATCTAAGCTTATTTTTAAGTATTTTGATTCTACTTGTTTAACTACATCTAGAGTGTCCTCATACCCCAGCCTTACAACTGGGCCGTGGGTTTGAAGAGCTAGAGTTACTCCATAATCTTCAGCCCACTTAACGGCTTCCCTTAAACACTCAACAACCCAGTTCTTTCTATCCTGTAGGGTACAGCCAGGGTAGTTCCATGTGTGCCTTGAGAAATCGTATGTTCCGTGACCATTGTGAAGAACCGTCCCCATCCATGCGGCAAAAACTCTGATGATCGGGGCCTCAAGCCAGCTCGCGAGCTTTATCTGCTCTCTAAGCATTAATAGTTCATTCTCCCGCTCTTCCATTATAGGGCTAGCGAAGTTAGTATAGCTCGCGAAAGCTACTATTGGTATGTTTTCTGAACTAGCTAACTCCTTTATTCTTCTACACTTCTCTCTATCCCAGTCTAGAGGTGAGGCATGAGGTCTCTTACCAGCTATTTCAATGCCCTCATACCCCATGGCCTTGGCCTTAGGGATGATCTCTTCTACAGTTAATGGCTTACCTGCATACCAAATACCTGTATAAGTAATTGTGTAAAGGCTTACCTTCATTTTAAACACCTATACCTTCAAGTATGTATGGTATAGTGAAATGTATATAAATGTTTCAAGTACATATTTGAGAGACATTTATGTTTGCTAACGTTTTCAAAGATCTTTAGTCTCCTTGAAATATGAATTAAAGAGTTGATGAATTTAGTGAAGAAAGTGTATAATTATCTTCATTGACGAGGGCTTAGTGAACTCTCTACATGGTTAGGGAGACTCATTATACATGTAGAGAAATGAGGTAGAGTGGTAAAGAACTGGGTGATGCTTAAGAAACGAATTTATGTGGAGAAAAATACTTAGAGACATTGATGAACGTATTTAACTTCCGCCTCTACTTTCTATATTCACCGTACTTAAGTACAGTATTTATTAGAGCTATTAAATTAGCATTAGGAGCTTCAGGCGGTATTTCGACAACACCTGTAGTTAGTATAAGCCCTCCTCCAGGTGATATATCTTCAATAAGCCTTTTAACATATTCCTCTACTTTTTCTGGAGTAGCATGTAGTAGTAGTGAAACAGGTATTCCACCAACTATACATGTATGGCCTTCTAAAACTCTTTTAATCTTTCTAATATCTCCTTTCTCAAATAATCCAAGACCCCACCCCTTCGGTAATTCAAGCAAAGTCTCTAGGTGTGGAGTATGATCGCCTTCGAAGAAGACAAAAGACTTTATTCCCTTATTAAGTAATTCAATTATTATTTTCTTCAGTGCAGGCCAGTAGAATTCATTGTAAAGTTTAGGCGACAGCATTTCATTTAAGTGTAGAGGTATAAGTGCTAGAGTCGGTGCAGTAGGCTTTAAAATAGAATATGAAGTTAACGTCATTTTAAGAACTGGCTCAAGTAATGACTCTACTGATTGCCTTACTTTATCTGGAAGCCTGTAGCAATCCTTCATTATGCCAGTTGGATTCCTAAGAAAGTCGCTTATAACATCTAACGGACATGCTGATAATATGAATGGAATTGATGGATAGCCTATTCTGGCCATCTCATTGCCTAAGTCGGATAGCTCAATCTGAGCCCTCTTAGCCTCTATACCAAGTCTAGTTAGAGTATTTACATACTTAGGCGTCCCCGGCTTCCCTAAGTTCGTAAATACTCTTGGAAAAATTTTATCCGTAATGAATTCCACAGGATTATTTATAAGTTCATTATATTCATCCGGTTTCATGAATTCTCCGCCAATGAATTGAAACGGTACATTCTCTCTCAACTCTCTCCCAGGCCACTTAGTGTACTTGTCTCCAAGAACGTCGTGCATAGGACCAGTTAAGTGTACCACTATGTAGGCGAATGGAGTGAAAGCCCCAGGATCATTGGATAACACTATGCCTAGTATAGAGCCATTTACACCAACAGATGATAAGAACAAGTCCACTGGAAATTCTTTGGCTGCTTTAACAGTGGCTTTTATTAATGTATCGTAGTTAAAGTATATTTCACTCAGCTTATAGTATTTAGCTAGAAAGTGATTGCTTGATGTAAAGATAATTAATGGAACTCTATCGGGTTCCTTGAGTTCAACAGCTTTCCAAAACCTTTCGTATCTTTCTTTAGCAATCATCTCAGGCTCTTTTAGTTGCCTCTCTTTGAGAAGATCGATGGGCTCCATACTCTCACCTAACTTATTTCCTAGTGCTTCACTCACTTAAACATTATTTATACCCTAGTAAAGTAGCATTCACATTCTATTTGTTAATGTAGAGCTTCATCAGCTTCTTAATTGTTAGCATTAACGGTGTTTCTTTACTCTAATGTAGTTGTAGATCTATTAGTAGAGGCAAACCTCAATGCACCATTTGCTCTATGCTCTCGTAACTCCTTTCACCACTTATAGATCATGGAGGCTAATGCTGTCTTTTCCTGCAATAGCTCTTATAATAGTTGGCTAAAAGCTCTATAACTTAGGGGAGTAATATAGAGGGATGGAGAAGTGGAGGAGGTACATTGGTTAAAGTTTCTCGAAAGATAGTGGAGGATTTTGAAGTGGAAGCACTGGAGTTTGAGGATACTGTAGAGACTGTTGAAAAAGCATCGTTACTAAGCGGCTATCCTCCAGAAATGATAGTGAAGACCCTGCTCCTCAAGGTTTGTGGAAACTACCTCATAGCTTTAGTCAGAGGTGATAGAAGAATAGATTACGATAAGGCGTTGAGATACCTTGGGAGCAAGCCTACTCTAGCTAATCCAATGGAGGTTCTTGAAACACTAGGCTTAGAAGTAGGTGCAGTAACTCCTCTCAACCCCTCAGTTAGAAATGCGCGCGTCATACTCGATCCAGCGATAATGACCTCTAGTGAAGTATTATGTGGAGGAGGATCAAAAAACACTCTATTTAAATTAAAGACAAGAGACTTAATTAATTACTTAAAGCCGGAAATAGCTGATATATTTAAATAATCTACTCATATGAAGAACAAGGTACAAAGTAGTTATAGAAGGATAAGCTGCTAGTTTTAACAAAAACTATGTAGCCATAGGAGTAAGGCGTTTGCTCAATGAAACGTTGGGTTATTTAGCGAGCTCGGTCTTTACTAACTCAACTACTTCATCAATGCATTCACTTATCTCCTCTGGCGGTGTTATATAGGGCTTTTTATTCTTCCTCCATATGAATGCTCTATAGTTAACTTCCCCTATTTCACTATTTGAATACTTGAACCTTATTAATGCATCAGAAACTCTACATTCTAGACTATAGAGTAATTTATTTGTATAAGCACCAATACGTATCACTAGCTTACCTTGTTTCCTTAAGTAATTCATTTGATTGTAGAGCTCTCGAATATGCTGACTTGACCCTACGGCATGTCTTGGTATTTCAACACCATGGAATACTACTGCATCAAATTCTCTACTATTGATGAGGCTTATTTCTCTAGCTGTAAGCTGAGAGATGCTGTATGAGAAGGGGTTTATGCTTCTAAACACTATATATTTATCAACAATTTTCTCAGCTATTGAGCCCTCAATGCCTTGAATTATAAGTTTCCCTACGATAGACTCCCTAATGGATTCTGGAGGACATCTATAGCTTATGAATATAGTCTTTAAGTTATTTTGAATAACTGTACCTAGTACTAACATTAGTGGATCAAGGCACTCGCCATCTGCTGGATGTACAATGTTAATTACTTGACCTCTATGTATGTGATCAAGAGTTTTCCTTAATAGATTGCACGGCAAATGCAGCTTCTCTCCTTCACGCCCTATTTCCTCAAGTACTGTGGGCAGCCATAATTCAAATCCCTTGCCTTCAGTTATTGAAAAAGGTACTTCAGCTAAAGTCACTGGTGCTCCTCTAATTTTTCTAACTTCAAGTACTCTAGTTAAAAACCCCTCTTCTACTTTGTGCTTAAGGAGTAGTACTGCATCAGCTATGAACTCAATGCCTCCTAGCTCAAGCTTCTCTAAGCCATAAGGAAGCTCTGTAATTAGAGCAACTAAGCCTTTGAATACTTGAGGTAAGTTGTAGAAGAAGTTTTGAAGCCAAGACCTCTTGCTGGCGTCATCTCCAACGACTCCTAGTAGAGCATTAATTGAATCCACTACCAATATATCAAACTTATCGCTAAATAAGAGTTTGTTAAGCATTTCAGCAACGCTCTCAATGTCGAAAGATATAGGGAGCTTAACGAACTTAAAGAGGCCCATGGACTCAGCATTCCTTAAGTTTAAGCCAAGCCTATCCATAAAGCTAAAGAACTTCTCTCTATCTTCTTGAAATGATATGTAGAGGCACTTGCGTCCTCTTAAAGTATTTGCATAACATATTGTTGAAGCAAGAGTAGTCTTACCAGCACCTGGGTGTCCAGCTATAACTATTAAGTAATGCATAGGTAGCATTGAACTTCCAAAAAGTTTATCTAAGCCTTTTACTCCAAGCGTTGGAATTTCATGAGTCTCTTGCAAAAACCATCCACCCTTTAACACTATGTATGTTTGTAGTTAGATAAAAGCTAAACTACGCTACCTAAATATATGAATTATGAATAAGGGCTTGCTGACATATTCTACTGCTTAATGTTTTAGAAGTCGTTATTTATTGCTAAGGTCTACATGACCTACAGTAGAGGATGCTATAAGCTATTGCCTAAGTAGTAAAGATTGCTGCTCATGCAGCACTCATCACTGCATCTAGAAATGAGCCTGGGGGTTTTATTACTGCTGCAATAGCTATTTCCTTACCGGGCTTCCCACCCCTATTGCTTGCTATTGAAAGTATTATGTCTATCAGTTCTTCTCTAGATGGAGCTCTACCAGTTATGAAAGTCCTCCCATTAATGTCTACTCTCGGCAGATCAGGGTTTGAAATACCCATCGGATCGTATATCCAGACGTTAACAGGTATTACGTCTATCCAGATACCATATTTATCAAGCATTTCTTCAGCAACGCTCCAGACAGTTCTAAAAGCTTCATCCCCAGAGTCGTCGAAGCCCATGTACACAGTTACTTCAACTTTAAAGACGTCGTTTGGCATAGCAATAAGCCCCCATAGGGGTATGCATTCTAAAGGCTTATAAAAGGAAGGGTTCTCTCCTACATCAATGCGACATTAACTAACACCACTGTCCCACTTGGATCTTCCATAAGTTTCTTCGTAGGAACTCCTACAAAGCCCTTCTAAGACTTAAATTTTTCCGCGATATACTATGTATGAATATGAATGGGGTTAATCATTTAGTCTTCTATGGAAATAAATGACTGCATACAGGGCATTTGGGGTTTCTCTTTACATCTACATTAGTTAAGCTAAGGCTATATCCATTAAATAGCACTAGCTTCCCCTTAGTAATCTCCCCACACCCCGTAAGGATCTTTATTGATTCAAGAGCCTCCATAGCTCCAAGTATCCCTGGAACTGGCCCTATTACTGGAAACGGCCTCCTTTCATGAGGCTTTGCTGGAATAATGCATTGTAGGCAAGCTGTTTCACCAGGTATTATGACCATGAGTTGTCCATAGAATCCCTCAATACCTGCGTGAACTAATGGCTTCTTGTACTTAACACAAGCTCTATTCAGCAAGATCCTAGTGTCCCAGTTGTCTAGAGCATCTATGGCTAAGTCTACTTTAGGCACAATTTCTTCAGCTAAGCTTTCATCGAAGTCTTTACTTAAGGCTGAGATATTTATGTTTGGGTTGAGCTCCTTAAGCCTTCTTAATGCAACATTGGCCTTACTTAATCCAATGTCGCTTGATGTATAGAGTATTTGCCTATTTAAATTACTTAGTTCAACTTGCTCACGATCAATAACTATGATTCTTCCAATGCCAGCTGCAGCTAGGTAATATAGTGCAGCTGAGCCAAGGCCGCCTGCTCCTACGATAAGTATTTTAGACTTCTTCAACTTAACTTGACCATCTTCGCCTAAGAGAGCTATCTGCCTATTATACCTCTCTAACTCCTCACTAGTCAATAAGAGTTCACTAGCCATAATTACTTCACTTCAAATATTATTCTCTCATAACCCCTGATGTAAGTTCCTTTAGGAACCCTAAAGAATAATATTCTACTATTAACTAAGCTGTAACTTACCCCTAGATCTACTTGAGTTATTGTAGAGCCCTCTGGGAAAAACCAGTAGACAACATAGTCGTACCCTACGTACTCCTCTTCATAGTAGTTTTCATAAATGTTTAACCCACTCTTCAGCTGGCTTTTGAACTCAATTACGAAAGTTGCATAAGCTATTCTCTTCAATCCGCGAAGTCCTATCTCTACGTTAATTACTCTCGGATTAACTCTTTCTCCATTAATTATAACTTTCTCCTGATCTAGGTAGAACTGCATGTTATTTTTAAGAGTCTCAACTTCGTTCTCAAGCCGTGTAGCATTTGACATTACTTCAGCATAGTAGTGCATTGGATCGTAGTAGTCAAACACAATAACTTGTAAGAATGCCCCACTTCTACTGACGTAGAAGAAGCCTTGGCCATAGATGGGTCTAATCCCACTGTAGTTCACTCAGTACCCCCCTTTGATAATAGGGACTTGTATATACTCCACCCCTTATTCGTTAGCTTAACAATGTTGATTTTACCAGTTCTTTCAATCACTATGTAGCTGTTCTCGCTGAGCCTCCTCAACTTCCTAGATATAGTTGACTTTGGTTTCTCAAGCAACTTCACTAACTTCACTTGAGGTAGGCCGCTTTCTCCAGCGCGGCCAACTGCATATATTATATCCCTCATTACATCGTCTGACACTATGTCCCTTGGAGAAACTTCTTCAATGCTTATCACATCCTTAGATGCCCTATGCTTAAAGAAGTATGCTAAAGCTATGATTGCCGTAGCCGCTATTAAGCCAGCAATTAGTGCTAGCGGAATTCTATTAAGTAGTGGAACTGCTTGAGTTTCATTAGTTAAAGTGGGTATAATTGGCGGCTCTATAGGGCTGCTGAACATAACTATGTTGTATGGCTGAGGATCTAGTAAGTGGATTTCTACTATATCGTTTACCTTATTAATGCTATATCTCCCCACTGAAGTTACTAGTGTCTCATAATCACTTGAGATTCGGATAATGCAGCTCTTAACGACTTCTTCATATGGCTCTAGATCTATGGTAATTAGGTAAACGCCGTAGCCCAACTCCTCAATAGCGTTTAAAGGTATGTACGTTACGTTTACAGTTTTAGCTTCTGGCACCATGACTTCAAATGTAGTTGCATTAATTACGTTAAATGGTAGTGCTGCACCATTTTCATCAATGGCATTCAGTAAGTAGAGTTTTTCAGCTCCTTCAACTACATTCCATAGAACTAAAACTACATTGCCGTAAGCTAAGGACACCTGCATGTTAACAATAGTTAAGTTGACTTCAGGGTCAGCTGTTATCTCTATGTAAACTCCGCTTACTTGCTGCAAGTAAATGCTTTTAATACAACTCATTGATGCTAGTAGCACTAGGAGAGCTAGCATAAGCAGCTGTTTCATAGGCTTTCACCATTTTTCCATATTCTAAGTTCAGGAAGAGAGATATAAATTATGTAAAGCACTGGATTCTCCGTTAATATCTCTAGGAGCTTATGAGAGCTATGCAGTAATGACTTAGGATAGAGTATGAAAAATGCGGGAGAAAGTTATGGAAGGAGAGTTTACTTACCTTTTCTAATAATTACTACTCGGTATTGCACTTCGCTGCTGCCGATTAATTCTCTAAGAACATTATTTACGGCATCTCCAAGAGGCTCTCCTTGAGCTAGGCGCTGCATTATGCTAGCTCTAATTGATTCTCCAACAACTCTTTGCCAGTTATGCCCAAACCTATTCCTTAACTCAATTGCTAAACGCCGAGTGTTCTCTAGTCGTGTGACAACTATGTTGTAAATAGCTTGCCTTACTTCATTACTGCTCACTATTCTTACTCTAACTCTATACCTGCTTCCTACTTCCTCAACTATTCCTCGACTAACCCAATTCTCTAGTCTCTTCATAACTCTCTCTCTTACGCCTATCTGTAGCTCTTTATCAAGCCCTAGGCCTATGGTCCACAGAAATCTTACAGTGAGCTGTTCTCTAAGGAACCACGCTATTATGGATCTTATGAGTAGGCTGTAGGCCCTTACATAATTGTTGTACCCTGATATAGCCATGGCGAGTGCCGCTCCATATTTCTCGAGAGTCGTTAAGTTGCTTGAGAGCTCTAGTCTATAATCCCCTTCAGCTATTAGTACTTCTATAAATATAGGTATGGATGCATTTACTTCCATTAGTGCATAACTTAAGGCATTAGTTAACAGTTCTCTAAATTCATTAACTAACTCAGTTACATTACCTACTACTTCTAGTGTCACATTACCTGCCTCACTAAGTGAACTCCTTAGAGTTTTAGTCATTACTTCGTGAGCTATAGCTGGCGACTTAGTTAGAGTTAGAATGGAGAGCAGTATCATTGCCTTAGCCATTCTATCATTGTTACCTAAGTACTCAAGAGCTTTATTGTAAAACCACTCACTTCTATTAACTATCCTAAGTGCAATAGTGGAGTTGTACTCGACGCCCCATGCAATAATTGGCTTAGTAACGTTGCTGACAATGTAGTATAGGTTTAAAAGCTTGTCGAACGAAGCATTTCCCAAGGCCCCTAAATCTCTAGGAGCATGAGCATCGTCTAAGTAGTGCACTGTTAAATCATCATTAACCGCCTCGTCGTAGCCCTTAGCGCTAGCTGCATTTGATGCAGTTATCAGCATAGAGAGCGCTACAAGCACTATTAAGGCAAGTGAACTAAGAGACTTCCAATTCACACCACTCACAGTATATCACCTCCTATACAGAGTACTGAGTTCCAGTCCTTAAAAGGAGGCGTATAGACATATAGGTTATACTGTTCCAGTTAATGAGTGGAACTCTGGAACTCTGCACTACACTACTCTTCTAACAACTAACGGCATTCATTGAAGATTATTAGTTCTCTAGAGAATTAATGCTGGGAGCCGGGCTATGCCAATTTACTTCATAGGCATTGGGCCTTCACTTAAGTACTTGTCGCTTAAAGCTCTTGAAGCCTTATCTAAAGCCGACTTAATAATAGTTGATTCCTATACAAGCATTGTGCCTGACTTCAGCGTTGAAGGCCTTAGAAAAGCTATAGGGTATAGATCTGTTGAAATATTTACAGCCTCTAGGGAGGGGCTTGAAGGAGAATCCATAAACAAGCTCATTGAAGTAGCTGGGGAGAAAAACGTTGCTTTACTAATTCCAGGAGATCCATTTATAGCTACAACTCACGACGCTATAAGAATTGAAGCAATTAAAGCCGGCGTAAGAATTGAAGTAATTCATGGAGTAAGCATATACTCAATGGCTCCAAGTGCGACGGGGCTTCAGGCATATAAGTTTGGAAAAATGGTTACATTAGTGTATCCAAGGGGTTCAATGCCGTGCAGCATAATTGATGTGATTTACGATAATTACTCAAGAGGTCTACACACACTCCTCCTCTTCGACTTAAAGCCTGAAGAAGGCTTAGTGATGAGAATAAGTGAAGCAGTTGATGTACTCCTAGCCCTAGAGAAGCACTGTAATGACACGAGGAACCTGGGGGGAATGATAGGCGTATTAGTGGCTGGACTAGGTACACCAAATCAATTTATAAAAGCAGATCTTTTGGAGAAACTTAAGGATTACAGCAATGCGCCATTACCGCAAAGCCTTATAATAGTCTCTAAGCTCCATCCAATGGAGTTAGAGGCCCTATACTATCAATGTAGCCTTCCAAAAGATCTATATGACTATCTCTCTAATCAGTTGAGAAGATTTATTAAGTAGTGTTCCCTAATATGGCTAGGGTAGCCACATATGAGATACGCTCAATTAGCGCTATTAACTCTTACACTAGTTGTAGGTATTGCAATAGGGCTATTGATCCCATATACTGGAATCACAGTAGCGCCGGCTCAAACTATAACTATAACTGTAACAACTACACCAACTATACCATTGACTAAACCAACGTATGAAGTTATCACGTTAAGTGATAAGGCTGGGCGAGTAATGGAGTTCAGCACGGTTCCCAGTAGAGTAGTGTCTCTAGCACCATCAATTACTGAAACAATGTTCATGCTAGGCCTTGGAGAATTCATTATAGGAGTTGACGACATTTCCTACAACAATGACTTCATGAACATAAGTATCTCCCTAAAGTCTAGGAGAGTAGTTAACGTCGGTGGATACTGGTGGCCAGCCATAGATACTGAGAAAATACTTAGCTTAAACCCAGACTTAGTGCTAGCTGATAAAGGAGCCCACATCAAATTACTCGACTTCTTCAATGAATATGGAATCAAAGTATTTTACTTAAATGGAGGATCTGCTGGTAACTTAAGTGAAGTAGTGGAAGACGTTGAGCTGATCTCAAAGATCTTTAGAGTTGATGATAGGGGGAGGGAAGTGAGTTACTTAATAAGCGGCTCAATGGAGTTATTGAAGGCCAGCATTGAAGCCAGGGGATTGGTTGGCATAAGCATTGCAATAGTAGTTTCAATAGACTCAATGGGCATATGGGTCGCTGGAAGAGGGACTTTTATAGACGACCTAATTAATGGAATTGGGTTAAAGAACTCAATTCCGCAAAGCGGGTGGCTAGCTTTAAGCCAAGAGGATCTAGCTGGTTTAAGGCCTGAAGTAATAGTAGTTTTCTCAATGGGTATCAGTGAGGAGGAGTTGAAGAATGTCTTAGAGACAACAGGTATTTACTCTATTGGCTCACATGTAATAATCTTAAGCAGCCATGAAACAGATTCTCTAGCTAGACCTAGTCCAAGGATTGTAGAGGGAGCGTGGATATTAATTGAGAAAATATATGAAGCCGCTAGGAGATAAGGAATTCATAAGAGCTGTTAGGATAAGGTTTGCTTTTTTAACTATGTTATTTTCAGCCATACTAGTTCTATCATCCTACTTATTCATTAACCAGGGGCACTTTTACTATAGAGTTAATAGAGCACTTCTTGGATTATTATCAGGCTTCATATTTGCATACTCAGGCTCTATGCTTCAATCATCTCTTAGAAATCCTCTAGCTGACCCATACCTCCTTGGGATAGGTGGAGGAGCCTTACTCTCCATATATATGTATTACTTAGTAACTCCTACTCCAAGCGTTCTCTACATACCCTTAGCTGCCTCAATAGGGGGTCTATTAGCTTTACTTCTAACTATACTTATTGCTGAAGCTGTTGGAGGAAGTGATGTAGCGTATGTTCTTTCAGGCATAGGAATAACGAGCTTCTCCTCAGGAGTAGCAATTACTTTATATTACTTCATTCTATCTAGAGCTCCACATACTCCATACATATATGCAATGCTTATTGGAAGCTTAGTTGATGCAACTAAGTGGAAAGTAGACTTCCTCTTGCCACTGACTCTAGCCCTCGTGTTCCTCTATTTCTTAATTGCAAAGCCTCTTAACACATTAATCATTGGAGATGAGTATGCATCTCAACTCGGCTTCAATGCTAAGTACGTTAGGCTCATTACAGCTGTTGTTGCAGGCCTCTCTTCATCCATAGCTATATCAGCTATAGGAATGATTAGCTTCATAGGCCTAGTATCTCCACACATAGCTCGCTTACTCCTTAGGACTAGCGATAATAGATTTATAATTCCACTAGCTAGTTTAACGGGAGCCCTTATATTATCGCTATCAGACATAGCAGCTAAGACGTTCCTGTCGTGGAGTGTAGGCGAGGTGCCTGCTGGAGTAATTACTTCAGTATTTGGAGCTCCTCTATATGTAGTGCTAGTTTTAAGGGGGTATAAATGGAGGTAGAGAGCTTCATAGAGGTTAAAGGCATAGGAGTTAAATACAGGTCTAGGGGTGAAGTAGTCATAGCGCTTAACAATGTATCTCTACGGGTCGATAAAAGTGAATTATTCTGTGTACTTGGACCTAATGGAAGTGGGAAGACTACTTTACTCAAGGCAATAGCTGGCCTAGTGAAACATGATGGAGTTGTATTAATTGATGGAGTTAATGCATTGAGAATGCCGAAGAAGGCTCTTGCTAAAATAATTTCATATTCGTCAGATATAAGTGTGCCTGAAATGCTTAGCTTAACAGTTGAAGAAGCTGTACTTACTTCACGATATCCTGTCTCAAAGAGCTTTCTTGAAAGCAGTGAGGACATCTATAAAGTGCGTGAAGTAATGGAAGTACTTGGAGTACTTAACTTAAGGAATAGAAAGCTGAATGAATTAAGCGCTGGTGAATTAAAGAAAGTACTGTTAGCTATGGCGTTAGCCAAAGATCCAAAAATACTGCTATTGGATGAACCTGATGCACACATGGACATTAGGAGCAGGGTTGAGCTTTCAAAAACTCTGAGAACACTTAAAGACAAGGTGCTGACGATATTCACTACACACGACGTAGCTTTTGCAGCAAATACAGCTACTAAAGTACTTGTATTAAATAATGGAGTAGGAGTTGCCTTAGGAAACGTGAAGGAAGTATTAACAGAGGAAGTACTTTCAAAAGTATATGGAGTTGAGTTCAGAGTTTTAAACGATGGAGAAATAGCAGTGCCTATACCTGTTTATTGATTCAACGAATATAAAACATCCAAGCTTCAACAACATTAACCCCACCTCCTGGACACTAAGAAAGAACTTTTAGCAATAAGGTTTCCATCCTTCACCATAAATGTGATGAGAAGTAGTTGAAAAGGAGCCTTGGAGTAGCCTACTTCCTTTAATAGCAGCTTTACTTAATGATATTCTGACTGTCTTTTACGACGCATGAGGTGGAGTGTTTTTAACTATGGAGGCTTTCATAAGCTCCACTGCCTCTTGTGTTGTAATGAGTTTTGCTCCGTAAGTTTTCTCCATGTAATTAAGAGCATACTTATGATCTTCTTCACTGAACGCAGCTACAGCGTCTTTTACAACATAGATGTCGTAGCCATAGTAAAAGGCATCCCAAGCAGTGTGTAATACACATATGTGTGTATGTATGCCAGTTAGGAGTAACGTCTTAACACCAAGATCTCGTAGGAGTATGTCAAGACCTGTATCTCTAAAGCCACTATAGCTTCTCTTAAATAATACTAAGTCGCTTTCCACAGGCATTAATTCATCAATTATCTTAGCTTCCGGAGAACCTTTAATTGCGTGGGGCCCCCATATCTTTAGCTCATGATCTATTGGTAAGTGGTTGTCAACTAAGTGAATTACTGGAACTCCACATGAATGCGCATGATTTATTAGAGCCCTTATGTTAAATACTATATCCTCTGCACGAGGACTCTTTAACCTACCGCGTACAAATTCATGGAGCATATCTATAACTAATAAGGCGGGCTTCAAGAACTTCACCAAAGTGATTAAAATTCCAGAGGGCTTAAAATAGCTAGTGTTAAAGGTGCTTGAATTGAAGTATAATGATGTAGTCGTTCCAATAATTATTGGAGTACTAGTAGTAGTGGCTTCAGCATACATTCACTACCCAGATGCCACTTACTCTAGAAACCCTAAGGAGGCAGTTCACGTAACTCCAGTAACAATCATTGAGTGGATTATCGGAAGATCAACGGGCTACAATGACTTCGGCTTTAAGTATAGTGACATAGTCTACGGAGTCTTCAATAGAGTGTTTAAAGATGCAGTTAGCAGTGGATTCTTTAGTAGAGAGAAAGCCTCTGAGCAGTGGTTTAAGCCATCAGTTATTGAAGAGCTTGTCAGAGGCTCTAAGCAATGCCCAGTACCCTATGTAGACTATAAGTTTGAGTATCCACCCATAGTGGGCTTCATATGGTATCTAACTACTTGTAGTGGAATAATGATTGTTTTGCCAAACAACTACAGTATCATGGATTACTTACAGTACTTAACTCCTGTTGTTAGAGTACACTACGTACTTCAATCAGTCTCTATTGGAATAGGCATGGTGGCTTTAACTTACTACACAATCCGTATTGCTAAAGAGCTTAGGGTTAGTTCAAGGAGGGTTCTTCTATTCATAGTTCTGCCGTCAACTCTAATGTACTCAGTATATAACTGGGATATACTGACTGCATCTATGCTGGTTGCTGGCGTCTATTACTTAATGAATGAAAGCTATTTTAAGTCGGGGATAGCTATTGGTGCTTCTGTATCAATTAAGCTATTGCCAATTGTTGCTGCATTTGTATTTGCATACGATCTTGCTCAAAGAGGTTCTACAAAGGACTTCATAAAGTTTAGTACTGGGTTACTAGCGCTAGGTGCTCTACCCTATGTAGTTATTGCTATAGCTTCGCCCAGTGGATTAAGCTACTTCGTTGAACACCACATGTCGTGGTATTGCGAGAACTGCATTTATCTCCCCTTTATAAATGACTTATGGAGTCACCTGCATAGAGTTTTATACATGGTTTGCCTCATAACGTGTTCTTTAGTTATATGCTCTGTTGACATAGATTCAAAGGCTAAGGCCCTGCTAGCTTCATATTTAGCTATAAGTGCTTCAGTAGTATTCAATTATGTTTTCAGCCCTCAAATGATGCTATTAATAACTCCTCTAGCTGTTATAGCATTGGATAGAAGAGATCTACCTTTATTAGTAGCCGCTGATGCAGCTAACATGGGTATAATGGCGACTTTCTTCGCAGATCAGTGGTTCAGAGGGCTTGTATATCCATACTTAGTGTCTTCAATAAGTTTTTCACCACATACAATTGACTCACCTGTACAGTGGATTGCTACATTTAGGAATTACTTCCTTGCAATACTCGTAGTGATATATCTTGTTAAACTAACTATGTTTAAAGCTAGCTCTAGAAGCTAGTTAAGTACCCTCACTTCCCTCAGAGCATCTAGGTACAGTAGATGTAGGGTCTATCATAGTATGATTACATCAACATCTCTAATGGCGATTGGCTTTACCGCCTGGTTTTAACCCTCCGCTACAGCTATATGTGTATTTACACTCTGTTTTACGCTAATGGCCTCTTTTATTAATAGTTCAGTTGTTAAGCCGCGAAATTTCTATATGCTTATACCGATGTGAAAGGCAATAATGTCGGGTTCACATCTATTAAATTCTAGTGCTCTCTTGCTTTGCAGTCTATTAGGTCTACTTGAGTATTCACTATATTTTTCTAACACTAACAGCTTCTCTGAGAGTTTCTTCATCTACTGCACTTAGTATGGTAAATCAATTTGCACAGCCTCTAGGATTACCTCCCCCTTGACTCTTGATGCATCCATAGTCTTAGCGTCGGCTACAAGAAAGCACTTAGAGAGCTCTTTAAGTGTCTTTACAGATAGCTTACCTCACGACTTGATAAGTAGAGTACAGCTTCCAGCTAAGTGTGCTCACACCTGGGCAGCTATACTTATGGCTTTAACAGCTCTTCTAAATCTAATACGAACTAGAGCACAGGGTATATGAGAGTCAGCCAGTACTTATACCGCTATAAGAGTAGGCTACGTGATACTTATAAGTAGAGTATAGAGGCTGTGATCAGCAGTATGATTGGAGTTAAGAGGGTTAAAGCTTCCATAAGAGAAAGAGTGTGGAGGCTACTTGAAGAAACTAATGTAGCGGCTTTTCCAAGGCCAGTCTACGGTAGAATACCAAACTTTAAGGGTGCGGAAGCTGCTGCACAAAGAATCCTCGGGCTCAGGGAGTGGAGTAGAGCAGAAGTAGTTAAGTCTAACCCCGACTCACCTCAATACTACATTAGGCTACAAGCTCTAAGAAGTGGTAAGCTTGTTATAATGGCCTCTCCGAGGCTGAAAAGCGGGTTTATACTAATTGACCCGCGTAAAATACCGGTTAATAAATACAGTTCAGCATCTACTATTGCCGGTGCATTTCGGTATGGTAGGTTAGTAAGACTTACCGAGATCCCGAGAGTAGACCTTGTAGTAACTGGGTGTGTAGCTGTAGATAAACGAGGTGTAAGGCTTGGTAAAGGCGGGGGTTATGCCGAGCTAGAGTATGGTATTCTAAGAGAATTGGGTGCTATTGACGACTCTGTACTAGTAATAACGACTATTCATGACTTACAGGTGGTCAACGATGAGATACCGCTTGAGCAACACGATATAGTCGTAGACTATTATGCAACACCAACGAGGCTAGTGAAGATTGAGCCTAGGGGCTATAAGCCGAAGGGAATGTACTGGGAGATCATCTCTAAGGAGCTAAAGGATCTAGGTGTTATTAGAGAACTAGGATCGTTAAAAGGCGTAAAGCTGAAGTAATCTAGGGTTAATTAAGGTTACTTGACTTAAACTCTGTTGGCTGGTTATTATGCATATTAAAAACAGATGAACTGATCAAGTTAGCTCTTAGCGCTATAACAAGTACTTTTAGTAAAATTCTTCAAAGATCTTCGCCTGAGGTGGTATCTGAGGCTAATTAGGCGTCAGAGCTTATTAGCATAGTAGAAGACTATACATTACGCAGTGGTAATGGGCTTAGACAACTCTTGTCATAGTAGGCTGTTGAACTACTCCTACACTTTGGTGCTATAGCGTCAGGTGAGCATAGTAAGGGTCTTTTAAAGGAGATGTCAAATTATTCAATACCCGCAGGGATAGCTTTCTAAGCTAGAGACGGTGCTATAAGACTCTACGGAGACTCCAGTATTATGGGTAAACCAGCTGGAAGCTACGTGAAGAGCGGAAGGAGACTATTGTAGTAGTTAAAGCATATGAGTTTTCAAGTAGCTGAGATAAGAGCTTTCTAGACAAGAGTGAGGTAAGTATAGATACTGCAACTAGATTGTGGTCCACTGAAGCATCAATATATAGCTTCTCTAACAACTTGTCAATGAGTTTAGCTAATGCTCTTGCAATCAATGTACTTGGCTATGGACCAGTGAGCCCGGCTTTCTAACGCCTATACACATGCTTGATATTGCAATAAGCCGGTTTCCAACTGCTGTACTTATATAAGCAGAAAGGAGTGGGAAAGCAGCTATAGCTGATAGCTAGAGTAGTTCTTCTAAGTGAACACAAACCCCAAGGTCCCCGCGCACCTCTTCAGACTGTGAAAGTTATTGATAACCCAATTATACTTAGACCACTTGAAAATGCCTATAGCAACACGATCCTCTAGCCGTTGAGGCTGCTACATACATATGCAAATTTAGCACACCAATATCCCATATACAAAAGGTCTCTAGCATTGATGCACTGGGACCGAGAGGTCAATGTAGATAGCTCTCTTGAAGTACACTATTAGAGGTTAAGCAATACGAGCCTCTAGGAGGTATAAGTGTTTTTCAACAAGATTTAGCGATAACTCATTTATGCTATTATTTATAGCTGTTCTCTACCCAGCTAGTGGAGCTATGAGTGGCTAGAGACTTGGTGGCCTGGTTTAACATGTAATCCCAGCATGGTATTCAGAGACTCGATATTCTAAGCAAGTACGGGAGCTTCATAGACATAGGCTTTACAGCAACAACGCTGGATAGCAAGATTCATAGAGCCAGCGCCCCCTCCACCAGGAGTTAGATTAGAGGCTCTACAGAAAATTAATAGAGCAGGAATAAAGATCTGGGTTTTCTATGGCCTGATACCTGAATTAAATACAGAGAAAAAGCCATAGGGGGTATAACTAGAATAGCCGCTGAGATAGAGGTCCATCCTTTACTACGGCCCGGTGTACACCCAGCCATTTATGAGAAGCTGCAATACCCCCCTACGACTACGTTAGAAAAGCTACTCATAGCTGGAGAGTCAACGTAGAGAACTACGTACTAGAGATGTACTCTGAATATACAGTGTATTACGTAAATTATCATTTACCAGCAAGGTGGTTAAAATAAGACATAATAGTAATGGATTTGGTTCAAAAATATTAAGGATAAATATCAATTCAAAGTCCCTAGCGTGATCAACACTATTGATTACGCGTTTGCTTAATTAACCTTCCATAATGTATATTCTATATCCATATACAGCTGTTGCTTCATAGTTCCCCGTGTTATCTATTGCAATTATGTAGAACTCTATTTTAGCGATCTCTAATGGAATCTCAGTAATGTAGGTTTCTTCTTCTAATCCATATCCTCCAACCGGCTCATCTGCATAGCTTGATGCAATCCTCATTTCTCTGTAATTCCAATGGGAGTTGTTTATGCTGTAAACAAGTAGGACCTTGTACAGCGCACTTTGATTATCAAATACGTCGGCCTTAATGATCAGAGTTCTATTATACGTAACATTAACTCTGCTTATAACTGGTTTCCCTTCATCAACCAGCTTATACATGACTCTTGGACACGCAACTACGAATATTTCTCCATAGGCAATACTGACCTTAGGCATCCAGCCGCTACACTCTTTAAAGTGAAACTCACTGAGCTTGTGAAGACCCCTCCACAAGAGATATACCTTGCCCTCTCCATTTCTATTTAACACTGGTAAGGCCACAATAT
Source organism: Sulfolobales archaeon (assembly GCA_025059075.1). GTDB lineage: Archaea > Thermoproteota > Thermoprotei_A > Sulfolobales > Desulfurococcaceae > JANXDZ01. The sequence goes on along the minus strand of JANXDZ010000002.1, from coordinate 70,634 downwards.
CTCGAGATACAGCTGGTATGCCTCCATCTTCATCGATGGTCAGAGTGTAGTTTCCTACAACATTTCCATTAAAGTCCAACACATAGAGATTTCTCGGCCTCTCTCCATATGATCTAATGGCATATACGTACTTATCGCTTAATGCTATGTATGAGTTCTTATCAACATCTCCTCCTATCCCAAGGGGTCTCTCCCAGAGGAGTTTTCCATTAGAGGATACAGCCAGTATGCTCCCCGAGAGATCCGCTAAGATCACTCTTCCATCTCGATAAGATGGAGTCGTTAGCTCCCAATCGTGTTCATAGATCCAAAGTAGCTCTCCATTCTCTGGATTAAAAGCGTGGAGTTTATTACTGTACTCCGATGTAACAAACAATATTCCGTCTCCATAAGTTAATCCCCTAACGTTTCCCCCAACACTTCTGCGCCAAATAACCTCTCCATCTTCACTCACGGCGAAGACTAATCCCTCATATCCAATGCTTCCGACAAATACCTTACCATCAGCTACTATTAGGTTTGATGTCACAGACGACTTTCTTGCTCCCTCCTCTGATTTAAGTGTTACTCTCCACACAAGTTCGCCATTGTCTTTATTCAATGCTAATAGAGAGGCGTCTTCTTCTCCATGATGTGGCAGAAGGAATGATGTCGCGACATATAAGTATTTTCCAACACCATAGGTCTTTACAAATCCCCATAGTCCTAGGGATCTCCACTTATAGATAGGCCCTGGACCACTGAGTTCTCTATGCATGAGGTTGTCGAAGTACACTTCAACTCCCCATAAGAGCTCTCCACTACTCTTATTTAGGGCGTATACTCCCTCGTTGTCAGCTAAGAATACTCTATTGCCTTCAACAATGGCTTCAGCTAGTTTCCCAGCCATGTTTGCCGATATATTGAGCTTAAGAGCTACCTCAGGTCTCCTTGGAACACCACTTCCATAGAACACATCTGTTCTCACTGTACCTTTTTCAACTAGCCATGGAAGTGCCTCTGGCAAAAACATGCTTGGAGGGGGTTCAGGTATTTTTACTGTTGGAATAGGCTCTATTCGTATCTCCTTTAGTTTCTCAGGAGGCTCTTTCGGTTCCTCAACAACTTCAGGGAGCCTAAAAAAGATGAGTAGAAGAGAGGAGGCCAATAGTACTGAGGCTATAATTATTACTATAAGTACGTATTTAAACCTCACTATTCCACCATTTTTAATAAACCTCCTTTCATACTTATAATTTTATAGAACTCAAAAAGTGTTTTCTACCCGCTCTTTATTTGCTGTAATAGTAAGATGCTGCTTCATAATACTTCTAGGATCAGCTGTCCAGAGAATATACTTAAGTGATTGAATACCTATAATGAGCACTCTGCATTGTTAATACTGAATTCCGCGGGTCTTAGAGAAAAGCCCTGTTCCCTCTCATGTCAGCCGTGAACTTATAGCCTCTGGTCGCTAGTTCCTGAGAGCTCAGCTTAGAGTACTCATGCATAAACAACCTCAGGCTACTGATCTCACAGTATTTAAATAGTAGACTTAGAAAGAACAGCCCATTAATGCTTACTGGACACAGCTATACATGAATTAGGTGTAGATAGTTTATTATAGAAGTGAACATAGGGATTGAGTGAAGTCTATAAGAGGGGTTTTAATGAACGAAGCATGCTGGAACCCTTTGGTAAAGCAATGGATTATAGTGACTGAACACAGATCTACTCGCCCTTGGCGTCAGGGGAAAAAGCAAGCTATGTTTAAGTGCCCCTTCTGCCCTAGTGCACTGGAACTCGCATACTTAGAGAAGTGGAGTATTGTTTCTCTACTAGAGCTAAGTATCTGCTTGGTAGAGGGCTCACTGCTAGTTAAACTACTTGAGTTAGACGCCTACAGTGTAATAGAGGCTCATGGTACTTGCAGAGTAGTTGAAGAAACACCTGAATACAAAGGAGATCTCTGTACGTTAAGCTTAGACCGCATAACTAAAGTAATCGATCTTTGTAGAAATGAGTACATTAAACTATTTTCACTGAGTTACGTAGAGTATGTTGATACACTCAGAGATAGGGGTAATGAGATAGGCGTGTTAGTGATGCATCTACACTCTCAGATACATGCTCTACCTCTTGTGTCACTAAGAGTAAAAGCCGAGTTAGAGTCTATAAAGGAGTACTACGGGGTTGCTGGGAAGAGTCTCTTGTACAGCATAGTAGGCTGCGAGCTAAAGAAGCTTGAGAAAGTTATCTACGAGAATGATTATTACGTTGTGATAGCCCCGCTCTATGCTATGTGGCCATACGAAGGCCACGTATACCCTAAAAAACACTTTACTTCAATAGCTGAAGTTATCAGTGGAGCATTAAGGTATCTTACCGATGCTTTAAGAATAGTTACAGCCATGTATACGGCTCTTCTAGAAGCACAGGAGTTGAATAAAGATGCTTCACTTAGTTAGCTTACCTGGAGTACTCATTATAGGCAAGTACTTTAGTAAAGGAGTTGCAGGTGTAGCATCTATGGCAGTAATGAACTATAGGCTTGTCGCTGTTGGAAATAAAGGTACTTATAGAGCTTTAGTCAATAGGATACCTCCATACTTAGGCGGAGAAATTGTTGAAGAGTTATTTAAAAGCATATATGTTAATAGAGTTAGGCCAGAGGATATCTTAAGCGATCTAAGCATAAGTATGTACTTGAAGCAAGTCCTCGTGAACATCATTTATGGAGGCTATGTAACCTCAATTATGAGAAGCAATAGGCTGGACATCCTTGACTTTGAAGTAGTTAATGAATCCATGGAGATGTATATAGGTCTAGGGGGGTTAAGCAATGAATTAAGCCTAGATCTATCGGTTCTAACGCTTTTTGGATATGCTATTAGGGAGGCTGACTTAAGCCTCCTCAAGAACATCCTTCCTCAAAACGAAGTGCGCGTAGGTGAGAACTGGATTGCTATACCAGCGTGGAAGAATGCTGTGCTCGTAATAGCGGAAAGAGGTTTTTCTAAAAGCATAGCCTTAGAGAAACTTGGCTTAAAATCTCTCACGAGAATTAAAGTAGATAACGTAGGGTTAAGGGAGTCAATAAAGCTAGAGAAAGCAGTGAGTAACTTAAATAAGAGTTTAAGCTTCTAAAACAGCTTTAAGGTTATTTAAGCGTGAGATTTTAGCTGGAGGGGGTAAAGCTTGAAGTGGGTTATTGGAGCAGCGTGGCCTTATGTAAACAATGTCCCTCACTTAGGCACTATGATTGGCTCACTGCTTTCAGCAGACATATTCGCAAAGTACTTGAAGCTACGTGGAGAGGATTACGTCTTTGTTAGTGGAAGCGATGAACATGGAACTGTAATTGAAGTTGAAGCAATAAAAAAAGGCGTAGAGCCAGGGGAGCTTACAGATCAAGCGCATGAGTACGTTAAACATCTATTAGAGGAATGGGGCATAGAGTTAAGTAATTACACTAGAACCGAGAACTCTGTTCACAAGGAGTTCGTCAAGGAGACGCTAATGAAGATCTACAACAATGGCTACATATTTGAACAAGAGGAAGTAATTCCCTACTGTCCGAGGGATTCCATGTTCCTCCCAGATCGATTTATAATAGGTAGGTGTCCTTACTGTAGTTATGAAGAAGCCCGCGGAGATCAATGTGATAAATGCGGCAGGTTACTGCATCCAACTGATTTAATAAACCCTAAGTGCGTTATATGTGGCTCAATGCCTATTCAAAAGAGAACTAAGCACTGGTTCTTCGACTTATCTAGACTCGAGGAAGATGTAAGGAAGTGGGTTGAATCCAATGAAAACTTACCTGATAACGTTAAGAACTTCACGTTATCGTGGATAAGGGAGGGCCTAAGGCCTAGAAGCATTACTAGGGATAATAAGTGGGGAATAGAAGCTCCATTCCCCGGGGCTAATGGGAAAACTATATATGTATGGTTTGATGCACTTCTGGGCTATATATCGGCTACTAAGGAATACTTCGTTAAAAAAGGAATGGGGGATAAGTGGATTGATTATTGGAGAAACCCTGAGTCTAGGATAGTGTTCTTCATGGGGAAGGACAACATCCCCTTCCACAGCGTCATATTTCCAGCAATGGAAATAGCTTTGAGAGAGGGATATACTTTGCCGTGGAATATTTCTGCAACTGAATACCTCCTCTTTAAAGGAGAGAAGTTCAGTAAGAGTAGGAGGATAGGGGTGTGGATTGATGAAGCTCTTGAAATAGCTCCAGCAGACTACTGGCGTTTTACATTAATTAGAATGAGGCCTGAACTAAGGGATGCAAACTTCAATTGGGCTGACTTCTATAGGATAGTTAATAGAGAGCTCTGCGATGATATAGGGAACTTCATCCATAGAGTATTATCATTCATCTATAAGAGATATGGAGGCATAGTACCTGCTCCAGGAGAACTTAACGAAGTAGATAAAGACATGATCAATAGAGTTTTAAATACCTTAAATAAAGTTGACGAAGACTACCTAGGACTTAGGCTAAAGCATGCAGTTGAAAAAGTTCTTGAACTCTCGTGGAACGGCAACCAATACTTAAATCAAAAGGCTCCATGGGATAAACTCTCAAGCGATCCAATAGATGCTGCTACAACTATGTGGATTAGTGTAAACGTAGTCTATGCATTAAATATACTGTTAGCCCCAATAACTCCTAGAAAAGCTGAAGAGTTGTGGGAGATATTGAATATAGGAGGGGATTTGTGGAAGCCTGGAAGGCTTTTTACAATAAGAGAGCTCCCAATAAAGCCTGGGCATAGGATACGTGAGCCAAGGCCTTTGTTTAATAGGCTTCCACAGGACTTCTTAGAAAAAATAGATCAGTTGATGGAGGAAGTTAGGTTAAATACCTCTAAGAGAAGACCCTCACTCCTAGCTTAGTAATTTACTAAATGAAATAAAGTTTATTGATGCAACGCTATTAAAGTTATTTACACTCTCCGACTTCCATTAGTTGCCCTAAGACATATTTCCTTATCTCACTTAGTTCCGGTAGTTCTCTAACTATAGCTCCATCATCCATGTATTTTAACATGAGGTTTTCATAGCCCTCTAAACACTCATACTTCCACGGGATGACTTCATCATTTAACCCAGGCCTTTTTCTACACAATTTCTTTGCGCCAGGGAGTTTTCCTCTCTTAGTTATCGGGATCCATTCATTATTTTCCTCAACTTCAACTATATCCATACTTATGTCTACGCTCCTCGGGAAAGCTACAGATGTCCCAACGCCAAATGCATCTACGATGTCTCTTAGCTCAACTACTTCTTCTTCATCTACTCCACCGCTAACAATGATTTTAACGTGTTTATAGCCATGTAGGTCTAGTGTCCATCTAACTTCTTCAACTATAGCCTTCATATCCCCTCTCCTACTGCTCGGAGTATCTAGCCGTACGCCATAGAGTTTGTCTTTAAGAGCTTCAGCTGCCATAAGGGCCTCTATTCTTTCATCGTAGAAAGTGTCAGTGAGCATTATTCTAGGGACGCTTCCATTAATGGTTTCGTGGAAAGCCTTCCATGCCTCCACTTGGTTTTTAAACAATATTATTAGTGCATGCGGCATTGTTCCAACAGGCTCTAGTCCAAGGTATTTCTTACTCGCTATGCCGGATACTCCATCCATACCGCCTATGTAAGCAGCTCTATCAGCCATTGGAGCTATTGCTGGGTGAAGAACTCTTATGCCGAAGAATATGAATAGCTTATTCATTGCAAGCCTCTTTAGCCTAGCTGCTTTACTAGCTATGCTTGTATAGTGCCTCAGTATTCCAAGTAGGGGAGTTTCATAGACTGATATATCTGAGTACCTTCCTTCAACGATCATTAGTGGTTCTCTAGATTTAAAGAGGGTTCCCTCAGGGAGGCTGTATATAGTGACGTGTTTTCCCTCAAATAGGCGTAGGGCTTCCTCAAGGCCTGCATAGACAGCCCATTCATACCCCTTAGGCAAGTTATATACGTGTAGCTCCATTCTAACTCTCTTATCTACACCGTATTTTCTAACAATCTCTCTAGTTCTAACAAAGTATATGTCAGTTACAAGACCGCTGACTATGTCTTCCTCACTCGCTACGTAGAACTTTGCCATAGATGACGCCTCCTTAATTATCTGTGATTGGAGTATAGTGGAAAATGTTTTTTAAGCTTATTCTCCAAGGACTTCTATTACTACATTTCTTTCTCTACGCGGTCCATCTAGTTCCACTAGGAATATGTTTTGCCAAGTGCCTCTAACTATTCTTCCTTCATGTATTGGGAAAACTCTCTCACTACCTATAATTGCTGAACCTATGTGTGCATGCGCGTTATCATCTATTATATTGTGTCTCCAACTCCTCTCAGGTTCAACTATTTCCTCTATTTTAGAAGCTATATCATGTATAAGCCCTTCCTCATGTTCATTAACTAATACTGCTGCTGTAGCATGAGGAGCGAAGACTATGCAAACTCCATTAGCTATGCCGCTTCTCCTAACTGCTTCCTCAACGTGATGCGTTATGTCTATTAACTGAATCCTCCTACTAGTTGTAATAGATACTTCATGAAAGAATACCTTCATCTCAACTCCCCATAACACTAGGAGGTACTCTGTATTTTAATACTACTTCTTGACCGCAAATACATATGTTAACATTAACGAGGCGTAGCTTCAGTGGCTCAGTTATATTTTTTGGAAATATGCTTACACAGCTTTCTCCAAGCATTATTGGAGCTAGAGCCACTATTAGTTCATCTATAAACCCATCATTAATGAATGTTGAGAGGAGTACTCCCCCTCCCTCTATCAATATTTTTTTGACTTCAGGGTGCCTTTCTTTAACTGCATTAACAATTTCTTCTGCTGAAAATTCTTCCCCCATTATTTCAACTACTTCAACTCCTCTCTTCACAAATTCATCCTTCATAAATCGATCAGAGTTTATTGAAGTTATGAGCATGCTCGGCGCAATTGAAGTATCGTAGACTCTATATAGAGGGCTTGTCCTCAACCTGGAGTCTACTACTACTCTAATTGGTTGCTTACCACTATAGTTAGGTAGTCTAGCGGTGAGGAGGGGGTTATCGCTTAACACAGTGTTAGCTCCAACAATTATTGCATCAACACTCGCCCTAAGCGCGTGAAGCCTCCTTAAATCACAGTCCTTACTTAACGTAGTTCTCTTACCTAAATTACCTATTCTACCGTCTAAGCTCAAAGTAGTGTATGAAATTACGTTCACTCCCTTAGGCAAGCTCCAACGCCGCTCGCTATGCTATCTAAGATATATTAAGGATGAGCATTTTAATTAATCTATGAGGCGACTCATCGTGGAGAGGAGAAGGAGGAGGTATAGTCCATTCGATGAATTTTTTGAAGAACTAGATGAATTCATGAAGGAAATGTTCGAGGACATAGAAAAGGAGTTTGAGCGCTTAAGAAAACGCGGATTTTATGAGGAGTTTAAGGCATTAGAGGGAGAGCCGAGAATCTATGGCCCATACGTCTATGGGTTTAGAATAACTATAGGGCCTGATGGCAAGCCTAAGATAGAGGAGTTTGGAAATGTGAGAAGAGTTGGACGTAGACCAATTGTTAGTGAGGAAAGAGAGCCACTAGTCGACGTCTTTGAGGAGAAAGATGAAGTAGTAGTCATAGCTGAGCTACCTGGAGTAGATAAAGATAAGATAAGTTGTATTGTAAGTGAGGATAAGAAAAAGCTCATAATAAAGGCAAGCAATGAGGAGCGTAAGTACTATAAGGAAGTAGATCTACCTGCTCCAGTAGATCCTGGAAGTAGTAAAGCTACATACAAGAATGGAGTTCTTGAAGTAAAATTTAAGAAAATGCCTAGTGAAGAGAGGGGAGGCTATCAATTAAAGGTTGAGTAACTTCACTGGTGCCTAAATTGATTATAGGAGTCATGAGCGATAGCCACGACAACATACATAACGTTGAGAAAGCACTTAAAGCCTTTAGAGAAATGGATATTAAATTAGTAATACACTTAGGCGACATAATATCTCCATTTATAGTTAGGAGGATGGCTGAGCTAAAGTATGAAGGACTTACAATCACAGCCATCTACGGGAATAACGATGGCGATAGAGTGCTACTAAATAAGATGTTTACATCTGCTGGTTGGAGAATACTTGACTCACCTGCATTAGAAGTAGTTAGTGGAAAAAAGTTATTAATGATGCATGGACACGGCAGTATAGAATATAGTAGAGAATTAGCTTATTCACTAGCTAGAGGAATGGATGTTAATGCAGTACTCTACGGACATACTCATCAAAAGGACAGTAAAGTTATCAATGATAAAGTAGTCTTAAATCCTGGAGAGACTTACGGACACCTTACAGGTTCAGCTACAGTAGCAATACTAGACCTAGATGAAATGAAGCCTAAATTCATAGAGTTATGAAGCTTTTACGCAATAAAGCTAAGGAGTAAGGTTATAAGGAGGATTTTTACAATTAATAACTAGAAGCCGGGGTGGCCGAGCGGTCTAAGGCGGCGGGCTGCAGTGGTTAAAGAAACCGTCCATCGACAGGAACCCGTTTAGCCGCGGGTTCGAATCCCGCCCCCGGCTTTTAGCTATTTCTAAATTAGAAAATTATTTGATATTGAAAAGTAAATAGCTTATACATCATTATTTAAATTAACTTCCTCACTGTTTCTCAGTAGATGGCGTTTCATAAGCTTTTATGTTTACTTATCTATTTATACCCCTCTACATAGTTTACCTCTCAACGACTTCTTTTCCCTCACTCCTACTTGTAGGAGAGTACATCCACTTTAGGCGCTTGGAGATTCATTATACTCCCTTTGATGAATTGAGTGCGCATTAGTCCTCGCCGTAAGTTCATTCCTACTTCAATTACTTATAGGAAGATCTCTTAAGTTTTAGAAGAGCATTAGAAGGAACACGATCTAGAAAGAAAGCAGTCATTCAGGGCGGGGCTTTTTACTTCTTTGGGAAACGTTGTAGGTGTTGCAACTTACTTCATAAGGATCTCTGGTAACTATGGAGGCATTTCTTTAAGCCTCCCAGCTACATGTAGATTGAGGCTAGTTCTATTGAGCTCAAAGGCTATCCATGGAGCTTCCCAAGATCTCTATGGATGAAGAGGAAATTTCTAAACGTGGAGAAACATAAATTGATTTAAATAAATGTCCAAGGATGAATGGAGGTCAGAAACACTATTAATAGGCACTACTAATAAGAATAGCTGGGAAGAGTCATCAGGTGCTCATATTGCTGGAAGGAGTTAGAAATGCATTAGTGAAATTCATTAAGGGCGGTGGAGAGTATGAGGAGGCTATTGAAGAATTCATTAAGGATCTTCAGAAGGAGCTCATTAAGAGTGACATTAACGTAAGGATAGTGTTTGACTTAACGAAGAGAATTAAGGAGAGAGCTCTTAATGAAGAACCCCCTCTCGGAGTCCCTAGAAGGGATTGGTTAATAACAATAGTTTACAGCGAGATTACGAATATTTTTGGAGGTGAGAAAGCTCCAAGAGTAAAACCATCTAAGAAGCCGTGGGTAATAATGCTCGTAGGACTTCAGGGAAGCGGTAAGACTACTACTGCTGCTAAGTTAGCATTATACTATAAAGTGGAGGGTTATAGAGTAGGACTTATTGCAGCAGATACCTTTAGGCCTGCTGCCTACGATCAGTTGAAGCAGCTTGGAGACAAGATCGGTGTCCCAGTTTTTGGAGAACCTAAAGCTAACGACGCCATAGCTATAGCTAAGCATGGAGTCGAAGTCCTTAAGGAAAGGGGGCTTGACATAATAATAATAGATACTGCTGGGAGGCATCATAAGGAGGAGGATCTCTTAGAAGAAATGAAGAGGATGGCCAATGAAATAAGGCCTGATGAAGTCACTTTAGTTCTAGATGCATCTATAGGCCAACAAGCCTACTTTATAGCAAGAAAGTTTCACGAGGCTACACCCATAGGTTCAATAATTTTAGCAAAACTCGATGGAACAGCGAAAGGAGGAGGAGCTCTATCAGCTGTAGTAGCAACAGGAGCGCAAATAAAGTTCATTGGTACTGGAGAGAAAATAGATGATCTAGAGGTATTTAACCCACCTAAGTTTGTGGCAAGAATACTTGGTGTAGGTGATGTAGAGAGCCTGGTTGAGAAAGTTAAGAGAGCTCAATTAGAACTAACGGAAAAAGACTTAGAGGAAATGCTCTCTGGGAGGATGAACATGAGGCTCATATACAAGCAGTTAGTAAGCGTAAGAAAGCTGGGGCCATTTAAGAAGATCCTTCAAATGATACCCGGAGTGGGCCTACACATGCCCCTAGATCTAGATCTTACAGCTAAGCAAGCTGAGGAAAAAACTAAGAAGTGGATAGCAGCCATAAATTCCATGACGTACGAAGAGCTAGATGACCCGAACATAATAGATAAGCAGAGGGCTAAGAGAATAGCCATGGGTGCAGGAATAGATGTAGCTGATGTAAGAGAGCTATTAAGACAGTATGAAGCAATGAAGAAGATGATGAGACAGTTGAGGAAGAACAAGGACGTCATTAAGAAGCTAGGGCTAGACTTAAAGAGCATTAAGGGGGAGGCTGCATAGGTATTTCAGAGTCCAATAATTCGTTGAATATTCTAGATGATGCTGAGAGGATTCTTGAGAAATACCCTCTTTGCAACCACTGCTTAGGCAGGCTTTACGCTAAACTTGGCCGTGGAATACTTAATGAAATCAGGGGACTTAGCATAAAGACGCTCCTAGCCATGGAGTATCACAGAAGGATGCAAACAATGAAGAAAGACTACTGCAGTGAGTTGAGAATCCTTGCTAAAAATTCTGGAGAACCCCTCACTACTCTCTATAGAACACTCTGCATAGATGAAGTAAGTGTTGAAAGATGCTTCATTTGCAAAAACACTCTCAGCAGAGAGCTATACAAATCCATTGCTCAGAGAGTAATTGAAGTACTTAAGCGCTGTGATGCTAAAAGCTTTGTCATAGGGGTCCTACTAGATCCTGAGGTTAAGGCGTCTGAAATTGAAGTACTAAGTGCAGCTAGCTTTAAGTACAGTGAATCGATAAGAAATGAAGTTAAAAGAGAAGTGGGCAAACTCATTAGAGATCTAGGGAACTTTACTCCAGACTTCACTAACCCCGATTTAACCGCTATAGTGAATTTAAATGGAGATATTGTAGCTATTGTTAACCAAATATATATCTATGGCGTGTACTGGAAGAGAGGGAGAAATATATCTCAATCTACGTGGTATAAGGGTGAAGTAAAGAAGTATCCATATTCCATTGAGGAATTCTTCAATGAGAGGCTTAAAGACTTGTTTGCAGCGGAGAAAATAATTATTCATGCAAGTGGGAGAGAGGATGTAGATGCAAGAATGCTTGGAACAGGTAGACCTCTAGTTATTGAGGTTAAGAACCCTCTTAAGAGAAGTGTTTCACTTAATGAATTAAATGAGGCGCTTAAAGGAACTATTGTAGAAGCATTGTTACATGAGAAGACTTCTAAGAAAGCAGTTAAGTTATTGAAAGAGGGCTTAGCTAAGAAGTGCAAAATTTATAAGGCGCTAGTTCTCTGCGATAGAGAATTAACTGATGAATCATTAAGAGAGTTAAGTGAGTTCTTTACAGACATTAATGTAAACCAATTAACACCAGCCAGGATCTTGGGGAGGAAGAAGGAGCAATTAAGGAGAAGAAAGGTATATGAAGTGAGGGCAAAGCTCATTTGTGGAAGAATATATGAAGCACTGATTAAAGCTGAAGGAGGACTATATGTAAAGGAACTTATATCAGGAGATCGTGGAAGAACCAACCCCAGCTTCACGAGCTTCCTTAATTCTCTAAACACATGTATAGAATTAGATGTAATAGGAGTATGTGATATCTGACTTCCTCTCTGACTTAGTGAGCGAGAGCTTCCCCTAGAGAATTCATTGATTTAAGCTATATCCCTCTTCTCAAGAGTCTAGCTCTTCACCTAGCCTTAAGCACACTGCCGCAGACATTCAGTTGTAACCAAGAGTCATGGCTTTATTCCCAAAACTGAATACTTATAAATGTTTTTAGACGTCATCAATTAATGAGGTCCAGAGTATATGACAAACAGTATTCCGGCTAACTTTAATAACTTACTTAAGAAGCTTGGCAAAAACTTGTTGAACTTAATTAGAGTAAGGCATAGAGCCTTATTAGTTATATCTGGAAGCAATCCAGAGAGGCTTGGGGAACTTCTTGGAAGAGCAGTAACATACTATGAACGTAGCTTAGTGAGGCACCTCAAGACATTGGAGAATTCACAAAGCAATCAAACAAGATCGATCTTATATGTGTACCACGATGAATTCCCTGAAGCCATTAAAATGAAGGAGGTTTACAGGAGAATCGTTAACACATTATTACGTAAACTAAACACTACCTACGCTACATACGAAATTAGTGAAAAGTACTTAGGTACAACATTTGATGTACTCATCATGGACTTGACGCATGACTTAAAGCCAAACGATCTTGGAAGGCTCATAGGAATAGTCCGTGGCGGAGGTTTAATATTATTGGCAACACCTCCGTGGAACTCGTGGGATCGCTTTCTATCAATATTTAAGAGAAACCTAGTTGTTCCACAATACCCTGAGCCGAGGCATATATTCATAGAGTGGGTTAAGAGAAAGTTATTAGAGCATAATAACATAGCTATATATGATGCAGATGAAGAAGTTATTGTAAAGAGCTTCGAGTTCTCTAAGGTAAGCGCTAAGAGTGCAAAGTCTTCTATTGAATATCCTAAAGAAACTATATTTCCACTAATAGTTTATGAGCAGGCTGTGACACAAGATCAAGTGAGTGTAATTAACATCCTTGAACGTTTCTACGAAAAACCTAGGAAAGGTGAGAAAAAGCTAGCAGTAATAGTAGCTGATCGTGGTAGAGGGAAGTCATGTGCAGTAGGCATAGGAGTAGTTGGCTTAGTGCATTTTCTTAGCAAACTTAAACCTAAGGTAAGAGTTTTAATTACAGCACCAGAGCCATCAAACATCCAGTCGCTAATGATGCTTGCACGACAAACTCTTGAGAAACTTGGAGTAAGCTACTCTACAGAAATCAGGGGGAGTAATGTAATTGAGCTTCGCGGAGACAAGTTCTCAATAGAGTATTGGGAGCCGGTAGCTATACCCAAGCTAAAGGGGGACATCGTTGTAATTGATGAAGCCGCTGGGCTTAGCGTAACAATACTCTATAAGATATGGGAAGCTCACAGTAGAGTCGTGGTCTCTACAACAATACACGGCTATGAGGGAGCAGGCAGAGGCTTCTCATTAAGGTTTCTAGGCAGGGTAAGGAAGGATCCAAGAGCTGTAATATATGAGTACGAGATGAAGGAACCCATAAGGTATGCAGACGACGATCCTATTGAGAAGTGGCAGTTCAGCACATTGCTACTTGACGCTGAGCCATGCGAGTTAGATCATGATGATCAAGTAGCTGTAGAAAGCTTAAAACTAGAGTACGTGAAATACGACCCTAAGTATCTCTTTTCACCTGAAGGTGAAGATGAGCTTAAGCAACTCTTCGGAATATATGTACTAGCTCACTATAGGAATGAGCCAGATGACCTTGGGATGATCGCTGATGCGCCCCACCACATAATCAGGGCAGTGAAACTTCCATCAGGAAAAGTGGTTTGCGCCATTCAAGCAGCCATAGAAGGCCCTATTGAAAGAAGAGAAGCTTTAGAGCTTTTAAAGGGAGGGAAGATACCTGGCAACATAATTCCAGATAGATTCCTTAAACATCTAAGGATGGTGGAATTCGCTAATACAAAAGGCTTAAGAATCGTGAGGATAGCTACTCACCCAAGTCTACAGGGAAGGGGGATTGGTACTTGGGCCTTGTCTAAAGCCATTGAGGAGGCCAAGAACATTGGATTAGATTGGGTTGGAGCAGGCTTTGGAGTTAATGAAGATCTTCTAAAGTTTTGGCTTAAGCTAGGTTTTAAAGTAATTCATATATCGCCAGCTAGGAATCCAGTGAGCGGGGAATATACCGTAATAGTAATTAAGCCCATTTCAATGATTGCTGAAGACTTAGTTAACATTGCTTCAAGGGAGTTCGTATTGAAGCTTCTTAATAGCATTTCAATTAATTACAGAGACCTAGAGATCACTGTTGCTAAACTAATGCTTGAACAAGGCGCATCCTTAATAAAGGACTTTAAACAAATCTTCTGCACTCCAATACAAGTAGATAGGCTGTGGACATATTGCAACGGATCTATGACTTTTGAAGCATCAGCAGACTTAATGTACTTAGTAGCTAGGTATTACTGGCTATTAGAAGCATCTTTCAGACCTAAGTTAAGTAGAGTGCAGGAGGAAATACTTATAGGCAAAGTTCTTCAGGGAAGAGCGTGGAGCGAGGTGGCAAGCGAACTTAAAGTTAATGAGAGGAAGATTATGGAGGAGGCTAGAGATATAGCGTGTAAAGCCCTAAAGCTATTGGTCAATGAGCCTGAGAAATACTTTCCAGGAGTGAGCATAGCATCCTCTATTCAAAGTATCAATCGTTATGTAATGTTATGAAGCCCGACTTTGCTTTATGCTAATGTCAACTTCTACTTAGAAGTCTTAGCAGGAGATCTTGGCTTTTCTCCAACGATTTTTGACAGGTTCCTTTTATAGGCTACAATGGGATTCTTTACATTACAGCTAGCTTCCATGGGGCAAAGCCCAGCTGCCTTCATTTTGCTACAGCTATAGGGCATGTAGGATCTCCTCGATCCTCTTAAACCAGCTGTGTGCTCTATTTGATACCGCGCTATCTTTTCGTTAAAGTCGGGTGAATGCTTAAATAACTCTAAAACTTCCTCAATACTTGCACCAGCTTTTATAAGAAAGGCTGCAAGTGTAAAGCGGGCGCCGTGGCTTAAGTTTTCACCTTTCTTTAATGACTCTAGTATCTTCATTATGCATGGCGGAAACGCCGTTTCTATAAACTTTCCACTAATTCTCCCCAGGTATAATTCATTAATGTAATGCACTTCCTTACTTTTTAGAGAGTATTCTACGTTCACGTTTCCAGCTTTATCTAGAGCCTCTCTAACTTTCTCCAGTACATCCCTTAACTGAATTGGGCATTCTTCAATGGGCTTAAACTTCTCTCTTAAGTACTCAAACATTCTTTCTTCAAGAACTCTCACTAACGTTTCTTTATCTATGTATGCTTTACCACTGCTAATAATTTGATTCACTAAGCAATACTTTGGATCGCTTGCTATCCTCCCTACATACTTCAAATATTGTTCTACTGGAAGACTGTATGGAAGCTCTTTGTATACAACTGATCCTCTCCTTGTGTTAATAGGTATTCTTGGCGAAGCGCTTAGTGAGTAACTTATGCTTACTCCAAGTGCTAAAGCTATTGAAATTATGTTCTCCGGAGGTTCTTTAATTAAACTTCCAGCAGATCTTTTTGCATAGTGGAGGCACGCTCTATCCAGTAACCACTTGTTTCCAGTTAAAGCTATGAGAAGCATGGTTGCATAAAATGATATTACCTCACTTTCAGTGCCTTCACTGTGCTTTAGAGAAGTCTTCCCAAGCGCTATGGCTTTTATGTTATCTATAGCCTTATCTAGAATGCCTGCTGCATTATATAGTAATAGCTCTACTAAGCTTAATCCAGGCCACTTTTTCTCAATGAATTCATCTATGTCGACCAAGAATGGGTACTTTGATGAATCTATGAAAGCTATCGCACTCACTATACTAACCCACTGGCTTCTAGTATCTAAAGATGAGAGAGCTTTTTAAAGAGCTCTGGAAGTTCCAGCGGCCTAAACAAGTAATCAGCGCTTTGGCCCAACATCATCTTTCAGTAGACCTCTTCTAGAGGTCCCCTATCATCACTCAGTATTTTACTTAAGTAGTCTCCTTAATTAAGCAATACTCTCCAGGGATAGGGGTTATAACGTGGTTTGCTAAGACACTTCTTTAAATTCAGCACTCTCTTCATCTCAGCGATGGGGTTTGAAGCCGCTGTTAAGATGTTTCATAGAATGACTTTTAAACCCCTTGCCAAAAGATCTATTGTTTACTTCAATATCTATGCCTATCGCACTAAGATTGCTAGAGGAAGACCACGTCAATAGTACCAAGTGGCCAAGAGAAATAAAAACACTTAACTTAGGCAACTACAGCAATTGAAGGCCTTTTTATATAGTTGAGTTAAGCACTCTTGGATTACATTAATCTTAGAGCCTGGTGTATGGAGTAAAACTGCGATGTTTATCATAGAATCGTTAAAGGATGTAGTGGTATAGAGTGTTCTTCCTGAGATGCTCAAGATAAGAACTTGTCTCTACCCTATGTATGTAGTTCCAGGCATGCGTCTCTCCTTTAAGATCCCTGTCTTTAAGTACTTAGAGAGAGCTTCATACATCTCCACGAGATCCTTACTAAGGCTTGGGGACACTATGTCAATTGCTTTAATGAAGTGCCTCATTTCAACCGTCTTCATATCTAAATGACCTTTATCTACAAACTCCTCTCTTAAAGCAATCATAGCTGCTTCCCTACATACTGCAGCTATGTCGGCTCCGGTATATCCATCAGTCTTCTTAGCTAATTCATTTAAATCTACATCCTTTGACAAAGGCATGCTCCTCGTATGTATTTTGAATATTTCTATTCTTGCAGCAAAGTCTGGTGGAGGAACGTAAATGAGCCTATCGAATCTACCAGGCCTTAAGAGAGCTGGATCAAGTATATCTGGCCTATTAGTTGCAGCTATTACTACAACATTCTTTAACTTACCTATTCCATCCATCTCTGTAAGGAGTTGGTTCACTATTCTATCAGTTACTCCACTATCAAATCTTCCTCCTCTTACAGGAACAATGCTGTCTATTTCATCAAAGAATATTACTGCTGGAGCAACTTGTCTTGCGCGCCTAAATATTTCTCTTATTGCTTTTTCGCTTTCTCCAACCCACTTGCTTAATACTTCTGGTCCTCTAACAGCTATGAAGTTAGCTCCACTTTCAGTAGCAACTGCTTTAGCTAAAAGTGTTTTACCTGTTCCAGGTGGACCATATAGAAGTATTCCCTTAGGAGGCTCAATGCCCATTTCCTCAAATACTCGTGGATACTTTAAAGGCCACTCAACTGCTTCTCTAAGCTGTTGCTTTACATCACTTAGGCCACCTATATCGCTCCAATGCACTTCAGGTATTTCTACAAATACTTCTCTAATTAATGAAGGTCCTACGCCCTTCATGGCCTCAACGAAGTTCTTCATTGTCACCTTTAGCTTCTGTAAAACACTTGGCGGTATGGGCTTTGACAAATCTATTTTCTCTTCAGATATAAACTTCCTAAGAGCTATCATTGCTGCCTCTCTGACTAAAGCAGCTAAGTCTGCTCCAGTATATCCATGAGTTACGTCAGCTAACTTATCTATAGCTACATCGTCAGCTAAAGGCACATTCCTTGTGTGAACTAGCAGTATCTCGCGCCTAGCATTCTTATCTGGAGGCCTGATTTCTATTTCCCTATCGAATCTACCAGGTCTTCTAAGAGCTGGATCGAGGGCATCAGGCCTATTAGTTGCTCCAATAACTATTATCTTCCCCCTCCCCTTTAATCCATCCATTAGAGTAAGTAGTTGAGATACTACTCTCTTTTCAACTTCTCCGACAACTTCCTCTCTCTTTGGAGCTATGCTGTCTATTTCATCTATGAAGACTATTGCTGGAGCATTCTTTTCAGCTTCATCAAATATCTCCCTAAGCCTTGCTTCACTCTCTCCATAGTATTTGCTCATGATCTCTGGGCCATTTATAGCTATGAAGTACGCCCCTATTTCGTTTGCCAATGCTTTAGCTAAAAGTGTTTTACCTGTTCCAGGTGGACCATATAGAAGTATTCCCTTAGGAGGCTCAATGCCTAGGCGTTCAAATAGCTCAGGGCGCTTTAGAGGCCATTCAACCATCTCCCTTACCTTCTGCTTTGCTTCCTCAAGATCCCCTATGTCCTCCCACGTTACTTTTGGAATGCCCTTCTGCCTTTCAACAGCCTCCATGCTAACTGGCTCTCCTCTAATCACTAGCTCTGTTGACTCAGTTATGTAGACATTACTTGTAGGTTGAGTAGAAGTGATTAGAAATTGCACTCTCCAATTATATATCTCAACTGATACTACTTCCCCTTTAGATATAGGCTTTCTCATAAGTGTCTGCTTTACATATTCCTCTAGATCCCTTAAATCGGTTCCAACAAGTCTAGCCTCAATTGGAGCCAACACTACTTTAGTAGCTGGTTCAACTCTAACAGGTCTTACTGTAACTGCTTCACCTACTCCAGAACCTATGGCTCTCCTTAAGTTACTGTCTAGCCTAATTATTTCCCTAAATTCGTCGTCTGGTCGTAAGGGCCATGCTTGTGCAAGAATCTTTCCCTTAGGCCCCTCTACTTCAATGAAGTCCCCTGTAGATAGCCCAAGTCTATTCATTAAGTTACGGCTGACTCTAGCAATTTTCCTACCAGTATCACCTGGATAAGCTTGCTCAACAGTTAGCTTTACCTCCTTCCCCTTATCGCTCAACAAGTTCACCCAATCCATTTAATTCAAATGTAGGAAAATAACTTTATCTACTTAAATAACCTTTAATTGCGCTAGGCTTATGAATAGCTTTATGTGAAGCAGGTTGGTTGAAAGAGAGTTAAAACAGGTATTCCAGGCATAGATGAAATATTTAGTGGAGGTATTCCTAAGAGAAGCATCGCCTTAATAGCGGGTGGCCTAGGCATAGGAAAGAGTATTATGGGCATGCAATACCTGTGGAATGGGCTGCAAATAAGTGAACTAGGTGTTTATGTTGCATTAGGGGAATGCTCAGTTCAAGTAAGGATAAACGTGAAGCAGTTTAATTGAGACGTAAAGAACCATAAAGTTAAGGAAACCTTTGCTGTAGTTGACGCATTCACTACTGAAGTGAGTGAAGCAGTTAAGAGAGGGGGGTATGTAGTTAAGGATCCAATTGATGTAGGAATTATAGTTAACGGTTAACGTAGTAAAGCAGGCGATAAGTGATACTGGAGCTCAAAGAGTTGCAGTAGATTCAGTCTCAACTCTTTACTTAACTAAGCCCCCTATAGCAAGATCTGTTGTTCTTCAATTAAGAAATTGTTAAGTGAAATGGACACTACTTCAATGCTCATATCTCAAGTCTCTGTAACTGAAAGAGGCTTTGGAGGCCCTGGAGTAAAACACGCAGCAAACGGCATAGTCAGACTCAATATGATGAAGTTTATGGAGAACTTGTAAGAAGCTTAATAATTTGGAAAATGAGGGGAACTTCTCACAGCATGGAAAGACACTTATTTGAAATATCTAATAAAGGCACAGTGGTTTACCCAGATAAAGTAGTTGGAGACGTAGAGTGCTGGAGCTATTAATGTTAAAAGACGATGCGTACATAATACTATAGCAGTTACGTGGTGGATAAAGAACCATTAATTAAGGGAGCCTAGATTAGCGTGAAATCCCTTGGAGATGTAAAAGTAGGAGGATGCTATAGGCATTCCTGCACAGTGTGTAGAGGAGTAAATACTGTGAAGAATTAATTTATTGAGCACTGTGTCTAAAGTACTTAAAGGAAGGTAGCTTAAAGAACACAGTGAGTAGAGCTGACTTAAGTAGTTACGCTAAGTTAATGAAAGAGTACTACTTCCACTTAGCAAAAAGCTCTAACCAAGATCTTGAGAAATTAATGAAAATAGAAGAGCTACTCAAGGACTTTGAGAGTTCTTTAGAGAAGTAGTAAGGTTGAAGCCACTAGAGGGCTTGAGGAATTGATGGCAATGATTGAGGAAAGCCGCAGACGTTATTGGGATGTTCTAGAGAACATTTATAAAGAACTTGAAGTAAATGTTCTAGGGGTTGATTCGAGCAAATGGCGGAGGAGAGCCTGCAAGGAAGGGGGCAAGTGGATGTAGATTATTTAGGGAAAAGTGATGCTGGAAGATATATAGCTATAGTTCACTGTAAAGTAATAGCTTTTGCAAGAAAGAGAAATGTGCAAAACGTAATTAAGAACATTAGGTTAGCTAAAAAGCTGGGGGCGAGACACGTAATACTTCCCCCATTCTTTAATACTGGCCCAGTAGTAGGCATTGATGGAGTTTCTGAAGAAACTTGTAAGAAGTTCTTTGAATTAACGTCCGATAAGACTACTAAAATAATAGCTGCACTAGCGAGGCTTGAGAGAGTTAACATAATAGTCTCTGGATTCTTAGAGAAAGCTGGTGCATATCACTATGTATCAAGTCTATTTATAAATTATGAAGGGAAGCTCTTAGCTAAAAGGAGGAAGCTAGTCGTATCAAGTAGGGAGATTGCTAACGGAATTAAGACTGGTAAAAGCATAGACTTATTTAAGATTAAGGGCTTGGCTATAGGAGTAGTAATAGATGATGAAGTATACTATCCAGAGATAGCTAGAGTTTATAGAGTTCTTGGAGCAAGCGCTGTGGTTGCTTCAATAAATCCACTATATGTAAACCACTTAACGTTAAGCCACATACTTAAGACTAGAGCAGAGGAGAACTCCATGCCTTTAATAGTGCCAGGCAGCGTTCTCTACGTCAGTAACTCGTTTAAAGGCCTTGTTTCCTCAATGATTTACCGCTGCGATGGATCAAAGATCTATGAATATGGAGGCTTAGAGCAGAAACTGATATTAGTGCCTCTAGAGAATATCATTGGTGATATAAAAAGCAATAACGATTTTGAAAGCTTAACTCATGTAGGCAGAATATACTTCAAGGTCCTAAAGGACTTGGGGAAAGTGGCGTTTACAGCTGAAAATAGAGATGTTTAAGTGGTGGTATAAGTGGATGAAGTCAGTGAGCTTAGAAAGGTGCTTCCAATAAGAGTTTCCTCACTTAATGACTTAGTTAGAATAGCTGTTACATACATGACTCCAGTAGCGCAGTCAGTCTTCTTACTTAAGTTTAGGGATAGAGAGAGATTGATTGTAGGGATGCTTGGCTTATTTAGAGACTACTATAAGTTGTATGGTCTACCAGTGCTATATTACCACGTATGCAATAGTGTAGAGGAGGAAAAGATAGTTCAAGCAAACTATATCATTGTATCAAGCAGTGATGAAAGACTGGAGTTCAGTAAGGTAGCTAAGCCGGGGGTATCTATTCCATTAGTTGAATTACGTATAAAGCCTCCGATAATTCCAGATCTTGACTAAGGCGGAGGATTCAGCAGTTCATAGTAGAATAAGTAGTATAAAGTAGTTGAAGCAATAAGTGAGACTAGAGCGTATATACCCCCTATTTTAAGGAAGTCCATGAAGCTCACATTCTCTCCGTGTTTTTCAAGTATTCGTACAGCAGTGTAGTTTGCTGAAGCACCTATGTATGTAGCGTTGCCACCTATGGTTGCACCAATCAAGAGCCCCCAAGCAATTACTACTGGTTCTACATTCCTGTAGTTAGCGATAGCATTTACTACAGGGATCATTGCAGTTATAATAGGTATGTTGTCGATAACTGATGACGCTAAAGCTGAGAACAATATTAGTAGAGCTGATGTCTCAATTGCGCTGCCACTATACAGTAAGATTATGTTAGCAATGTCTGTAGTTAAACTGCTTTTATCCATGAATCCAACTAGGTAAAACATTGAGGCTATGAAGAGCAGCAGCCTGTAGTCAAGGGCAGCTTTAAGTAACTCCCTCCACTTCCTTAAGCCATAGAAAGCTATTAGAACTATAGTTGGGGCAGCAGCTGATGCTGTTAAACTGAGGCCTAGCTCCTTTCTTAAACTGAGTAGAGCTATTTTAGCTGTGAGAGCTAGTACTACGGCCACAACATACTTTCTATTGACTCTAGGTAACTTAATCTCAGTAAAGCTGTGGTTAAACAACTTTCTACTAAGTTTAGCGTAAGTAGGTGAGAGAGTTATTGCAGTAAGCATACTTATCAGTACTATTACAAGCATTGAGGGCTTACCTAAGTAGTATATGAAGTCGAAAAACCCCAGGTTATACCTTGAGGCAATTATAGCTGCCTGGGGGTCTCCTACAAGTAGGGCTGAGCCAGCTATATTTACTGAAAGAGCCATCATTACTACTATTGGGACAGAGTTCACACCAGCCATTCTACATGTAGTAATTACTATAGGGGATAGTATGAGTACAACTGACACATTTTCCATAAATGTACTTAAAAGCCCTCCAATGATGCTTGTCAGCAGTGTTAAGCGGAGGACACTTCCTTTACTTGACCTCACGATCTTTAGGGCAATGATGTTCACTAGCCCGCAGTCCTCCATGAACCACGAGATCGCTGATGCAAATACTATTAAGCCAAGTACATCTAGATCTATGTAATGTAATGCATCAAGAGGGCTTATAGCTGTGGAAAAAATACTTACTGAAACAGCTATAGCAACAGCAGCTAGTGCTGCTTTAAGTCTATCGACTCCTAGAGCTATTGCAGCAACTAAGCCTAAGTACGTTACTCCAATAATTGCCTTAACTACTATATCCACTTCCCACCCCTGAGGGTTATGAGGCTCTCTGAGAATAAATACTTAGTGAATAACTAAAGCAACACATCTTGAGCTTTATGTTAGTCATATATTTATTACCCATATACCTAAAGTCTGTGAGGGAGGTGTATCAATTTAGCACGAGTCTACCAATAGTAAAGCCTACCTTAAGAGAGCTTAAAGAACTTCGCTTAATAGCTTCACTACAGTTCAAGGGAGTAGGAGAAGAATTTATCCCAAGTGAGGTTATGGTTGCTAAATCGCGTAAAACACGGAAAATTAGGGCTGTTTACTTAAACGACGTGCCTTTGGCATTTCTAAGAGCTGAAGACTATAAGTTTGCTCTAACTATACACGGCGGATTGAGATTAAACGATCTATTGCCTATGCCCTACCTTAGAGTAATTGTTGGAAGAGATTATTGTGAAGCAGTGGAAGTAAGTAAGGGAAGTATATTTGCCTCTCACGTAGTCTTCGCTGATCCAGACATAAGGCCTTATGATGAAGTAGTGGCGTTGTGTGAAGACTTAAAAGTTATAGCAGTAGGCAAAGCCTTGATGCCCGGATGGCTAATGACTTACTTCAGGAGAGGGGGGACAGTTAGAGTAAGAGAATCCATTAGAGATATAGTAAAGCTGAAGACTATGTAGCTTAATATATTTCTATTGCTTTAGCAACACATAGATAGGTGGAAGTTGTGAGTAGAATAAATATAATTTTAAATAAAGTTAATAAAGAGGAGCTACATAGTTCAACATTCATAACGGGATTCCCAGGATTCGGCCTTGTAGGCTATTTAGCGTCTAAGCATCTAGCTTACGCATTAAATCTCAAGAGAGCTGGCTTCATTGAAACACTATATGTGCCTGAGTCAACGTTTTATATAAACAATGTGGGAATAGTGTACCCATTTGAACTATACTATGGGTCAATAAATGACGTGAAGCTACTTGTCCTAGTGAATCATACCGTGCCTGAAGTCCGTGAGAGAGCAAAGTTCGCTAGAGCAATTGCACAGTGGGTAAAGGAATTAAGAGTTAGTGAGACATTTTTACTTGGAGGACTTGATCCATCCATAAGGGAAAGCAGTGGAGAAGTTTATAGATGGATACCCTTCGGAGGAACTAGAAGAAAGATGAATGCCCCTATACTTGAGGAAAGATACGTAGTAGGCCCGCTGGCTCTATTAATGATGTACTTAGATATATTTGAAGTCCCTGGAGTAACTATACTTTCGTATGCTGAACCCTATAGACCCGATCCAAGAGCTTCGGCTACAGCTATCACAGCTTTATCAGATGCTCTAGATGTAAGCGTAGATGTCTCTCAACTGAGCAGAGAAGCTGAAATAATTGAGGAAATAGAGAAGAGCATACAAAAATCACTGGAGAGCGGCTCTAAACCCCCTTACCCAATGTACATGTAATCCCCTATAGCTAAGCAGTTCTCCTAAACACTTGCTCCACTCAATTTCCTCTAAAGCCAATAGAATTGCTTCTTTAGGTTTAGCTCTATCAATGAATCTCATAACTTCATGGAGTAATTCAATGCACATTGATTGGGGATACTGCATTATATCAGGCTCCTCGTGTTGAAACAATGGGTAAGTATTGGAGACTAGTGCTGGAAATACCCCAAGTATTGGGTGATAGAAGTAGAGATTATCAACGTCTACTCCAGAAGCGATCTCTGCTGGAATGCTCTTAATAATTGCTGACTCGCCATAAGGCTTCTCTATTGCTGGAAGCAATATCACCTTATCGATAGGCTTCCACAGAAACTCTTCAGCATCGTGCTTAAAGCGGATGACTTTAGGGTTATTTCTAGATTCATAATCACTTATGAGTAGTGAGTGGACTGGAGTCTTAGACCTAGGTGTATACTTCATCAATAAATTAATGTACTTCTTTAATACTTCAAATGCTTCTCTAAGGCTTGGATGAGAGTTCTTCTTCTCCTCAATGTATTCCCACAATCTTCCTTCCACTATTGCTTGCTTCACCCTCCTTAATTCTTCAGATATCTTATGTAAATTATGTAGTGCCAGCTCCTTAACGAATTGATCCTTAGGTAGCTCCAGCAATTCTCTTGGCGAGTACTTAGAGCATGTGGAGCATGCGCATGGGAGATAGCTTAGCTCATCAATTCTCTTAGTGCCATTGCTAGTCATGTATCTTCCATCTCTAGCGTAAAGTATATAGGATGCTGAATCAAATAGATCTGCTCCTAAAGCTACTAAAAACGGTATTATCATTGGATGCCCTACGCCAAATACGTGTAGAGGCTTGTTCGGAGGCATGTAGAGCCTTGTAAGAGCAACTATTTCGATCATAATACTGTACTTATATTTCTCCAAGAGAACGGTGGGGCTTCCCAAAGCATTTATATGATATGGATACCTCCATGACCTTATGCTTGAGTAAGCCACTAGCTCTTTATGTGGAGCTCCTTGTAGAGGTAAAACCCACAGTGTATTAGAGTCCTGAATTATTGGAAGAACCTCAAGGGCTCTTTTAAATGTTTCTTCAACTGCTGCAAGAGCCTGATCTACATCCATATGAGAGCCTGTTGGAACATCTAGTATTACTCCTATATCGCTTCCCACATTTTTTTGATAAAGAACTATGTCCCTATTGTCTACTTCTATATCTCCATAAGTTAATATTTGGTAGCCTCCTGAATCAGTCATTAAAACCTTATCCCAGTTTATGGCCCTATGTATATCTATTACTTCTCCACGTTTCCTTCTATAGAAGAGGTATGCATTAGTTATAACTCCAATGAATCCCAGAGACTCTATAGTGCCTAAGTCTACTTCCTGTCTAGCAGGATCTACTACGGGAAATAAATACGGCGTTTCAACTACCCCACTCTTCGTCCTCAACTTAGCTATTCTAGCAGCTAGGTCTACTCCCCTCACTTCATAGTATGACAATATTTCTCCCTTGACTTATTCACGCTTTCTCTTTTTCTCCATATATTCTTGGAATACTTCAAACGTTGTTTCTGCTAAAGGACCCGTTCCCTCAACTCCCGTCTCCCTAATTAATATTCTGTTGAGTATTTGAACAGCATTGGCTTCAGGAATGACTTTTACTGCATCATCACGTAAATTGAGTCTCTTCTTTATGTACTCTGCAAATTCCTCTGGATTAAAAATACTCTCTTCTTCAAGCATTATTTCAGACACCCTATCTCCTCTTATAACAATTTTCTGAAAACTCCTCCCTTGAATGTCTGTAGCTGGTGATAAAACTATTGATAAACTGGATTGCTCAAATGCATGAAGAGTTCCCTTATAGGCCTTTCCATCAACTAGAATTACTGAGACTTTCTTATCAAGCATAGATTGTAGAGTTGATATAAACCTCCTCGTTGCATCAAGTACGCTCATTTAATCACCCAGGTGGTTTTATTTAGAAAGCAATTTAAATAATTAATTTCAGCAACATTCTATAATTAATGCATTGAGCTTTAGCCTGCCTTATTACAACTCCTACCGCCCATGTATTGTAAGCAGTATTGAACTTCAAGATACTAAACCCTTATAACCTATCTCTATTTTAACTGACAAATGGGGGTAGATTTGAGCGATATAAGCCTTGAGTGCACAGTGGAGAGTGAAGAAAGATTAAAGATGCCTAGGGTTAGAAGGTATTACGCTGACTGCAATAAACTCAACGTTGTCATAGAACTCCACGAGGATGTCTACAAACTCAAGCAAGGCGTTGAGGCAGCTCTATTAATAACTAGCAGTAAAGATAGATGCCTTGAAGCAGACTTCTGTGGACATGGATATTTACTTTCAATAAGCAACGTTAGCAATAAATGGAGAATGATTCTATCAATACACGGACTCTTAATAGTAATCTATGAGCCTGAAGCATCGAAGCTTCACGAAGAGCTAAAACTCATGGAGAAATACTACGTTGGATTAAGTTTGAAGGAGAAAAAATAAATTACCCTTACTCTTCCTCCTTCTCTTCCTTCTTACCGCCCTTCTCCTTCTCTTCTCTAGCAGTCTTTGAGGCAGCTATTACGTCATCTATCCTTAGTACAAGTGTTGCTGCTTCAGTTCCAGCCTTTATAGCATTAGCTTTCACGCTCAATGGCTCTATTACTCCAAGAGCTTTCATATCCTCAACTTGGCCGTTGAATACATTTATACCAACAGTCTTTCCTACATCAGTTTCATGCGCTGCTCTTAGCTTCATGAGTATTTCAACGGGGTCTAGACCGGCGTTTTCAGCAAGCGTTATGGATAAGCCTTCAAGTGATTTAGCGAATGACTCTATTGCAAGCTGCTCCTTTCCACCAATAGTTTTAGCATGCTTTCTAAGGTATTTCGCTAACTCTACTTCAACTGCTCCACCGCCAATTACAACTTTTCCATCCTTTAATGAATCTGCCACTGCTGAGAGAGCATCCCTAAATGCTCTTTCAGCTTCATCAACTAACCTCTCAAGCCCTCCTCTTATGACTATGCTCACTGCCCTTGGGTTCCTGCATCCTTCTACAAATACCATTTTATCCTCTCCAATCTTTCTTTCTTCAACTAGTTCAGCATAGCCTAGATCTTCAGGCTTTAAGTCATCTATATTGCTAACTATTCTTCCTCCTGTTGCTCTTTCTAGTTTCTCCATATCGCTTCTCTTTACTCTTCTTACAGCTAGTATTCCTTTTTTAGCTAAGAAGTGTTGTGCTACTTCATCAATACCCTTCTGGCATATAACTACATTAGCACCAACACTAGCAATTCTATCAACCATTCCTTTAAGTATTTCCTCTTCTTCCTGTAGGAATCCCCTCATTTGCTCAGGGCTAGATATCCTGATCTCGGCATCTATCTCTGGTTTTTCTACTTCTAGTGGTGCATCTAGTAGTGCTATTTTTGCTTTCTCAACTCTCCTAGGCATACCTGGATGAACTACTTCCTTATCAAGAACAATGCCATAAACTAACTGAGTGTCTAGAAGGCTTCCGCCGTGTTTCTTTATTATCTGGACATTGTCTAGATCTACATAGTACTTGCCGGCTCTTTCTTCAGCTACTTGCCTTATAGCTTTTACAGCTATTTCTGCAAAGTGCTCTCTAGCTCCATGAACAGCCTTGCTTGTAAGTGCAGTTACAGCAACCTTCTTTAGTGTTTCTTCATCACTTATGTCTATTTGTTCAGAAAGATCTTGTATGACTCTAATGGCTTCCTCAAGGGCCTTCCTGAAGCCACTTACAATAACTGTTGGGTGAACTTCTTTAGCTAAGAGTTCCTCAGCATTTCTCAGTAGTTCTCCAGCAAATATTACAGCTGTCTTAGTTCCATCGCCTACCTCTTCATCCTGGCCCTTAGCTATTTGAACAAGCATTTTTGCAGCTGGGTGCTGTACATCCATTTTGTCGAGAATTGTTGCTCCATCATTAGTTATAGTCACGTCGCCAAGAGCGTCTACGAGCATTTTATCCATACCTTTAGGGCCATAAGTAGTCCTAAGAGTCTCTGCAATAGCTTTTACAGCCATTATGTTATTCCTTAATGCATCTCTACCAGCAGTTCTCTGAGTACCCTCCTTTAATATCAATACAGGTATGCCTGTAGGCTCAGTTGTAGCTCCTGTAGCTCCAACAGCGGCCGCCATATGGAACACCCTGTGTAAATACTTCACCACATAACTCTCCATAGAAGGGGTTCTATATAAATTTTCATTAAAATAAAGCATCTTAACGACGATCCCTCATATAAATTGCTTTAGAACATAAAGCTTTAAAGGAGGCCAATGATGTAATACACATTAAGCACTGTTAAAGCATTGAGGGTGTCTAAATGGGTAAAGTTAGGACAAAGCTAATTAAGAAAACTGCGAAGGATTTATTTGCAAAGCACCCTGAAGTATTTAGTGAAGACTTTCAACATAATAAAGAAGTACTAAAGGAAATAATGGATTCATACTCAAAGAGAGTTAGAAATAAGGTGGCTGGCTATATAGCTAGGCTAGCTAAATTATCTAAGAGATCTGTAGTTATGCAAGTAGAGGAGTAAGCATTTTGGCGAACTCTAATGCATAGCTTACCTAAACTTGCTTCCTCTTCACTAAATGCAGGCACTGCACTCATTAACTTAAATGAAGAAAGAATAGTTGTTTCAATAATGTCGTGCAAACTATTCCCCAATGCTGTATTCAGTGAGTTACTCAATGAAGTAAATAGCTTGGTTACTGACTCAACTATAGTGGCATTAGTTCCGCAAAGCCTTACGCCACCATTAGAGGCAGTTATTGTAGCTAGTCTCTATGCATTAAGGAGGCGGAAGCATGTAAAGAAGATACGTAATCCAGCATTACTCCTCCTCAAAATACTTTACGCAAAAAAGCAAATAAATGAAGTCATAGATCTTTTAACTTCTCACTTAAGCAGTGAAGTTAGCTTAATTATAATCACGAGCCAAGACTCTTACGCTGAAGTAAGCAGTAGAGTTCTCGATATATGCTCAAAGTATGCAGTCTGCCAATATAGGAAGCGTGAAGAACTGTCTCTGGAGGAACGCGCTGTTCTTATAAAAAACCTTCTGACAGCTATCAATAAGGTGTACCTACAGGAGCTATAGTACTACCATTCTTCCTCTTCTTCCCACCACTCCTCTTCCTCCTCTTCCTCCCACCACTCTTCTTCCTCATATCGTAATACCATGTTTACTCACCTATAGTCATTCACTACATCTCTGAATCTCCTGGGTTTAAAAATAATTACTCTCTATATGCCGAGGGAAAACATTATTAGGGAGTACATATCACTCCAGAACACTAGCTTAAGGAGGTAAGTAGAAGTGAAGTTTTGCCCTAAGTGCGGGGGAATAATGCTTCCAAGAGAAGAAGATGAAAAGAAGTACTTAGTCTGCATGAAGTGCGGCTATAAAATGAGGTTAGAAGTGGAGGATAAAAACAAGTATAAGTTAAGCTATGAAGTCAGCAGTGAGAAAAAAGTTGTAACTGCTAAAGCCTCTCAAGCAGCTCGTGGAGGAATAACTCCTGAGGAACGAGAAATGCTTCAAGAATACTATGAAATACTTCTTGAAGAATTAGCTGAGGAAGAATCTGAGTCTAGTGCAGACTAGCTCTTTTAATAAACTGGCAATAGAGATCTATGGAAAGAGTTGGGCATTAGTGGGATCTACGAATATTCATTGCAATTCCATTAAATGACTGTTAGTAGGCTTTTCAGTTAAACTGGGGGATCTACTGAGGGCTGGGCAACTGGAAGCCTCAGTATCGATATATCAATAGACATGGGGGCCCAGTCCTTTAAGTGAGGAGGTAAAATAGCTCTAATTGCTTGACTATTGGTAAACGTTTAACAAGCTTTGTTCTATCTCCTTAGGCCTCCCCCTTACATCTCTCTTAGCCAAGGTCTTTTTCACTGCATTAATGAAATCACTCATTGAGACAACGCTTCTTCCACTCCTTATTGCAAAGTACCCTGCCTCAGTACATATAGCCTTTATTTCAGCTCCACATAACCCTTCAGTGACTTTAGCTAGTTCTCCTAAATCTACGTCGTCTGCAAGCTTCATTCTCTTAGTGTGTATCTTGAATATTTCTACTCTTCCACTGGGGTTTGGGGGAGGTATTTCTATTAACCTATCAAGCCTTCCGGGCCTTAATATCGCTGGATCAAGTATGTCAACTCTATTAGTCGCTGCAATTATTTTAACTCCATCAAGGGGCTTGAAGCCATCTATTTCAGCCAGTAATTGCATTAGGGTCCTTTGCACTTCTCTTTCACCACTAGTCCCTATGTCTATTCTCCTTGAAGCTATTGAATCCACTTCATCTATGAAGACTATTGCTGGGGCTTTTCTTCTAGCTAATTGAAATAGCTCTCTAACGATCCTAGCTCCTTCCCCAATGAACTTTTGAACAAGTTCGCTTCCAACAATGCTTATGAATGCTGCTTCAGCTTCACTGGCAACAGCCTTTGCTAAGAGAGTCTTTCCACAGCCTGGGGGTCCGTAAAGTAGTATGCCTTTAGGAGGTTCCACCCCGATCTCTTTAAATAAGTCTGGTTTCTTCAATGGTAGCTCAATTACCTCTCTTAGCTCCATTATTTGCTCACTTAAACCACCTACATCACTATACTTAACACTAGGCCTCTCTATAACCTCCATGCTTTTAACTAGTGGATCCTCTGATTCAGGCAGTGCTTCAACTATTGCTGATCCTCTTTGATTTAACGCTACTCTAGCTCCAGGCCTTAGGAGCGATAGATCTATTGAGTCCAGCGCTTGTACAACGAGATTGGGGCCAGTGGAACTCCTTACAACAACTCTTCCATCTTTAAGTACATCTATTACTGTAGCCTCTATGAGTGGTGGAGTAATTAATTTCTCAATCTGGCTCTTATAGTACTCTACTTGTCTTTGAAGCTTCTCAACATCCATAAGCAACTTGTTGTACTTATACTCAAGAGATTTATTTTCGAAGACGAGTTGTTCTAGCTTAGCCTCAAGGACTTTAACGTAATCTTCTAGGCTTAACTTTGCTTCAACTTTTTCGCTGGGTTCAACGCTCAAAGCACATGCACCTAGCATAAGTATTGAATTAAATTAGGCCTAAAATAGCTCTACCACAATATATCTACTCAGGCGGTAGGCTTGCCATGCTATTGCGAAGTCTGTGGAAAGAGAGTGGAGAATGATAGGGACTGTAGGAAGGCATTTGTTGAAGGAGTTGAGCTAATGCTATGCCCTGAGTGCTACATCAAGGTTGTAGTTAGAGGTAGGAGAGCTAATGTATTTACTAAACATTTAAAGCAACCTGTGCTTCAAGAAGCAGTGAAGAGAGAGCCTAAGAGAGGTATTGCCAGGAGAGTAATTGAAGAAGACTATGAAGTAGTTCCAGATTACGCTAAGAGGGTAAAGGAGGCTAGAGAGAAGTTTGGGTGGAGCATTAAAGCTCTAGCAGAGAAAGTCAGGGAGAGTGAGTCAGTGATTAAGAGAATTGAGTCAGGTAAACTCGTTCCATCAATAAGTCTAGCTCAAAGACTCGAGAGAGTTCTCAAGATAACTCTGCTACAGCCCATAGTTGATGAACTAAAGCCGGCTGGTTATAGTGAAGGAGGGGATAACTATTTCACTATAGGAGACCTAATAAAGGTGAAAGACAAGAAGTAAATACTTACGGAGGATCATGCGTTGAGCAAAGTAGTTGTAGCTATTCCAAAGAAGTACAGTAACTTCATGGATGAAGAAGTGAGCTTAGTTAAAGCCATATATAATCACAGCGATATAGATGTAATTGTCGTAAAGGGAGGGAACTCGAAGACCTACTTGTCTAGGGATGTTGTTAAGAAGCTTAAGGAGAGCGGGGCGAGAGAACTAGTAGTAATGGATTTACTAAAGCCTAGGCAGTACTTCAACTTGCTTAAGGAACTTAGAGCAAATGTATTAGATAGAATGCACATAATACTTGAAATATTCGTTCAACACGCCGGCAGTAGGGAGGCACAGATACAGATAGAGTTAGCTAAACTCCGCTATGAACTATCGATAATTAAAGAGGCTGTGAGAAGAGCCAAGATGGGGGAGCTCCATGGATATCTAGGGGGCGGGGAGTATGGCTACGAGAAGTACTACACTATGGCTGTAAGGAGGGTTGCAAGGCTTAGGAGGGAAATAGAGCATTTAAGGAAGCTGCGTGAAATCAGGAGGAGGAATAGGGAGAAGCTTGGGTATCCACATGTAGCCATAGTTGGATATACTTGTGCAGGTAAGACAACGTTATTTAATTACATAACTAAGAACTATAAGCCAGTGGGTCCTGAGCCGTTTACAACTCTTAATCCAAAAGCCTCTTCAGCTTGCTACAATGGAGTTAAACTAGTTTTCATAGATACAGTGGGATTTATCAGAGATCTTCCTCCGCAACTTATAGAAGCATTCTATGCTACTTTAGAGGAAATAGTTTACTCTGATGCAATAATAGTGACTGTTGATGCATCCAAGAGGTTGAGTGAAGTAGAAGCCTCAATAACTTCAACGAACAACCTCCTTGAGTCTATAGGAGCTCATGGAAAGCGAGCAGTCATAGCCCTAAATAAGATAGATCTAGTTACTAGCAATAGAGTTAATGAAATACTGGAATTCTTAGGCAGTAAGCTTAAGCTAGATTTAAACAATGTAGTTCCCATATCGGCAGCAAAGGGATTAAACATTGGGAGACTAGTGGAGAAAGTCATTGAAGTTCTTCCAAAGTAGTGTGTACATCGAGAACGTTTATTTTAAGAGGAAGTGAACATCGTGGAGCTCCGTGGACATGCATCTAAAATCTATGTTCTAAGAATAGGCCATAGGCCCGGCAGGGATAGGAGAATTACTACTCACGTAGCTCTTGTTGCAAGAGCTTTTGGAGCCCATGGATTCGTATTAGGCGATGTAGTTGATCAAAGGGTCGTAGAGTCGTTGAGCAAGGTGCTTAAGACTTGGGGTGGAGTGATGCACGTAGAGCAGGGGGTTGATTCAAGGAAGTATGTTATTGAATGGAGGAAGAGGGGTGGAGTAGTAGTTCATTTAACTATGTATGGTGTCCACATAGATGAAATCATTAGCGAACTGAGGTCCTTAAGTAAAGACATCTTAATAATAGTGGGCGCTGAAAAAGTCCCTCCATTCTTCTACACAGAGTCTGACTACAATGTCGCCATAGGCAATCAACCTCACTCTGAAGTAGCAGCTCTAGCAATATTCCTCGATAGATATTATATGGGCTCTGAGCTATATAGTACTTTTAAGGGAGCGGAGCTAGTAATAGAGCCTTCACATAGGGGTAAAAAGGTGGTTAGAGTTGCCAAAGAGAACAATTGATGGAGCTAGAAAACTAAAGATGTTTGCTGTTAAAATGCTAGACATGTACCACCAAGGCTTTGGAGAAATAGCTAGCCAAGTAATAGACTACTTAGTCGACAACGGCCCCCTCGTCCCAGAGGAGGTGATAAGTAGGAGCTTAAACGCTAGATCAAATGACGTTAGGAAAGTACTTCAAGTACTATCAGAGCATGGATTAATTTCATTTAGAAGAGTAGCTAATAGAGATAGGGAAAGGCAGGGATGGTATATAGATGTAGAGAACTTAGAGCACGTAATTAAGGTTAGGCTCGAGAAAGTACTTGAAAAGCTTAAGGCAAAAATGGAGGCTGAATCTAATGTACAATTCTATTACTGTCAACACGATGGAAGTAAGTATACTATCGATGAAGCAATAGAGTACGAGTTCACATGCCCTAGGTGTGGAATGGTGTTAGAGGAGTATAATGGAGTTAAAGCAGTTGAGTTCTTGAAGAAAAACATTGAAAATGTTGAAGCCTTCTTGAAAGGAGAATGAGTTGAAGCCTATATATAGAGTGGTAGATCTATTCTGTGGAGCAGGAGGATTCTCCTTAGGCTTTAGCCAGGGTGGCTTATATAAGGTAGAAGTAGGTCTTGACAATATGCCTAGCGTTGCAAAGACCTATAAGGCCAACTTCCCTGAGGCAATAGTGATAACAGAAGATATAAAGGACTTAAGACCAAGAGCGCTGCTCGACTTAGTTGGTGGAGAGATAGATGTAGTTATAGGGGGGCCTCCATGTGAAGCTTTCACTGGCTCGAATCCTAGGAGAGAGAGGGAGCCTCTTGATAGATTATATAAAGACCCCTTAGGACTGCTCACTCTATACTTCATAAAGTATGTTGCTGAAATAAGGCCCAGGGTCTTCGTTATGGAGAATGTGCCAGCCATCATGGATGGTGAGTTAAAGAAGGCCTTAATAAAGGAGTTCTATAGAGCTGGTTACTCAAGAATATTCTTTAATTTATTGCTTGCAGAAGACTATGGTGTGCCAAGCCATAGGCTGAGGGTCTTCATATCAAACGTTGAAATAAAGCCTAAGAAGATCAATAGAAGAGTTACAGTAGCTGAAGCACTAAGTGACCTACCTGAACCAGGTGCTAGCTATCCACCAAACCACGAGCACTCACCTCTATCAGAGGAGAGGTTGAAGAAAGTAGCTCTCCTCCGTTGGGGAAAAGCGCTGATCTACTATGATGGCTCTTCAACTAAGTACCCAAACTACGTCAGACTTCATCCAAATAAAATTGCTCCAACAGTTCAAGGCTCTTCGAGGTTTATTCACCCCTTTGAAAATAGATTGCTTACAGTGAGAGAGCAAGCTAGGTTAATGGGGTTCCCCGATTCATTCATATTCATTGGTGGAAGGGAAGTGGAGTACGATATGGTTGGGGAAGCCGTCCCTCCACCTCTAGCTAAAGCTATAGCTGAGTGCATTGCTGAAAAGCTTAGGGGAGGCGAAGTTGACTAAGCTAGTGCTAGCTATATATAGCGTGAGCAGTGTCCAAAGGCTCCTTGACTTCATTAAGACTGTCTATGCATATGGAATTGGAGTTCCCGTAGTAATTAAGCCTGTTGGAGCAGCTGCTCAAGTAGGTGTTCCTGAAGCCCATAAGATAGCGTATAAGAACAGTAAACCCCTCCTAGTGCTTCCAGATATAAAGGATTTAGCTGAAGTCATTGGCTTAAATGAAGTATTCTTAGTAAGTGAGAAGGGTTTGCTACTAGAGGTTAGAAACCTACATCTAGAGCATGCTATAGCAGTAGTATTCCATGGAGGGGACGAGGACTTCACTAGAAGTGAAGCACAATATGGTAAGCCTGTGTGGTTTAGGGAAATTCCACCTAAGCTTCCTCCAGTAGCTCAAGCTGCAGTACTGTTACAGCATCTATCGCTAACCTCAGGATCGGTGTTTCATTAAGCGATTCTTGAAACTAGATCCTCTATTCTATCAATAGCTAGAGATAGCAGTGCTTCCTCAAGCCTAGTTCTACTTACTTCAACTCCCCTCGACTTTAATACAGATCTTAACTCTTCAACTACATCCATTGAGCCACTGTACTTAGCTAGAGCAATTAACTCTTTTACTAATTCCTCTAGACAGCTGTTGCACCCCATTGAGACTCCGTCAATTACCTTTACGCCCCACGACTCAAGGTCTTTATTTAAGTGCTCTGGAATTCTTGGCAGTGATACTAGTGTGAATCCATTTGGTTTATACACTTGTTTATACAGAGCTATTAGTCTAGGTTCAGTTACTCTAAGTCCTCTCCTTCTGCCTTCAATGAACTCGCTGATAGCTTTTTCACCTACTCCTAAGGCGTCTGCTAAACCTGTCCAGAGACCGTTGATCCACTTAGACATCCATTCCTCTGCAGTCAATGGCTTTGCTACAGGGCCCTTAAGTTCCCTTGCCTTGTTAAACCAGTCGCTTAGCTCCTTGCATTCAATTATCATGTTTGGCCTCAGTATAGGTGCATCTGGATTGTCTAATTTAACTATGTTTAGTACTCTGCCTGAGTATGCCATTATATCAGGCCTTAAGCTTATGTATAGCTTCCAGACGCTCCTGAGATCTCTTGTATCCTCCCACCCTATGGGCCTTGGAGCCTCTATGAAGAAGCTTACTTCCCCTCTTCCAGGTATTCTAACTACTGCATTTGGAGGTATTGATCCAGCTCTCTGCTTACCGCTTCTCTCAAGGGGTATGTATCCATGCTCTGGGTAAACGAGTCTTCCCTCAAGACGTCCTACGTAGTCTAGTATTGTTGCAAATACCCAGGTCTGATATATGCTCCTCATATTTGTCTTAAGGCTTGTAGTTAATGCAGCCCTTGATTTCTCTAAGTATTCATTAACTGTAATTCTGTCTCTAAGTAAGTTGAATGAATATAGGAATAGCTTCTTCTCTAAATGCATCTGAGGATCTTTTATGAAGCTCTTAAGCTCCTTAGAGATAGTCCACCCTAGAGCGTTAATGGATTCACAGGCTTTGTTAAGAGACTCCTGTAGTACTTTAATCCACACCTGTGCCTCCCTAAGACTCTCTGAACTAATGAAGGCACTAACTGTAGCCTTCTTCAATTCCTCAAGTAAGTCTTCGTGAGCTTCCTCAATGAACCTAACTCTACCATTAATTACTAAGACTTTACTCCTTAGTGAGGCGAGCAATTCATCAATTAACTTAGCTAGCTCCAAACACTTCTACCCCATTCAAGCAGTAGAGAGAATCTGCCGCCGCCGGGATTTGAACCCGGGTCACGGGCTCGAAAGGCCCGCATACTTGACCGGGCTATACTACGGCGGCTCACTACTAAAGCCACACTTAACTACACCTAAAAATAATTTACTTACAGAAGTCTTAATTAAAGTATTTTAATCCAATCAACGCAGTTAAAATAATTGAGCGGCGGTCGTCTAGCCTGGACTAGGACGCCGGCCTGCCACGCCGGAGATCCCGGGTTCAAATCCCGGCCGCCGCACTCTTCTTTAAAACACTTTGCTGAAAAATCGGTGAGGCATTGCCATGCGGTATCTACGTGAACCCCTGTTCTTTCCCTAATAGGATAATATTACTACAATAAGGTATATCCAGTGCGCGATAACCTAGAGATATGCTGTGGGAGACATTATAATAGTCCACTCCATAAATCCTCGGTCGCTCATTATGTACCACTCTTAGGGATTCCTTATTTCCCTACAATTTTAGGCCCATTGATAGAGCCAGTAGGTGTGAGTTTAAATTCCATCGATGGCTTCACTGCTGAAGACTCGGTTCCCAGGGTATTGAGGGGGATTCATAGTACGATCTCAATAATGAATGCTGTGAACAAGCAGTGTTCTTAGTTATTTAAGCACTAGGACTCCATGATCAGTTTATCTAGCTCGTAGGTGTCTATTAACAACTCTATGAGATCTCTCAAGTAGGCAACAATTCTTATTAAGTGTACTTTAATTTCACGCTCTAATAACACTAAGTCTTTAATTACTCCTGACTCAAGCTCTTTTAGTTCATTCACTAAGTAGTTCAGCGAGTCCAGCTCATCTAATTTTTGCCTAAATAATAAGTAGTTAATTATTTTAGTATATGCATTTCGCAGTAGTGTTACGTAATTAATTAATTTGCGACGTATCTCTGGCGCATTTATGTTGAATTTCGCTAAGTCTTCACCTAAGTCGGATAAGTGATCAGCTGTTCTCTCTAGGAGTTTAAGCATCATAGCTAAGTACATTACATGAGCCATAGACTTTAATCCTATTGAAGTGTAATTAATCTTACCGAGAAGAACTTGATTCAACTGCCTTAAGCCATATAAGTAGAACTTGTCTATTAAGTTGTCCCTATTCAGGACTTCGCGAATTTCAACAGTTTTATCTCCATTTAAGAACTTCTCAATGTCCTCGAATGATTTTGAAATGAGCTTAGTAATCATCTTTAGTACTTCTGGGAATGAGAGAGTAGAGATATTAGCTAAGCACTGAAATACTACTATGTTTCTATCTTTCTCCACAACCTCTAGACCTATTGTCTTCTCAATAGCTAATTTAACAAATTCCTCTAGATCAACGGTAGAGCAATCACTACAGGTAATTATTATCCTATCGTATCCTGCCACGTAAGACGCTATTAACTTAATGGACGATATCTCAACGATATCTCTATTAACTATGAGTTCCTCCTCCAGCTGGAGTTCAAGACGCCTCTCATCTCCTACATATAACTTGAGCGATAAGTCAGGCATTATTTCAAGCAATACCTCAGATCCATGACGTAGATTCAGACTCTTTACCCATTCTTTAGGCAGTGAGACTGTGTAAGTGGAACCACCAACGATCTGTATCTTTCTCCTATATTTCATTCGAGATCACAGCTATATATATTACTAAAGTACTATATATTTCTACACACTCCCTATGTTTAATATAGTTTCTATATCTAAGGAATATAAAGAGAGGAGTTTATTTAAGAACTGGTGCATGATATGTATAATATGTATGGTAAAAATTGGAGAGTGAGTAAAGCCTTCGTCTTACTGATACTGGCCTTAATAATTACGACTTCCTCAGTCCTCATTTACTTCCAAGCACTTAACTTAATGCAGCCTACGGAAACTTACACAACTACTCCTACTGTTACGCCTACAATAACACCACCTTGGAGTGATGTTACTCTATCTGGCGCTGGCGCTTCTTTCCTAGCTCCTCAGATGATTGAGTGGTCTCGAATTCTCGCTGAAAGTAAGGGACTTAAGGTGGAGTATCAAAGTGTAGGCAGTGGCGCTGGTAGAGACATGTTCTTCAATAAAGTCGTCCACTTTGCTGGAAGTGACCCGCCCTTAACTAAAGAGCAGTACATGCGGTATGTAGGTAAAGTCATGCAGCTGCCCATAGTCGTTGGCTCCATTGCAATAATATACAACGTCCCAGAATTACCGAGTGATAGAAGTATTTGCTTAAGCAGCGATCTCATAGCCTTAATTTATAAAGGTGAAGTTACTTATTGGGATGATCAGCGAATATTGGATCTTAATCCAGGTTTAAGTGGAATACTGCCCCACCGAGAAATAGTAGCTGTCCATAGATCTGATTCAAGTGGCACTACAGCGGTATTCACTACATATCTGAATAAAGCATCGCCTGGGATATGGACTAGCAACCTAGTGGGGTTTACTATTGATTGGCCTGTTGATGCAACTGGCAGAGGTATTGGTGGGAAAGGAAACGAGGGCGTAACTCAAGCAGTTAAAACAACGCCTTACTCACTGGGTTATGTTGAGTTGAGTTACGCAATAACACAAGGACTACCTACAGCAGCTATAAGGAATTCGGAAGGTATGTGCGTTAAGCCAACGAACCAAACAATCCTCAATGCTGTTAGAAACTCTGCCTTACTCCTGCCTCAGTCACCATTAGATGACTGGAGTGATGTCTTGGCACGAATGCTCAATCCACCTGGGAAGGATTCATACCCTATAGTGTCCTTCTCCTACATCTTCATTTATAGGGCATATCCAGATAAAAACGTTGTGGAGGCATTAAGGGAATTCATTAAGTGGATTAATACAGAGGGTCAAGAACGCATGGTGCCTGGGTATCTACCAATACCTAAGGAAGTTAGGGAGATAAATCTAAAAGCAGTGGATCTCCTTGAAGTAGGGGAATCATAATCGGGTGCAGCAAGGTGATTTTTTTCTCTAAGTCAGATAAAGTAACCTTCTATTCTATCCTACCGTTAGTGGTGGGAATCCTTGGTTTTTTCTTAACGATAGGGCTCTTCACTGCTTATCAAGCACTACCCTCCTTCATGCAGTTTGGCAGCGATTTACTTATCACAAGTATTTGGAGGCCTGCCGATGATCCCCACTTGGAAGCATATGGGTTAGCCGCCCCCTTTATTGGCTCCCTTTATGCATCTACTTTAGCAACGCTGATCATACTCCCGCTCTCAGTAGCGCTTACATTCAGTATTACTGAAATACTGCCTAGACGCATTGGGGGGTTTCTGCGTGTCATTATAGAGATCATGGGAGGTCTGCCTACAGTGGTCTACGGCCTGTGGGGTGCTGTTGTACTAGCTCCTTACCTAAGGGACTATGTAATGAAGCCACTGCATCAGTACTTAGGGTTTATACCTATTTTCTCCTGTAGACCTATAACTGGCTATTCCGTGCTAACAGCTAGCTTAGTTTTAGCTGTTGCAACAACTCCATATGTTACTGCCCTTCTCATAGAGGGGTATAACATGATACCGAGTAAGTACAAGGAGGGAATACTTTGCTTAGGGGCTACTAAGTACGAAGCATTCAAGTTGTTGTTTGGATTACTTAAACCATACGTAATTGCATCATCCCTACTGGGTTTTAGTAGAGCACTTGGTGAGACAACTATAGTTGCTTTAACAATAGGGAATACCATGAGGTTCACTTTATGCGTCTTCAATCCAACACATACTATTCCCTCATTAATAGCCAGTCAATTTGAGAGCGCTGGACTCTATATGTACGCCTTACCAACTTTATTCGCCGGTGGTTTCTTACTACTCATAGCGAGTTCAGTAATTAGCTATGTTGGAATTAAGATGCTTTACGCATGGAGGGAGAGGGTACGTGTTTAGAAGCTACTTTATAAGGAAACTTAAGAATTATTTGATGTTATCCCTAGCGATCTTTGTTTCAGTGTTAGCAGTGATCCCACTGTTCTCGATGCTTTATATGGTGATAGTTGAAGGAGGTAAAGTACTGCTTGATGCTGGGTTAAGCTTCATCACTGAGTTGCCTCCTACACCCTTGAGTTCTAGCATTGGTGGAGTAGCACCTGCTCTTTTGGGCTCTGTGCTTGCATCAACTTTAGCAATAGCAATCTCAGGCCCTATAGCTTTCTTAGTAGCTTTTTTCGTAACTGAGTTCAAGAATAGTTCTTTCAGCAAGATCTCTGAGGTAGTCGTGAGGTCTTTTTCTGGAATACCATCCATCATAGTCTCCATGTTTGTCTACTCTACAGTCGTCATGAGGATGGGTACTCAATCCCTTTTCGCAGGCTCACTTTCACTAGCCATAGTCGCTTTGCCGTATGCCTACGTATACTTTACGTCAGCCATGAAATCTATACCTGAGTCTCTGCGTGAAGCAGCCATGTCTTTAGGTATGAGTAGATTCAAGGCTTTGAGGTACGTTTACGTAGGTGTCTCCAAGAAGTACATCCTTACAGGGATCTTGATGTCGTACATAAAAGCCTTTGGCGAAACAGCACCATTGCTGTTCACAATGGGCTTCTTAATGAACTCCGTATTCGCAGGATTCCTACAGCCAAGTAACGCCTTACCCATTCTAGTATTCATCTACGCTCTTTCACCTTACGAAGTCTTCCACAAAGTTGCCTGGGGGGCAACACTTCTCCTCATAATCATTTACCTAGTCCTCTTTTCGCTTGCAAGAAGCCTGCTTAAAGGTGTTAAGTTATGAGTGCGTATGCTATAGAAGTGAGTAACCTTAGAGTTAGGGTTAGAGGACTCGATGTACTACGCGGCGTAGACCTCAAGGTGCGCAGAAATACAATTCTAGTCATCATGGGGCCCAGCGGCTCAGGGAAGTCAACTCTCCTTAGAACGCTAAATAGATTAACTGACTTCATCGACGGCATCAACGTGGAGGGTTCCGTAGTAGTATTGGGACGCGATGTATTTACGATCGATCCATGTGAACTCAGGAGGAAGGTTGTATTGGTTTCTCAGGAACCTAATCCCTTTCCACACATGACTATCTTCGATAATGTTGCTCTCCCAGCTAAACTCAACGGCATTGCAAGGAATAAGCAGGAACTCTATGAAGTCGTTAAATGGGCTTTAGAGAAGGTTATGCTATGGGATGAAGTTAAAAATAGACTTAGAGACTATCCACACTCCCTAAGTGGAGGTCAAAGACAGAGACTCTGTCTAGCCAGAGCTTTGGCTGCTAAACCTGAGATACTGCTACTTGACGAACCAACGGCTAATATAGATCCGTCGAATACATTTAAGATAGAGGAATCACTAAGGGAGTTGAGGGAAGAACTAACCATAGTCATGGTGACGCACATGCCTCATCAAGCAGTGAGAGTAGCCGATCACGTGGCTCTACTCTACGACGG
This sequence comes from Sulfolobales archaeon, assembly GCA_025059075.1. Taxonomy (GTDB): domain Archaea; phylum Thermoproteota; class Thermoprotei_A; order Sulfolobales; family Desulfurococcaceae; genus JANXDZ01. The sequence goes on along the minus strand of JANXDZ010000002.1, from coordinate 28,554 downwards.
TATTATAGTTGAAGAAGGTCCTGCTAAAGAAGTTTTCATGAATCCTAAGAACGATATAACTAACAAGTTCTTAAGGGGCGCTATTTGATATGAGTGCCTCGAGTCTAGAAACGCTTCAAAGAATAGAGGATAAGCTGAAGGAGGCATACTTAATAACTCTTAGAATCCTCAGTAAAACGAGGGAATTAACCGAAGTAGAAAGTAGCGAGCCTCGCGAAAGGCTCAACGTTGAAATAGAGGAAAATGTTGTGCTGCTGGACATATTGAAGAGGGAGATCGCCGAGGCCATACTGATCTACATAATCAGGTATCAACCATTAGGCAGGGACTTCAGGAAAGTTCAAGCATTCCTCGACGTACTCTATGATGTATACAGAATAGGCAGGTATTGTAGGGAAATAGTACTTGTTGATAGATACGTGAAGAGGCTTAGCGACGAGTCCTTAAAAGATTTAAGAAAACCACTAGAACTAGCTAATAAGGCATGCGAAAGCGCTTATCATGCATTATTTGAAGAATGCAGACAGTGTCTTAAACAAGTCCAAGAAATAGACGAAGTAGTAGATGACTTGTATTTAAGTTGCCTCAAGGAGATGGGGAAAGAAGATGTTTTGCCGAGCTTTGCAGTAGCTAGAGTATTGGTTTTAAGACATATCGAGAGGATAGTGGATCATGCCGTAAACATAGCTTCCTATAGCGATTAATGCTATAGACAACTTAGAGAATTTACTCTCTACAGCCCTCTTTCTGAGCCTAGAGCATGCGGCAACGAGCCTACCTATGCCTCAACTCAATGGGCTCCTTATAAAGAGCTGTTAGCGCTTAAAGCTTTTTAGAATATCCATTGATTCTCCCAACGCCCTTCACTTAGCTCATTATAGTGATTCTATCTGCCTCTCCTCAGTGATTTACATTAATACTCGTGTGTTATTAGAGTATATGTTCCCTTAAAATATGACTATAGCTGTTAGAACCTATGAGCGACTCCTAGGGGGACTGCTTTGTGGTTAGGATGGAGTTAAGCTATTCCAAGGGCTATTAATGCTATAGTCCCGTAAGTCCTTTCTATTTCCTCAAAATCTTTTCTTAATAATAACGGGCATTCCTTAAGCTTCCTATTGCCTGAAAGCACTTTGACTGCGAAAGCAAGACATGTTGCTTCACCACAATTTCTACAGTTGGTCTTTGGGAGATGTTTGTATAGCTCTATAGCGTTAAGCTTGAGGAGTCTCTTTATGTCATCACTGCTTGGAATGCCATAGAGCTTTACATATTCTCTAGCTTCACGCAGCACTTCATCAATTCCTCTAAGGACTTCTGCAGCATCATTAAGGTTCTCTGCGCAGAAGGATATCCTTCCATCACTATAGATGCCTATTAATCTATTGAATAACCTAAGCGTTGCACAATTCATTTCTTCATTAAATGCTATATTTTGTATAGGCACTATATACGTAAGACCCTTAATAGCGTCTCCAAGCACTTCTTGAGACTTAGCTTCAATACTTATAAAATACTTGGAAACAGGGCATTTAGCATGAATAACAGTGACATCGTAATTATAGATCTTGGTTTTATAGGCTAAGTGCCCTTCTTCAATGCCGACTCCGCTATCGCCACTCATAAATACCATCTACTGTATAATCTCTTCTACAGGTTACTGTAATTTTATTAAACTAAAAAGCGCTAATGAACAGAGCTCCCCTGCTTCCTAATGCAGTAGGAGCATGCACTACACTTTTAATGTTATAGGAAATGCAGAGGATTTATTAGCCTATCTACGTACTTCCTTGCCTAAGTATTCTCTCAAGCCATGTCATGTACTTCCATTCTAAGTTAAGGCGCTTAAGCTTATTTACAACGTTGTCTACGTCATATTTAACTCGAATAACTTTAAACTCAAAGCTATCAGGGTCTAGTAATCCATAGGATGCCCTAGGGTCTCCGTCTCTAGGCTGGCCAACGCTCCCGGGGTTTAAGACAGCAGTGTTGTGTACTATCATTTTAGTAGGTATATGTGTATGCCCAACTACAATTACATCTGCATCTATGATCTTGCTGCTTAAACTATATTTAGATTGCTTTAATGAAAGCATGTTGAGTAAGACGTCGTGAGGTAGATCAGGCTTCATATAGCCATACAATGGATCTCTTGGACTTCCATGCACTATGTAAGTCCTTCTGCCAGCTACATTAGCTTCAGCAGATATCCTCAATTTCTTCAACCAATCAATCTGCTCCCTTGATATAAGCTTAAGGGATATGTTTAGCCTAGTGTAAACGCTGAGGTCATGTATTTCCTCTCCACATCTGCAATCAACGTTGTGTGCTACTGCATAGTCGTGGTTTCCCATAACTATAATGCTTGGCTTTAAATCCTTAACTAAATCCACAACTAAGTGGGGCTCAGGACCATAGTCCACTAAGTCGCCTAAAACCCATACATCACTCCACCCCCTAGAGTTTTCAAGAATAGTTTTCAATGCAGTTGAATTCCCATGTATGTCTGATATAACTAATATGTTCAATTCAATTACCTCAATAGATTTACTTACAGCTCACTTAATTAATTGTTGTCGAGCTACGAGCAATGAGGAGGCGCAAAACAATATATTAACAATAGTGAGATTCTAAGAGTGAGTGTTGAATAGAGGTGCGCTATGTGTATACAATTTTATCAAGCATTTTAAGCATTACTGCAGAGAGGTTGACTGAAGCACTGCCTCCACAAATACAGTTCCAAGTGAACTTACATATGCCTTCTTCACAGCCCTATAGAAGGGATGAAGCAGTTGTAATTCCTTTTGCGCTAACTATATCAACTACTCCACCAGTTGTCCACATAAGCTTGAAGGGGCAGACAATGATCATCCCGAGGAGTGATGAAGGCAGGAAGTTGTGTAACCAAGTAATTAGTGAAAAGAAAGTTCCAGCGCAATTCATTCAAACAGCCTTTATGAATGTGCTAGCTGACGTAGTAATTATTAGTAAAACCCTTGGCGTACCTCCACCGCTTCCACCGCTATTTCAACAATCTATACAACAGTTTGCAGGCGAGAAGGAGCAAAGATACTCACCAATACAGTAGTGCTTGAAGCAGGTGGTTGCAGAATTGAGATTGCTGCTTATTCATGCAAGAAGGTTTTCATACAAAGTCGTTGAGAAAGCATTTAGAGAAGCTGAGGAGGCCAGTGTAGATAGTGGAGAGTTCAATAATGCTCTAGTAGTCTTTACTACAGTTGAGGATGGAGATGACTTAAGTGTAGTTAAGAGAGCAGTAAGTGAAGTAACTGATGTTGCAAACATTGTTAAGCCAACTGAAGTAGTTGTTTATCCATATGCTCACTTATCGAGCAACTTAGCTCCCCCTCTTAAAGCACTTGAAGTACTTGAATTGATGAGCAAGGAGCTTTCATCAGCTCTATCAATAGGAGTACATAGAGCTCCATTCGGCTGGTATAAGGCATTTCAACTTGAGTGCTATGGACATCCGCTTAGCGAGTTGTCAAAAACCATTAGTTCTGAAGTAGGAGAAGTCCGTAGGCCTGAAGTAAGGAAGGAGTACTTAGTACTTACTCCAACTGGAGAAGTATTTAGCCCAGAGGAATTCGACTACTCTAAAGACGGCGAGTTAAGAGTGTTGGTTGAAAAGGAAGTTTATGGAAGAGAGCTTGAAGGTGGAGAGAATAGAGTAAATGACTACTGTAAGAAGTATGGCTTTGAATGGGAGTCCTTTAGTGACTATGGCCACATGAGGTATGGACCCCATGCAGCAGCAATCATGGAGGCTGTTGAGGAGTATTCATGGATCGTAGCGAGAAGCCTTGGAATACCTATACTAAGAGTTAAGGGCACTAATACATTTGACTTATCACTTAAACCAGTCTATGAACACGCTAAGCTATTTGGCGACAGGCTCTACAGCCTTGATGTAGATGGGAGGAAGTACGTGCTCCGCTATGCAGCCTGCCATCAGCAGTTTTCAATGATAAAGGACTGGGTCATTAGTTATAGAAACCTACCTTTAGGAGTATTTGAAGTAGCCGATAGCTATAGACTTGAGCAACGCGGCGAGTTAAATCTATGCTTTAGAACTAGGAAGTTTTACATGCCTGACCTCCATATATTGACTAAGGACCTTGAGCAAGCAGTTGAAGAATCCCTTAAGGTGCAGAGTAAAATACGTGAAGAAGCCGCTAAAATGAGTAGGAGGTATGTAGCGCTATATAACGTCACTAAGGACTTCTTTAAAGAACACTTTGATTGCTTAGTTAAGTTCGTGGAGAGAGAGGAAAGACCAGTACTGCTATGTTTAATACCTGAGGGCATATATTATTGGGTCTTAAACGTGGAGTACCACATAATAGACAACATTAGTAGACCTAGGGAGATAGCCACATTTCAAATAGACGTTGGAAATGGAGAGAGGTTTGGAATAACTTATGTCGATGAAGTAGGGAGGAGGAGGCATCCAGTAATAATACATACTGCACTAATAGGATCTATTGAGAGATATATATACATGGTCCTCGACACTGCTGCTAAAGCTGAGAAAAGTGGAGAGACTCCATACATACCCACCTGGATGTCTCCAATACAAGTTAGAGTGATTCCTGTATCAAAGGAAGTATTAAGCTATGCAATTGACGTAGCCCAGGAACTAGCTGGAAGAGGACTGAGGGTGGATGTAGACGATAGAGATGAATCCCTTGGAAGAAAGATCCGTGATGCAGGGCGAGAGTGGATACCATACATAGCTGTAATAGGTAGGAGAGAGCTTGAAACAAAGACTGTAAATGTTAGAGAGAGAAGAACTAATGACCAAAGAGTAATGAGAGTAAGTGAATTGTATGAATCAATAAGTAAAGAAATTGAAGGTTATCCACAAGTACTCCAAACTCTCCCAATGTTAGTAAGCCAGAGACCTAGCTTTAATTACTCCAGCTAACTATTTACTTATTAACACCAGAGAGCACTCTATATATTATAAATAATTAGTTTGGTGTATAGTGATTGAAAGTAACTGTAGTATTTCTACATAGGTCTGGAGAAATCGTTGGTGAAAATAAAAGAGTTCTATCAATAGATTTAGATAATGAAGCTACTCTAAAGGACTTAGTTATATACATTAGGGATAATGTTAATAAGAGGTTGGGAGAGGGCTTGCTGAGCTCTAGGATAGTCCTAAGTATATTAGTTAATGGAGTTCCAGTAATTGATTGGAACTATAAGTTGGCTGATAACTCGAGGATAGTCTTCTTAACTCCTGAAATGGGTGGATGAATAGTTAGTGAAACACTAGTACTTAAAGAGGAGTTTCAACTCATTTAAAGAAAGGTGAGCTCAGTTGAACGCTCTGTTGAACAAAGTACTATGGAGTCCATGGAGACACGAGTACATTAAATCGTTCTCTGAAGGAATAATTCATGAGTGCTTATTCTGTAGATTAACTCAATTAAGCGATGATGCTGCTTACGTACTCTATAGAGGTAGTAGAGCTTATGCTGTGCTAAACGCTTATCCATATAACTGCGGACATTTAATGATAGCTCCATATAGGCATGTAGCAAGCGTAGATGAATTAGATGATGAAGAGTTAATTGAAGTAGCTAAGCTAGTGAAGCTCTGCGTCAGTATATTAAAGAAGGCTTTAAAACCAGATGGAGTAAATATTGGGGTAAACATTGGTAAAGCGGCTGGAGCTGGAGTTGAAGGACATATACATGTACACGTAGTTCCACGATGGATTGGAGATAGCAACTTTATGCCAGTGACTTCAGGCTATAAATCTCTTCCAATGGCTCTAGTCGAAATGTATGAGTTGCTTAAGGAGGAGTTTAAGAAGCTTTAGTTAAGCAAATGCATTAAAACCTGTAAAGCCACCGTGATTTAGCAGCTAAGCCATTTAGAGTTTTAATTGATTCCTTATGTAATAGTTCACCAAGTTCTTATGCGTTTTGCACTGTACTTAAACTACAGTAAAGTAAGTGAAACGACCTCTTATAAATTGCTCAGCCTACCACTGGTTTAAACCTTTCTTATAAAAACGGGGGCTAAGAGTTGCTCACAATTCCTATCCATACCAAGGTATGACGTAAAAAACCCACTATTAGTGCACTAGGCTCAACGGTAAGGTAATCGATATGTCAATGCATTTTCTTTAACTTCTTAAAGCATCTCTCGACTCTGCTGCATAATCCTCCTTTGCTGAATGCTGAACTTATATATACTGCCGTACGTTATCGATCCTTAATGGTTAAATAGTATCTAGAGGCGTTACTCCAAACATTGTGAGGCCGTGCGCTATAGATTTCTTTACCCCGAAGACTATTGCTAGTTTAAGAGCCCTATATGGCTTATCTTCTTCATCTATTATGCGCTCACTTTCATACCACTTATTAAAACAATCAGCCATCCTTACGATGTAGTTACCGAGAACTTCTGGGCTTAGCTTATCAGCTGCTTCTGCTACTACTTGTGGATACTTCATTACTAGCCAGATGAGTTCTTTAATTACTTCATTCCTTGCATAGCTGTAATCTATTAGATCCCATTCAATATCGCCAGCCTTCTTAAGTATATTTGATGCACGGGCATGAGTGTACAATATATATGGAGCGCTATTACCGCTTAAGTCAAGAACTTTATTGAGATTGAAGTTCAGTGGTTTAAGGGGATCATAGCTAGCCATGGAGAATCTGGCTGCTGCAATAGCAATAGTCCAGGCTATCTTAGCTCTATCGCTTTCACTTAAGTCTTGCCTCCTTCTGTCAACTTCATCCCTAGCCCTCCTGTAGAGCTCTTCTAAGAGCCAGTCTAGAGTTACTATTTGATACCTCCTACTGCTCATCTTTAAGCCAGGTATCGTAACCATTTCATATATGTAGGTAACCAGGTTCTCAGCCTCTCTTACATAACCTAATGCTAGAAGAGCTAGCCTTAACTGTGCTTGTGGAAGCTTTTGCTCAGCACCAATAACATTAATCACTAAGTCAGCATTTGAGTCTGCAAACTTATAGATGCTATATGCTATATCCTTAGTCGTATACAGAATGGTTCCATCGCTTCTCCTAATGATTAATGGAGGGATCTCGCCTCCTATATCTATGTTGAGCTTCTTCAAGACTTGTTGTGAAGCAATTCTTTGGACATCAAGGGCATCGACGCCCTTATGCCTAATGTAGAGAGGTGAGCTAAGTGCCTTAGAGACCACTTCATTAACTAAGCTACTCCAAACTAGATCGCTTTCATAATCCCACTTATCGAATTCTACTCCAAGCTTACTTAAAGTCTCGCGAATCCCGGCTAAAGCTCTATCAACTACTTCCCTAACGAGGCTCTTAGCCCACTCCTCTCCTCTCTCATAGGATGACATTATTCTCAGGATCTCTTCCTCAGGATCACCTTCATACTCCATTAAAGCCCTGCTCACTTCATCAAAGAGTTCTTTATCAGCCTCCCATAACTTACCTAGGCTTGCTGTAACTTCATCAACTTTCTTCAATAGCTCTCTATGTTTCTCTTCCTCTAATTCACTAAGCTCACGTGATTCAAGCCTGCTCCTTAACTTATTTAGCTCATTCCTGATGTCTCTTAACTCAATGAGTAGGTTTACAAGTGCGTAAAGCCTGCCTAGCCACTCATCAGGCTTAACATTTTCAGAGGGTCTTCTATTTATTAACTTATACCCAAAGGTTAGAAGCGCTACTTGTCTTCCAGTATCATTTATGTAGAACCTTCTTTGAACTAAGTGCCCTCTATTTGATAGCAATCTATACAGAGTGTCTCCAAGAAGGGCGTTTCTGCCGTGTCCTATGTGAAGTGGATGTATAGGATTGGCGCTGGTATGTTCAATAATTACTTTAAGAGTTTTCTCACTTGGAACGTAGCCGTAGTTTTTAACGCTTCTCACGGAACTTATAGTTACCTTAGCAATATACTCTGGGCTATAAGTTACGTTTAAATAGCCTGAAATAGCTTTAACGCCTAATAAACCAGGCAAGTCATTTAAAAAGCCCTTAGTCTCTTCAGCTAGTTGAGCAGGCTCAAGACTAAGTCTTTTAGCATACTTATGTAGAGCTATCCCTAGATCGCCCATCTCTCTGCTTGGAGGCTCAACTACTTCACTCATTAGTTCACTTAGTTCTATAGTTAAGCCTCTTAGGGATAAGGATCTATGAATTCTTAATGAAAGCTCTTCTACTATTGAACTATATGGATTCAACGGATTCAATTACATCACCTAGTCCTCCAATACCCAGCTCGGCGGTTCATGGAGGTGTTCAACCATTGACTCCCTTAACTGTCTATTGAGCGCGCTCTTGTTAAAGCATATGATGCTCCAAGTACACGACGTCTTTAGTGAAGCAGCTGCAACTCCATACTGCAGTGCTTTTCCAACATCCTTACTCTCTAGAAAAACTGAGTTGAAGAATGCTGCAAGAGCGTCTCCAGCACCAGTAGTATTAATTACTCTATGAATAGGCTTAGCTATAGCGTAAAACACTTCGCTGCTAGTTATTGCATATGCTCCAGCTGCCCCCTTCTTTATAACAACTACTTCAATACCCATGTCTATGAGCTTCTGTGGATCCCCCTTAGTTAAATCTAATGCCTCTCTTCTATTCAAGAAGACTATGTTAGATGACTTAACTGCCTCTACGACTTTCTCTCTGTTAATCATTAATCCAACTCCAGGATCGTATGTTGAAAGCACTCCGAGGCTCAGAGATCTCCTAAGGATCTCTAGGGATACATTTGGATCAGCTCCAGCTATGTGTATTAGGCTAACGCTACTCAATAGATCCTTTGGAACATCGTTAGGCGTAAGAAAAGTGTTGACTCCCCTATATCTAATCAGCGTATTTTCAGCTTTACCATCTACAACTAATGCTATAACTAAGCCTGGCAATCCATCGATTCTCCTAACGTAGGTTACGTCAACTCCTTTATCTACGACTTCAGATAGTACGTAGTCCATGAATGGACTAGCTGAAGTTACTCCAACTAAATGAGAGACATGTCCATAGATTGCTACAGCTGTAGCATAGTTTAATGCAGAGCCCCCTGGGCTCAGTATGGCTTCATTAGCTATAGTTGAGTCACCACTACTTGGATACTTACTTAAATACAGGTATATGTCTACATTTATATTGCCTACAGCTACTTGAGCATATTTAACTTCCTTCACTTGCCTCCTCCCACAAGCCACTCCTTGAGTAGCGATGGGTAAACATGCTTTCTGTTCTTCCTCTCTTTAACTAAGTCCCATTCACTAATTATTTTTACTGCTTCATTAGCTACTCTTATGGCTTCATCAACTCCTGCATCAGGAATGATTTCTCCTGTATCCCTATTAGCTATTGTTGCACAGACCATTCCAGATCTAAAGCCATATAAGTTGGATAGAGTGAATATTAGGGATGCCTCCATTTCAAAGTTTAGTACATTAACTCTCTTCAAATGCTCAATAAGCCCTCTCGATGCTGGGGGGATGTAGCCTCCAAAGCCAGGTCTCTCCTGCCCTACGTAAAATGAATCGCTTGATGCAGATAGCCCTACATGGTATTTCACTCCAATGCTTTCAGCAGCCTCTATAAGGGCTAAGACTACTTCATAACTAGCTAGAGCTGGGTATTCAAGCATTACATAGAGCTTGCTTGTGCCTTCAAGCCTTACTGCACCAGTGGATATAATTATGTCCCCAACCTCTATCCACTTGTGGAGAGAGCCTGTTGTACCAACTCTTATGAATGTATCAGCTCCTACTCTAAGCAACTCCTCGATGGCTATAGCTGTTGAAGGAGCCCCTATGCCAGTGCTAGTGGAGCTAATTAAGACACCTCTATACTTCCCAGTGTAAGTAGTGAATTCTCTGTGAGATGAAACATGCCATGCATCATCCCAAAAGCTAGCTATTCTCTTAACTCTCTCAGGATCCCCTGGAAGAAGAACGTACTTAGATACATCGCCTGGCTTAACTCTCAAATGGTACTGAAGACCCTCTTCGCTTTCAGGCCTTTCAGCAGACTTTAGTTTCAATCAAGTCCACCTAGAGTTAGCATTAGATTAGAAGAGTAAAAAGTTATCTCCAAAGCACTCTATAGCTATAGTATTGAAGTGGTGGAATAATGTGAAGTCGATTACAGCTACTTTAACTAACGTAGCTGCGCTTTTCAATGGAGAGAACATTGTTAGAGGAGTAAGAATAGTAATAAGCAGTGGAGTAATTGAGTGCATTGGACTACAGTGCATTAGCAAGGGCAGAGCAATTGATAAAAAGCTCGTAGCAACTCCATCCTTATCTGATAGCTACATATCTTTAAGTGATGTAGCTAATAGACTTGGCTTAACTACAGATAACTTATCTAACAATGATTACGTCAAGCTCCTTAAGATAGTGTGCCTCGAAGAATTTGCATATGGAGTAACTGAAGCTACCGTTGAACTAGAGCATGCAGCTAATTGGAGCTTAATTGATTTACCGAAAGAGTGTAGGCGTATTTACATAAAGCTCATCTCAAGTAAGTCGACAAAAGCTAGAGCAATCGACTTAGACCTCGTGGAACCAAGTGAGTTAATTGAATTAATAAGTAATGCAGGAGAAGTGTACTTAAAGCTGTCGTTGACTAAGAGCACTCCAATACTCTTTAGGAGAAAAACTGGGCAGTGGCCCCTAGAGTTCTTAAATGAGAAAGGCCTACTCAATGGAAGACCTTTTAAGTTAGTATACGCAAATTACATAACTTCTAGAGAGATGGAGATTATCTCAAGGTATTCAAGTAATATTGAAGTATTGGTATCTCCATCGAAGACCATGGCGTCTAAAGCAGGGGGCTTTGCCCCAGTATATGAACTAGCTGTAAGGCATGGAGTAAGAGTTAGGCTTTCTTCAAGTGGTTTAACTAAGAATATATTGAATGAAGTTAGAGAACTCCTTCTATTAACGAAATACGTATACCAAGACGATAGATTTGAAGCACTAATGGCTCTTAAAACATCCATAGCTAATAAAGTTCTTGAGGGGGAAGCAACATCAATGAATTTATATAGGGAGTGCGTGGACTCAATAGATACTATTAAATGTTTAATAATGAATTCTCCTAAGCCTTCAATGAAGCTGCTAAGACCAAGGCCTTAAGCTGACCAACTACTTAGCCTAACGTACATTAATGAATTTTCGCTGAGTTAAATACTTATTGTTAATGAATGAATTCCAACAGACTTCTCTGCTTACCGCGGACTCTGACTTTTTTAGCTAAATACCACTTTGGAGCTATATCTTTTAGAGAGCTCCAGCTTCTCCTAATGATTTGAGGAGGGTTTTCGTAAGTTTTATACGCTTCCCTTAACCATTTAATAGTCTTTGGATCTCTAGGATAACCGCTGCCTATGTCGCCGTAGGCTCTCCTTAGCCCAGATATAGCTAGATCCCTATAGTATTTTGCTATAATGCTCGCTGCAGATACCTCAATGTACTTGTAGTCAGCTCTCTCTTCAACTATTACTTCAGCATGTGGATAGATCCTCTTTATGTACTCAACGTTTTCTCTAAAGCCTCTAACCATATCTATGACGATTCTTTTAACTGAGTTTGAATCAATAGCCATCGCTAATGCTGTAATGCCCACTAAGATCTTCTTCCACTCTAGTACATTTAAGTTCAAAAGATCTATTTCAATAGGAGAAGCGCTAATAATTAATGTAGTGAGGGATTGCTTTATTATGCTTGGAACTAATTGTGAGCGCATTTGAGGAGTTAGGAGTTTGCTATCCATTACTCCAAGATCCTTTAAATACTTTAAGTTATCAAGGGGAATTGCCACTAAAGCTATGAACATTTCCCCTATTACTGGGCCTCTTCCAGCTTCATCAATTCCTATAGTTAGAGGTATACTTTCACCCAAGTAGTGTACTCCCTCAAGTAGTTAGGTAGATCGCTTAATTTAACGTGTCTCCCATCATTAGTAATGAATGCTTCAACAATTACGTGTTCTACTTTAAACACTGAAAGAGCCTTAAGTACTTTCCTATAGTCTAAAAATCCCTGTCCTGGAACTACGTGATCTATGACATCTTTAAACGGCTTTGAATCAACCACTATGACGTCGTGTAAATGCACTACCTTAGCTTTTTCATTGAAAGTACTTAAGGCATGTATAAGGGCGTTATAGTAGTCACTATAGCGATCTTCATATAGATCTATGTAAGATGTATAGAAATGCCCTACATCTAGTACAAGGCACTTTATAGAGTTAGAGAGTTGAGATAGAAATTCTAAGTATGATGAAGCTCCTCTAGGCATATTCTCTATGCAAATAGAGATCCCGCAGTTTTTACTCCACTCACTGAGTTCATATAGTGATTTTACAGCTGACTCAACTACTTTGTCCCAATTAGCTTTAGTTAATATTCTACCCATTGAAGTCTGGCTATGTAAATGCACGACTACGTACTTAACATCATATCTACTTACCACTAGATCTAGATTCTTAATCACTACATCTACTGAAATCCTCCTAACATCTTCTATTGGGGAAGCTAGCGCTAGATCCCTCCATGGAGCGTGAAGAGCTATTAAGCCACCGTTTTCTACAAGTGTGCTAAGAAGTGCTTCAAATGATTCCCGCTCACTAAATGGCCATGGATAGTCGAGGCTTACTTCATACAGGTTGTAGCCTTGTTCAATAAGGGTCCTTATGAAGTCCGAGATCCTTTGCTCACTGCCAACAGCTCCCTTAACAGTTCCATACCATACAGAGATTCCTGCGCTTGGCGTAATTAAACTCCCTCCTCAACGTACTTAGTAATATGTCGATATTCGATGAATAAAAGCCTTCACATACATAGTTAAAGCAGTTGGGTGCATAGGAGTATATGGGTATGTTCTTAGATCTAGCTAAGGGTGTGAATAAGCCTCCATAGCTATTAGCTAGAAATAGTATGAGTACACTGGGGTCTATGTCTACGAATAACTCCATGGCTTCTTCAATGCCCCCGTCTTTAAGCACGTGGAGCTTCAATAAGCCTCGTTTAAGGAAGTCTTTGAAGCGTGTTAATTCAATCCCCTTAGGTTTCCTTGACAATACTAGGTGGAGGATTAGGGTTTCATTAGAAATGCTGAACAATTGTTTTATGAAGTAATGAGAGTTTTCTACGAGTACTCCAAGGACCATCAGTACGATGGTTGTCACTTACTGCTATACCTCCAGCACTTCACTCTCCTCATACCAATGGCTATTTGTGGAGGGGGTTTTTTAAAGCATACATCAGTCTTAAATGTACATAAATTAATGAATGGGCAACCCGCTGATGCCTCCTCAAGGGATTCCTCAATTTCTTTAAGCTTAGATGCTTCAATGAGTACCCTAGTGTATGGGTGAAGAGGCTCATTAAGCACTTCGTCCACGGATCCTTCTTCTATAGTAGTTCCATGGGACATTACTGCAAGCCTTTCACTTAAGTAACTTGCAACACTTATATCGTGAGTGACTATTATGTAGGATAAGTTGAATACTTCCTTCATTTCTCTAAGGAAGTTGAGTATTTGGGCCTGAGTTGATATGTCTAGGGATGAAGTGGGCTCATCAAGTAGCACTAGCTTCGGTTTAGTTATAAGTGCTCTAGCTATAGCTACTCTCTGAAGCATGCCTATGCTCAAATCCCTTGGATATAGTTCTAAAACTTCTTCAGAGAGCCCAACTACCTTTAGAATATATCTAGCCCTCTCATATCTATCGCTCTTACCCACTCCTAGAGCTCTTAAAGGCTCCGTCACACTACTAGAGATCTTCATCCGGGGGTCTAGTGACTGGCTAGGTTCTTGAGGTACGTAGCCTATTTCAGCCATAATTTTCTTTTTCAACTCGCCCTTTGCATTATGGACGTTCACTCCTCTATATATTACTTCGCCTTTAGAGGGCTTGAGAACGCCCACTATAGTTTTAAGTAAAGTAGTTTTCCCACTACCGCTGCCGCCGACTACTCCAAGTGTTTCTCCTTCACTTAGCGTAAAGTTTACGCCAGCGACAGCGCTTCTCACTCTCGATGTTATATCAGTGAACTTTCTTACAACTCTATAGTTTACATAGAGATCTATTACTTGAAGTAACGTGCTGTTACTCACTAAGCATACCTCCAGCAGGATACCTTGTGCTGGGGCTTAACTTCAATGAGCTTAGGTGCTTTATAGCATTCGCTAAATCCCACTGGACACCTAGGTCTGAATCTACAGCCCTCTGGATATGATGTAGGTGATGGAGGGGATCCTGGGATCGTGCTCAAGGTCTCTCGATAGCCGAGCTTAGGTATAGCTTTGAAAAGTAGTTGAGTGTATGGATGCAAAGGATTGTGGAGTACTTTGCTAGAAACGCCTTCTTCAACTATTGTGCCAGCGTACATTACAGCTATGTAGTCACATATAACGCTAGTTAATGCAATGTCGTGAGTTATGAATACTAGCGTTAAGTTAAGCTCTCTCTGAACTCTCTTCAATAAGCTAGCTACAACCCCCCTTAAGTATGCATCAAGATTACTAGTGGGTTCATCAGCTACAATGACTTTAGGCATTGGAGCTAGAGCTAAGGCTATAGCAGCCCTCTGCTTCATTCCACCGCTTAACTCATGTGGATAGTAATCAATAACTTCTAACGGTAGTTTAACTAACTTTAGTAATTCTCTAGCTTTTTCTAATGCATTCTCCCTCACTCCATAGTGGTGCTCGATCACTTTTACTAATTGCTCACCTATAGTTGCATAAGGGTTTAAAGCACTGGAAGGGTCTTGAGGTATCCTCGTCACTATCCTTCCTCGAACACCATTGTAGTTAGTCTCATCCCCTCTAACTACAGTGCGTCCCTCAATCTCTAGGTATCCATTAGTGTAAGCATATGTGGGTAGGAGGCCTGCCAGGGCATTACCTAAAGTGCTCTTTCCACACCCGCTTTCACCTATAATACAGTAGGTAGTATTCCTCCAGACAACGATGTTTACTGAATTTACGACCCATAATATTCCATAATCATACTCATAGCCTATGCTTAAGTCAGTGGACTTTATTGATGCTTCTAAAACCATAGCCTCCACCTCCTCTTCAATTGAGGGTGCATTTCCTCATAGATTGAGTCTCCAATTAAAGCAAAGCCCAAGGCCATGAGTACTATGAATAATCCAGGTAAGAGTGGGATCCACCAGTAGTTGAATACGTATCGAACTCCATAACCCAGCATAAGTCCCCAATCAGGCTCCTCTATAGATGTAGTGCCTACTCCTACAAGGAAGTTTATTGTTGCTAACTCTATTACTACAGAGCCAGCGTCTGTAAGAGCTTGAATAAATATAGGGCTCATTATATTCGGTACTATGTGTCTAAGTATAATGTACACGCCTGGGAGTCCATAGTGTTTAGCTAAAACTATGAAGTCTAAATCCCTTATAGCTCTAGCCTGTAGGTATGCGAATCTACCATACCAAGACCACCAGCTTGCAACAAGGGCTAGGGAAACAGTTAAGGCGCCGCGTCCAAACAATATGACGAAAACTAAAGCTAGTAAAATACTTGGTATTGCTAAAAAGAGTTCAGTAATATACGATAAAGCCTTCTCAATAAACCCCTTATAGTAAGCTGTTATTGCTCCAACGAATAAACCTATGAAGAGGCTTAGAACTATTACTATAGTTGTTTGAACTAAAGCTCTAGACGTTCCCATAAGTACTCTTGTAAACATGTCCCTCCCAAGATCGTCTGTTCCAAATAAGTGTTTTAGTGAAGGAGGCTGGAAGCTTTCACTCACTATTCTAAAGCCTATGTCCCAGCCATATATTAATGGAAACAGGCCTCCGGCGACTCCTGCTAGTAAAATAGCGATAGTTATTACCAAGCCTATTCTAAATGTAACTCTCTTCCTCCATGCATTAATTGAAAGCGCTAGTGAATCCATTGACTTAAGGACCCCCTTGATCATTACATAGTCACCCTTGGATTTATTAAGGCTTGCACTATGTCTGCTATAGTGTTAGTGACTACGTACACTATTGCGACTATTATGAGGGCTGCTGTAACTAGTGGAAAGTCACTTGCTGGAATAGCTTTCACCAGTAGATTGCCTAAGCCCTCTCTTCCAAAGACGTACTCAACAGCCATAGCGTCTATGAGGCTATATGAAAAGAATAGCCCAATTGCTTGCATTAAGCTTGGTATAAGCCCTCTTAATGCATATCCATAGACCACGGTGTTTCTAGGCAGTCCAAGAGATACAGCTTCTCTAACAAACTCCTCTTGAAGAGCTTCTGATAAGCTTATTCTAGTTACTCTAGCTATTGCTCCAATAGGGTAGAGAGATAGTGCTAGTGCTGGAGGAATGATCCTTATTAAGACATCTAAGAATATGTCTAATCTACCTTGAAGCAGGCTATCAACTAAATATAGTCCAACGCGCTCCACTAACTCCCCCCTAAAGTTATCAGATATCCTGCCATAAGTTGGAATGTTAAGTGAAGTAAATGCTAGGAGCATTGCTAGACCTATCCAAAACCGGGGAGTATTTGAGAGAACTATGGATAGGGAGTTTATGGCTGCATCAATTTTACTCCCTCTGTAGAGGGATGAATGTATTCCGAGAAATAGCCCAATGGGTATTGATATAGCAAAGCTCACTAACAGTAGCTCTAGTGTACTAGCGAAGTTCCTCATAACTAATGAAAAAACGCTTTGCTTAAACCGAATTGATAAGCCCCAGTTGCCGCTAAAGAACCTGAGTACGTGTAGGAAGAATTGCACGTAAATAGGTTGATCTAGGCCAAGCTCGACTCTAGCTCTAGCTATAGCTTCACTAGCTAGAGGCCCTCTAGGCCTGCCGGCCCATACGTAGGCTGGATCCCCTGGGGCTAAGTATATGAATACATAGGTTATTATTGAAATACCGAGGATTATAGCTATTGAGAGAACAATTCTCCTAACCACATAGTTAAGAGTTATACCCATTTCCTAAGTCTTCACCTCAACGTATTGGAAGAAGATCACGTAGGAGTACAGTGGATTAAAGGCCTCTTCCCTAAGCATTAGTCTACCTCCATCATATACGTATATATGCATCATATCCCATAGATTGATCGCTATGACGTTATTGAAGATCGTTTGTGCAGCCTCCATGTAAAGCTCCATCGATTTAGCCCAATCTATCCCCTCTAATACAAAGGCTTCATCTATTATCTGGGAATACTCCTCATCTTCATAGCCAGCCCAATTCCACTCCCTATTGTCCTTGTGGAATATGTAGTAGTATTCGTAAGGTGAGGGATATGTAGGCCACCAATCGTTAATTATTAAATGTGGAGCTTCATTAGGATTAACCCAGACACTAGCGCCTCTCTCCTTTACAAACTCCCAGGGGAGAGAGGTTATTGTAAGCTCTATGCCTAGATTAGCTAGTGAATTCTTAAGTAAGCTTGCGAACTTCTCCTCCTCTTCATAGCCTAATGTAATCACGATCTCTAAACTTATTCTTTCAACTAGACCGGCTTCTTCAAGAAGTTTTTGAGCTAAACTAAGATCATGTTTATATGTAAGGTTCCCTATATAGCCTGGAAAACTATATGGGACAAGACCGCTTCCAATTCTACCATAGCCTCTAAGAACAGTGTTGATTAATTCATCGTATGGTATGGCGTAAGCTATTGCTTTCCTCACTTCAGCTATGTTTGTAGGATACCTCTGCGTATTGAATACTAATATGAAGTTGTGGTATGAAGGTATAACTACCTTACTATATCCCTGGGACTCTAGCCCTGGAATACTTGCTCTAGGTATGTTTGTAGCTACGTCTATGCTCTTAGCCCTTAGCCCACTTTCCTGTGCTTCAGGTGTTTCAATTATCTTAATTATGACTTCGTCGGGGGGACTTGGGTTATCTATCTCCTTCCAACCCCACCAGTCATTGTTTTTAACTAACCTTACTTCTGACTCAGGCCTATATGAAGCCAGCTTATAGGGTCCTGTTCCAACAGCATTTCCTTCATTAAACCACTCCTCTAGCTTAGGGTCTGTAGGGCTTGTTGCACCACTATACTCAACGACCTTTGGACTATATATGAATGCTCCATAGGCTCCAGAGGCTATTAAGTCTACTCTAGCTGGATAGCTAAGTTTAAAGAGTACTGTAGTTTTATTTACTACAATAACTTCTTCAATACAGCTCCATACGTATCCAGGCCCTCTTCCAGTCTCACTGTATATATCCCTTGCTCTCTCGATACTGAATTTAACTGCTTCAGCATTAAGAGGAGTACCGTCTTGAAACTTCACTCCATCTCTTAACACAAAGAGCCATGCAGTATCATTTATCTTTTCCCAACTCACAGCTAGCAAGGGAGTGAATTCATCTTTCAAAGGATCATACTTTAACAGAGGTTCATAAACTATGTGTAAGACAACTACTCATGTATAGTATTCTACTCCTGGGTCTATGCCTGTAATGGCATCTCTATAGGCATAAGTAATTACTTTCTTAACGCTAGGAATAGGCCTATATGTCAATAGGAGAATGAGTGCTATAATTAGAATTATTAGCAGTGATATTAATACTAGAGCCTTGGTTTTCAGAGCTACCCCCTCTCATACTCCCTCTACACCCCCCTTTAAAAACCCTATCCCTAATAAGTTCTCCGGGTTTATTTACTGCTTCATCTATCGTTCATCAATAGTAGGGGGTTAGATAAGGCCTCAGCCACTCTTCCCAGGTGATCTAGATAAGTTGTGTGGTAATCCTTCATAAGTTATTTCATTAGGTAACTTATCTGAATACTTCTTTAGAAACTCTAAGTCTGCTTCAGGCTTCCTCCTGTTATCAGGCATCATTATTACTATTCCATTCTTCACTGGATACCAATGCTTACAGTTAGTGCAGTAAAGGACTGCTTCACTAACTTCTATCTTAAGGCATTCTCTGCATGGGTACTCCCTACCCTCCACTACTTGAGTGCTTAAGTAACCGCAATAAGCCTTGCAGTAAGGTATTGGCACATCCTCTACTCTCACTTCTTCAACAACAGTATTTAAGACATGAATCCTTAAGGGAAATTGCTTGCAGTAAATGCAGGCTAATACATCAAGCCCCCAGTACCTCAACTTAATCCACCTACAATTGACTCTACTTCCCTCAAGAGCTCTCTAGCTCTTTCAACACTTCTTGCCTCGATCATTACTCTAAGAAGGGGCTCGGTTCCACTTGGCCTTACGAGAAGCCAGAAGTCGTCGCCAACTACTCTAACGCCATCAATGTCGACCTGCCTATATTTCTTAAAGTACTCTCTCACTGCTTCAACGGCTTTAACGGCTTTCGCTTTCTCCATCCTGAACTTAGTCTTTAAAGCATAATACTTGGGTAAATCTCCATAGATCTCACTTAACTTCCTCCCTTCAACAGCCATGAGTTCTAGGAGCAGAGCTAAAGTCATGGCTCCATCTCTCACGGGGTGGTGGAGTGGGTACATAAAGCCTCCGTTCTCTTCAAAGCCGCAAATACCTCCTTTACTCATTAAAGCCCTTGCTATTCCTATGCTACCCACCTTTAGCCACACTACTTCTACACCTATTGGCTTAAGGTATTCTTCAACTAGGTTGCTTGATGAAACAGCTGTAAAGACTCTTCTAGGGAGATCCAGGTGTTTTTCAGCAAGGTACTTAGCTAGTACTGCAGCAGTTCTATCTCCCCACTGAATGTTCGCTTGATCATCCATTGCGATAGCTCTATCGGCGTCAGCGTCATGAGCAATCGCTAAATCTACACCTAAGCTCTTAGCTACTCTAGCTGTCTCCACGAGAGTCTCAGGTGTGGGCTCTGGATGTCTCGCTGGGAAGTAGGGGTTAAGATCTCCATTTATTGTCCACACTTTTGCACCAAGCATTTGAGCAACTCTAGGTGAAGCTAGAGCACCAACGCTATTAGCTGGATCTATGAGTACTCTAAAGCCCTTCTTCCTAATGAGTTCCACGTCAACATGGCTTACTACCGCTTTAACGTACTTCTCCAATACATGTGGATATGGCTTTACATCATGTATTAACGAAGCCCATGAAGCCATCCTATGCTTATCTGTAAAAACTAGTTCTTCAATAACGGCTTCCTTATCCCTAGACAACTCAACTCCATCGAAGTCAATTACTTTTATACCATTATATTCAGGGGGATTGTGGCTTGCAGTAATCATTACTCCACCATCGAATTCATCCTCTTTAACAACGTACTGTAAGGCTGGAGTAGGGACAAGGCCTGCGTCATATACTTTAACTCCAGTAGCTAAGAGGCCTGCCTCTACTGCTTTAGACAGCATTTCTCCACCAGCTCTAGAGTCTCTTCCAATAAGTACTCTAGCTCCAGTTCCAAACAACGTCCCTGTTGCTAACCCTATTTTTAAAGCAAGCATTGGCGATAGCTCTTCATTGATGATCCCCCTTATACCATCTGTTCCAAACAATTGACTCAAACTACTCCTCCTCAAACAATTCCTCTTCTCCAATAAGTTCCCCATATTCTTCAACTATTTCCTCTAATATTTCCCTCACATCGCTTTCCCCACTTCTTAATTCAAGAGATACGTTGACTCCTCTTGCTTCAAGAGAGTTCTTTAAGTCTATTGCTATATTCCTCAACTCAGTCAATACATCGTCAACTACAGACTTAGCATTTTCACCTAAAGACACTAATTCATCGAGAGCACTCCTAAGGTCCTCCATGGCTTCAATTCTTATTAATGCTCCATTCTTCCTAAGTGATACTGAGAGAAGTACTGGAAGTTCTCTATGGATCCCCAATATCTTTCCACGCTGAGTCCTTACTATGAGGTCGGCTTCGCTAAGCACTGATCTAACTAATTCCTCTAAGCTCACTTACGCAACCCCATGTACTCTAGGAAACTATCAATGAACAATGCTTTTAAACCTTACCCACACAACTTTATTGGATCTCCATTATAGTGCTTAATAAAGTTAGATAAATAGAGAGAGGGCTTATGCCATTGCAATATGCGGAGAGCAATAAACCTACAATAGCTATAGTGAATGCTTCTATAGTTGAAGGCGGGTGAATTCATAGAGCACTAAAGTATATAATTGTCCTTAGGGTAAGAGGCTAGCATGTGCTGTTAGAGGTGGAAGCAGTGTCGGATTCATTTGTTCATAACTTAGAAGTATGGGTTAAGAGACAGAGAGTTACTTTAGATGCATTTAAACAAGTTGAGGAATCTACAAGGGATGCAGATAGACTTGAGCTAATAGTTCTAACTAGAGCTGCGTTTCAACACATGGCTAGAACCCTAAGTGCTTTCGATCAATGGCTTCAGGATCCATTTATAATTAGCCACATGCCTAGGGAAATGCTGGCAGAAGTCTGGGAAGCTTCAAGGAAGATACTTTACGAGCTCCTTGAATTAGACATTAAGCATACATCTGCATTCAAGGAATTGATTGAAAAGCTTAGTGTTGAAGGAAGGCTAAACCCCATATTAGCTCAAGTAAGTAAGAGTGAGCGAAAACCCACGCCTCAAACAACTATTTAAAAGCTATTACTTAGGCCTCCTCCTCTTAGCCCCTCTAAACATTAATTCTACTTCAGCATCTATTAGCGCTATCTTAGGCTTTAATTCGTTAACCAGCTTTGATATAGAGTCCTTATCTATGCTAGGAACTTTCTCCATGCATTCCCGAAGAGTTTCTTTACCTAAGCTTGTGAGAGACAGCTTTCTCTTAACATTAGTTTCAAGCAAGCCTACGTAGAGCAAGATCGTTAGATCGTTCTTAAGGGCTTTGCTAAATGGAACACCGCTAATCATCATAAAGTCTTGGTAGAGCTGGTAGCCATCCTCCTTCATGCTATATATAAGATGCTGTAAGGCTTTCTCAGATATATCATTAAAGAAGCTAATTATATAAAGCACTTTTAACTTCCTCAAATCGCTCTTTACATCATCAAGTGTTGCAACGTATTTAGTAACGATTTTCAACTCCTTGCTTTTAGTCGTAGATGTCGTAGATTGCTTTTGAGACATATAATCACCCTTGACTTTTCCCCGCTATAGCTTTAATGCTTCTAAGTATTTAAATAGACTTGAGTCAAGAGAGTTCCTAAAGTAAGCATTTTAAATAACTTGTGACTTCACACATCCTATGCAAGCTCTCTCCACTCAGCAGATCTCCATTTAAGGTTTTTCAAAAGATGGGTGTGTAGTTAAAAGCATTTACAAATGCCATTAAACATCAACATTGATGGGGCAGCTGTTGGAAGATGACTACAGCACTTTAAGTCCTGACATCTACAGAGATCTTTCCTATAGAGATCTTTAAGTGTACCTTAGCTCCCAAGATCTTTGAAATAGTTGTGGAAACTTCTTTAGCTGATCTTTCAATGAGCTCTCTACTCACTTGTTCACTAGATCTCAATGTGTATTCAGCCCTCACTTCACCTGTGGCTGGATTTATTGAGATCTTTTGCTTATCAATGGTTGTATTTGCGAATTTTACAGTAATAGCTCCATTAATTATTGCAGAAGCCTTGTCAAGCTCGCTTAAGAGCGAGTAATGAGTCTTTCCCCTAGGGGATTCAAGGTGTATCTCAATGTTTTTTGTAAACAACTCGTTGAGTTTACGCTCTGTTAAAGCATATGTTATTAGCCATAACAGGAGTTTGTGTTCAATATCACGTTCTACGCTTCTTACACTGATCTGAATTAAGTCAGTCGACTCATTGAACATCACTTCCCTCACTGATATATTGATGGAGTTTAAGAAGTCCTTTATGAATCCCCCAACGTCCTTTGTAGGAGGAGGTATTGCAGGGACTACGCCCTCCTTTTCTCTAATACTTTTAACAACTTCTTTAAGAACTCTATGTGTTTCTATAGCTTCTTCAGGGACTCTATATAGGCTTGTGAATAAAGTCTTTGAAGCTGAAAGCCTGCTTAATTCCCCTACTTCAATAGGCCTGCCTTCTCGAACTTCTGCTAAACCAACTATGTTGCCATCAACTATTAAGGCTTTGACTAATACCTCGTCAAACTTAATGCTAGCTAAATAGATTCCTTTATTAAAAGCATCTTTAATTCTTCTGAAAGCTTCTTCAAACCCACTTGAAGCAAAACTGTCAACAAGCTCGCCTTTAAGCATTACATAGCTATAGAATACTACATCGCTCAATAGCTTAGCTAGCTCCAAGCAATGCACCTACTCCATGTTGTTAACAAGCCTTCTTATATTTACTATGCCTTAATAGACTTGATGAAGTGCTGTAGGCTATGCGTGAATTAGTGGGTATAGAGTGAATATGAGGGCTACTATTGCCGTTGAAAATGATATGTATTTGAGAGATGCTATTACTGAGCCTACTACTCTACCAATGACTATGCTTGACGTAATGGCTGTTATCAGTACTGAGATGTAGTAGCTGGATTTGAGGAGCTCTAAGTTGACTTCACTTACCGCAGGGAATATAGTTGATGCAGTAGCTATATATTCAACTAATTTAAGGGATGCAAAGGCTGATATGGCGAATGCTATTACTGCTAAAAGCACTATAGCTTTATAATCTGCAAGCCTACTTCTCCTAAGTTCATCCATTCTCAACACTTGCATTAAGTAATTCTCACCCTGCATAAGTATGTTAGCGTATTGACCCCCACTCTTCATTCCTATAGTTATTGAAGAAAACACCATTCCCACTTCACTTGGAGGACGTTTAAAAGCCTTTCTATACGCTTCATCAGGGGCGGTGCCTAGCTTTACTGCTTCAATAAATCTCTCGAGAGGATCCAATAAGGGTCTACCAACGTGCCTTGTAGACTTTTCTAAAGCATCAAGCATGGATGAACCAGCCTTAACATAAGCTATAACTATTGAGAGAAGTTCTAACGCCTGCCTCTTCAACTCACTTTCCTCAGCTAATTTCTCACTATAATATGTGTAAAGACTTAGGGAAGCACCTGAGATAATCATTCCAATAGTTAAGTAAGCTCCCTGAGGAAGTACTGGAATCGAGAAAGGCATTAGTGGAGACTTCTCTAACTTAATTAGAAAAGCTGTAGTAAGCGATTCCCCCAGGAAGTGCTGTATAAGCATGGGTGTGAGGAGCGATATTAAAGCAAAGAGCAGTAGCGATAGGAGGACCTTCCTCAACTTCATGCTCACAGCCTCAGCTTAGACACTATGGCGTCAGCCATGATCATAGTGCTTAGGAGCATTATCGGAGCTAGTACAAATACAGATATGAATAATAACAGCTCGAATGGAAGGCCATGTATAGGCTGAATAGTGAACAATAGAGCTAACGAGCTAAGCACTATTGGCAAAAGTATTGAGAAAGCTACATAGAACTCGAGTATTATGGCTAAATCACCAACAGCTCTTTCAACTCTCATGTTATACCTACTAACATAGCTCTCCATCATTGAGTTTAGCAGAGGCATAGGATCTCCACCTGCTTTAGCTATCGATGTTAGGCCGAGAAAGAGCTCTTTCATAGTCGGCGATGGAGTTACTTGCGCAGCGGCAACTAGAGCTTCACTTAATGGCACTCCAGTGCTTGTAAGTGAATTTATCAATAGTAATTCAACATCAAAAATTCTTAGATCCTTTAAAAGGCCCTCTAGTTCTATAAATGCTCTATTTACGTCAATTCTAGAGGCTAAGAGCAGTGATAGGTGTGAGAGAAAGATCGGCATCTTTGCCTCCAACAGGCTCCCTCTACTGCTGTACTTAGCTGCTGGAATCCATATTGAGAAAGCTATTGACGCCAAGAATGTTGCTATTGATATAGCTAGACCAGCCATATAGCTTATGAGGACGTCTCCAGTTAACACAATTAATAGGTAGCTAGAGGTTAATCCTCCAGCGACTGTAGCTGCTAATGATATGCTAGACACTACTCTAATGTACTTATCAATGCTACTAGATAGTTTAGAGCCTATGACTAAGCGCTCAACACTGCTTGGGATAATACTTGAGCAGAGCTTGTAGAACGAGTCGTAAGCTACATGTATAACTTTACTAATAGTCTTAAGCAATGTATGCTTCAAGTTCTTTAACCTCATAAGGCTTCTTTAAATACTCAACTGCTTCCCCAAATACTTTCTCCGGCTCCCTCCTATACCGCCTAATTAATACATGTAATGAGGCTATATCAAGCTCTTTTCTAGCTGCATAAGCCAGGATTGTTGCTCTCTTAACAAGTTCATCTACTACATCTCCATAACTTACTGCATTGAGTTCAGCAATAGTTTTAAATGAGCTATTATTCTTTACATTAATCCTCCACTCATCGACTTCCCTATACCACTTAACCAAGATCTTTGTAGTTAAGGAGTCTGTAATTGGTGAATATTCCTCTAGCTCATGAACATACATGACCTTCCTTAAGACACCTCTTGGAGTAGCTAGCCTAACTATATTAACTAAGAGCTTTGCAATAGGTAGTAGCGATTTAGGTACACTCATTGGTGGCGCTGTAAGTCTCTCAATCAATGACTCAACGCTTTCAGAATGTATTGTCGTAAGACCCCCATGCCCTGTTGAAACAGCTTGAAAGAAAGCATACGCCTCTCTAGACCTTATCTCCCCAAGTATAAGCACATCAGGCCTCTGCCTCAGCGCACTCTCGACTTGAGCTTGTAGAGTCACGCTCTGTACAGCAGCATCATAACTAAGCCTAGTGGTCATTGGAACCCAATTGTCGTGGAATGGGAGGTTTACCTCAGGAGTGTCTTCAACACTAACTATCTTTATTTCCGAAGGTAGGAGCATTGATATAGCATTCATTAGAGTCGTCTTTCCTGAGCCCGTGGGTCCATAAAATATTACGCCCAGCTTATTGTCTACTGCAAGCCATAGAAGCGCTGAGACGCATGGATCAATAGTGCCTCTATTGATTAGCTCAATAATTGTGAAAGGCTTTTCCCTAAACTTCCTTATAGTGAAGCTATGCCCCCTCCTTGAAACAGTGTCTAAAGCTATGTGGACTCTATACCCCTCAGGGCTCAGCACTCCTTCAACTATTGGCTGAGCTATAGATGGCTCGCGGCCAGCTCTATAGCTTAGCTTTCTAATAACTCTCTCTATGGATTCTTCATCTGGCATAACTATGTTCGTTTCAAGCCACTCGTACTCATTGTGAAAAACGTATATTGGTATGCCTACGCCATTACACGTCACATCCTCTATCCTAGGGTCCTTTAGTAAAGGATCTATTGGTCCATAGCCTGCTAGATCCCTGGCAATATAGTAAGTCACTTTGCCTAATTCATTTTCAATGCTTAAACCACTATGCACAGGAGTCTTCACCAGTTTTTTAAAAGCACTATGCTTAGACTTAACTACGTTTTCAACAGCTAGCTTAGCTAAGCTTAAGGCATAGCTGAAGTCGTTTGCCTTTGATGCATCTGAAAAACTCTTGAGGAGCTTAGTATCGCTATATATTTTATTGATTGATTCCACAAGGATCCTCTTGCTTAAGTCGTTGAGCACCGGTTCATCAACTATATACCTCATTTTACCGTCTATTCCCTCTACAATAGTTATAGTCACATATTGCGATAGACTGTATCTATTCACTACCCTAATGCTCAAGCCTACCCATACCCCGATGCTATATGATATGCCATTTGAGAAGGTAATTAGCTTTTATAAACACTTGGTTCATGGAGCTACAAATAGATATGATGCCTCAGTTCCTCTAAATGTAACTACCTTAGCTATATACATGTAGCCGGATGTCAGTGATGTATTTGAACTAGTTACTATCACGCCCTTTACTTTACCTGGCTCCAATTCTTCGCTAATATTTATGCTTGCAGTAATGTAGTTGCCATTTGCATCTAATACGTAAGCTGATGAAATGACTGTAGCAATACTGCCCATATTCCTAACGTAGATAGTTATATTCAAGAAGTCACCTGTAGAGTTCACTTGTATTGCTTCAACCCTAATTCTTTCCTCTAATACTATAGTTGATTGAGTGTGATCTCTTGATATGTAGCCAGAAACCCATACCCAAAGAAGTATCCCTGTAGATATTGCAATAACTATCAGTAGTACAGTTGCTACTATTGGTGAAACAGCCTTCGTACTGCTCACCTAGTAAAATACTCATACATACAATGTATTTAAGCGTTTCATTACTTGAGTAAAGGAAGTGTAAAGACTAGGGGCTTAACTCAATTAACCTATAGAACTCCTCCTTATCTCTAATGGCGGCTTCAACAACTTGATCGAGAAGCGCTAGTTTATCCAGCCTTATGAGGAGCGGTTTCACTAAGAAGTTTATGAATATGAAGATAGCTGTATCCACACTTCCATAATGCTTCACAAGTAATTGAAATGTTTTACTAGGATCCTTAAAGAATAGTTCTATGAGGCTAGTTGCGTTAACATCACTAAATACAGCAATCATATCCAGTGACTCCATTAACCCAGGAGAGCGCTGCATTATATAGTTTTTAACGTACTTAGCTAACTCATTTAAACTAAAAGCTCTCACTCTGTTTATCACCTTAGCATTAATGCAAAGCTCCTATCTATTAACACAAAGACTAAGAAAAAAAGTTTATCCCCATAGAGTTTGCATCCATAGATCTGCCTAATCCTCTAAGGAGCGTGAGTTCCTTCAGGGAGCTCATCTATTTTAAACTGTATTCCCAGCTTGGCTACAACCGTTATCTTCTTGAGATCTTGAAGCTTGATCGCATTAATTACGCATCATGCCATATCTCTTTTACTTCAACAATTGCTTTTGAAGCTACTTTGGTTTTTATATAAGTCTGTATTGTATTGCCTGATGCTATTCTTCATTAATATTAACTGAAGTAAATCATCTTCGGAAGAAAGCTGCTTAATCATAAAGTCAGAGAAAGGGGCCCAGTATTTAGAAGTATATCGTTATCGTAAAACATTAAGGCATAAGAAATGTGTTTCGGTGATTTAGTTTGCAATCTGGTAGGCTTATATATGAGATTAAATAGAAAAAATCTACACTTACAGGTGCAGGTATTAAAGCAAGTAGGTGGGGGTTTCATAGAGCTTTGCTAAGCAGTAACTGTTATGGAATTACGCTAGGTATAGAAGATCTTGATGTAAGATATAGGGATATACTTAAGTTTGGAGCTACTATAGTTATTGTTGGCAAACCAGGCTGTGGCAAGACTATTCTTGCATCAACTATATGCTATAAGAATGCATTGAAGGGAGTGAAGTGCCTCTATATATCAATGAATGAGTTTGAGGATGAATTCACTTACTACATGAAGAAACTTAACATGGACTTCACTGAGTTAAGCGGCAAATCATTTAAGTTTGTGAGTACATCAATTCCAGCAGGTGAGGAAGCAGTAAAGGACTTTATTCAACAGATCTCTGAATTAATAGCTGGTTTTAAGCCTAATGTAGTAGTTATAGATAGCATTAATCCCCTCCTTAGAGCAATTAAGTCTATTGAGAGAAGGGCGTGGGTACAGAATTTCTTCAGGAGCATCCCAAGGATCATTAATGGACTGCTGATCTTCGTAGCAGAAGACCCAGGC
>JANXDZ010000001.1:339976-396063 GCA_025059075.1 Sulfolobales archaeon | reverse complement strand
GGAAAAGTTGAGGAAGACATGTTTAACATAAATGTTCTAGAGCCGGTATTAGTAAAGAAACAAGTAGTGAAGAGCGCAACTGAAGCAGCAATTACAATACTCAAGATCGATGATATAATAGCTGCAAGCCCCCTAAAGAAAGAAAAAGAAAAGGAGAAGAAGGAGAAGGAAGAAGAAACTCCTGGGAAGTTTGAGTTTTAAAGCATTAAATAGTTAAGGTGAAGTCTTTAAAATAATTTTTTATACTCACCCTTTGTACACTAAAGGAAGGCTATGGATTAGGTGCTATTATGAGTAAGGTAATTGAAGCTGTATTGAGGAGGCTCACTAAATACGAAATTGCACGAATAGTTGGGGCTAGAGCTCTTCAATTAAGTTTCGGAGCCCCTCCTCTAATAGACTTATCTAAGTTAAATATAAAAAAGGATCCAGTGATTATAGCTCTAATTGAGCTATATGAAGGTGTTTTACCTATAACTACTTGTAGGGTGTTACCTAGTGGGAGAAGAGAGTGCAAGCCCGTTGGAGAACTCGTGCCGGAATCTAGGGAATTTATTAGGAGAACTCTCGAAAGCTGGGGTATCCATCCTTAAAACGGAGGAACACATTATTTCAACTAAGCCAGTACTAGATCTATATGTAAGTAGACCTATAGATGATGGACTTTTTGAAATGCTTTATATAAAGAGCCGTAAGAGCGGTTTAATGATATTTCAACTAAAGTATGACGACATATACGTCATTAGAGCAACATGCGTTGAGGAACCCAAGGAGAGAAGGACTTTACAAATAGCTCTGGCTTCAATAGCTCTTGCAACAGTGTTTCTAACTATGTATGGCTACACTCAGGAATACTATAGGGTTCTTAAAATGCCTATTTCCATGATTACATTAGTAGGGTTTTCAATAGCGTTTACAGCCATGTTTATGGCCACGCTCCTAATACATGAAGTAGGTCACTTACTTATAGCCAAGAGCTACTTAGTGCCCGTAACTGGTCCATACATTATTCCAGCACCCCCTATTCAACTAGGGTTTATAGGGACTTTTGGAGCAGTGATATTTATGAAGGGCCTACCTCCAAGTAGGAAATCGCAAGCACTCCTAGGGTTAATGGGTCCTTTAATGGGATTTATGGCAGCACTATGCATGGGATTTCTAGGGGTAAGCTTATCAAAATACATATCTATCAATGAAGCTAGAGAGCTTGTGAGCTCTGGAGAAGCGTCGCCAATAATGTTCTACCCACTTGCCATATTAATTCTTGAGTCACTTAAAGGCATTAGTGAAGAATACGTGCTTATATACCATCCTCTAGCATTCTTCTCCCTAATAATGTTTATAGTAACTTTCCTTAATTTAATGCCAGTAGGACAACTTGATGGAGGCCATGTGATTAGGGCATTTGTAGACTCAAGAACTTATAGAGTCATAGAACATCTAACTCTACTAACGCTCTTTACAGCAGGCCTTGTATTTCTTTTAAATGGACGCTATGGTGGTTTAACGTATGTTTCACTATCATTTATACTGTTATTGTTAAAAGCTATAACGGGCTTTAGACCTCATCCAGGGCCGGCTAATGCTGCTTCACTAATAAGGGCCAGGCACCTAGCCATCTTATTGACATATGGAGTTCTACTTGCATTAACTGCTCCAATACCCATGTAAATGCTTATCAATAGCTCATGAAGTCTCTGAGCTCTAAAATTTTCGATTGAATTACTTCCTGAAAAATGTTTTATAAGCTTTTGTACAGCTTCTTATTAATGAAAAGGCTTAGGTGAAAGCTGTTAAAACATGCAATGAGGCTTAGTAGAGCTGTGAAGTGTGGAAATACTTGTGAGAAAACTATTAAGAAGCAGGAGTGGAGTAGTGCCTTAAGTAAAGGTAGCGTTGATAATGAACGCTCGTTTAAGAGCATATGGGATCTTGATGGTAAGGTAGTAGTCGTAGCTGAGAAACCCAAGGCAGCTAGGAAGATAGTTGAAGCAGTTTTTCAAGAACATAAGCCGAGAGTACTTAGATATAAAGGGATCCCTTACTGGGTTATAAGCACTAAGTGGAGTGAGATAACTCTTGTACCTGCTGCAGGGCATCTCTACGGCATTACTACTATGGATAAGGGTTACCCCACGTTTAACTACGCTTGGCAGCCCATATACATTGCTGAAAGAGAGGCTAAGCACGCTAAAAACTACTTAACTTTAATGGATAAAGTGTGTAAAGGTGCTGATCACTATGTCAATGCATGCGACTACGATATTGAAGGATCAGTTATAGGCTATTTAATCATAAAGAATCACGGAGATGTAAATAGATCACTTAGAGCCAAGTTCTCCAGTCTTACGCCACGCGAACTTAGGAATGCGTTTTCTAAGTTAATGCCCTTAGACAAGGAGATGGTTGAGGCAGGTCTATGTAGGCATGAGCTAGACTGGATATGGGGAATTAACGTTAGTAGAGCTCTCATGAACTCTTTAATGGAGAGCATTGGAAGAAGCATGACTCTAAGTGCTGGAAGAGTTCAGACTCCAACGCTTAAGTATGTTGTAGACAAGGTGATTTCTAGAAATATATTTGTCCCAATTCCACAATACTCAGTTTCAGTTACTGTAAGGATAGGGGACTCTAATTACAATCTTGAATACTGCGGTAAATCTCTTGAAAGTATGGAGGAAGCTGATAGCATTGCTGAAGCCATAAAAGCTGTAAACAAGCTCATAGTAGTGGATTATAAGGAGGAGCTTTGGAGCATCCCTACTCCTCCTCCATTTAACTTAAGTGATTTACAAAGTGAGGCTGCTAGAATATATGGATTTAGCCCACTTACCACTCAAAAAGTTGCTGAAGCACTATATCTTGATGCTTTAATAAGCTATCCAAGAACTAATAGTCAGAGGCTGCCAAAGGATCTTAATTACGAAGAGATCCTTAGAAGTATATCCAGTGTCCCCCAGTACAAGGGCCTAGTAAACAAGCTCTTCTCGGAAGTTAAAGAGGTTTTAAAGCCAGTTGAAGGAGCTAAAGAAGATCCTGCTCACCCAGCCATATATCCTACTGGCGTTACTCCAGCTAGTTTAAATAAGATCAGTCAAAGAATATATGACTTAGTTACTAAGAGGTTCATTGCATCATTTGCTCCATCGGGGAAGCTTTTGCACAAAACTATAGTCCTCAGTCCTTTAAGACGGGGGGAGGGGGCTTTATTCAAGCTCGTGGGACAAGAGATCATTTATGAAGGTTGGTTAAAGTACTATTCATTCAGTATGCCTAAAGAACTCTTAATCCCTAGAGTTAGCGTTGGTGAATTATTAGAAGTTGTCTCAGTTAAAGTAAATAGGAAATTCTCTAAGCCCCCAGAGCCTCCATCAAAGATCAAGGTTCTTAAATGGATGGAGAGCGTGAATATTGGGACGGAGTCCACTAGAGCGAGAATAATAGAGACTCTTTTTGTCAGAAAGTACATTGTTGAAAGTTCAAGAGGGATCAATGCCACAGATCTTGGAATAGCAGTAATTGAGATACTAAGTGAGTACTTCAGTGAATTAACTGAAGTCTCTTTGACAAGGAGTTTTGAGGAAAAGCTAGAAGCTATTAAGAGAGGTGCGGCTTCAAGAAACCAAGTGGTGTCTGAAGCAAAAGAAGTCCTGATCAACTTATTGAATAAGTTCACTGAGAAAAAGACTGAAATAGGCCTTAGCTTAGCTAAGGCCACTGGATTACTAAAGCCTAAGGCTAAATGCATAGCCTGCCATAGAGAAGCGTTCAGTGAAAACCTATGTAAATACCACTACTTAGCTCTCCAGAAACTTTGGAAAGCATACCATGAATGGCAGCGCAGAGAAGGTGTAAGCAGTGAGGAATACCTTAATGACCTCGGTAAACTAAGGATTGTTGGAAGGTGGGTAAAGGAACTCGTTGAGGTTTTAAAAGCAGGACGAAGTAAAGGAAATATGGTTTCCCCAAGGTAATTCACGAGCCTCAATCTACTGTATAGTACGTAAAGCAATGTTTTCCAAGATGCAACTACATCGCCTCCGAGCAACATGTACCTATAGTCGCGTAGAACATCATGTATAGATTGCTGATCGTGGTTCTCTTCGCACCCCACTTCCATACATCGTCAGCTACGTACTGCGTTCAGTTACGATGCGACTCCAAGAACAATAAAGGACTCTGGATCGAGGACAGCTGCCTCAGCCTTAGCAGTTACTAAAACTCTCGTCTTAAGTCACGGAGATGGACATATGCACATGTTAAAAGGAGGATAGTTGTGTATGGCGGTGAGATATGTATAGCTCACCTATTGAGAGAATATAAAGATAATCATAAAGTACCACGGAAGAGTTAGTACTCGTGATAGAACTAGAGGAGAAATAGCAGCGTATTTAAAGTATTTGAAAAATACTAAAAATACCTTCCACAAGACATCTGCTCTCCTTTAGATAAAGAGATCGTAAAGTTTATAAATCCATTTTAAAACACTATGGTTAAACTTGGAGTACTTAATGTTTACTTAAATCAGGAGGCTTAAGATTTAAGAGTCAGTAGTGGAATGATCATATGTTGATGAGGAAGGGGTTGAGAATTCGCTAAATAAGAGCTTTAAAGGTATTAGGGATGACTATTAGCGTTATATTTAAGGGACTATGTCCCAACTGTGGTGGGGATATATCAAGCGATAGATTAGATGAGGCCCTACCTTGCATTAAATGCCTCCCCTCACCGAGGGATGAAGCATTTAAAATCAATGGATATTTGCGTAGAATTAAGAATATTGAATTAAATGTTGAAGAAATAGATAAACTATTTGAAAGAGCTATAGGCTCAAGGATGTGGGGTCTACAGAGGCTGTGGGCTAGGAGATTCTTTAACAATGAAAGCTTTGCAATGATCGCTCCTACAGGCAGTGGAAAGACAACTATGCAGGTAATACTAGCTATATATGCTGCCTCTAATGGAAGAAGATCGCTAATTCTTGTTCCTACAAGTCTATTGGCTAGCCACGTGTATCAGAAAGCAATTGATCTAGGGAAAAAGCTTGGGCTTAACGATATAAGGGTTGTCGCATATCACAGCTTGCTTAGTGAAAGAGAAAAAAGCAATGCTATTAAGGAAGCTGCAGATGCTTCAATAATAATTACAACGCCTGCTTCGTTAATGAAGAGGCCTGAGCTGCAGCAATCCATTGACATAGCATTTATAGATGACGTCGATAGCTTTCTTAGAAGAAGTAGGAGCATTGATATAGTGCTGGGAATGCTTGGAGTTACTGAAGAAGAATGGAGGGCTGCTGAAGAAATACATAGACTTGAGGGAGAAGCAAGAAAGATAGCTGCTGAAAACCCGGATGAAGCGAGAAGACTCGTTAAGGATGCACAAAGGCTTAGGGATAATTTAAGGAGAAGAGTTAAGGGCATGATCATTGTTAGTGGAGCTACGCAAACTGCTAGGAGGACTAAGAGAGTACGGTTACTAAACACCCTATATGGATTCAGCGTTGGAGGTAAAGTGGAAGTAGGTAGAAACATCGTTGATGTATACATTAAGCCTCCTCCCCAGCACTTTGAGGGGGTGTTGGAGGCGGTAGTTAGAAAACTAGGTACAGGGGGATTAATATATGTACCCATGGATAAAGGAGCTGAATATGTTGAGAAAATAGCGGAATTTCTTAAGAGCAGAGGACTTAGAGTTGAAGCTTACTTAGGGGCTAAGAAGAAAGTATTTGAGAAATTTGTCTTAGGTGAAATAGATGCATTGATAGGAATAGCATCGTATAGAAGTCCCCTTACAAGAGGAATAGATTTACCTGAGAGAGTTAGATACGCTGTATTCGCTGGAGTTCCTAAATTCATGCTAAGGATAAGTGTAGATGAATTTCACCCAGGGAGATGGCTTATACTGCTTAACGAAGTAAGAGATGTTGTATACAATAAATATCCTTCAGAGTTCAATAAAGTCCTCGGAGGCCTCATGAAGATAAGGTTAGCTAGCAGAGATGTTTTAGAAGCTGTCCGTAATGCATTAAAAACCGGTGAAGAATTAACGGGGTACCAAGAACTTGTTAGAAAAGTTGCTTATGAATCACTTGAATTTATTAATAAAGTCCTCAAAGATCCTGAAGTTGTAGATAAGTTAACTAAGAGTAAAACTATTACGTTTGGCAGTAAGGAAGGCGAATACTACTTCATTATACCTGATGCAATAGCCTACATCCAGGCTAGTGGTAGAACTTCAAGGCTGTACATCGGGGGCTTGACTAAGGGCTTAAGCATACTCTTAATCGATGATGAGAAGGCGTTTAATGCATTGTTGAAGGACCTTAAGTGGCTTCTTGAAACTATAGACTTCAGAGAATACGATGAAAACTTGCTTAGTAAAACAATTAAAGAAGTAGATGTAGATAGGGAGAAAGTTAAACTAGCGCTTGAGGGAAAGCTAAGAGCCGAGAGAAGGGAGCTTATGAAGACAACGCTCTTCATAGTTGAATCGCCTAATAAAGCTAGGACTATAGCAAGGTTGTTCGGCAGACCTACTAGAAGGATCGTCAATGGATTGCAGTCCTATGAAGTATTGACTGAAGATAGATTAATGATAGTGACTGCAACAGGTGGACATATACTTGACTTAGTTACAGATGAAGGATTCTTTGGAGTAATTGTTGAAGAATCATCGTTTAAACCTATATATAAGCCCATAAGGAAATGCATTAAGTGCGGCAGAGATATTCCTGAAGACGAAGCTTCATGTTCGTTTTGCGGCAGTAAAGTATTTGTAGAGGCCAAGTCCATCATAGAGGCCCTAAGACATCTTGCTTCACAAGTCGATGAAATACTTATTGGAACAGATCCTGATTCTGAAGGAGAGAAGATCGCGTGGGATGTAATGCTCTTGTTAAAGCCATTAAATAATAGGATTTACAGAGTTAGATTCCATGAAGTCACTCGTAGAGGTCTTACCTTAGCACTAAAATCACTTACTAATGTAGATGGAAATATGGTTGAGGCACAAATTGTTAGGAGAATTGAGGATAGGTGGATAGGCTTTAGCTTAAGCCCCATATTATGGCGTAAGTTTGGATTAAACTATTTGTCGGCAGGTAGAGTTCAAACACCTGTCTTAGGGTGGATTGTAGAAAGAACTGATAAACATAAGGAGAAAGCTGACTTAATCGCCCTTAAGCTAAAGGGCATTAATGTAACGCTTTTCTTTAAAGCACCTAAGCATACTGCTAAGGAGATAGAGAGTGTTGGTAGAGTTAACTTAAGGAATGTTAGAAGAGAAGTAGTTGTAGTCAATCCACATCCTCCTTATACTACTGACTCTATGCTTTCAGATGCATCTCGAATACTTAAGCTTCCAGCAATGAAAATCATGGATTCTGCACAAAGGCTCTTTGAAGCAGGGCTGATAACTTACCACAGAACCGATAGCACGACTGTTAGTACAATGGGGATTTCTATAGCTAAGGACTACATATCGAGAATCTATGGGGAGAACTACTTTCACGCTAGAAAATGGGAGAAGCCTGGCGCTCATGAATGTATAAGGCCCACGAAGCCTCTTGACTCAAAGCAAGTGATGGCTCTTAGAGCAGCAGGATTACTATCACTAGCGGTTCCACTTAGATCAGAGGACTATAGGCTTTACGACCTTGTGTTTAAGAGATTTATCTCTAGTCAGATGAAGTCATGCACTGTTGAGAAAACTACATTCACCTTGGATTTTAAGGGCTTTACAAAGGAATTCTCTTTTGTAACAAAGGTCATTGACGATGGTTTTAACAAGCTGAATAAAGCCTTAAACCCAGTAGACTTAGGGAGTATAAGTGATGGTGAGTATGAAGTAGAGAGCGTAAATTCAAGGTCTGTGCCAGAGCACCCATTGTATACGTATAGCGACTTAGTTGAGTTAATGAGGGATAAGGGCATTGGCAGGCCGTCAACTTATGCTAAAGTACTCGACATACTTAAGAGAAGAGGATATGTTGTAGAAGTTGGCAGAAGTAAGCTAATAGCTACATCGATAGGTAAGAATGTATTTAAATATCTTAATGATAAGTTCCACAACTTAGTGAATGAAGAAAGGACGAGGATCCTTCAGGAGAAAATGGATTTAGTTGAAGCAGGCAAAGAGAAAGCTGAAGAAGTGCTTAAAGCTTTTTACCAAGAGGTAAAGCCGTTGACAATAGTTAAAAGCGTTTAAAGCAGTCTATTCGCCATTCTTTAATAAAAGCTTTACACTTATGTTAAGCCAGTACTTATCCTAAAAAATTCCTAGTTTCCAGAGATTGGGTAATAGAACACTCATGTAAATGCGGGGGGTGGGATTTGAACCCACGCAGGCCTACGCCATCGGGTCCTGAGCCCGACCCCTTTGACCATGCTCGGGCACCCCCGCACTAAGAACCTCTATTTATTTACAACATAACTATTGAGATTTAATAAGGTTTACCTTGAGTTCAGAACGAACTCTAGCAATTCTTATAGTACGCCGGGGGCGGGATTTGAACCCGCGTGCCCCCGTGGAGAGCAGAGGGTCTCTTACCTACTGAAGTGGTCTCGAGCCCTCCCCCTTAGGCCGCTCGGGCACCCCGGCTGATTATGTTTCTCGCTTCAGCCCTATTTTAGCATTCTATGTTCTAGGAATTCTATCAAGCATGGCATCTATTCTACCTCGATCTTTTTCAAGTTCTGTAACTTGTATACATTCTTTAACTCTATAGCCTTGTGTTTTAAGGATCTTCAGCAGTTTAGATGCATAGTCTATTGGAAGATCAGCCGTAACGATACAGTATGTTGGAGTTTTTATTAAGCTAGCGTATTTTTGTATGAATGAGTGTATTGGAGGAGCTTCCATACCCCACCAGATTGGTGTAGCAATAATCACTGCATCATATCTCTCAGGCTCAAAGCCTTCATCTCCTTTTATTGAGATGTTCCTACTAAGAAGCGTTTCATATAGGATCCGTGGATTTAAGTGGAGAAGCTTACTTGAGTATTCTCTAAAAGGCTTTACTGTAAATACATCAACTTTTACTCCAAGGTCCTTGAGTTTATGAGAGATGTATTCAACTAATCGCTTAGTCTTGCCAGTCTTACTATAATATATTACAGCGATCTTCAAACCCCTGACCTCTAAGTGTAGTGAGCATATTGAGCAACTTTGTAATCTCAATAGCTTAATGAGAGTTAAAAACTTAGTGTTGAGAATTTTAAAAGCACGCTGTAGAAGCATATAAGGAAGCTATTTCTATTAATGTCCTAGAAGTACTCGTAAACTTTGCGGTTATTTACATCGATAAGAATTTCTGGAAGTTAGTAAAAGCATTTCTTTAAGCCTCCCAGCTACATGTAGATTGAGGCTAGTTCTATTGAGCTCAAAGGCTATCCATGAAGCTATAGAGATCCCTCAGTCATAAGAAACATGTTAATTAAAAATGTTCAGGGCAAACAAGTGTCTAAAGAGAACGGAAACTCTTTAAACCACTTGTATAATGCTATTTATGGGTGTATTAAGTGAGCTTCGGTCCTCCAGCAATGGGCTACGATAGGGCAATAACTATATTCTCTCCAGATGGGAGAATATACCAAGTTGAGTATGCTTTTGAAGCTGTTAGAAGAGGCTGGACTACGCTTGGAGTAAGGACTAGGAGTGCTAGTGCACTAGTTGTTGAAAAGAAGAAAATATCTCCACTCGTTGATTCAGGCATTATCCAAAAGATATTTAAAATAGACGACCACGTTGGAGCTACATTCGCTGGAATAGCTGGTGATGGAAGAATACTCATAGATTATGCAAGACGTGCTGCTTTACAGCACAGGTTTCTCTACGATGAACCTATGCCAGTAGAACTCCTAGCTAAGAATGTTTGCGACATAAAGCAAATGTATACTCAACATGCTGGAGTAAGGCCCTTTGGAGTAGCATTAATATTTGCGGGAGTAGATTTTAGAGGAGCAGAGCTATTTATGACTGAGCCAAGTGGTAGATATATGAGCTACTTTGGTGTAGCACTGGGTGAACACGCTCAAGCCGCAGTGGAATATTTAGAGAAAAACTATAGGAAGGATCTTGGAGTAAAGGACACCATAAAGTTGGGAATAAATTCACTAATACATTCAGCAGAAGAGAAACTAGGCCCTGAAAACCTTGAGATAGGCTATGTAGATGTTGAAGAGAAGAAATTTAAGATACTATCCATAGAGGAGATAAGTGCTCTTCTCGAATAATCTCTTTTAACTCACGCTAAGTTCAAGTTTAATAGCAGTTATTAGTTTGAAAACGATATTAAACTTAGTAATAAAGCCCCTGATCGCTATGGTGATATATTGTCAAGTAGACATGTTATAGCTAGATATGAATCAAAAGGACATAGATTTGAGATCTTGGTGAATCCGGATGCAGCGCTGAGAGTAAAAGAGGGAGAAAGCGTCAGCATAGATGAGTTACTCATAGGAGACATTATATACAAGGATGCTAGAAGGGGGTTAAAGGCGTCTCCTGAGAGCCTTAAAGAAGTATTTGGAACAGATGATCTAAAGAAGATAGCTGTTGAGATAGTTAAAGACGGAGAGCTTCAATTAACTTCTGAGCAGAGAAGACATATAATTGAAGTTAAGAAGAAGCAATTGATCAACCTTATAGCTAAGAATGCTGTAGACCCAAAGACTAAGCTCCCTATACCTACTAAGAGAATTGAAGCTGCGCTAGAGCAAGCAAAGGTAGCAATAGATCCTTATAAGAGTGTCGAAGCTCAGTTACAGGACGTGATATCAAAGATCTCGAAGATTATGCCAATAAAAATTGCTAAAGCTCTACTAGCCATAAATATTCCATCAGAACACGCTGGCAAAGCATATAAGCAATTAACGACTCTAGGCCAAGTCAAGAGGACTAACTGGCTTAGTAATGGAGATCTATACTTAGAGATAGAGATACCGGCTGGCACACAGAGTGAGTTTATAGATAAAGTTAATAGCCTTACGAAGGGTACAGCTTCAATTAAGGTAGTTGGAGTAGGGTGAGTAAATGGCTAACATATACGTGGCTAATAGGCAAATAGTTAAGCCTGGAGACTTGTTGGCTGAAGGAGATGACGTTACAGCAGGCTCCTATACATATAAAGTGGGGAGTAAGGTGTATGGAACAGTAATAGGCTTAGCTGAAGTAAAGGAGAACGCTGTATCAATAATACCTCTTGAAGGAATAGTAGTGCCGAGAGAGGGGGATCTAGTTATTGGAGTAGTAGTTGGAGTGGGAATAACGAACTGGTTTATTGATATAAGGGCTCCATATAAAGCAGTCTTAAATGCTAGTGAAGCCGTGGAGCAATTTAATCCATTAACTGACGACATTAGGAAGTACCTTGATGTAGGCGACTACATTTTAGCCAAGATACTTATTTTCGATAGATCCAGGGGACCGGTACTGACTACTAAAGCCAAAGGCCTTGGGAAGATAGTAGAGGGAGTAGTTGTAGATGTAAAGCCGAGCAGGGTTCCAAGAATAGTGGGAAAGAAGAAGACAATGCTTGAAGCCCTTACGTCCTCAACTAATTGCAACATAACTGTAGCTGTTAACGGAAGGATCTGGATAAAGTGTCCAAACTCATTATTGGAGGACATAGTGATTAGAGCTATTAGGAAGATAGAGAGTGAAGCCCATATACCTGGGCTAACTGATAGAATAAGGAAATTCATTGAGGATGAAAAGAGGAGGGTTGGAATACGATGAGTAGTAGGCCTACATTAATTGGGGAAAATGGGCTGCGCCACGACCACAGGAGACCCGATGAGCTTAGGCCAATTAAAATGGAAGTTGGAGTATTAAAGAACGCTGATGGCTCTGCACTAGTTGAATTTGGGAACACCAAAGTTATAGCAGCCGTTTACGGACCTCGAGAGCCTCCAGCTAAATACATGCTTTCACCAGAGAAAGCCATAGTTAGATGTAGATACCACATGGCACCCTTCTCTACTATTGAAAGAAAGTCTCCAGCACCAAGTAGGAGGGAAATAGAGTTATCTAAAGTCATCAGAGAGGCACTTGAATCAGCTATATTTACTGAACTATTTCCAAGATCTGCTATAGATATATTCATAGAGGTTCTACAAGCCGATGGAGGCACTAGAACTGCTGGCTTAACGGCTGCATCACTTGCATTAGCTGATGCTGGAGTACCAATGAGGGATTTGATAGCTGCTGTTGCTGTTGGAAAAGTCGATGGAGTAATAGTTTTAGATATAGATGAAGTAGAGGATGAGTATGGTGAAGCAGATATGCCAATTGGCATTATGCCTTCCATTAACCAAGTAGTTCTCCTACAACTAAACGGAGTCATGACTAGAGAGGAGTTTGATATAGCAATGGACTTAGCTATGAAGGGGGTATCTGAAATCTATAGATTACAGAAGGAGGCTTTATCAAAGAAGTACATGCTTTACACAGAGGAATAAAGGTGTTGTGAAATGAGTGTGACGCCAATGCAGCCTCCAATACCTAAACTTAAGAAGGAGGCCATAGTCTCTGCCTTGAAGAAGGGGAATAGAGTTGATGGAAGGAGCTTTGAGGACTTTAGATCTATAACCATAGAGTTAAACCCCATTCCTAAGAGGAGTAATGGCTCTGCATTAGTTAAGCTTGGTAATACATCCGTTCTCGTTGGAGTAAAGATTGGTGTTGAAAGACCTTTTCCCGATAGACCTAATGAAGGAGTACTCCAAGTTCATGCAGAATTCGTGCCGCTGGCATCTCCATCGTTTGAGCCAGGTCCTCCAGATGAAAATGCCGTTGAAGTCGCTAGAGTAATAGATAGGTGTTTGAGGGAGTCAAAGTCAATAGATCTAGGGGAGTTAGTCATAGTGCCGGGGAAGTATTCGTGGAGCATATACAATGATATATACCTCCTTGATCACGATGGAAACGTAACTGATGCAAGCACTCTTGCGTCAATGGCAGCACTAAACGTAGCTAAGTTGCCGAAATTAGTGTCAGTAGAAAATGATCAAGTTAGAATAGATTACAGCACTATGGATAAACCCCTCCCAGTAAAGTTAAATGTAGTGACGGTCACAGTAGTTAAGATTGGGGGATATATATTAGTAGATCCAAACTTAGATGAAGAGATCTTAGCTGAAGCTAAGGCTGCCATAGGCATTGATAGCAATGGTAGAATAGTTGGAATACAGAAAAGTGGAGGAGGACTATCGGTAAGTGAAGTGAGGTATGCAGTAGATATAGCCATTAAAAAAGGCCGCGAGCTACTCACGTTATTAGAGAAAACATTAAAAACTGTTTAAAGATAGGGAGAAGCAATAATGCCAGTGAGCAATGGGCTGAATAACTATGGGTAGGACCAAGGTAGTAAAGATAGCTGGACGCTATGGAGCTAAGTATGGCTCAACGTTGAGGAAGAAAGTTAGAGATATATTAATGAAAAGATACTCCACCCATAACTGCCCATTCTGTACTTCAAAAGGGACTGTGCATAGAGTAAGCACCGGTTTATGGAAGTGCGAGAAGTGCGGAAGTACGTGGGCTGGAGGAGCTTATACTCCAAGAACAGAGTTAAGCAAGTACTTCTCTAAGTACGTATTAGGAACGTAGCGGAGCTCTTTATGCAAATTGTTTTTACAACATCACGTAAGCCTAGTCGCAGAACTAGGAGTTTATTAAATGAATTAATTCACTGCATCCCTAACTCATTTAAATTAAATAGAGGTAAGAAGTCCCTCGTTGAATTAATTCATGAATTAATCTCTCTGACTGCAGAGTACTTTGCAGTAATCCTTGAATATAAGGGGAATCCTAGGCGAATAGCTTTCTATAAACTACACCACGAGCTCCGCGGACCAAAGCCCTTGTTTTCAATAACTATAGAGGGAGTGAAGTTATATAGAGAGATTAAAGGCAGGGTTTTAGAGAAGCATCCTCCAAGTGAGTTATTGATAGATGCATATGGTTGTGAAACAGATGAGTGCTTTAAGCTAGCTGATCTATTGATGGAAGTGCTTGGCGCTAAGATGCATTCAGCAAGAAGTAATATAAGGCTTGTATTAAGCAATAAGGACGTCGGGCTTATAGAAGCATCCTTTATTAATACTAGTGGAGAAGTAGTTGGACCAGTAATTAAAGTTAGTAAGGTAAGGTTACTTGAAGGTGAAGGTGAGAATAGGCATTAGGCATAATGATCTAGGGCTACTGAAGGCCGTCCATGAATCACTTATACCAGAGTCCAAGAGTCTTCCATCAAATGAGTGCAGCTTGAGACATAAGTTTATTGGAGATCTATTGGAAATAGAGTTTGATTGCAGTAA
The DNA here is from genome assembly GCA_025059075.1 of Sulfolobales archaeon. Taxonomy (GTDB): domain Archaea; phylum Thermoproteota; class Thermoprotei_A; order Sulfolobales; family Desulfurococcaceae; genus JANXDZ01. Next base: position 381,742 of record JANXDZ010000001.1, on the reverse strand, counting down.
GGTAAATATTTTAAGAGCCCTTCTAAATAGCTACTTAGGAGTATTGTCTAGCATAATGGAGTGTGTGGAGGAAGCTTGGAATGTCGATAGAGAGTCTACCTCCAGAAGTAAGGCAGAAGGCAGTTAAATATGATAGCTTGAGAAACATGCTGCTTAAACTAGAGGCAGAACTTAGAGCAGCTGAAAGCGAACTCAGGGAAGTCAACGAGATCATGGATGCTCTAAAGAACTTGCCTGAAAACATTGAGGTATATAAATCAGTAGGCCATGTCCTGATCAAGGAGAGCAAGGATGCTATATATAAGGAGCTTGAGGAGAGGAAGGAACTTCTTACAATAAAGTTACAGAAATACAAGAACCAGGTGGAAGTATTGAGGAAGCAAGTTAGTGAAAGCGAGAGAGAGCTCAAGGAGTCTCTTGAAAGACATGGGATAAGCTTTGAACAAAGCTCGTAGAAGAGTTAAAACCATAGGGCTGGACTTAAGTAAGCTGACGCCTGAAGTAGTTGAGAAAATAGCTATAGAAGCCCAGGAACATGCATTTAATAACTTAAGTAAGGGGCTTGGAGAACTCTGTGATGCAGAGTTATCTATATCGATAACTGTGTCAAGTGATTTAGTAACGGTAACACTTGGTGTATCTATAATGGAGACAGACCGTAAGTCTATTCACTGCAGCAATGTAATTGATGGCGTTGTTAGAGATGTTAGAGCATTCATTGAGAAAAAGCTTATGGAGTATAGAGCAGTGGAGTTAAACTAGATCTATTAATTATTAGTGTTGTGCTAAATATATGTTTTCATATGATCTAGCCTTTAAATAAAGGTATTGCAACTACAGCTTGGGGAATCGAAATAGTTATAACTACTATAGATACATCGTTAGGCGCCTTAGGTATAACTATTGTAATGCTGCGCCCTGGACCTAATGCTATAGGTAGCCACAGCTTATTTAACTCATCGCTATCTCTATTAGTGTTTACAAATCTTAGTTCGCCGTATACCATGTTATTTCTTGATGCTATAACATAAGTGCCATTACTGTAGATTACTACTACTCCTGTTAGAAGAACTGCCTCATGGTAGCTGCTTCTTAAAGTTATTACTAAACTATCGTTGCTCTCGATCCAGCTGCCTTCTATGGATTTAGCTATGCTCACTACGCTAGCTTTAGAGAGCGATATGTCTGTAAGCTCACTTATGTATTCAATAGTTCTTGAGACTGTGGATATGAAGAACGTTGTAAAAGCTATTAGTACAGCTAGAGCTATAGCTGTTCCAATAACGGTGCTTATGGACTTCATATTACTGTATTCGGCTTGCATAGGCTTCAATTACTCCCCCCTCGTAGACTAGCTTAATTAATGTGAAGTTAGTTAACCCCATGCTACAGGTAATTACTTCTAAATAAAGGGGCTCTACTACATGTCCTTCAATTGCTTCGCCATTAATGTTGCAATAGCTTGTAGCAAGGCTTTCATTTACGTAGATGTCGTATAGTTTTACTGGGTAGTTATTTGAGGCAATCACTATTACTAATTCATCGCCTGAAATATATGCTGCAGCTATATCGAGCGCTTGCTTTACTGAAGCTCCTGCTTCAATGATTCTCCTAGAGATTCTCTGTTCAGTTATTGATATGAAGTTATTAGCGTATATGAATAAAAGAGACATAGATGAAAGAACTATTAGCGTAAGTATGACTGCAGAAAGCTGCTCACTAACTCCAACTGAGTATACATGCATTTAATACACCACTAAGTACTTTCTATAAGAGTGATAAAAATGTATAAAACACATCATTTACTCTTTGTCACTATACGTGAAGCTCTTAACTAACCTATCTATAGACATCTATAGGTGGAGTTATTGAATGTTGCAGTAGGCTCAGATGATAATTACTATATAGCAAGGTTCATAGTTAAATACTTAGAGTCTAAGGGAATTAATGTAGTACCCATCGGTGCGCTAAAGACTGGTGAGCTATATCCATGGCCTGATGTAGGCTTTGAAGTAGGCACACTTGTATCTAGAGGTGAAGTAGATTTTGGAATAGTGATATGTTATACTGGAACAGGCGTCTCTATAGCTGCAAATAAAGTGAAGGGCGTTAGAGCAGCTCTAGTAACTGATGCTAGAAATGCCGTTGGTGCAAGATTATGGAATGATGCTAACGTACTAGCATTAAGCGCTAGATTAACGAGTGAGGAGCTAGCTAAGGAAATAATTGACTCATGGATATCCGTTAAGGAAGCCGATCCAAGTGAACGGGGAAATATAAGTAAGCTAAGGAAGCTTGATGAAGAGCGCTAGCGCTTCTAAACCCTAGAAAAACATCTTTTTAATACAAACATACATAGTGGTGCAGTGTTTTGAGCTTAGAAGGAGTAGTTGACTTACCACTACACGACGGCCACGTACCGCTATGGCTTATAAAGTTAATGAAAAGAGTGGCTAAAGCTATTGTAGAAGTAATAGTTATTGAAGAAGGTCCAAGTAGTTTAATTAGAAAGTTATCGAACCCCCTTTGGTTCCAAGCGTTAAACAACGTCATAGGCATGGATTGGGATAGCAGTGGTTCAACAACTGTGACTACTGGAGTGTTGAAGGAAGTGCTATGGGATGCTCCAGAGCTAGGGGTATTAATAGTTGGAGGAAAAGGAACTAAGGCTAAGAGAACTCCTGAGGAAATAGCGAAGGCATCTGAAGCTCTAAACATTCCTTACAGCATGGAAGTACACTTAGTGAATTGCTCTAGGCTTGCAGCTAAAGTCGATTCAGCCTTATTGCAGGATAAGTATGTGTTATACCATCACTCAATGGCTTTAAGTGAGAGAGGCGAGTGGTCCATTGTTCAACAAGGGATGAATACTTCACTTAAATTAGCTAGAAGATATCACTGGCTGAACTCATCCTCATTTACTATTGAGCCCCACGAAGGAGTAGCAGGCTATAGACATAAGATGGTTCTTAACTTAGTCTCTAGAGAATCAATTAGAGTACAGAGAGTGTTGTTAGACTTAGTTAATGAAAGGCCTCTAAAAGTCTTAAACCTTTACGCTGAAGCATCAACTATAGCTAAGGGCGTGAAACCTCTATCGTTATACCTACTTGAAAGCGGAACTGGTGTAGTAGCTAAAATCAATGATTTAACATACTATAGACCTTTACCGAGACCCAGCGCTTTGTTGAAAAGCCTTAACTTAACTTATGAAGCCCACCCTCATGATGTAGAGGAGCTGCTACTAATTAAAGGAGTTGGGCCAAGCACTATAAGAGCTCTAGCCTTAATAAGTGAACTGATCTTTGAGGAAAAGCCTAGTACTAAGGATCCAGTTACAGTACCTCTAGATCCATTTAAGTACTCTTACACTATTGGAGGAAAGGATGGAGTCCCCTACTCAATTAATAAAGAAGATGCTGAGAAAGTAGTTACAACTCTTGAAGATATAGTTAATTCAGCTAGACTTGGAGATAGAGAGAGGCTTCTAGTTCTAAAGAGGCTTAGGAGACTCAAGCTATACTTTAGTAAATAGTAAAGCATTTATTACCAAGTTATTTATTGATTAAGTAAAGTATTTATAAACTAGTTATCTATGCTTTTAGAGTGGTGACCTCTTTGGAGTATGGCTATGATGTAAAGCCCATTCCACTGAAGGATAGAATGTATAACTTCCTGGATGTATACAATATATGGTTTGGAGCGGGCATTAGCATAGCTGAGTTTTGGGCTGGTGCAGTACTTATCTATCCACTTGGACTTGATTTTCCAACAGCTCTCCTAGCTATAATTATTGGCCACTTGATTGGCAATGCCTTATTAAGCGCCGTGGGGCTAATGGGCTTTACTAGCGGAGTTCCAACAATGGTTTTAACTAGAAGACCCCTTGGAGTTAAGGGCTCATATCTAGCTTCATTACTGAACTATCTCCAACTCATTGGCTGGACTGCAGTAATGCTTATAGTTGGTGCATTAGCTATGAATAAAGTATCTAGTGCTATAGTTAAAGCAGATCTCTACTACTTGTGGATAATTACTCTAGGAGCGATAGTTGCTTTATGGAGCTTAAGTGGCCCAGAGAAGTGGAGGAGCCTAGAAAAGCTTTCTGCATTAGCTCTCTCACTACTCTCAATATGGCTTGTAGTAGTTATTGCAACTAACTATGATCTAGGGAGCATAGGCTATCTTCCTACGACTCTAAATGCTAAGTTCTGGATAGGTGTAGATCTAGTAGTAGCAATGCCCATTTCATGGGCCCCACTAATAGCTGATTACACTAGGTTCTCTAAAAGTGGGAGAAGTGCTTTTCTAGGAAGCTACTTAGGTTACTTTATCTCCAGCTCCCTCTTCTACGCTCTCGGTGCCTTAAGCAACTTCATAGCGGGAGAGCTAGATCCTATAGGAATAGTGGCATTCTATGGACTCGGCATACCAGCTCTAATTATAATAGTCCTTTCTACTGTTACAACAACGTTCTTAGACGTCTATAGTGCTGCAATAACTGTGAAAAATGTCTTAAGTAAAGCTAGTGTTAAAAGACAAATAGTGTTGGCCAGCGTTCTTGGAACACTGCTAGCAATAGTTTTTCCAGTACATCAATATGAATGGTTTCTCTTAATAATTGGTGGTGCATTCACAAGCCTTACAGGCATAATGGTGGCTGACTTCATGTTGGATAAAGTGAAGTATAAAAACTCCTTCTATAGCTGTGAACAAATAAGTATTCCCACTATAGCCATTTGGTTTACAGGCTTCTTGCTATACATGCTTCTAGCAGCTTCATCACTTATACCAGGCTTAACAATCCCTGTTTTCAGTGAACTAGGATCAACGTTAGGCTCGTCTATAGCTACAGTAATTGCAGTCATGTCTTTATACGTTACTTATAGAAAACTTTGGGGTGATAGGAAATGAGCTTTAGGAAAACTATAGGTAAAGTAAGTAGGGAGTTATTTAACGATGTAATATTTAGAAGCCTTGGAGCATTTGATCCAGGAGTAGTTGTTGGACCTAAGTATGGTGTAGACTTTTCAGTAATTGAAGTAGGGGATAAGGCATTAATATTTGAAGTAGATCCAGTGTTCGTCGTTCCAGAGTATGGGTGGGATAGAAGTTCTTGGTTTGCAGTACACATACTTGCAAGTGATGTAGCTGTATCAGGCGTGCCTCCAAAGTACTTATTCATAGATCTAAACCTGCCTTTATCAATGACTGATGAAGAGTTTAGAGAACTATGGCTTGGCATACATAGGGAGTGCTTAAAGCTTGGCATAACTATTGCTGGAGGCCACACTGGCAGATATGGTGGAGTAGATTACCCAATGATTGGTGGAGCAGTAATGATGGCTATAGCTAGTAGAGATAGCTACGTCACTTCAGAAATGGCTAAGCCAGGGGATCTAGTGATCATGACTAAGGGCCCAGCTATAGAGACTGCGGGTATATTATCAACAATGTTTCCAGAGGTGCTTGCAAAGAACTATGGATATGAGTTTACTGATAGAGCAAAGGACATATTCTGGCTTCAAACAGTAGTACATGATGCATTAACGCTAGCTAAGCTGGGTTTAAGGACTGGTGTATCAGCAATGCATGATGCAACTGAATACGGCGTTTGGGGTGCTCTACACGACTTAGCTGAAGCAAGTGGTGTTGGAATAAGAGTTTATGAAAATAGACTATTCATTAGAAGTGATGTTGAGAAAGTCATTAATGCCTTCTCAATGTTTACGGGCATCACAAACATAGATCCTTATGCATCGATAAGTGAAGGAACTCTAATAGCTACCGTTAAAAGGGATAAGGCTGAAGCAGCTATAGAACTCTTAAAGAATGCTGGAATAGATTCTTCAATAATAGGGGAAGTAGTTGAAGGAGAGGGAGTTTATTTAGTGAGGAATGATAATAGCGAGGTTGAAGTACCTATGCCAACGCAAGACCCCTTCTGGCTACTGTTCTTTAAAACTCTCGAAATCATTAGGGAGGCGAGGAGTAATTGAAGATCATTCCAACTGCATTAACTATAGCTGGAAGTGATAGTGGTGGAGGAGCAGGCATTCAAGCAGATTTAAAGACTTTTGCTGTAATGGGAGTACATGGCATGTCTGCTATAACTAGCATTACTGCACAAAATACCAGAGAAGTGAGGACTATACATGACGTTCCACCAGAAGTAGTTGTAGCTCAAATAGAGGCTGTAGCAGATGATATAGGTGTTGATGCAGCTAAAACCGGAATGTTGAGTAACAGTAGCATTGTTAGTGCAGTTGCTAAAACTATTGAAAGGTATGGATTTCCACTAGTTGTAGACCCAGTTATAGTAGCTAAGTCAGGTGCTAGACTTCTAAGGGAAGAAGCTGTTAAAGAATTGTTAAAGAGCCTCATTCCCTTAGCTAAAGTCGTTACTCCAAATAGATTTGAGGCTGAAGTTCTTTCAAACACTAGGATAACTAATTTAAGTGATGCTAAGAGAGCGGCACAAATAATAGTAGAAGACTATAGTTGTGAAGCAGTAGTAGTTAAGGGAGGCCACATTGAAGGGGAGCACTCTGTTGATATAATGTACTATCGTGGAGCATTTCATGAATTTAAAGCGCCGCGGATAATAACTAAGAATACTCATGGAACTGGCTGTAGTTTCTCAGCTGCAATAGCTGCTGGAATAGCTAAAGGCAAGGACTTAGTTGATGCTGTTAAAGCTGCAAAAGAGTTGATAACGATGAGCATTGAGTACAGCCTTGAATTAGGGGGAGGACATGGACCTGTGAACCCCGTAGCTTACATCATGATACCTGCCGAGAGATATAGAGTGCTTAATGAAGTAGAAGCAGCCATAGCTTATCTATCTAATAACGGTGAATTAGTTAGTGAAGTAGTGCCTGAAGTGGGTATGAACATAGGGATGGCCATAGAATCTCCATATGCTAGAACTCCTCTAGATGTAGCAGCTGTACCAGGAAGGATCTCTAGATATAGAGGCACTATACTAGTGCCAGGTAAACCTGAATATGGAGTGTCTAGGCATATAGCTGTAGCAATATTGACAGCCATGAGTTTTGATAACAGGATAAGGGCCTCGGCGAACATTGCTTACTCTAAGTACATAGAAGAAGCTGTAAAAATACTTAACTTAACCACGTCGAGCTTTGACAGAAGGCTTGAACCCTCTGAGGTAAAGAGAGTTGAGGGAGGTACCACTAAATGGGGTATAACTCATGCAATCAAAGTCTTTAGAAGAGGGGTTCCAGATGTAATATTTGATTACGGTGAACACGGTAAGGAACCTTTAACTTTCGTATTTGGAGAAACAGCTTCATCTGTTGCTAAAAAAATAGTCAATATAGCCAGGGAGTCCAAGTATTTAGCATCTAAGTAACTCTAAATTAGTAAGTTGAAGTATTTTTAGCTAAGCGAAGTGCGCGCGATATATTAAGATCTCTAACGACCTTAGTTATTACATAAAAGCCTTACGATCGAATGATCTTTAAGAGAGCGTGATCGCAGACGAATAGCGACGCCATAACTCTATTTCACATCCTCCTTAGTGGGATGCATTGCTAAGCATTTAATTACATAGACTGTGGGTTAAGGAAAGCTAAGTATATCATTTAACTAAATTGTTTAGCCAAAGGGAGTAATATCCTAGGTATGGTAGCTTCAATACGTATCCGCTTACTTCAATTACTTTTCCTTCAATATTTAAGTATGGTATCCCATTCTTACATGGCGGTAGAGCTGGGTCTACTGTTGGATTATTATCTCCTTTAACTAAGTAACATGTGGAATTGCCTTCATTTAAGACAGCTATTACTCTATGTATGATTAGAGTTGAACCACGTCTATATATCACTACATCACCTACATTTATTTCACTTGGCTTAGGCTTATATGAAAACACTAGATCTCCTTCACGTAATGTTGGAAGCATGCTTTTTCCATCAATAGCAGCTAATGGCGCTTCGCTCCCTGTTATAAATGTAAGCATAGGCCTTAGGAAAGCCACTGTTATAAGGATTAAAGCAGTTATAGCTATGTTTACTAACTCCCTCCACTTCAAGAAACCAGCCCCGCTGCTGCTAAAGTACTCTACTCTTCTTCATATTCCTCCATTTCAGCTATTTCTTCATCTAAGTTCTCTAAGTCTATTTCTATTACTTTCGGTTCTCTCTTCTCCTCAATACCTATTTCTCTTCCACTAACTTCAACGCTGGTCTCCCCAATCTTCAACTTGCTTACTACATCCCTCCACTTATGGCTGCAGTTAGGGCATTCAAAAGCACCCATGACTGTTACAGTTATTCTCCCCTTTCTATCAGGTATTGGTGCTACTAATTGCCACGTCTTAGTAGGTTCACTAACTACAGTTCCACAGTTAGGGCATTCGAAGTTTCTTCTCTTAGGCATACATATCCCCCACTGTTCTCTGCTTTACAAACAATATGTTGTATAGTATTTAAACTCAAGCAAGCGCTTAATAGACCTTAAGACTTATTGCTAAAGCTAATGCATCATGAGCGTGAATTAAAGCTTCACAGAGGCTGTACACTAAGTCTATACTACTTCTCCACCTTTATCAACTACAGTTATTTCACCAAGCATTTTCCTCGATCTATAGAAGCCTATGTAAGACGCTATTATTCTAACTGATATGCCTACTTCCTCGTGGAATGAGCACTTTGATTCAACTAAGCTTCCGTCAACTAGCTTAACTCTTACTTTCTTAAAAAGGCTGTTTCCGCAGTCTATTACTTCAAAGCCCTTTACGAATCCGTTGAGGGCCAGTGCCTCTATGTACCTAAGGTTGCAATCCTCTCTACACGTAACGTATTTATTAATAGCTTCCCTTCCACTCACAGGATCCATCCCCTAAGCACTAATGGATTCTCTTAAGTAGGAACTATTAGAGCTTTTGCTTAGCTTTCTCGAGAAATCTATCAATGAGTTCATCTATGCTCGGTCCTTCAACTATTTTAATGCTAAAGAATACTTTAGCGAATTCCTTGTCTACTTTAACTATTTTCGATATATCACTCTGAGTTCCAAGAACTACTGTGTCAGCAGGTACTTTGCGTAGAGTCTCCTCTAGATCCATTAACTGCTCTCTCCTATACCCCATGCTTGGAACTACTTTACTTAAGTGTGGATACTTCCTATAGGCTTCAGCTATAATGCCTACTGCATAAGGCCTTGGATCAACTACTTCAGCTGCTCCATACTTTAGTGCAGCTACATAGCCTGCAGCATAAGGTGAACCTCCATGGGTAATCGTTGGAGAGTCTTCTACAACAACTACTCTCTTTCCTCTTATTGCTTCATGCCTGTCAACGCTTACTTCACTTACCGCTAGGCTTATTGATGCCCGTGGATTGACTTCCCTAACATTGCTTATTATTTTATTCACATCCCTCTCATTAGCTTGATCAACTTTATTCACTATGACTGCATCAGCCATTCTTACATTTACTTCACCTGGATAACTTGAAACCTCTTGCCCAGGCCTCATTGCATCAGCTATTGTTATCAAGTAATCTGGCCTATAGAAGGGCCAGTCGTTGTTCCCTCCATCCCATAGTATCACATCACTCTCTGACTCCACTAATTGAAGCAGTTTTCCATAATCTACGCCTGCATAAACTGTGAGACTCATATTTATGTAATGCTCGTACTCCTCCCTCTCCTCGATTGTAACGCTATACTTATCAAAGTCCTGGATTGAAGTAAATTTTTGTACAATGGATTTCTCTAAATCGCCGTAGGCCATTGGGTGCCTCACTATACCTACACGCAGGTTGCGGTTTACAAGAGATCTAGCTATCTCCCTTGACACGCTGCTCTTTCCAGCACCTGTCCTAACTCCTACAACTGCTATTACTGGTTTAGATGATTCAAGCATAGTCTCCCTGGGCCCAATGATTTTAAATGAAGCACCTGTAGCTAGCACTTCGCTCAGCGACCTGCCAAGATCGCTGTAAGTAAGATCGCTGAAGCTTAAAACTACTTCATCAACATTATTTCGCTCAATAAGATCCTTTAAACAGCTAACTGATACTATAGGTATACCATTTGGATAAAGGGAGCCGGCTAGGCTTGGAGGATATCTACGTCCAGCAATTCCAGGTATTTGTGTTACTGCAAATGCGATGACTCTATGCTCAGGGTTATCTCTATAGACTACGTTAAAGTTATGGAAGTCTCTGCCACCAGCGCCAATTATTACTACTCTTCTAGTCAAATGACCCACCTCAGACTGCGTGATTTGTAGAGCTATATATAACTCTTTACTGTGTAAAGGAGATTATGCTCCCTCTTTTAAATACCGTCTTATTGCAACAGAGTCTTAGGGTGAAGTGTATGGCTGAGAAAGCATTTGAGAGAGCTTGGTATGGCGCTAGCGAGCCAACAATCGGTGAAAGACTCAAGAGCCTCTTCAAAAATGATAAGGAACCTCTAGCTAAGAGAGCTGTTATGGCAAACTATAGAGTTAGATCAGCTCTTAACAGAGTTAGGTCGTATATAGACAGGATAAATGAGAGGGATAAGGAGCTCTTCGAGAGAGCTGTTGAATCACTCATGAGGAAGGATGAAGCGAGAGCAAAGATCTACGTTAATGAAGTTGCTGAAATAAGGAAGATAGCTAGACAGCTGTTGACGGTAGAATATGTACTAGAGCATGCTAGCATAAGGCTCGATACATTCATGATTGTTGGAGAAGCATTTACAACGGTTGCACCAGTAGTAGGAATACTGAAGGAAGCAGCTAACATATTGAGGGGTATAGCGCCAGACCTATGGATAGACTTAAACATGGCTGTATCAGACCTCAGTACAGTAATGAGTGCTGCTGGATTCGACGTAGGATTAGGCACAGAGATATCTATGAGTCCTGAAGCAAAGAAGATCTTTGAGGAAGCGAAGATTGTTGCAGAACAAAGACTAAGGGAGAGGTTCCCAGAGCTTCCAGCTACTGCTTTTGCAGTAGGAGAACAAGCAGGAGTTCAGCAAGGGAAGTAGTGACAAGATCTCAATGTTTTTACACTAATGCCGGCATTAGCCTACATTTTTTGAAACAGTTTATAAATTTCATCAATAATGCTCTCTCTAACTTCATTAAGTACTCTACCACTGCTGCTTAACACAACTCCAGGCTCTCCACTAACTACTCTACCTATTACTGAGCATGGAATGCCTATTTCTAAGAGAGAACTCACGGCCCTCTCAACGTATGGCTCAGGTATTGTTGCTACTAACGAACCACTGCTGAGAAGCTTCAATGGATCTATGTTTAAGGCCCCAGTCACCATAGCGACGACGGAGTTAAGCTGTATGAGAGAAGGATCAATTACTAACCTAACTCCACTAGCAATGCTTACTTCATAAAGGCCTTCCAGTAAGCCTCCCTCAGTGAGGTCGTGCATTGAAGATGCGTATGGAGCTATTCTTAATGCTGCTTCAACAATGCTTACACGATCTATGAATTTCCTTGCTTCAACGATTACATCTGGGCTTAACCCCTTCTCAGTAAGGAGATGTGGGAAATCCCATGCGATTACAGAAGTCCCTTCACCACCAATGTAACCGGCTGCAATCACTAGGTCCTCTAGTTGTGCACCTTTAGTAGTTACCACTCGCTTATTAGTGTATCCTATTACTGTCGATATGACTATGGGCCTCGGCAGCCCTGGAGTATATTCAGTATGGCCGCCTATTATTGAAATACCTATTTTTTTAGCAGCTTTATCGACATCACTCATTATTTCATTAACTAAGTCCTCGGGTGAATTAGGTGGCATAAGAACTACTGACTCAGCCCACCTGGGTCTAGCTCCTCTCACTGCAACATCGTTTGCAGCTACGTTTATAGATAACCACCCTATTCTCCTCGAGGCAGTTGTTATTGGATTAGTATGGGTTACTAAGTAGCCGTCACCAAGCCTCACTATGCCAGCGTCCTCTCCAAACGCTGGCCCCTGAACTACATCTGGATCGTTGATGCCGGTGTATTTAAAGACCATGGATTCAAGGATCTCCCTTTTAGGCTTGCCTACAGTCATGAACTCCCCCCCAGCTTCTTAAACACTCCACACAAATATATGATATTGTTGATAGCTGCACTAAGCAGTCTTCGCAACCAACTCTACCGCATCTTATGCAATATCCTATAGATAGGTTTCTTCCACAAATCTCGCATAGTAGGGATTCGCATATGCTGCATAAGTTCCTCAACAAGCTGTAATGCTTTCTACAAGTAGGTCTACCGCACTTGCTACATACATAGACTGCTTCTGTACCGCATATAGTGCAATATCTATTAACTCTCTCCAAGTTCTTCAACGATCTCTGCCTCAATATTCTTTAACAGACATTGTTTAATTACTTAATATCAATTGAGCTTCTTAAGGGGGTTTTACTCTATAAAACTTAGATACGTTTTCAACCTCTACTCTATATAGATATTCCTCATCCACTACGCCTCTACTAATTAAGCTCATCAATTCGCGAGGTATATCCCAGGGGTATGAAGATACGCCGGGTCTCTTAGGATCATCTATGAAGTCCGACTCTGTCATTAGCCGCTTAGGTTTATTAGGTAATAGAGTTCTGTAAAGCTTCTCCTTAGCTGGAATAGTGTACCAGCATTCATAGATCTCAGCGTAATGGGCTTCACTAGGTGATACGTGGTGCAATAGTAGTGAATCCACATTGATCTTAGTTAATTCAGCTATCCTCTTTACTGAAGCAACTGTAGAGTATCCTCCTTGTTCTAAGTGTAAGTGGATTAACATATCGTTATCTCTAGCTACTTCAATAGCGTAAATAAGTATTAGCTCCGATGTAACAATCCACGCTGGGTTTACTACATAGTGTTGTCTTCCAACTTCACCTATGCCATCTACAGCTTTTTCTTCGTGGAGCTTAGCGATATAATCTATGATTTTTTCAGCTAGTTCAACTATTTCACTAGAACTCCAGCCAGCCTTGAAGTACACATCAATTAGTGATGGATGGAAGCCTGCTAAGATACTTACTTCAACACCCTCCCTTCTTGCCTTCTCAGATTCCCCCAGCAGTATTTTAATGGATTTCTCATGGCTCTCAAAGCCTAAGCCATCTATTCCGTAGTGTTGTGGAGGAAGAGAGACTAAAGCCATGAACCACCCGTTGGCTTTCTTAAATTTTTTAGCTATTTTTTCAGCTCCTAAGCCACTGATCGGATTAGCGTGTAAGTGTACATCACTAAACACTAAAGTCAAAGCACTCCTCTCCCACACTTCAGTAGACACTATGAAGGACTTCTTATAGCTCTCTTAGCTTGAAAAATAGCGCTTAATGCTAGTAAGGAGTTGGTTTTAAGAGGACTTAGGGAGTTTAGCTTTTGCAGATTTATATAGCTCGACGTGTTTTCATTGCTCATCTTCATTTCCTCCCATTCCTTCTTGCTTTGTATATAGCTTAAGAAGTTCAAAGGACCTCAACACTCTACATCTCATTATTCTATAGAGAGCTCCATATAACTTAGGCTCTCAACTCTTCATAGAGTTTATAATTAGAAATCTCTATACAGCTTAAGATTGGCGTCAGTCAATATAAACCTCTATAAAACTTGAGACAGCTCCAGGAGGCGGCTTATTAATTGAAGCTATATGAGTATGAAGCTAAGGAAATTGTAAGCAAGCATGGAGTGAAAGTGCCTAGGGGATTCTTAGCTGCTTCAATAAATGAAGTTAGAGATGCCGTTAAGAAACTTGGGGGAGAAGTAGTTTTAAAGAGTCAAGTACTCCTTGGGCGTAGAGGTATTTCTGGAGGGATAAGATTTGCTAAAACTCTTAAAGAAGCTGAGGAGGCTTCCTTAGAGCTCCTTAAAATGAGGATCTCTGGTGAGGAAGTAAAGCAATTACTAGTTGAGGAAAGAATTTGCGTAGATAAAGAGCTTTACTTAGCTTTAACGATCGATAGACCTAGGAGAGCATATGCAATCCTAGCATCAACTCTTGGAGGAGTAGAAGTTGAAGAACTCGTTAAGAGATATCCGAATGCTTTAATTAAAATAACAGTAGATCCTGTTACTGGCCCAGCGCTATTTACATCAAGGTGGTTAGTGGAGTTCTATAACCTTAGCAAAGATCTTGAGCCTCAAGTACTGAAAATCATTGACTCCGCGTGGAGATTAGTAGTAGAGTATGATGCAGAGCTAGTTGAATTCAACCCACTTGCACTTTCATGCAGTGGTGAGTTAATAGCACTAGATGTCAAGATAGTTATTGACGACAACTCCCTCTATAGACATAGAGGGCTTATGGATAAAGCATATAGAGGTCTCTCAGACGCTGAAGCTATAGCTAAAAGACACGGCTTATCATACGTTGAACTCTCAGGCAACATAGGGATATTATGCAATGGAGCGGGGCTCACTATGGCTACAATGGATTTAGTTAAGATCTATGGTGGAGAGCCAGCTAACTTCCTGGACATTGGCGGTGGAGCATCTAGCGATCAAGTGAGGGAGGGAGTAAAACTCCTATTAACTAATCCACGTGTGAAAGTAATATTAGTGAATGTATTCGGTGGAATAACTAGATGTGATGAAGTTGCAGAAGGAGTAATTAGTGCTATAAGTGAAGTAGGCAGCGTAAAACCAATTGTAGTTAGATTAATTGGGACAAACGACAGTATTGGGAGAGGAATTCTTATGGAGAAAGGAGTGAAGGCTTTCTCAAGCCTTAGAGAAGCTGTTGCAACTGCAGTGGAGTTAGCGAGGTGAAGTCTACGGCAATCTTAGTTAATGAAGACACAAGAGTACTTGTTCAAGGAATTACAGGTAGGCAGGGGGCTTTCCATACAAAGCTCATGATCGATTACGGTACGAAGGTAGTTGCTGGAGTAACGCCTGGGAAAGGAGGTTCAAGTATTCACGGAGTACCAGTATACAATAGCGTACTTTCAGCTCTACGTAAGCATCCTGAGATAAATACCAGCATTGTCTTCGTCCCAGCTCAATACTCACTCGATGCAGTTCTAGAGGCTCTTGAGGCAGGCATAGAGATAGTTGTTGTAATAACTGAAGGAATTCCACTTAGAGATGAATTAATATTAGTCAACAAGGCTAGGTCCATGGATAGAACTATCGTAGGACCCAATACTCCTGGAGTAATATCTCCAGGAGTGGGGAAAGTTGGAATAATGCCTTCTCAAGCTTTTTCTAGAGGTGTAATAGGAGTAGTATCAAGAAGTGGTACTCTAACATATGAAGTCTCTATGGAAATAAGTGAAGTAGGGTTGGGGCAGTCAACTGTTGTAGGAATAGGGGGAGATCCTGTAACAGGCTTAGACTTCGTAGAAGTCTATGAAATGTTCATTAATGATTTAGCTACAAAGGCTATAGTAATTATTGGAGAAATAGGTGGAGATGCTGAAGAAAGGTTAGCTGATCATATTAAGAGAAGTGGAGTTGAGAAACCTACGCTTGCTTACATAGCCGGTATGACGGCTCCTCCAGGTAAGCGCATGGGCCATGCCGGCGCCATAATATCAATGGGGCTTGGGACTTGGGATAGCAAAAGGAAGGCTTTAGAAAATGCAGGCGTAATGGTTTTTAAAGCCCCATGGGAGATCTCTCGAGCTTTACTCAACATCATATAAAGCTGAAACGCTGTTATTGAATGCTTTACTTAACTCTAGCTATTAAAATCTTGCAGAGCTATCTGCATTAGTGCCTCTTTCTATTAAACGTAAAGCAGTCATTAGTACCACTGTATAACTCATGTATGGCATGTGTATTATTGGATCATTTAAATTATCTGGAAAAAACTCTATTGAATAAACGCCGTAGGAATCTAGTAAATGATGAGCCGCATTATTTATAGTTGTACACAGGTAATACCCATAAGTAGCTATGGGTGTTTTTAATGAGGCTTCTAGGAGAGGTTTTGCATGTAACTAAGGGAGGTCTAATAATCCTTAGGAGTTTGGCTAAAAAGCCTGAGCAAACACTTAACGCCATAGTCGTAGATCGTTCTATGAATAGAATTGGAGTAATAGTCGATGTAATAGGGCCAGTGGGATCTCCATTCATAGTGGTAAAGCCCTCATCAACTGAAGTCATTAAATTAATCGAAGGCTTAGGCAAGCCAGTTCTTTACTATATTGAGAGAGCTCGAGGGAAGGCGAGGCGGTAAATATGATCTTTGAGCATAAGTCAATTAAATGCCCCAACTGCAGTTCAATAAGCATAATATTTGATGACTCTCGCGGGGAGTACGTGTGCATTAACTGTGGCCTTGTATTAGATGAAAGAGCTATCGATCATGGTAGAGAGTGGAGGTCTTTTAACGATAAGGGCGATGGTTCGAGGGCTAGGACAGGTGTTCCACTAACAAACGCGATTCATGATAGAGGTATTTGCACAACATTTAATCCATCTGAATTTAGATCTAATACGCTTAGAGTTAAAGCTAAACGATTGATAAGAGTACAGAAGAAGATCAGAGTTGGAAAAGAGGATAGAGTTATGGAGATCGGGCTTGAGTACTTGAATAAGTATGCTTCTAAACTAGGTTTACCTGGATACGTCAGGGAAGAAGCAAGTAGATTGCTTAGGGGAGCTCTTAGCAATACATCCATGAGGAAGAAATCTATAGCTTCCATGGCTGCGGCTTCAATATACCTAGCGTGTAAGCAGTATAATTTGCCAATGACCCTACGATCTATTTCTAAAGCCCTTAGCATAGCTGAGAAGGACTTGTGGAATGCTGAAAAGAGACTCATAGAGCTGGTGAGAGCCCTGCCTTCAATTCAACAAGACCCCGTTCTCTACATACCTAAGTTAATTAAGGATCTTAACCTTGATCAGAAGACGTACTCTATAGCTATGGACATCATTAAGGCATCTAGAGGAGTTGATTTAAACATTGGGAGAGGCCCTATAGGTCTTGCTGCAGCCATAGTCTATATGGCTTCAATACTAAGTGATGAGAGGAGGACTCAGCAGGAAGTAGCTTCTTTATGCAATGTATCTGATGTAACTATAAGGAATAGATATGGGGACTTAGTGGGTAAGCTTGACATAGTTGTGTCACTGTGAAGAGCGCTGTCTCCTTACTACATTTGAGTTAATCCATTCCTCAAGCCAATTACATGTAATTGGATTGTAAAATCCGCCGATATAACACTTATGTATGAATGGGCAGTTGAAACAGGGTATTTCAATAAATCGATCTAAGTCG
Source organism: Sulfolobales archaeon (assembly GCA_025059075.1). Taxonomy (GTDB): domain Archaea; phylum Thermoproteota; class Thermoprotei_A; order Sulfolobales; family Desulfurococcaceae; genus JANXDZ01. The sequence continues at coordinate 364,523 of JANXDZ010000001.1, read as the reverse complement.
ATCCTTAAGTTGATTTTCATAGGCACCTTCTTCTCGGGTTTAGCAGCTTTTTTAGATATAAGCAGTAAATATGTCCTCCTACCACGGTTGACAGCAGGTTTTCTAACTATAAGCCCTCTCTTAAGAAGCTTGTTTACAATTCGTGAAGTATCTCTACTATTTACTCCAAGCAACTTCCATAGATCGTTTTGGAATATACCTGCGTCTCCACTATTAGCTATTACTTCAAGTGCTTTCTTCTCAACGTCGCTTAGCTCCTCAAACTCCATGCGCTACACCTTTAATACTGAGCTGCTTGATCCTAGCGTAGTACTACGTAGGGTCCTCTAGTTGTTCAAATATACTTAGCTTAAATGGCTATAAATTTCTATAACTCCATTTATAAGTTTAGTGAAGCTACAGCCATATGTGTAGTTAGCCCCTGGTGAGAGAGATTACAATGTATGAGGCAAAGTCTTTAGATATAGTAATGAAGAGCATTAAAATAAAAATATTAAACATCTAGGAACTGTTCAAACGTTTTTAAACTAATAGACAATTAATCAAGTGTTCGCCTGTCTCGATGATGGATCTAGGCCATCAGAGGCAGAGGAATACACATAGTGTTTCAAGAGACTGATCTGTGATGTCCACTTATGTAGTTCCAATGAACCCGTGAGCGAGTGTTAAGAAAGAAAGCCATATTAACAATAACCATTGTAACTCAGGTAGCTAAAACAAGTCAAATGTGATTAACAAGGGCAACTATAAATAGTAACGGTGTATGTGTATAGTGCGGTTTAGATTAAGGAGCTGGAGATGTTGGTGTTGGCGACATTAATCAATGTGATTTACGACTTAGTTTCAAGGCACTTAGAGCTATTCATTAAGCTCGTTGGAGCTATAGTTGCCTTAATAACTTCATATTATATAGGTGTTTTCATCAGTAAGCTCATCATTGGAAGAATTAAAGTAAGAGTAGCACCTGAAGTATTGATAAGCATTAGGAGAGGTATTAGAATTTTATTCACAGTTATAGGTCTTTTAGCAGCTCTATCAATTATTGGAATAGATCTTACTGGAATACTCGTAGCAGCAGGGTTTGCAGGCATAGTAGTAGGCTTAGCATTACAGCAGACTTTAAGCCAGGTTTTCTCAGGCCTACTGTTGCTTATTGAGGGAAGAGTAAAGGTAGGTGATGCTATTAGGATAGGTGATGACTGGGGCTTAGTTGAGTCAATAGGCATAGCATCAACTCAAATAAGGCTGTGGAGCGGCGAGATCCTCACAGTGCCAAATACTACTGTAGCTTCATCAAATATATACAATTATTCAAGATCTATTGCACGTAGAGCTGAGTTTACTTTAGGGATTTCATATTCATCAGACATAAATAGAGCTCTTGAAGTAATAAGGAGAGTGTTATGGAATAATTCAGCAGTATTAGCTGAACCAGAGCCTGTTATAATAGTTGATAGCATTGGGGATAGCGCTATAAACATAAAGGTCATGTATTGGGCTCCTTCTCAACTCTTCTGGAACGTGAGGAGTACAGTGATTGCCGAAGTCAAGAAGGCATTAGAGGAAACTGGTGTAGAAATACCATTCCCACAAAGAGTAGTCTGGCTAAAGAAGTAGAGAGTGTGATAACATAGTGAAGCATTTATAGAACCACTGTTACTGCATAAACTAATGGAATCAGGCAGTTGCTTTACTTAAAGATATATAGAGGCATTAATTAAGTGAATGTGAAAATGCGTGAGTCCGCAATGGAGAGTCAAGCTAAAAGCAATGGTAAAGTAATAGTAGTTACAGGAACCCCTGGAGTTGGAAAGACAAGTATTTCACGGAGGCTAGCTGAAGTACTTAATGCTCTACACATAGATTTAAGCTCGTTCGTTATTGAGAGAGGTCTATATATGAAATATGATGAAGAAGCTGAGAGCTACGTTATTGATGAAGAAAGAGTTATTGAAGAGCTAAGGAAAGTAATTGAAGAGAGGGAGTTAGTTATAGTAGATAGCCATTATGGCGAAATCATTCCAGAGGATTATGTGACTTTAGTAGTAGTGCTGAGAATCGATCCTGTTGAGCTATGGAATAGGTTGATTAAAAGAGGCTGGAGGAAGGCTAAGGTGAGGGAGAATGTTGAAGCAGAGCTTCTATCAATATGCACTATAAATGCTATGGAAGCTTATGGAGAAAACAAAGTATTTGAAGTAGACACCACCGGTAAAGAAGTCAGTGAGGTCCTTAATGAAGTCCTTAGAATAATTCGTGGAGAAGGAATATCTGGACATAGAATTGACTGGCTGAATATAAAGAATCTGAGCGAGTTAGAAGAAGTAATCAGAGTGTTAAGTGAAGTCAATTAATGCTTCCTAACAATTGTAAGCGTGGCGGGCTTCTTGAAGAATAAGTTAACTCTACCTTCATGGAAGGATCTTTGATGCATAATGAAGAGAGCTGGCGCAGTTATTAAAATACTTGATACTAGAGCCCCCATGATTACTTGGAGTTTTAAACTAAAAGGACGTAATTAAGAGGGCGGGGAAAACAGTTAATAATAGCTTTAAGCAAGTACGGGTTGATTCCCGTAACATAACTATGGAGTGGGTTGAGTTTAAAAAGCGCTGGGTATATAAAGACTAAGAGTTCATCATATAGATGCTTCTAAGGGCAAGCATTCAGTGATGCTTCACCAATACCTAGTAGCTAAGGTATGTTAAGCAAACTCAGTTGTATAGAGTTAGCAGAGACCTCTACATAATGAATACGTCGGGAATCATTACCTATTGAGGAAGACTTGTTGAAAGAACTATTAGAGGTTACCTGCTAGAGCAGTTAAGCGATCCAGTAAAGTCAGTGATAATGCTTGTGAACGAGATATATTGAAGGCCTATTCCAGGCATTTAAGGAAGCCTATGGAATAGATCCCTTGGATCATCCGAAGATCACTGGGAAGTTAGCTAGAATAAGAGATTGGTTTTATAAGCTAGCTAGGGAATCTCTTGTAGAGGAAATAGCTAGACAAATAATTAGAGATTGTTATGTGAGGAAGCACTCTTCTACATAGATTTAACTAAGCTTAAGCTGAGGCTTGTAAATTCAGTGAGGGGAATGTTCTTCATAGCTACCGCTCGAGAGACCATCGTTTCATCACTAAAGTAAAGCTACTTTTTTGGACAAAAATATTTTTAGCATAATAATGATTTAGTGAGCATTAGAGGGCGGATTCATTGGCTTAGGTGGAATATATTTGAGGAAGGTCATAGAATTCGTTAAGATGATGAGGCCTCTTAACTCAGTTATGACTGGTGCAGCGGTCTTATTCACAGTATTCGTAGTTAATGAGTATGTAATTAAGTCAGTTTATTCAGCATTGATAGGTTTTCTAACAGGGTTCCTCATATCATCAGCCTCAATGCTTATTAACGATGTAGTTGACTTAGAGGTTGATAAGATAAATAAGCCTTGGAAACCTTTGCCACGGGGATTATTTAACCCTAGGTTAGTAGAGTACTTTAGCGTAGCTTCACTAGTGCTTGGAGTATTGTTAAATACATTGTCTAATCCACAGGCTCTTTTTACAGCAATTATATATGCCATTATTGCATATACATACAACTTCCTTAGGAATAAGTGGTTTAGCCACTTTCTAGTAAGTGCAGCTACCACAGGCCCATTTATTTACGGCTACTCACTCTCAATGACTAGTGGAGAGAGACTTATATTCATAGCTCTCTTCTCCACAGTAGTGTTCTTAATAAATACTTCGAGAGAGTTTGTAAAGAGCATAGCTGATGAGAGGGGTGATAGAGCTAAAGGGTATCAGACTATTACAACTGTTTTTGGAAGAGATTTTGCTGCAAAACTATCCCTAGCACTAGCTATATCAGGGACTCTATTGGCTGTAGTAATTGGATTAGCTGGATACGCTGGATTGCTGTATACGATAATCCTTGGATTAAGCGGGGCAGTTTTTTCATTGACTGCTATTAGAGTTTTCCAAAGGCCTGTGAGTGAGGTTGCTCAAAAAGCTAAAAAAACAATGATATACTCAATGTTCTTTGCACTAACAGGGTTTCTCTTCAGTAATTTCCCTTAGGAACTTCTTGTATAAAGCTATGCTCTTGGTCTCAAGAGGATTTAAGCCTCTTAACTCAGCTAATTCAACGCTGGCAAGCCCAAGGACTAGGCTTCCATAAATAAGCTTTTCAAGGAGGCTTGAGCCTTTAAGTATTAGTCTCCATACCTTCACTCCACTTTTAACGTAGATTGACTCCATGAATTCAACTAGCCTTATTCCAAGAATATTGCTTGGATCAGCGATAGTTATGGCAGTCCAATTCATTGTAAATGGGTTCTCCCAGCCAACAATGTCGTTATGAGCCCACTCAGGTGCTACTTCTACTTTAACTGGTATCTTAGCGTTTTCATTCAACTCATTCTTCCCCCTAATTGCTAGTACTTCAAGTGGGATGTGAGTAGCTATAGTTAAACTACCTGAGTATTTGTAAATGAAGTTAGCTAGGGCTTTAGCCTCACTAACTGCGTCTAACGATTTTTCACTAATGAATTGAGTTAGTCTAATTACTTCATCCATTGAGGCTAGAGTTAAGTCTATTGAGTCAAGTACTCCAAGTATGCCGATGAGCATTTCAGGTAGCGCTACTCGTGGAACAAGGCCTTCTGACACTTTTACAATAGGTACTCCATGGATTTTCGAATATTCCTCCAGCATGCCTCCACTAGTAACAGTTACTACTTTCACACCTCTTTTCAAAGCTTCTTTAAAAGCCATGATTGTTTCAGTAGTATCTCCACTGTAGCTCACGGCGAAGACTAAGTCGCTTGACGTGATGTATTTAGGGAGACTGGGGCTCTTTACAACAATTATTGGAGAATCGAAGCCTTCTTTACTAGAGGCAAGTGCTTCAATGTAATCTCCAACGCAGCCGCTTCCACCCATACCCGCTATAGCTATTGCCCTAGGTTTGAAGTTTACTGATACTTTGCCCCAAGAATTTACGGCTCTCTCAATCATTTTATGCCAAGTAAGATAGTAATTCCTCACAGTAGCGCCACCCAGTACTAATACCAGCTAACTTATGTGCTTCAAATACTTAAGTTAATTAAGAGGACCATAGCTACTTTAGCAGGGAGCAGTGTAGGTAAATACATGGTGTAGAAAGTGAAGTTCCCGTGGACTTTTCTTAAAGGTAAGTGGATCCTCATAGGTCATGAAGCCTGGGCTAGAGATATCATCTCAATATACTTAGCGCTTCTCGCTTCAATAAATAAGAAAGTCTACATAGCTTCATCGAGAAGCTGGAGAGTAGAGCTCTTAGACATACTTAAAGAGAATGTAGTCAATAAAGCAGAGCTGGGAAACATATACATAGTTGAAGGCATAGAAGCTTGGAATACCGGTCCTGAGGAATACGTAATACTAATAGATCCAAGCATTCTTCCAAGTCCACATGAAGTCTACAACGCTTTTGTTTCAATAAGCCCTGAAGGCGCTAATGCGGCTTCGGTAAAGCACTTATATTCATGGCGTAAAGCCTATCTGAAGAGGCTGCATGGAAGCGAGTTCACTATTAAAGTTAGGAACACTTCGCTTAGAATAACTATTAACTTAAACTATATAGGGCTCTCTCAGCCTATTGAAGGAACTTATAGAGAAGCCTTAAGAATGCTTAGACAAGGGACAGTGGACTATGGTGTATTAAGCATTAAGGACGCACTGGATATAATAACTTACGGCATGAAGATTAAGAGAAGTAATGCTAGAAATATATTGAGTGAATTAATTAAGAGAGGTTATGTAACGATAAGCAACGGGCACCTCATTGTTCGCTAAATTCAATGAATATGGCTGGCCTAAATGGAAGTGCGATCTTCTTTAATCCCCCAGCTCTTACATCCATTACTGATAGCTCTATTAGCGCGCCTAACTGTGATTCAATCCACTCCTTCATCTCGCTAATAATTCCCTTTTCATCTAAATCAGCTTTGAGTATAAGCTTTAGTACATCAGACTGTAGGCTTGAGGCAACTTCATATACCCTCCTTGAGTAATTAGCAGCCCACTCTTTGTCTCTAGCTTCACTTACTACATCCTTGATAAATTCCCTCACACCTCTCCCTTGAGTAATGTAGTTAACGGCTTTTCTTAACAAGTTGTAGTATTCTCTTGGAGCAACAGCTATAGTTATTTTAGATGGCTTTTTCTCATATAGTTTCGTTATCTCCCTTACATCACTTATAAGTCTCTCTAAGTACTCAAATGCGAGCAAGGCTTCACTCATTCCTGGAAGATCCTCTATTGAAGGCCATTCCTGGAGTGATACATAGCCTTCTCCACCAATCATTCTCCAAAGCTCTTCAGCTAAGTAAGGCGTAAATGGATTCATAATCTTAATCCATGACTCAACGATTTTTTTAATGACTGCACTAACATCACCTACTTTATTCTTCTTGAACTTTAATAGTTCTAGGTAAGTCCTTATGTAGTTCTCAAATACATAATAGATCTTTGTAGCAGCGCTGCGTATTCTAACTCTACTCAAGTCTTCTTTAATTGATTCAACTAGAGCCTTCGTTTTAGCCAAGATCCATAGATCTTCAAGCCCCATGTTCTTGGGGATTTCATTAGATAGCTTAATTACTTTAACTTGACTGGCTATTAATTCATAGATCTTCTGTAATTGCTGGACTACAGTTATAGCAGCGTCTTCACTGAAGTCTAAGTCCTGGTCTACTTCACTTAGCATTGCTAACGAGAGCCTCAGTCCATCTGGAGATATTTCATTAATGAGCTTTCTAGCTGGCACTACGTTCAGCAGGCTTTTACTCATCTTCTGTCCACGGTAGAGTATGTAACCATTTACAACAATTTGCTTAGGCCACTTATCCCTTGGAAATATAGCTACGTGGTTGTATATGTAGAAAGTTAAGTGATTCTTTATTAAGTCCTTTCCACTATGTCGTGAGTCAACGGGATACCAGTAGTCGAATTCCTCTCTCGCTTTAACTAATACTTCAATAGGAATACTTGTTTTCTTAGATAGTTCAACTGGATCTCCTTCACCTAACGCTATGTAATTCCATACTTCCTCTGTAAGTTGCTCAGCTCTAACCCCACTCCTCCTTAATAGATAGTTGACTGTATAGAAAGCCATGTATATTGTTGAGTCACTGAGACTTTCAATAACCCATCCCTCGTCCCAAGGAAGCTTTGTCCCAAGTCCTCTAGTCCTGGCGCAAGCTCTTTTACCAACCCACTCCACAGCTTCATAGAATTCACTTCTAAGCTCTTCAGGGACTATATTAATGTTCTTTGAAGCCTCCCTAGCTAAGTTCTTCCACTCTACGTTGCTATAGTCTATGAACCACTGGTTCTCCAGGATCTTTACAGCAACTTTATTACCCCACCTACTGTAAACAGGCTTATTTACTACCTCATACATCTCTAATGCAAGCCCCCTCTTAGAGAGTATTTCAACAGTCTTTACTCTAGCTACATTAACTGGCTTTCCACATATTTCAGTAGATACTTCATTTATGTAGTTCTCTCCATACTCTTTTAAGAGATCTGGCTTGATTCTACTCACTATATCATTTAGCATGAATCCATGCTTAAGCTCCTCTCTATAAACTTCTCTAGTAGCTTCATCAAGCTTGCTGTAGTCATGACTTGATATATTCATTTTTTCAACAATTTCTATAGCCATGGCTTTTAAGCCTCCAGGTAGTTCAATGACGCTCACAGGCTTAAGCTCATCGATGTTTACGCCTATTTTCTCAATAAGCTCCTCCCGCTGAACGAATTCCCTTAAGGCAGCGTAATCGTAAGGAGCATGGGCTGGAACACTCATGACTATTCCTGTAGCTGTATCAGTATCCACAAATTCCGCTGGGAGAATCGGGATGAATGCTCCTGTAGCAGGGTTTCTAAGTCTTTTACCAAGTAGCTCTCCACCCTTAAACTCTCTTAATACACTGACTTCATGTAGTTGCAGCCTTAGTTTTTCAACAGCCTCAATGCTTACAACCCATTTAACTCCATCAACTACTGCTTCAACGTAAGTTCCACTTGGGTTAACCCATACATTGACTGCTCCAAAGACGGTCTCAGGCCTTAGTGTAGCAGCAGGGTATATTGCTTCACTAGAGTCCTTGAAGTAAAGTAACGTAAACTTCTCTACTTCAGGTTCCACATCACCTTTCGTATCGTGCATTCCAACCGGTGTTCCAATAACTGGATCCCATCCAACTGGATGAGTCCCTTTAGTAATGTAGCTCTTATTGAAGAGCTTAGTGAACTGCCACTTTATGAAGCTGCTGAAGTCCTTGTCTATTGAAGTAAACTCCCTCCTCCAGTCTATTGATAGACCCAGGATCTTCATTGACTCCTTCATTTCTTCGTGGAAGTACTTTACCATAAACATGGGATCAGACATTTTTTCAATAACTTCTGGAGGTATGCCATAGACATCTCTGAAGAGCTTTATTGTCTGCTGATCCCTCTCTCTAATAGCATCAGCCATTGATAGCACCGGCGTCCCAGTGTAGTGAAAGCCCATTGGAAACAACACATTGTATCCAATCATTCTAATGAATCTAGCGTATACATCAGCTATAGTGTAAGTTCTAGCGTGCCCCAAGTGCATTACTCCATTTGGATATGGAAATGCTGCAGTTATAAAGAACTTAGGCTTATCCAATGGGCTTGCTTCAAAAACTCCTTCATTAACCCACTTTACGCTCCACTTACATGAAGCTTCAGTAAGCCTTTTAATGAAGTTCCTCAGCTCTTCAGATATCTGCATATTTGCTGACACCTATAAGCAGCTGATCTACTGACACAACTAGGGGAGTAAATAATGGCAGTCCTTTAAAAAAGTGTCTGTTGCTTCACCAGTGAGTCATCAAATACTATCTTCATTGATGAAAGCTTCTTCATGACTATGCTCACGTAGTCCATGACTATTTCTCTAGAAACACCTCTTTCCTCAGCTCTCTTCAATACTATTCCTTCAACTACTTCATATTTTTTATATGTTTCATTAAGGGTCTTCCACGGTACTCCCGATAGAGCTCTAGCTATAGCTTCATCAAATGGAAGAACTCCCCTCATCATTAGTAGAGCTATTATTGGATACCCTACATATCCTCTATACAGTGTTCCATTATCGTTTGAGTAAGCTCTTAAATCTTCTGTAACTACAACATAGTACTCTCTTTCGCCACTAGATGAAGATACTCTAGCTCCATTATTTACTGTAGAAATCCTTCCATCAGCTATTGAGCCTAGAGCTTCAAGAACTTTTATCCTAGGCGGAGGCCTAAGTACTTTAACAACCAATTTACAGCACCGATAGCTCTCTAGACAAACATTAAATATGGGGTATTATATATTATATGTTATGGAGTTGCTGAAGAGGTGTACTTATGCCTCTTGAGCTTAACAGCGGCTTAGTTGTAGCTGGAGCTTATGCTATTAAAATTAGAAGGACTCTATTTGCTCAGCTCAGCAATAGAGTTAAGCAAGATAAGGAGCTTTCAAAAGAGATTGCTAGAGCTAGTGCTGAACTCAATAGAGTTCTATACAATGTGATTGTTGAAGAACTCAAGTCTGAGAAGGGGGATGTAGTTAGAGTTAGAGTACAGTATGATTTAGAGGGCGGGAGGATCAATTGGCACTACGATACTCTTAAAGTAGAGCTATTTAAGAGAGTGCCTGATGAAAGCGTTTCAGAAGCCATAAAGAGAGTTTTGGAAACTAAGCTAGCTGAAGTAAGGGCGCTTTATGCAACTGCTGAAGTCGTTGAAGAGGCTGAAAAAGCTTTAGAGAGAATTCCAGTAACTCCATTAGCGCAAGCAATTGATTTAACTAATGTTTTAGCAAGTGCAATACCTATTGGAGAAACACTTGAAGGAGGCCTAGTATTCCAGCTAAAGGACTCTAAGGGGAGTAACATAGGAATAGCTGACTTAGAGAAAAGAGGTGAAGCAAACATAGCTGAAGCAATAGTCCTCCTAAGCCCTAGAGAAACATATAGATTATACGTAAAGCTATCAAAAGACGTATATACATATAGTGAAAAGCCGGATGAACTAGTGGAAGAATTAAAGCAAGCACCTGTAGTAAAAATAGACCCAGAGGAAGCAAAGAACATCCTAAAAAGCAAAATGGAGCTACTAATATAAGAAAAATAAGAAAAAGAACACACCATTTCCACAGGGCCCGTGGCCTAGCATGGATAGGGCGCCGGCCTTCGGAGCCGGAGATCCCGGGTTCAAATCCCGGCGGGCCCGCATCTCTAGCTTACTTGGAGGATCACGAGAGTTTGATATCCCTTAGAGGATCTATCTGTTGTGTTTTGCATAACATAGATACTGAATTTGTCAACAAACTTTAAATAATGGAAGTACGCGGTATATATGGCATGTAGATTTAGTCAATGTAATACGATTATAATGTAGTGGATGTCTATAAGTGAGCGTTGTTGTATCTTTTCGTATATCAAGAGAGTTAAAGAAGAAGATGGATAGTTTGAAAACCAGTGTTAACTGGTCTGAGGAGATAAGGAAATTTATTGAGGAGAAAGTTCGTGAATACGAGCGGCTTAGAGTTATTGAAGATGTTGAAAATTTGATAAAGACTCTTCCCGAGATGCCTCGTGGAACTGTAACATTATATGTGAGGGAGGATCGCGATAGTAATTGATGCATCATCGCTCGCAAAGTATTTACTACGTGAAGAAGGTTGGATTACTATTTCATAATACATTAGGAGGGAGGAAGTTTATTCCCTAAACCATATTTTCAAAGAAGTCTCAAACGCTATATGGAAACACTACTATCTCAAGAAAGCCATAGATAGTCTCAAAGCAAGGGAGCTATATCGATCTTTCAGGAAGTTAGTTGAGGTCGGCTTAATAGTGCTTGAGAGTGATGAAAATTACATAGACAAGGCAGTGGAAATAGCCATAGACCACGCTTTAACGGTATATGATTCACTATGCATAGCACAGGCGCTTCACAAGAAAACTCCATTATTAACCAGCGATGAGAAGCAAGCTAAAATAGCTGAAAAAATAGGCATTTATACAATATTTACCTAGCCTTTCTCACCTAGATCTTCAACTATATAAAACTGTCATTAACAAAGTTAGAGTGAAGGAAATCATCTAGCTTGATTAAATATAATGAGGCTCCCTTCACTAGGGGTGGAGAGACTCTTTCATTCTAATGCTAGCTGGGGTCTTCGGAAGTGAGTGCTATAATATCTCTATGGACTTATTCTACAACGCCTAGGCATAGTTAATTACTATAAGATTGAACTAGTTCGACGCTTGTACAATATACATTAGGGGATATGGTGAAAAAGAATGCGCTGAAGCAAAGAAGTTCGCTGAATATGTCTTCAAATACATGGATACTTCAAGTGCTTAAGAGAGGCTAAAAGAGATCTCGAGGAAAACCTGGCTAAGTACCTCCAATTACTTAGCGAAATAGCTAGGGGGTATAATGGGGGCTTATCTATTCAAATCATATATTAGAGGCGAATGCATAGGAACAAGCAACGTGGATGTTCTAATAGAGATCCGAGACAACGTCAACAGGCTGCTTGTCTTATATGAAATACGTAAGTAACGTCACAACCTGAATTAAAATCTTGCAGACCACAGACCATCCGTAAAGCATTAAAACTACCTTTAACAGAGCTGAGAACTCAGCAAAGATATGCAAAATATGACCTACGAATAGATTTAAACCCGGCTGGCATTAAGTATCCATGAAATAGTCACCAGTTGGACAACTCTGATAGGACTTTAATACTTCCAGACGTCGGAATAGTAAACTCCATCCCCTATTGATTATTGTTCCAAGGGCTTGCTGAGATGCATTATCCTCATACGCTCGAGAAAGTCGGATTGACGTGATCATAAAGTAGCTTAGAGTAACACTATTTGAGATTTGGTGTGCTTTGAATTTCTTGATAAAATCTCTTTGTAAACTATACGTTCCACATACTCTCCTGTATTTTCTAAGAATAAGAATTCTTAATTCTATATCTCTTTAGAAACTAGAGATTGTTTGTAGTGGTTGCTTCGTAGAGGGGAAAGTCCAAGGGGTCTTTAAATCCTTTCTTTGAGATCGAGTGCCTTAAAGTACCCGTAGGAGTAAGCATAGCTTGCTTGAATTCATCTATAATTACTGAGAGTCCCTGTGTAACGATATATGGGTCATATTCTAGCTTACTAACTCTACCTAGAGCTTTAAACAAGCTAAAGGGTGAGTAGTAGAAACGCGTCTTTCTATTCATACTAAGTTCTTTAAGAACATCCATTGATCTAGATATGATCTTTATAATCAGCTTGTCTCTAATCCCTAGAGTTTAATAACGCAATGAAGTAAAGTAATGAAAGGATGATGAGATGTCACTAATGTCTAGGTATCGAACTTTTCAACACGGCGATCAGATCAAACCTAAATATAACAAAGTTATAGATTTAAAATAGCTAGAACGTTTTCAAAACTTCTCCAGTGATCTTCTTCCTCGACTTCGTTAACTACATCCTTTAACTTACACTAATGAATATGAAGATCTCGCTTTATCAGCAAATTTCATCGCATAATTTTCTTTATCTTAAGCTTAGCTTTCGCTATTGCTGATAAATTTAGCTTTCTATCTTTTTTCAAGACTATGTACTGCCCTAATGCTATTTTCTCTAAGGCTTTAGTGATCAGTTCCTCTACATAGATCTCGTTGAAAAGCACTTTAAAACCTGCTATAAGTCCTGAGGCTAGAGCCCCTGGTTCTAAGTTCTCTTTAAATGATTCTACGTCAAACACTATTACGTCAATAGGCTTATTCACTATTACGTTCTTTAAAGCCTTCGTAATCTCTACCTCGAGAAGTGTTTTCTCATTCACGTTAGTTACGGTATCAACGACAGTTATTATATCGAGGTCTCTGGCTGTCATGGGGCTATAGATACTGCTTCCAAACATTATTAAAGCCTTTAAACTCTTGCTGTATTTCTCTACAACTTCCTTAACCTTAGATAACACTTCTTCCTCTAAGGTAATCCCTCACCACCTCTATAGTTCTTCTCGCTAGTTCAATTCCCTTCTCAGCAATGTCTTTAGAGACTATATCTTCTGGTCCTAGTACTTCACCTCTAAGTAGGAATGGGTATCTAGATCTAGTGTAGTATTCTGTAAGGTACTCAAGTGCCTCCACAATACTGTTAAAGCCTTCTCCCCATTCATCCTTAAATACGTCGACAAAAACACCTATAAGCTCTGGCCCATGGTTATAGACTACGTGTCTCTTGATCTCTAACATAGCTTTAACAGCTTTCTCAACACACTGCTGAGCGTAGAAAGCAGCTTGAGGATAGTCACTAAGTTGAACAGCTCTTTCAGCTCTACTTAAATCCCTTACAGACTCCTCAAAATACTTCTTAGCGAACTTCTCAAAAACAACCAATCTTATTACACACTCTCCCTACTATATCTAGCTTCAAGTACAGAAAAATGTTGATATGAAAGATTAAAACCTTTAATTTCACATTACTTGATTCTCTTCGCTGAGTTAGTTATAGAGCTTGGGCCAAACTAAGTATGACACTCCCTCCTACACTTTAGTTATCCCCTCGTGAAATACGTGGAAAAGCTCTAGCACGACTCCCCTTGCCTAGCTCCCTTATAATAGGATCTAGTTAAATTCATACTCATTAAGCAACTCCTTAGCTTCCTCGATGTTTTTGCAGAAACAGCCACATGAGGCAAATACTAGCGTAGCATGCTATAGTAAATCACATAAAGTTCACCATTCCTAGCTTAGTGTAAGTCATCATAGTTATTAACTTTGCAACTCCAATGAATTATTAGTGGTGAAGTGATATCTTTTGAAGAAGTTGAAGTTATTTACAGAAGAACGGGGGCTTCTTAAAATGAGTACTTATACTAAGTATTGGTGAACAGGATCTAGCTGTCTTTAACTTAAAGCAGTGTTATCAGTTGATGCTAAAGTACGAGTTATTGACGAAGATGGGGTTCCTACTTGACGGCATACCATTTTGAGGAGACTTATAAGAGAGCTCACCGAGTTAGACTAAAGTGTCTTAGAAGCTTGTGTACATTCGTCGTGAGGGATTTAAACTAAAGTAAACAAAGTGCTCTAAGTTAATATGCTAAAAAGGAGTGTGGAGGACATCGTCAGAAGAGTTAAGGAGGTAGTGGGAAGGTGAGTTAACTGCTCTCAGCAATATATGAAGCATATTTGATCGAAATACTCAGCTAATGTTCTACTCTAATCCACGTTGTGGAGGCGCTCAGCATTTACATAATCTACTACTTCGTTTTAAAGATCTCGAGGCAGTGTTTCCCCTCTTACTATGTGACTTTCAGTGAGAACCCAAGGCTTTATACATAGGAGTCTTCATCCTTAATCGTATAGCGCGCTTCTCACCCCAATAGTATGTCTACGAGTAACATGAGGTATAAGCCTAGGTAGAACCCTGTACTTGCTACTTTCCTATGAACAGCGTTCTCATGTAAGACCTCAGGCACAAGCTCTTCAATAGTTACGTATATCATAGCCCCTGCAGCAAAGCCTAAGCCAAATTTAAGTCCAGTTCCTGCGATAGCAAATGTAGCGGCTCCAGCTAATGCTGTAGCCATTTCCACTAATCCACTCAATACACCTAGTCCTACGGCCTTAGCCTTCTTGACACCTATTGAGGCTAGTGGTAAGGTGACAGCTAGTCCTTCTGGCACGTCTTGTAAGCCTATTGCTATGGATAATGCAAGTCCAAGTCCAGCACTATAAGTAGAGGTAACGCCTATAGCAAAGCCCTCGGGAATGTTATGTATGAACATGGCTAAAGCCACTAGCCAAGCTTTCCTAATTTTCTTCGCAAAGCTTTCCGGTCCCTCATAACCTACAGTGGCGTGTTCGTGGGGAAGCAACTTGTCAAGTAAAATGATTGCAGCTGCCCCCACTGCAATTCCTATAAGAACCTCTGCAACTGCAGTGCTCTCAATACCTGGGATAATTAGTCCAACGAAGCTTGCCACCATCATGACGCCAGACGCGAAGCCTAGTCCAAAATCCAGCGCTCTACGTGGAAACCTTAAGCTAATTAGACCCAGTAGAGAACCAAGTGAAGTAAATCCAGCAACTATTAAGCCATTATGGAATGCTAAGACAACGCCCTCCATTTCAACTACCTCTTCGACTCCTCTATAGATTTTCAAAGTATAGTTAATGTTGCTATGAGTTCTAAAACTATTGTAAATTGTATTGAATTGATTCACTTTCTCTCCAACAGCTCTCTCAAGATCGCATTTAATTGCTCTAGGGAATTCCTTAAGTTACTCATTAATATTACTATTTGTGCATATGTTCTGAGGATTCTATAGCTCTTAGTAGTTTTAGGAAGGACTTTCTTTGCCTGTAGATCCTTAATCCTATCGATGACTTCATTAATGCTTGCGTTTAAGTCTCTAGCCAGCTCAGGCACTGTATGTGCTTTAGCTATATTCTTCAGGAACTCTAAGTCGCTTGGCGACGGATTTTGTAGCTCAACTATTGTAGAGAGAGCTTCATCTATAATTGATTCTATGGAGCTCCTTACTATTAACTCCAGTTCCTCTGCTTCAATAAGAAAGTAATCACTGAGCTCAATTACTTTTACACCAAGCTCTTTGGCAAGCTCTTCAGCTGATCGATCTGCAAAGCCTTTTGAAATTATTAGAGGTTTTAAGCCAAGTAGTGCAGCATTAACATATGCCTGTCTTATTCCACTTACATCAATTTTACCAGCTTTTATTTCAACAGCATACTTCACTCCGCTTTCTTCTTCAACTATAGCATCTATTTCACAAACATCTACTCCACGTATTTTAACTACTTTCTTTGTCTCAATAATTTTATAGCCTAGTTCTTCAAGTACTCTTAGAGCTATTCTCTCACTACTCCTCCACCTTCTTTGAGTTGACATAACGAGCACTCCTTGTTATTTTAGAGAAGTATAGTGTAAAGGACTTCTATTAAGCTCCTTGGAGTAAGGATCCTAGCGTGCTTATTCTTTAACTCTAACTTACTTAATTCAGCTTCTCTACTCGGTGATACAAACATTATTGCAACTATCTTTGTATACGATCTATCTAAATAGTTTAGCAATGTTGCTAAAACCTCTATATCCTCAATACCTGAGTCTACCACTAACACTCTATCCTCCTTGCTAAAGCAGTCCCTTGGTATGGTGAATGCATCAACGTAACCTGTGCTTCTTACAAGGGATAGAATGTATGGATCTTTTATAGCAATGCTTCTTGAGGATAAGCATATTGGAGTATTAATGTATGAAGCAACTAAAGTAGCTATCGATGAACTATAGTTGTCGGGCATTGATATAGTGCAATCAACTCTCTCATCATATCTCTTAAGCATAAGAGCTGTTAGAAAGCCTAAGAGCTCTAAGAACCCAGGGTTTCTTAAGTACTTAAAGGATGAGGATTCATCAATTAACATGCTCTTTAACACGTACTCAAAGAGCCTTCTCTCCTTAAACTTCTCAAGGATCTCTAGAGCAGTCTTCTTTTCAGGTATAGCTCTTAGAGCAAGGTACCTCCATATATTTTGGGAAGGTATGTCAAATATCTCCTCAAGCTCCTTAAACGAGTAAAAGGACTTAACTATTTTAAGTAGGTTGTAGGCTAGAAACCTCGACTCATCCTCACTTATTTTTAAAGAGCTACTCACAGAGATCATCCTTTAAATAAGCCCTACTACTTACATTAGTTTTACAACAAGGTTTAAAGTTTTCTACTTTTTTGAAACTACGGTTCTCTAAATTGATGTCTCTAAACATAGCATTACACAAGCTTACTCAACATTTTATTCTACTTACATAAATTACTAGCATGGTGTAGGGTGGTCTAATGAAGAAGAAGGAAGAGAAGAAGAAGGAAGAAAAGAAGGAAGAAAAGAAGAAGTGATCCTTTTCCCGCGTATTTTAATGAAAAACAATGTTTTTTATAACTAAGTCTAAGTCCCTCAGTGAAGGCTAGCTTTAATACTCTTAACATAGTTCTCAACAACTTCTTACCCCCTTTCTTCTCAGAGGAGTGAGGATCCACTAACTTAAGTTATCCATATCCCATATAGAGTAAGGCTTAAGGATATGAATTTTAAATACTTTAATCGTAGGATCAGGCCTTCATATTACCTTCCCAAAATTCATCACTAATACGGCAGCCTCACTTCACAACTTATAAACTTCTCATTCCTACCATAAGTGGCAGTGGCGAGACTTTCAGTTATAAGAGAAATGATGTAGTTAGATGAATGAAGGATCTGTCGCTATATCCGTTAAATTTTTAAGCTTTGAAAAGTGAGTTCACAGCATGTTTAGAGGTGTGATCCTTACCTGAACCATTCGCGCTATATGTAAGTAAGAGGTTTATTGATAAAGCATCTAAAACTTTTGGCTTAGGACTTATTGTTAGAAAGCCTTTAATAGACATACTTAAGAAAATGAACATTCCACTTAAGGAACTCAGCAGAGAGGAGGCTAAAGAAGCTTTAGATAGAGTTGCTGAGTCCAGAGGCATAACTGTCTCCGTTGGCCAAGTCATTAAACACTTATCTCTCTCATTACTTCTTCCAACAAGCTTAGTTATAGCGGCAGCAAAGAAAATACTCTATAGATCTGGAGTTGAAACTGAAGACTCCATTATACTCGACTTCCTTCTAGAGATTCCTAAGGCATTTAGGCCATCGCTTTACTACGACCTATGGCTCATAATTCCAAAAACTGAGGCTGGAGAAGCAAACATAAAGCAAGTAATTAAGGAGATAGTGGGGAAAACAGGCGTACCGCCATTAACTAATGAGGAGTGGGAAGATGCAAAGCCCATTATAGAAAAACTCAAAGGGCAGCTTAAAGTAAAAGGCGTAGAGGAAAACCTTTGGAAAACTCTATAATTTTAAGCATTGTAATCAGCGAAGTTCTTCTAGAAACTATTGAAGTTTACCTATCATCTCTCAATGATCCACGTTGTCTCAAGTCCTTTATCCATGAGTCTAACCCCTCTTTTCTCAAGCTCACTCCTAATGGAGTCAGCTAAGTCGTATAATTTTCTTTGTCTAAGCTCTTTACGTACATCTACTATTACTTTAAGTAAGTCATCTATGACGTTTTTCATTTCCTCAGGAACTTCCTCAAAGTACTTGTCTAGTACACCAAGCACTACGTTATACTCCTTGAGCAATTGATATGCCTTCCATACGAGAGTATATTTCGGGTTGTATTGCAGTTCCCTATAGACTATTGCTGTAAGCTCATGGACGGCTGATAATGCTTTAGCAGTATTGAAATCGTTTGAAAGGGCTTCATGAAACTTCCTCCTAGTATCCATGACTTCTCTCAAAGTCCTTAAGTCGTTGTCATTCATGTAGTGTTGTTCCACTGCCTCCTTAGATAGCTTCTTAAGAATATTCACTGTTCCCACGAGTCTTTCGTAAAAAGCATTTGCTTGTTCAAGAGCTTCATCACTGTAATCCTGAGGCTTCCTGTAATGGAGGCTTAAGTAGAAGACTCTATGTACTTCAGGCTTCCACTTCTTAAAAGACTCCCTTAATGCAACTATGTTACCCAAGCTCTTACTCATTTTGTCTCCACGAATCGTTAATAGTCCTATGTGAACCCAGTACTTAACCCAGGGCCTTTTGCCAAAGAACGATTCGCTCTGCGCTCTCTCATTCTCATGATGTGGGAAGAGTAAGTCGCTTCCACCACCATGTATATCTATAGTTGAGCCCAAGTACTTACTACTCATAACACTGCATTCAATGTGCCACCCAGGCCTCCCTCTACCCCATGGAGAGGGCCACCACGGTTCACCGGGCTTAGCTGCTTTCCATAATGCAAAGTCATATGGATTCCTCTTCTCACTAAGGAATTCCTCCTCTTGACTCCACAGAACTTTATCTCGCTTACCGCTTAGTGATCCATAGTCAGGGTATTTATCCACATTGAAGTAAACATTCCCACTCTTAGTTACATAAGCATAGTCTCTCTCTATAAGCACTGAGATAAACTCTATTATTTCATTAATGTGACTGCTGACTCTTGGATGAAGATCTACTTTTATGTTCAATTTAGATATAACATCCATGTAATCCCTGGTGAACTCATCAACTACGCTAGTCCAATCTCTCCCCTCAGAATTAGCTCTATTAATGATCTTGTCATCTATATCAGTTATATTCACTATGAAGTAAACATTGTAGCCTCTTAAATTAAAATACCTCCTTAATGCATCAAAAACTACGTATGTTCTCCCATGACCTGCATGAGTGTAGTCGTAAACAGTTGGCCCACATACATAGGTTTTCACCATCTCAGACTCACTTGGTTCAAATAATTCTACACTTTTTGAGTAACTGTTGTATATCCTTATGGAAGTTTCATTTAAATCATAGTTCATGCCAAACACCGTTCTCCGCCTATAGCTTAAGATCCAAGATCTGTTTATCAGGTCCCCTCGATCCCCTCATGTAGATCTATAGGCTTATGGATGTGTGAGGTGACTATAGATAAAAATTATAGCTGGAGTTAATAAGCATGTTTAACGACTCTACGTGTAGATGTAAGAATATTCTCCAAAAGAGTTTCCCAAAAAGCTCCACAATGAACTCTATGAAGCCTTGCGTTCATCATTACCAGATAGTTGACTCCTTTAAGTGTGAGTAGATGCTAGTGTGCGAAGGCCGGAGATTGATATAACCAATGTTATTATGTAAATATAGTAAAGTAGAGCTTCTAAACACTTCCTCTAAGATGCATGAGCTCTTAGTAACATAAGCTAAGCCTCCTAGTTTCTTAAACCCGTGTGATGTAAACATAGAAACGGTGTGTCTATGTCTATAGAGAGGGACTTTGCTAAAATCCTTGGTGAAATAGTTTCATGCACTAACGTCATCAATAATGACTTAGCTGAACTATACATAGGGCTTTCACATAAAGTTGATTCCATTCACGCTTTCACTTTACTAAGACAGATGTCTGTGGAGTTATATCACCATATATCACTAATTGAAGGAATTCTCCTATTACTTAGCTTAAAGGAATATTCAGTGGTACTTAAGGAGAAGTGTTATGAAGCCATAGGTTTTTCAGGAAGCATACTAAAGATTATCAAGGGGTATGTAGACTCTACGAATATTATTTCAAGAGATGAACTTTCTGAAATAGCTAGTGAACTACAGAGACTTCATAAAGAACTTTCTGAAGAAATTTATGAAGGAAGAGTACTTATATTAATCAAACATGCTTTTAGAACTGGAGTATTTAATAGAAAGCACTATGGAATTGTTATTAATGTTCTAGAGAAGATTATAAGAGATCATAGGGATAACCAAGCGATCTTAATGAATCTAATTAAGTAATAGTGGAAGAGCTTTCCCAATTCATAATAGATATTCTCTGAAGCCATAAAGGGAGAAGGAGAAAGGAGCTGTGTACAATTAATGTAAATATATATTGTATATGAAAACTTAAAGTTTCTAAGTAGCATTAAATGTTAATGTATCCAGAATAGCCTTTGAAACACTGATGTAAGTGTTCCTCATTTCCTCAGTACTTAAATACACTCCACTTTCTCCAACTAAGCTATTACTAACTATGAGGATACACGCTGTTTTCCAGCCCCTCATCCATCCAAGTGAGAAGAGAATTGAACATTCCATTTCTACAGCTATAGCCCCTCTCCTACTCCACTTTTCAGCAAAACTAAAGTCTTCGGCATAAAATGCATCACTACTTACTACAGGGCCTGAATGGAACTTTATGCCCATCCTCCTCATGTGATCCATTATCTTTACTGTGAGCTCTGGATCGGGGGCGTTTGGTGGACAACTCCCTTGGAAATACTGGCTTATAGCTCCTTGAGAGCTGTGGGCAGCTGATGTAGCTACAATTATTGAGCCAATGGCTATGTCCCTTCTTAAGCTACCGCAAGAACCCAATCTCACTATAGTCTTTACGCCAAGCATTCCTAGTTCCTCAAATACTATCGCTGCACTGGGGGCTCCGATTCCGTGTACAGCAATGGATACAGGTGATCCATGGTACTTTCCTGTGTAGATCAGGAATCCGCGACTTTCACTCACTAACCTTGGATTACTTAACAAGTCCTTTATTAAAACCGCTCTAACGGGATCTCCAACAGCTATAACTTTCTCAGCTACATCTTCTTTCTTAGCTGAAATATGATGTGGAGGTGCTTTCACTTTGAACTACCTCTTCCTTCTTTTTCTAACTTGCTTCACTTTCACCCATGTGCGTGGCTTAGTCGTTTGATAAAGCTCTTCTTTAAGAACTATTCTTACATAGTTTTCACTGTATATGCCTATTGCATCGTATTCTACACCCTCAACCCTTATTTCTCCATCATATACATATAGATCACCGCGTACTTCATACTCTTTTATTGGAGTAAGCCTCTCTCCATGGGCTTTAAACAGAGTCAGTTTACGTAACTTCACAAGCCCTGGGTTGATTACTATACCTCCACCTTCTCCCTCGACTTCCCATGCAGTAAGGCCTGGAGCCTCTGCTACACCCATTGAGTAACCATCAGCTATTCTGGAGTTATAGGCAGCTATAGAGGCTTCTTCGATCAGTCTATTAATTAAATTAGACTCCTTCGATCTAATTACTATCTCCCTCCAACTCAGTTCATCAGCTCTGTATACAGTGAGAGCTAGATCATTAAATAATTCTACATCTCTCTTAAAGACCACTGTTCTAACTAAGGCCTTCAATGCCATCACTTTACAGCTCTATTACGAGACTCATAGAGCTCTCGCTTATAAACGCTATTATAACTACTTAGAGGCAGCTATTGCTACTCCATTGACTATGGATTATAGTGGAGTTACTTCAGCTTAAAGACTTGAAGAGAGGAGAAAAATATTTTTCTGAGAAAATATTTACTAATATAAATATAGGTAAGTAGGTGTTTATATATTGATAAAAGTAGGAATAGCTGGTGTTGGAAACATAGCCTCCATGTTAATTCAATCAATTGAATACTACAGAAGGAGCGGGAGCTATAGAGGCCTCATACATAAAGTCATTGGAGGCTATAGAGTAAGTGACATAGAGATTGTTTACGCTATAGATGTTTCTGAAAGAAAAGTCGGTAGGGATTTAAGTGAGGCCATTTTTGCTGAGCCAAACTTAGTTCCAAAGCTAGTAGATCTTGGTGAAACAGGCGTTATTGTAAGAATGGGGAGAGTGCTTGACGGTGTTGCAAACCACATGGTTGAAGACTTTAAGCCAGCGAATATCGATGAACCTACAAAGGAGGAATTGTCGAGAGAGCTTAAAGAAAACGAAGTTGATGTAATGGTAAACCTACTGCCTGTAGGTAGTTATGAAGCATCGAGATTCTATGCTGAAGTAGCTGCTGAAGCTGGAGTATCTTTCATAAACTGTATTCCAGAGTTCATAGCTAGTGGAAATGAAGGCTATCCAAAGCTATTTGAGGAGAGAAAAGCTATTCTACTTGGAGACGACATTAAGGGACAACTTGGGTCAACAATAGTTCACAGAGCTTTAGCTAGCCTAATAGCAATGAGGGGCTGTGAAATCGTTGAATCATATCAATTAAATATCGGGGGCAACACAGATTTCAAGAACATGCTAGATCAAAGTAGGCTGTACAGCAAGAAAGTGAGTAAGACGACGGCCGTTACATCAACTCAAGAGAAGCCTGAAAGCCTTGCTGGAAGAATATATGCAGGACCCAGTGGCTACATAGAATTCTTAGGAAACACTAAGGTATCATACATGTACATAAAGGCCCTTGGATTCATGGGCCTCCCAGTAACAATTGACTTAAAGCTTACAGTAGACGATAAAGCCATGGCTACAGCTATACTCGTAGACGTAATTAGGCTATCTAAAGCATTAGTAGAGCGGGGTGTTTATGGAGCTCCTGATTGGGCTTCTGCACCATACTTTAAGCACCCGCCTAAGCCAGTTAAATCTGACTATAGATCTATGTCAGTGCTTTATGAGAAACTCAGTGAAGTTGGAGTAAGCATAGAGCCTAAGTACTTCTATACTTTTTAAAAATCCTTCCCGGAGGCTTTAATGAAAGCTTTGCTGTAAACACTCTCTCACTGCGTACAACGCTTCTTAAAGCAACTATGGTTATTGTTGCATAGGCTAAATTAGATAAGTTAGCTAAAGCAACTAAAAGAGTATCGCCCATTACAGAGAACTTTATTGACATTGCTGTATTAAGCACTGGTATCATTGAAACAGTTATGGTAGCTGAAGGAGAAAGAACAGCTATATCTATGAACATAGCTGCATAAGCTGCAAACACCACTGGAAATATCATTATGCCAGTGAATGTTTGAGCAGTTCTAACATCTTCAGCAAACAAACTGACTAGCATTAATAGTGAGAGCACGAATGTAGCTACTGAAGCTAAGCCTATCAGAATGAGCACTATTGACTCTGGCTTCACTAACTCAAACAAATTAATTGACTCCCCCGAGATCCCTACCTGTCCTTGGGGACGTCCTTCAAAACTTGAGCTAACCATGCTGCTGAAAAACCATATGAATATACCTGCGTAAACTCCCATAGTAGCCAGCCCAATGATTATCGATATTAAGAGCTTTACTGCAATAATAGTAGTTCTATTTATTGGGAGGGAAAGCAGTGTTTCAAACATCTTTTCCTCCT
Source organism: Sulfolobales archaeon (assembly GCA_025059075.1). Lineage (GTDB taxonomy): Archaea > Thermoproteota > Thermoprotei_A > Sulfolobales > Desulfurococcaceae > JANXDZ01. The sequence continues at coordinate 340,746 of JANXDZ010000001.1, read as the reverse complement.
TTTCAACAGCCATAGCCATTACTGCGTATTGCGAAATAAATACTATAAACATTACTGCCAATAGCGGCATTATAAAGCTTAACGATAGAACTAGGTTTAGTAAAGCCTGCGGAGACTCAAAGACTTTACCAGCTAAAACCACTCTTGAGCTAGTTAGTACTGGGTTTTTAGCAAAGCTTTCGGAAACACCTATGTTTACAAGAATGCTTCTAGAAATGGACTCAGAGAATAGTCTTATGTATGACTCTGCAGATGAAGCTATACCCATCTCAGTGAATGAAAGCGACTTTATTAACACATAGCATTCCACAACTCCCGTCATCATCTCAGTAAGGTTTCTTGAAAAACCTCTTGGCACTACGTAGAGTATCTTAGCCCTCTTCTCCTCCATGAGTTCCACCATTTCATCTACGGATGGCGCGGCATCTCTTTGACTATGCGTAATATTTAATCCTATAGCCTCTAGGTGTTTTGCAAGGCTTTGAGTCCAATTCCCATGATCTAAGTCTATTAACACTACAGCGCCACTTGCTTTCACAGCTTCTTCGATTTGCTGCCTCATAGCACTGCCCATGAAGCCGTAAAGTACTGCTATTAGTACTATTGGTGCAATAATCATTCCAATTATTATCTTTGGATCTCTAGCAATGCTCTTAAGCTCCTTTAATAGGAATATAGTGAATGCCTTCACGTTCTTCCACCAGTCAGCCTCACAAATAGCTCCTCCAAGTTATCTACTCCATGATCTTCTAATAGCTGCTTGGGAGCTC
>JANXDZ010000001.1:125685-339970 GCA_025059075.1 Sulfolobales archaeon | reverse complement strand
ACGTTCTTCCACCAGTCAGCCTCACAAATAGCTCCTCCAAGTTATCTACTCCATGATCTTCTAATAGCTGCTTGGGAGCTCCTTCAGCAATGATCTTACCTTGATGAATCATTGCTATCCTGCTGCATAGATACTCTACTTCAAGCATGTTGTGGCTGCTTAACAGCACCGTTATACTCCACTCCCTTACGGCTTTCTTAATGATGTCCCTTACTACAACTGCATTAACTACGTCAAGCCCACTAGTAGGTTCGTCGAGTATAGCCACCTTGGGTTTAACCATTATTGCTCTCGCCACTAAGAGCCTTCTCAACATTCCCTTGCTATAAGTCCTTACTTTGTCTCTCAATCTATTGCTAAGCCCACTGATCTCTGCACCAAGCTTCTTCATTTCCCTCGCTTCATTTTCTGAACTAGAATATAGCTTTGCAATAAACTCTAGGTATTCCTCTCCACTCAAGTACTTGTATGCACCAGCTTCTTCAGGTAAGTAGGATATTGTTTTTCTAACTTCCTCAGGTTGCTTAACTACATCATATTCAAATATTCTAGCTGAACCACTAGTTGGTTGAAGTACGGTAGCTAATATTCTTAGCACAGTGGTCTTCCCAGCTCCATTGGGGCCTATTAATCCATATATCTCCCCTCTCTTAACAGTGAATGAAACGCCGTCGGCTCCCCTAACTCCACCTGGATATACTTTGACTAAGTCTTTAACTACTATAGCATCGCTTAAAGACATAGTTTCCCCCCTTTACTTTACCCGCTTAACGATAAAGATTAAGGGACATATGAATTAAATACTTTGCTAACCACTGACTTCCCCCATGCCTAAATAGTGTGGCTTGGGTAACCGTAAAGTGATCAGTCCATTGGATTACGGTATAAAAGCTTGTAGAGTTATAGCAACTGTGGTAGAGGAACTTGGTCTTTGCTCTTAAAAGTAGAGGCAAAGTATCATTAATAATTTACTTAGCTACAGAAAAGGGAGTGCGCAATGTTAAGCACATATATAAGTCTATTGAGGATTCGATAAGTGTTGTAGATACGTACATCGTTTACTATGGACTAGGAGCTTTTAAGCAGTTAATGGATATTCCTGCTTTCCACTCTGAACCACCATATTGTAGAGGTAAAGCTATATTATCTGGAGTAAACTTAGTTACGAGTCCAGTAATCGTTGTAATCAATGGAGATACTTCGTGTTTCTCCATAGATTCAATAAGTAATGCTGTAGCTAAAGTACTATCTGGAGAAACTTTACTGCATTTATCAAAGCCTCAGACAAACACAGACTTTACTAATGTATATAGGAGCTTTCTCCAAGACATTTTAGGGGAGCTAGGCATTACACAGAGCATGCTGTATCCCTCATACTCCATAATTGTTGGATTACGCAAGTTCTTTACAACTACTCCATACTCTATGTGGAGCATAGAGCAATTAGCAGCAATAAACTTAAGGGAGGAAGCATTAGTAGTTGAAAATAATTCATGCATAGATAGCACCATAGACTATGTAAAGGGGTTTGAAAAAACTTTTGTAAAAGATCTTGCTAGAAAGGCCGTCGAAATAGCTTTACAGAGAAACACCATAAGTAGAAATAGAGCTGAAGAGTACTTAAAAAGAATTGAGGCTGCATGAAGTATGAAAATCCTTGCCGCTGTAAGTAGAAGTACTGTAGCAAGAGTTCTAAATTGTATACAGGTGCTTGTACCTAAACCACATGTAGCAGTGGTGAGTCTTGATGAAGAAGCAGCACTAGCCTCTAAAGCCATGGGAGTTGAATTCATAGGGGGCCCTCTCCCCGAGAAAATTTATGCAATCGATGAATTCAAGGAATATGACGTTGGAATAGCTGCCTTAGATAATGACTCAATCAATATATCAGTAGTTAAGGCCTTAAGGTCTATTGGAATACCTCTAGTCATATCACTGTTGAATAACTCTGCAAACAGAGATCTATTAGTGAAGGAGGGAGCTGACTATGTAATAGATATAGATAGCTATGTATCTCAAAATATCGCAGCTTCACTAAGTATGGACAAGTGGGTTTATGTAAAGCCTCTGAGCATAGTGAATCTAACTCTTGCTGTAGTTAGACTAGCTAGAAGAAGCATACTGGGGGTAAAGTTAGGAGAACTTAAGAGTGCTTTAAGAAGTAAGAGCATTCATTTAATGGCTATTGATAGACTTGGGAAAGTGATTAGCGATGACTCAGTGGAATTAAATGCTGGTGACATAATATTGTTAACGGGTATTGAAAGCGAAGTTTATGAAGCATCCATGGATGTAGAGAAACTATTTAGGAGACATGAAGAAACTTTAGCGAGAAGCTTTGCTGAATCACTTAGAGCTTCAACAAGGCCCTATGGGTGAGTATCATTGATTGACTGGAGCGTAGTGGCCTCAGCGATCATGGCACTAACATATAGGTTTATTGCCGCCGGCATAGTAGTTGTGATGGTGTATGCGATCTATAAAGCTTCCTCAAGGATCTTGAGAGCAATTGCTAAAGGCGTGGAATCAGAGTACTTAGCGAGAATAACTGAGACACTCAAGGTATCTATGTACTTCGTGGCTGGAATAGCTGCAGCTGCAATACTAGCTCCAGAAGTACAATTGTTTTCAATGCTCATACTGCTAGTGGGACTAGCCATAGTAGTAATGTTATTTGATGCATTAAGGAATGTTGGCTCAGAATTCTACGTTAGAGCAAAGAACATTGTAAAAAGAGGGGATTGGATTGAGATTGATGGCATAACGATTAGAGTATTAGATCTTGAGAGTCTGGGAATAGTGGGTGAAACAATGAAGCTAGAGAGAGTCTTCGTTCCATACACTAGGATGTTAAACGCAGTATTAATTAACAAAGCTACTCCATTAGGAATACTGAGTAGAGTAACTATACGTGTGCCTACAAACCATAGCATTGAAGAATCAAGGATAGCTATTGCTGAAGCAATAGACTGCATTAAGGCTGAGCTAGCGCTAGAGCCTGACGTAACGTACTTAGGTATTAAAGACAATAGTATGGTGTTTGAAGTAAGCTTATACGTAGTTAACTATAGAAAAGTGGGTAGAGTTATTGAGTCTTTAGAAAGAGAGTTGCTAAAGAGGATTTCAGATGCCTCAATTAAAGCTTAAGGAAGAGTGCGCTAGTGAGGGCACATGGATGACCGCACCGTTAAATACTATAAAACGTGGCTTCTCTACTCAGTCTTTTACAGTTTTTCTACAACAATGTCAACAGTTTTCTACCAATCATATGCCATTAGAGTACTTAACTTTGAAGTAGAAGACCTTGGGAATGTAACTTCACTAAACATAGCGATGATCGCTTTAGGGAACTTCAACGGCCTCTACTTACTACATAGGTTTAGGAATAAAAGATTAATGCTTTGGAGAACTTTCATTAGTTTAAATGCTGTACTGTGGAGTTTAATCGGGTTCATGGACTTAGTTGAAGGAAGTCGCTATTTATTCTACACATGCGTTGCTTTAGCACAACTCTCAGGAGCTATGGGAGGCCTAGCTTCATCTGACACCATAGCTGACATGGTTCCAAGAGATCTCTCTGTTAAGGTATTCAGTAAGTTAAATACTTATGTAACTGCATCATCATCTGTGAGTCTTTTAACGGCGACTGTTGTATTTAATTCCATAGGTATATCTTTGCATAGCTATAGAGTATGCTATGGCTTATCAATGGTTTCAGCTATTGCTTCAGCTGGACTGCTCATGCTTATTAAAGATCTTAACGTCCGCAGATCTACAGTAGTAAACTTTAAGACTTTTATCAATGGGTTTAAGGAAGTATTTGATGACGTTAATTTAAGGAGCTATGCTTCACTTATGACTATGTTTATGTTTGCAGTAAACTTGCCTGCAGCTCTATGGAATTATTATTTGATCATGGTGTTTGGAGGCAGCGAAGTCTGGATATCTATAAACAATATACTCAATACGTTTGCGCTAGCCTTAGGTAGCTATATCTTAAGCAAAGTATCCCATAGGCTTAACCCTAGGAATACATTTATTTACAGCATTATACCCATATCTTTTGTGCCCGTAGTCTTCCTCATGTCTTCTACTATGGTTTCTCAAGCATTAATGAACTTTTACTCAGGGCTCAGCTGGAGCGGGTTTAACTTAATGACTAGTGTATATAACCTTTATTTACCCAGGGAATCCAATAGGTTATACCTTCTATCAACTATAGGGATAGCTAATAACTTGTCGGCAGCGCTAGCTTCTAGACTTGGAGCATCCATAGCCTCCATAAGTCTTACTGCAATGCAGTCGGTATTCGTAGCATCATGCATTGGGAGACTTTTATCACTCATCTATGCTAAGAGGAAGTTATCTAGCATATAGAGTTTTATAGAGTCCCTCCTTTAACTGGAGATCTATGGCATTAGGTTCGCTAGCTATCTATGGATACTTAAATACGATCACTGTAGTTTCAAGTGGCAAGTTAGATGGCGTTATTGACATTAAATTGGTATCTAGTTTACTTACATGTACTCCCTCAGCATATTTTAGGAAGTGATCTACTGTTTTTAGAGGCAGCCTTAGTCCCTTAACCCAATAATGCATTGGAATGACTATGCGTGGACTAATGTTTTTAACTATGGACCAAGCTTCATCAGGCTCAATAGTATATGTCCCTCCAACAGGGATCATTAATATATCGATCTTGGACAGCTTGCTCAATGCCTCTCCGCTGAGAACGTGCCCTAAGTCACCTAAGTGAGCGATCTTTAATCCCTCAGTACTTATTGCATATACGGCGTTTTCACCTCTTCTAGCACCACTATGCTTATCGTGAAATGTCTTAATGCCATTAACGATTATGTCATCAACTCCTACCTCTCCATAGAATTGCTTAAGGATCCTAGTTGAAGGCTTTTTAACTACTTCAACTGCGTTGTGATCAAAATGATCGTGAGTTACTAAAACTAAGTCTGATTCAACTCTAACTCTCTTCAACCCAATGCTTAATCCGTCATGGGGATCTATGGCTATGACGTAGCCTCTGGCTAGCCTTAGTGTAAAGAATGCGTGGCCGTGCCAAGCTAGCTCCAAAGCTTTTCACCGCTACCTCACTAACTAGATGAGTAAGCATTCAATAATATCTCTTACTACTCACGTCCCTCCATGCAAAAGTCTATGCCTCCATTCCCTTAAGAATTAAGCCATCAATACGTTTATAAGTCCTTAAGCTATAAATTAATAATTGCTTGGTGAAAAGAACTGGTTGACTGCATTGCCTACTGCAGATTAATTGATGTTCTATCAAGTGTTTCAGTAAGTATGCGTGGAGTTCTACAGGGATTTCACGAGGGCCACATAGCTTACCTCATGCTTTTACTAAAGAGAAGCGGGCCAATAGGTAGAAAGAGTATTTCTAAGTTCCTTAATTTAAGTGAGACAAGCGTTAGAACTTTATTGAAAAGGCTTAATAGAGCAGGCATTGTTTCCATAGACTTAGTTGCAGGAGCTTACTTGACTAACTATGGAGAAGAGCTAGCTAATGAAATAACTAACTTACTGCAAGTACATTTAGCTCCACAAATATATGGCTGGAGTAATGCTCTATTAGTAGCTCTTAAAGTACCTCTATCACTAGAGCTAGGAGTCCTTGAGATAAGAGACTTAGCTGTTTCAAGTGGAGCTAGAGCATGTTTAGTGGCTACAGTGAGTGAGAATTCATTAATAGTGCCAGGTATAGATCCCTCGGCCAGCGAGTACATAGAGTTCGCTAATTTAGTTAAAAGCATTTTTACTGAAAAGCTAGGCATGTTTCAGACAATAATGTTAATAGACTTCAAGAAGGGAGGAGGGCTCATCGATGGCTATAAAGTGGGCATTGCAGTTCTAAAGCATTATTGTGAAGGATTAAGGAGTCTACTTAAATAGTATGTTTAGCAAAGCATAGTTCTCATAGTTAAAAGCATACTTTTAAAATAATAGTAAGTACAGCATTAGACCTATTGATGAAGTAAACATAGCTCCCCAAGTTAAGGGACTCCATGTAATAATCTTACTTCCGTCAAGTGGGGGTATTGGAAGTAAGTTAAAGAAAGCTATCCAAGCACTCAACTGCACAATCACTTGCAGAAGGAGCAGTATTAGTGTTACATAATAACTAAGCACTTCTGTTAGCATTAATTGTAGAAGTAGTGCTCCAAGTCCTATTGCTATATTTGTAAGAGGGCCTACTGAAGCTGTTATAGCCTCAATCTTTCTCCTAGTGAATGAATCATAGTATGGCGCTGAAATTATTACGTATCCAGGCATAATGATCTTTATTGGGAAAGCTGATGACATTAAAGTAAGGACTAATCCCACAGGATCTAGAGTATAAGTACTGAGACATCCAAGCCTTCTGGCAACAGCAATATGCATTAATTCATGTGGAACATACGCCAGTATAGTTGCTAAGACCACCACTAAGAATGAATTCAAGTACCCTGAGAGCAAGTACCTCAATCCAACAGCCATGGATATAGCTAGTATTGATATTGCTAAGCCTGAGCTACCATATACCCTCATGTTAATCACTAAAGTAACTACGACATCAATTTATAAAAATCTAAATGAAGCCTAATAAGTAAGTTATGAGAAGTAGCAGCAGTAGTTAAGCCAAAGGGGTGGAAAAGCTGTGGACGTTACTTCAGCTAAGTATTGTAGAGGTTCTCTAGAGGTAGTCAGCGGGGATAGCGAACTTTTAATTAAGGGTTTAAACATAGAGTTAGAGCTAAGGCCTAAGGCAATAGTGATTAATGGATCTATAGGAAGAGTTGAAGAGCATTTAGATGAAATTAGCGGTAAAACTAAGTACGTTTACATTGAGCTTCTTGAGAGTATTAAAGTCTTTGAGAACTCTGGAGAATTGCTTAGGAACAGCATTGTAGGTGCGTTCTCTCTATCAACTATTGAAAGACCCTATGGCTGTTTTCTCACAATAACTACTAGCGGAGCCCACGCATATAATTACGTCATCGTTTCTCCAAATATGATAGCTGTAGTAATGAGCTCTAAAAGAGCTGTTTACATAGAACATTCAAATAACCTTGCAGCAATATACATTGCTTAATGGATGTGCATTCACCAAACTATTGTAGTACCTCTATAGCTTTCTCCACTAACTATGGCGTTTATGGAGCTTTCTTCATCGAATCCACTCACTACAATTACTTTAATTCCCATAGCTCTAGATAGCTCTAGTGAGTGCTCTATTTTACTCAACATGCCGCCTGTTACATCTATTACAGGAGATGGAGTTAGAAGCGACTTTACTTCATCGTAGTTATGCCTACTTATAACTGGGATGAGCTCTGCGTCTCTATAAACCAATGGATCCTTTGTATATACCCCAGAGACCCTCTCTAAGAATACAATCCTGCTTGGCTTAATGTGCTTAGACAGTGCTTTAAACACTTCTTCTGTTGAGGCAACTTTATATGAATCGCTGCAAGCAATACAGTCTCCATATACTATTGGTATAAGACCTTTGCTGAGGACTTTGATCACTGGTTTAGCAAATGTTTCAAGAACTCCGTCTATACATGAGATCATAGCGCTAGTCTGCATGGAGAAGGCTCTTACACCAGCTTCAGCGAGAAATGATGAAACTAAGTTGTTAAGAGTTCTAGTAGCCTTATTGCACTGCACTAATGCTATAGACTGATCGCTCTTGCTAAATAAGTTAACTACTGGGTGGGCAAAGGATCCTCCTCCATGCCCTAACACTATTGATACTCTATCCTGAACTCTAAGCATTATATTGGCAAGAGATTTAAGGGCGCTGTAGTCAATGCTGAAAGGCTTATCTTTAAAAGTAATCCAGGAGCCCCCTGCTTTAACGAATATGCATTCCTTATTACATACCTTCCTCAATGTTCTTCCCACCGCCTTACTTAATCATTATTGCTCTAGCTAATATCAATTAAAGCGCTAAACAAAGTTTAACAATTAGAGCCGCTGCACTCTCTCTACAGAGGTCGTTCAGTAGTAAGGAATATTTTGCTCTTTAACTCAATTGATATAGGTTACAAGTATGGGTGTGAACTTAAAAGATCTTATACCATTGGAGGTCAGAGTTGAAGTAGACGATCTAAGGATCTTTAGGGGAAGAGTTATAGCGATAGATGCATACAATGCTCTTTACCAGTTTCTCACAGCAATAAGGCAGCCTGATGGAACTCCATTAATGGATAGTAAGGGAAGGGTGACTAGTCACTTAAGCGGGCTATTCTATAGAACTATAAACTTCGTTGAGGCAGGCATAAAGCCCGTCTACATATTCGATGGACGTCCACCTGAAATAAAGTTTATGGAGGTTGAACGCCGTAGGAAGATTAAGGAGGAAGCCGTTAAGAAGTATGAAGAAGCTATGAGTAAAGGAGATCTTGAATCAGCGAAAAAATATGCTCAAATGGCTTCAAAGCTTTCTGAAGCCATGGTTGAGCAGTCTAAGAGACTTCTTGAAGCTATGGGAGTGCCATGGATTCAGGCTCCTGCTGAAGGAGAAGCACAGGCAGCGTACATGACTGTAAGAGGAGATGCATGGGCTTCCGCAAGCCAGGACTACGATTCATTGCTATTCGGCTCTCAAAGGCTTTTAAGAAATCTAACTATTTCCGGGAAGAGAAAGCTCCCTGGAAAAGAGGCTTACATAGACATTAAGCCTGAGTTAATAGAGTTAAGTAAGATGCTCTCTAAGCTAGGTTTAACTCGAGAACAGTTAATAGTTATAGGAATTCTAGTTGGAACAGACTTCAACCCTGAGGGAGTTCCAGGAGTAGGTGTAAAGAAGGCGCTGCAAATGGTTAAAGCTTATGGAGAGCCTGAGAAACTCCTTAAGTCACTTCCCAAATCATACTTCTCAATAGAGCCGATGGAGATCTATAGATTTTTCCTCAACCCCCCTCATACAGATGAATATAAGCTCGAGTGGAGAGAGCCTAGTGAGGAACTAATAACGAAAATACTCGTTGACGAATATGACTTCTCGCAAAGCAGAGTAAGAACAGCTTTTGAAAGATTGATCAAGTCGTATAGAGAACATATTAGGGGGGCTCAGAGAGGGCTTGAAGCATGGTTTAGTGGATGAGACGTGCACTTAATATTGGACCCTCCACCCATATTCACCTATTAATGGCACGAAGACGCACCACGTATCCTTATGTATATTTAGTGAGCCATCAATTCTCTTAGAGACTACTAAAAGTCTTTGATAATACATGTCTCCAACTGGTATAACTATTCTTCCACCAGGCTTCAGTTGCTCTATGAGTGGCTGAGGTATTGATGGTGCTGCAGCTGTAACAATTATTTTATCGTAAGGCGCTGCATCTAAGTAGCCTTTAGTGCCATCTCCTACTACTACTATGACGTAATCAATGTACTTGGTTCTCCTTAAATTCTCCCTAGCGAATTCAGCTAACTCAGGTATTCTCTCTATAGTGTATACGCGGCCTTTTTTTAATGGAGCATTTTTTGCAACTATTTCAGCTAGTACAGCTGCTTGATATCCTGAACCTGTCCCTACTTCAAGAACTATGTCGCCAGGCTCGGGGTCTAAGAGCTCAGTCATTAATGCAACCATGTGTGGGGCACTTATAGTTTGACCATGACCTATAGGGAGTGGAGAGTCTACATAAGCCCACTCTCTATAATTGCTTGGAATGAATTCCTCTCTGGGAACTCTCATTAGTGCGTTCTTGACTTTATCACTCTTAACAATGCCTTCAGTAATAAGCTGCTTTACTAGTGCTGCTCTTTGCTGAGAGAAGTCAACCATATTCTTCCCAGCTCAAACTATATTACTCCTCACTCTTTAATCTCTATGTGGTAAAACGCTTATCTCTAAAGATCAATTTTATTACAATAGTTGTTTTAAGGAAAGCTAGCTAAAGATGCTGGTAATTGAAGAACGCAGTAGGGGTTTAACATAATGAGTGTAGAGGCTCTAATTGAAGCAGTCTATGCCAGAGGCCACCCCAATGTGCAAGCTACTCATAGAACTACAGTTGAAGTAACTAAGGATGAAGATCTTACTCCTAGAGGGGACTGCATTATTGGTATAGGAGCTAATAAGTCCACAGATGACTTAAGCGAAGAGTTTAAGAAAGTACTTAAGGACTCAAGCTCCATTCTAGTAGCGTTGCTTTATGTAGAGAGCACTTTGTCGGACATCATTGTATGCCATGGCTCAGAGAGCCTTTCACTAAACGATCGTGGAAGAATAGTGTTCAGGAAGAGTGGCTACATAGATCCTTCAACCATAGGCATTAAGTGCAGCAAGGCTGCCATAGACTTAAGTAGGTACTTGGTGAATAAGTTGAAGAACCCTGAAACGGTATTAAATATGGTTCTAATAGCCTTAAAGTTTCCTAAAATCTACTCTAAAGACATTCTTCATTGGAGAGTACTCTAGGACTCTTCTAGCATTAATTAGATGCCAACCCTCTTCAATTAGTTTGCTTGAGCTCCTCAATGCTTCACTTAAGTCCTTTGAGACTAGGTATAAGTGCAGCACTGTTCCTTTCCTAGCTAAGTGATTGTATACTTCCATAAATTCAATGCTCCTATGAGGTATGTCTGCAATTATTCTATCAGCTATGGATTTTCTTAGAAAAGAAGTCATTTGACTGCTGTCTCCATTGACAGCCACTATGGATCCCTTAAGGAGCCTCTTGTTCAACTCAATGTTCTTAACTAAGCAGGCTAAAGCATGCGGATTTACATCATTTGCCAGTACTCTACACTTCCTTAATGAGGCTATGTGTATTGAAAAACCGCCGAACCCTGAGAATGCATCTACAACTAGTTCTCCATCACTAACTTCTTTTACTAGTAGCCTGTGCTCTGTTGAAAGCCTTGGGTTAAAGTAAACTCTATGTATGTCTACTATGAACCTTAAGCCATACTCCTTGTGCATCACTGTACTTACTTCACTCCCCCATAGGAGCACTAGTTCACTTGCCCTACTTTCTCCACTAACTCCCTTCTTTAGGTATATTGCCTTCAGCTTCTTGTAAATTCCTTCAAATAGCTTTATTAGCTCAATTAAATCTCTTCTCTCTAGTACTTGCTCCCTCAATATGACTACTCCATCAACGTAGTCATGTGATGGTACATTAATTGCTCTTACTAAGTGGCTTTCCTCAACAATGCATTCAGTAATTACATAATCTATAGAGTTTTCAGCTAAAAGTCTCTCCACTTCTCCACTATTTACTACTGGAAAATGTATGTACTCACTAGATCTTATTACTTTAAAAGCTCTATTAAGTAAACCGAGTTCTACCAGGATCTTTCTAGTCTTTTCTCCATGCTCTCGCTTAACAGCTATACATAAAGTCTGTTGAAACCCTTTATTAATGCTCATAGTGCTCCACGCACTTAATTCCCTACTTTCAATACTCTCCTTATTAACATTGGTGAACTAAGCTTAACGGCATTGAAGCTCGTTAAATAATGGAGTTCTGCTTCACTACTAGTGCTATGAGTAGGAAGCGATTTTAGTATCAGAAGAGTATTAGCTACAGGGAGAGGAAGTGAGTGAAGTAACTATAGTTTACAAGCCTTCAGGTACTTGCTTAAACATACTTAGTGAGTGCTTAAGTGAACTCAGTAAAGCCGGCTTTAGAGCAAAAGCACTTTGGATCGATGAAGTTGATAAAGGAACCCTGGACTCAGCTGAAACTATTATAGCTTTAGGAGGTGATGGCACTTTACTCAGAATATCGTGGAGTCTTAGAAGTAATGAACCACTGATCATACCAATACCCTGTGGTAGAAGAACTTTCTTTTACGAAGATCTCGGAGAATTAAAATGTAGTGAAGTACTAAGTAAGTTTATGAAGGGAGAGTTCTTCGTTGAGAGAATAAGGAGGTTAATGGCTTTTGTAGAGGGCAAATACAAGTACTTCATAAATGAAGTACTCATAGTAAACAAGGACTTGGGGAAAGTAACGTCATTTGAAGTACGTATAAGTACCCCAAGCACTAAGTCTAAGTGCATCATAGAAGGGGATGGAATACTGATCTCAACGCCGTGGGGCTCTTCGGCACACAACTTATCAGCACACGGGCCAGTAGTAGAAGCCTTTGAGCCATGCATAATACTTACTCCATACATCCCTGTCCACATGAATATTTCACCATTAGTCTTACATCCATTATCGAGAGTAGAAGTAGTCTCAAGAAATCCAACTATACTATACATGGATGGACGAGAGGAAGCAGTTTTACCAGGGAACTCAAAGTTAATGGTACTTAACTCAGATTCATTTATAAGGCTTGTAAGGTTTAGCACTTATAGGAATAATCTAACCAAGATCTTTCAATGGAGGACCGCCTCATTTGAGTAATGAATCGATCAAGCTGAAATACATTATCTTAGATACATCAGCTCTATTAGCCAAGTACCAACTCCTTTACTACTCTAACGACGTAGTCTTAATGACTACTCCTCTAGTAGTAAGTGAAGTAAAAGATCATGAGAGTAGGGGCGCCCTAGATCTAGCGGTATCTCTAGGAAAACTACTGATCGTTGAACCCCAGGAGGCATTAATAAGTAAAGCCAGGGACTTTGTGCAGAGCATTGGGGAGAACTACAGTATTTCTCCAACAGATCTAAGTGTAATAGCTCTAGCGCTTCAATTGAAAGATAGGTTAAAGAGGGGTGAAGTTGTAGTAGTTATAACTGATGACTACTCCATTCAAAACACCTTACTAAATGCTGGAGTAGCATTTAAGCCCTTGAGGACTCGTGGCATAAGGATTCCCAGGAAGTACTTTGTTATATGCCCAACGTGTAACTATGCATCAACTAACATTCTTGAGAAAACGTGTCCTCTCTGCAATACCCCACTGATTAAGCTCTCTTCATGAATACAGCTATGAAGAATCCATTCATGTCGTAGCTGAAAGGCGAGTACCTGTATGCCACTATATCACTATAGTATATTTTTTCAGAGTATGGTAGGGGTATTTCTATGGGCTCAAGTCCGTGCTTTACAGCATATTGAGCCACTTCCTCATTCTCGACGAGCGTTAAAGTACAGGTACTGTATATGAGTAAGCCTTTTGGTTTAAGCATTTTTGTAGCTGCATTAATGAACTGCTTCTGGTACTCTGATAAAGATAGTGCATCCCTCAGACTCTTATTAAAACATATTTTTGGTCTAAAGCCTAGGGCTGTGCATGGGGGATCTATTAGAGCTTTATCGGGCCTTATTAATGGATGGTCTATGTCTAAATACCTTGAGTCCGAGGGCATGATTAGTGCATTTAATGGATTCCTCAACCTAGAGATCGTTTCAAAGATCTTAGTTGCTTTTTCAATAGATCTATCTATAGAGATTATTCTTGATGATCCTCTTGAAAGTTGTATTAAGTGTGTAGTTTTTCCACCTGGTGCAGCACAGTAATCAACTATTAATTCCCCTGGCTGTGGATTAATTATATGCCCTACTGCTATTGATGGAAGGCTCTGTGGGTAGAATAGTCCTTTGTCATACTCAATCATTTCCCTTATTGCAGGTAATTTATACTTAGATGTGATTGTTTTAGCAACTAGTCCTTTACTCATTGATCTTAGTTCATTGGAGCTAACTACTGCTTCACATAGAGCTACACATTCTCCCCCTGGAGCTATTGCATTCACAAGATCTCCCTTCCTAAAATGATCGTATTCTTTTACTCCAGGTAAGTATAAATTGGCTCCTAAAACTATGCTTTCAGCAGCCTTACAGTCAACTAACACCTTCTTATCAACTACTGGCACGTTAAATGGACCCTTTACTTCAATGTATATTGCGTCACTATAATGCTCATCTACTCTAAATCTATAGCTAGGATAATTGTTTTTCAATAAGTCCAGTAACTCACCAGTAGAAATAGCTAGGGTGTTGACTCTTAAGTAATGCCTCCTAGATGGAGTGCGAAGCCTCTCAATAAGGCTCCTAGTGCTACTTCCATAAGCTCTCCACAATTCATTAACTATAGATCCATTGACGTACGCCACTTCAAAACCCAGGTTTATTCAATGCTTACACATTCATTAATAAGCTACAAATGCTACTATTAAGTATGAGTAGTGATGAACGACTTCGGAGCAGATCAAGTGAATGAAGAGCCGTGTGAGGACTGAACATTAATGAATATAAGAGAGAAGTGAACGTAAAATCATGGGGGGCCCGTGGCCTAGCATGGATAGGGCGCCGGCCTTCTAAGCCGGAGGTCCGGGGTTCAAATCCCCGCGGGCCCGCCTCCTTTAATGCACTTGATTAAAGAACCTCTTTCGAGTTATTTGCTGTAATTACTTGTGAATGCATTGAACCCTTACTTTAGCTGAGGCGTAAGTTTCTCTTTTCATCTTCGCTATACTATTTCCTCACCTTGAAGCCCTTCATCAAGCTCGGTGAACTATAGCGGCGCAGATCCTGTACTTATGCTACTTTTGTGCTGAACACTCTTGAGTAGTATATGGATGTATAGATGAGTTAGTAGCTCTACTTAATCAATACCTAAGTGGTTTTATACTTTCTAAATGTTTACTCAGTGTACTGTACATACTCCTAGTAGATTCTGCTGGCATTACCTTTAACACTATTTACTCCATAGACGATCGGGGAAGCAGGTGTACTTATTGACTTTGCGAAAAGAGTCTTTAGATATGCATAGTGCTAGTAGTAGAACTCTATTCATACTTAGTCTCAGTGAATTTCCTTAAACGAAGTCTGAGTTAGAGCTAAAATTAGCTTCCTTAATATTTCCACCAAGGCACGCCGACTTTTGAGAGTAGTTGATGTATAGAGATTCTTTCCCATGAATGTAGAGAAGAGGTGTGTGATAGAGTTAGAGAGATCGTGACTTAGACTTTAAGAGAGATCAAGGTCGCTAGAGAACTGAGTATCTGCTTCATACGTGCCTTACATTATTTAAGGATTATCTATATTAATTTAATTAGAGTAGAGTGCGCGTTAGAAGTAGGTGTTACTTTAAAGAGAGAAGTAGCTAGGAACAGAGTAATCCTGGGGGTATTATGTTTAAAACATTGTGTACACAGATTAATAATAAAACTGCTAAGCGAGCTGATATCAAGCCTGGCGACTTTAAACTAGAGATCAATTCTACTTAGGTGGGAAATTGCGCGAGATCACTTTAGAAGAATACCTTAACTACGTTTCTAAGAACAATAAAGTTGTTATAGAAGACCAGGAGATCTCCCTAGAGCCAATAGATGTCACAAGGTTCACACCAACAGCAAGCGAGCTCACAGACGCGTCCACTACTGTTTGGAGCTTCCCTGAGAGAGGGAGTTGGGGCACACATAGAGGTGACTATAGAGGCAACTGGGCACCGCAGATCCCTAGAGCACTTATAGAAATGTACACAGAGCCTGGAGAGACTGTTCTTGACTCCATGGCTGGCTCTGGAACCACATGTATAGAGGCGAGGCTATTGGGCAGGAACTGTATAGCAATAGACATAAATTACAACGCTGCAATACTCACGTACCATAGACTCTACTGGCTTGAAGAGAGCGCTAAGACACATAAGGATCAGGTTAAACAACGCGAAGTAGACAATGTCCTAAGAACTTGGAGCAGAGTTTACTGTGGAGATGCTAGGAAGCCGAGCTTGATAGATGATAACTCTATAGATTTAATAGCTATACACCCACCTTACTGGAACATCATAGAATACAGCAGTAAGTGCATAGAGGGAGACCTCTCGTGCACTAGGACGCTTGAGGAGTACTTGAATCTCATACGTGAAGCTGCTCAAGAACTCTATAGAGTGCTAAAGCCAGGCAGGCACTTAGGTATATTAATAGGAGACACCAGGGTGCGTAAGCACTATATTCCAGTATCGCATTATGTCATGAGGGTCTTTCTACAAGCAGGGTTCATACTAAAAGAGGAAGTAATCAAGATACAGCACAAGATGAAGACCACTAGGAAAGTATGGAGTAAGCTAAAAGACAGGGGCTTCTTACTGATCTACCACGAAAAGCTCTATGTATTCAGAAAACCAGCTAGTAGAAAGGAGTTAGAGAAATACAAATACAGCTTATTGATATACTGACATACCTAGATTTAAAGGAAGTCTTAGAGAGAGTTAGTATTTCATAATTTAAGCATGCTCACACAGAGTTTTACTGAAAAACTCACATACTCTAAAACTCATATACTCAATAACGCCCTGCAGACGGAGTGCTATAGAGGGAGTTTAAGAGTATGCTACTGAGCAGGGGCTTGATGTCTTTTCTGCTTGAAGAAATGATTAAAGAGGAGCTAATGCTTAACTTAGAGAATGCTGCCTCAGAATTCACTGACCTTAAGGAAGTAGAGTTAGATTTTGAGCCAGTAAAGCTGCTTAAAGATCTTGTGAATACTCTGATCAGAGAGATGAAGGATGAAGAGGAAGGCAGTCTATTTAGACAGCAGCACTGTAGTTAAATTGTTAAAGAACTGGCGGTGACTATGTCAGATCGATATAGGGACTAACATATTGGTGAAATAAAGCTGGCTTTCAGCACGTGGAATATAGGTGAAATAATTGGCGTCCTCTATCGAGTGAGGTCAAGGAAGTAGACTGCGGGAAGAAGACTACATGTTAGCTAAATCAAGGTTTCTAGTAGGGACTAATTAAGCTACTGCAATTCCAGTAAAGCTACTAGTATTAAGGGAGGCATGGAGGCCCACTGAAAAGCACTACGTCTACAAGCAGGTGCTCTTCAAGTAACATCAACTAGAGCTGTAGGCACTAAAGAGTTTGTAGTTTCTTGTCAAAAACTACATGAAGTAGCGCTGAGTTGAGAATTGAACTCTGTATATCGACTAGCCCTAAAGAAATCGTGAAGAGGTCATCTATTGTGATGGCTGTAAAGAGTTGGTGGAGAAGAATGGTTTTCTAAATTCATTAGCCTTTACTAAGGCCTTGATTAACCCTTCTTCATCTCTTTTACATATGTAGTCGCCTGCATCAATTAAGGGCTCATTGGTGTATATACATGTCTTCAGCTTGCCTTCAGGGGTAACTCTTATCCTAGTGCATGAAGCACATAGCTCCGGGTTACAAGTGCCTTTAACTAACGTTACTTTAATTCCACTCGGCATTACATAAGTGGGCCTAGATTGAAATTCATACAGAGTCCTACTAACTGCAGCCTCCTCTAAGTACTTTTCAATAGTGCTTAGTGGTGAATATAGCTCTGCATACTTCTCTAAAGCAAGGCCTAAGGGTATTAACTCTATTATGTTTAAATCTACGCCAAGTGATTCAGCGTAATTAATTACATCCCTATATTCATATGCGTTAAGTGATGTAACTAAGTAATCTAGTTTAACCACCAAGCCTGAGCTTATGGCTATTTCAACGCCCTTAATGACTCGTTCTAAGATTCCGCCTGTAAGCTTCTTAAAGACTTCTCTATTTAAGCTGTGGAGGCTTACGTTAACTCTATCGAGGCCTGAGTCAAGGAGTTCTTCAGCATACTTATTGAGCAGTGAGCCATTAGTAGTCATGCTTACTTCCTTAACATAAGGCTTAATTCCCCTAACTATGCTAGCTACGTCACTTCTAGTCAGAGGCTCTCCACCAGTCAACTTGAAGTACACTATTCCTAGCTTACTTACAACATTAGCGAAGAAACTCCAGTCCTCTGGAGAAAGCTCATTAATAGTACTCCAATTAACCCCCTCCTTATGGCAAAATACGCAGCTGTAATTACACTTACTAGTTATACTAACCCTTGCGTGAGTAAGTGGTCTCCCATACCTATCTATAAGCAATGTTTCACCAAGGCATATATTTATGTAGCTTAACTATGCTTGCGCAATACATTGAGCATTTAGTAACTTGTTGACAAGCTCCCTTAACTCAATGAAGTCCTTAACATCCCTCCACATTAATATAAATACTACATCGCCCACGCTGTCCCTAACTTGCTCTCCATGAATTTCTTTATCATCTACATAAATTACTTCACATGGCTTTAGATGAATGCCTTTTTCCTCAAGATCTTTTAGAGCCTTCAGCATCACTAAGTCCTTTCTATGGTGAGGCTCAACGTATATTCCATGGAATAAGCTGTCTATTTCAAGAGTCTTTAGAGCTTTTACAGCCTTAACAGGTTCGTTCCAGCTGAGCGTAAAGAGCATTAATCCAGTCTCTCTAGCCCATTCGAGGAACTCTCTGGCTCCATAGTTTAACTCTATGCGCTCCCCCCTTGAGTCAACGATGGCGTTTCTTCCAACCTTAGTATATGGAGGGTTTGTAAGGGATAGATCGCTATGATTCCATAGAGTTAAGTCAAGGTCTATGAATAAAACCCTCGGTTTACACAGATGTCTTGTCAATTCATCACACCATGCCTTAACCCATGGCGTATGTTGCTTAAGCTACTCTTAGCTTAAGTAAATTTAATAATGCGTTATATAAATTGTTATCACAATGTTTTGGAGGGAGGACTAGTTGGCTGAGCTGCTCCACGTTGAAGGAGTCTCAGTATCCGTCGATAACGTGGCTATAGTTAGAGATGCCTCTATTGAAGTAAGTAGAGGTGAAATAGCTGTACTGATGGGGCCTAATGGCAGTGGAAAGTCAACTTTACTGAAAGCTATAGCAGGCCTACCTGGATATAGAATTGTTAGTGGAAGAATAATTTACTACGGAAATGACATAACTCACCTAGAGCCGTGGAATAGGGCTAGAATGGGCATAGCGCTCGCATTTCAAAATCCCCCAAAGATCTATTTAAAGGTTGGGAATATTATAGATAGACTGTCGAAAACCTATGGATCAACAGATCTTGTAAACGATGTCGTAAAGGAACTGGGGCTAAGTCAGTTAATTAACAGAGATCTTTACTCAGGCTTTAGCGGAGGGGAGATTAAGAGAGTTGAACTAGCACTAACGATACTCATGAAGCCAAAGCTAGCTCTACTAGATGAACCAGACAGCGGCGTTGACGTTGATAGCATAAAGAGAATAGCTATGTATATAAATAGACTGGCTGAAAATAACGTTGGAGTATTGATAGTTACTCACACAGGCTACATACTTAGATACATTGAAAACCTTGGAAGAGGGTATGTAATGATTGATGGAAGGATCGTTTATAGTGCACCATCATATGAAGTAGTAAAGAAAATAATGGTGAGTGGCTATGGAGAGTTTAATAAAATGGGTGGTATGAGTTGAGCATAACCATTAGTATGGCAGAGTTATTGAAGAAAGCTTTAAACAAAGCTAGCTCAATGGGAGTTGAGGTAACTAGGCAAGGCTCATTGATACTAAATGAGCAAACAGCCTTCAAACTCGTCTCTAAACTCCTTGAGGAACTTGGAGTGATATACATAGGTATAAAGGAGGCTGTGAAGGAATACCCAGATCTTGTGGAGAAATATGGATTAAAGAAGGTAAGAATAGATCTAAGGGAGGTAGATAACGGTATATTCATCTATGTACCAAAGAACACTAAGCTCATTGACCCAGTATATAATTGTTTCGTACTAGCAAGCAAGGGCTTTGTACAGAGAGTGTATAATTTAATTGTAGTAGATGATGGTGGTGAAGCCATTGGCGTAACAGGGTGTCTCTCACTAGTCCATGAAGCCATACACTCAAGCCATGAGGAAGCCTACGTAGGCATGGGGTCTAAATACTACAAGATCATGATTCACAATTGGTTGCCAAAAGTCGTCGTCTCAGCAATAAAGAGAGTTACCTTAATGAGTGAAGCTAACTACTACGACTACTACATTAATTCAACTAGCTTAGATAGAATGAACTTCATCACTGAGGTATTTCATGAAGGGGAGAGGAGCTTATCTAGAGTAGATCAGGTGGTCATAGGCTCTGAGGAAAGTAAGTTGCGGTACATCACTACCACGTACTTAAGCGCTTCGAACTCAAGTACTGAAATAGTCTCTAGAGTGCTGGGAGTGGATGAGAGCTATATAGAGACTAAGTCGTCAATAATAGCTGTAAAGCCTGGAGTAAAAGGACACGTGGAGTGTAGGGGTCTATTGATAAGTGATAGAGCTGCAATAGTTACAGTTCCAGTACTCAAAAGCAGCATAAGTGACTCTACGTTAACTCATGAAGCTAGCATAGGGAGGATAAAGAGGGATGAGGTGGAATATCTGATGGCTAGAGGCTTTAGTGAAGATGAAGCAGTCTCACTAATAATAAGGGGATTTCTGGAAACAGGGCTCGATAAAGTGCCTGAGAAGATGAAACCAATTATATCGACTACTTTAGATAGATTATCCAGTGCAAAAATGTAGCTTTAGTAGTATTGTGTATCGAATCCAGCAATGCTCAAGTATTTAGCTAAAGCACGAACCTCATTTATATTTAAAGGATCTCCTTTAATATATATCTTTAAACAAATCCCCTCTCCAAAAGGCCCTGGGGAGCCCTCTAAGAACATCACTATGCTCCTAGCCCTAGACTCAACAATATCCCTTATGCTAAGCATTATTTCCTGAGCCCTATGATGAGTCGATATTCCACTTATCAATATTCCATCCCTATTAAGCACAGCCCTCCCCCTCATCGATGTACACCTTTGTGCATTCCATAGATCAATTGCCTAAAGCATTACAACCTCCGCTTCCTCTTCTCTAGCTCTATGAAGACTCTATGGGGAGTTAGTGGTATTTCAGTGAACTGTACTCCAGTAGCATGAGACACTGCATTGGCTATTGATGGAGCTACAGCTACTATTGAAGGTTCTCCAAGACCCTTAGCGCCTAGAGGCCCCTGCCTATAGCCCGATTCAATAAATGCTACTGCTATTTGTGGTGCATCTCTTATTGTTGGAATATAGTATGTAGACAAGTTATTGTTATACACACAGCCTTCCTTACTGTGCACTACCTCCTCCATTAATGCATAGCCCATGCCCTGTACGTATCCGCCTACAGCATGGAATTCTGCTCCAATGGGATTTATCACCCTTCCTATGTCATATGCTGTGTAAGCTCTTTCAACCCATACTTGGCCTGTCTCAGTGTCTACAGCTACTTCTGAAACAACTGCTCCAAATGTATAAGTTATGTATGGAGCTCCAGTACCTGTTTCTTCATGCCATTCAGCTCTTGTAGCTCTATAAAACCCATACTCCTGTAGAGGTACCCCAAGCCATAATGCTTCTTCTACAACTTCTCTCCACATAACTTCCTTAGATGGATCTTCCCTACAGTATACTTTTGGAGCCTCTATAACTACGTCGCTTGGATCGCAGTTAAGAAATGATCCAGCTAATTCACTCAATCTCTTCTTCAACTTATATGCTGCTACAACTGTAGCATTACCCCCCATCACTGTACTCCTTGAAGCTACTGTAGGTCCTGAATCAGGTGCACTGCTTGTATCAGGTATTTCAACTCTAAAGTAGCTAGGAGGTACTCCAAGTATCTCAGCAGCTATTAACACTAGGCCCCACAGAGATCCTTGACCCATTTCTGTGAGACCGGTTCTAAAAGTTATTGTACCATCCCTATTGATTATTATGGAGACGCTTGAGTAATCAGCTCCCTCAACTCCTATTGAATTCCCATGCCACATTAATGCAATTCCAATGCCTCTCTTCACAGGCTCATTTTGATTGGAGTAAAGCCTCCTCTTCTCATACCAATTGCTTAATTCAATAACTCTCCTTACGCAATCCTCAAGACCTACTCCATGCCCTACTGACAGCAGTTGACCGTGAATAGTTCTATCACCAGCCCTCAGTATGTTCTTTAGCCTCAGTTCAACAGGATCCATACTTAGCTCCTCGGCGAGAATATCCATTTGCCTTTCAACAGCAAAGTGTACTTGGGGGTTTCCAAAGCCTCTAAACGCTCCAGAGTACACTGTATTGGTGTATACAGCTAGTGTGTCTATGCGTGCATTAGGGACTTTATACGGCCCCACTGAATGTACTGTCGCCCTCCAAGCAACAAATGGTCCAAGGCTTGCATAAGCACCTGTATCAAGCAGTATGTTTGCTTCAACTAACACTATTTCCCCCGTCTTCTTAGCCGCATGCCTATACCACGCAGTCATAGGATGCCTCTTGCTGTGTCCAATGAAGCTCTCCTCTCGTGTATGTAAAGCTATCGCAGGCCTCCCTGTATAGTATGTTGCTAAAGCAGCTTTAGCTCCAACTTCATTGACTACATCCTCCTTTCCACCAAAGCCTCCGCCAATAAATGGAGCTATTACTCTAACCTTGTTTTGAGTTAAGCCAAGTACCCTAGCAATAGCTCTCCTAGCATCAAAGGGGCACTGCGTTGAAGCTATTACTGTTATTCCACCGTCAGGCTCAGGCACAGCTAATGCAGCTTCAGGCTCTATGTATGCATGCTCCTGCATAGGAGTTCTATATTTATTTTCAACTACTACACTAGCTTCCCTTAGAGCTTTACTGAAGTCTCCAACTCTAATCTTTACATGTGCAACTACATCAGATCCTCTTTCATCGTGTATTAATGAGTGCGCCTTCTCCTCAATAGTCATTAAATCAACTATTTCCTCTGGATCTATATATACTGGGAGCGGCTCATAATCTACAAACACTTTCTCTGCAGCCTCTGAAGCTGAGTAAGGATCTTTAGACACTATTAATGCAACTATATCTCCAATATACCTCACCTTTCTCTCAGCAAGTAGAGGCTGATCTGGGATTACGTAACCTACATCGTTTACTCCAGGAATGTCTCTAGCCGTCAACACTCTTATTACGCCTGGAACATTAACTGCTTCACTAACGTCTATGTTCTTTATAAGTGCATGAGAGTACTTCGTTCTAACGCTATGCACCCATACAACATCTTTATATAACTTGAGGAAGTCTGCTGTAAACAATGCCTTTCCAGTTACTTTAGCAACTTCATCCCATTTAGTGATCTTCTTTCCAACAAATACCGTCGGCCTACCCATATATTTCTCAAAGACTTCTTCAACTATCCTATAGTACTCATACGTAGTCAAAGTCATTCACCTAAACACTCCCTTAAGTCAAAGTACCTTCTTCCTTCAGAAACGTATTTTGCAGTAAGTCTAGCAGCTTCTATAAGCATTGAGTAGCTGCCGCATCTACATAAGTATCCGTCGAGAGCCTCCTTAATTTCTTCATCAGTTGGATTAGAGTTATTGTCTACTAAGTGTTTTATTGCAATAGCGAATCCAGGAATGCAGAAGCCGCACTGTATTCCATGGACTTCTATAAGGGCTTTTTGAACTGCATGCAGCTTTCCCTCAGGAGCCAGCCCTTCTAAAGTCTGTACTTCAGCTCCATTAGTTCTTATGGCTAAAGTTAAGCAGCTTGGAACTACTTTCCCATTAAGTATGACTACACAAGCACCGCACTCCCCTCTACCGCAGCCTTCTTTAACGCTAGTTAGCCCCAGCTTATAGCGCAGTACGTCTATGAGTCTTTCGTAAGGCTTTACGCTCACTATGTAGGTGACTCCATTCACAGTAAGCTTAACTACGTAATCCCTATATTCAGCCATGCATTAACTCCTCCTTAATTCTCTGGCTTACTAAGAGGAGGCATTTTTTAAGCAGGGTTTTCGATAAACTCAGCCTATATTCAGCTGGAGCTCTATAGTCACTTAATCTAGTCATCTCTAACTCAAGTACTTTAGAAGACTCAGCAATAGTATCTTCACTGAATCTCCTCCCAATCAAGAATTCCTCAGTTCTATAAGCTCTACCTGGATAAGGCTTCCCTAAGCTATCGAAAGCTATGCCTACGTCAGTTATCACATCTCCTTCTAACGCCATGTAGGATGCTGAAACTACGTAGCCCATTGAATGTCCTCTCCTTCTATCAATTTTAAGTACAGCCGTGCTACTGCTCATAGGCTTTTCTCTAAACGCTACTTCTGCTATAAGCTCGTTAGGCCTTCTATCAATCTTCCTCTTATCTAAGTAGATCTCATCTATGGACACCCTTCTCTCTCCATGCCTACTAACGAACTTCACCTCAGCCTTGAGGGCTAGTAGGAGTATCGCCATATCTGATAGAGGGTGGCCTGTGGCTACATTTCCTCCAATAGTAGCTATAGATCTTAGGAATGTAGGGCCAAGTCCTCTGGCTGCATCTATAAAGCCTAAGTACCTAGAGTCTCTAAATAAGTAGTTAGCCAACACTTCGTCTACTGTAGTGAGAGCTCCAATCCTTACATAACCCCCTTCTCTCCTTATATAGGATAAGTTCTTCCTCAAGGGCCATAGATCTAGAAGGATCTTAGGCTTAACTACACCTGCCCTAATGAGCGTCAATAAGTCTGTTCCACCAGCTAGTGGTATAGCTTCTTCACCGCGTTCATCAAGGAAGGAGAGAGCGTCGTTAAGGTCTTGGGGCACGTATACATCGAACCTAGGCATATGCAATTAAAGCCACCAGTAGCTGGCAACTATACCTCTTAGCCTACATATAGTTAACCTCCCCCCGTCCTTAAATGCTTGAGGATCCCCTCTAAGGCAATTCATTAGTTTAGAGCTACTTATCCAGAGTCCAACTTTGCGCCTAAGGCCAGGCGCATTGCTCTCATCTTTAGGCGTGGAGAGCCCTCGGCTCACACTTCCTTGAGGCTTAAGACTATGGAGTTGTAAGGCCGTGTTGTCCAGCAACTTCATCATCAATAAATCAAGCGTGTAAAGACATTATAAACACTTCCCCTCCATCACGCCCTAGAGGATGAGGCTTTTAGTTGTAAAAAGGATTTACACTCAGCTAACTAAGGGACTTCACTATACTTAAAGCACTGTATGAATTCCTTCTTAGTCCTTTAAACCATGCGATTAGTTCAGCTATAATGCTTACAGCTACTTCCACAGGATTATCTGCACCTATGTCTAAGCCTACTGGAGCGTGAAGTCTTTCAGAGAATGATTCATAGCTTA
Organism: Sulfolobales archaeon; assembly: GCA_025059075.1. Lineage (GTDB taxonomy): Archaea > Thermoproteota > Thermoprotei_A > Sulfolobales > Desulfurococcaceae > JANXDZ01. The sequence continues at coordinate 315,034 of JANXDZ010000001.1, read as the reverse complement.
CGCCTTCGCTTAAAAGTTTCTTTACAAATTCCGCTATCTTCCTTCTACTGCCAAGTAATCCTATGAAGCCAGCCTTAGATTCTATAGCAGCCTTTAGTGCAGCGTAATCAACTTCTAATTCCCCATGAGTTATTAGAACTGCATCGTTGCTAAAAGGCTTAGTTTTAATGGCTTCTGTAACTATATTTAAGTCTCCTGCAACTATTTCTTCTGCATATGGATAGCTGCTTCTACTTGCTGCCCCACGATCTAGGTCAATTACTATAACTCTATACTTCAAGTAATTCAATAAGTCTGCTAGAGGCTTCCCAACTCTACCAGCTCCAACAATGAATACCCTAGGCTGGGGACTAATTACATCGATAAATACTGTTAGTACTCCACCACACATTAGGCCTGTATCTATAGCTCCTTCAGTTCTTTCACCAGTAAAGCTGAATTTAAGCACTCTAGGCCTCCCTTCATTAATTGCCTTAATGGCTTCACTTACGACCTTTGCCTCAAAAGATCCTCCGCCTAAAGTGCCAACTGTACTGCCGTCCTCAAATACCGCTATTTTAGCTCCAATATCTCTAGGCCCACTACCTACTTTATCAACTATTACTGCTATAGAAGCCTTTAACCCCCTCCTTACAGCATTAACTATTTTGTCATAAAGATCTATATCTAAGACGTAGGCGGAAGCCTCTTGAGCCAAGCTCCTTCCACCAAGCTAATACACTGAATTGCACTTAATAACTCAACGTTAAACGTAGAGCCTACAGAGGAGTAAGCATCTTGTGAAGCAGTGTTAGAAGCTATACATTCGTCGTGAGAAAGTGCTTTAGGTAGAAAGGTCTAAAACTTAAATATGACTCAGCTCTTAACTAAGATAAAGTAAGGCCTATAAGATTTGGGGGAAAACGTTCAATGGCTGATACAGCTCACCAAGTGCTTCAAGAAGCCCTAGGCTCAATGGTGTTAATTAAGTTAAAGAATAACTATGCTGTAAGAGGGAGAATGAAGAGCTACGATCTTCACTTAAACATAGTATTGGAAGATGCCGAGGAAATACGTAACGGCTCAACGAGAAAGCTTGGGACAATAGTCATTCGTGGAGACACTGTCGTATTAATAAGTCCAGTGAAGTAGGTGGAACCCTTGGTTAAAGGAACAACTAGCATGGGTCAACATGCAAGAGGTAAAACTCACATAAGGTGCAGAAGGTGTGGAAGACATGCATTCAACGTAGCTAAGGGGTATTGTGCAGCATGCGGCTTCGGCAGGAGTAGAAGGATAAGAAAGTATATGTGGCAGAATAAGAAGGTGAATAAGGTGAGAATAGTATAATGATCTCTCAGCTCACTTAAGCAATTGCTCCACTACGTAGCGTATCTCTATGAAAAGGCTAAAGTGAAATAGTTATTCTCTCCTCATTAAACGAAGTTTTAGTTGCCTTCCTCCACACAAGCCTTACAACGAGTTGGTAAGTGCCCTTATTGAGATTTAATGGCACTTCAACTAAAGCCTCCTCACCTGGCTTTAACTCAGGTACATCAGCTCTATGTATTGGTGTTCCTAAGTAAATTAATGTCAATAGAGCTGCATCCGGTTTTGAAAGCCCTTCATTAGCTATGACTAAACGCATCTTTCTTTCACCAATTACTTGGGGTTCAATGACTTCTTTTAACACTAGCTTGGGTTCCTTAAACAACGCGTGTTTCATCAATACAGTAAATAACACGGCTTCATTCATTAACGTAGTCATTGGAGCACTTGCGTAGATTAACTTAAGCTTGTTTTCCCTACGTATGTTGCTTACTTTTAACACATGTTCTTCAGTTCCAGAATGGCCGCCTATGACTCCTACATCCTCATCATTGAAGATTATGTGCAGTCTACTGTATGGACCAGGCATGTAAGTTATTAAGTGAAGCTCTCTAGCGCTATTGCCTGGATAACTTAAGTTCACTTCACATTCACTAGAGGGTTCAAACCCTATTGCCCCACTTAGGAAGCTTATGTAGCTAGAAACATCTTGAGATGGTGCAAACAATAGTAGTCCTAAGTGCTCAAGGTATATATGATCGCTATCAACATATTTAACCATGATTCCAAGCCTATCAGCCCTCTTACACCTCCTCAAGATCGGTGTTACGTCGTAGACAGCCCTTGAATAATACATGCCTCTAAGGTTTATAGATGAATTGGGCTTAAACTCTCTAGATACAGGCACTCCATCTAGCTTCAGTCTCCACAAGAATCTCTCCCTCAACGATCTAATTCCAACTTCTAGGAAAGCCCTCTCTACCTCTAAAAGCTCTTTAAGTGGAACATCCACTGTGGCTAAGTGCGTGTTTAAAGTCATAGCGCTTAACTTGACTTTAGGAAGAAGTGACTTATAGATTATGTCCCCTCTATATTCTTCAGCTACATATTGCTTCATGTCTCCCTTAATCAAAGCTCAGCACCTACGTATAGGACTAGCTAGCAAGCTATAAATGTGATTAGTACATGCTTCAGCTTAGGAAGTCTAGTTGATAGCTTCCTTCACTCAACAGCTTATCCCAAAGCCTTGTAGCTATCTCATGTACGTAATCTAGCTTTTTTAAAGCCTGAGTAGCTGTGAACTTTCTTTCCCTAAGAATCTCCCTACCATTAACTATCACTGTATCAACATCTCTACCGGTAAATGTATTCACTATATGGCTGTAAACAGTGCCTTCATTGATTGGCGTTGGAGTTAGTTCAGGCCTCACAATCACTACATCAGCTCTCTTACCTACTTCAAGGCTTCCAACATGCTTCTCTAACCCCAGTACTTTTGCTGCATCTATCGTAGCCATTTCAACAACTTTATCTGGAGGCATAAGCCTTGGGTCTTTATTCGCTACTTTATGTATTAGATAAGTTGCCCTAGCGTTTTCAAAAACATCGAGTATATAGCCATCATTCCCTATTCCAACTACTATCCCTAGCTCGAGCATTTTTGGGACTGGAGACACTCCAACGGCATTCAGCATGTTGCTCATAGCATTATGAGCTACTTTAACGTTACTTCTTTTCAATGCAATTAGTTCCTCCATTGTTGCGTGAACTACGTGTGCTGCCACTAACTTAGAGCTCAAGAACCCCTCCTTCTCAAGTCTCTCTACAGGCCTTACTCCATAGCGCTCAATGTTATGGTATACGTCTATTAAACCCTCCTCAATGTGCATAGTTATTGGGACGCCGTGCTTGTCGGAGAGCTCTTTAGCTTTATGTAATAATTCATTACTTACGGTAAAGCTTGCGTGGAGGCTTATTGCCCCCATGACTAATTTATCTAGAGTATAGGGATTCTCTTTAACAAACTTTTCATTTTCAGCTAAACCCCTAATGCCTTCCTCAAGGCTGTGCCTTTCAGTAGCTTCAAAAGATAGTATACCACGCACTCCTACTTCTTCAATAGCCTTCTTTTCACAGCTTAAAGAGCCCTCAATAGCTTTTGGAGCACTTAAAGTATCGTAGAATAGTGTTGTACCAGTCCTAGCTAACTCCATTGATGAGTATAGTGCTGAAGCATAGATATCCTCGTGAGTCATGAGTTCATCTAGCGTCCACCACACTCTCTGAAGACTTTGTTGGAAATCAGTCGGCTGATCTATTTTTAGAAACCATGGGCTAGCTCTCAGCAAAGCTCCATAGAGGTGAGTGTGTACACATATTAGTCCGGGAAGTACTACTGCTCTACGTGCATCAATAACTTCTTCAGCTGAATACCTTCCTCCAGGATCTCCCTTGCCTACGCCAACTATTCTGTCTTCATCTACAGCTACATATCCTTCACTAAGTACTCTTCTAAAAGCATCCATAGTTACAACAAGTCCATTCTTTATTAAGATAGATACCTTTTCAACAACCATGAAGAACACCTAGTACTGTATGTAGTTAGATTAAAATTAGATTAATGAAGTATTTAATTATCTAGCAGTCTCCTCCCTATTTTTAAGTTCTATGGAAGGCTTGAAGTGACTTATGAAACTTATTAACGCGTACTCAGTGCAGCTCGTTCAAGAAACTTAACGTATATAGGGGATGGATTTAGAGGTCTGCTTCTAAACTCTGGGTGTGCTTGTATTCCTAAGTAGAAGCTGCTACTATTTTTAAGTTCTATTATTTCGGGGAGTCCATCGATGCTCCAGCCACTGATCGTCAAGCCTCTTGACTCTAGCAAGTCTATGTACTTTGTGTTAACTTCATACCTATGTCTATGCCTTTCGTAAACAATTTCTCTTCCATAAATTTCGTAGGCCAGCGTTCCAGTAGCTATCTTTATTGGATGGAGCCCAAGTCTCATTGTTCCACCAAGCCTGTCGACGGTCCTTTGCTCTGGCAGTAGATCTACTATAGGGTGGGGGGTCTGTGGATCTATTTCAGTTGAATTAGCTTTGCTTAAGCCAATTACATTTCTAGCATATTCAACAACCATTAGTTGGAATCCAAAGCATATTCCAAGCAAGGGCTTTTTATTCTCTCTAGCGATCTTTATAACCTTGATCTTTCCTTCAGCACCCCTCCTCCCAAAGCCTGGCAACACTATTACGCCGTTAGATTCAATAATTACTTCAGGTTTAATTACTCCTTCCTCTATCTCTGTTGCTTCAATCCACTTAAGCTTTGGCTTAACTCCAATTAATGCTCCAGAGTGGTTTAATGCCTCAATTATACTTATGTAACTATCGTGGAGCTTGGTGTACTTACCCACCATAGCTATGGAGACTTCCCTATCAACATTAGTTAGCCTTTCAATGTAGTTACGCCACTCCCCTAGATCTAGATCAGTGTACTTAAGCTTTATTCTTTCAGCAATGTACTTTGTAAAGCCCTGTTCATTAAGTATTAGCGGGACTCTATATATGGTATCTAAGTCTGGTACACTAAATACAGCTGGTGGCGGTAAATTACTGTAGAGAGCTATTTTACGTCTAGCCTCATTGTCTAGCCACGTAATAGATCTAACTATAATTGCATCAGGCTGTATACCTATCCTCCTTAATTCTTGAACGCTATGCTGCACTGGCTTAGTCTTTAATTCACCAGTAGTTGATAGGAGGGGTGCTAGAGCAACGTGTATGAACGCTACATTATCCGCCCCTTCCTCCATCCTAAGCTGTCTAACTGCCTCTAGGAAAGGCAGCCCCTCTATATCGCCTACAGTCCCCCCTATTTCAACTAATACTATGTCTATATTTGTTTCACGAGCTACTTCATTTATCCTGCTTTTCACTTCATCAGTGACATGAGGAATTATTTGAACACACTGCCCTAAGTAAGCCCCCATCCTTTCCTTCTCTATTACCTTCATGAATATCTGCCCCGTAGTAATGTTGTTCTTCTTGCTTAAGCTAGCATTCAAGAACCTCTCATAGTGACCTATATCGAGATCTGTTTCTCCTCCATCATCTGTTACAAAGACTTCTCCATGCATATAGGGATTCATGGTTCCAGCATCAACATTTACATATGGATCTACTTTTATTGCTGTAACGCTATAGCCTAAGCTCTTGAGGAGTAAACCTGTTGAAGCAGTTATAACGCCTTTACCTAAGCCTGAGAGAACTCCACCAGTTACAACTAAGTATTTAGCCAAAGTGTGCTCCACCTAAGTCAATGGAGGTCATAGTTATTTCCACACGTAAATAAGCTTTATATACTTTATTGACAAAGAGGTTTGTAAGCCCTCTCATTAGGGGCATTAGAGGCGCAGCACAGTGGTTAACTTAGAAGTATCTTTCGCAGGACTTTACTTCAAGAATCCATTAATGAATGCTGCATGCCCTATTTCAAGGGATGCTGACTCAATGATTAAACTAATTGACGCTGGTGTTGGAGGAGTAGTTGCTAAAACAATAAGCATAGATCCAGCCATAGTTCCAAGACCTTCAATGGCTGTAGTTAATAGAGGTTTAACTACTTCAATTATTCTAAAGACTCTGGCGCCTGGTAAAGTAAAGGCACAGCCTCAGTCAAACACTGGGAGCATGAGGGTATTCTATGCCCTACTTAACGCAGAGCTCTGGAGCGATATACCTTCTGAATACCTCCTTGAGAGAGAGTACCCAGTAGTGAGGAAATATGCTAGTGAAAGAGGAGTACCATTCATAGCTAGCATAGGGTATAAGCCTCTTGAACTAAGGATTCTGGGCTCAAAAGTCCAGAGAGCTGGCGTTAATGCAATAGAGTTCTCAACGCACTACATAGGCCAGGACTGGAGGCCAGTAGTTGAAGCAGCAAAAACTCTGAGGGAAAGCGTTGATTTACCAATATTTGCAAAGATCTCTCCATTTACTCCAAACATACAGGAGTTAGTTAAGGAGCTAGAGAAAATAGGTGTAGATGGATTAGTTGCAACTAATACCATAGGCCCGGCGCTAAGTATAGACTTAGAGACTGGGAAGCCTATTGTAGGAGGACCATATGGCTACGGGTGGATGAGTGGGCCTGCCCTTAAGCCACTAGCACTTGCTGTAGTAGCTATGGCTGCTAAGCACACAAAGCTGCCAGTAATAGGTGTTGGAGGAGTAAACAGAGGGGAAGACATCGTAGAGTACTTTATGGCCGGTGCATCCGCTGTACAAGCCTGTACAATAATATTAACTGAAGGCTACAGCTCTATAGGAAGGCTTCTTAGAGAGCTTGAGAAATGGCTTACCATGCATAGGTATACAAGCATACTTGACATTAAAGGAATAGCCCTCAAGTACCTCAGCGACAAACCCATGAGGACGTGGCCTCTTCCACCAACAATAGATGAAGCGAAGTGCATAGGCTGTGGACTATGTAAACAGGTATGTAACTACGATGCTGTAAAAATCTTGGAGAAAAATATTGGTGGAAAAACGAGGCTTGCTGCCTCCATAGATCAAGTGAAGTGCTATGGATGTGGGCTATGCGTATCAGTATGCCCTACTAGGGCTTTAAAATTCACTGAATAAGTACATTCCAATGACTCTAAACCTTTATTGATGTAGATATAGAAACGTTTATTAAACAAACTCTCGAAGAGACCATCTATACATGGCTCACTAGGATGTTAGAACATATGTTTTAATACTAATGCAAGGTTTTTATTTATAGACTATATGTAGAGTCGTGGTGCAATATGGATATTGTTGCAGCTATAGTGAATTCCCTAACTAAAGTTATAACAGAAGTTATAACAGATATCATTGCGGCTATACCAGCAGTAATGCTTTTTATCATCATAGTTTTAGCAGGCTACTTAATAGGCTCTATAGTAAAGAGAGTCGTTAAGTTCATATTCAACAGGGCTGTCTGGAGTTTTTTGAAGAAAACAGTCATTGGCCAGAGGATTGAGGAAGCAGGTATAGATCTCGGAGGAGTTCTCAGCAGTGTTGTAATGGCCATCATCATTGCTCTCTCATTCCTTCTAGCGATCAATGCATCGGGATTTCCAGGTCCTGCTACAGCATTCATTAATACATTCATCAACACGTTGATCGGCATTCTCGGCGGAATCATAGTCTTAGTGGTAGGAATCCCACTAGCAGCTTTAGCTGCAGAGTATATTGCAAAGCTAATAGCATTGCCACTGAGTGAAAAAGAGGGCTTTACTAACTTAGTGCGAATCATTGTCCAAGTTTTACTAATACTATTTGTCTTTGGCCTAGCCATTGCATTAATGTTTAGTGCTACAGCTCTACTTAATGCTTTAACGGCTGCGCTACCAGCAGCCTTTATTGCAGCAACAATAATCATAGTAGGCTACGTTATTAGTGACATGGTTGGAGGCCTTATGAAGAAAGTAGTGGCCACTATATTTAAGCCTCTTGAAATAACTGACGTAGGCATAGCCCTCAAGAGTGCTGACATAGATATATCCGCCCTGATCGGGGGTCTTGTTAAGGCAAGCATAATAGTCATAGCAATCACCATAGGCTTCAGCTTGATTGGTGTTACTGGAGTAGCAGCCGACATTCTTAGTACAATAGTTTACTACTTGCCTAAAATACTGGCTGCTATAGCTCTATTAACACTTGGGCTTGCACTAGTAGTTGTACTAGCTAGGTATATAGGCAAGGTCTTTAAGGTTGTTACTAAGGAGAAGTTCGCGCCTCTCGGAGACCTTGCTGAAAACTTAATTGCCGTTGGCCTCATAGCAGTATTCATAACAATAGCCCTCAACATCCTTGGACTTTACGGAGACTTCATATACTCCCTCATATTAGGAGTTCTAGTAATCGCAGCTGGCATAATGATCGTTGACGTTATAACAAGAATTCTAAAGGAGTCCCATGCCACGTATGAAAGGATGGTGCCAATTATTGGCACAGTCATAGTATTTGTATTTGCATACGTTGGTGTCAGCACTATATTATCACAAATACCTGGCGCTCTAGAGATTCTAAGAGTCATTGGCTGGGGCGTTGCAGTTGCATTCTCACTAGCACTAATACCAGTAGTATTCTACCTTGTTAAGGTGGCTTGGAGAGAAACATCTTAGTAACATTCTCTAAAATATGCCACACCCTCATGAGACTATAGTTTCTAAAGAACTCAGCGTCTATTAAGCGTTATCCCAGCATTTAATAATTTGAGAAATTCCCTGAACCAGTGTGGAATATCGTCTGGAATCCTTGATGTAACAATGTTTCCATCAACTACAACTGGTTCATTAATCCACTCTCCACCTGCAGCTATGATGTCATCAGCTATCCCTGGATAGCTTGTCAACTTCCTACCGCGCACTGCGTTGGCTGATATAAGTAGTTGGGGTCCGTGGCAAATTGCAGCAATGGGTTTCCCACTTTCTATAAAATGGCTAACTATTCTAACAGCTTGTTCCCTTGAAGTAGCTCTAATTCTCTCGGGTCCACGTCCACCCGGTATCACTAAAGCTATGTATTCTTCAGGTCTCACCTCGCTTAAAGCTAAGTTGGCTTCAACAGTATAACCGTGCTTACCGCTAATTAATCCTCTAGCTGGTGCAGCTGTATCAACTTCAAGACCTATTTCCTTCAACCTATACAGTGGGTAAAGGACTTCTAGATCCTCAAACTCTGATCCAAGGATGATCAATACTTTAGCCACTGCAGCCACCGCCTTTAATCTTACTTAGTGCTTTCTAAATTTCTTCATGCTTAATTACAGCTGTATAGGCATCCACTACGCCATATACTAGGCTCAATAAAAGTATTAAATATATTATTGGTGAAGCATCTATTTTAACAACAATTACCCCTTCTGCATAGCTGTACTCTCCATGAAGTACTCCGTAGTTAGTTATGTAGAGTAGCACTAGTGCACCAATAAGCTTGCTAAGAACCCTTATTGGTGCAGCTATTGAGCCTGGAGAAGTTCTTTCCGCAATTCCAAGAGCTATAAATAGCGATACATAGGCTAATGCATCTAGCCAAGATACATCTATTGGTGCTTTAGTCACAGTATATATAAGCAATGGAGCTAAGTAGACGTATATCAGTATGGATACGGCTCCAGAGGCTACTCCTAGGAATACCTCCTTCAGTAATTCCTTGAGCCCCAACTACTAGCTCCCCTCAATAGCTGTTCTAACTCTATACAACCCTCCTACGCTAAATTCTACTTCAAGCCTCTCTTCCTCAAGTCTACTTGTCTCAACTACTAAGTCAATTAAGTATGAGCCTCTCACTACTTCACTTAACTTAACTTCTCCGCCGGCTAGGCGAATTACATAATCTGTAAGTCTAACGCTCCCCCCATACCTCAGCTCTAGTTTCACAAGGCTGTGAGTTTCATTGAGTTCTAACGCTTCAATTGCGTTTACTGAAAAAATGCTAGCAGGATCTCCTATGGCTTCTGTTACAAAGACTAACAGTGGCTCAACTACGGCTAGCAATATCATAACTGATATTAGTACAAAGCCTAGCTTGAATACTTGAAGCAAGGTTAGGCGCCCTCAGACTTAGGTGCAGGCTTAGTGAACTGTATTAGTGCATTAAGCCCATATTTTAAGGATATTCCTCCACTCCATATAACTAAGCCTAGGAACGCAAGCTTAGCAACTAAGTTTACTAATTCATAAGCAGTATTAGTGATGGCTTCAGAAAGACTTGAAGACCTTGGAAGCACTGGCGTATACTGCAAAAAGGATAAGTAAGCTGTAGCTGCTCCAATAACTATTAACGAAGTGCCTATAGCTATTAAGGCTAAAGAAGTTCCAATAGTTAGAGTTAATTTCATCAAGTCCCCTCTCGCTTTAAACCTAGGCATTACTAATATAACCATGTATTTAAACACTTCCCTAGCATAGGGGCTCTTTAATGAAGCAGTTTTATAGCCTGCATCAAACTAGCTAGAGTTAAAGAAGTTAGGGAGTGAAGGCCTTGGATATAGTGAACTTCATCAGCATGATGGCTGTAGCGCTCGTAGTTATTCCAAGCTCTTTAACAATGGCTCTCCAAAGCACTTACTACTTTAAGGGGAGAAGACTCGTTCAAAGAGCTCCAAGAGGGGGCATTGATGGAGAGATCTCAATAGTGATCCCTGTGAGAAAAGAACCCCTAGAACTACTTGAAGCATGCATTAGCAGAATCCACAGCTGGAGCATTAGAGATAAAGTGGAAATAGTGATAGTGTCTGACGACGATGAAGCCTTCTTAGAAAGTCTTAGAAGTACTGTAAATAAGTGGCGTGTAAATGGACTTAGAGTACAATACGCTTGGAGAAGTGGGCCAAGAGGATATAGAACTGGTGCCCTTAACGTAGGCCTGTACTTATCGAGGGGAAAGTATGTATATATAATGGACGTAGACTCAGTAGTCAAAGAGGACTTCTTCCATAAATCAATGAAAATACTTAGTGAGGAAAAAACGTGGTGCGTTGTTGGCAGATGGTATACGATTAATGAAGACTCAAGGCTATCTCAAGCAATATCTTACTCAATGAACTACATAGTTGACTCAATCTATAGAGGAAGGAGCTCCTTGAATTTATTAATAATGCCGACTGGTACAGGAACTTTGTTTAAAAGAGAAGTGCTCGTCGATGCACTCAGAGGTTGGGATGAGGAACGCATTCAAGACGACATGGATATAGGAGTTAGAATCCACTGGATGAAGGGATCAGTAGAGTACATTGATGAAGAATCCGTTGGAGTACTTGCTCCAAGTAGATTCAAGAGCTTCCGCATTCAGCAAGGGAGGTGGGCTTATGGAGCAACAGATGTACTTCTGTCAAAGCTTAAGCTAATTATAAACTGTAGGAAAAGTTCCTTAAAGAAATTTGAGCTCGCCTTATTCCTACTTCAATACCTACCTGTAGTACTAACACTTATTGGAGCCATAGCTTTAGCAGTAACTTCAGTAATACATAGAATAGACCCACTTAAATCCTACTGGCAACTGAGTCTAGTATGGCTGCTTACCAGTGCAGTTTACATAGCTAGCTTTATTGATTCAAACATGCGTAGAGGTAGAGATGCGTTGAGTTCCATAATTAACTTAGGTAGGATAAGTGCTGTGACAACAGCTGTCTCCCCTGAGGTATCTCTAGGAGTATTAAAGGCATTACTTAGAGTGAAAGTAAAGTATCGTAGGACACCCAAGGGAGTATTTGAAACAAGGGGCGAGCGCTTAAGAATTCCGCTTGAACTATTATTTTTAATAATGTTCGTGAGTCTGGGAATTCTATTAGTGTCTAGAAACGCTTTATTCACAGGGGGATGGCTATTGTTATATAGTGCAGGATATCTATATACAGCCATCAGGTGGCCTAAAGACTTATTCATGGATTAGCTTTTAAAGCTTCTTCAATAATTCTCTTTAATACCTCTATTAAATACCCCTCTTCTCCAGGTAATCCCTTAAAGAATGCTTTACCGCCATACATTATTAATGGATATTCGTCATCTCCATCAATTACTTCAATGAGTAACTTCACTCCATATTCATTTTCAACAATATCTTTGACTTCATAAAACCATTGCTCAATAGTCCACCTGAGGTAATTTCTTGATCCTTTAATAAGTATCTTCAGTGTCCTTCCATCCATAGAACTGATCCCACCTCCTAACCTTTATAGGTCTGCCTTTATATGTGACTCTAGGCTTATTGCAATTCCTCACAATACCTATTACTCTAAAGGGTATATTCATAGCCTCCATTTCTCTCGAAATTTTAGTTGAATACCTTGAGTCAACAGCTATAGCCACTCCATATTCTTCACCTCCATTTAAAACTCTTTCAATAATGCACTCTGTATTGCTACTACAATACTCCTTTAGCTCCTCTACGTATAGAGGGAGGTCGCTTAACTCAATGCATTTACCTGAACTAACTGATATTGTGTAAAGAGTGTAAGATAGTCCGTCGCTTACATCCATTGATGCATGTATAGCTCTACTCCATCTAGAGATCACTGTCGCTACATCAATTATTGCCCTAGGCCTTTTAGTAGCTTCCACAACCCACTTTAACTCATTAGATATTTTAAATCCATCTATAGCTACTACTCCTTGAGGTCCATAGGTCCCTATAACTATCAATGAATCTCCATCAAGAGCACCACTTCTACTTGGAGGGTAGGCATTGCTTGTAAATCCTAATGCTGCTACGCTTATCCATGCTTCAGTGGATGAATTAGTATCTCCCCCCAATAGCCTGCAGCTGTAGAATGAGCAAGCCTCAGATATGCCTCTATAAAGCTCATCGATGTCACTTAAGTTCCAACTCCTGGGGATTCCTATGGATACAAGGACTCCGTGGGGAAACCCTCCCTTTGACACAATATCGCTTACAGCACTAGTCACTGAACACCAGCCTACATCACTTAGATCCCTCCACGGAAGCTTAGCTGACTCTATGCTGTAGCCATCTATGCTAACAATTAATTTATGAGAACGCGGTACAATATCCCTAGCATCATCACCTGGCCCCAGACGTTCCCCAAAGCCCTGCTTACTTAAGTACTTCATAATTCTCAGTACAACGTCCTCCTCACTTAACAACACTTAAGCACACCCAAGATACGCTATAGGATTCCTAGCGTTATTAATACATTATTAATAAGTGTTTGTAGCATTAATACATGTTTAGCTTAATGCCTAAAGCCCATGAGAAGGTCTTAATGGATTCATCTACTCCCTTAACCCAGGGAATAACTACGTGGTGGTTGCCGGATGCTTTATCCATGAACTCACTTAGATTAATTGATGGAAGCCTTACCAAGGCCTGTGTTCTACACTGATCACTGCTCAGTAAGCCTGACGAACTAACTATTGCTCTATATACATTGAGGGCTCTGTAGTTATCTGAAAACCTAGCCATCAGTATTCTCCTATGGAGAAGGCTGCATGAAATGCTTAACGGCCTCCCAGTCTCAAAGTGCTTCATTAATAGGCAGCTGAAGCCTAGCTTAAGGGCTATTGTACAGTGTGATAGCCTTATATATCCACTTGATAGCACTTCACTTATGTTAGCAATCCAGCCTGGCATGCCTGTAATTAATGGACTTAGCGACAGCAGAGGGAGGCTATTGAAGTCATTTTCACAAGCTGCTGGAATCCCTAAGTCATTTAGTAGGGCTACAGCTATGCATGGAGTAATGCCATACTCAATAATCATTGGGAAGCAATCTATTGAGAGAGCATTAGCTCCACTGCTTAATACAGCTTCCTTTAGTGCTATATAGACTCTAATGGAATTCTTTAATTCTGCGCTCACTCCCCTAGGTAAGTCAATTGCTTTACCTAGTTCTTCAACTACTTTACTCACTTCCTCCTCACTTATATCAATGAGTGCCTTTAGCAATTCCCTATAGCTAATTGCTTTAACTTTTGCGCCAAAGAATTTAGCGAATGATTTAGCTCCATTGCTAATCGATCCATCTTTGTTTACTTCCAATACGTTAAGACTCTTCAAGTATCCAACTGCCTTAAGACCTCTATAAGCTGAGTTAAGCACTCTACACAGACTGTTAAGCGATGGAGCGTATATTAAGGCAACCCCTTTACTGAGCTCTCTAGCCCATCCTCTAACTGAGAGAGCACTTGGCAGACTATTGTGCTTTCCATGAGCTATAAGCATTGCTGGCCTATTTAGTGAGTCAATTATTTCCTTAGCAATCTTACTTGTTCCACCAGTTAAGTGGATTAAAATAGCGTATTCATATCCACTATAGTTTACACCAGCTATTTCCTCACTCACTAAGTTAAACACATCTATGTCGGTATAACTATTGAGGCAACTGCTTACTCTCTTACTAAGAGCTCTTACGTAGTTTTCTCCATGTATTTTGCTAGCCAGCAAGAAAGCAGCGATCCTCAAGCAATTCACCTAAGTTAAAGTAGTTTACAAAGCTATATAATTGTAGTAGCCTACTCTTGCACTTACATTAATTGAAATCTTTTCATTACTTCATTCAGTTCTCACATCTAACTTGGGTTTTTCACTAGCTTAGAGGTGTTTAGGGCACTTAGAGACGCGTCTATTTCTTGATGTTTTCACAGAGCCACTTTACGTTATCATAGTTACTAAATTAAAATAGCTTCAAAAGACATATGTAAGCCTCTTACACGAGTGCACCTCTATTCATTTAGCCAGAGGGTGGAGTAAAGGTACTTATGGGAGCTTAGTTTATAAACACGATTCCTGATGCTTTATGTTATGATTAGAGAGCTGCCTTAGTGTATGCGTAAGTTGATTTAATGGAGGTGTTGACTATTGGGTAAAGTAAACGTGTTACTAGTGAATGGCTCTCCAAGAAAGTATGGTGGAACAGTCAAGTTACTTAAAGTAGCTGAAGTAGGCGTTATAGATGCTGGAGGAGAAGCTAAATGGATACACTTAACTGACTACAACATAAAGCCATGCATAGGCTGCGTATCTGATGACCAGAAGCTATGTAAGTTCCCGTGCGTTATTAAAGACGATGACTTTAATAGACTTGGAGAGGAAATACTTAAAGCAGATGGGTTAGTAATAGCTACACCAGTTTATTGGTACAACGTATCTCCATTAGTTAAGAATTTAATTGATAGAATGACGAGCTTTGAAAACATGATCTTGCATTTAAATAGATCTCTATGTGATGGAAAGACTGTTGGCTTTATAGCTGTTGGAGCTGATTCTGGAGCTATAATGACTTTAGCTAACTTAATGATCGTGATGAACAGCATGGGATTCCACGTGCCGCCATGGGCCATTGCATTCCATCAAAGCGAGAGTGATGTATTAACGAATAAGAGTGCAATGATCGATTCATACAACGTAGGTTACAACGTGGCTATAGCATCAATGGAGCTGAGGAACTTGAACGAATGGTATAGAGTGCCAAGAGACTTAGAAAGCATTACTAATAAGGCGTTAAAGGAGGCTGAGCTATACATTGAGCAAAGAGCCTTTAGATTAAAGAAAATGACTTAGACTTACAGCTTTACACACTTAATTCCATTGTTTAAATTTAAACTTTGGGTTCTACATTAATGTGTTTACAGTACTTTTTAAGTATGGATTTAAGTATCATTGACGTACTATAAAACTTGCCCTCAAGCCTTTCCTTGACTCTCTCTATCTTTACTTTACATAAGCCTCTCTTGCAGAGTTCTTCCTTTAGAGAACTCTCAGTAGGCCACTGATCTGGGCCTAATAGTATTAAGTCAGGTTCTACTTCTACAACAGGTTTTAAAAAATCAGAGGGATCTCCTAAAATAGCTCTATAGACGTATGGGAGTTGAGAAACTACTTGGAGTCTTTGTTCTTCAGGGATTAAGGGATCTCTTCCTTTAAACTTCTTTATGCTTGAATCTCTTGCAACAATTACATACACCCTCCCCTTTTTCCACGCTTCTCGTAGAAAGTATAAGTGACCTGGGTGAATTACTTCAAAGCCTCCAGCTACTAGTACTTTAGGCCTATTAGCTACTTCAGAGGGAGTTCTCCAATAGATCTCTGGTTTTCCTAAGTACTTCAAGCTATCAAGTAATCCCTCTGCATAAGCTATACACGATAATGCTGTTACAGGATCCCTTCCTTCACTCAAGTAGTACTCTGCATCCATAGAGTATAATTTTGCTTGCTCAATTAAAGCACTGTACTCTTCAGAAACCCCCTTCTCTACCACATCCCTTAAAGTGAGCTTAAAGTTCTCTATATATAGTCTGACTCTCTCAGCTATATCCATCGCTTCTACCACACCGTCTCTATATCCTGAGCATAGTATTAAGGCAATAAGCTATTAAAACTGCTACTTCTAAAGCCAGCTATTTACCGCCTTCAGCAATGCTCAGTTTCTTTAAAGCAGCATAGCTCCGATGTTTTAGAGAGTATAGAGGCCTTAGAGATGAAGGAAATCTCCGCCTTTAAGGTGGAGGAGAGCTAAATGTGTCTATAGCGTTGTGTTTAACGAGCGTTCGTAGAGGTCTTCCAGGGGGTGTTGAATATAGCGTATATCTCACTAGCTCTTTTTTCACCAATTCCTTCAACTTTCATTAAGTCTAGAGTGCTTGCATTAGCTATTGACTTCAGTGTTCCAAAGTATTCAAGTAGCTTTCTAGCTAAAGTAGGACCAGCGAGGCCTTCGGCGACGTACAGTATTCTTTCACGTATTTCCACAGGTTTCTTTTCAACTCTCATTCTAAAAGCCTTCTTCTCCTCAACTCTCCCCAGGCTCTTAGCTTTTGCGACAAGCCACTCAGTTGTTGCACTCTTACTTGGAGTATTGATTATTGGTATTCCATAGTCAAGTACGATGCTATCTATAGCTCTGAGAACTGACTGTATCCTCCAACCACTCCTCCTTTCAACAATTCCAAGCCATCCCTCTAGAACAATTAATGGCTGGTATCCATCTAATTCACAAGCCTCCTTCAGCAACTTAGATTGATCCCACAGTCTATTGTCCCTGATGCTATTTAGTAAGTCATCAACGCTCTTTCTCTCAATAAGAAGAGGCCTTGAGTCCTCTCTAGCTAGTAGGAGGAAGTCTCCTGCTGGAAGGCTTTGGATGGATACTTTCAGTCCTCTTTTAGTTAACTCAATTCTAAACTCAGGGTTCTTGGAGTCTTCGCGTGAATCAATAATTAGATCTACTGGAATAAGTGAGTGCATGCTCAACTCTACAATACCTCCACTAATATTGTTGGAAGCGTTAATCTTATAGTTTAGAGAAGCAGTTAACTACACTCCATGATAGGGTGCTAATAGTGTCTGAAGAGCTGCCTGAAGAACTAAAGCTAAGAGTTATGAAGAGAATGATCCGCAGAGTCATGGAGGAGAGAACTACTGAATCATTCAATGATATTGAGAGAGAAGT
Organism: Sulfolobales archaeon; assembly: GCA_025059075.1. Lineage (GTDB taxonomy): Archaea > Thermoproteota > Thermoprotei_A > Sulfolobales > Desulfurococcaceae > JANXDZ01. The sequence goes on along the minus strand of JANXDZ010000001.1, from coordinate 297,763 downwards.
GTGGAGCAAGCTAGTTGATGAAAGAGCTAAGGAACTTATGGAGAAAACAAAGGTTCTTTATCCAAGAGACTATGGGGTAGTTGTAAAAGTATTTTACGAGCTCATAAAGAAAGGCCTTGTAAAGGAGTTCGATGGATACACTACACTACTTCTCCTCAATAAGCTTGGCATATCAGTGAAACCTGAAATGAAATTAAGGTTTGTTAAACGCGGGAGGGAAGTTGATTTAAAGAACTATGTTGGAGACTAGGAACATTGAGTTCTCCTTCACTATAAACACGACGTTTATAAGCTAAGAAGTCATTAGCTTTATCTGGGAGCAAGCATTGTCAACATCTCTACAGAGAGTTAGGCCAACTAAGATTGAGTTAATTAAATTAAGGAGGAGGCTCGAGTTAGCTAGAAAAGTCCACAAAATACTTAGAGAGAGGTTGACTATATTAATTAACGAGTTCTTCACAAGGCTCAGGGAGGCAGTTGAACTTAGGAAAGCTGTTTACTCAAAGCTTACTAAGGTATACTTAGATACACTGATCCTTTATGGAGCCTATGGGGAAAACTTATTTGACCACATGAAGGGCCTTACGTCAAAACCCATGACTGCAGTCGTTGGACTGGAGAACATAATGGGAGTCAAGACTCATTCAGCGATAGTCTCAAAACCCAGTTATACTGAAGAACAAATAATCCCCTACATACAAACCTACAGAGCCCAGGTAGTTGAACTATTAAGCAACATAGTTAACTTAGGGAGAGCGGATAAGGCTGTAGAATCTTTAGGTAAGGAGATAGTTAGGACTAAAAGAAAGGTCAATGCATTAGAGTACTACTTCATACCAGCAATTGAAAGGACTGTGAGGTATTTGAGAATGAAGTTTGAAGAACGTGAGAGAGAAGAAAAAGCTAGAATGAAGAGAGTTAAGCAAGTGTTAACTAGGAGGAAGGCTTTATGAGCGATAAGTACATTGATGAACTGCTGAAGGACTTCCTAAGGATAGTTAATAAACACTTACCTTACACTAGGCCTACTTTAAGGGAGCTGCGTGAGCTAAAGAATCCATTCATCATTTTAAGGGATGGTGGCATTCACTTAATTGATCCAAGCGAAATAGAGCTCCTATACCAATATATTGATCCAGATGATGAAGGCAAGCTTAGAATTCCAATAATAATTGAGGTTAATCCAAAGTATGGAGAGGGAACAGCAGTAGTGAGGGAACCTATAGCAGCTAAAGTAGTCTCTAGGTTCTTGAAGTTGAGTCACTTAAAGGAGCCTTTATTCATATATAGGTCGCAGATAAGTGAGCTGAGGAGAATATTTAGAACAACAACTACAGTAGTATTCATTGCGGAGTAACTTGTTTCAGGACCTGTTATAGATTAGTTAAGTGAGTTAGTTCTATATGTAGTAGCAAGCCTTCCTTAAGGCATCTTCAATGAGCTTATCGGAGGCGTCCTTACTCAACTTTATTATCGCTAAGTTAGGGTGTCCAGCAATGTCTTCAGCTAAACCTTCTCCAATAAAGTACTTAGCTATTCTATATGCTCTACTATGGGATGCCTTAACTATGAGTATTTTCCCTCTCTCTCCTCTGAAGACTACTGCTACAGGTGATTTAAGTAGCCTGCCGAGCCTTAAGACTAGTGATGTCGCCCCACGCCTCTTCCAGTGGTTGCTTGCATCAATGAATTTTAAGTATCCAACGTTCTTTCCAGTCATAGCTAAGTCCATGACTATTCTACTTAATTCTTCATCTACTTCTTTTACTCTTCTTTCAAGCATTTTTAGCTCCAGGGTACTGAATGGCGGAGGGGATGGAAATGAGTTCACTAGCCATGCAACGATCTTCTCATATAGTTCAGGATCTCTTTTAACGGTCAGGATCTTTGATATAGTTGAAGCTAGTTTTAATAGCTGAAGTAGTTCATTTGGTACGCGTAGACCTCTGTCCATATACGAGATCACTGTTGTAAACATCTTAAGCTTCTCGTGCACTTTAACCCCTCTACTTGATAGAACTTTGTAGAGTATAGTTGAAGTAGCTTCAAGAGATACATAAATCTCGTCGCATAGCTTCCTTAACTCACTTTCAGAGTTAAGTGTAGACACATGGTGATCTATGTAGATTACTCTGCCTACACTAAAGTGCTCTCTAAGCATTTTAAATAGACTAGCTATCTTACTTAAAAATGGAATGTCTAAGAACATCACTGCCTCATAGCTTTCGTTCAGTCTTGATATCAGGGCGTATATGTTTGATGGTTCAATGGGCCTTAAATCAACTTTACAGCATTCTTCAACTGGATATTTACATGCAATGCTCTGCGAGTAGTAGGCTAGAGCAGAAGCTACTACGCCATCAGCATCCCAATCACTGATCACTAAGACTCTTCCAGCCAACTGTATTCAACCCTCTCTACTGTTGTAGGTACTCCTCGACACGCTTGTTCTTATTTCTTCTTACTCATAAAAATAGATCAAGAGCGCTTCTTTTAATGAAGGATCTTTTCCTACAAAACATATATCTAATCCTTCATCAATTAATAATGCTAAAGGTCGGTGGCTATATTGAGCTTATTTAGGAAAGTGGCCTCAACTGATCCTAGGCTTGCAGAAGTCCTTGCAATAGCTGAATTAATTATGGGTGATGATCCAGCTCATGGATGGCCTCACGTTATTAGAGTATCTAAGTACGCTGAGGCAATTGTTATAGGTGAAGAGTTACACGACATAAACTGGCTTGTGTTATGTATTGCTATAGTGCTGCATGACATTGGACGCGCTAAGGAGAAGGCATTGGGAAAACACCACTCACTCATTAGTGCTGAAATGGCTAAAAACATGCTTACCCGCATGGGATTTAACCGCGGTTTTATAGATTGTATTAAGAAGACAATCTTAGCCCATAGCTATAGCTTAAGAGTGGAGTCGGAAATTGTTGAATCAAGAATACTTAGTGACGCAGATAAGCTGGATGCCGTTGGAGCAATAGGCATTGCCCGTGTGCTATACACAAGTTGTAGCATGCATAGAGGCTTTAGGGAAAGCATTGAGCACTTTAGGCAAAAGATAATAAAGTTGCCGGACTACATGTACTTTAAGTCATCGAAGAGAATTGCTTTAAAGCTTGTTAAAGAAGTAAACACCTTCATTCAATGGTTTGAAGAACAAAGCTCACTTATTGAAAATGAATACCAAGCTTAGAGGTGAAAGCACTTAGTTAAGTAGCCTTCGCTTACTACACTAACTACTATAGCCTCAGTAATAGTTAATTCTAAAACTTCTGCTCTATGTATTGGTTATAGCTTTCGTGTCGAGGGAATTATTGAAGAATTTTTGCCTTTGAACTTCTTAATCCTCTGTAGGCTTAACATCAATTGATATTAACATCTATGAGAGCTCGACGCTTAGGCTCTTAAAGAACAGGAATTGGGGAACCATGAGTAATGAAGTCAGCTATAAAGGGCAGAGCTCTTGTGCATCCTAGGTCTTAAGTGAAAGGGCGTAGAAAAATATGATCTTTTTTAACAGATCTTCAACTATTAAAACTTCTTTTTCAAGTTTTTCAACTCTATCTCTAAGCTCAACTAGATCCTTCTTCAGCTCCTCCAATTCATGGGAGCTCAATGCACTTACCTCAGGAAGGCTTAGCTTTTGAGTAAAATTTATAACTAACGTATTATTACTGGTTTACTCTAGGTGCGAGGTATGTTGTTTAACGAAAAGCTCTAAGGATTGTTCTAGCACTCAATTAAGCAACAGCTATGTGTTTAAGCACCAGGAGAAGCGTTGTAATGCAATTGCTTGGATAGCAAAAATCAAGGGCGATACGATTATTGCTAGAACTTACTCAGGTTTTAGAAGGCTTACTGCAAGCAATGAAATCCTCAAGTCTTTAATTAAACTCCCTCTAGAAAGCTCCATAGTCATTGAAGGCGTGTGTAGTGAAGAAGAGATAATTGTTGAAAGCTATAGAGTTTTGAACCTACCTAAGTTTGAGAGAAGAATTGACTATACAGCTGATCTGAGAAGCGTTGATCCAGTTGAATTAGCTAAAAACAGCCACTGGTACTTGAGGAACCCTCTCTGGGCTAAGATCCTGAAGATACAGGAGCACATAGTTAATAGTGCAAGAGAGTTCTTACATAAGAAGGGCTTCACAGAGCTTCTTCCACTAGTAATTAGTCCAGCAACAGATCCAGGACTTAGAGGAGCTAGAAAAGTAAAGGCATGTATTTATGGAGTAGAGCATGAAGTATCTAGCAGCATAATAATGTATAAACAGGCAACTGCAGCAGTCTTTGGAAAGGTATTCTTTGTAGCACGCAATGTTAGAGAAGAGCCTCCAGAAAACATCATTAGTGGAAGACACTTAGTTGAATTCACTCAAATAGATCTTGAAATAGCTAATGCATCACTAAACGATGTAATAGACCTCGGGGAGGGAATAGTTTATTACATATGTGAGAAAACTAAAAGCAATGAAGAGCTGTTGAGTGGAGTCAATGACAGCTTAGAGTGCTTTAAGCCTCCGTACCCTAGGGTGACTTATGACGATGCCTTAAGCATAGTTAGTAAGCTTGGATTTAACGTTAAGTGGGGCGTAGAGCTTACTAGTGAAGCGGAAATAGCATTAGCTAACTACTTTAATTCACCAGTGTGGATCACTGAGTTCCCATCGATTTCAAGAGGCTTTTACTATCTACAGAACCCTCGTGATTCCAGATATAACGTGGACTTTAACTTAATTATGCCGGGAGTCTGTGGAGAAGTAATTGATGGAGGCTTAAGAGAGTATACTTATGAAAAGCTTATAGAGAGGATAAGGTTACATAACGAGCCCCTAGAGAAGTATGAGTGGTTCCTAGATTTAGCTAAACATGGAGGAATACCTCCAAGTGCTGGGCTAGGTTTAGGAGTTGAGAGACTCACTATGTACATTGCTGGATTAAGGCATATAGCTCTAGCAACAGCCTTCCCAAAGCTACCTGGGTTAACGAAGACTCCTTAGGAAATTCTTTATAAATAACTATTACTTTTTTATCCCTCTTTAATCCACCTACACTGGGTGAGTTAAGTGTCATTTGCAGGCAGACCTATATTATTTGAGCCAACGTCTCACTGTACTGCAACATTATTTATTTTTAAAAATGTAATAGCCCATAGGAGAACTAAGTACCAGGAGTTTATAATAGCTGATCTAGAGGGATTCGGTAGAAGCTTAATAATAGATGGATACATACAGAGTAGTGAAGCTGATGAAGTCATATATCATGAGAGCCTCGTGCATCCAGCTATGGTTACTCACCCCAATCCTAGGAGAGTATTAATTATAGGTGGAGGCGAAGGAGCTACATTAAGGGAGGTGTTAAAGCATTCAAGCGTTGAGAGGGCAGTGATGGTTGATATAGATGGTGAATTAGTAGAAGCAGCTATACAGCACTTAGAGACTATGCATAAGGGAAGCTTCTTTAGTAAAAAAGCTGAAGTAATTATAGACGATGGATATCAATATGTTCTCTCAGCTCCAAGGAGTTCATTCGATGTAGCGATCATTGATTTAACTGACCCTTATTCATCGGAGCAAGTGAAGAGGCTATACAATAGGGATTTCTATGAAGAAGTAAGTAGAGTGCTCAGCAATGATGGAATATTGGTAACTCAAGCTGGAAACGCATTTTTCTTCCCAGAGGAATACACGTGGATCGTTGATAACTTAAAGAGAGTCTTCCCAATAGTACTTGAATATGAAGCATGGATCCCTGTAACAGGATACTCAGTAGACTATGTTATTGGGAGTAAGCTTCACGATCCCCGAGATCTATCGATAGAGGAAGTAGAACATAGGCTGAAGAATAGAGGAGCATTCACTAATTATTATAATGGAAGAATACACCTTGGGTTCATATATAAGTCCGTTACAAAGCCTTTAGCAATAATGCCTAAAACACATTCCCTCAAAACTAGAGAAAGCTAGAGTTACTAAGTAAGCACTGTCAATATGAGCTTCCTTAAGTAACTAAGTGAACTAAGCCATTTATTAAAGACTTCTTTAAGTGAATTCCGATCCACTATTACTTCAAGCATTGAAGCTAACACAAGGTATGTAAATGGCAGTAGATGTATTGCATAAAAGCTATATTGAGTTCTACCTCCCACGATCCAGAGCATTATGTAGCCGAGGAGAGTCCCTAGTAAGAGAAGTAATGGATATCCGACTTTCCTAAAAGTCTTTGCAGCTGGAATGAAGAGTATTGATAGCCATAGGGATGCAGTCCAAAAGATGTAGTTGCCCATTGCAACAATAGTTGGATTTACATAGAGAGTAAAGGCATTCACACCAATGAACCAGTCTATTGGAAAAGACGAGGTGGGGCAGCCTGCTTTACTGGAAGGACACTTCTCTGAAGTATGCCACTTAAATGAATTAATAGTGTCTCTAAGCCATCCGCCTAAGCCGTATCTAGCTATGAATGGAGCTGAAGCTATTAAGAACACTAATACAATTATAGCGGCATTCTTAAATAACCACTCTATGTACTTATACGTAGTTTCTAAATCTATGCTTCTCCTCACTCTAACTAAATCCCTTAAGTAGATGATCATCATTGGAATGAGCGTGAAGAGTCCGTTAAACTTAAATGACGCACTGATCCCTATTAATATTGATGCAGCCACATACCTTCTTTCCACTATAGCTATTGCTGCTGCAACGCTTGTAGTAGCGACAAAAATGTCAAGTAACGCTATTGAGCCCAATGCTTTAAATAAAGGATCTACTGCTGCAAGAGAAGCTGCAAGTAAAGCGATCCATGGGCTTCTACTAATGTTTAATGCTAAATAGTATAAAAGTAGTATCATTAGTACACCGCTGACTACACTGGGTATTCTCCAATGCAGTGGGTAGTCTCCAAGTAAAGCTATTGAGATAGCTATTAGATATTTGCCAAGCGGGGGGTGTTCAGTGTTTAAGTAGTTATTTATACCATCGTTGTCGGGGAGCCTCCATCCATAGACTACTTCTCTAACACCATACTTACTTGCTAACTCATTAGTGAATTCATGTAGGCTGCTATAGTTCAGTGACTCTACATATAGAGCGTGTTTAAGCTTGTTGTAATTTGTATCAACGATGTTAACGTTATATCTCAATGCCAATGCGTTAACTACCAGAGGTTCATAACTCTTGTTAAGTATTATAGTAGCTGAGCAAGCCAGTGGGTTAAACACTTTGAGTCCAAATAGATCTGATAACATGTTTCTAGCTGCAGACACGTACCAAACTTCATCAGATACATAACCCTTACCACCTCTATTAAGTTCATATGAAACAAAGTTCTCTGACGTCATATAAAGACTATAGGAAGCATAAATGAGTATAGCCCCTAGAAGTACTAGGTGGATTAAGCTAGTTGGGCTTAACAACAATGTCTTTCCACAAACCTTAAGCACTTTCCTCAATTAATGCAGCAACCTCCATGCACTGTGAATGAAACTACTGTTTCCTTGCCTTTTATTTTATTAACTCGTGGAGTTAAGTAGTTAATAGTTCTCAAGCTTAACGATACTTACTTGGTGAATCGGTTGAGCGATAGAAGGATGTGGAGTCACCCAATAATTTCATTTAAAAGAGGAAAAAGGATCTTTTTCAATTTCGAGGGCAGACTAGTTGAAGCATACGAAGGTGAAAGCATTATTACAGCACTATATGCTATTGGAGTAACTACATTTAGCTGGAGTCCAAAGTTTAAGAGGCCTCGTGGAGCCTTCTGCATGATAGGAAAGTGCAGCAGTTGTTTAAGTACAGTAGATAGAGTTCCAAATACGAGGATCTGTATAGAGCCAGTTAGGGAAGGAGTTTTTATTGAGAGACAGCGTGAACTACCATTTATAAGTGCTGAAAGGCCTTTACTCAACGACCAAGTGGAGAAAGCTGAGGCTGCAGTGGACTTACTAATCATTGGCGGAGGTCCAGCTGGATTACATGCAGCTCTAACGGCCTCAACTCTTGGTGTAAAAGTTGCCTTAGTTGATGAAGGAACACGCCTTGGGGGTCAGTTAATTAAACAAACCCATAAGTTCTTTGGTGCTAGAAATTACTATGGAGGAGTTAGAGGATTTGAAATAGCTGAAAAGCTCTCTAAGAAGATCGAGGGGTCCTCAAACATACTAGTGTATAGAAATGCTACAGCCTATGGATTTTTTCATGAAGGGGTAGGAGTAATAGCAAGGCATCCAAAGCCTATGAACATAGTCTTTAAGCCAAGGGCAGTCATAGTGTGTACAGGCGCTATGGAAAGAGGCCTTGAGTTTGAAAACAATGACTTGCCGGGCATAATGGGTGCTGGAGGAGCTCAAACACTAATGAATCAATATGGAGTTAAGCCTGGAGATAAAGCTTTAGTGGTGGGCTCAGGCAACGTAGGACTCATAGTTTCATACCAACTCCTCCAAGCAGGTGTAGAAGTGAGGGCTATAGTTGAAATTACGCGAAGTATCGGAGGCTGGTTTGTACACGCAGCTAAGGTAGTAAGGCTTGGAGTACCTATTTACTTAGGACATTCAATAGTTAAAGCTATAGGGAGTAGGCACGTTGAAGAAGCTGTAGTTCAAGCATTTGATGATCAAATGAATCCTATTCCTGGCACAGAGAAACGCTTTAACGTAGACTTAGTTCTCCTCGCAGTGGGATTAATGCCCGACTATACTATTTTAAGTCAAGCAGGCTGTATAATGAAGTGGATACCGGAGCTAGGCGGATTAGTGCCTCTAAGGACGATGTACTTAGAGACAAGTATTCCAGGCCTCTATGTAGCCGGCGATGCAGCAGGCATTGAAGAAGCAACAACTGCCTTTATTGAAGGGGAAGTAGCAGCTATATCAGCTGCTGAAAAACTAGGGTATGCAAACGCTCACTTATTAAGGAAAAGGGAGGAGTTATTGAACTTTCTATGGAATGAGTATAGACAAGCCTGTGTAATTGAAAGAGCCAGAGTTGGAAAGCTAAAGGCTACAGTAAGTGAGGAGGAAATGGAGGAGTATTGGGAAAGATCTATAGCTAATGGCCTAGGCTTGCCAAGATCTCCTTATACCCTTCAATAAGTATCTTAAGCCTTAAGTACTCTTTATCGAAGTGCTCTCCAGAGATCTCGCCTCTACTTAACTTTACCGCCAGTTCATGAAGCTGTTTTTCAGCAACAGCTAGCCTGGCCTTAACTTCATCAGCTAAGCTCGACAGCTTAGTTAATGAAGCTCCCTCCTCTAGCTCTACAGGTTTATGCTCGCTTTTAATTACTCCATCTTCCATTCTCAATATTCTGTCAGCTCTAATGGCTATTCTAGGATCATGAGTGGAGACTATAACTGTTTTACCTGACTCCTTTGAAAGCTTTATCAAGAGGTCTATCACCCTCATGGCGTTCTCTATATCTAGCTCAGCAGTAGGTTCGTCGGCTAAAATTAACGGCGGATCGTTTGCTAGAGCTACAGCTATAGCTACACGCTGTTGCTCGCCTCCACTTAGTTCAAATGGCTTATGGTATAGTTTGTCTCCAAGGCCTACAGCTTTAAGAAGCCACTCCGCCCTCCTTCTCCTAGAGTGCCCGTGGATTCCGAGAGGAATCATGGGCAATTCAACGTTCTCTAATGCTGTAAGCATAGGCACTAAGTTGAATGCCTGAAATATGTATCCAACAGTCTTTAATCTATATCTCTCTAACTTATCTTCATCTAACTCATGAACCCTCACTCCGCCAACAACTACTTGCCCACCAGTAGGCTTATCTACGCCGCCAATGATGTTCAGTAGAGTAGTCTTCCCACTACCGCTTGGACCCATTATGCATACAGCTTCACCAGCCTTAATGTTAATGTTTACTCCTCTAAGGGCGTGAACTTCTATCGTTCTCCCGATCTTATATATTTTCACTAAATCCCTTGCCTCTACGTCAATGCCTTTACTTGAGAATCCCTCGATGAATAGCTCCCCCCTTCTTAAGTAAGTCAATGCTTGTCGCCCTCTAGCTTTTTAATGCTAGCATTAATTATAGTCATATATGGGCACCTAGTAAAGCTATTGCTTCTCTCAGTATTCTCTTATATGAAGTCACAGCAGCCATTATGCATGTTGCTACAGCTATAGCTATGGATGTAGTTGATATAGCTATTACGTTGAAAAGCCAGTTTATCCCTATGCTTACTCTATACGCTGCTAATACAGTCTTTAAGTCAAGTAGCCCTAGGCCACCCGATATAGTCATTATGTCGAGTGTTCTCAATCCAACAATTACGCCAAGAGCTACTCCTGGAATAAGTCCTAAAAGGGAGAGGGCGATTGACTCTGCAATAGTTATTTTAACTGAATCAGATCTCTTAAAGCCTCTAGCTCTTAAAAGAGCATATGTATGTAGATTTTCATAAGTTGAAGCGTATACTATTACTCCAGTGAAAGCTAGTGCTGAAGCATATAGAACTGATCCACTTATAATTGATTGAGTATAGCTAGAAATTACTGCTCCAAACAATATCGTATTTATTTGCGGTATGAGGCTGCCGCTAGTTCTAATGCTCCAGCTTCCTTCAGCATCAACATACTTTCTTGATACAACAATGACTGTAAGCACTGTTTCTTCATAGCTCTGACTAATATGTGGAGTGGTTGATGGTATCGGCGTTTCTTCTGTAATATACATATGTGTTGATGTTGTTGCCTGCAATAACTTACTCAACTTAGTAGAGAGAAGCTCTAGTGAGCTAACATCCATCACTGCTATGGAGCTAGGTAAAAGGGATGGAAACATTGTATAATTTGCTTGAGGACCAGCTACTATTGCATCTAGTGCAGCTAAGCCTGGGAGGGTTTCAACTGTTTTCTCAAGATCTGCGGTGAAATTAATGTCTCTATTTAAGGGACTGCGAATTACGTAGATCCCTCTCTCTTTGGCCTGCCTATCAACGAGCATAACTTTAGATCTTTGAATCCCCTCAAGTAGTTCACCTACATTAAATACTTTAGAATAGCTAGATGAATCCACTATGACTAAATACTTGAGTGGAAATGAGGCTTCAACCGTATCTACGATTCTCACAAGTTCTAGTGGAGCCGAGATAATGAATACAACTGCTCCATCTATCTCACTAGCAAAGTCTAGAGCTCTATTACATAAGTTAATGATACTTAAAGAGCCGTTGAGTACGCGCCGGTTTACGCTATTTACGTAGAAGTAATGGTTTCCATAGGCTCTCTCAATTAAACCATTGAACGCCGTAGTAGCAATAGAGTGTCCAACTACTCCTGTAACAAGTATTGATGATGCAAAGCCCAGTAAAAAGACTGTAAACACTATTCTGGGGACCTTTGACTTAACTAAGTTTACAACTAAGTGCTTTAATTCCCCTGAGACAGGCTTTATAATACTTCCTACAAACTCCGTTAGAAGCCTTGGATAGGAGGTAATCAACTTCACTACTCCGTATGGAAACAGTATTGTTCCAAAGCTCGAGGCCAAGCTATCAATAGGGATTAACAATATTAATAGAATCACTATGATTAGCGGCATATCTCCTTTCCCAATGTATTCGTATATGTTGAAGTTCACCAATACTTTAACAAAGAAGTACGTGCCTAAGGCTAGTGCAAACCAATCTAGCCAGCTCATGCCTGTTCTAGTAATTAGTTGAGACATCAATGTTGGATTAGATAACTCTATGGGCTGCACCTCCTCAATTGACTTTGAGACTTTTCTTAAGGATAATAAGAGGAGGGCCGCCATCATTACTGCTAGGACAGTTATACTTATTGGCTCAAGCACTAAGTTAAGCAACTCCCAATACTGTGAATTCTCCAGTAGCGTTAGACTCGGAATTACTGGGCCTAGGAAGTAGCCTCCTATAAATCCTACTGCAATCCAAGAAGCCGTTGATGCAGAGAGCCCTATGCTAACCCTCTTAATGCTAAAGCCTCTAGCTCTCAGGAGAGCTACGTCTTTCCTAATTAATGATAGAAGTGCTGAAGGAGCCATAGATGATGCAACTGCTATAGCTATAAACGTTGGAAATGTAGATGAAATAGCTGCAAACCGCGATGAGAACTCCATGAACTTAGAGTTAGCTAAGTTGTCACCCAAATAGTCCTTAACTATGGATACACCGCAGCCTTCATCAATAAGTAAATCAGTGATTCTAAGAAGAGTGCTGCCAACATTGTTTAGTGAGGCATCTATACTGTATGCAGTTATAACTCTCCTTACATCATACACTAACTTAATGAAAAGCACTGATGAATGCTCAGCCTTTAATTCATTAAGCCTATTTGTGTAAATAGCCCATTTATCTCTTGGCACAGAATACCTACTGAGGTAATAACTGATATCAGGAATCCACTCAGACTCAGCTGTCTTTAAGTCGGCTTCAGCTAATGGATCTATTGGCGTATCACTAACTCCGTAGAGTTCAATAGAGCTAGGTTTTTTAAACATCTCCCATGAGCTAGCATCTATTAATATTGTTGGAGTATACTGCGAAAGCGTCCACGACCATGGATTCCCAATAGCGTTTAGCAAAGGATTTAGCTCTCCATAAGGATCACTATAATATAAGCTGAGTGTGACGTTAAGCCCTGAGAATGAAGTGTTTTGAGGTATACACGTAGCTTTACCTATTAACAGTCCATTCGGCATCCATAGCACTGGCTTAATTCTCACACTAGTATTAAATGCAATTACTCTGATTAAATACCCTTTAGGTAGTTCGATTTTGGTTTCATTAACGCATGAGTAGTCCATTGCAATTGGATCCTTAGTAATGTATAGCTCTTCATAACCTATTACTACGTGTGTCTTTAAATCGCGCTCTCTACTTAGTAAACCAGCTACTTTACTTGAAGCGTTTTCACCGCTGGAAATACTTAAAACAACTATGTCCTGGTGTACTGGCAGCTGCTCAACTTGTAGTTCAATTGAGTTCCAGAAATATGCTTGTACAGAGGTTATTGAAGCAGTGTACGTAGTGCTTAAAGCTAGAGCTAAGACAAAGATCATTATAGCGATCTTTTTATTCATGAATAACTTCACGGTCTTCATACCACTACCTGACATATATGACTGCTTGCAATGTAATAAGCGTTAACGATGAGCAAAAGCATTGCCTTCGCAACAATTCTTATGCATACAATTTAGTTGAATAAAGGAATTAGAATAAATAATAGAAGAAAATAAAAGGAGAAAATAAAAGGACTCCTCCTTACAGTATACCTGAACTACTTATCCTCATTTGGTAGAATGTTTATTAAAAGATCTATTAACTGGTTAAGCGCTATACCTTCATCATCTCCACTCACTTCTAGAACTATGTTATCTCCAAAGTCTACTCCAAGGGAGAGTACTTGAAGTATATTCTTCGCATTAGCGCATTTAGATCCCTTGCATACAGTTATCAGCGATTTAAACTTAGAAGCTAATTGTACAAATCTAACGGCAGGCCTAGCGTGAAGGCCCGATTTATTAACTATAGTTACTTCACTAGTCTTCAATTATCATTCCTCCATAAAGCTACTGTTGCTATTAAAGTTAAGATAGAATAGTATATATAAGCATTTATGATTAGTATTCATTATACAGTATCTTTAGCAACAATTCGTATAAGCTTATATACATACTTCATAAAACATATATTTTAGAGGTGTTAAATTAATGAAGAAACTCATAAATACTCCTGGTGAAGAAGTTAGAGAAATGCTTGAAGGAATGGTTTTAGCCTTTCCAGAGATCTTGAGACTTGACCCAGACTGGAACAACGTTTACAGAAGGTATAAGAAGCCTTCGTATAAAGTAGCTCTTGTCTCAGGTGGAGGAAGCGGCCACGAGCCAGCTCATGCTGGCTACGTAGGCTATGGAATGCTTGATGGAGCGTGTGCAGGCTTTACATATACTTCACCAACAGTACCACAGATACAGGCTGCTATTAGAGAAGTTGCTACTGATGCAGGTGTATTAGTAGTCATTAAGAATTATGCTGGAGACGTAATGAACTTTAGGACAGCCGCTGAACTAGCTGCCAGTGAAGGCATTAAGACTGATTATGTAATAGTTAACGACGATGTTTCAATAATTGAAAAGGAAAAGAGGAGGGGCACTACAATAACGGTATTCGTACATAAGATAGCTGGAGCTGCAGCTGAAGAAGGATGGTCTCTTGAGGAGGTAAAGAGAGTAGCTCAAAAAGTAGTAGATAATGGCAGAGATCTTGGAGTAGCACTCACTCCATGCATTGTGCCTGCAGCCGGGAAGCCCACCTTTGAGCTAGGGCCTGATGAAATAGAGTTTGGAATAGGAATTCATGGAGAAGCTGGAGTAAAGAGAATGAAGTACATGCCTTCAAAGGAGCTTGCTAAAATGATGGTTGACAAGATTGTTGAAGATCTTAAGCTTGAGAAGGGAGAGGAAATAGCTCTAGTGGCACAAGGCACTGGAGGCACACCATACATGGAGAAGTTTCTATTCTACAGAGACGTTAGAAAGTATGTAGAGTCATTAGGATTAAAAGTGTTTACAAGTTGGATAGGTGAATTCATGACTTCTCTTGAAATGCAGGGAGGTAGGGTAGCAATCCTAAGGCTTGACGAAGAGCTTAAGAGACTACTCATGGCGCCAGCTACTACTATAGCTATAAAAGTGCCTCCTCCAATAGTTGTTACATAAAGATATTGAGTAGCAATATAAAATAAATTAAATAATTATATAAAATAATATAAAATTAAATTTTATTTTAATAAATAATGATTTTTTATTGCACTTTAACCATGTTTTTTGCTTCCTCAGCTGCCTTTAATACTTCTTCAATGCTCTTGCCTAAGCTTGCTTCAACAGCTGCTATAAAAGCTCCTTCAACTATGGGGGCATTAGCAATAAAGACTTTTGCCTTTACCCCCTGATCCAACATGTTTAGCGCTGCTTTTGCTCCTATGGCAGTACTGCCAAAGTCAACGAATATTATCACTCCTTGTTCATCGATTACTTCATTTATTGCTCTAACTATTTCGCTAACGTTTGTGCCTAGCTCTCCTGCTTCACCACCTATACAAGCGATCTTGATTGCTCCCCTAATCATCTGATCTATTACTTCCTTTATTCCCTCACTTATCTTCTTATTGTGAGACACTAGCACTATTCCTACCATGGGTTCACCAAATATCGGTGATTGAGTGGCCCTAAGTTAAATAAATTCTTCGCTTATTAATGCACCACTTACGTCATCATATTTAGATATCTTTACACCTGTTTTGCCATTGAGCGTATCTAGGAAAGTCCTTATTATTAAGTAAGTTGAAGTAGCTCCTGGATCCTGGTGTCCTATGCTTCTCTCACCTAAGTAGCTCGCTCTCCCCCTCTTAGCTAACATAGGTATAGTTTTTAAGACACTTTCCCTAGCTAGAGGAGTTATTTCGCTTAGTGCTTCAATGAAGTCTAAGTCCCTTTTAGTTGAAAGCATTACCTTAAGTTTTTCTACAACTGGGTGTAGGACGTCGACCATAGTCTTTTCCCCAGGAACTGTTCCTCCGCCAACTGTTCTAACAGCTTTTAGCCCAGCTTCAAGGATCTTTGCAAAGTCCTCTACGCTTATCTCCTTCTTACCCTTAACTGTTTTCGAAGCCTCTAGGAATAGCATTCCATATAGTGGGCCAGCTGCTCCTCCAACAACTTGCAGTAACCCCACTCCAGTTAAGTTAAGCATAGTGCCTATATCTAAGTTCTCAGGGTTTTTCTGCCTATTAATTAACTCCTTTACTTTCTGAAATCCCCTCACCATGTTTATACCGTGATCAGCGTCACCTATATCTGCATCAAGCTTAGTGAGATACTTTTCATTAACTTTCATTACTTCAAGTATGTTGTCAAGTACTTTTAGAAATGTCCTAGAGTCTATAACACGTACTCTCCCAACTTCAGTATTCATATATGCTCACCCTTTATACACTGTATGTCACAATATACTATATACTATACAGAGTATAGACGATATTTAAGCATAACGTATGCCTCTATCCATTAACACAAGTTTTTTATACATGTACCTTGGTTACATATATTAGAAAGTTTAGGTGAGTTAAATGGGTAATGAATACTTAGGGGAGTTCGTTGGGACAATGATCCTTATACTGCTTGGCGACGGTGTTGTAGCAAACGTAGTTCTTAGCAAGAGTAAGGGGCAGGGAGCTGGCTGGATTGTTATAACAGCTGGCTGGGGATTTGCAGTAATGAATGGTGTAGCGGCGGCATTCCTAGCTGGAAGCCCCTATGCACATATAAATCCAGCTGTAACGATAGCCTTAGCCTCTATAGGTAAGTTTGACTGGGGCATGGTTCCAGGATTCGTTGTTGCTCAAATACTTGGTGCATTTGTTGGAGCAGTATTAGTATTCCTAGCTTACTATAGCCACTTTAAGGAGACAGCTGAGCCAGGCCTTAAGTTAGCTGTATTCTCAACGGGCCCAGCTATTAGGAACCTTCCACTAAACTTCGTAACTGAAATGGTAGGTACATTCATGCTGGTGCTAGGAGTATTAGCTCTCACAAGCCTTAAAGACCTGCCGACATTCTTCGTACCTGTAATAGTTGGATTCCTCGTATGGAGCATTGGCTTAAGCCTCGGAGGCCCAACTGGCTATGCAATTAACCCAGCCAGGGATCTAGGGCCTAGGATAGCTCATGCAGTACTTCCAATACCCGGTAAAGGAAGTTCAGATTGGCCATACGGCTTAGTAGTGCCTATATTTGGCCCAATAATTGGCGGAATAATTGGCGCACTAATATACACTCTAGTAATCTAGTTAATTATAATATGAATAATATGAAATAAATAAATATTTTTTAAAAAAATGATCAATTTTCATATCAGCTAATGAAATAAATATATCTACAAAAGTTTTTATATGTCTCATATCTAGCTATATATAGATATAGTGTGAGGTTTGATATGTATGGTTGAAAAGAAGTACGTTATGTCAATAGATCAAGGTACTACTGGAACTAGAGTGATGTTATTTACTCACAATGGACTTCCCGTTAAGGGCGGCTGGTCGTATCATGAGCACACTCAGATATTTCCTAAGCCTGGGTGGGTTGAGCATAATCCTCTTGAAATATGGGAGAGGACTAAGCAGTGTATAAAGGAAGCACTTGAGTGGTCGAAGGTTGATCCTAGGGAGATAGCGGCTATTGGAGTCACTAATCAAAGGGAGACTACAATAATATGGGATCCAAAGACAGGTAAACCAGTCTACAACGCTGTAGTATGGCAGGATAGGAGGACTGCTCCCCAGATAGATTATTTGAGAGAACACTACTTTGATACCATAAAGAGTAAGTCAGGGCTAGTGCCAGACTGCTATTTCTCAAGCACTAAGGTGTGGTGGATACTTGACAACGTTAATAACGTAAGGGAGAGAGCTAAGAAGGGAGAACTGATCTTTGGAACTATAGACACATGGGTTATATGGAACTTAACTAGAGGATCAAAGGATGTACTAACTCCAGAGAGATATGGAGCACACGTAATAGATTACTCTAATGCTTCTAGAACAATGCTATTCAACATACATAAGCTTGACTGGGACAATGAACTCCTAGAGATTCAGGGTAAAATACCTAGAGAGCTGATGCCCTTGCCAAGGCCTTCAAGTGATAAGGCGATCTATGGATATACGGGGCCTGAAGTAGCTGAATTAATGGGAGGAGTAAGCATACCTGTAACTGGAGATGCAGGAGATCAGCAGGCAGCGCTATTTGGTCAAGCAGGCTACGACGTCGGTGACGTTAAATGCACTTATGGAACAGGAAACTTCATACTCTTCAATACTGGGACTAAGGCTGTTCCATCTAAGCATGGGCTACTAACTACAGTGTACTATGGCCTTGAGCCTGGGAAAGCTGTTTACGCTCTAGAGGGAAGTATATTCATTACTGGAGCAGCTATACAGTGGCTAAGAGATGGGTTAAAGCTTATTGAAGTCTCAGCAGAAGTGAACCCATTAGCTGAATCAGCTCCTGATACCGGTGGAGTATACTTAGTTCCAGCATTCGTAGGGCTTGGAGCGCCATACTGGGACCACTATGCTAGAGGACTAATTATTGGAATTACTCGAGGAACTGAGAGAAAGCATGTAGCTAGAGCTACTCTTGAAGCAATAGCTTATCTAACTAGGGACGTCATAGAGGCTATGGTTGCTGACACTGGGCAGAAGATAACTGTGCTTAAAGCTGATGGAGGAGCAGCTAAGAGTGACTTCTTACTACAATTCCAGGCAGACATACTTAACGTAAAAGTAGTGAGGCCAGTTGTATTTGAAACTACGGCTCTCGGAGTAGCATACTTAGCTGGATTAGCCGTTGGATTCTGGAAAGACCTAGAGGACGTTAGAAAGAACTGGAAGATGGAGAGAGAGTTCGTGCCAACAATGGATCCTGATAGAAGGGAGAAACTATATAAAGGATGGAAGGCCGCTGTACAGAAAGCCCTTGGATGGGCTAAGGAAGTTCCATGGGCTTATGGATACTGAGGCATTTAAACACCTCTCTTTAAACTAAACCATTTTTTATACCCTCAATATACCCATTTAGTCTTAGAGGGTGCATCTATGTGATGCCCATAAAAGTAGTTATAGTTGGAGCAGGAATAGTTGGCTCATCAATAGCTAGAGTTTTAAGCATGTATGAAGACTTTGATGTAACTTTAGTAGAGAAGGAGCCAGATGTTGGGTGGGGGAGCAGTAAGGCGAATACTGCGATAATTCACCCAGGGCATGAAGAGGAGCCTGACGTACATCCTCTTAGAGCAAGGCTTTGTAGAGAGGGGAATATTTTATGGAGGCAGTGGACCAGGGAACTCAGCATACCCGTTAAATGGCCTGGGGAACTTATGGTCTTCTTTAATGAAGAAGAGGAGAAGAATGCTAAAAAGTACATTGAGTTAGCTAAGCTTAACAAAATACCTGGAGTAAGAGTCGTTTACCGCAATGAGCTTTTACAAATGGATCCAAGCATTAATCCAAGTGCTTTAGGAGCGATATATGCACCTACGGCAGGAACAATATCTTCTTTTGAAGCAGTAATAGCTATAGTTGAAAACGCCGTAGAGAACGGAGTAAAGCTGTTAACTGAAGCTGAAGTAAGGGGGGTTAAAGTAGTTGATAAGAAGGTGAAAGGTGTAGAGACTACTAAAGGGTTTATAGAAGCAGACATAGTCATTAATGCAGCAGGCCTATACTCAGATAAGATATCGCACATGGCTGGAATAGATTCAGGCTTTGTAGTAAGGCCTAGGAGGGGGGAGTACTTCTTATTTGATGAAAATGTTAGGGTAAAGCCGGAGAAGCTACTGCATACAACGCCTACTCCAATAACTAAGGGGGTTTATGCAATTACTACAATCCACGGTAACTTAATGATAGGCCCTACAGCAGAGGATCTACCTATGGATGCTAAGGATGAGACTTCAACTAGTGAAAAAGGCTTAGAGTACGTGTGGAAGGAATCTGAAAGACTGCTTAAAGAGCTTCCTCCAAGGACCAAGATCATAAGAACTTTCGCTGGCTTAAGGCCTGAGCCTCCGGGAGGGCATTGGCGTATAGAGGCTTACGACGATCCATGGGGCTTTGTAAACGCAGCTGGAATAAGATCGCCTGGATTCACTGCAGCGCCAGCAATAGCTTACTATGTGCTTAACTTAATTAAGGATAAGTACGGTGTAAGCCTAGTTAAAAAGAAGCACTGGAATCCTTATAGAAGCGACATAGTGAGAGTTAAGGATAAATCCCTTCAAGAAATCGATGAACTAATAAGGAAGAACCCTGATTACGGTGAAATAATTTGTTATTGTAAGACTGTTTCAAAAGCTGAAGTTATTGAAGCCATTGAGAGAATGAAGAAAGCTGGCGTAAAAACCATAACTATAGATGGAATAAAGTTTAGGACTAGAGCAGGCCTTGGAATGTGCCAGGGATCCTTCTGTAGGTGGAGGATAGCACTACTGATATCTCAATACACTGGAGTACCGCTATACCAAGTCGTAGTAAAGAAGGATCTTTATGGTGTAGGGGAAGTAAAGGCGTTGCTGAAGTCGTAAGTCAAGGTGGTTAAAGTGCTTGAGTTAAACTACGATAGTGTTGTTATTGGAGCAGGTCCAGCTGGAATAGCTGCTGCAATAAGAGCCAAGGAACTTGGGCTTAAGACAGTGCTTGTTGAAAATAGGGATCTCCTTGGAGGAATACCACTGCAGTGTGTTCACCCAGGATTCGGCCTCCACTACTTTAGAGAAGACTTGACTGGAACAGAGTTCATCTATAGATTCTTTGATAAAATGGAGAAGCTTGGAGTAGAGTACTTACTGAAGTCCCATGTTCACTCAATAGAGCTTGTGTCACATAATGAAAAGATTGTAAACGTTATAACCCCTCAGGGAGTCATGAGGCTTAATACAAAGACATTAATATATACAGCTGGAGCAAGAGAGAGACATATATTTGAAATAAATGTCGTTGGAGACAGGCCTGCAGGAATATATACAGCTGGAGAAGCCCAAACCCTCATGGATATATACGGCATTATTCCGGGCAAGGAGATAGTTATAATCGGATCTGGGGACGTCGGACTAATAATGGCTAGGAGGTTCGCACTTGAAGGAGCTAAAGTTAAGGCCGTAATAGAGTTGATGCACTACCCAGGTGGATTAACGAGGAACATAGTTCAATGTCTCCAGGACTACGATATACCGCTATACCTAGGCCATGTAGTTACAAGAGTAGTAGGTAAGAGAAGAGTTGAGAAAGTAGTAGTAACTAAAGTTGATGAAAAACTTAAACCCATTAAGGGAACGGAGTTTGAAATACCATGTGATACAGTAGTATTAGCAGCTGGCCTTATACCAAACTTAGACATGCTTGAGAAAATAGGCTTAATAATAGATCCATATACTAGGGGGCCTATAGTAAATGAGTTTCTTGAGACAAACATACCTGGAGTATTTGTTGCTGGAAACGCATTAGTCGTAAATGACTTAGTTGACTACGTAGTTGAGCAAGGAGAGTTAGCTGCAGAGGGAGCCTACTACTTTGTTGAAAACGATGGAATACCGACAGTAGATTGGAAACCTATTGTAAGAGGGAGGAACATCAGATTCATAGTCCCACATTACGTTAGCGGTAAGAGGGATGTAGTACTTTATGCTAGAGTTCAGCAGCCTGAGAAAAACGTAATAGTTACCATTCCTGAAGTAGGATGGAAAATGAAGCAATTTAACGTTAGACCGGCTGAAATGATAAGAGTTAAACTGACTAAGAGACTCTTAGAGAGAGCTAGCTCTGCAGAAAAGATCTCTATAGAGGTGATTCCCGGTGAGTGAAAGAGAGCTTACATGCATAATATGTCCAGCTAGCTGTACACTCAAGGTACGCATAGAGCCGGGAGGGTCGTTAAAAATTGATGGAGCGCTGTGCCCAAGGGGAGTAGAGTATGCGAAACAGGAAGTAATTGATCCAAGGAGGATCGTCATGTCTGTAGTTAAAGTCGTAGATGGCGACCTACCTACAGTATCAGTTAAAACTAATAAGCCAGTGCCAAAGAAGTGCATTCAAGAAGTAATGAAAGCTACAGCATCAATAGAGCTTAAGGCGCCGGTTGAAATAGGCCAAGTAATAATTAAAGATATTTGTGGCGCAGATGTAGTTGCTACAAGAAGAGTAAAGAAAGTAAATTCAATGTAATTCGTGTTTTTACTCTCTACCCTATTTCCAATAGCTATACTTTAAGCTATATTAAACAGTGTTTAAAGTACGTATAGCTACAAGATTATTTTCTCAGGAGCAGTTAGTCGGGTGGCAGGTTTTGGAGTTTAAGAAGTTGGGGTACTTAACACATAAGGATCTAGAGGGTTTAGGCATTCTTCCTCCTAGTGAAAGGCTTAAGAAAGGACCTGTAGTAATTGTTGAATGTCCCGAGGAAATTCCATGCGATATATGTATTTATGCATGCCCCTATGGAGCTATATCAAAGAAATCTATATATAGCGTTCCTATAGTTGATTGGGATAAGTGTAATGGATGTGGAGTATGTGTGCCCCAATGCCCTGGACTAGCTATGTTCATAGTCGATCTTTCGAAGAATGGAGTAGCATATGTAACTTTACCATATGAATTTCTTCCAGAACCAGTTAAGGGGGATGTAGCTATATTGTTGGGAAGAGATGGCAAAGAGCTTGGCTTAGGCAAAGTAGTGAAGGCGTGGAAGCACCTCGGCACGTGGTCTATTACAGTAGAAGTCCCAAGAGAAGTAGCAATGGATGTGAGAGCAATATGGATTCAGAGAAAGTAATTGTATGTAGATGCGAGGACGTATTGTTAAGCGATGTATTGAGGGCTATAGAGAGAGGCTACAGAGACTTAGAGAGCATTAAGAGGCTTTTAAGAGTAGGCATGGGATCCTGTCAGGGAAGGCACTGCTTACCCATAATTGCCAGAGTATTGGCTAAGACAACGGGTTTGAGGATAGATGAGTTAAACTACCCCTCTTCAAGGCCTCCACTAATGCCTATTCAACTAAAGTACTTCGTAAGTGATGGAAATGAAGGATGATGTATTGATTATCGGCGGTGGATCAGTTGGACTAATGATATCCTATTACTTATTGAAGAAAGGAGTAAAGAGTATTGTCATAGAGAGAAAGTATCCAGGGTCGGGGAATACTTATAAGTGTGCTACAGGGATAAGGGCTTCGTTCACTAGCAAAGAGCACATAGCTTTAATGAAGAGATCAATTGAGTTGTGGAGCGAGCTTAGAGATGAACTTGGAGTATTCTACGAGAGAAGTGGCTATTTATGGCTCCTCAGTAGAGAAGAGGATCTAAGGACATTTAAAACCTATGTAAGCTTTCAAAACGAGCTCGGAATTCCGACAAAAATTATTGATTTAAGCGAAGTAAAGTGCTTAGCGCCAACGATTGTAATTAAGGATCTTTTGGCCGCGGTATACGATCCTCTTGCTGGAAAGGCCTCTCCATTCGATCTAATCCTTCAGTCATGGCGATTGCTAGTTGAAAAAGGCTGTAAGGTACTAGCAGGAGTTGAAGCTAAAAAGATCTTATTAAGTAAAAAGGGGATCTTAGGAGTAGAGACAAGTGCAGGCTTTATTGAATCAAGTACAGTAGTCCTAGCTACAGCATATGATACAGTGAAGCTGTTAGAGCCTTTAAACATAAGTGTTCCAATAGAACCTGTGCCAAAGCATGCATTTATTACAGAGGCTTATAGAGATTTATTTAAGCCTCTCATAATAGACTGGACTACTTCAAGCTACATAGTGCAGACACCTCATGGAAACTTCTTAGTTGGCTCAGAAATTCCTGAAAGGCCCAGCGATAAACTCCTGAACAGGCTTGAGTTTTTACGTAAAGCGTCTAAAGTGTGGACTAAGTACTTCCCATGGATGAAGGAGGCATATTTATTGAGATATTGGACGGGCTATTACGACATGACGCCAGACCACCACCCAATAATTGGGCCTCTTGACGACTTAGAAGGCCTCTACATAGCAGCAGGCTTTAGTGGCCACGGATTCATGATGTCTCCCTCAGTGGGTGAAGTAATAGCTGACTGGATAGCTGAAGGAAGACCGAGAGTGCCTGAAGCATTGAATTTATCTATGAGTAGGTTTAAGAAAGGGAAGTTGATTAAGGAAATAGCTGTATTCGGCTGACTCCTTAATTTACAGTAAACTCACCTATAACAGCTCACAGTTCTTTTAATTAACATCGTATTTTTAAGACAGCTGAGCCCTTTAAAACAGCTTTCTTTAAGTCTCTGATGGCTTCATTGACTTGTTCAAGCTTATATAAAGTGACTTCAGGCTTCACTGAGTAGCTAGCTGCAATGCTTAAGAACTCCTCTACATCTCTCCTAGAGACATTGGCGACAGTTTTAACTTCTCTCTCCATCCACAAGTGCTTAACGTAGTCTAAGCTCACTGGATTCTGCTTTCTTATAACATTGATCACGAGTCTTCCTCCCCTGTCGAGAACCTCCATAGCTCTGGACACGGTTTCACCTACTGGCGTAAAGTCTATTGCTCTATCCAACTTCCTTGGGGGAGTATCTAGTGGATGGCCCACCCAATCTGCTCCAAGCCTTATTGCAAGCTCCCTATGATCGCTGCTTCTACTGAAAACGTATATTTCACTGCTTGGATAAAGCCTTCTAGCGACTTGTATAAGTATGTGAGCTGAAGCACCAAAGCCGAAGAATCCCAGCCTTAATCCATCCGCCATTTCAGCTAGCTTAAGAGCTCTATAGCCTACAGAGCCTGCGCACAGTAAGGGGGCTGCTTCATAACTCTCAAATACTTCAGGGATCTTGTATATATAATCTTCGTATGCAACAGTATACTCAGCATAGCCTCCATCAATGCTGCAGCCAGTGGGCTTAAAGTCGTTACAGAGGTTTTCAAGGCCAGTCATACAATACCTACATTTCCCACAACTCCACCCAATCCAGGCTACTCCAACTCTCTCCCCAATCCCCACTCTTTCCTTTACTCCAAGCCCTAAAGCCTCAATTCTACCCACTATTTGATGTCCAAGTATTAGCGGGATCTTGCACTTCACCCTCCCTTCAATAACATCTATGTCAGTGTAGCAAACGCCGCATGCTTCAACCTTTATTAATACTTGCTTAAATCCGGGCTCCGGCTCAGGGGCATTGTCAACTATGTCTAGAGGCTCTTCTTTAAACAATAGCTCAGGGCTTCTCCTAGGTGTATCTCCAGTATTTACTTCAGCCAATTCATTTAATAGTGCTGCTTTCAATTCAAGCACCTGATATTAGTGGTGTGAAAGTTAGAGTTTTATGCTATAGTCTCACTGGCTTGCTTATGTAATTAATTTAATTACTCTAGGTACTTCAACAATGGACTTCACTCTATACCCTCTGCCTCCTTCAATTACTGCGCCTTTACTTAAGCTGAGCCCACGGTCTATTAGTATGGCGTATAGACCTGCTTTTAGAGCTCCTTCATAGTCTTCAACTACTTGATCTCCTACATGCAGTGCTTCACTGGAGTGAATTCCTAGATCTTTTAAAGCTTCATAGAATGCCTCTTTAAATGGTTTAAAGAAGCCTGTTTCATCCGAGTAATACTGCTTAGTGAAGTAGCTGGCTATGCCTACTCTCTCAATTAATAGCCTTGTTATTGTAGAAGGCCATATCATTGTGTTTCCAATAATTATCATCAATGAACTAGAGCTATCTCTAAGTTCTGCTAGCACTTCATTAACTCCAGTGACAACAAGTTCTCTTACATCTACATTTAAGGCAGCTCTAACAATTGCTCTCCTAACGCAGTCTACGTCTATCCTAAGGCTTTTGGCAATAAGCTCTTGGCTAAACGATAAGTAGCTATGTGGATTCATTGAACCGCTTCTCCTAACGCTCTTTAAAAACTCTCTTAAATTCATGAATACATTCATTACTTCAGCATAAGGAGCTCCAGTAAGCCTAGATATTTCACTTACCACCTCTCCTACATAAGTATTTAAATTAAGGAGAGTGTCCCATACATCGAATGAAATCACTTTTATAGTCATTAGCTCACCTCATAACGACTATCAACGCTGACTCCACTAGTGCTGCAAGTACTAAAATTATTAATGCCTCAAGAACTTTATTAAGAGTCTTTCTTAAACCCCATTCAAAGGATCTAAGTGATGCTGACACCGCTATGGCGTATGCAAGAAGCTCTAGGGGGGTGTGAGGCATTACGAGTACACTTAATACTTCAAGATCCCTTGACATCATTAGCCCCAGGTAAAAGGCAGTATTCCCTACAGCTAAGCCAAGCACTAGTGAGCCTAGCAGAGGCACTAAGCTTATTAACATAATCCTCAAGTTGTTTTGAAATATGAAAAGCGTTGTCTCAATAAATTTAGCTTTAGAGAGGCCTTCATATTGACTCAGGAAATGCTCTAGGAGTGAAGCATAGTTAGTTGATGAAAGAAGGCTTGTTACACCAACTAGTATTAATACATAGTACTCTGAAAGCATTACTCCAAGAACTTGTAGGACAAAGCTCTTCCCCCTAAGTAAGTAAGCTATAAGAGTTATGAGAATTGATGAAGCTACAACATTAATAGGGTACACCGGGATTTTCAATGCTGCAGGAGCAATCAATAGAAATGAAGCAGCTATGCATAAAGCTACTTTACTAGACTCAGAGTACTTAATGTCTCTGCTCTCACTAATGGAGAGCTTTAAGTGTATAGAGTTTACGTGAGTATTGAAGTTTTTAACGACTTTGTGAGCCCAAGCAATCATCCAGAATCCAAAGGTTACTACAGTCAGTAGTAAATCTAGTAGGAGGTTTAGCGAAGTAATTAATCCAATGGGTTTAGAGCCCCTTAGAGAAGACTCCGAATAATCATGTCTTCTAACGCTCTTCTCACAAACGTATAGCATTAATGGATAAGCTAAGCCTCCTGTAAACAGCGTTAGTAAGAAGCCAGATATAGGTGAGGGAATGCTTCTAGCAGTGTTTTCAAAGTGTATGTATTCTAGTGCCTTACTGTAATCCCCTCGATCAACGATCTCTCTTAAGCTAAGCATGTTGCTATAATGTATGTGCTCACGTACACTCTTGATCAGGAAGTAGGATGCTGCACTAGATGCAACTATATATATCAAGTAGGAGTTTGATAGAGCTATGAGCAGCGCATCCGTAGATGATATAGCCTGTAGAGGGTTTCCAGAGACTATTGAGCTGATCTCTCTTGGAATTATTAACACTAGCCCTATGACTGATATAAAAAATGTTAGTGAAACCAGTGAGTAGGCTGTAGCATTAAGCTTTCTAGTCACAGCCTCCTCTAAATAAGACAAGCTCCTTTCACCAACTTGAAGACATTTATTTTACCCATAAATATGTTTAAAGTGTGGCCAACTATGAATCACCCAGCCCTACTCCTACATGGAGGAGCCGGTTCGTGGAGAGCTCCAAGAGGGCTAATAGATGAAGCTGTAAGAGTTATTGGAGAAGCCGTTGAGCACGGCTGGAGATTTATTGAAACAGGCTCTGCTATAGAAGCAGTAGTTGAATCAGTTTCATTTATGGAGGACAGCGGCTTCTTAAATGCTGGATCAGGAAGCGTACTCAACATAGCTGGTTACAGGGAGCTGGATGCTGGATTAATGGATGGAAGATCTATGAGAGCTGGATCTGTTGGAGGGGTTAAAGTCACTAGGAATCCAATTAAGTTAGCGAAAATAGTTATGGATGAAACAGATCACGTCATGTTAGTAGGTGAAGGAGCCGATAGGCTGGCTAAGGCAAGAGGTCTTCCAGAGCTTGAAGAACCGAGCAGAAGACTTCTTGAAAGATACGTTGAGCAATTAAATAAATATAGAGTAGGTGAATACAGCTTTTACTTAAGGAATAGAGCTATAGCCAAGGAGTTAGGCCTCCTTGATACAGTTGGAGCTGTAGCCTTAGATAGGAATGGAGCTTTAGCAAGTGCCGTTAGCACAGGAGGCATATGGCTTAAAATGCCAGGTAGAGTTGGAGACTCAGCTATACCAGGAGCTGGATTCTATGCAGACATGGATGCTGCTATCGCTGCCACAGGAGTTGGCGAAGTAATAATATTGTCAATGGCTTCTCTCCGCGTGGCATTATTAGTGAGTCAAGGGTACAGCATTCAAAAAGCTAGTGAACTAATAGTTAATTGGGTGACTGAGAAGTGGGGTCCTGGAACTATAGGTCTAATAGGCCTTAGTAAGAGGTGTGAAGAGGCAATAGCCTTTAATACTGAACACATTCTTGTATCCTATAAAGGGCCTAAGGGGATCTTCGCAAAGTTCCTGTGATCTATTTTCATATATTAAAAGCTGCCTCTACATTTAGGAAGCTACTGCGAACTTCATTAAGTGCTTCAACTGCTTTTTCATACAATTGTTGAGGTATTATGCCTTCTGCTCTATAGTGCTCTAATTCACTTAAGTCAACTACTCTCTCGCCATTATTTGCAATAACTATGTCCACTAAGAGATCTAAGTAGCGTATCTTACCTGGAGCAACTTCTGGAGGAGTATTGATATTTACATATGTTCCCAGCAATTCACCATTAGATCTATGGTATTTATGCACTATGAACCACTTACTTGAGTCAACTAGCGTAATGCAATAGTCTCCAGGCTTTTTCTCAATGCCTAGACCGTTCAAGGTCCCTCCCCCTCTAAGGTTCCTCCTAATGATCATTCTTACATTATCTCCATAGACTTTGGCCTTAATTATTGAACCTGGAGTAAGTTTATATATTTCTCCACTAGGCTTTACGTGATGCAGCTCTACTCTCCCTAAGCTAATTGACTTATCAACTATTTGCTTTAGTAACTCTTCCTCAACGCGGCTTCTATCAATGCCTTTACTAATTAGATCTTCAGCGTAATCCACTGTATTTGAGAGTTCTCTACTATTAAACTTTAGCTCATGATGTCTCCTCACTGTTGAAGAAACCTTACTCCGAACTTCGTCAAGGATGCTATATGAAGGCTTGCTTAAAGCCAATATGTTTAACCCCTCTCCATCATATATGATCTCTGGCTCTTTAGCTCTCCAAGCTCTTGAAACAACGCTCTTAAGTAATTCCTCTAAGCTCGTTAATTCACTTAGGATATTGCTGTCACTTCCATAGGCTGCATTGCTCCTGAACCTGACTCCAATTCCTTTGCCTACGAGAACCTTTAAGGCTATTGCTAAAAGATCCCTCCTCCTCTCTTCACTAACTATGTGTTCACTAAAACTTATCTTAGTGTTTCCATAAGTGAGAGCAACGTAATTGCCAGTAACAGTGATTTCACGGCTTACAACGACTTCTTCAAATGGCTTTACAGCAGGTCTGACTATTGATAGTGCTATTAGTTCTCCAGAGCTCTTAAAGCAATTGCTCAACGAAGTTCTTAACCCCTTCGGTAGCTCAACTATACATGTTCCATTCCTTGAATCGACAACTCTTCCAACAACTACTGAGCGTAAGTTGAGCTTAGGCCTCCACACAAAGACGTATTTTAGTGAGCTAACTAGGCTATCAACAACTTCTGCTACCCCCTTTGGGAAGCCTATTACGACTAATTCCCCTGGATCCCCATCTTTTATAGTTACATCAGCTGGAGACGCATCGAATGGTATGCCAAGTCTTGACTGCATCACTCTACTTGCTTGAACGACTCTATGGCCTCCCTCAATCAGTATCCTTGATATAGCTGTAGCAGCTACTCCCCTAACTCTTACATTAGCCACGTAGTATCATCCTTTAATCCTTAATAGTCTCCAAGAGAGTTATTACATTCCATATCCTCACTCTAGTGTGTATAGGCATGTTTGGATCCTGGCTAACTGTGTCTAGAGCGCTAATAGCGTTTGCTGCACGAACGCCTGGAGTTAGCGTTGCATCCCTTAAGTTATTTAAGGCTTCAGTAGCTGCCCTACGGATATTTCTAGGGACACTTGCGTCATTAACTATGTTGAGCAACATAACCATGGCTTGTTTAATCCTAGCCTCACTATTATAGGGGCTTGGAGCACTAGCCACAGGATCACTCACCTCTCACTACATTTCTATGAACCATAAAATCCTCCTAATATCCACTTCTCTCCTAAAGCTTTAGCAATCACATCATACACTAATTGTAGAAAATAAAAGCTTTATAAAGAACTCCGTGAACCCATCTACTATACACTGAGGTAAACAATAATAATGAGTTAGTAGTACAGTAATACGATTAAGGAAGGATGGAGAAAATGGCTATTGAAGATAAGAAAGTTGTTGAGAGGAGAATGGCTGAATTACTAAAGACAGGAGCAGCAATGCTTGCTCAAAAATGTCCTGTAGAGGGATGTTACCTCCCCTTGTTTAAACTCAAGACAGGTGAAGTAATATGCCCTGAGCACGGTAGAGTATACATTGTTAAGAGCGATGAAGAAGCTAAAGAAGTAGCTTCCAGAGCTCTAATGCTTAAAGTATTAGAAGATCTTGAGGGGAGAGTTATAGAAGCTCTTTCAACACTTCCACAGCACTCAATTGATGAAGGCTATAGAGATGTTATAGGCTGGCTAGAAGTTCTTGAAAGAATAATGAGGATAAGGAGAGAGTTATTTAGTGAAGAGAGGAAGTCTAAGGCGAGTTGATACATGCCTTAAGACATCTATTTCCACTTCCTCTAAAGACCTCATGCCATTGACGTACACTAATAATCCTTCTTCAACTAGCTTTAAGTAAATTCTCCTAGCTTCTCTAAGCAGCTTTAGGCTTTCATACTCCTTAAATCTTCTAGAAGCATTCTTTGACTTCACTCTATGTAGTCCTACTTCAGGATCTACATCTATGTATATTGCTAAATCCGGTGGAATAGCGTACCTATTGACATCCATGATCCAGCTTGTAGGGACTCCCATAGCTCCTTGGTAAGCAATGCTTGAGTAGAAGTATCTATCCATAACTACTACATAGCCCTGATCTATTAGTGGGATCACTAGGTCGTATAAGTGAACCAATCGATCTGCTGCATAAGCTAGTGCATCTAGTTGAGGAGTTCTAACATTACTATAGCTTTTAAGGGCTTCTACAAACTTTGAATCCGTGGGCTCATAAGTGTACTCAGCCTTAATACCCATGTTAATGAGTTGCTCAACAAGCCACTTAGCTACAGTTGTTTTACCAGCTCCATCGAGTCCTTCAATAGCTACTATAGCTCCTCGCTTACTCAAGAATTAAAACACCCTCTCCACTAATTAACCGAGCTCTCCTAAAGTTTAATGAAAAGGCTTTTACAAGTTCATTAAAGTCCTCTACTTTAATTAAGGGTATTTCAGCTATAATGCATCCAACGATCAATATGGGTTCTGCATCCTCTACTACTATGCAGTTTGGTGCAGCTCCATGCTTTTTCAAAGAGTAGACTATGTATGAACCAACTGTTGAACCCCTAGTGCCACGTATTGCTAACACTTTTCCCTTGAAGCTTCCTTCAACTCCACGCACTTCTCCGGCAACAGGATCTACTTCCCCATAGAACGATATCCTCCTATTAATTAGGAATAGCTCTCCACAGCACTCTCCTTCAATTATTGTCTTAGCCCTCAGTGAAATCACTTTTCACTCACCAATTTAACTATGTCTACGAGGCTCGCTAAGCTCACGTTGAACTTATGAAGCTTACTTAAGTAGAATAAGGCTTTACCGCTGTTAGTGAGCACTACGTCTGGTTTAACAGTGATCTTAGATACTATAGGGCATGTGCCAATGGCTACTTCTACTCCAGCTTTCTTCAAAGAACGATCTATGTCTCTGAAAGCTCTATAAGTTCCCGGCACTGTAACTAGGAAATGTACTCCTCTCTTAAGCCTCCTACCATCAAACATTATAGATAACTGACGCAGCTCACTGAGTGATAAGTGAGGACAACCTATGTATACAAGTGTCTCTTCCCCAAGCTCTAGGGCTTTAGAAACATTATCGTAGTAGTACTCTAGCTCTCGCCTATCAATAGTAGTTCTTTCAACTCCTTCTTCAACTACGTAAGTACCTCTAGGAGTAACTCCATCAAGTGGTACTAAGGCGTGGCTACCGCTTGCAGCTGATGCAGCGAGGAATTCCTTAACTATGCTATGACTCCACTCTGAGGCCCCAGTGATTTGAGTGATCTCGCTGTATCTCTCGCCTATGTATAGGCCTAGAAGACTTGCTTCAGCTTCATTATTTAGTGGAGGTGTTTTAACTACGTACTTAGCCCTTCTCTCACTCATTAAGTGAAGGCCAGCCATGTATGTTCTGCCAGCTATAGCTGCAGCTATAGTTAGAGGCCCCCCCTCCCTGTTAGTGAATGCTCCATAGAATGAATTAGCCATTGCTACAGCGCTACTCTCCCCCCAAGCCAGGTGCTCAAGCATAAATGGTCTCCTAAGTAAGTATGGTGTACAAGTGTAAGAAGTTCTAGAGCCCATGGATTCGAGAATTCCATTTATAATGGCCTGCTTTTCCCAGTCCTCCAAAGACACTATTTTTGAGGAGAGGCTTAAGTCTACGCATGATGGATTAACTGTTGTATACGCTGAGAACTTAGGCTTAGTTGAAGCAAGTTTCTCTAAATACTCCAATCCAGGTTCACCTATATTACTATAGGAGACGCCTGATATGTGTACATGGCTTACTTCAATGAGCCTGCTAGCTCCAAGAGCTTCACCAACCTTCACTAAGATCTTCATAGCTACTGACATAGCTTCACCGAACTCTCCACCGAGCATTCTCTCTTCAACTTTAGTTAAATACAATGAAGACTCCTCAGGGCCTCAAGGTATTCCAACTCTCTTAAATAACTTTGGATCCCTGTCAACAGGTTTAGTTGCATCTACGCCTACTTTATCAGTTAAGCCATCTATACTACTTGGATCCAGAGTGCTTCCCCTAGATCCTTTGATTACAATAAGCCCTCTTGAAGCCTGAAATCTAGTAGCTATAGCCCACTCAACGCTGTATGGATCATCTACATCTATGTCTTCATCAACTACAATTACATGCTTTAAGCTAGGATGCCCAGTGAAAGCCGCCATTACTACGTTCTTTACATCCCCTTCACTGCTCTTTTTAATTGATACAATGGCGTGGAGCCAGCCACCGCTTCCTCGAGTAAGCCTTACTGAGCGAACGTCGCTGTGGATTCTTCTAACAGAATCCCATATGCTCGCCTCTCTTGGAAAGCCCATTAATAGTATGTGTTCCTCAAGCCCTGGGACTATTGCGTGGATAAGAGGGTATTCTAGGCCGACGTTGATGTATGCTTTCTCAAACTTAAATACTGGCTGCATTCTAACTTGATCGGGTATTCCAAGGATGTCTACAAATGGGCCCTCCTCATGCAGTTCACCTGTAATCACTCCCTCAAGTATTACAGTAGCGCAAGTAGGCACAGGCAGTTCATAAATGGGTGTATAAACTAAATTAAGACGGTCTTCTAGAAGTTTGTTCGCAACCCACATTTCATAGACTCCATATGGAGGACTAGCAGCTGAAGCAAGCTCAACTAACGGATGTGATCCAAGCACTACTGCAACTGGAGCATCTTCACCTCTCTCACGGTAACTCATGTATATTCTGTATAGATGCCTTGGAACTATCCTAACAGCAGCTCTAGAGCCATTGATCCTCATGACTCTGTGAAACGATGCATTGCAGATATCGTCTATACATGATATGAATATGCTGCCAGTAAGATAGCTGCCTCCATCCTCTCTATAGTACCTTATGAACGGCAAATCCCTTAGATCTATTTCTACTTCAGTGAAGAAGCTACTGAATTCCTTGAATGAAGGCTTTAAGGGGCTTTGAATAGCATTAATAAGCTTTTCATAAGCTTCACAATCTCTATTGACTCCCATGTACTTATAGATGAGCTCCCTTGAGCTAATTAAATTACTATACACCCCAAGCCTTATCCCATGCACTCTTGCTTTAAATGGCTCCTTAACTCTATGAGCTAATCTAGTGATCTCGTAGTCTCCAGGTATCTCTCCAAAATCCCTTAGTGAGGCGAGAGCTTTAAAGTAGTCTGAGCAATTCATAGTTAGCTCACTCCACCAATTGATCGAAGTAATCTCTAGAGAGCTTTATTTTAGAAAATTTTATAACTTTAGGCCTTCCATCAAAGTATGTGTAGATAGCTATGACTTTATTCAAGAAGTCTATTTCATCAACTAAGCCGGGATGATCAATATCTTTATCGTCTGTTAAAGCTACATAAAGGCCTTTTTCAAAACCTAAGTAGTAAATCCTAGCTTTACTAACTCCAAGTACTTTCTTAACTTTATCCACTTCTACTTCACTAATGCTTTGCTGAACAACTATGTTAAGTGTATCAGCATTTATAGAGGCATAAACTACGTTGACACCGGTTTCACTATAGACAGTTGAATTAACGTCGACTCCCTGAAGTAATTGGAAGCCATCGATCATTACTTCACTCAGCTTATATTTCCTCAATGGAGCTTCTTTAAGGAATGAAGCATATCTCTCGCTCCTAAGCTTTCTCCTTTCATCTCTATCCCTTTGTTTAGCGTGAAGTGGGGATGGGAGCTCAAACACTTTCATTCCCATTTTCTCAAAGTGCTTAAATAAGCCCTTAAGATCTGCGCCAAGCACTACTAGTGCTGTGGGCTCCACGGCCTCAATGAACTTGTACTTATAGACTATGGCCTGTGGATCGGAGATCCATCCGTCAGTATTTATTAGCACTATTGATGTCTTTAGCTCATGCAATGCTAAGTTCTTTAGATTTAGGACTTCACGTATTATTTTATCAACATAGTACTGAGGCCTAATGTCACCTATGAACCTCATTGATAGAGGCTTCAGTTCCCTAAGCCATATAATTTGTTTCTCTGGAGTTCCAAGTGATATGAATCCCGGAGGCCCTATGTCCGCTTGACCTATGTCGGAGTCTATTATTGCTATTTTAAAACCTCTCTCAATAAGTTTATTGGATAGAAGAGTTATAAAAGATGACTTTCCACTATCTACGCCTCCAACTACCACTATAGCTGTATGTGTTCCCTTAATTATTTCTTCAGCTGTAGACATCCATTCATATATCGCTTGATCCTTTGCTTCCTTAATATAGGATTCCTCAGGCAAGACTAAGTTAATTACTGATTCCTCTAATGCTACTAGTGGGTAGCTGCGGTACTTGTATAGGAGTATTTTTTCATAAGCTTTAACTCTCTTACCATAAATGCTTATAGATCCCTTCAATACCTCTATTAACGCTGATCCATATACGTGAATCACTTTACCCTCATTGAGAATTACTTTAACCATTTTCAATCACTTGGCCTCTCCTCAAGGCTATGCTTACAGCAGCATAAAGGTCTTTCCTCCTAGAGGTCTTTACTTTAGATACTATTCTGTATACAAAGGGGCTTCTATGCATTAAGCTAGGGCTACTGTGCTTTTCACTAACTAACTCTACTACTGCTCTTGACTTAACGGAGTCCTTTAGTATTCTAGCTATTTTAAGTCCTAAGGCATTGCATCCAATTCTAATTCGGTAACTCGTGGAGGGAGTGGATTCGATTATTTTATTGACATAGTCTATCAACTCGCTCAAATTACCAGTTCTAAGCCAAGAAGCGAGCTCTCCATCAGTAACTGCAGCTACTGTAAAAAGCCTTCCTGGATCTATACCTATAGCTACTTCCTTATACTCGCTTCGGCCTTTAGAAGCTATTATTGCTTCCTCCAGAGATCTTGTGGGATTAGATTCATTAAACAATACAATGCGCGCAGGAGTACTTAACTTCGCTAACTCAAGTAGATCTGTGTAAACAACGTCGTTTTCGTTAAAAGAGATCTTTGTAAAGTCATTGGGAATAGTGTACTCTAATCCTCTACGATTAAGAGTATTGATTACTTCAGCCAAGTGCCTTGGCTCAGTTATTATAATGACCAGGCGCTTTCTAATCTCAGTACACCGTCATTTACAGATCTCCCACACCTTAAAGTACGTTTCTCTAAATAAGGCTTTACATAGTTATATCCTGGAGATCGTTGCTTTGAACGCCCTTAGGAGTAAATGATCTCTGTAGTGAG
Organism: Sulfolobales archaeon; assembly: GCA_025059075.1. Lineage (GTDB taxonomy): Archaea > Thermoproteota > Thermoprotei_A > Sulfolobales > Desulfurococcaceae > JANXDZ01. The sequence goes on along the minus strand of JANXDZ010000001.1, from coordinate 262,095 downwards.
GAGAGACAGTTATTTAAGCTACCACTGTATTATTTAAACAAGGGTTGTTTATAATTGGTGTGGAAATACGTGATCCATGCAAGTGCTTTACTCACAGCCCTTGTGCTTACAGCTATAGCTACTAATGCTCCAGCAGTTTTTTGCAGAGAACCTATCACTGAATACATGGATAGAGTAAGTGAAATAATAGTTAAGTTAGAGGAACTAAGCCGTGTAGGAATGAATACCAGTAGTGTAGAGAACTACTTGAATAGTGCTTTAAGGTTATTGAGTAAAAGCGAGCTCTCTGACATAGAGAAAAATTGGGTTGAAAACAATCTCACTCTTGCTGAAAAAGAACTTGAAAAACTGTGGGCAAGCAAGAGCTCATTCCAATTATGGAAGAACATGCACCTCACTGTAACAATAGCTCTCTTACTCACAATACCTCTCGCCACTTACTTCTTCCTACCTAAGGCATGGGCATATGTGTGGTTTAAGACTAGGAGAAAGTGGATCGTCAAAAAGAGGAAGTAGGCATACTTAAACTTAGATCCTTTATGCAAAACCGTAGTGAAATGAGCATCTACAAAACAGCAGAAGTATTTGACTTACTTCTCTTTAATATATGCTTTGGCTCACCTGTGAGATATTCTGCAATACTCTGAAAGACTTAGAGATCGTTATATAAGGATGCGGCGTCTTAGAGACTTCTTTTAAACTAAGGCTTCTATAAATAGAAAGTTTTACATATACGAGCACCTTTTCGCGAAGGATTGTAAAGAGCCACGTGTTTAAGTATTAAACTTAAGCTTTGAAGTAAAAGTGAGGGTTTTATGAAGTGTCAATAAGAAAAGTATAAGAGACTATTTATAGTACTATCAGGTGCATCCGGTGTTATATGAAATGAGGGACTCACTAAGGGTTATAATAGCTGAATGGCCTCAGAACCAGTTTTTTAATCTAGCATTCGAAGAAGCTATCTATCTTGAAGCCAAGCATCCAACTCTTCGCTTATGGCGTAATGACAGGGCTGTAATCATTGGAAGATATCAATCCCCTGTTTTAGAAGTAAACGCTCTAGAGGCTAAGAAACTAGGTGTCAAGCTCGTGAGGAGATTTACCGGTGGTGGAGCAGTTTATCACGATTTAGGAAATGTGAACTATGCACTAACGCTACCGAATTACGAGTCAGAGCTAGATATTGAGGCTATGTTTAAAATTGTGGGGGAAGCAGTAGTAGAGGCATTGAAAAGCCTTGGCATCGATGGAGCGTACTATCGTCCATTAAATGATGTAGAAGTAGATGGATTGAAGATCTCTGGGATGGCTGCATCAAAGACTTCCAAGAGAGCATTTATTCATGGCGCGATGCTTGTTTCAAGCGACATATCAATACTATGGCGCATTCTCAAGATCTCTAAAGAGAAACTTTCAGATAAGAAACTAACTGAAAGCAAAGTCAAGAGGGTGACAACAGTTAGAGAAGTTTTAAACAAAGATGTTTCCTTAAATGAAGTCTATGAAGCAATAGCGAATGCTATAGCGAAAAAATTTGCCCTCAAAGCTGAGTGGGGCGAAGTTAAACGCGATGAAATTAAAAAATCTTTAGACCTCTATAGAAGGAAGTACTCAAGGCTTGAGTGGAACTTATCTTACGTAAATGAACTTAAAGCACTTATAAGTAAAGAAGAGGAGGATGCATTAAAGGAGATCTCTATACCAGACCCCGTGCAGGAAAGAGTTATTGAATGGTTGGAAGCATGAACAATGATAAAATAGTGTGTGAGGAGAAGAAGCATCTTGGCGGAAAAATGGTGAAGGTATGTATTAAAGCTGGGGAAAACAACGTTAAAGGCATAATTATAACAGGAGATTTCTTTGCAGAGCCTGAGGAGAAGTTTGATGAAATAATTCGTAAGCTCATTGATCTAGAGGCAGGTTTAGATGATGCTTTAACAAATACCATGAACATCTTTAGAAATGAGAATATTAAGCTTTATGGAATATCCTTAGAGGATATAGAGGATGTAGTAAAGCGTGCAATAACACGATTAAAACGACAATAATGTGAATGTTGCAAGCAAAAATAGTAACAATCAATTATAATAAGTTAAGTGAGAATAAGTAACTATGGCTAAGTTACAAGTGTCTTTTGAAAAATGCTTAAGAACTCTTGAATTATGTTAGGAAACTTTTCCGACCTAAATATTCCCGTTCCAACAATTAGTTCATCGGCTCCTTTTTCAACAATTAGCCTAGCGTTTTCTATTTTTATTCCTCCATCACAAGCTATGAGGAATCTATATCCACGTTTTTTACGCATTTCATTTAATGCCTCGATTTTATTTAATGTTGAGGTTATAAGCTTCTGCCCCCCATAGCCAGGTTCAACAAGCATTACTAGGACAGCGTCAACGTCTTCTAGGAGGGGCTCTATACTGTAAATAGGCGTTGATGGATTTATAGCTATACCAGCGGCCACGCCTTTACTATGTAATGTTGTAATTAATCTATATGGATACCGAGCAGCCTCGTAATGGAAGAAAACTCTTACAAATAAGTCTCGAGGTATTTGAGCCACTATCTTTTCAGGATCTGCTACCATTAAGTGAGTCTCTAGATATAAGTCTGTTACATTCTTAAGTTGATATGCTAAGTTCAATCCGAAACTGATTTGGGGAACAAAAACTCCATCCATTATATCGATGTGTAGAAGCTTTAAACCATGTCTTTTAGCTAAATTTATTTTCTCAAGCATTTCATAAAATGGGACATCTAGTATTGATGCAGCTATAAACCCCGATGACATTTATGGTTGCCCATTTAGAGCTATACTTACTTCTTAGCCTTAATTACATCAATGATCTTCTTCTCTAGGTCGCTTTCCCCAATGCCTGTAAGAAATGGCATAGCGTTAAGAATTGGTATGCTTTTATCTGCAGGAGTCACTATCGTAGTAGCTAGTATTAAGTGAACTTTCCCGAGCATTTTTATAAAGTAATTTACTTCCTGAGCTTTAGCCTGGTATACTTCTCCTTTAATCTTATGTTTTTCTAATACTTTCTTTACTTTCTCAGCTACATATGTAGCTGTAGCTATAGCTGTTCCGCATGCAACTAATATACGGACTGGTTCTTCAATCGTCATAATAGTCCCCATTCAATCTATATTACACTATTAAATATGGGTATTTAAGTTTCACGCAACTTACATTTAACTTAATGATACGACTTCATGGTAATTGCTAAGCTATTTATTCATAGCATTCCACTTCCCCTATGATGCTTCCTACACTTACTTCTCCTTCGAATACTATTATTTTCTTTAAAACACCGTCGCATGGCGATACGTGCGTAAAAGTCGTTTTCTCCCCCAACATTTCAACAAGAGCCTCATCTTTCTTAACGATCTCGCCCTCCTTCTTCTTCCACTCCACTACGATTACTTTCTCTACAGATGGATCAAACCTAGGAGCTTTCAATGCAATTGTACTCTCCATAATTAACCCTCTCTATCATTTTCACACGTTATTTTTAATTAGTTCTAATATAGATTTCGATATTTTACTTGCAGTGACCATGTATTCTTTCTCTAGCTGCGGTGAGAATGGTATGTGAGTATCTGGAGGAGTTAGAATTTTTATTGGTTTTTCAAGTTTATTTAGGCAGTGTTCGTAAATCACAGTAGCAACATAGTAAGCTACGCTTGAATGTGGATGTTCTTCAGAAACTATAAGCACTCTACCAGTACGGGATGCACTTTTTACTACTGTCTCAACATCAAGTGGTCTGAGAGACTGAAGATCTATTAAAAGTACTGAAACGCTGTTCTGAAGTTGTTTTACTGCCTGAATAGATTCATACACTGTTCTACCAAAAGTTATTAAGGCAACATCATTACCTTCATTAACTATGTTTGCTTTACCAAACTCTACTTCATAATCTTCACTTGGCACATCTGCACTAAATCTATAGTATATCCATGCTGGATCTATGATTATTGTGGGCTTTTCCTGGCGTAAGGCATGTTTATAAAGTCCTTTACAATTATATGGAGTAGATGTAATTATTACATTTAAGCCAGGGATGTTAGTGAAAAGACTTGGAAAGAACTGTGAGTGCTGCGGCCCATGCTGTCTGCCCAAACTGTATTGAGTTCTAACAATAACTGGTAGATTTATAAGACCTCCACTCAAGAACTTTGCTTGAGCCATGTGATTAATTACCTGCTCCATGGCTAATGGCAGGAAGTCTAAGTACATTATTTCAACAATGGGCTTTAACCCAGCAATTGCAGCACCTATTCCAAAGCCAACAAGACCTATCTCACTTATTGGAGAATCTATGACTCTCTTGGGGCCGAACTTTTCATATAGTCCTTTACTAAAGCCGTGGGGGCCGCCTTTACAGACATCCTCGCCAATGTAAATTATTCTATCATCCCGCTCCATCTCTTCCATTATTGCTTGTCTACAAGCTTCTATATGAGTGATCTTCACGTCATCCACCTCATACAAGGCTATACAGCTCTTCAATATTCATTGGAGAACCTCTTTTAGCTCTCTCAAACGCTTCATCAATTTTTCTCTTAGTATTTTTCAACATTTCTTCATATTCTCCTGCCATAACCACGCCCTCGTTTATTAATCTATTAGAGAATGTTATTATAGGGTCTCGAGATCTCCATAAGTCTTCTTCTCCAAGCGGCTTATATGGAGATTTGTCGTAAACGCCGTGCCCCTTCAATCTATAAGTCATAGCTACTATAGCAATAGGGCCTTTTCCACTCCTTAATTCTTCTTCATAGGTTTTAAGCCCCTTGTACACAGATAATGGATCGTTGCCGTTGACTACTAATATTGGGATACCGTATCCAATGAATCTCTGAAGTACTACGCTATCATCTTCAAATAAATCAGCTGTCTTTGTGAATTCTGCATACACATTATTTTCACATAAAAGCACTAGTGGAACTTTAAGGAATGCCGACATTACAACTCCTTCAGCGAAAGCACCAGTGTTTACGGCACCGTCACCAAAGAATACTATTGTAATGTTTCCAGTCTTTCTAAGTTTTTGAGCATAAGCCACACCTACAGCAATAGGAATTTGGCTACCAACTATTGCTGAAGCATAGAGACCTCCTCTTTCAGGGTCTATTGGGAGATGCATTGAGCCTCCAACACCTTTCATATTTCCCTCCTTAAAGCCAAGTAGTTCAGCGAAGAGTCTTTCAAGTTCCGTTCCAATCATTATTGCATGACCATGGCCTCTGTGATGACTTATAATGAGATCTCCTTTCCTTATAAATGCTCTTACACCAGCTGCTATAGCCTCCATTCCTATATAAAGATGCGAAGGACCCATAAGAATGCCCTCCTTCAAGAAAAGTGCTTCAACCTTTTCTTCAAATGCTCTAATGATTATCATCGTCTCAAGCATTTCCTTGAGCTTGGCCTTAGTTAAGCTGAACTTTTCATATTCTCCTATGAGAATTGTGTCAATAAAATTAAGGTCTATTTTCAATTAATGCGCCACCCCACCTTTACTAAATGTACATTTGCCCTTTCTATACCAAGGTTTCTATATTAAGGTTTTCTAACTCTTCACTTAATTTCTTCAAGAACATAGCTGCTTCAGCGCCATCGGCGATACGATGATCGAATGATAGTGATATATACATAACTTTAATACTTCTAATACCGTTATCCGGCGTAAGAGTTAGTCGCTCTTGTATTTTCCCAACTCCGAGAATGGCTACTTGTGGAGGGTTAATGATTTGTGTAAAGAAATCAACATCGTACATTCCAAGGTTTGTTACAGTGAAGGTGGCTCCAACTAGATCCTTTTGCTTGAGCTTTGCATTTTGAGCTCTCGTAACAATATCCCTATATTCTTCAAGGAGAGTCTTAAGGTCTTTTTCAGTGACTCTTCTAATAACTGGAGTAAAGAGGCCGTTCTTTGTCTGAACAGCTATTGCTATGTTTACATCATCATAGATTATAAATTGATCTTCTCCGCGGAACTCTGCGTTAAATATACTATCCTTAAGTACTTTTGCAAGGGGTTTAAGCAACATGAATGTAAGTGGAACTTTCACTCCTAAGATGTTACTAACTTTCTCTCTACTTGCAATTAGTGCTTCAGCATTTACAGCTTTAAATAAAGTGACATGTACTGCTGTTCTATATGAGTCACTTAGCTTACTGGAAATAACTTTCCTTAAGTAACTGAGTTTTTTAACCTCCTTTATCCGTGGATAGTATTTCTCCTTAATGTAATTAACCACAATGTCTTGTGTAATAACGTTATTTGAGGCGAAGTTCATAAGTTCTTTCACATCAATATCGTATTGTTCAATCATGTATTTGACTTCATCAGGTAAATGCAAATGCTTCCACCACGTTATGGCAGTGAATACAAAAAGTTTTTATAGTTTTTCATGGTATATTAATTTTAAAATATTAAAATAAAATGAATAAGGGTAATCTCCATGAGTGGCTTCATTGAGGCAATATATAGTGCTTTCAAAGCCTTCATGGGGTTGGGGGCGTCCGTTGCTATCCCCATAGTAATATTCTTTATGGCAATAGCATTAAGAGTTCCTGCAGGGAAAGCTGCGAGATCTGCTCTCACTATAGGTATAGGCTTCGTTGGAATATTCCTTGTCATAGGCTATTTCATGGACACTATAGCTCCTGTAACTAAAGCTCTTGTGGAAGTAAGTGGTATTCGGTTAGAAGCTATTGATGTTGGATGGCCTTCAGCAGCAGCTATAGCGTTTGGATCTATAGTTGGCATAAGCATGATCCCCATAGTATTAGTCGTAAATCTAATACTGCTGGGTTTGCGTGTAACGCGTACCATTAATATTGATGTATGGAACTACTGGCATATGGCCTTTGTTGCAAGCTTAGTCTATATTGCAACAGATGATTATTTACTTGGAGTACTTGCTGGCATAACGATGACCGTAGCTCTATTAGTCATAGCTGATGAAACTGGACCTATGATACAGGACATGTTGGGGAGCCCAGCGATCTCGTTACCACACGGGTTCTCCGCACCTTACGCTATATTAGCTTTTCCATTTAAAAGATTGTTTGATAAAATACCTGCATTAGCAAAAGTAAAAGCCGATCCTGAAACTATTAGAGCTAAACTTGGGTTACTTGGAGAAACGCCTGTGCTAGGTGCAATATTGGGCTTCGTATTATCAGTTCTCGCTAGACAAGACTATACCGTAGTAGCTGCAACAACTATTGGGCTTGCAGCCGTCATGCTCCTACTTCCAAGAATGGTTAGAATTCTTATGGAAGGACTAGTTCCTATAGCTGACTCAGTAAGAGACTACTTTGTTAAAAAATATGCAGGTAAAAGAGAAATATACATAGGCTTAGACTCAGCAATAGCAACGGGACACCCAGCTGTTATAGCTACAGCATTAATACTAATACCTATATTCATCGTAGAGATGCTCGTGCCCTGGAATAGGATACTTCTACTTGCAGATTTACCAGTAATAGTCTTCATGATGTGCATGGCTGTACCTGTATTCAAATACGATATAGTGAAAAGCGTGTTATTCGGCGCCATCATTAACCTCCTAGGATTATGGATGGGCACAAACATTATGGGCATCTATACTGCAACTGCATCATTTGTTGGTTTCCCCATACCTGTAGGTTACGTATATGTGTCAAGTATATGCGATGGCATGAATCCATTCACATGGCTGCTCGTCAGAGTAAATGACATTGGTAAAATTGGCGCTGTAGGCATAATGATTGTTATAACAATTGCGTGCTGCGTAATTGGATATATGAGAGAGAAAAAGCGCAGCGCCCCCGCTACTCCTTCTACAGCATGACTTTAACTAATGATTTTTATTTAATTTTAACTACTTTATTCATATCTTCATAAAGATTGCTTCAGAAGGCATCTCTAAACAAGCTCCTCAAGAGAAGTAAGCTTATAGATGAAGAGCTCTCCTCATTTTAGGAGGCTTAGACGTATGGATTCGCTTGCACACTGAAGGAAGGGGTCTTCAAGTATCGTCATTAATATCATTGATGTACATCAGTAATAGTTTTATACTCGTTGTTGAAAATTAAAGCTATGAAGGGGGTTATCGCCCATGAATTATAGAGCTCTATTTATTGATGTTGATAAGAGAAGTAGCTGGGTAAAGGAATATACTGTTCCAGAAGTCATGGGTGCCATAGATTTAGGCATTGAAATACACTTAAGGGAGCTAAAGACATATAATCAACATCCATACAGCCCTCTTAATGCTTTAGTCATTGGTAGAGGAATTCTAGCTGGAACAAAGCTTTATGGAATTCATAGATTAGTAACAGTATTTAGAAGCCCATTGACTAGGGGACTCCATGTTGCTTCAATGGGTGGAGCTGCTTATCAATTTAAGTTAAAAGTAGATGCATTAGTGATAGTTGGCAGCAGCGAAGTTCCTCTAGTAATCAAGGTGTATGATGAAGGTGATGGAGTCTCTAGAGTTGAATTCATTGAGATAAGTGATAGAGAGCTTGAGGAAATATGGAGAAGTTATGGAGGCTTCAAAGGAGTGTACGCTTTGCAAAAGTACTTAAGTGAAAAATACAAAGACTTCTACAGTAAATACGATGGTAGAAGCATTTTAGTAGGACCCGCTTCAAAGTACACTAACATAGGTGCATTATTTTCAATAACTCTTCACCGCGGTGAAATGGAGTTAGGAAGCGAAGATCTTGCTGCACGCGGAGGCCCAGGCAGTGTGCTCTATAGAGCTCACCACATTGCTGCAATAATCTATGGAGGATTATATGACGTAAGTAGAGATAGACCTTTACAGCTTAGTGAGTCCAAGTGGATCATGGATTGGTTTATTAAAAACGTTGGAACAAGCTATCCAATGGAGGTAATTAAGGCCGGTGTAAAATATAGATACGACGATAAGTTGAAGAGCGGTGGTACATTTGGATCAAACTATCCACACCTCAAGACTGCTACACCAATGTTTAACTTTAATAACATATATCTATCAGTAGAATTAAGGGAAAAACTACATGGATTAATAATGAAGCACATGTGGGAGCCATTTAATAAGGAAGCTATTGAAACTAAGAGTTGGAAAGTCTGTGGAGAGCCATGCCCTATAGCTTGTAAAAAAGTTAGGAAGGGGAAGTATAAAAGCGATTACGAGCCATACGAAGGCCTAGGACCATTCATAGGGATATTCGACCTACATGAAATCGAAAGAGTAGTTGAATTAGCTGACTCATACGGCTTTGACGCCATAGAGTTAGGCCACTTAATAGGCTTCGTATTTGAAGCCTTAGAGAGAGGGCTGCTTAAACAAGATGAAGTGGGTTTATCAAGCAAGCCATTATTTAACCCAAATGAGTACAAAGTTGAGTATAGCAAACACAATGCAGATCTAGCTATTGAACTAATAGAGAGCCTCGCTTGGGGCAAACAGCCTCTGGCTAGGTTAATAGGAGAGAGGGGCTTAAGGTCTTCTGCAAAGATCCTTGACATATTGTATAAGGAGAGAGTCGAAGCTCTTGGAGTAAAGTTTGAGGACTTAGTTGTATATGCTCCATTTGGAGAAGAAGGACATATAACTCCAAACTACTATTGGACTCCAGGGCTTATAGCGCCACTAGCTATTACTGGGAGATACTGGACCCTATACGCAAGTGTATTCCTTCCTCCAGAGGAATATGCTAAGAAGAGCTTTGAGAGAGCTCTATGGGAGTACTTCGACGATAACATCGGTTCATGCAGGTTTCACAGAGGCTGGATTGAGGCGAGGCTTCCGAAGATCCTTAATGAATTAATGGGTGTAAGCAATATAGTCGACATTCTAAAGAAGAGGTATAAAGACATAGTTGACTATCAAGAAAAAGCTAAAGCTCAACCAGTCTTCTGGGATAGCAAAAAGACTATAGACATAGCTGCTACAGCAGCAAGAGAATTTGAAGCCAAGGAGTGGGCTGCAAAGTTTAGTAGAGATAAGCTTTCAGCAGCCATAGAGTGGTGGAATAAGTTCTACGAGAAGCTCAATGAGTTAATTAAGGCATAGCTCCCTAAGCAAATCCCTATATATGTCTAACCAATGGTTTTTTCAACTACTTTACCACTACGGCTTTCTAAAGTCTTTATCAATAATCCCTCAGCTTTATCAACTATCTCTCTAAGCCTTTTATGACTCCTAGCTTCAGCATAAATCCTTATTTTAGGCTCTGTTCCACTCATCCTAATCAATATCCATGAATAATCCTCGTACTCGTATCTCACTCCATCGATTCTCAATACGTTGATGGGCTCTCCAAGAGCTTCTGGAAGCCCTTCCACTACTCCTTGATAAACGTAGTTCAGTAAGTCATTGGGCTCTATCCTATAGCTCCTCCTATCCCATGGGTAGTCAGGTATGTTCATTGCTTCAAGAAATTCGTCGAGAAACCTGCCTTCTTCAATAATTACCTTAGTCAACAAGCCTGCCTGCCAAACTCCATCAACCCACGGCCCCCACGTTGGATCTATTAGCTTCCATGGCTCTGCTGCAAGCACTACATTTGAAGCACCAACTTCCTTCAACTTCTCATGTACTTTGCCGAGCCTACATCTCTCAACTCTCCCCCCGAGTCTTTCAACAACTTCATCAATTACTCTCCCAGTATCCACTGATACTATGACAGTCCCCCTCCTTTCCCTAAGCAGTAAGGCTGCATAAAGCGCTATCAACCTGTCTTGCTTAATGAAGCCTGTTCTTGGAGATAGTGCTGCAAGCCTATCTGCATCACCATCGTGAGCCAAAACTAAGTCTGGGTTAAACGCCTTATATGCTGGAAGGAATTCCTCCAGCACGTCCTTTCTTGGCTCAGGATGCCTTGCCTTAAAGAAGCCATCAGGATCTCCATTAATTGTATACACTTTAGCGCCAATTCTCCTCAATATAGTTGGAGTAGCTGTAGAGCCGGCTCCATTAGCTAAATCTAAAACTATCCTCGGCTCAATAACTTTCTTTTCAGGCTCAAGTCTGGCGACAGCGTCTTCAATGTATTCATCCACTACTTCTGGAGAGAAATAGAACTTCCCAGATCTAAACCACTCGCTTTCCTTTACTTCACTTACAATACTCTCAATTCTCTCTTCAAGATGCTTAGTGTACTCATAGCCCTCGTGATCGTAGAACTTAAATCCATTGTACTCAGGTGGATTATGGCTGGCTGTTACAGAGACTCCGAGCCTCCCATGCCACATTGATGCATAGGCAGCTACAGGCGTAGGAGCTAGTCCAATGTAAAAAGCATTCATGCCTCCAGCCATTAATCCACTCATGAATGCCAAGCTTAGTGCTGGACTAGTAATGCGTGTATCGTGGACTAAGTAGCCATTTCCACCTCCAACTATTTCAGCTACAGCAAGGCCGAGCTTATAGGCTAAGTATGGGTTGACTTCATCCGGGTAGATCTTTCTTATCCCAGCTGTTCCAAACAACTTCAATTAATTCACCTAAAGCATTTTGTAAACGCTCTCTCCATTAAAGGCGAAGTAGAGAGCTCTGTAGCTTGGTAGTAGGAGTAGTGGAATAAATAACGGCACTTGCTTAACCTTTGCGAAGTTCCAATCCTTGGGGAGTTAAATACATTTAATTGTAATGACACAGCATCACCTAGTTATCTTAGCCCGATTCAGTTTCCACAGCAACTCTCTTGCCTCTTGATCGCTTTCAATAAATATCCTAATGGGCTTTAAGTGCTCAGCTAGAGCTTTAGCTACGGATCTCTTCAGGTCTTGTGGATGAACAGCTCCTTCCTCATACATTTTCTCCAGCTCGCTAAAGCTATTTACTTCTAAGTCTCCACCATATTTCATTGACCTCTCAATGCGTAATGTAAATTTCCTTGAGAAAAGTACGTATTTAACTAGTTGGATTACGGGGTTTAATTCAACTTCCCTTGGAGGACAGTATGCTCTAGCTATCTTTAACTCTATTTCTTCAGGAGAGTCGTGGACGAATATAGCTGTTTCAGGCTTACTCTTACTCATCTTTACCTCAGATAAGTAGTCATCTACTTCCAATTCTTCAGACATCTTTTTCTCTGGACCACTTAGACTCACTAAGAGCGGTGTATGGACTGCAATAGCTTTCTTTAACCCCATTTTCTCAGCTATGTCTCTCTGCAACATATGTGCTTTCCTCTGATCAGTTCCTCCAAGGGCTATATCTAGATCTAAGTACATTATGTCTACAACTTGCATTAGTGGGTAAATGATTTTTGAAGCATCTGATTCAGCTTCTCCAGCTCTTCTACCCATAATTGTTAGAGCTCTCTTAACTCTAGCTAAAGAAACGTTTTTAGCCGACTTTATTACTAGCTCCCAGTACTTCTTATCGCTTACTAAGTCTTCAGCGTCAACAAACTTTATTGGAGACACGTCTATTCCATATGCCTCCATGACTTTTTTAACGAACTTAGCCGCTGTCCTTATCAGATCCATATTGCCGCCCAGCTTATCGTTTATGTACGCATGCCAAGTAGCTTCAAGTACGTACATATCTACTCCAGCTTTAATGAAGTCCCTTACCTTATTCATCCATATAAGCCAGCCTACGTGGACTAAGCCGCTTGGCTCAAAGCCTATGTATGCCTTAGGCTTATCAACATTTTCCAGAAGTTTTCTCAACTCACTTGCTGTAATTACTTCAACTATACCCCTAGTTATTAGATCGTATTTTTCATCTAAATCCATTTAACCCTCCTCACTGTCTTTAGCTTAATAAGTCAATTACTTCTTTAACTTTTACTCCAGCTCTAATACCTAACTCCATGGCTCTAGAAGTAGCAGTCTCTATCTCTCCACTCAACATTTCCTCAACATTCTTCACTCCACGTACTCTAGCTGCTACTGCATTAAGCTTATCTGCAGTAATTATATCAAGGTACCCACACATTATGAAGCCCCTCTTTCCAGCTATCACTATTAGAGGAGGTGCATTAGGTAAGCTTACTTCTACGCCTATGACTCCTTCCCCAACGTTCTTTACTCTAACTAAAGTAGCTTCTTCAATAGCTCGACTATTCAACTTACTCCACCCAGATTTAAACTACTGCAACTAGTTAATAGGAATTCTTTTAAAAGATCTTTGCACAACGCTACTCCACCATAGTTTATTCAAACTATTTAAGTGAGTCAAGTAAGTTGTGGAACTAAGGTAGTGACAGTTTAACTTAATGCATGCTTAACACTTAATCATGGGTGATGGAGGTGGCTAAATACTTAGTTAAGGCTAAAGTACACGTAGATGGCATAGTGGAGAAACCGGATGTTATTGGAGCTATATTCGGTCAAACAGAAGGGCTTTTCGGAGGACAACTTGACTTAAGGGAGTTGCAGGAGAGTGGGAGGATAGGTAGAATACAAGTAAACTTGAGGACTCATGGAAATACGTGTAGTGGTGAAATAATTATACCAAGCAATCTAGATAGAGTTGAAACAGCTTTAGTAGCTGCTCTAATTGAGAGCGTCGATAAAGTAGGGCCATATAACGCTAAAGTAGAGGTAAGTGAAATAGTTGATCTAAGGCTTGAGAAGATCAGGAAGATAGTTGATAGAGCTAAGGAAATACTACTCAATTGGAGTAAGGAGGAAGTCCCTGACGTAAGAGAGCTACTCATAGAGGTAGAAACAGTACTTAGAAAACCTGAGCCAATAAAATATGGATCTGAAGGACTAGCAGCAGGCCCAGACATAGAGAAAGCTAGTGAGTTAATCATTGTAGAAGGTAGAGCAGACGTAATTAACTTACTGAGGTATGGATATACTAATGCAGTGGAAATAGGTGGAGCTAGAGCTGAGATACCTAAGAGTGTGAAGGATCTTGCTGAAAGAAAGGAAAAAGTAATAGCCTTCCTAGACGGCGATAGAGCTGGAGACATGATACTGAAGGAGTTACTTAAAAATAATGTAAAGATCGATTACATAGCTAGAGCTCCACCAGGTAGAGAAGTAGAAGAACTCTCTGGAAAGGAAATAAATGAGGCTTTAAGTAAGGCAACTTCGTTGGAGAAAGTTGTAAAGGAACAGAGAAAGCAAGTTCAAGTAGTTGAAAGAGCTAAAGCTTTAGAAGAACTAATCGAAGAGTCTAGGGAAGTATTGGCAATGCCAATAAGCATCATTGAGACTGCGAAAAGCCTTAACGGAACTCTAGAGGCAGTACTCTTAGATGCTCAGTGGAATCACGTAGAAAAGCTGCCTGTAAGAGACTTAGTTACTAAATTGCAGGAGCTTAATGAAGGGAGCATTAATGCAATAGTGTTTGACGGCATAATTACTCAAAGACTGCTAGATGTAGCTTTAGAGAAGAACATAAAGATCATAGTAGGTGTAAAACTAGGTAATATAGTTAATAAGCCTAGGGAAATCACTATACTTACTTACAGTGACCTACATTAATGCACTATTTTTTACTAAAGTAATCAAATATGCTTTTCTGTCCACTGACCGCACTTTTTAATTGTTGTTCAGTGACCCCAAAGTATCCCAGGATCCTTAGGGCAGCTGGAATCACTTGTCTATCAATGTAGTAACCTATATCAATTAAGCCATGTTCCTTTACAAGTACTGCTGGCTCAACCTTTGTAGATACTTTTCCAACGCCTTTAGTGACTACATAGCCTATTTTATCGCCTACACTGACTCTATAGCCTATCTTCATTAGCTTCTGTGCAGCAACTACGTGTGGAGCATCTACTTCATATTCATCGAGGGCCTTAGTTAGAGTCTTCCATATGACTAGCTTCTCTAAGGGGATCTTGCCAGCCCTAAGATCTGATATTATGCTCCTTACATACTCTACAGCTTTATCAACACTCATCTCTTTTAACAGTATTTCAACTGTTCTCTCCTGAACTTCTTTAGCTATTTCAGCCCAATCCCCTCTAACGGCTTCAAATCCAACTATATCGATCCTTCCATCAGTCATTAAGCCAACGTATCTTTTCTTCGCTTCAGTAAAGAAGACTCTTACGTAAACTTTATCCATCTTTATATCAAAGCCTAGCTCACTCTCTACATAATCAGTGAGTTTCTTTACTTTTACTTCATCGTACTTTACGAATAAAGAGTCTGTGTCTCCATAAATTACTTCTAGTCCAAGCCTCTTAGCTTCTTCAACAGCCTTCATTATAGTCTCCCTACCCCAGGCAGTTACAGCTTCAGCTCCCTCCTTGCAATACCACCTAGCTCCAATCCAACCCATGTATCCATAGGAGGCGTTTGCAAGTATCTTAAGAGCCCGCTGCCTCTCATTGAGGAGTCTGTACTCAGGGCTTTCTGGAGGGTACTTCTTTAGCTCCTCTCTTACAGCCTTCCTTAAGTCTATGAGCTTTGTAAGAACTTTCTTAAAGAACCCCTCTGGAGTCTTCTTAAAGCAGTGCCCTACTTCAGGAGCTATGTAATCGTTGCCTGTATCACACTCCACGAGTGCGTAAGTGTCTGGGCCGATATTGTACTTCATCATTATGTTTGGATACATGCTTGAAAAGTCTAATACTGCTATATTGCTATGTATACCTCTTTTTGGCGAAAGAACTATTGCGCCCTTATAGGATTCATAAGGCCTCTCCTCTCTATTTGGAGCTAGCTCCCCTATCTTATAGGCTTCCCTCATTAAGTAGTTCTCAAGCCTGTTTCCAACGCTTGCCGATCCAACTTGATCTAGTGGAAGACCAGTGATACTTGCTAACTGCATTGCAAATGGAAGCATTTTTTCCCCAATTCTATAAGTAGATATAGCATCTTCCATAGCGTACTTAAGGAGTGTGCTTCTAAGGCTTAAGTTATCCCAGTACATAGGTATATCAGTGTAATTTATAAGGGTTCTCTCCTCTCTCTTCATTACTCCCAAGTATTCTGCAACTACGTCAAGACTCTTCACTTTTACTTCAGTTATTTCCTCAGCGTAATCATATAGATCTACACTTAGCCTGCCAGGTATGGATATGTGTCCATAAGTACTCTGCCTGGGCTCTCCATCAATTTTCCTTCCTACATCGAGCTTTATGCCTAAGTACTTAGCTCTATTAACTAAGTAAACCCAGTCAAACCTATTGCTGTTATAGCCTAAGATTATATCAGGGTCGTAGTTCTTCACGTAGTCTATGAATTCAAGTATTAAGTCTCTGTCATTCTTATCCATTGCAGTTAGCTGACGTACTTCTCCTCGGTCATTTACCAAGGATATTACTATTACTGGATCCCTCTCAGGCCTTGGATATCCAGATGAGTAGACTTCTATATCGAATGCAAGTAGCCTGAGGCTTTTTGGAGGAGTAGTGTCTTCAATGCTTTTTATAAAGCCTATCACTTCGTATTCATAGTCAACTCTATGTGCATGGCTTCTACCTAGCTTAATTACTTCAGCTACATGCCATTGGCAGGCATGGATGTCGTTATCTATAGAGTACCTCATTGAGAACCTTATGTCTGCTTCAACGACTTCTCTAACTCCAGGAATTCTCGATAAAGCCTCTCTATACTCTCTCACATACTCTGGGATAACAGTGGTTATTTTTAGAGCTTTCACAGGCTTTCCAAAGTACTTTCTTTCAACTACTTCTACACCTATTATTGGAGACGAAGGCTTAGAACATGCCTTTACTCTAGAGATTAAGTTATCTAATGCAGCATCTTCATTTAGTATTGCGTAGAAGTATGGCCTAAACCTCCTATCTCTTAACAATACTCTTCTCTCATCACGTGATATAGCCCATATAATTATGTGAGGTTCCTTACCCACAACTTCATATGATACGTCCAGCACGTAGAAAGTCAACAGTTCCTTATCCACAAATTCCCCCAATGCTATTAATTACTTAACTACCTAAAATTGTTTTAATGAAGCTCCAACTTCTTTAACCATGATGTATGCATCGCTTACTCCATAGTAATTCTTTAATATTCCTGAAATTACGTATCCATGCTTCCTATAGAAGCTTATGGCCGGCTTATTTAATACATCTACTTCAAGGAATATCCTTAGAGCACCCCTTGAAGTAAGCCTCTCTTCAAGAGCTTTCAAGAGCTTGCTGCCTATGCCTAAACCCCTGTATAGAGGGTGTATGGCTATTGAAATTACGTGGCCAAGAATCTCCCTGCGGCGCACTTCAATTAACCCAATAATGTATCCAATTACTCTCCCTAGAGCTTCTGCTACAAGAAACAAGTCGTGGGCTGTAACGTAATAAAATAAAAATACTGAAAAGTCGTAAGTAAGGCTCCCCGTAAAGCTCATTGATTCAACTTCATAAACCTCCCTTAAATCCCTAGGCTCAACAACTCTAATCAATACCTCTGACTCAATAACGCTGGGCAAAGCTTTTCTCCATAAATAGCGAGAGTTTAATTGAGCTAAAAAATACTGGCGGCGTTCAAATAGCACTCTATACTTTTTTGAAAATTTCCAAATGTAAGTAAAGCTAGCTCTATCCATGGATTCATTAGCTTCGCTTACAGGTCGCAGAGCTTAATCAAGCCTAATGCCACATAGCTCTCATCAATCCTACTCCTCATTCTTCACGACAAAGCTGATTGCAGGAGAACTTCACTAACGCCAAAAATATTGAAAATACATTGAAATATTAAGCTTATAAACATAAGCAACAGCCTACGGGGAGTCGTAGTGAGGGTAGTTGAGAAAAGGCTTGATAAAGGCTACATAGTGTTACAACTAGAGACTCCTGATGACCTATGGATCCTTTACACAGTCATTGAGAGCGGGGATATAGTTGCTTCAAAAACCACTAGGGAAGTAAAGTTTGAGGGAAGCGGTGAGAGCAGGAGGATCCCAATGAATATAGCTATAAGAGTTGAAGAAGTAGAGTACCAGCAGTTCAGCGATAAACTTAGAGTGAAAGGAGTAGTTGTAGAGGGACCTGATGAATATGGAGTCATAGGCAAACACCATGCTTTAAGCATGGGCATAGGCTCAATAGTAGCATTGTATAAAGAGAAGTGGCCTAGAGTATTGTTAAATAGGTTGGAGAAAGCCTCTAGCTCCAGGGAAAATGTGCTGTTAGTAGCAATAGACTATGAGGAAATTGGAGTGGCCTTGCTAACCAATCAGGGTTTACAAAAGCTACTTGAGTTATACTCCCATCTGCCTGGAAAAGACAGCCCTAGCTTTGAAGAAGAACTTGAGAACTACTTAAGTAAAGCTGCTGACTCAATTATAGAGCTTGTCGACAGGCATGGAGTCAACGTAGTAATCGTTGGAGGGCCAGGTCAGTTAAAACATAGAATTGGCAATAAGGTGCTTGAGAAGATCCATAGAAAAGTACTTCTGCATTACGATTCTACATCAATGGGAGGTTACGCAGGACTCCTTGAGCTAAGCAAAAGGGATATTGTTATTAGCGCACTAAAAGACGTTGAGTTAATGAAGGCTGAGAAAGCATTCAATGAATTCACTAAGTTACTCCAAATAAGTGAATCCATGGTAGCTTATGGGTTAAGAGAAGTTGAAGAAGCAGTTATAAGTAGTGCTGTAAAAACATTGCTTGTATCTGAAAGCTCTCTAAAGACAAGCAATGACGAGGAAAGGGGGAGGTTATTGAAATTAATTGAAGAAGCTTATGCTAAGGGCTCTGAGGTAATTATAGTTCCTAGAGGAAGCAGTGTTGAAGCCCAAGTGGAGTCATTTGGCGGAGTCATAGCGATCCTGCGTTATTCACTAATGCATCGTGAAGCTAGAAGCTAATATAACACGTCTCTTTCGTAGAGTGCTTCACTTTCTCCACCTGGATAATATTCCCTTAAGACTCCTTTAATGCTCCTGCTCTTGAGGAGGGGCTTGCCCATAATTAAGTAGTTCCTGTCATTGAACCTTATAGTATGATCCTGAACTTCATTAAATGTCTCTACACTTATCAAAGTGCCGTTTATTGTTGGAGCCTCATGGAGTCCAAATACTGTTAAAGCCTTCCTAACCATCCTCAGCCTATATTGAACTCTGTCTTTGAACTCTACTGTACAGTAGTGAACGTTTAAGTTCTTAACGGTCTCTAAGACCCACTTAACGAACTCTATTGCGGGAGTTTCTATGCCTTCAAGAGTAAAGCCCAGGGGCTTTAAGCCTCTTAGCAACGTTGCTTCAACATTTGAATCAGATACTTCGAATTCATTTATGTTTACATAGTTAACTCCAACTCCATCAAGCTTCATTAAAAGATCCTTGATGTAGTTCACATAGCTACGTAGCGGTATGAACGGTACTTCAACAACTACGTCGAAGCTATACTCAATGGCTCTTTCAATAACTCTTATGTACTCAGCTTTATAGGGATGTATTCTGAGCTCATCTAATCCACTTGATTCAAGCACTTCCAAAACGTTATCATCAATAAGTCTGCCAGTGGTGTAAAGGTGTATGTGGAATCCCTCTCCAAACTCGTCCTTAAGTAACCTAATCATATTGATTGTAACATCAAGAGGTATTATGGGGTCTCCTCCAGTTATCCCAGCTCCAAGAGCTCCTACTCTATATGCTTCATCGATTACGTCGCTGTAACTAGCAGCTCTAACTTCATCAACGTAGATCGTTTTTCTCCCAAACTTCTCCCTAGATATTGGGCAATACCAGCAGTTGTCTAAGCATAGGCCAGTTATGAAGATCACTATTTTTCCTCCAAGTATACAATATCTGCACCCAGGGGGAAGGGAGCCAATTACATAACCTGTCCTAAGGCTGTAGTACAGTTTTCTAGGAGCGTTCAATAAAGATCCTCCTAACCCACTGGTTTTTCTCAGCTAGCTCATTTAATGCTTCCTCAATTGATGCTTCACTTATCACACGGTGCTTTATGAATACTCCTGTACGGCCTATTTCATCCCTTCTTGTGAGAACTCTAGTTCTCTCTAAAACAGTATCTACACTTATGTTCAGTACTTCAGCTACTCTTGACTCAAAACCTATTACTGGGGCCTCTCTATGCCCTCTCTGCGTTGGCTCTATGAGTACAAGCCTCTTATCTACTCCAGGAACTCTAACTCCCTTTAAAAGCTCACTTAACCCAATTACTCCACTAAAGTAGTAGAACTCACTCTCTCTCTTCTGCAACTTTAATAGCGGGAAGCTAACTACTCTCTTGCCGGCTTCATCTAACAGTAAGTATGCCTTAGGAGTACTCCCTGGAGTAGCCATAACTATGTACTTATCTCTAATAACGTAGCCTGAAGACTCTAGAGATATTTCAACTCTATAGCTTGGAGTAGGAGTTAGCAATACTACATCTATATCGCTGCCCTCCCATACGTCTCCTCTAGCTATGCTCCCATGTACGTAGGACTCTAATCCACTGCTAGCTAGAGCAATCATTATTCTCTGAGCCTCTTCTCTTAATTTCTTTAAAAGCATCCACCTACTCTCATCATACACTACTTCTCTATACTCTGGAGCTCTAGCTACCTTCTCTCTAACCATAGGTAGTCGGCCTACAGGCTTTTTCACTGAGATTACAGGTTTTAAAGGTAGTTCCAGTAGTTTAATACTTTAAGCTGTGGGAAGTGCTTTGAGCGAGCTCATAGTATTTACAATTGGCTTAGCCTCCTTCTGGCTCTGTGTAAACATAGCTTACTCATTGAAGAAAGAGTGGTTTAACAAGCGTGAATTAAAGTTAGTTTATGGAGTAGCGTTAGTCTATAGGAGGCCCTATAGCCCTAGGCAGAGTAAGCTGGCTTCAGTAATTAGCTATGCTTCAATACCACTAGCGCTGTACAGTGTATATGCATTCTACGTAACCATGATTTCATCAGCTGCAGCTAGGGTAGGTTTAATTATGATTCCTGAAGAACTTAAGCCACAGCTCCTTGTACCTGGATTAAACGTGAGAGGCATGGACTTACTATTCTTCGTCTTAGCCGTAGCTCTAGCTGCTTCAATACATGAATTCAGCCACGCTATTGTAGCTAGATCTAGGGGCATTGGAGTTAAGAA
This sequence comes from Sulfolobales archaeon, assembly GCA_025059075.1. Taxonomy (GTDB): domain Archaea; phylum Thermoproteota; class Thermoprotei_A; order Sulfolobales; family Desulfurococcaceae; genus JANXDZ01. The sequence goes on along the minus strand of JANXDZ010000001.1, from coordinate 241,113 downwards.
AGCGGGGTTTGCATTAGTGGCAATACTGCCACTAGCATTTATTGAGCTAGATGAAGAATCCTATAACAATGCTAATGTTAAGTCAAAAGTTCTTTCCTTAATGGCTGGACCTGCTTCAAACGTAGCACTAGGTCTAATCGCATTACTGACACTGCCGCTGCTTATTAACTCAAGTGGCTTATTGATATTAGATGTGAAGGCCGGCAGTATAGCTGAATCAATTGGCTTAAGACCATACACTATAATTACTGAAATAAATGGTGAGCCAGCGACTATTGACTCGTTAAGTAGAGCCGCCAACGTTAGTGAAGCTAAAGATGTGTTAATTAAAGTCATCTGGCCTAATGGCGCTGAGGAAATCATTGGCTTCACTAAGCCTGCTGGAAGTAGAATAGGTATTGAAGTAGTACAGCTTGCTCCAAATAAGTCTATAGCTGAATCAATTGGAGTCCATGCAGCACTAGCGCTTGCCCTAATAATGTACTGGCTATACATAGTTAACTTCAGCCTCGGGGCAATAAATTCAGTGCCATTATTTATAACTGATGGAGGTCAAGCACTAAGGGAGTTGTTGAAAAAGCCACTCATAAGTTATATCACTAGTACAGCTACCCTCATAATACTCATACTCGCATTACTGCCTTAAGACTAGCTTCCTCTCCCTAGTGTGCATCTATAAGTATGGCAATGCTTTAGTTTCCACATTCATCAAGACTACTTGCATTAGATCTCTTAATGAAGCGCGGTACCACGCTTACTGCCGTAGCTTTATAGAGAAGTTGATTAATACAGATCCTTAATTACTTGGGAACTACTTGGGGGAGAACCATGCATTAGTGATCTGTTTAAGCATGGTTTCAGCTATTTTACGGCTGCCGTTAGAGAAGGCTTTCCTAGCGCTTTTTACAGAGTCCATTGCTTTCTTGAGGGCATGTAGCTCTACTTCATCTATAAAGGGGGCTTCAAGTTTTTCAGCATAAATCCTTACATCATTTTTCACGGCTCCAAGAGATACGCGGGGGTTCCAAACTATAATTGTTGGCTTTCCATAAGCTAGCCTAGATATAGCTGCTGTTAACCCCTGTTGCGTTATGACGAGGCTTGCTCCAGCTATCCATCTATGGATATCGCTTGTGTACTTAAAGGCAATCCAGCGTGGATTTCTATTAATGTAGGGCTCTGGGTTAACGTCACCCGTCTGTAGTACAACTCTTTCAAGACCTAGTCTCTCCACTGCATCAAATAATTCCTTGTAGCCAAGGGTTCCTGTAGTAACTAATGCATAGCCTTCATCTCTAGGCTCATAGAGGGGGGGTTCGTAAACAGGTCCCACAACTACCCCCTTTGGATACATTTCAAGCTGTTCCTCCCAGTGGAGGAAGACTGTGGCACCTATTTTCCCGAGTATCTTGACTGCTTTAGATGGTTTTGTAAAGCGCTCTATGGCCTCAACAGTGTATAGCTTAGCTCTACTAACGATCCTTGAAGCGATAGATGGTGGTAGTGAGAAGTTTGAACCGCTTGCAAAAACAGCTGTAACCTTGTGCTTCATTAAGAGCTTTAATGACTGATTAAATGCTTTAAACCATCTGTGAACTCCTCGATACAAAGGTTCTCCAGGCCTCCGCGGCAAAGCTTGGACAACTACTTCTCCATAAGGTTTAAACTTCTCAACTAAAAAACCATATCCTTCAGCTACTAGCACAAGGCTCTTCTTAAAACCAAGCTGTAGTAACTCATGGATTATAGCAAATGCATAGCCAGAGTGTCCACCATATCCAGCTATTATTAATGCTTTACTCTCTCTAGCACCATTCATCAATTACTCCTCATTAGCGCTGGCTCTCAGCTCTATAGCTATATTTTACACTAAAATAAACAATTAGAGTAAGTATCTAATGTCCATAAAGGGGAACTGAGAATGCCGGGAGTTTAATAAAGTTGCTATATATGCAACAGAGCATTCAATATGAACGACATAGCATTAAAGCACCAATAAATGCTTTGAGAATAGTTTTAGCCTATAGGTGAACTTGTTTAATTCAAAAGCTAATGGTTAGTAAAAAGGATACTTGATCTTGCGTAAAGCCATATGTAATGCTTTAGGAATGGAGGAAGATGATGAACTTGCTTTAGAAATTAGAGATGGAATACTGCTTAGGCCCATTAAGAGGGGGTTGACATCGATGAGCTGAAGGCAGCATTTATAAAGCACGTTGAAGTACTGAAGGGAATTGGAAGTAAAAGTGAGCCTAAGCTAGGTAAGCTAAGTAGAGTCTATCTCGAGGAGGAGTTTGAGTGAAAGTCTTCATAGATGCAACCCCTCATATACTTAAACACTATGGCAGGCGTAGGTATACATGACGCTAAGCCCTCAGACACCCTCCACTTGGGGACATGAAGGGAAACAGTGTTAACGCTATAGCATCAGAGGACGCGGAATTTGATAAAATTAAGTGGATGAAGGGAAAGTGGGTTTAAGTGCTTCCCTAAGGTAATTAAGGAAACGTTAAATCAATGTATAATCATGCATTATCTCGACATAAGTACTTTAGTCAAGAGATCGTGGAGTAAGGAGATACGCTGCGCTCTTATATACATCAATACGATCCCTAGTGAATAAGCCTATATTCAGACACTAATTGTTGGAGCAGCAGAAAAATACAAGAACTACTAAACCACAAAGCTAACTTTCAATTTCTAAAAGAGGGGATTTCACTTATGACTTCCTTATATAATGATTCGATTTTCGGAATTATCTTATCCCAAGAGTACTTCTCTTCAACGGTCTTTCTTCCATTTTCTCCATATAAATCGCGGAGGTAGCTATTACTTAGTAGAGTTAAGATCGCTTCTTTAAGTTTTAACTCATTGCCAGAGGTGACTAAAAGCCCCGCATCACTCTCTTCAAGAATTTCGGGAATCCCCCCAACTGCAGTTGCCACTATTGGAAGACCTGAAGCCATCGCCTCTAAGATCACTGCTCCAAAGGCCTCGGATGTTATAGAGGGCATTACAAATATGTCCCCCATTCTATACACTTCTGGAAGGATTTCGTCGGGAACATGGCCCATGAATACAACTTTGTCCTCTATCCCCAGAAACTTTGTTTGCACTCTAAGGAATGGTAACATGTCGCCAGAGCCCACCATTACAAGAACGGCCTTGTCGTTATCGATACTTGCAAAGGCATTTAAGAGCACGTGCGGACCCTTCCTATAGCTCATTCTACCTACATACAAGACCACGTCTTTGCCGGAGACCCCGAATTTGGCCTTAACGGCATCCTTATTTCTCACCGGTCGGAATACACTTGTATCAACTCCATTAGGTATTACTGAAATAGGGATGTTTGTGAAGTGCCTTATGAATGCTTCAGCAGCTTTGCTGACTGCAATGACTCTGTGAGGGTATTTTAGGTATTCTGAAAATAATGGTATAGTGAGCCCAATGACATCCCAGAGACGAGAATCATAAGCCAACGAAATGCTATGCGTTGTGAGCAAAGCAGCTTTCTCCAACTCTCTTCCCGCTTTTAGGGACTTCAATGAGAGTGGGGTAAACGCATGGTGTGAGTGAATTACGTCAAAATCCTCGAGGAACTTCGTTAATTCTTTGGAAGACTTCAAGCTGTAAGTGAGGTTAACATTAAATACGGGGTCTATGACCCCGGAGACCTTCAATAGATCTACACCTCGCTTTCTCAACTCCTCTTCCTTTCCAGTTAGCCGGTTGTTTGTAACAATGGAGACTTGATGTCCCCTCTCTTTTAACTTCACTGCTAAATTATGCATATGCGAAGCCACGCCGCCAATTTTTGGATAATACCAGTCACTTACTAAAGCAATTTTCACAGTATAACACCTATGGGTTTTCGCTGCACACTGTTAAGTTTTTAAACTGACTGAAATATATAAAAATATATCTATAGATATATCTTGGTGAATAAGTGTTGAGAGAGTATCGCGAAATCAAGTTTAATACCGCTCTCATGGTATTGCATGTGCTTTCTAGGGGACCTGCTCACGGATACGAACTCATGAAGAGAATAGAAGAGGAGTTCCATGTACCTAAATCTCCTGGAATTCTATATCCAGTTCTAAGTAAGCTTTTAAAAGATGGATTTATAGAATTTACACACATCGCCTACAGAGGTAAAAAGAGCTTAAAGATATACAAGATCACTGACAAAGGCTTAGAGTTTCTAAACAAGAACTCCAGTAAAGTAGACTTCATTAAAAACATTGCAAAAGGCGTGAAAACATTCAATGAACTTGGAGGAGCTAAATTAATGGAATCAATTCGCAAGATCATAGAACTTCTACCTAAAGCTACACCCGAAGAGACTCAATTACTGAAGAAACAAATAGATGTCTTTACTAACACATTGGAAGAACTGAGACTCAAGATCTACTCGAGATGATGGCGCGATGAAAGAAGCCATAATTGTCGAGAATCTAGCGAAAAGATATGGCAGCATTGAGGCTGTAAAGGGAATAAGTTTTACAGTTAGAGAAGGAGAGATCTTTGGATTCCTCGGCCCTAATGGAGCTGGAAAGACGACAACCATTCACATACTTGCAACAATATTAAAACCAACTTCGGGAAAAGCCACCGTAGATGGTTACGATATTGTCAGAGAACCTCAGAAAGTTAGGAAAATCATTGGAATAATATTTCAAGACCCATCACTAGACGAAGAGTTGACTGGCTACGAAAACTTATACATCCACGGTAGACTCTATGGATTAGGGGGTCAGAGTCTCCGTGAAAGAATTGAAGAGGCTTTAAAATTTGTTGAATTACATGAGTATAAAGATAAACCCGTGAGAAAGTATTCGGGTGGCATGAGAAGAAGGCTAGAAATAGCTCGAGCCTTAATACACATACCTAGAATTTTATTTCTAGATGAGCCAACAATAGGTTTAGATCCCCAAACTAGAGTTCATATATGGGAATACATAAATGAACTAAATAGAGAATATAAAACAACAATATTTCTAACAACACACTATATGGACGAAGCAGAGGCCCTCTGCAGCAAGATCGCGATCATAGATCGTGGAAGAATAATAGCTTTAGGCACTGTAGATGATCTCAAATCCAGGGTCGGATCGGATGTAGTGTATGTAAAGCTCTATGGAGACAATAATGAAGGCATATGCCGTGCTTTACAATTGGCAGATGTTTGGAGTTGTAAGCATATTCAAGACAATGTTTTAGCCCTTCAAGTTGAGAAAGCTTCAGAGGCTGTACCAGAAATACTAAAATATCTTGAGAAACTCAAGGTAAAAGTAAAGGAAGTCAATTATCGAAGACCTACATTAGATGACGTGTTTATACATCTAACGGGAAGAGAAATTAGAGATAGCGAAGGGGGATTCGTGGACTTTGCAAGAATGATCCATAGGGCTAGAACAAGGTGATGCAATATGATAGAGCAAATATACGTTATGATGTATAGGCAGGTAAAGAGATTTATGAGAGCTAGGTCTAGAATCATAGGAATATTCTTAAACAATATATTGTGGCTGGTTCTATTTGGTCTTGGAATGGCTAGCGCGCTGAACCCCGTTTCGAGATTCATATTAAAAGGATTAGACTACTTAGCTTTTCTACTACCCGCAATGTATGCAATATCAATATTTCAAGCAAGTTTTATGGGCGGAATATCAGTTATCTGGGATAAACAATTCGGTTTCTTAAAAGAAGTACTTATTGCACCGGTCTCGAGGTCATTAACAATATTAGGTAGAGCGCTGGGAGATGCCTTGACTTCTACTTTTAATGCAATAGTAATGCTTGCAATAGGTTTTATATTAACAGACAAACTAGATCTGGCTTCACTACCGTACATAGTTATAACAGGACTCATCATGGGGCTAGGCTTTACATCGCTAGGCATAGCGATTGCATCCGCGATCAAAAGTCCGGAGGGCTTTCAGCTCATCGTAGGTGCTATAACAATGCCAATGACGATACTGAGTGGAGCAATGTTTCCGCTAAATATGGCACCTGAGTGGATGAGAATAATAGCTCTAGTATCACCGCTAACATATGCTGTGGATCTATGTAGGTATCATTTAACAGGTGTTTCAATATTAAGAGACGTGCATCCATGTCTAACACCTACGATAGAAACAACAGTACTCGTGATTGCGTCCACAGCATTCGTCATAGTTGCCGCGGAGATCTTCAATAAAGCTACCCTAGAGTAAGACATTATCCATTTATTAAAATCCCTACCCTTCCACTTTAATTAATGGTAGTAAAAGTAGATCATGTTTACGGACATCCGATAGGTGACTGAATGCAAAGCTAAAGCTGGCTTAAGTTAGGGAACGTAGCCTTAAGCATTCCTTTAGGAACCCCTACCTTTTAAGGCTGGAAGAAGGCAAGATCGCTGGGGAGAAGATAACATTGGAGTTCGCGGAATTCTCGTGGAAAAATTATAGACTATGGGTATATTAAGTAAAAATCATAACCCCCACTGGCTATAGCTAAGGACTCTACCACTATTCTTTAGCTTAGCACTGCAATGCAGGCACAGCAACGTCTTTCTCGCGTCGAAATATTTAACTCGCGACCCTCTCAATAGCTTCGCAGCCTAGATACTGATTCACAGAATCCTAATTGACTTTCCAAGCCACCACTTATATGGTGGTTTATCTATATTGTTTTTACACACTACGTGGAGGTCTACAATGTAGGCAGTGCTACCCAGCTGCTCTTCCAGCATCTTGGAGAGCTCTATGTATGCCTCTAGCTCATCGTGGTCATCGGGTACAGCTATGAGTAAGTCTATGTCGCTGGCTCCAGTAACTTTGCCCTCTACGATGCTGCCAAAAGCATATACCTCTACACTAGGTATACGCTGGCTCACTATGCCGGCTACTCTATCTGCGATGACATGCCAGTTTCTCAATATACGCATCCTGTTAAGCAATGAGTTTCCAACACTTCTCGACAACGCTTAACACCTCCTTAGCACAGCTAACCGAGATCTCTGCTTCATCGCGATCAACCTGCAGCCCGCTGTACTGACCTGCAGCCCTCGCTCTTTCGAGTACTATGAGCTTTTCGCGATTGTGTTTAATGAAGTTCTTAATGTCTTCTAAAATCTCGTTTTGCAATAGTCTGTTGTCTATTACAAACGATAGCAGTTGCCTTATAGCATGTGCGCGAGGAGGCTCAAACCCTAGCTTAGCTATCAAGGCCTTTAAAGCCAGTTGAGCAGCTATTTCGGCTTCTACTGCAGCAACATCGAATCTGCCACTAGAAAAGTTGACTACAGCTGACTCAAGATACATTCTCGCACGTCTGAACAGCAACTCTGCGTACTCTATACTCACATCATACACCCTTTGCCCCTGGACTTCCATTTATGTCTTTCATATTCAGGGTCTTCCACCTCGCCTACAGGGACTTGGGTATCCCCGTGGATTCATGGTAGCCATCGAGCCCAATAGCGCGAGGGCCCACAGCCCCAATTAACTACTTTGAAAATAGGTTCTTCAAGCATAAAAACATTAAGTAATTCAAGTACTTCTACAATTCACGTTAAAACATGAAGGCAACTCTTGTAAGCTGTTAGACAGAAATGCAGTGCTAGATGTGGAATTCAAACCTGCGTAAATCCCCGCTGGCTTAGTAGAGTGGAGGACCCATTGAGTCGCATTACATAATAGTCCACGAAGCTATGCAACATCAGTTGATCCCATGACAGCGCCCTAATTTAAGAACGGCTATAATTAGTGCAACATAGGAACTTCCGCTAATTGAGGAAGTATAATAATGCCGTAATGTCTATAGGTTAGTGCAATTACAGCATCGTGAGTATATTGCTCTCAGATGCATTGAGCAATGAGTATAAAGGAGCTCTATAGCCACCACTTCTAACGCGTTTTGTAAAGCTAGTCCACTGAAAAACACTAAACCATGGCGCTAGTCGCGTTGTAGCCTATTTACTTGGCGTAAACTGAACGATTAATTAAAGGCCTTCACTAACCCAGCTTTTAACCATTATTGTTATAGGGTGCTGCACTATGACTAGGGTAGAACATACCTTATGTGGAAAACTACGCTAGTTACTTCAACAGCATAGGGTATGCCACCTACATCCATGACCATTACCCCTCTAATGTTATCAGACACTCCAGGACGCAACCTGACTTTAGCGTAACTTAAATGGAACTTGTGGATGTAATGCTTATGTAATAGTAGGGGACGCCTTGCACCTCCCTGCCCATGCCGCTTCCCAGCAGCACGTTGTCCTTGTATCCTATTCCAACAGATACAGACTACGTTCCACCTACGCTCCCCTAGCTTCCTGAGAGGCTCTCAAAGTATGTGAAAGCTATTGCTGCACGCTGTTCAAGCAGCACCGTACATGTTCCAGCGGAGGATACGTCCACGACTGTGGAGCAAGAGGCGTGGGATAGTACGTGAACACCTATGTAAGCATGGATATAAAGCACCAACGGCAAACAAAATGGTAGTATGTGCGTAAACTTTAGTAGCCCCTTGAAGAAGCCTTTGATAGAGGCTAATCGCCTCCGGTCTACTTCATCTTCTTCCACTTGTACTATGCACTTAGCTAATAAGTAGAGGAACACTATCATAGTTGTAACTGAGAGTGCTAGTGACGCTAGTAACAATCTACACATCTGAGTACGCGAGCTACCTGCTAACATTACTACTAGCTGTAAGTGCCGCTATTGCTATAACTATACTTGCAGCATCCTACTGATCTTAAAGTAGCCCCTAATGTTATAGGTAACGCTGAAAACGAGGTGGCTATAATGTAGAACACGGCAGTAGAAGTTCTTGCTGCAGAAACCACATAATAGCTCGTAAGATACGCTAGAGAAAGTTTTAGTTTTAAAACTTGAGGGAGGATGATTAGAGGGCTAACTGCTATCTCGTGGAGACTACGAAAACGTTAAAAACATTGGCAAAGCTGGAGTTATCGAGAAAATTGCTGAAAACGAAGCTAAACCTTAAAAACTCAAAGAATGCATTTATGCCGAGGACGTAGTGAAGGCTGAGAAGCTTGGTTTAAGCGTCTAAAGAGTCTTAAAAAGTGCGGAGTAGATAAGCTTTGTGAGTGCATAGAAAAGCTGGCCTAAATATCTATGGAGGGAGGCTCCTACAGTCTACTAACAATTAGTAAATGATGAAGAGAAGGTTGAATAGGGAGCTATAAGACACTAGTGTAACCGGTAGTATACATGAAGTACTTTGGTTTAATCCCAATAATACTCTTGATCGCTATTACTTGCTGTACTACTCAGTCAATAACAACTAGCGTTGTTAAAGCCGGAGAGGAGATCGTTGAAGTTACATTTTCAGTAAGCGGATTGGGCTCCGATATTTCTCCACACACACCAATACTCATTGTTGATGCTGTAAACTACTCTCTAAAAGATCTACCCGTAAGCTTCACGTGGGTTGTTGGCTCAACACACGTATATGAGTGGATACCTATTATTCCCTCAATTACTGCAGGGAAACGATATGTCTGGGAGTCAGCGAGCGGATTATGGTTTGGGAGAAGTGGGCTTATCGCAGCACCAATTAGTGGAGGCTTTATTTCAGCTAGCTATAAGACTCAGTATATGTGGGTTTTCTCAGCAGAGGGTTTAGATTTCGACGCTGTAGGAACTGTTATTGTAATAGACGGCTTGTCTTATAGACCCAGTGAACTCCCAGTTAGTTTCTGGTGGGATGTAGATTCAGAACATACTTTCACGTACGTTGAATTCGTAAATTCAGCTATAGAAGACAAGAGATATGCTAGTCATAATCCACAATCCGCCCGCGTAGCGGTTACAGAACCTAAAAACATTACTCAAATCTACCACATCGAGTACATATTAGGTATAGGAGCTGAAGCAGGTAAAGGCACAACTAATCCCCCACCCGGCTTGTACTGGGTAGACTATGAATCACATATAACTATAAAGGCTATACCAAACCCAAGCTACGTCTTTAAACAATGGGCTGCAACAACTACAACGAGATCTATTTATGATGAATTAGCGAATCCCACTACAGTATTTATTCGCGGTTCAACATACCTATTGGCTACATTTGCAAAAGCCTTTGATTTCACTATTTTAGTTAATCCCAGCAGTATACATGTTTATAAGGGAAGCTCTGCAACAGTTAGTGTTCACATTGAGTACACTGGAGAGCAGCCTCGAAGTGTTGCACTAACTCTTATAAATGCACCTCAAGGAGTTATCTGGCGATTTGAGGAAGAAACAGTTATACCTCCACTATTAACAACACTCATTATTGAAGTGAGTCCAGCCGCGGAGAAAGGAACATACGTTGTAACTATAATGGGGTTAAGCGATAACGTTACAAAAACGATAGACTTCTCCATAACCATATTGGAGGAACCGTGGTATGAGCAAGTATGGCCTTTTCTAGCAACCCTAGTAATAGTGCCATTAGCCATACTTACACTGCTATTCTTGAAGCGTCGTAAGGCAAGAATTGTTTATTAATTAGTTTTAAAATACCTTCCTAAGCCTAAGTCTATGTGGAACTATCTTCCCCTCCTGAATGGGGACTTAAAGCAGATACTATCTGCCTTACTAACGCATGTTGAAACAAAGCTGAGTGAAATAATGCTTCCTCATCGCTAGCAGCGTCTGCCTTCCACTACATTAACTGAGGATGCTACTCCAAGGGTGAGTGCATAGAGTTAGCTAACAAGCTTAGAGGATCGTTGAGAAGCGTGGCAGAAGAGCTCTCCTTGGCTAAGGAGGTAGTCTAGGAAGCAGAACGTTATTTCACTATCTGCACTAAATCGAGCTATAATCCGCTTGTAGTGCTCAAGCCTCTTCCCCTATAGATCTCACGCCTCACATCAAACTCATTATTTCCGGGCTTAATAAGGTGGGAGAAAATTTGGACTCAGATAACTGAACGCCGGGGGCGGGATTTGAACCCGCGCGGGGTTTCCCCCACCGGCTTAGCAGGCCGGCGCCCTACCAGGCTAGGCGACCCCGGCTCTATTGAGTTATATTGACGCAGGGTATTTATGTGTACTTAACTTTTAAGCTAATTGGCCGCGGCCTCCCGTGAAGAGCTGTTGCATAGCCCACTAGAGCCCTTCCATGCCTTCCTCAGCTCCGTTAACCCTTGAACGCCTGTAGCCAGGGTTAGGTTGCTCCCTTCCGGGCCTGGCCTAGTTCCCCTAGCTAAGGCGGTTAACTCCTCTCCTCCGAGAGGAGCTCCGCCACTACAGGCCCCAAGGGGCGGAGTTCATTGTATGGCATGGGGGTTAGTGGATGCAGCAGCTCCTCCACGGGATTTATCTGGCCCTTACCCTCTTATTGAGGGTAGAGAGGCCCTACCCGCGGCCATTAATATACTTTGCTTAGGGGGTTAAATACGTGAAGTCAATATGCCGAGTGCTGAGTTACTTAAAATAAACCAAACACTAACTAAAGCCATTTCTCTTACTGTAAAGAAATTACTTAGCTCATGGAAGAGAAGTGAGTCAAGGTTCTACGGCGCTAATAAAGTTTAAATAAGTGCGGGGGGTGGGATTCGAACCCACGCAGGCCTACGCCATCGGGTCCTAAGCCCGACCCCTTTGACCATGCTCGGGCACCCCCGCTGCTTGCTATACCTAGTGAAGTGGTTTGGGTTTTTAGTTCTTAAAGTCTTATGAATAGTTGACTCATTTAATGTCGAAGAGCTACTTGAGGAGGCTTTTTATCTTCTTAATTACTTCTTCGTATCCCTGAACTTTTTCTACAAGTACTCTAGTTCCGTTGCTAAGTGTATCATGAAGTAATACTGTATTTACATTATTTATCCTCAGCCTGTATCCACCTATCATGCTTCTACAGTAGACTTCTTCTACACATATAGAGTTCCTTACATTTAGAATGTTGTCTCCAATAACGTACTCTAAGTAGCCATTTGTAGAGTACTTACTTATTAAATCAGACAGTTTTTTATCAGATGTAGCTAGTGATTCCAGGATCCTTAGTAAAGTGAGTATAGCGTCATAGCCTAAGCTAAATAGCGGGTGCACGAACTCTCCTACGCTAGTAAAACCTACGAAAGGCCTTGCTTTAGAAGCCTCCTTTAATACTGCTCCTTCAAGAACCCCGGTTCTCTTAACTAAAACCCCTAAATCACTTAACTCCACATCCACAGTGCTAAAGACATCGCTTGAAGCAATAATGCTTGAGTTCACTTGAATTAAGGGCTTTAAAGCTACAACAACTTCTTCAGTTAAAAGCACTCTGCCGCCTCCATCAATTATGGAAATAGATGATCCGTCATTACTAATCACAGCTCCAAAGTCTAATCCAGCAGCTTGAGTTACTTCAGACGCCTTGCTCACTTCCTCTACAAGTGGATACTCATAGCCTTGTGGAATACTCCTTGAGCTATTTAAAACAATTGCATCAACGTGGAGCTGGCTCAGCAACTCAGGTAGTATCAAGTCACTGGGGCCATGGCTTGTTGAAACGGCTATATTGAACTTCCTTGATCCAACTAAATCTGCATTAATAAATGCTAGCAATGCAGATATATAAATTTGGTGAATGTACTCAGCGTAGGAAAGCCAGCCAACCTCCTGTGGCTTCACTCTCCTACAATCCCCCTTCACTGCACTCAGCAATTCATCTCCTACAAGCTCTACTCCAGGAGAGGAAAACACTCTCAACTGCACGTGATCCTTATACACTGGATAATAAGTTATTGAGACCCCTCCCCTAGCCCCAAACCTCTTTATACTGAACGATATTTCTCCAACTGTAGAGGCATGGAGATCTAATACTTCTACGCCAGCGCTCATAAGCCCAGACGTCAGAGCTCTCTTTATCATCCTTGAGCTAGCGTAATAATCTCTCCCAGTTATTGCAACTGAGCCAGGCTTAAACCACGAGCCAATAGCGCTCCCTATATTAGCTGCATCTTCAGGAGTTAGCTCTAAGTTAGGTACACCAACTATTCTCCCTCTAATGAATTTATAGACCAACTCAACCACCCCTGGGTTCAATTACTGCCTCACTTAAGTTCGCTGATGCTATGTTGAATGAACCCACTATTGAATGCACTACCTTAACTCCTCTGAGTACAGCTGCATCATTCATTATAATTGAGTCATGTATTGCTGAGCCTTCTCCAACGAGGCTATTCCTCCACAGAATACTGTATGAAACTCTAGCTCCAGCCTTAACTATGGAGCCCTTCTCCAGTGAAACATATGGGCCTACTACTGCTCCATACTCAACAACAGCTTCTTCACCTATGTAAGCAGGTGGAATAACTGTTCCATCTATACGCGCTCTCCTGCCTACATACACCCCTGGAGAATATTCTTCGCCTAGAGGTCTATAGCCAGCTATACTTCCATCCAATAGATCCCACGTTGCTTTCTTCAAGCTCTCTACCCGCCCTACATCCTCCCAATAAGCTTCACCCATGATCCAGCCATTGACTCTGTAGCCCTCCTCAAGTAGATATGGAAATACATGTCTGCCAAAATCCATTAATCCATTGTTTTCCTCAAGTACTCTAAGTATATCCCAGTTAAACATATAGAATCCAGCGTTAACTAAGTTTGAGTAAAGGCTCTTACTCCTTAACTTAAGGTGAGCTGTATTCAGGATCAGTAGTTCAATTGATTTAGGCTTCTCTGTAAACAACGTTATTCTACTATCTCCATCAATTAATATGAGTCCGTAGGGAAGCGGGTTATCTACCTCCTTAAGAGCTATGGTAGCTACATCTCCTCTTCTAACATGGTATTCATAAAAGGCATTGAAGTCAGCATTGCAAAGAACATCACCCATAGACACTAGGAAGTGTTCTTCACTTATTTCACCTGCCACTAGTCTAACAGCATCTGCAGTATCCTTTGAATCAAGGAGTTCCGCTCTTACCTCACTTGAGTGCTTGAAGTGGTCAATGATCTGTTCTCCAAGGTACTTAGCTACAACAATGAACTTAGTGAAGCCGTTGAGCTTAAGCCACTCAATTATGTAATCAATAATAGTTCTTCCAGCTATAGGTATAAGGGGCTTAGGGACAACGTCAGTTAAAGGCCTTAAACGAGTGCCCTTACCACCAGCTAAGACTACTGCAACCCTAGACAATAAGAAACCCCACCATTAGTAGTAGGTTAACGAGCTCAGGTTTTAATACATTAAGGAGCTCTCTACAGCCATTGCTTTACTATTTAAAGACTATGCCCTGTGCGTAGATGAAGTTCAGCTTCCATAATGATTGATTTCATTGCTTCATTCATATCCCCATGCATTTCCCTTGGACTTACGCTAGCTAAGACGTTTAAGAATACCTTAAGGCCTCTGCACTACGAGCACTGAATGAATTGGGACGACTTTTGTTAGCTCAAGTGAGTGATCTAGGAATGAGCTTTTAGAACAAAGTGACTGTATAGCATTAAAAGTAAGCTCCTCCAACAACATTGCATCAATGAATAAAGAACTTTGCTACAGTATTAACTTATTTCTTTAAAAAATGCACTGGCTCTCCCACTATGTATTCAGCAAGATCTCTTAGGGATTCAGAGACTGTTAAGTGTGGATATGGTGTATGAGAGGCCTCTTTAAAGGCTACTTTTCCAAGGTAAAGCGGCATGTATGCTGATATCACTTCCGACGCACTTGGCGCCACTATGTGAATTCCATAGACTTCGTTAAACGCTTCATTGAGTAATACCTTTGCAAAAGCATTCCTATGACCTTTTATCTTAACTGCTGAGAGGAAGGAGAGCGGCACTTTTACCCTCACATACTTTATGTTCATTCTCTGCAGCTCTCTTTCAGTTAATCCCACGGATGAAACTTCAAGGCCGCTGAATATGGTTAATGGAATTAGTCTGTAGTTAACTTTAAACCCCTCTTCTCCTGCAATGTACATGGCTGCTGAAATGCTCTCAAGAAGAGCCTTGTGGGCGAGTAGAGGGCCTCCTACAACATCTCCAGCTGCATGTATACCTGCTATATTTGTTTCAAGCCTTTCATCCACTTTTATAAACCCCTTCTCATCCACCCCAACTCCAATGGCTTCTAAGCCTATGTCATTAGTTTTAGGCTTTCTACCAACAGCTACTACAACTTTGTCTACCTCAAGTCTTTCACCTGTAGAAAGCTCTACACAGTATTTTCCGTTGGAAAGCTTCTCCGCTCTTATAGCTGTTGTTTTTTCAAGCACCTTGACGCCTCTATTGGATAAGTGCATTTTAACTGCCAGAGCTATGTCCTTGTCTGTGAAGGGAAGGATGTGCTCCATTACTTCAATGATCGTTGCGTCAATGCCTAGTGCTGAATAAATGTTTGCAAGCTCAACCCCTACTACACCACCTCCAATGATTATTATTCTCTCGGGTTTTTCACTTAAGTAAAGGGCTTCTCTATTACTTATTATCCCCTGCTTATCAAACCTCATGTTAGGTAGATCAGCGGGATCCGTTCCCACCGCCAGTAACACTTTATTGGCTTTAAGCTCAATCACTTCACCCTCTAAAACTACTTTAACTTCACGCGGGTTCTTTACAACTCCTTTCCCATAATATATGTCTACTCCTTTAGATTTCAGTAAGTACTCTATGCCTCTTTTGGCTTCACTAACAATGCCCTTAGCCCACTCCAACATGTTTGTCCAATTGTACTCAGCCCTACCACCGATCTTTTCAATAGCCTTAACTGACTCTGCTATGTGATAGAGAGCTTTGCTTGGAACACATCCATAGTTTGTACACTCACCTCCAACTAAATGCTCTTCAATAACAGCTACTTTGAGACCTCTACTAGCTAAATACGATGCAGCTGGATAGCCACCAATCCCAGATCCTATAATAACTGCATCATACTTCAATGAATTCACCCTGGAGTTCCATGAATTGAGTGCCTATCAACTAGAGCTTTGATATCTTCCCTCAGTTGATGGAAGCTTAAGCAGAGGATCCATGGATGCAGAGGGCTCATGTATCTGCACCATTAACTTAGAAATAACGCGGAGTATTATAATTTAACTATTTTAAACAAATGCTTAAATCCATGTATTTGTGGATTAAAGAAGCTGTGGATTAGTAATGTTAAGCAGTATGACAAAAGCATGGATGCTATAGCTAGCGATACGAATATTACACCATCTAGTGGAATTATTAAGTTGGTGAGAATGTGCCTGTAGTAAAGACAGGGCCATTAAGGCTCGGAGGTTACGCAATTAAGCTTAGGAGAGTTGTAAACGCTGTTTTAAGAGAAAAGTATAGGAGTGGTGAAATAAGTTCTAAGACTGTGAATAAACAGTTATCCGACATTAATGCAGTAATATACAACGTTATTGTAGAGAAGTATCAAATACCTAAGGATGTTATAATTAACATAGTCTTAGACTTTGACGTAGCTAATGGAAGAATTAAAGTAAATAACATTGAGGTTGAACTATATGAGAAAATAGAGGTAATTAGTAGAAATGCTTCTCAGGAAATACTTAAGCTAATAACTAAGGAGGAAGTACTTCCTCCTAGTAGTCCCTGAGAAGCCACCAATTACCTATACTCACGTTAGTTAGACCGTGCCTTAAGGCAATGTTATAGGCGGCTCTAGCATGGCTCTTACTCGTAGGAGAAAGATCGTTCATAGCGTAGTCTGGGTGGAATGCCAGTAGCCTAAAAGGTATGTCTTTACTTAATTCAGCTATAAACTTAGCAATGCCTTCAACTTCAACTTCATCAATGTAGCCTGGAACTAATAGAGTACTTATAACGAGTAAAGGGGGCTTAGGCCTCTCATTAAATCTTTCTGCAATTATTTCAATTGTTTTAAAAACCTCTCTACCATAGTTGCCTGTAAGAGCATAGTATACTTCGGGGCTCCACGCCTTAACATCTACTTTCACTACACCCCCTGTAGATAGACTTAATTCAACTACTTCATTAACTATCCTAGGGCTCATTAATCCATTAGTCTCCCAACAGATCCGGAATACCTTTAATCCAATTTCCTTAGCTCTTTTAACCATGGATCTTGCAGCCATAAGAGCGTGGACTACTTGAGGACCAGGATCTCCTCCGAAGAAGCACACACACGTAGTCCTTTCATTAACTGCGCTAACTAAGTCTTCAACTGATAGCTCTGGCTTTCCTCTCGACGCCATTTCCCTATACTCCCAGTTCTGGCAGTATAGGCAGTCTAAGTTGCATGCTCCATAGAATACAGCAATGTTGTAGAATCCTCTCTCAGGCCCTCTTGGCGAAAGCGAGTACTTTGGGTGTCCAGCGCCTGTACATCCTGGACATACCCAGTCTGCTACGCAATTCGTTGGAAGAGGATCATAGTAGTACAGCCCTATCGCTTTTCTAAATGAGCCCGTTAAATAACTTAACCTCCCGTGGTTATTGTATATTACTCCACAATACCCTTTGCCCCCATCAGGGATCGAGCATTTATTTGAGCAGAGAGCGCAAATTAATCCACTGCCCTGAGGAGGGGCTGGGAGGAGGCTATATTTAGATCTTAGGGTTCTCCTACTCTCGTCAACTATGGATCTAGCTTCGTTAAACCTCTCCCTAAGGCACTTTATACATACGCCGATAGCTGCACTAATAGCTCCATTCTTTGAGCCGCATAGTTTGCAAACTCCTGTTCTTACGCTTATCAACTTCCACTTCATAATAATTCACGTTAACTAATGCTTCTTGGAGTTGAGATGCCTTATAAATTTTTCAGTAGATAAATGACGATCTTATCATTATGGACCCATCAATAACTTTCACTTAAGCTATGACCAGTACTCTTATTAATTCATTACAGCTTCTAACTTATTGAGTGAGGAATTCAAGTAAGGTGTTTAACTATTGAACTATACTGGGTGTAGCTCCATTGATTCAGTTATAGGGGAAGAGCCTGTTACAGTACTTGTCTATGGTGAAGCAGCCACTGGGAAAACTGCTTTATTGCTGCACATCGCTAGAAGGCTTTCACTAAATGGATTTAGATCTATATTTATAAGCACTGAAGGATCAATGTATATGGCTAGAGTGGCTAGCGTTGCTCAAGACTATGAGAACGTTGTTTTCACAGAGGTCTATTCACTTGATGAACAAATAGCCTATAGCTTAATGGCCTTAATACTTAAGTCCATGGACTTCAAGGCCCTCTTCATTGATAGCATTAACTCCCTCTATAGACTTGAAGCATATTCAGAGTACTCCGTAGAGAAACTTGGGCTAAACGCTTCATTGATGAGAAAGTGGGCGGAGGAATGCAGAGGAGTAGTCTTTGCATCTGCTCAAGTGCGGGCCATTGATGAAGGCGATGTAGCTGCAAGCGGCATGAAAGTACTTGAGTACTGGTTTGACGTAATCCTCCAACTTACTAAAAGCAATGGGGAGAGAGCTCTAAAAGTAATGAAACCACGTGACTTTAGAGAGAAACGTGTATTGTTTGAAATAAGTAGTCAAGGTGTCACATGGATTGAGCCTTGTTGAACTAAGTGCTTTCTTAGAGAACTTCATTAAATTCTACGGAGCCCCCATGATTGCAAACGCCATGCCTGTCTTAATAAATGGATCAAAGCCTATCGATGGAGGAAGGCTCTGGATTGATGGGAAAAGAGTCTTTGGCGATGGAAAGACTTGGGAGGGGTTGACGACAGGCTTACTCGGAGGATATATGGCATCACTAGCTCTATCAACGTACTTTAACTCCACTAGCTTGATTCCAGTGTTGTTAACGGCATCAGCAGCAGCTCTCTTAGGAGACTTAACTGGCTCATTTATAAAGAGGAGGCTTGGATTAAGAAGAGGTGATCCTGCACCACTACTGGATCAATTGGACTTCGCTCTCTTTGCTACATTGACCCATTTAGCTTTGGGAAATTTGTCTATATTTAACGATCTTAGCTTCATAGCATTATCGCTTGCAGCAATAGCTCTCCTACACATTGCAACTAACTACATCGCATATACATTGAAATTAAAGAATAGGCCCTGGTAACGCTGCATCCATGACCTCTATTCATTAGACAAGGCTTTTAGCTTCCTCAGTTATGGGCGTGATATAGCTAATATTACAATCACTGCTACGACTTCTGTAACTGAAGCTAATACTAAGAGAGTGAACCCCAGATCGGTTTCAATGATGCTTCCTCGCTCTACGTACTTTAAATACTTCGGCAATAGAAGCGCTATTAATACAGACATTAGTGCAAAAGCTGTTACCATTGTTGATAGGCCAAGGGCTCTATAACCAACTGTTGTTGGGAAGATAGCATAGTAACTTAAACTACTTGGCCACTCACTTAGTATAGCGAGCGTTGTCATAATCAATGCTATTGTAGATAGTTTAAATAAGAAGTTATTAAATGTATCAAAGCTAAGTATTTGCGCAGCTATACCTCTGGAAACACGCTTCTTAGGCGGCATACATCCTCCCAAACGAGACGCTGCGTAGTCCAAATCCCCGGCTACACTTATATCTTTAACTAAAACAACTTTCACTACATGAAGTAGCATAAGGGTATTTTAGCAATGGTTTTATTTCTAGTAGAGGAGCTTAAGAAGCTTGAAGGGTGACTAGTGTGATCCATAAGATTGCGAACATCTATGGCTTTACACTATTAGTAGCCTCACTCATTATAATAGTACTTCTATCGTATGTATTCGTTAGCTATAGCAATATAGCTGATGACAATTGCTCGTGGTTCCATAAAGTAGTTTACAAACACTTCGCAGTTACTAACGACTTCATTAACTATAGGTTAGCTTATCCAAACGGAGTAAACCTATTTAAACTACCGACTCTATTGACCTACACTCTAGCTAAAGTAGGTGTAGGATTAGAGTGGTTTACAGTAGCAATGGGGCTTGCGCTGATTGCTGGAGCTTATGCATTATCTCGCGAGGCATTCAAGAATGATCTTGTTGCTGGCATATCATCTCTACTACTGGTCTTTAATCCAGCAGTAAGCTACTGGTTTAGAGCAAACATGTTCGGCACATATACCATAGCTCCACTAGGCCTTTTCCTAGCCATAGTTACATCTAAGTATTTAGATAGCAAGAGAAATTCTTGGTGTTTAGTGGGCATAGTCCTTGCAGTACTTATCTGGATCTTTTGGAGCAATGCATGGATCACTATAGTGGCTTACTCAACTTACTTATTCTATAGGATAATTTCTAGAGGAATAGAGTTCAGGGAAGTAATTTATGGAGCAGCCATATTAACTGTGCCGCCAGCTATTCAAGTAATAGTGGGATTGAAGTACTTCACTTTCCCCCAATTACTTTCATTAATGCTTCTAGCTTTAGCAATTACAGCTGGATCAATAGATTTAGTAGTGCTAAGGAGAATAGCTTTAGAGTCGTTAATGAGTGCAGCTAAGCTATCGTTAATTGCATTCTCTATACTCTCTGCTATAGCTATTTCGCTCATCGTAGACAGGGCATTCGCTCTTCAGGCAGCTGGAGAATTCTACTCTAAGTCATATAGACCCATAGCTGATTACAATGTGTTCGCCATACTTGCACCAGCTTCATTGGTATTCTTAGTGAATGCTTCACGAAGCATGCCTAGGGGAGGGAAGTACCTATTGTTTTCAATGCTTGTAGGATTCTTTGCTGCAGTTATTTCCGGCTACATAGATCCATCTCTATCAGTTTATGCTACAGCACTTGCTGCTCCAATGATAGCCTTAATGTTATTTAAGTTAGCTACAGTATTTATGAGAGTAAGTAAGAGATCTTTGAGAAGAACGTTAGTTGCATTGCTCGCAGGACTCATGGCCTTAATAGTTTTAGCTGAAGGGGCTTCATCCATTACTATTGTTAGAGGGAAACCGGGGGTGTTCTATGGAGGCTTATCTAGAGATTTGTTTGCAGAAGAACCGGGTACATCATATGTACTCGACTTACTCTCATTAATTGAAGATGACTCACTAGTAGTGGCTGAAGATAGCTATGCATACTGGATAGTTGGTTACACTAACGCATACGTTGTCGCTAGCCCTCCTTCAGATAATGAGCAAAAGGCCTTACTGGCCAGCATATTGGTGAGCGATGAGTATCGAGCTACAGCTAGGTTGAGTTCCTTAGCTAAAGAACTAAATGCTTCAAAGGCATACCTTATTGTGTCTGAAGTAGTTACAGTAGAACAACCGCTGTGGGGCAGCGCTAAAGTAAACTTAGGGAGGCCTATTTTCGCATTAACAGCTACTGGTGCAACAGAGACATACTATGCCCCCACGATTGATTTAGCTAAATTAGCCGATCACGTCGTTTCAGCTGGCTATAGCTTAACTGAGTACTTTAACTTACTTAATGCTCCTACGCCTATGCAACTTCCATTAGCGTGGAGTGACAAAGCCTTTGACTCTACTTTAGTAAAGGCGTTAGTATATGCTGTTCAAACAAATATGTCGGGCCTAGGCAGCATATTCAATACTTACTACTCAAACTCTCCAATAAGCGTTGAGGAGATGACTTACATGAAGCTCATTTCGGTTAGGAGAATTCCACTCATAAGTGAGCAACGTGACTTAACTACATACTCCACATATTTAATTGTAGCTCTTTATGAAATAGATATTGAGAGATACATAGAATTAATGAGAACATAGAGCTTGCTTCACTCAAATTTTAAGTATTTTAAGCTTATGCATACAGCATTGCTTTTAAATAAATAACACTGCTTTCTGAAGTAACAATGATTTGCTGAACTAAAGGAGGTGAAGTCTCTTAAAACTCTATTTAATTTTCCTTAACACTTCTAGACATATTTTCCACACTTTGTCTCCAGCATAATGGATGTTCTTTATAGCTTTACCCCTCCTTATCATCAGCACTTCTTTAGAATTCATTAATGCCCTACCTACAACTAAAGCAGTCTTTCTATCCGGAGACCACACTGATACTACGTCGCCTATCTGGAAGTCGCTTGTCTCAACGATCCCTGGAGCCATTACGTCTGCTCCATTGAGTAAGTGCTTAACAGCCCCCTGGTCTACTACTACATAGCTAGTAGAGCCTAAGCCTCCTAGAGCTATAGCCACAAGTGTTGGATACTTAAAGCCATTGTACTCAAAGACCAAGGGAACTCCGTTAATTACATAGAGTGCGGTGCCTTCAAAAAGTGCTCTACGGCCTTCTTTATACTTCTCAATACCTAGCTTTAAACACAGCTCTCTAAATACTGTACAGAAATTGTTCACTAACTCCTTTACATCATTCTTCTTAAGGGAATTCATTACTATCTTCATTCTAACCCCAACCCTGTAATTCATTCTAATATAATAAGGAGGGGTTGATAAGTAGCTACTAAAGCTTGCATGAAGTATGTGATTCTTACGCAATAATTTAAATCCCCTGTACCTAATACTATCCACTGGGCCGGTAGCTCAGCCTGGAAGAGCGCTCGGTTGGCATCCGAGAGGTCCCGGGTTCAAATCCCGGCCGGTCCATTCGTCTCCATATAGCTTAAACCCTGGAAAGTGATTGAAGCTTGGAGAGGATCTTTTCTTTAGTTCAGTGAAATCTCCTCACA
This sequence comes from Sulfolobales archaeon, assembly GCA_025059075.1. Classification (GTDB taxonomy): domain Archaea; phylum Thermoproteota; class Thermoprotei_A; order Sulfolobales; family Desulfurococcaceae; genus JANXDZ01. Next base: position 218,566 of record JANXDZ010000001.1, on the reverse strand, counting down.
CTCATTGAGTAGCTTAAATGTAGTATAGAAGATGGGCCCTCTTCTAGAACAAGATCTTCTGTCTCATAGGTTTTTAAGAGCGTTCTCAATTCTTTCACCAGGTGTTGTAATTGGAGGTTAGTACAAGGAAGGTCAGTGACAGAGAATTAGTCATAGTAGTCAAGGGAGAAAGCCATACTTTAGGTAACTTAGTGGCTAAGGCATGCATAAATAATCCACATATAGACTTTGCAACCTATAGAATACCTCATCCATTAATCGACTTAGTTGAAATAACGATAATCTCCAAGGAGGATTACCCTGTTGAAAGAGCTTTAAGAGAGGTAATTGACGAACTTAAGGCACAGCTCTCTGAGCTAAGTAAGTTAATTGAGGATAAGCTTTGAGCAGTAGGAAGAAAGAAGCTAGAGTACTCTTAATCCATGAGTGTGGCTTAAGCAACATCCTGCTCGTTTACCGTGGAGAATCTGTAGAAGAACTATCGTTTACATGCAGTAACTTAGTGGATGCTTTAAGAAATATGAAGTCATTGGATGAAGTAACTTACTTTGCATCACTAGATGCTGAGCTATGGAGAGTTCTAGGTGGTTTAGGGAAGAAGTTCCTTGGCGCAAGCGACTCAATTACATTAATATATTTAAGGCAGAAGACTCTGTGGGCTTTATGCAAAGTAGCTGAAGAAACGTGTTTAAGGAAGCTATATGGATACTCAAGAAATATATGTGAGTTAGCTATATAGCGACTAGCAACAGGGGGATGAAAAATGAAGTTCTGTCAAAAATGCGGGGGATTAATGGTGCCAAAGGACTTGGGGGGCAAGACTGTTCTAGTGTGCATAAAATGCGGTAATACAATTGAAGTTGGTGAGAAAAGCCCTTCACCATATAAAACCACCATTACAGTTGAACATAGTAGTAGGGAGAAGACAATTGTATTAAGCAGTAAGGAAGTAAAAGGACTCCCAGTAACTAAGGACGTCGTATGTCCAAAGTGCGGATGGAGGGAGGCATATTACTGGGTTGTACAAACTAGAGCTGCAGACGAGCCATCGACTAGGTTCTTTAAGTGCATGAAGTGCAGTCATGTCTGGAGAGAGTATGAATAAAGCTTTAAGCCCCCAGCTTATGCAGGCAGAAATCAATAATCGATATTAACTATAAGTGAGAGAGTATAGTAGAGGGATGGTGTATTGAGGCTAGTGTTCCCAGATGCTAGAGTGTGGAAGTACGCCATAGCATCTATAAGCAACATCGTCGAGGAAGCCAGCTTCATAATTAACAGCGAGGGATTAAGGCTTAGATCCCTAGATCCATCTAAGGTAGTGCTCGTTGACTACACTATTCCACACACAGGCTTTGAGGAGTTCGAAGTTGATGGAGAAGTAACCGTTGGTGTAAACTTAAGCGATCTAAGCAGAGTACTTAAGAGATCTACTAAAAGCGATAGGCTTGAGCTAGGCGTGATGGATAGCGGGAGGCTCGTAGTAGCACTCAAAGGTAGAGGAGTCAGGAAGTTTATACTTCCATCGATACAGTCATTAGCTGAGCAAGTACCTGAACTCAGCATACAGTTTAAAGCAAGGGCTAGAATGGTGAGTACTGTATTTAGAGATATAGTGAGTGAGCTTGAAGTCATGGGGGAAGCCGTAGAGTTCATCACTAAGCCCAGTGAGAGAGCACTTATTGCTAGAACAACAAGCGATCTTGGGGAAGCTGAGCTAGAGCTTTCTGAGGAAAGAGGCATGTTACTAGAGTTTTCAGCGGATAGTGAAGAGAGATCGTCTTACTCAATTGACTACCTATCAGATATAGCTGTAGCATCACAGGCAGCTGACGAAGCAGTATTTGAGTACGCTTCAGCAATACCATGCAAGATCGAGTTCATACTCCCTGAAGGCGGAAGGTTAAAATTCTATGTCGCTCCAAGAACGGAGTAATAAATTCCTAAAGCAAATAATTAGGAACTACTATGCGAAGAGGCCCCTTAAAGAACCGCCACTTCTATCAATGAGGGAGGTTGCTGTACAGCCTTTTGGCTCAAAATCCTACGTCAGACACCTCCACTTTACCTCTATGAGCAAGCTCTACGATTATGTAATTGAGAATCCTCCTCTACACCTATACTATAGTAGTGCTACATACGATGATCCAGGCAACCCCGACATGGAATCTAAGGGATTTAGGGAGGCTGATGTCTTATTCGATATAGATGCAGATCACTACCCTGAATGCAGCCACTCAGTTTTAATATGCAGTAAGTGTGGGTATATCTGGATTAATGGAGGGGCGAAGTGTCCTCAATGTAGCTCAACAAATCTAGTGAGCTTACCTCAATTAAGCAATGAGTGCCTGAAGAAGGCTTGGATGGATGCTAGAGCCATTGTGAGAATACTTGAGGAAGATTTCGGGGCCTCAAAGATATCAACTATGTTTTCGGGAAATAGAGGGTTCCACATTAGAGTTGAAGACAAGCACCTCTCGCTGCTCGATAAAGATTCCAGGAGGATGTTAGTAGACTATATTCAGCTGGGCTCACTGGATCCAGGAAGAGTGTTCCCTAAGGTAAAGTTAGAGAGACGCGGAGGCTATGTAGCCCTCTTCCATAGAAGGCATGAATATGGGTTAAGGGCTAGAGTAAGAGATTATTTAAAGTCCGTTGAATCCCCTCTAGTCATAGGGGATTATGAGGCTTACAACTATGATCGGGTGATCGACGCAATTGATGCCCTAAAGATCAGTATAGATCCAGCAGTAACCATGGATATCTCTAGGCTGTCAAGGTTTTCTAACTCAATTAACGGTAAGTCAGGGCTCTTATCTAAGCCCCTTGACGTATCCGATGAGTTCAATTACAACTTCCACGACTTTAGGGCAATGAATGGAGAAGTACTAGTTAAGCCTGCTTACGACTTAGCGGGGATTACTATTCTAGATAGGAAGGTGAATTTACGGAAGGGGTTTGTAGAAAAAGTGGAGGCTTACATAGGCTTTTACCTTGCTTTAAAAGGCTTGGTATATTTAGTAAGAGCTAGTGGAGTAGAGGTTTTGGCAAGTGAGCATTAGATACGTTATATGCGCTAAGGAGGAGTTGAAGTCTGCTAAGCCAATAGTCTTCACTGAGGAGGACTTTAGGAAAGTAATGGATTCATTGAAGGAGGCTGCTTCACTAGCGGCTGTGAGTGATTTATCCATGGAGATGTTTGTTGAGAGTCTTAATAAGCTTAAGGGAGATGCATCAATGTTTTTAAGAGCTAGATACACTAAATTACTGCTTAATCCCTCGTTGGAACTAGTTAATTCTATTGATAAAGGTATTGGAGCTGCTTTAGCTAAAGTAATTAGGTTCCTCATAGATTATTTCTCAGGCCTCACTCTCATTGATTCAAGCTTGAGAGCTATAGTTAAAGCAACTACAGACTTCTCAATTAGTGATAAGTCCTGGAGGAGGGGGGATGTATTTAGCGTAGAGTTGTGGATGGCGTGCTTGCTGTATGCTCTTGGAGTAATTGAGCCAGTGTATAGTATTTTAAAGGAGTTAGTTGATAACTATTTAAAACCTCTAGAAGGATCCAGGCTAACTTAAGCAGGGGAAGAAGTTGAAGGTACCCAAGGTTATTAGGACGTATTGCCCTAAGTGCAAGGCTCACGTAGAGCACTCAGTAACTATCTATAAAGCTGGGAGTAGAAGGGCTTTAGCTGAAGGAGAGAGGAGGTATAGGAGGAAACAGGAGGGCTATGGCAGTAAGAGGAAGCCTGAGCAAAAGAGATTTGCAAAAACGACGAAAAAAGTAGTCTTAAAGCTCAAGTGCGCTAAGTGCGGCTACATAGTTCATAGAGAAGGGATTAGGCTTAAGAAAGTAGAGGTTTCAGAAGCGGTGAAGTAAGTTGGGAAAGAGGCTTAGAACTCCAATACCTACGTCAAGAAGTAATTTTATTAAAGTTAAGTGCAGTGTATGTGGATATGAAAACGTGATCTTCAGCCACGCTAGTTATCCAGCGAAGTGTGTTTTATGTGGAACACAAATAGTTAAGCCTACTGGTGGAAAAGCGAGAATAATTAATGCTGAAGTATTATCAGTACTTGAGTAAATACAGTTGGTGGAAGCTTGATCAAGCCTCAAAAACCTCTCCCTGATGTAGGAGAGCTAGTTGTAGCAACTGTAGATAAGGTATTTGAATATGGAGCTTACGTTAAACTAGATGAATATGGAGATCTACAGGCCTACCTACCGTGGAGTGAGGCTTCAAGTAGATGGGTGAAGGATGTAAAGGAAGTAGTAAAGGAGGGCCAAAAAGTTGTTGCTAAAGTAATTAGAGTTGATAAAGTGAAGTCGATGGTTGACGTTAGCTTAAAGAGAGTAGCTGAAGGGGATAGAAGAAGGAAAATGCAGCACTATAAGAGATTGATGAAAGGAGCTAAAATAGCTGAAATAGTTTCTCAGAAACTAGGCAGGGGCATTGATGAAGCATATAGAGATGTAGTGTGGAAGCTAGATAATCACTATGGAGATCCATTAACTGGTCTTGAAGAAGCTGTTGTTAGAGGACATGAAGCCCTCATTGAAGCAGGAGTGCCTGAGGAATGGGTTGAGCCGTTAATAAGTGAAGCGAGAAAGCACATCACTGTGAAAAAAGTTAGCATAAGAGGAGTAGTAATGTTGAGAAGCCTTAAGCCAAAGGGCTTAGAGGACATAAAGAAGATCCTTTTAGCTTTAAAGGAGGCTGGGGAAAGAGCTTCTCGAGAAGTCAACGTCAATATATATACCATGGGCGCTCCTCGATATACCGTGGAAATTGAAGCGAGAGAATATGGAGAAGCTGAAAAAGCTTTAAATGCCGTAGTTAATGTAGCTGAAGAACTTTCAAAAACTCTTGGGGTATCATTCAGTTTTGAGCGTGAGAAGAAGTGAAGTGGCTCATGAGGAGATGCATTAAGTGCGGAAGGTATACTCTAAAGGATCGTTGTCCAATATGCAGTTCTCAAGTGATTGTACCTCATCCTCCGAGGTTTTCACCTGAAGACAGATTTGTTGAATACAGAGTTAAGGCTAAAATGGAGTTATCGCCAGCGATCCAGAAAACATAGATGTATACTATATCAAAAGAGAAGCAGTCCACATTTAGTATAACATGGAAGAAGAGCCCCGTGTAGTTGTTTTGAGCTTCATATTGATTGATGTTATTCTTCTGCTATTACTGTTACGTATAAACTCTTTTCATGTAGTTGTCTATGGAGAAACAATGTGAGGCAATGAACAAACCATAAACTTACGTTAGAGCTAAACCCTCAGTTTTCTAAATGCATCAAGTAGCCTCCACAATATTCCACATCCTTAAGTAGCTTAAGCTTTTCGGCTTTTAAATAAATCCTAACTCCCCAGTTCCGCTCTGTAAACGCGAGTCCACAAGCCATGCAAGTTTATAGAGGCTGGCGCAGCCGTCTCGAGTCGCGTTTGAGGGGATAAACCGGGGAGTTAATGTTTATATAAATAAAAGATCATTTTAAGCATATTCATAAGAAAACTGGGGAGTTAATTGAACCTTCAATTCGACTGGAGCAGCCTTTTAAACATTTCTCGATCAGGACATGGTGAACACTGGTTACGCCCCCACCCCTCTACTTCCACTGGAAAATTCTCGGGAGCGTGTGGAGACTCAGCCAGGTTTATACAAACGCTTCTAAGCGATCTTTAAAGAGATCTCATCTTTATAAATTTTTATAATTTATGATATCTCTATCTTTATTATGACTTCAGCTCACACTCTACCAGACCCCCTGCTCTCCAGTGGAAGTAGAGGGGTGGGGGGCTACATGGAGTGAAGTGTTCGCTGATGTCCACTTCATGTAGCTAAGTTATTTGCTTTAATGTTGCCTCGTTTCGCTTCCACAATGTTTAGATTAGCTATATTTTATGTATACAGCTTCTATATATGTGGATCCAAGCCTGGCGTTTATGGGAGAACTTATAACCTGGGTTTAAGCACTTTAAGCAATGTGGGTGAATTAATTGAGAGTTGGGTTTATCCTATCAGCGTTCTTATTAGCTTTAATTATAGCTTCATTAGTAGCTATAAATAACTCCCATGGAGCCAGTTCATTAAAGCCCTATGCAACTAAAGTTGTACTCTATAGCATTGATGCTGCTAGAGCAGACATAATGTTTAACTTAACATCGAGGGGTCTATTGCCGGGTTTCAGCTACATACTTAAAAACGGCTACGTAGCTGATGGAATGATCGCTAGCTTTCCATCATCAACAGCCGTTAGTCACGCAGTAATAGCTACTGGAGCGCCACCGGGCATTAATGGCATAACAGCTAATAGCATACACCTGCCTGGTACAAGAGTTTACGAAACTGTGAGTGGATTCAATGGATCATTCCTGCTTGTTGAACCCATATGGGTTACAGTAGATAAGCAGGGGTTAAAGGCTGTTGTAGCTAGCTTTCCTCAAAGCACTCCGCCAGCCTGGGCCAGCAAGATCAATAGATCTATACTCTTCAATCCATATGATGCATCAATTGGGCCAACTTCATCAATTCTCTATACAACAAATACTTCAGTCCCTAGAGCAAGATACATATCATTCACTCCTGCAGTTAACTGGAGTGGAGGCATAAATGCAACTGCTTACTCAGCTTATGAATCAAACTTTACAATGGGCAACGACACTTGGTACTTATACTTAGCTGAAACAAATAACGATGGATACCCAGACTTACTTGCTGTAGTCCCACTAGTTAAGGATCTTAATAAAGCAGCAGCCATACTGCGTGAAGGAGAGTGGAGTAAGCCTATAAATACAACTATAACTTATGGAGGATCAAAATATGTTGTCGCCCCGCTATTTAAAGCTCTAAATCTATCTCTAACAAACTTCAGGCTCTATAGAAGCTTAATGAGGCCTCTCCAAGGCCCCTGGTTCAACAATGAATCCATAGCTTTTAGAGTCTGGAATGAAGTAGTAGTTAACACTGGGATGGTTACTGACGGCGACTACTATGGATTAGTAAATGACTGGTTTAATGAAGAGACATTTATGGAGACAGTTTATTTAACAAACCTATTCTTCAAGGAATTCACTAAGTGGTTAATTAAGAACACTGAGTGGAATTTACTGCTCACTTATACTTCAATAATTGATAACGTTGAACACCAGTTCCTTGGATTAATAGATCCAAGTATGCCCTACTACAATCCTGCTTCAGCAGGGAAGTACTGGGACTATATAGTTAGAGCATATGTATGGGCTGATGAAATAACGCAAGCAATTCTTGAAAACGTTGACATCACTAATACTGCAGTAATAGTGGTCTCAGACCATGGACAGTGGAGCATATCTAAGTTTGTTTACATAAACAACATACTTATGAACGCAGGGCTCTTGAAAGTAGATGCAGCATGGAATGTGTTGTGGAATGAGACTAAGGCTTACTACGTAGGTCATAATCAGATATTCATTAACTTAGCGGGCAGAGAGAGGGATGGAGTAGTTGCTCCCAGCGAATACATGGATGTCGTTAAGCGAGTTAAGGCAGCATTGAATAGCTTCATAGATCCAGCGACAGGTGAACCTCCATTTAGCTTAGTTATGTCTAAAGAAGAGGCAAAGGCATTTGGATTATTTGGGGATAGAGCAGGAGACGTGGTCTTCAGCTGTAGGCCAGGCTATGCTCCATCAACTGGAGTCAGTAGGACTGGAGTACTTGTATCAGCAGTTCCATTGAAGACTTCTACTGGCACTCATAGCGATTTACCATATTATAGTGAATTACTAGCAGTATTTGGAGCTGTTGGCGCTGGAGTAGGCATAGGAAGACTTGGATATATACATTCAACGAGTATTGCTCCAACAATATCAGCTCTATTAGGAATAAGTCCTCCAGCCAATGCTACTGGAACTATTCTCCCAATAATAACTCCAACTGTTGAAACGACAACAGTTACAACGACAAAGTTTGAGACCCTAACTACTACTAGTACAAGCATCATTACACATACTGCAACGGAATTTGAGACTCTAGTTACTACAGAAGTAGTCACTACTACTGCTATAAACACTGTATTTCAAACTACTGCTATAACAAAAACTGTAGAAACTCCAGTTACAGTAATTACTCCAGACGTACCTCTTATAGCAGCAACAGGTATAGTGTGTCTACTAGTAGGAGTCGCTATATCTCTAGGATTTTTAAGAAAGAAGAAATAGAATTCTTTTTAAAACACTTTTTAATTAAGCCATGTACTTAAGATGCTTATAAGAAGAGTTATTAAAGCGCTTAAGTCTTGAGATATCTATAGAAGAGTACCTTTAGTACTGCTTTACTAAGAAAGCATTACGGGATACAGCAATGTCTAAAGGCATTAGCGTAAGGATTTATGTTGTACACTTCAGAGAAGACGATCCATATAAAAACACTGCTCTCAAAATGGTTAGAAAAGGTCTAGCCACTCTTACCCGCAGACCTCCTCTAAGTGCTTTAGTGCTTAATCCCTTTGCACAAGAACCTCTTGGTCCATGGGATAAGGCTTATATCGATGTGCATGGATTAGTGGTTGTAGATGCTTCATGGAAAAAGATCTCTAGAGATCATTTTAGCAAGATCCGTGGAGAGCATAGGAGGCTTCCATATTTAATTGCAGCAAACCCCATTAATTACGGTAAGCCAATGATCCTAAGCAGTATTGAAGCAGTAATAGCTGCTTTATACATAACTGGCCATGTAGAGGTGGCGTTAAAGCTTGCTGGACTATTTAAATGGCTTAAGACCTTTCTAGAATTAAATAAAGAGCCTTTAGAGGAATATTCAAAAGCGAGGAGCATTGAAGAACTCATAGAAGTAGAGAAGTCATTTGTTAAGAAACCAAGTAGCTCTAAGTAGAGTCAAAGCGCGGCTCCGCCATAACCCGCATTCTGTATCAACCGCATTTGGCTAAGCGGCCTACTCCAGGGATCCCGCAGCATTCATCCCCTGATGCGGCCTTGCTCCCCACGGGTCGGCCGTTTCAACGAATCCGCCACAGCTCCTCTGCAGCTTACAGCCAGCTGTCACCAGCGGCCTACCTGCTTCACAGCCATATTGTGGCGGCCGTCTCGTTTCTGTGCCGTTGCCACGGCTGCTAGCCGTGCCCCATTGAGGGGCCGTGGCGCTGCGTGGAGTGCGGTGTTTCCCCAGGCCCTTCTACAGAGCCCGTGGGCGGCTGGCGGAGCCACGCCGAAAGTACATAAGCTCAGAGACCCTAATTAACTTCTCCAATTACATTCTCTTAGAAGCTCTCAGCCCATGTATTCTCCATTGAAATCCATGTGGAGCTCTAACTCAATGCATGCAGTAATGAAGCTTTATATAGTTAGTAGAGATGCTGTAAAAAGATAACTTCGTGGATGTCGTGTGCAAAAGAAATTAATAATTCTCTGAGATAGATATATGGGGCGAGCTCTGTGGCTAAGGCAATAGTATTGATTCAAACAGATATAGGTGCAGAAACTAGAGTTATGGACGAGCTTTACTCTATACCTGAAGTCCAGGAGGTGTACGTTATATATGGTATATACGATGTCGTAGCAATAATAGAGGCTGAAAACCTTGAGAAAGTAAGGGACATAATAACTAACAAAATAAGGAAGCTCCCAGAAATTAGGACTACTTCAACAATGATAGTAGTCGAAGGCAAGTCTAAGAAGAGTAGTTGAGTAGAAGCGTCATAGTTAACTAAAATTTCTTTACCAAATGCTTTGTCTTAATAGGCTTTACTCCTATAAACAAAATATATTGTTAAATACTAAACGTAAGTTGAGCAGTAAGCTATAAACTGCACTGATATGGTGCTGCACTATGCATAAAACAATGCGGTTTACATTCATTTGTAGGGAAAAGTTAAGTAAGGCTGGATCGAGGGTAGCTATAATTGGAGCAGGTCCAGCGGGATTAGGAGCAGCTGGCTACTTAGCCTGTAGGGGGTATGAAGTTGAAGTATACGATAAGCTGCCACTACCAGGGGGGCTAATGGTGTTTGCCATACCTCCTTGGAGGATCTCTAAGGATGCAGTACTCAATGGAGCTAAAGAACTTGAGGAATCATTTGGAGTAAAGTTCATCCTCAAGACTAAGGTATATTTAGGTAACGTAGTCCGTAGAGATGAAGGGGATGACTTTATTGAAAAGATAATGCCCCTCGATAAGCTTATTGATGAATATGATGCTGTAATAGTAGCTACTGGAACGTGGGAGTCGAAGTTGCCTAAGCTACCTGGAGTAGAGTCTAGAGGAGTTACTACAGCATTAGCCTATCTCTATAAACATAGAATCTATGAACTCGGGTTAACGAGTAGAAGGCCTGGAGACGGGGAGAGGGTAATTGTAATTGGAGGAGGACATAGTGCTATTGATGCAGCTGAGCAAGCGTTAAACAACGGTTCCTACCCATATTTAGTCTATAGGAGAACAATCAAGGAGGCTCCAGCAGGAGTATATGAATTTATGAAAGCTGCAAGCGCGGGCATAAATGTAATAGAGTTAGCTTCACCCATGGAGATAGTGGCTGAAGGAGGAATTGTTAAGGGGGTGAAGTTTCAAAGAATGAAGCTCGGATCTCTGGATGAAACCGGTAGACCTAAGCCTATTCCAATTCCAGGAAGTGAGTTCTTTATTGAAGCTGATGCAGTAATTTTTGCTACAGGTGAAGTAGCTACACCACCTTTTAATATAAATGAAGAAGGCATCCTAAATAAGTTAAACATAAGGGTGTCTAAAGAGGGTAACATAGAGGTATTGAAGGAGGGCTTGTCAATAAATCAGAGAGTCTATGTTGCTGGAGACGTTGCCAGAGGGCCGTCGAGAATAGGCCCTGCTTTAGGGATGGGTCTTCAAGTAGCTAGGAAGGTAGATTACATACTTCAAGCTAGAGCAGGTAAGCTCGCTCTAGTCGCTAGGTGATGGACTGTGAGTGACTTAACTCAAGTGGAGAAATATATTAGAGTGATAGATTTAGCTAAGTGCATAGGCTGCGGATCCTGTGAAGCAGTGTGCGAATTCCTTTACGGAACTCCGTTTATAAAGGTTTATAGAACTAGCATGGGCTTAGACATCCCTATTTCCTGTATGCACTGCAGAAAAGCTCCATGCATTGAAGTCTGTCCCACTGGAGCTATGATTAGGGATTCCACTGGGGCAGTATACGTTATTCCAAGTAAGTGCATTGGATGTTTAGCTTGCTTATATGCATGTCCATTCAGTATTCCGGAGCTAGATCATAGGAGCAGGGCAGCAATTAAATGCGATCTATGCAGGGACTTGAGGAATAAAGCCCTCGACCCGGCCTGCGTAGCTATATGTCCAACTGGCGCCCTAATTTATGGATTTGAGAAAGAGGTGTTCACCTTAGCAAAGCTAAGGACAGCGGAGTCTATAGCTAAAGCTAGATACGAGCTAGCTTCGTGGAGGACTTAGTAAATGCAAGAGCTATTGCCTTTACTGCCCTATGTAATTGCAGTAATAATTATTATTCTAAGCAGCATCCCTCAATTAAAGGCTGCAATCTACTTAAAGGCTCTTGGAATGTTCTTCATCTGGATCTCAGCTCTCCTCGCCTATCTACATGGAGCTATAGATGTTCATTCAATGATCTTTGCTTCATCGGCTTCGCTTGTAGGGGTATTAGCCTCTACTTACACTATAGAGTACTCCAGGGCTTTAGGGTATGGAGCTGGCCTTAACTATGCTATAGATGCATTCTCCGTGTTAATATTTACGTCATTTATAGTGCCTAACGTACTCCTATTCATAATCACGTGGACTATTGCTGAACTAGTTGGCTTCTACTTAGTTAATTTAGGGCAGGAACACAGCATTGAGAGTAGTGTTAGTACTTCAAGCAGATACCTCCTGGTTTCAACAGCTACCTTTGAAATGTCTGCCTTTACTACCATATACGTCAGCCTATTCACTGTTCCTGCTTTAGTAGCTGTGCCTGGCCCAGACTTATCTATACTCCTACAACCATTTGCTAAAATAGTTCCACTTAATGCACCCAACTACGCTATTCCATTAATGCTGATAGGCTTTATAACTAAGTCAGCACTTATACCACTTCACTTCTGGCTGCCAGATGCGCATAGCGTTGCTCCATCACCTGCTTCAGCTCTATTAAGTGGAGCCATGGTCTCCATGGGAACTTATGGACTGCTTAGAATTAGCGATATGTTTAAGCTAGGTGAATGGACTCCAATAGCGTTAATAGTGCTTGGCTTACTGACCACACTCTACGGCGGTCTACAGGCATATGTACAGAGAGATAGTAAGAGGCTACTGGCATACAGTACTCTTGCAGGCTCAGGTTTTTCAACAAGCCTTCTAGGATACTATTTAATCGATCGATCCATGATTGCTTTAATAGCATTATACATGTCAGTGATATCGCACTCCATGTATAAGGCAACTCTATTCCTGGATGCAGGCCTTATAGAGATCGCTTATGGCTATAGACTTGTGCACAGAGTGCATGGCGCTACAAAAGTTCTTCCAATATCGTCCCTTGGAGGAATAATGGCTTTTACAGCTCTAATAGGCATCCCTCCTACAGCTACTTTCCTCTCTAAATTACTGGCACTAATGCTCATAGTTGAAAAGGGCTTAGGGCTAACTGAATCAACATTGCTTATTTCAGTAGCTGCATCAATATCTCTCTCAATAATCTACGGCTTGGCCTACGTTAAGATGTACTTTGGGAAACCATCAGTACTTTTGACTGGCAGTAAAACTATGGTTAGGAAAAGTAGCTTCAGTGTTCTTGCAGCTGGAGTATTGAATTACTTAATTCCATTCACCATAGTTTTATTCACTACATCAACGATCATCATTGCTTCAATGGCTCTCACAATTCCTATAGCAGCAGCATTAATTTACTCATTTTATACTATTGCTAGAAGAGGTGTGGATTAAATGTACTGGAGGTATGTTTACTGGACTACATTGAGCACAGTAATGGCTTTAAGCTACATGCTCCATGAGAGGAGCCGCTTAAGAACTCTATTAAAGCTAGCAGCATTCAACATGGTGTGGCTTTTCACCTCCCTGGGGTTCATAGAGTTAACGAAAGCACAATTAGTGTTTTTAGCACTTTCTTCAGTGGCTTCAGTAGCTATAAGCATTTATAGTGAAGGATACTTTAAGTCTATGTATGGAAAGTTCGCTTCACTTAACTCTAGAGTTGACTTAACGCTCATCTTAATACAAATGTTCTTTACATCTCAGAACTTAATTGAGTTAACGACTCTTTGGATAGCAGTGGAATTAATGGGGTTCATATTAATTTTAATGGAGAAAGGAGTTGAGAATCTTAGTGTAGGCCTCAAGTACTTATTAATATGTGCAACTGCAGGCGACATATCGCTATTCACTATGCTTGGACTAGTTGCAGTTAACACTGGAATAAGTGGGGCTGCTTCAATGAGCCTCCAGGAACTAAGTTACTTAGGCATAAGGGCTGATCCATTAATAACTCTACTACTCATTATGGGCTTTGCAGCTAAGCTGGCTCAAATCCCCCTCCATGCATGGCTTATAGATACTTACAGTGAATCACCAGCCATTACTGCAGCTATACTGAGCGGCCTCTCATCAAAAATGGCTGTTTACGGGCTCATTGTATGTTGCTACATGTTTAATTTAGATACCTTAGTTTTCTCAGGTGCGCTGACTTCTATGGGCATTATATCGGCCATCTATGGAGTGCTTATGTCCATAGCTCAGAGGGATTACAGAAGGCTCCTAGCTTACAGCTCCCTCTCATACTATGGAGTTCTTGCTGTAATAGCAGCACTTATTCCATTATTTGGAGCTGAAACACTTGATTTACTGCTTACCTACTCACTATACCATGGCTTAACTAAAGCGCTGCTATTTCTAAATGCTGGTAGCGTTGAATACATCACGAATACTAGAGATATATATAGGTTAGGCTTTGTGGGAAGAAGCTCTAGAGAGCTTTTCATGCCTGCTCTATTAGGCTTCCTATCACTAATAGGTATGCCTCCGACTTTAGGCTTTTTATCAAAGTTTCTAGCACTACACTATTCACTGAAGCTCTTACTAATGGGCTTCATGGCCTCAATGCCCTTACTCATTACTATAGTTATAACCTCAGTCTTTGGAATAGCCTACTCCGTTAAGTACTTCAGCATATATACAGGGAGCATTGCTGAAAAACCCATGAGGCCTCTAGTGACTGTTTCTTGGGAGCAGAGGCTTGGAGAAATCATGCTTTCTCTATCTCTAATAGTGCTTGTAGCAGTGTGCGCTACATGTACTGCTATCGAATTAGTGGTAAACTACGTATTTATAGCATCACTAGTAGCTAGCGCTGGCGGCTTGGCATTCATCAGCAAGGCGAAGTATAGGGAGTCGGATGTATGGCTTGGGGGGATAGAGGCTTGAGCGCCGTTAGAGCATCTATATTTAGGAAGCTAGAGGAAGTTGTTGAAAGAATTATTGGAGTACGCATAGCACATGCAGCACTCATAAGCATTGTCTTAGGGAAAATTGTGCTCTTTGGAAATCACATTGAGTCATTAATAGCTCTTTTCGCTAAAACTACAACTGATTACTTGCTTAAGCTACAGAAATCTCTCGAGAGATCGGTTCTTATGGCTTCTCTCTGGACAGGCTTACTTTTATCAATGGCTTTATTGATAGTAGCACTAATAGCTTCAATGGGGGTTGCATTGCCATGACTTATGGACCAGTGCTTGTGTCAATAGGATTAGCTTCAGTATTAACGTTGCCAACGCTTTTAGATGGTGTTGAGAGAAAGTTGAAGGCAGCTATTCAGAGTAGGATAGGTCCACCTATACATCAAACATTGCTAGATTTAACTAAGTTGTTTAGAAAGGAGCTAGTTCTGCCAAGAGAGTCTATGCATACACTATACATGGCTTTTACCTACTTGTCATTATCCATAGTTGCCATAAGTTCTTCAATAGCTTCAATAGCGCTTGGGTCCATAGAACTTTTCACAGCCTCAGTAATATTGCTTTCAATAATCCAGGCCATACACATAGCAATGCCGTTCACTACGTATAATCCATTCTCAATAGTAGGTGCTTCACGTGAGTTAGTGCTTGCAGTAATTAATGAATCAGCACTATTGATTACTGTCGGCCTAGCGATCCTTGTGAACCCATTGATGAGCCCTCCATCAAGCTGGAGATCGACATATTTCCTATTACTATTGGAACTACTCATAGTTAGCTACATTGCTAGCGGGAGGACTCCATATGATATAGCTGAAGCTGAGCCTGAAATAGCCTCAGGATGGCTAATAGAGTTCAGCGGACCTTTGCTTGGAGTAATAATTTATACCAACTTGCTTAGGAAGGCTATGGTAAAGCTTATTGTAGGCATAGTATTAGCAGGCCTAACTACAGGCTATGGATCTATGGGCTTACTGCTGTCATTAATAGCGATGACATTGCTCTGGGTTGCCTATACTGTAGCTTCTACAATTGTAGGGAGGTCGAGAGTTGACGTAGCTCCTAAAACAATGATCTTTATACACACTACATTTATAACTCTGTTAATTGTTACACACGTACTTGGTGTATAGACTTGAGCTTTAGTGATATAGTTGAAAGGATAAAGGGCGTAAGAGGAGTCACTGAAGTAGTTACATCTAGATCTGCGTTGTTTATTACAGCAACAGCGGATGCTCTAAAGCCTTTAGCCATGGAGATCTACCAGATCATGGGCGGGTTCTTTAGGACTTGCATTGGCTCAGATGAAAGGTCTATAAACAACTGCTTTGCTATTTACTACATATTTGGGCTCGATGATAGAGGACTAAACATAGTTGTAAAAGTTTATGCTGACTCTAAGAAACCTGAACTTCCATCAATATCTGACATAGTGCCTGCAAGTGATTGGTGTGAAATGGAGGCTAGGGATTTATTTGGAATAGAGTTTACTGGAAGAGCCTCTTATAGGCTCATTCTACCCCACGGCTGGCCTAATGGAGTTCATCCATTGAGGAAGGACTATAGCTACGATAGTAGGCCAGTCACAAGAGCTGTAAGTGAGAGACTCACTTTAGTGGACACCATTTCCACCGTGCCCATAGGGCCATATCATCCAGCTCTCCACGAGCCTGAATACTTTGAATTATACATAGAGGGGGAGAGAGTTATTGATGTAAAATACCGTGGATTTCACGTTCACAGAGGTATAGAGAAGCTAGGTGAATCCAAGCTCACTTATCAGCAAGTAAACTTTATAGCTGAAAGAATATGCGGCATATGTGGCTTTGAACACAGCACTTGTTATGCTCAAGTAGTTGAATCTGCTGCAGGAATAGAAGTTCCTGAGAGAGCTAAATTCATTAGGAGCATAGTGTTAGAAATAGAGAGAATACATAGCCACCTACTGTGGGTTGGAGTAGTAGCTCATTTGCTTGGCTATGACGCGGGGTTTATGCATACGTGGAGAATTAGAGAACATGTAATGACTTTAGCTGAGCTATTAACGGGCAGCAGGAAGATGTATGGGTTGAACCTCATAGGGGGAGTTAGAAGGGATATAGATCTATCTAAGAAAGAGAAAATACTTGAAGTATTAGACACCATTAGTAAGGAGTACATAGAGCTTGCATCATTAATGGTTTCAATACCTCAAGTACGAATGAGACTTAAGGGGAGTGGAGTACTTTATAAGGAGGACGCTAGAAAACTAAGTGTTGTCGGCCCAGTAGCTAGAGCGTCAGGTCTTAGAAGAGATGTTAGAAAGGATCTTCCTTACGCAGCCTATAGATACGCTTCATTCAATGTACCAGTATATGATGATGGAGATAACTTCTCTAGATTAATGGTTCGCCTTGATGAAATAAAGGAGAGCATATCTATAGTTAAACAACTACTAGATCAAATGCCCCCTGGGCCAATAAAAGTTGAGGAATTCATAGTTCCTGAAGGAGTTGTAGCTATTTCAGCTGTTGAAGCTCCTAGAGGAGAGGACGTGCACTTCATTATAACAGGGCATGGTAGACCGTTTAGATGGCGAGTTAGGGCACCTACGTACCAGAACATACCAGCGCTTAAGCACATGCTGAAGGATCAGCCTTTAGCTGATGCTCCATTAACAATAGCTAGCATAGATCCTTGCTTCTCATGTACAGATAGAGTTTTAGTAATAGACAGTAGTGGTAGTAAGAGAACGCTTAAGTTAGGATGGGGCTTAGGATGAAAATGAAGAAGAATCCGCTCAGCTTACTAACCATAGCTAGTAGTAAGGGCAGAGTTACAAAAAGATATCCATTTGAAGAACCACTTATGACTAGCGAGTTCCGTGGCAAAATAGAGATTGATGAATCAAAGTGCATTGGATGTGGAGCATGTGTTAATGCATGTCCACCCAATGCCCTTGAATTACTGAGCAGTAGTGGAACTAAGACTCTAAGATACTTTATAGGCAGGTGTATTTACTGCTGGAGGTGCATTGATGTATGTCCAGTTGGAGCTATAAAAGGAACGAGAGAGTTTGAGCTTGCAACAGATGATGTAAGCGATCTCTATGAGCTATTGATTCATGAGGAGGCTAAGTGCAGTGTATGTAACTCTCCATATGCTACAGTAAGAATAGTGAGGTATGTAGCTACAAGATCGCCTTCTACAGAAGGATACGTAAGCATGGATCCTAAGTGTAGGCAGGAGAAGTTTGTAAAAGCAATTGAAATGAGATTTGGTGGTTTAAGTGCCTAATAAAGTCATAGGAAGGAGTATATGGGTATTTCATTTAAACAGCGGTAGTTGTAACGGATGCGATATAGAGACCCTTGATGTACTGACGCCATATCATGATGCTGAAAGGTTTGGAGTAAAGCTTGTTGTAAGTCCAAGACATGCAGATGTAGTTCTCTTTACAGGCCCCATAACTATAGAAAGCTTGCCTAAAGTAATTAGAGCTTTAAAAGCCATGCCTAGGCCAAGGTACATAGTGGCCCTAGGTTCTTGTGCTATTGGCGGAAACATATGGCATGCATCGTATTCTGTAGTGGGTGGAGTGCCAAAACTCCTCGAGATCTTAAAGGATGAGGGAGTCAATGTGGATGGAGTATTCTATGTGCCTGGATGCCCCATTAGGCCTGAGTCAATAATTTACGCCATAGCTTTAATTAAAGGTATTGCGAAAAAGAAAGTTAAAATGAAGGTGAAGAAAGCTGAACCATAGAGTACTGATTTATTTATGTAAGTTCAATGAACACGATCAAGTAATCCCAAGACATCACATTACTGGAATATCCCTTTGCAACATTCATGTGGGCACCGACTTAAGCTATATAGAGAACGTTATCCCTATAGATATGGTTGAAAAACTCATTAAATATAGAGATCTAATGATAGTTGAGAGAGAAACCATGGCTAAGATATTGAAGGAGATTCCAGAGGAATACTCTTACTTAAGGCTAGTCCTATTGGATGAAAAACCTTAGTAAAGCGTTCCATTCTTCTAAATAATGCTTCAGATTTCATAAACTTGGAGTAAGTTGAGAGTGTTATTTGATAGCTATAGCAAGTGCTCTATTAGTGCTATAGAGTCTTTGAAGCGATCTTCTTCACTTAGTGAAGTAGTTTTTCTAATTAATTCTCTAAGTTCCTTTGGATCAACTTCCTTAAGAAGTTTTTCATCATCTTTTTTGATTATGTTTGCTAAGTTCTGCACTACTTCCTTTAAATCAATGGATTTATCTCTAACGTATTTATTTAAAGCTTCCTCTAAATCATCTATTAACTCAAGTGGATAAGATCCTTCAGGAATTAAGTCGCCTAAATGTACCTTAACTCCATAAACTTCTTTAGCTATTACTGCATTTAAGAGCGTTCTTAGATAGTGTTTTCTCCCAACGCTCATGTAGTAGGCAGTTATCCCAAGGCTATATAAGTCATAGCTATATGTTGCACGGCCCTTTAATAAGGCTATTGGGTCAGAGTAATTGAGGTCTATATGTTCTACTCCTATTGTAGTATTATTTAGGCTAATTCTTAAGTGACCTGACAAAGCTGGCCTTATGCCACGCTTTTCATCGCTGAATAGAACTATATTTTGTGGCTTAACGTTTAAGTGCACTAAGCCTTTGCAGTGGAATAACGCTAGTGCTCCCGCTATTGCTGTAATTATTGAAATAAAATCCTCAGCTTTAGCTTGTTTCTTTTCAGCTATGTAGCTCTCCAGATTTCCTAGATCAGGATAGTCTTCAATTATTGTAATAGGGTAATATACGTAATCTCTTTCACTGTACTTATCTCTAGTTACTATTAATGCCCTTGGAGCATGTATATGCTCCCTGAATTTAATTACCGCTTCAACTACTCTTTCAGCTAGGCCTCTGCTTACTAGTTCTTCTCTAAGTGCATCGTCATTCATCCATATAAGGCTAAGTACTGTAGCATATCTAGACAAAATGCTTCTCAAAGGCTCTACGACTCCTTTAATTGCGAATGGTTGGCCGTCTGAAAGCTTATCTCTTAATACCTTAACTAAATAACTTCTACCACCATCATCCACTCCTATAAGCTCATAAACATAAGGATCTTTGTCGGAGAGGATTCTTTCAATATTTAAATCATAGAGCTTTCTTCCAATCCATATGTATGGAATCGATATTGAGGAAAACTCTTGTATACATAAAGTTATGTAATTAGCTAAAGGAGCCTCAAGATTTCTTAAGTTAACTTTACTTATTTTAATGCCCGCCACAGGATCTTCCTTTAGTGAGAGCTCATCCATGAAGTTAAAAGCCCTTCTTCCAGCGAGGACTTCGCCCCCCTTCTCATACATGCAAGCTATAAGTATTTCGCCATAGCTCAGTAGCCTAACAACTAACTCCATGTCTTCAACGCTTATCCTTACGTAAGTAACCATATCCTCTTCCTTAGCTCTCAAAGAGTAATGAGTTAATTCATGTAGTGCTTGAGAGAGCTTCTTCCTCAACATGCGGAGATCTTTCTCTACTAAAATTATTTTAGCAAGTAATATTGAATCGCTAAATACCTTACTGGCTTCATCTATTGCGCTACAAACGAATACTCTTCTCACAATGCATCCTCTCTCTACTAGAGTTATCTTAGCGGTAAATATTTCCTCTCTCTTTCACCAAAGTATTTTCAGTAGTAGCTATTTTTAATGCTTGAAAGTTAAATATGCTCTAGCATATGAGTGCATTGATTTATAATAGTTGCCAGCAGAGAATGCAAGAGTTGAATTCCATGAAGCCTTCAGTGGATATAGCGGTGGATGAGTCTACTAAGAGTCTAAGAGCTCTTGCGTTTATAACGTACTTTACTGCAATAGGCCTACAGAACACTGAAATCCATCCTGTAATATATGGCGAGGCCGTGAGGCTCATTTCTAAGTACATGAGTCTACTTGATCTATCTAATCTCTCAGAGAACTATATGGTGAAGATCTATAGGAAGTATCTTTGGCGCATAGGAATTGATCCAACTAAACAAAGGCCTAGCCATGAAGCGATCCTTAGGAGAATATTGAAATCAAGAACGTTTCCACAAATTAATGCTATAGTTGATGCTGGAAACTTAGTTAGCTTAAAGCACTTAGTCCCCATAGGTATATATGATTTAAAGAAGATCTCGTCAGAAATAGTTATTAGGCTAAGCATAAGCGGAGAGATTTTTAATCCTATAGGTGCGTCTACGGCTCTCTCACTACCTCAAGGAAAGCCAGTGCTAGCTGATCACGAGAAGATCATACATTTATTCCCATGTAGAGATAGTGCAGCAACAAGCGTTGATTTAAAGACTACTGAAATATTAGCTATAGCAGCTGGAGTAGAGGGAGTCCCTGTAACTACAGTTAAGGGAGCTTTAAAGGAGCTTGAAAGTGTTTTAACTAAGTACACTTATGCTAAAGAAGTAGTCAGCAGGGGGACTGTATACTTTGGCCAAACCAGCTGAATTAAGGAGTTTTGCTGTAAGAGTAGCTGATGAAACTGCTAAATTCCTCAGGGAATCGATTAATAGAAGTGATTTAGGAACAGTAGTTAAGGAAGGTTATGCAGGCGATGTAACTAGGAGAGTTGATCTAGAAGCAGAACAATTAATTATTGAATTAGTTAAGGGAAGTGGCTTATGTGCAAGGATAGTTAGTGAGGAAATAGGTGTAGTAGATGTGTGCAGAGAGCCGAAATACATAGTTGCAGTAGATCCACTGGATGGCAGTCTCAACTACATCAATGGAGTGCCGTTTGCTTCAGTTTCAATAGCAATAGCTAGCATTCATAAGCCGTGCTTAGGAGGCATTATTGCTGGTGCAATATCTAGCGTGTTCTATAGGGAGACATACAGTTTTGACGAACGCCTTACATACATTAATGGAGAAGTTCTTCTACGGAAGGAGAGTAGCAATATATTCACCGTATATTCATATAGCTCAGAGACTCATAAGGCTCTTAAAGAGTCCTTGGGAAGCGACATTAGCTATAGGCTTAGAATACTTGGCTCAATGGCATTAGAGCTAGCGTATGTCACTATTGGTAAAATATGCTTAGCATACAACGATACTGGAAAGTTACGGAATGTAGATATAGCAGCTGGCTGTGCATTAGCCAAGAGAGTTGGGTTAAGAGTTTGTGATAAGAAAGGCCGTGATCTAACTATAGATCTTCGTGGAGTTCAGGGCATTGAATCACTAATTGTAGGTCCAAGCCACTTAGTATCAAGGATTCTCAGCTTTCCAGGGCTTCATGGATAAATGGTTCTACTGAGACTATTTGTAAGAACTCTTGCTCCTCTATTATCAATGAGTACGTCTTCCTCTATTCTAACCCCAATAACTCCAGGTATGTACACTCCAGGCTCTATTGTAAACACCATCCCCGGCTCTATAACTGTCTCACTGCCTATAGTTATGTAAGGAGGCTCGTGTACGCTCACGCCAAATCCATGGCCTAATCCATGTATGAAGTGCTTTGAATAACCATACTTACCTAAAGTTCTTCGTGCAGTAGAGTCTACTTCACTTGCCTTTACTCCAGGAGTTATGCTATCTATTGCGGATTCCACTGCCTCATTTACTGCCTCAATGATTTTAACTTCTTCTTTAACAGCCCTCCCCCATGGTATGCTTCTAGTTATGTCGCTGCAGTAGCCTTTCACTTTGACTCCAGCATCTATTAGCACTAAGTTCCTCTTCCCCAACCTTCTACGACTAGGCAGGCCGTGTGGATAGCTATTTGTGGGCTTGAATAGAACTATTGTGGGAAATGCCTGCTCCCTACTACCCATTGAGCGAGCTCTGGCTTCGAATAGGCCGGCTAACTCTACTTCTGTTACATCGTTGCTTAACATGGATGCGACGGCTTTTATGCCAGCTATAGTAGCATTTATAGACTCTCTTATGGCCTCTACTTCGCTGCTCTCCTTTACCATTCTTTGCTTATATATGTCGCTTGTTACATCTACTAGTTTGTCTCCAATTACTTTAATCACCTTACTAGCTATAGGCGAGGACTCCACATCTACTCCAATTCTACTGGAGCCTTTAGCTAAATCAATAATTAGTTCCTCTAAGCTTTTCTCAACAACTACTTCATTAGGGAGTTTAATGGTTTTGGAAAAAGCCTTAACATCTAATTCCTTTAACGAATCCCTAAACCTATGGTACTCAAGTGGGGGTGTATAGATTACTGCTTCCCCACTACGACTTACATAGAGTATTGCTATTGAGTCAGCTAGAATATCTATATTTAGGTAATACTGTAAGTTATCGCTTCTAGTAATCATTACTGAATCAAGGTTCTTAGACTCTAATAGTTCAACTACCCTCCTTATCCTCACCATGTCTAATCCCTAAAAGACCTACAGCGTGCTTAAGTTAAAAACTTATAACATAGCAGATGGTTCTTTACTTAAACTTTTCAGTGATCGCTTATTCTAGGTAGAGTTACCCCCCTTTGACAATGATACTTCCCTCTATAAGGCCTTTCAACTAAGCTACTAGTTTTTGCAAATATTATGTGGGCAAACCTCTGCCCTGTATATATTCTTACTGGAAAACTCGAACCATGTACTTCCAGTGTAAGGTTTCCTTCAAACCCTGCGTCAATTATCGTTGGTGGCATTGATAGCCCCATCCTTGCGAAGGTGGACCTTAGTTCAACAAAGCCCATTACGTCAGCAGGAAGCTTTATGTACTCTAAAGTTGTCACTAGAACTCTTTCATCTGGGTAAATAATGAATGATTCTCCTCTTTCGATAGTATAGAATTTAGATGTATCAAGCTCAAGCCCTGTATCAAGGAGTTCATTAGTCCTCTTTAATCTAGCGATCTCGTTCCCTAACCTAAGGTCAACTCCATTCTCTCTAATTATATCCTCATTAAATGGCTCAATAACTATTCTCCCCTTAGCTATATGAGTCCTTAAATCTATGTCAGACAGTATCATAGAAACACCTTATAAGCTAGGCCTAAGTAGGTAAGATTATTAAATCTTGTGGAACATTAAAGAACCTAGTTAGGCTAATGATGATGAGTAATGTTTTCTTTTATAGAACTCCCTTCTTCTATATGGATTCCAATTCCTAAGAGGTCTATAGTAACCAACTATCCTGCTCCATATATCTACTTCACTGCTTCCACACTTCGGACAACTAGAGTATGCTCCTACAGTAGATTTGCTGCATTTCCTGCAGATGGTTAATGCAGGTGTGTAGCTCCAGTAAATTACATCAGTATTGATCAATCTCTTAGTTAAGCTAGCTAAAGCATCAGGGTCTGATTCTTCACTTAAGAATATGTGCATCATTACTCCTCCAGTGAAGTGCTTTTGCACTATTGACTCTATTTCGATCTTCTCAGCAACACTAATTTCAGCGTAATATGGCGCTATGCTCGTTGAGTAAATAGGGTTACTTGGATCGGGAATGTAGTTAAGGATCTCTGGGTAACGACTGGCATCTCTATTCGCAAGTTTTGCAGCAGCACTTTCCCCAGGCACTTCCTCTACATTCCATGGAACTCCTGTTTCAGCCATCCAATCTCTAGCTGTTTTAACTATGTACTCTACGACTCTCTTCATCCATTCAGCAGCTCTGAGGTGTTCACCTCTAGAGCCCTCAATCCATAGCTTTGGATCACCCATAATTATTGCAGCTGCTTCAGGCAGACCTATTAAACCAATTGTATTAAAGTGGCTGCTTGGGAATTCCCACAAGTATTCGCTCACCATACTATATATTGTTGGATAGTCCTTCAACAACTTAATGTACCTTGCTCTAAACCACTCCAGGGCTTTTTTAGCTATAGTTAATGCATCGCTGAGTCTCTCCCAAAAAGCACTGTCATTCCCCCGGGATTCTAAAGCTACTCTAGGTAAGTTGACGTCAACTACATTTATGCTTCCAGTTACATCAGGTATAGCCCATACTCCACTGAACTTCATTCTTTCCCTCTTAATTAGAGATTCCCTCCTCAACTCCCTTAGATCCCTTAACTGATACTTATTGTTCAAATGCTTAAACTCACTGAGATCTATTGCGATTCTACAACAGTTATGGGTAACTATTCCCGAGCTATGGACGAAGTAGTGGCTTCCATTAACTTCAATGTCGTAGAAATCTTCATCACTCTCCAGTTCTACTTCTTCAGCTTCATCTATGGCTACCCACACTAAGTCCCCAGTCCTATGGAACTTATAGTTCTCTATTTCTCCACTTGATCTCTTTACATCTGTTAGGAAAGTTATTTCAAATAAGCCTTCTCTAAGTCTCTTTAAATAACAATACATTCCAGTGATAGAGGCTAATAACATGATCTCCTCAGCCATCCCCATGCTCCATAAATGCAGTTTCCACCCCTCTTTACTTAAGGATCCCTGGCTATTCAGCAACTCAAGTAGAAAGATCTTTCTAAAGCTTAGTGGAGTAGTCCACATGAATTGAGGTAAGTACTCCACCTCATTCCATAGATATCTAGGTTCACGTAGTTTTTCAATAGACTCTATAATAGTGTTTTTACATTCAGCACTTATAGCCTCACTAAACTCCATGAATGTACTGTTAGGAGATGTGAAGCTACTTCCCACATCAATGGGGCTGAAGTCCATCCCACGTACTTTAGAAGCACGAACTTCTTTAACTAACCCACTAGAGTCTCTGACTTCACTTGTGAAGCTTATTGAACGCCCATAGCCTTCACTGCCCTCAACTTCTTTAACTAAAACTGGGACCATATAGTTTCTATTAGCTGAGTCCACTAGCTCTAATGCTTTACGTACTTCCACTCTCCCCTCATGCATTAAGTACACTGGCACTGGATGATCTGGTGAAACTAAAGCGCTTCTACCATCAGCTAGCTTTAACTTAACTGCCTTCTTAAACTTCTTAGTTAAAAACCTTCTTACAGGCATCCACTTAGCTTCACCTCTCTCAATATCAACAGCTAATACCCTAACTTCTTCCCTAGGCGTATACCACTTAGCTCCATCGAGTTCCTCAGCTTCAAGAACTCCTGCGTAGCTTCTAAAGAATTCTCTAACTTCAGCTACATGGATTACTTCTTTAGCTTTAAAAATTATTCGTTCACTGCCGTGTAGGCACATGGCGTAAGTAGCATCAGGATCAACGATCCTTGTATTAAGCCAATAGAAGCTTCCCCTCTTTGAAGCAGCTGTAAATACTGATTCGTAAACCTCTGGATCATTCCAAAGCATTTTAGCTGTAGCCATTAGCGTAGGTATAGGGAATGTAAACGGCTGTCCTACTGCATCGCCCTCTCTGTATAGCTCAGAGAGGGCTTTAACGAAGACTCTTGCCTCAACTTCATATTCACCGAGAGTGTTAGCTCTTTCACCACTTATGTAGGCGTAATCGCCATCAAGCATTCTTCTTGGAGCATCTAAAGCTATAGTGAAGTTAGTGAAAGGTGTATTGCCAGTTATGAATATACAGCCATTCCTCCTCGCGATCACAGTTTCATTATCTGTATTAACTGACCAAATGACTCCATCGTAGTCTACTTCCACGACTCTACTAATGTAGCTGTGCTTTGAATTAGTGAGCATTAGTAAGTAGATAGTTCCATCATTGAACTTCTTAGAAGAGATTTTTCTTGAGGAAACGCTATATCCTGCCAAGACGGCTACAGCCTCTAACGCTTTCAACATTAGTGGACTTTTGGTAGCTATCCTTATCTTACCCTTATTTACTCCCCTAGATCCATTAGCGTAAACCTCTATGAAGATCCTTGCTTGTGCTCTATTTAATTTATAGAGCCACAGTGGGGGCTCTTCTACACTTCCTTTAAGTAAATCAAGGACTTTTTTCGAAGAATGAATAGGTAGCTTAATTACAGTACGTGCTTTCCCGCGGCCTCCTTCCTTAACCTTATAATCTAAGTCGAAGTATTTTAATAAGCTCGTGATCTCCTCAAGATCTTTAGGTGAAAATTCCCCGGATCTTAAGGCAATTGCTATAGTAAACTCATTCTTCGACTTCCTTACACGACCTCTCGATAGTATCCATGCTGCCAGCTTTATTTGTTCATCGCTTAACTCGATGCCTGAACTACTGTTTTCAGCAACTGCTGGTGTAGGTATGGGGATCGGTGGCTTTAGCTTTACAACGTCCTCAATTGGCTCTAACTTATACCTGCCCTTAGACGTTAGCCTAACTACACGGTGTCTAGGAGATATTAATTGGTTCTGCGTTTTGCTTAGCAAGTTATACATCTTACCGCTATATCTATCTACAAAGACGTGCTTTACTCTCTTTACTTCAAGTCTGCGTGTTTCTATGTTGAAAGTATAGATTTGATCACCGATTTTTACTTCACTATATTGCTTCCAGCCTTCTGGCGTAAGGATTTCAGTGTCTTCTGAAAGACACTGCATTCCAACTCTACTTGGGTAATTGAGGTTAAAGAGGAGTCTTTGAATGTTTTGCTTAACTCTTATGTAGTCAAGAGAGTTCCTCCTTATAAATGGTCCACTATACCATTCGATGGATGATAGTGCTTGTGCCCCAGTGAAGTAGTGTTGCATAGTAATTAAGTAGTTAGCGATATGATCAACAAATGTATCAAAGTGCTTAGCTGGCCTAGATGATATAGTTGGCGTAACTAAGCCCTTTTGAACTATTCTTTGAATAGAGTGCCCTGTACAGTACGGCAAGTATATGCTCCACGGGAGCTTATGTATGTACACTACGCCATCCCTATGTGCTTCAGCTAGCTCCTTAGGTAAAGTAGCTTGAGCTATTTCATCAAACGCTCTTTCAGCAACATAGCTAGCGAAACCAGTTGGCCCGGGGTACCTATTGGCGTTCTCCAGCACATCAAAGTCGCTCCACTCAGAGTACTTCCTTAATAGCAGATCTATGGATGTCCCCATAACGCTCATTTAAAATCCCTCTCTGAGTTGAGCCTACTCTAAGAGAGGCCTCAGTATTTAAACCAGTGATTACATCCTAATAAACATAGGTTCACTTACATAGGCTTTAATGAGATAAATGAAGTGTTCACTTTACACTTTAGCTACCGACACTTTTCTTAAACTCTCCTCAAATGGAGGGCTTAGTATGCCTTTTTCAGTCACTATACATGTGACAAGATCTGGATCAGTTACATCAAATGCTGGGTTCATTACAGGTACATCGGGTAAAGTTATTAGGAGTTCATTCATAACTTTCCTCACTTCATCTGGATCTCTCTCTTCAATAACTACTTCATTTATTGAAGAGCTTAAGTCAATAGTGCTTGTAGGTGCTACTACGTAGAATGGAATGCCGTGTCTTTTTGCAGCTAGAGCAATCATATATGTCCCTACCTTGTTTATTACAAAGCCTTCTCTAGTAATTCTATCTGCTCCAACGAATACTGCGTCAACGAGATTCCTCTTCATAACGTATCCAACCATGTTGTCCGTTATTAATGTAACTGGTATACCCTCCTTACTATACTCCCATACATTTAATCTAGCCCCTTGGAGCAACGGCCTTGTCTCAGTAGTTATCAACTTAGTTATTTTTCCTTGACGCCAGGCGATTCTTACTACTGCTCCCACAGTTCCATAACCTGCTGTAGCTAGTGCTCCAGCGTTACAGTGCGTGAGTATAGTTGAACCATAGTTTATTAGGCTTGCTCCATGAATGCCCATTCTAATGTTTGCCTCAAGATCTTCTTTAAGTATTGATAGGGCTTCATTAATTATTTCATTAGCTACACGTACTACATCCATTGTATATGAGTTCAGCAGAGTTTTCTTAACTTTACTCAGGGCCCAGAATAAGTTGTATGCAGTTGGCCTAGTCTTCCAGAGTACTTCTATTACATCAAGTACTTTGTCTCTAAATTCACTTATCTCTACCCCGCTATCAGCTAAAGACTTTGAGTAAGCTGCTACTCCAAGAGCAGCAGCAACGCCTATTGCTGGCGCCCCTCTAATTTCCATTCCCACTATTGCCTTGGCTAATTCAACGGGGTCATTTGTACATCTTACAACTTCCCTGAACGGCAGCTCCTTAGTATTGATCCAGCAGACTTCCCCATCGCTCCACCAGACAGCTCTAGTGATTAATGGCATTTCATCGGCCAAGTCCATCAACTCCTCCTCATGCATCCATCTAAATCCCAGAAGTAGCTAATTAACTTAAGCCAAAACTTTCATTGCGAAACGTAGCCACAGTATAATAGCTTTAGAGATTTAAACTGTTATAAGAATCACTACTTGGAGATGAGGATAGGTAGAGTAAGGATGGTTTAATTGAGTCAAGAGGCTTCAAAAGGATATACGTGTAAGAAGTGTGGCAAACCAATGCACTTAGTAGCTGAAAGCGAGCAGTTAAGTGATGGAAGTAGGAGGATTAGCTATTACTACAAGTGCTCTTCGTGTGGAGCAAAATATTTAACAGAGCAGCTATCAATAGCTTTGGGAAGCAACGGCATTATAGTTGAGAAAAAAGCGTTTAAGCAAGTTAATAAATAGCTTTACCTCCTTTTTAAGCAATGTTTTAGCAAAGTAGTGGGCCCGGGGGGATTTGAACCCCCGCCCTACGGGTCTCTCCATGATCGTATTTCCAGACCTCTATCATTCCCTCATTAGAGGGTCTATAGACCCATAGATTGGTCTGGAGCCCGCCGCTCCGACCTGGCTGAGCTACGGGCCCACTAACATTCATACACTTACTCTTACTATGTAAGCGGCTTTAATAAGCCTTATTTTACCGAGCCTTCATTGCTTAGTGAACTTCAGTATAATTATTTAAGGAGGTTTAGACTTATAGTTTCCATCAGTAGATTGAGCGAGGGATTTGCAGATGGGCATTAATTATGCTTCACTAGGTGACTTAAAGCCCGGAAGCTTTATAGTAATTGATGGGGAGCCGTGTAGAGTTGTTGAAGCAACTAAAGCTAAGACAGGTAAACACGGTAGTGCTAAAGTACACTTAGTTGCAGTAGGCATATTCACTGGTTCTAAGAAGACTCTAGTAGCTCCAGCAGATCAGAGGATTGAAGTCCCAATTATAGATAAGAGAGTTGCTCAAGTAATAGCAGATATGGGTGCAACAATTCAATTAATGGATATGGAGACCTATGAGACGTTCGAAGTAGAAAAGCCAAGTGATCCAGAGCTACTCAGTAAAATAACTCCTGGAGTTGAAGTAGAGTACTGGAGCGTAATGGGTAGAAGAGTAATTATGAGAACTAGATGATTGAAAAATTTTTTACAGTAAATACACTACAGAACCTAACCAGGGGCCCGTGGCCTAGCATGGATAGGGCGCCGGCCTCCTAAGCCGGAGGTCCGGGGTTCAAATCCCCGCGGGCCCGCTATTTTAAAGCGGAATTATTGTACAGTATGTAAGTCTGTAAATAGCTATATATGAGGGATATTAGTGGGAGTTAAATAATATACTTTTGCTTTTTGTAACGACTCGCTCTTACAAAACAGCTTTAATGAATTTCAAGAAGTTTACTTGATCAATTTACAACACTGATGATGGCATTTTTAGTTCATAAATCATTAATCGTTGAACTTTAAATAGATCTCAGGGTCTCCACTAAAGTTGTCATAAATTATTGTAGAAGTTAAATGCGATAGTTCGTAATACCATGATCTACTTAATTACCACAAAAGATATATTTGTATATACCTATCAATTATTTACATATATGTAAGTATTTATATAGAAAAGTTTTTATACTACCGGCATCTATATAGTTAGGTGGAGGTAGTGTGAGTTATGCCCTCTCGACCAATTGAATTCTTCGAGAAGGCTGTTAATGAAGTATTGGGGGCTTTTGGAGAAGTAATAAAAATCAATAAGGAGAAGAGAGGGGGCCGCTTCCACGTAGATGACTGTAAGCCATTTGTTGAAGCAGTTAAGAAGATGAAGCCCTTCGATGGCCAATCACCAGAGATCTTTGAACTCCACAAAGAGTCTGTTGTTGCGCACTATGAAGTTTTAAGAGGGTTGACAGACTACGTTAGACCAGAAGACGATCCATTTGTTGAACACTATCAGACTCCAGCCATTCTTGAAATACTATATGACTTAGATCCATCATTTAGAGAGTCCATGGAGAAGTTTGTTAAGGCTATTGAAGGCAATGAAGCTCTAGTAGGCCAATACGTAGTTAGGGCTTATGGAGGATTCTGGGGGCCGACGTGTGTAGTTGACTTTGCATTTGTGCCAGGTAGTACAAGCAACTTAGTTAACCAAATATTAACTAAAATAGATATTCCAGCTGAACATAAGAAGGCTATATTAGCAGCAAAGTCCTGGGGTATGAATACTTCATACGGCATTGGAGCAGCATTTAGAGAGGCTTTAGAAGCAGGCAAGACTACTACTGAAGCATTAAAAGCTGAGATAAGCTGGCTTAAGAAAATATACTTAACTCCAACAGCTGCTCAAGCAGAGCTAATGGATAAAGCTGGCCACA
Organism: Sulfolobales archaeon; assembly: GCA_025059075.1. Lineage (GTDB taxonomy): Archaea > Thermoproteota > Thermoprotei_A > Sulfolobales > Desulfurococcaceae > JANXDZ01. The sequence continues at coordinate 187,622 of JANXDZ010000001.1, read as the reverse complement.
TTTCATTTGACGTAAGAAAGTACATGGCTCAATATAAGGAGAGGATAAAGCCCGTAGTTAAAAAAGCTGTTGACGCTGGAGTAGCTTATGGAAACATAGTTGTTGTACCAGCGTACTGTGTAGGCGACATAGCTCACCACATAGCTCAATCATCCTATAACATGTTTAAGGACGATGTGACTTTTGCTGTTGCTGAAGCAGGCTTCCAAGTACTTGAGAGTACTCTTAAGAAAGCTGTTGCAGAGCGTGCATTAAAGAATGAGTGGCAGTTACTAAGCGTAGCTACAGGCTCACTAGCAGCTGCTATGGAGTACATTCTTGAATTAGATGGATTCACTGCGCCAATGATAATAGACTTACTGTACAAGAGGTTCTGGAGCTATAACAACCTATATCCAAACAGAGGTGTTGCTGCAGAGCTGCATAACGTTGACTTCATGGACACCATATTCCGTGGATGGAGGATTCTGTGGGATACTTATCCAACTGGTGCTCCACCAGAAGTAGCTGGAGTTAAAGTAGACTTAACTCCAATAACTAAGCACGAAGTATTGATGGCTCCACAGAAATATGCATATCCAGGGTGTGCTATAACAGTTAGAGCTAGCTCTCTATTGAGGTTAGCGGACTTCCCATGCTTTATAACTTCAGAAACTGTTACTGCAACTCTAGCTACAAACGCTGTAGCATTTAACCCCAAGATGGTGTTCTCACCAGCTAGAGTAAGGAAGCATTGTGCTGTAACATCACTCATGCCATCTAGATGCAGATACTGCCAGTGGTTTAGAGCTGTCTAAAGAAATTAACGTAGTTCCTTAATTCAAATATTTTTTTAAACAACTATTCTCAGCTCATTGGGCAACCTTTAACCACTTCTCTAATGTAATTAAGGACACTGCTCTATCCTTAGTTTTGATAGTTCTCCTAGATGTAGGTCTAGGCTTTATTCTAGAAGTAAATTCGCAGCGCTTTCCTCCAGGACTGGTCCCAGTGTAATAGTTGAATGAGCAACCGCACTTTAGGCACTGTAAATAACTTACAGTGTAAAATCTAAACTTCCATGGAGCTCTCCTTAACTTAAAATTACTTACTTCTGCACTAAAGCTGCAGTAAGGACACATTACCACTTGTCTCAACCATGTTACATTCAATACTTCCTGTTATAAAACTTAGCTTAAAGTAATAGAGCAGGCAAAAGAGTTTTAATAGTTCTCTGTAGTTATTACATAGCAGCAAAATGTATCTACATACGTGTGATCTGATTTGACTAAGCAGCATAAAAAGAAGTACTCGTGGGATCCATATACAAGTGATGTGCAGAAATTCAGCATATACCCACAGGTTAATAGATACGAACACGATAACTTGAAAGAAGGCTCTATAATTGAAGTAATTGTGACAAGCTCTGATCCAAGGGGCAACGGCATTGCGCTATATAGGGGCAAAAGAGTTATTATGAAGGGAGGAAGCGTTGGCTCTAAAGTAAGAGTTAAGGTGACTAAAATACTAGGGGATACTATTTATGGAGAAATTGCTGGAACTCTTACTGAAAGTGGCGTAGAGTATTGAAGCTCTATGAAGACATCCTTAAGAGGAGGCTTATTAAAAAAGGCCTAGAAAAAAGAGTTATAAAAGAATTTCTATCGGGAAAGAAGGTTTTTAACGTAGATGCATTCATTATTGCAGAAGAATTAAGGAAGCTGGGGGCCGAAATAGTATATGAGAATGAAGTTGGAGATCTTCTTGAAATTCCAACGTATGCAATGGTGCTAAGACTTGGGGACATTGTGGCTCTCTATAAGGCTTCAAACACAGAGCACTCTATAAAGACTTATGGAAGCACTAATGATGCTGTAAGAGAAGCAGAAACATTCATTAGCGAACAATAGGATTAAACTAGGATTAAATCCTTTAATATAAGCTTTGAGAGAGTGTAAGTGAACATAAACTCTGTGATGACCTCAGATTCCCGAGACCTATAGGGCTTTAATGCCTCTAGTAATAGAAGTGGAGTTGCTGTAGAGAGGGCTTGGAGAAACTTAATGAATTGCCCTAAGTCTACTACAGAAATCTAAAGCAGGAGAATAGTTAGGGAATTACTACTGTTCCAGGATTGCCTCCACTAATTATTTCAAGTAGTGCACTAGGATTAGTGTACTTAGTGACGTATATAGTGATACGAGATCTTTCTGCAATGATAGCACTAACTTCATCAATTAACTGGTATTCCCCCGGTAAGCTCCTGGTTTTAAGAAACTCCTTAAGTTCCTTAAGCTTCACTTCTCTAAGAGGTTTTGCACTAGCGTCTATAGCTGGGTCATTGGTGTAAATGTAGTTGACAGTAGTGAAGTATACTACTATTGATGATCCAAGAGCTTCTGCAACTTCAAGAGCTGTAGCTATAGTTGATTGACCAGGTATAACGCCTCCCATGACTGTTATAGGTCTCTGATGATATATTGCTCTAAGCTCCTCAAGATCCTTAGGTATTGTAGTATTAGAGAAGGGCTGTAGTAAGTGTGCCAGTATATATGCATTGACTCTAGATACAAAGATCCCCAATGAGTCAAGTACATATAGAGATCTTATTCCAATTCTCTTAGCTAACTCTATGTAATCTCTACAAAGCTTTCCTCCACCAGTTACTATAATTAATCTATGACCGCCTTCAATTACTTCCCTGAAGATCTTTATATATGAAGAAAACAGCTCTCTATCCCCTTCATCAAATAGCTTTCCAGTGAGCTTCACTACAATTACTTCACTCATGTGCTGCACCTAAGAGCTTTTAGTAGTTAAGAGTATTGTAGTATATTTAAGCGACTCGCTATACTATTCCTATAGTCAGCTAATTTATCTGGATAGTCACTAGCTATAGCGTCAACTCCTCTCTTAACTAGCTCAGCTACTGTATTTAACTCGTTTATAGTCCATGCAATTACTGTGAGGCCTAGCCTATGGGCTAGCTTAACTGCTTTTTCACTCGCTAAACTATACTTTGGCAAAACTATTTCAGCACCTAAGCTCCTTGCATCAACTACTCTGCCCGGCGGCTTGCTGTATATTAAGCCAGTCGCTATCCCAGGCTCTATTTCCTTAACTATTTTGAGAGCTTCATCAAAGAAACTTATTATTGCAACTTCGTTAACTGCTTTCTCCCTTAAAACTAGTTCCACTACCTTACTAGTTGTTTCAGGTTCCTTTACTTCAATCAATAGGTGTTTATTAAGCTTTTTCACTAAGTTTATTACCTCACTTAATTCAACTACCTCCTCTCCCATAACCTTTAAGTTCTCTTTAATCCATCCATAGCTTACATCCCTAGGCCTAATAGAAACACCTGAAACCCTTGAAAAATCCTCGTCGTGAAGCAGTATTAGGAATCCATCGCGTGTAGACCTTACATCTACTTCAACTACGTCTGCCCCATTATTATAAGCATACAGTATGCTTGAAACAGTGTTCTCAGGCTTTACTCCAGCAGCACCACGATGGCCAATTATTGCGAAAGGCTTCTTACGTAACTCATTAATAATGCCCATGAACTCCCACCAGCAGTACTACTATAAAAAGTCTTTAATTAACTCTAGCCAACAGTTAATAATGAATGCTCAAACACAAAGCAGAATAGCTCTTAGATCAAGTGAGAGTAATGTAGATAGTAAATATATAAAGTTGTAAGAACACAGTGTCTAGATATAACAATATTATTGTTGGTGTAAGCGGCATGGAGAAGTTGACTTGGGGAATAGAGGGTTTAGATAAATTGATTGGAGACGCTATAGCGCCAGGCTCTTTAATTGCCATAGCTGGACACCCAGGTGCTGGTAAGACTACTCTTGCTTCAACAATATGTTATGCAAATACTTTAAGAGGGCGCAAGTGCCTCTACATATCATTTCAAGAGAGTAGGAATAAATTATTTAGAGTAATGAAGAGGCTTGGAATAGATCTGGAGAGTGCTGAAGGAAGGGGATTTTTAAAGTTCATTAATTTTCCCCTAGCATTAATGCCAGAGGAGTTCTTATCTGAAATTAAGAAGATTGTTGAGAGGAATGAGTATAAAGTAATAGTAATTGATTCAATTAATCCACTTCTAGGGAGTGTTGAAGGTAATTTAGCTAAAAGAGCTATTCTACAGAACTTCCTATACAATCTGCCAAGCATTACTAATGGATTAACAATTCTATTAGCGGAACTGCCCGTGGGAGAGAAGTCTATTTGGCTTGGTGAACTAGAGTTTGTAGTTGACTCCATGATAATAATGCGGCATAGAATTGAGAAAAGCATGTTAGTTAGATTAATGGAGATAAGGAAGACTAGAAACACACCAGTGTCAGTTGCCCAAATACCTTTCTCCATAGCTGAAGGAAGAGGAGTTGAGGTATGGCCGCCTCCAATAATTGAGGAAGTTCCTTCAGTAAAGGAGGAAGAAAAAATAGAGTTGCCATGTAAAACTCTTTCAGCAGCGTTTAAACACCTCCACCGTGGACACGTTATTTACATAACTTATCCAGCTGATGCAAGGCCATGGTTTACTCCAATGATCTTTCTGGGTTTATCAATTAAGAATGACTTAAAGACATTATTAATAAGTTACAGGTACGCATCCTCAGACCTTGCAGAGCTCATCAAGAGATCTTTAGTGAAGATAGGCGTAGAGGATGTTAATGAACTCATATCTAGGTACTTTAAGTTAGTTGGGCTAAATCCATTTACTATGAGTATTCAACAACTCTTAGTGCATGAAGTAAACTTAGTTAAAGAAGCTAAGCCCGATGTCGTTATATTTCATGGAGTTGAAATACCGTTCTCAGCCACTAGGACTAGAGAATACATGCCTTATTTAATTAATCAACTCAATTACTTAAAGAAAGAGCAAGTGTTAATAATACGCACAAGTTCATACTTAAGTGAGAAAATTTATAGAGTAAATGCTGGTATATCCGATGTAGTCATTAATATAGGTCTCATTAAAGCAAGCCATGGAGGTTTCAGCTATAACGCCTATCTATGGAGGAGGGCTGAGGAGCCATTATTGATTGATTCTAATGAAGTTGACGAATGCTTAAGTGAAATAAAGGGACTCATCAACTGTCTAGGAGCTGGGCAAAGTGTCAAACATTGATGAATTGAGAAAAGCAGTAAGAGACTACATACAGTTAAAGTCACCTGGACTATATGACGCCCTTGATTATATATGTAAGCAGTACTTGGGGGAAAGCCTATTAACGCTATTGTTCAGCAATCCAAGTAGAGTGCTTCACGCACTTATTCAGCACTATGGAAATGATGACACTGCTTACTTCATTATGGAGTACTTACTAGTGAGGCCTATATTGCTTAAGTTAAATAGACTCGATCTTGAGCTAAAGCTTTTAGAGACTCTGTCTAGAGGTTCTATAGGAGATGAAGAATTTAAAAATATCTTAAGAGAGCTTGGAGTGAAAGACATTTAACCACTGTTTCAATAGCGGAAGGAGCATTATTATAGTGCTTATAACGAGGATTAACAGTGATATAGGTATTCCCATCAACGTCTCTCTCAGTACTCTTATAGGGCCTTTAATAATCGCTAGAGCCATAGTTAAGCCACAGCCAACTAATAATGAAGTAAGCGCGAAATAGCTCTTAGCTCTACTCGGCTTGGAGTATACGCCAATTATTGTTATTGGAGCTAGAGGAATTAACATAACTGATGAAAGAACTGATAAGTCAACTATAAAAGCCGGCCTATAGTATGTGGCTAAAGCAGCAACAATCGTTAGTGACACTATTGATATTGTTGTAACAGCCCTGGAGACTCTTTGATTAGGTACACTGATCCTTCTCTCATAGAGATCTCTAGTTATTGAACTAGCCACTGTAAGAACTATTGAGTTAGCTGTAGATATTGCAGCAGCTATAATGCTTGTATAAACTACTGAAGCTATTAGTGGGTGCGCTAATTTAAGGAATGTTGGCGTAACACTATCCCTCTCTCTAACTAATGCATGCTCTATCATAGGATCTATAGCTGTTGAAGCATATGCTCTAAACAATAGCCCTAGCGACACTGTTATTAACGTATACGTGAAGCCGTAGAAAGCGAAGTACTTAACCATGACTTTATACGATCTCTCGTCCCTAGGCATATAGATTCTCTGAACAACGTGGGGGTTTGTGATTGCGAAGAATATCCAGGGAGTAGACATGCTTATAAAGAACTCTGGGCTCCAAGTTAAGTCCAGTAAGTTGCCACTACTGCTATTAACTAAGTTGTTTATGGCTTTAGCTAGATCGATGCCCTTTGATGGCAGGAGGAACGCCGCTGTCCAAACGATTAATGCAATAGCTGATGAAATCATTAGTATTCCCTGGTAAGCATCTGTTGTAGCTACACTCCAAATGCCTGCTAAGATGATCCATGTAATTAACACAATTGAAGCAATTACTACTCCAACTTCATAACTTAATCCAAGGGATGAAGCGACTTCACTTATACCCTTTAATTGAGCAGCTGTATATGGAATTAGTGAAATCATGTAGATTAGTGCTATAGAAATTCCAAGAGGTCTCCAGGCATATAGATCTGATAGCATTTCAGATGGAGTAATCCATTTCCTCTCTCTAGCCAACCTCCACATCCTTGGCCCAACTAAGGTTAGAAAGCCTACTGTTGCTACTAAGTATATTAGCTCAAAGCCTAGTGAAGCTACTCCAGTTGCATAAGAATACCCCACTAGCCCAAGCATCATGAATGCACTATATGTAGTGGCTGCATAAGTCATTGATGCTAAAAATCCCCCAAGCCTATAACTTGCTACAAAGTAGTCAGCAGTAGTTTTTACTCCAAGCCTTCTAGACAATAGTGCTATAATTGTTCCAAAGACTATGTACAGTGTAAACACTATTGGGAACATTAAGTGTAGCTCCATTTAAACACCCTTAAACTCCTTCTCGAGAATAATTAAGCTAAAAATTATCCAAAGTAGAGCTGAGGAAACCCAGAATAGAAGTACTGCTAATCCCCCCCAATGTCTAAGTAAAGCATATGGAAGTAGTCCATAGAGCACTGTGGTTAGAGCAAACAATATTGCGTAAGACTTTTTCAAAACCCACACCTCTAGATGACTATCTTCTATGAGTAATAAGTATTTCCAACACTTCCTTTAGAGCTTTTCATCAAGTAGTTTAAGAGATCGTATGTAAATGAGTGGACGCATGCTTTAATAAAGCAGTAGAGCTTTTCATTAAGGCACTGTTTGTTACAAACTAAAGCGCATTGTTCAATAAAGCGCCTCACTTAAGTACGCACTGCTTTCACCTTTTAACTCTTTCTAAAAATGATTTCAGCAATTTCACATAACTTCACTCTAGCACCTATAGCTATGGCCATTATTTACGTAAGGCTCATTGTGCTTCTATTTAAATCCCTTTTTAACCATGGGGAACGGTATTACTTCCTTTATGCTAGTTTTTCCTGTAAATAGCATTATTAACCTATCAATGCCTATGCCTATGCCTCCAGCAGGAGGCATTCCTACACAAAGTGCTTCAACGAAGTCGTAGTCAGCCTCTTGAGCTTCTATATCTCCTAACTTACGTCTCTCCTCCTGGTCTTTAAAGGCTACGTATTGTTCATATGGATTGTTCTGCTCAGTATAGCCATTAGCTATCTCCATTCCTCCAACGAATAGTTCAAACCTCTCTACAAGCCTTGGATCAGCTCTATGTGGCTTAGCTAGAGGTGATGAACCCCTTGGATAATCTATTACAAATACAGGCTTAACTAAGCTCTTCTCAATGTAGTGCTCAAATAATTTGACTAATGCTATATCCCTATTATATCCGCCTCTAAGAACTACTTGCTTCTCCATCAATAATTTAACTAAGTGTTCATCTGGTGCAGCCTCAGGATCTATGTCTAAATGCTTCCTCAGCAGCTCTAAGAGCTTTACCCTGGGGTAGGGGGGCTTTAGATCTAGTTCTACGTATAGCCTTGGTTCTCCAATAACTCTATACAAGTACTTAACTGGATCCTTTCTTAATTCATCTAAATCACTTTTAGATACATCTCGCTTCTTCTTAAACCCACTATAGCTCCATAGAGTGTATTCAAGTAGTTCTTCAATGACTTCATAATCCATTTCATCAATCACGCTTCTCCCACATCTCTCAATGTCTACTGGGTATCTTATTGTAGAACTTCCAACAAGTCTAATGGCTATTGAGTAGAGAAGCTCCTCAGCTAGCTCCATCATGTCTTCGTAATCGGCATAAGCTATGTAGGCCTCCATCATTGTGAATTCTGGGTGATGAGTTACATCAATGTCTTCATTTCTAAACACTTTAGCTACTTCAAATACTTTACTGAATCCTCCTACCAATAGCCTCTTTAAGTAAAGCTCTGGTGCTATTCTTAAGTACCACTCCTCGGTGAGAGCATTTACATAAGTCCTAAATGGATTAGCTGCTGCACCACCATATACTGGTTGTATTATAGGGGTGTCGGCTTCATAAAAACCCCTTTGGTACATCCATAGCCTAATTTCCTTCAATATATTGAACCTAGTCTTTAGTACTTCAAAAGACTCTCTATTAAGCACTAGATCTAAATACCTCTTCCTATACCTAAGTTCAGGATCCTCTATCCCTATCCATGTGTGTTGAAGCGCTATGAGGCTCTTTGATAGAAGCTTGTAGTGAGAGACATTTATTGATAGCTCCCCTCTCTTAGTTCTAAACAATTTGCCTTTAGCCCACACTATGTCTCCACGCCTTACATTATCGGTGAACCAGTCGTAGCTCTCCTTAAGTATGTCTTTAGTTAAGTACAGCTGTATTCTATAGCCTTCATTAATTAAGTCTACAAACGCTAATGCCCCATGTATTCTTAGAGCCATTACTCTACCAGCAATTCTTACTTCACGTTCCCACTTTACTTCAGGTGTATTTTCACTAATAACTTCAGCAATGTTATCTAACTTAGAGTGCTTTTCATCCCCATGAATGTAGGGGAATAAATAGTATTTAGAATACTCAGCCATATAGGACTCAATGCATTGACTTAATTCACTTAAATCCATTAATTCACACCTTCCTAAAGCAACCTTAATGAATGTAATTTAAAAAATCCCTAAATATAAATTATTCATATAGCTAAAGTCTATATGAAACTTCAGAGAGATATTGTATGCTGCATTCTACAATACATTTATGTCCTAAAGAATTTTGAAAAATTAAGTAGGGCAGTAACGTGTAGAATATGGATTCACTAGCTACAATCCACTTTATGCTTACGAAGGTGGTGTTATACTAGTTAAAGTCATATTCCTAAAGCATAATGAGGTAGCTAGCGTAAGCAGACTTGTAGACGGGGCTCTCATGAGCATTACAGACACAACGTCCTTAACTCCCATCCAGCTATTCATAGTACCGCTCTCTACATTTACGGGTATGTGAAGGGTAATTAAGCTCAAGGCTTAACCGTATATTGAAGTTGCGAGAGCTATGGGGACAGGCGCTATTAGGATAATTATAAAGCATTTATTACCTCAGCTAGCCCCAACATCAGTGGCCCTCCTCATGCTGAGGACTTATGCCTCAATGATAACTGAAGCTGCACTAAACTTCCTGGACTTTGGAGACTCGATCAGGAGTCGCAGGAAGCTGTAATACATTGAGATAAGAGATCCTGTGCAATAGCATCTGGAGCCTAGTGGTAGATAACAGCTCCAGGGCTTATGATAACGGTATTATAATCCAAGGCTTAAGAAATGTTGAGATTTAATATTGGAGTGTAATTTATGAGAACTGCCGCTACATACTTCATGTTAGTGAAGCACTATTAATCCTAACAAGTAATAATATTGAGGGGATTACTTTATGAAGCTTGCCAACAATAATGTGATGGATGTCGCCCATAACTAACTGTCAACAATTATTTATAGAAACACTATGTCTTCTATTCAAGGTTTTCCTAAAGTACTAACTATTTAATTAAGATATGTTTAATGAAGATACCGCTCCCAGCAACTATTAATAGAGTGTTCTCCAAGTACTTCTAAATCTATTGCTGCATTCAAATAGAGTTCAATGTTATTCCCTGGATGGGGGAGAATTTACTCTAAGTACGTACGCTCATATATTTAGGCTACCTAACTGTGTTCAACGCATTTAGATACTTCTCAATTGAGTGAATCTATTAATTACGTTTAATTACGTTTAGTGAATGGAGAACATTAAGGTTAAGTTAGTAAAGCTTATGAAGTAGTCAATAAAACCATAATGCGTTGTCTACGCTTCACGACCTTATGGATATTTGAATCATGCAGAATTCGGAAGCGCTGGTCAACTTATTGATAAGGATCATTATTGAGGAAAGAGATTTCTCTAATTATACGTTTTTAAGTAGTAGATTTGATCACATTGAATTTTTGGAAGAACCTTTGCCTACCGTTACTTTAAGAGTAGAACCTGCTTTTTCTATAGTTAATGTTCTAGTGCTTGGACAGTAGATCCAGGCAGATGTGAATGGTGTTAGCAATATATTTAAGATACTTTCTTCACCTTCCTCTATGCTTACATATAGTTCGCTGACTTCATACTCACCTACACCCACTATGTTTACACTAATTACTCCATCTTCACTGACTCCAAATCTTAAGTCAGCGTTTTCAACTACTGTTTCCTTAATAGAGTTCTCTCTAACTTCAATGACTTTAGGTTTTTTAACTTCTTTAGGACCCTTATTTGAAGCTATTTTTAGAAGGCCTCCTTCCTCTATTACGTTGGGCAATCCTACGCAGTTTACCTCCACTTCCTGCCTAACGCCAGCTATGTGTATGCTTGCACTGCGGAAGCCAGTTAAATAGACGTGGTTCACTATGTACAGTCTTCCACTGACTATGACCTTATTGTCCTTTACTTCAACTCTAACTTTTAAGTCAGTATACTTACCGGGCAAAGACTGATTGATTGAACTCAACGCAATTCCCTAACTATGGTCTAGGATTAAACGAGTATTTATTTGTAGTTGAATAACTTTTCAAACCTATTGATTAAATGATCTTTGACGTCAGGGCCTCCAACAGATCTCTAGCTACATATGTAGGCTTAGTTTTTGCGTAAGCTAGCTCACGTTCACTAGTGACTCCAGTGAGCACTAATAGAGTGTCTACGCCATACCTACAGCCCATTGGTACATCTGTATGCAAGCTATCTCCAATTACTAGAACTTCCTCTTTCTTTAACTTATACTTATTTACGACTATGTCTAAAATCCATGTATTGGGTTTACCAGCCACGAAGTCGGGTTCTCTACCTACGACTGTCTTAATGAAGTTAACTATTGCTCCAGCACCAGGCTCTAAGCGATCTCCAACGGGATACGTTGGATCCTCATTTGTAGCTATGAATACTGCCCCATTCATTATATAGTATGCTGCTTTAGACAGCTTATTGTAAGTCAAGTACTTGTCTATGCCTACAATAACGTAGTCTACTTTAGGGCCTTCAGAAACTATAGGTATTCCACGGACTATGAGCTCTTCATATATCCCTGCTTCACCTACAACAAAAGTTCTCCCTAATCCTCGTTTCTCTATGTAAGTTGCTGCTAGTACAGAGCTAGTGTAAATATCGTTTATTTCACTATTTATGCCAACTGCTTTAATTCTCTCTAAGCACTCTGCTCTAGTGAGTGAAGAATTATTAGTCATAAACACAACCTTGTACTTCTCCTGAAGCATTCTTAGAGCCTTGATGTTCTTAACTACGTAAATACCCCCTCTCCAAATAACTCCATCCATGTCAACTAATAGAAGGCTATACTGAGTCATTTAAATTAACGCCCTCCTGCAACTGTTCCAGGTTTTATATTAGTTAACACAGTTCATTAATGCCTATTGATGGAATGCTTTATAAACACTCCTCTACTTTCACAGAGGAGGAATTTGCTCAATGATGGTTAGAGAGTTTTCCCCAAAAGTACTCAAGACATATGGGTTCCTAAAAGCCTTTAAACTATATGCAAATCTAGGAAGGAATGTGGAGGAAAATGGATGAAGCGATGAATAACTAATGAGAGCTGAACCTTTCAGCTTTCTCTCTAACTCTTATTGCTAATTCAGAAAAATCCTTAGCAAATAAGTAGAGTCCTCTAGTTTCACCTATAGCCTCTGCGCAATTCATGGTGCTGACGCTCTCTAGCCTTAGTAACTTTGCATATACATGGCTTACTTTACTGGATACACAGAGCATAAGCGGTACTTCACTAAGGATCACTATCAATAGCTGTTCCCCCTGCTTCTCACATAGAGTTCTATCATATTGCTTCTTAAGGAGTTCAACGAGGGCTTCACAGGACAGAGCATCCACCTCCAGGAGTTAGAGCACTGTGTAGTTATTTAACGATGTCTACCATTTTATAGGAAAAATTTAAGCCTGAGGTACGTTAATCCTTTAGGGGCCGTCGTCTAGCTTGGTAGGATGCGGGCCTGGGGAGCTATTCCCCAATAACCTAGAGCGCCCGTGGCCCGGGGTTCAAATCCCCGCGGCCCCACTAAGTTTCCCAAGTTGATTACTTCTAAATGCTCCGATCCTTTATACATGCTTTAGGACTCCTAATGCTAAGCTAACTTTAATTCCCTCACTTACTGAGCTATCAAATGCTTACATTGAAGCAATGTATGCTTCAGAGATGCTATAACGTGGTTTAATTTAAGCTAAGTGGGGAGAAATGCAAACCATGTACATATAGGCATATAAGTATAAGTAATTGTTTAAAACCCTTAGCTAACACATAGATTGTAGAGCATATATTGAGTTTAATGAAGGAGAGATCAATTTAATAACTTAATAACTAGAAGTTAATTCTCGTGCTTGAGGTAAATGTGAGAGCAACGAGGCTTAAGATAAGCTATGAGCGAGCCTAAGAAATCTGCGCTAAAGTACTATAGATTGCTATTCCATCTACCGTCATTAAGGCTCTTAATAGTCCTTAATGCATTATTTTATACAGCGATATTCCTCTTGCTAAATCCTACGTATCGTTTAAACTCACTCATTTCACTTAGTGTGGTTTACTTAGTGGAGTGCATTGTATTACATAGGACTGGTAATGCTTTATCCAAAATTTCAAGGCTCCTTAGCTTAGTTCTATTTTCAAACATCTACATATTGTTTTACATACTTGTTAACAAGCTGTTTTCTAGAGAGGCATCGTTAATAGAGCTACTGGTACTGGCATCTCTATCCCCCATTCCAGTTATAATAGGGTTTATGGGGCTTAACAAGCGCTCAATATCTATATCAATGGCTCTACTCATAATGCCTATATCAATAGCTATAGCTCTAGGGGAAGTTACTGAAGTCTTTAACAAAGCACTGATCCCATACATAATTGGAGCAGCAATAATAGCGCTAGTAACTCTACAGAGAGTTAATGGAATTAGCGCAGTAGAACTAGGGTCAAGTTATTTAAGAACATGGGTTATGCATGATAGGAGCATAGAGAAAGTCTTTAGGAGAAAGAGCTGTAGAAGTAGAGTTAAAGCACGCTTAATTAATGGAGGATCCTTATTGATGATTTACCCAGATATACACTTCGGCCCATTTAGAGACATAGGCAGCAGCGACTTTCCCCAAGTCATTTGGGGGAAGGCTAGTGAGAGGGGTCTTAAGGCCCTAGTCCTACATGGAATGGGAAGCCATGAGAGAAACATTGTGTCTAAAGATGAGTCCCTTAAGTATGCTGAAGAAATTCTGGAGAGCATTAAGGATGGCGAAGAAATATTGATCGGGAGGCCCTTCACCATTTCATTGGGGGATTGGAGCGCTACAGTTATACCATTTAGTAAAGTAGCTATAGCCTTTATAAGTGGGATGAGGGGTATAGATGACCTGCCCTATGAACTACAGCTCTATGTAAATGAAATAGCTGGCAAGAAAGGTTGTCAAGAGATAATACTTGTAGATTCACATAATGAAGAGCTTTCGAGAGGCTTAGAGTTCCATGATATTAAAGGACTTGTGGAGTCAATAGTTGAAAGACTGGTTTCAATTAAGGAGTTCTTTAGGGAAGCATACGTATCCGTAGTTGACTCCAAAGTAGAGAGCACTCCAGGAGTTCTTGGAAACGTAGTTTTTGCCTCAATAAACGTAGGTGAAGAGTCCTTGGGTATACTCTACGTGCCTGGGAACAATATGGCTAGAGGCGTTCGAGAATACCTTGAAGAAATAATTAAAGCCAATGGCTATAGTCATGTCGTAGTGTTGACTAACGACGATCATGTGGCTACAGGGATAATTCCAGGAGATGCCTATACGCCAGTAATCCTTACGCCTGAGTTGATAAATGTTGTAAAGGAACTCACTTCTAAAGCCATAGGTAACCACAGTAAAGTCAGCTTTAAGCTAAGTAAAGTTGAAGATGAACTAGAGCTATTCTGCAGCTTTGTAAATGAAGTCGAGGAATTTGCACAAAGAGCTATTCCACTAACAATTCTACTACTCTTAGTATACTACATAGCTATACCGTTAGTTATTGCTATTTAGCAAGTTATTAAAGATAGCCTAAGATAAGGTGTAAACAATAATGTTCACGATATTTCTTTAAGTGAACATCATAGCTGCTAGCCTCCGAAAGGTTTTACTTCAATGCTTAAACAAAGATCGTATAGGGTTTAGAGAGGTTTAAATGATAAAGCATTGAATAAAGCAATCCTCGTGATAAGCTTTATATAATGATGCATTGCTTTAAAATCTTAGGTGAGTTAAGTGTCAACGAATCTTATTGAGAAGCTTAAGGAAGCAGTTATAGTAGGCGATAGAGATGAGGCAATTAAAATCTCTAGGGAAATAATTGATAAAGGGCTAGATCCTCTTGAAGCACTTAAAAGAGGGCTAGTGGCCGGTGTACTAGAAGTTGGTGAAAAGTGGGTTAGAGAGGAAGTCTTTCTAGCTGACTTAGTTATGTCAGCTGAAGCAATGAAGGCTGCTTCAGAAGTCCTAAAGCCAGAGATTATTAAGAGAGGAGGGGTAGTTAAGAAGTTTGGGAAAGTAATTATAGGAACAGTTGCAGGGGATATACACGACATCGGTAAAAACATTGTTGCAACAATGCTTGAGGCATCAGGGTTTGAAGTAATAGACTTAGGTGTAGATGTACCTACAGAAACTTTTGTGGAGAAAGTAAGGGAATTAAAGCCAGATGTCCTTGGGTTAAGCGCGCTACTAACTACTACAATGCTAGAACAAAAAAACGTTATTGAAGCCCTTAAGAGGGAGGGCCTTAGAGATGGTGTGAAAGTAATAGTTGGTGGTGCTCCAGTAACTGAGGAGTGGGCTAAGAGCATTGGGGCAGATGGATATGCTGAAGATGCAGTAAGAGCAGTAAGACTTGTAAAGAAACTACTTGGACTAGAGGGATAGTGAGTTGAAGCCTAAGCTAGAGCTATTGGATAGAGAAGATATTTTAAGAATACACTGGGGATCTATTAGAGTTCTAGAGAGAGTTGGAATAAAAGTAGAACACGATGAAGCCCTGAAAACACTCTCTAACGCAGGAGTTGAAGTAGACTTTAGGCAGAAAGTGGCTAGAATCCCCGAGTACTTAGTTAAAGAGGCTTTAAGTAAGGCGCCAAGCACTATAACGCTCTATGGAAGAAGCGGCAGAGCTCTAAGGCTAGAGGGATCTAATGTATACTTCAGCCCCGGTTCAGCAGCCTTTTACTACATTGATTGGAGGACTGGGGATTTTAGGAGGCCTAAGTCCAGCGATCTAGCTGAACTAGCTATATTAGTTGATGCATTAGAGAACATACATGCACAAAGCACTGCCTTAGTTGTATCGGACGTGCCTGAGGAAATATGTGATAGGTATAGACTTTACATAGTCCTCAAGAATTCTACGAAGCCTGTTGATACAGGAGCATTCACCGTGGAAGGTATTCACGATATGAGAAAAATGTTGAGTGTTGTTGTTGGAGGAGATGAGTTATTAAGCAAAAAGCCTATGGCCACCTTCGCCATATGTCCCTCACCTCCTCTCAAGTGGAGTAAGTTAATAGTTCAAAACCTCATAGATTGCGCTAAGTACAAGTTACCAGTGCACATAATACCAATGCCTCAGTTTGGTGCAACAGGTCCAGCGACTCTGGCAGGTGCATTAGTGCAACATAACGCTGAGTTCCTCAGTGGGTTAGTGCTTGCTCAACTGATATCTCCAGGCGCTCCAGTAATATACGGGGGTTCACCGTCTGTATTTGACATGAAGCATGCTACTTCAGCACTAGGAGCACCTGAAGTGCCTTTATTTGTCTATGCCTATACACAAATCGCTAAGTTCTATGGACTTCCTAGTCAAGCATACCTCGCCCTAAGTGATTCAAAGATTATTGATGAACAGGCAGCACTTGAAACAGCTATAGGAGCAGTTATAGCTGTACTAGCTGGCGTAAACCTTGTCTCAGGCCCAGGTATGCTTATGTCTGAGGACTGTCAAAGTTTAGTGAAGTTAGTTATAGATGATGAAATATGCGGAATGGCTCTTAGAATAGAGCACGGCATACAGATAAATCTTGATACACTGGCTGAAGAAGTAATTGAGGAAGTGGGGCCTGGGGGAAACTTCTTAAAGCACAAACACACACGTGATTGGTTTAGAAAAGAACAGTATTTCCCAAAGATCTTGGATAGAAGGACTAGAGCCTCATGGGTAGAAAAGGGCTCAAAGGATACTGTGGATAGAGCTAGAGAGGTAATTGAAAAGATCCTTAGGGAACACAGGCCTGAACAACTTCCACAAGATGTGGAAAGAGCTTTAGATAAAGTTGTAATAGACATCATGAAAAGGCATGGACTCAGCGAGCTGCCCCTAGGTCCTAAATAGTCTTTCTTAGGAGTGATAGCTCTATCTTAAAAGATGTGCTTTCATCATTGCTTATTTTAATTCCTCTTTCTCTATATGTAGCTTAATTCTATGCCTCCACAGGCTTGGAGGAGTCCACATAATCCATCCAGGTACTTTCTTTATGAACTCATATGCCTCATCCCATGAATCTAGGCCTAGTTTTTCAGCAAGTTCTTCTAGAGGCATTGGCTTATGTATGTAGTCTTTAAGTACTTTAAGAGTCTCCTCATTTATTACTACTTCCTTATCCTTCACTCTCACTACGATCATGGGCTTTTCTTCAGAGCTCAAATCCTCACCACACTCCATAGCTTTACTCCACTATAGAGTGCTTATTTAAATTTCTTGCATAAATGTTTAAGCTGTTACTTTAGATATGTAGCCTGGCTTAGGTTCAAATAGTTCTCCATCCCTTAGAAGCCTTCTTATAGTGCTCTCCACAAGGTCTTTTGATAAACCTCTTCTGGAAAGCTCTTGAACTATGTCACTTACTTTAGCAGCTCCAGCAGGGCTTTCAGATATTTTTTCATCTATTACTTGCATTATTAGCTTTAGCTTCTCCTGCTGACTTCTAGGCTTTCCAATCATTAGTGTATCTATGTCTACTGCCCCTGTCTCTACGTCGACTCCAACGCTATAAAGAACCGTTAGCATGAGCCTTATAGACTCTTCAACATCTTCAACTGTTACTTCATCCCTTAACGCCATTTTAGCATGAGCTTCAGCAAGCCTTATCAATGCCTCCAGTTGTCTAGCAGTTATAGGTATTGGACTTGTGACCCCTCCGCTAAGCCTCATTTGCACATAGAACTCCTTAATTAAGTCAGCTACTTCTGGAGAAAGCCTTGGGTGAACGTATCTTCTAGCATAACTAATGTACTTCCTAAGCATATCTGGAGGTATGGGTGCTTGAACTTTCTCATGAGCTCCGTGGACTCTAAGTATGTGATCTGCTAAAGAACTATCAGTGTCAATGCTTGGAATGTCCTTTAACACGAATATTAAGTCAAACCTGCTGAGTATCGTTGGAGGCAAATTTATGTTGTCAGCTATTGGCCTATTAGGGTCATATCTACCATACTTAGGGTTCCCAGCAGCTATTACTGCTGCCCTTGCATTAAGCCTAGCAACTATTCCAGCCTTAGCAATACTTATGGTTTGTTGCTCCATAGCTTCATGTATTGCAACTCTATCCTCAGGCTTCATTTTATCTATTTCATCTATTACTGCAACTCCGCCATCAGCTATCACTAGTGCTCCAGCCTCAAGGTAGTATTCACCGGTCTGTTTATCTCTTAATACAGCAGCCGTTAACCCGGCTGCAGTTGATCCCTTGCCACTGGTGAAGACAGCTCTTGGGGCAAGCATAGCTACATATTGGAGTAACATTGATTTCCCTATACCTGGATCTCCAACTAGTAGGACGTGTATATCGCCTCTAATCCTTGTGCCATCCCTCTGGGGCTTTGGAATGCCGCTGAATAAAGCTAGGACTAAGGCCTTCTTAACGTCATAGTGCCCGTGGATTGTTGGAGCTATGCTAAGGACTATCTTCTCGTGAATCCAGGGGTCCTTAGCTAACTCCTTAATCTTCTCTTCATCTCCTCTAGATATTTCTATTTCCTCAAGAACTCTCTGCTGTACATCAACGTAGTTAGCGTCTATGTACATATTGAACACGCTTGATCCAATGCCTTTTGGAGCAGTCGAACTAGGCATAACTCTAAGTATTCCAACTACTGCTGCTCTATCCCCAGGTCTAGCTCTATCAACGAGGTCTCCAGTTAATATGACTTCAATGCTCCTAGGCATCTGCCCTGGAGGTATTTCCTCAGGCTTTTCTTGAATAGCTATTTTCTGCCAATCCATATACTTAGACTTACTTACGTCAAGTTGTAGACGCCCACTCCTACCGCACTGGGGACAAGCTATTGGTCTCTCAAGTCTTTCCCCTACTTCCCCAATTTCTGGGTAGTAGAATCCATGCCTGTCTTCAGAGTCTACGTGGATGTAGAATGCTTTTACAAGCTTTGCTTCAACTCTAGTGAGTCTAACAACTATTCCTTCTATAGCTATTAACCTCCCTATGTACTCACTGCTAAGATCCCTTATCTTAAGCACTCTTGGGATGTTCTTAAACCTTGGGTAAAACTTCTCAATTAACTTAGGTAGATCTGGGAAGTTTGTTTCAAGAAGCTCCCTAATGGCCTTGCTAGCTGCTTCAATAGCTATATCTGGATATTCCACAGCCATTCTAGCAAGATCTTGGTCGTAGTTAAGCAAGTCCTCGAAGTCTATTGTAAGGCTTCTAAGACCTATTGTACCCATTTGCTCTAGTAAGTCTCTGTAAACATACCTTCCACTAGAGCTATCTTTATAGTTCTGTAGAAACTCTTTAAACCTCGATGAAGCGTCTTCAAGTCTTACTTGACGTTTTTCCTGCATTAAATCACTTAGCTCCATTATATGCACCACTCTTTACTTACAGCACAGGCCTTATTGAATGCTTAGCGCCTGTCTCCAAGCTTCAACTACTTCTTTTAAAATATTGTAAATAGCTTTCTCTTCTTCACTTAGCTTAACTAGTATTTCTTGTGGAGGGGATATTGGAATTAGTTGAAGGATCTTTTTAAGTCTTATTGAGAAAAGCCTTGAGAAGCCATCAATAGTTTTATCAAGTTCTCTAATCCTACTGGTATCCATAGATCTCATTATCTCCTTCTTCAACTGCTCAATTTCATGCTTAACCATGTTGTATATATATGGACTTACTTTTTGGAAGTCAAGCTTCTTACGCTCTCCCTCTTCCAAGAAGACTAGTTTAGAGAGCTTTGAAGTATCAATACCCTCCTCCTTTAACTTAACTATACTTTTTTCAGCTAGCTTTCTCGCAACCCAGAGGGGTATTGCTTGTTCAACTCCTCTAACTAAGTTTATCACTTTATCTCCAACATATATAGGG
Organism: Sulfolobales archaeon; assembly: GCA_025059075.1. Taxonomy (GTDB): domain Archaea; phylum Thermoproteota; class Thermoprotei_A; order Sulfolobales; family Desulfurococcaceae; genus JANXDZ01. Next base: position 167,766 of record JANXDZ010000001.1, on the reverse strand, counting down.
CCTGCATCCTTTAGCACAATTACACTAACTGTCTGCTCTTCAGCTTCCCTAGAGAGCTCTAATAAGACTAAGTTAATGATGCACTTTATGTAGCTATCTTCTTCATGCACTAGATAGCACCAGGAAACCCTTGTTTCTAAAGCTTCTCCCAATTAATTAATTTTTAAACTCAATGCTCTCTGCAAATATCTATATCTTATCTAACTTGTTGGCTAATGCATTCTTAAAACAGTTGCAATGAGCTTTCTATATAGAATAAGACCAGCTATTTATAAGCATGAATATGTAAGTAGCAGGCAGTAGGTTGGAGTAGATGTCTGCTTGGGATGTAATAAGAGAGGAACTTGAGAAGAAGAGTGTGTTTAGAGGAAAGGAAAGTCTTACACCTGAGTTTCTTCCAGAAAAGCTTCCTCATAGAGAAGAGCAATTACGTGAACTAGTGGCTATGTTTAAACACTTAGCCATAAGCCCGGGAAGCTTCAGCCAAAAAGTTCTATTAGTTGGAAGTGTTGGAACAGGAAAGACTGTTACAGCAAGGATCTTTGGAAGAGACTTTACTAGAGTTCTTTTAAGACACGGTCTTTCAGTTAAATACGTTCACATAAATTGCCATAGGAATAGACAGCTATACAACATAGTGCTTGACATAGCTCGACAAATGAACATACCTCTTCCAAATAGAGGCCTATCGGCTTGGGAAATGTACTTAGCTATATTAAACCACTTAGATGAAGCGAATAGCTATGCCATAGTAGCATTAGATGAATTCGACTACTTCGCTAGAATATCTGGTAAGGACGCTGTATACTTCTTGGTTAGAACTTATGATGAGTATGCTGATATGATTAAAAGGATCAATTTCATATTCATAACTAGAGATCCATCTAATCTATCGCTTTTAGATAGCGCTACTGAGAGCTACTTGCTTAGGCACATAATTAAGCTGAGTCCATATACATCTAGAGAGCTTCTCGATATACTGAAGTATAGAGCTGGGCAAGCCTTCTATGAGGGAGTAGTGGAGGAAGATGCAATAAAGTATATTGCTGAACTAGAGGGGTATGATAGAGGTGGAAGAGGTAACGCTAGATTCGCCCTAGAACTACTAATGTTGGCTGGAGAAATAGCTGATAAGGAGGGAAGCCCTAAGGTCTCTGTAGAACACGTTAGAAAAGCTGTTACAACTCTTAGCCCAGACATAATAAACGTATCTGATGCCATATATTATCTACCTCTACACGAGCTACTCCTCCTATGGGCTATAGTCAGGTTGTTGAAGAGGACCAAGATGTCATACGTATCCATGGGGGATGCTGAAGCAGAGTACATAACTCTATGTGAAAGCATTGGAGAACAGCCTAGGAGGCATACTCAAGTGTACGAATATGCAATGAATCTAAAGAGAGCTTCAATAATTGATACTAAGACAAGTGGGAAAGGCCAAAGAGGGAGGACTACTCTGCTCAGCATAAAGTATGGGCCTTTAGACGCTCTTGAAAAACTCATTGAGGATCTAGTGGCAAAGAAGCGTGGAGAACTAAGTTGAGTGAGCTAAATGAAATATGTAGGACTATACTAGAGATCTTGTCGAAGCACGGAGAGTTGAACGTAACGAGCATAGTAAAGCTAACTGGACTTAGTTTTAGAACAATAAATAAGAAGTTGAGAGAACTTGAAGTAAAGGGTTTAATAACTGAAAGGAGGTATGGCAGGCTAAGGCTAATAAGAATTAGGAAAAGTGTGTAGGGGACGGCGGCTTAGCGCTCGACAGGCCCGCATACTGTACCGGGCTATACTACGGCGGCTCACTATACTTTCACAAAACTTATCCTAATAAACTTCTCCTATATAGTTGCCTGTCTCAGAGGTTTCTCTAAGGTAAATAATAGATACTTCAAATACTTGTAACTTAAAGGCCTTTAACGTTATAGTAGTAGGACTCGCTGGAGCTGTGATGAACATAAAGTAAATTAGCTCGTTAAGCGAATTAACGCTAGGTGCCTTCATTGAGGCAGGCAGCGGTTTCACTACTGGCCTTGTTGTTTATAACGCCTGCATTAATCATTAGTGAATCTAATGCTGTTTTCGTAATATACGGCTTACCAACTTGTCCTTACTGTAATTACCAGAAGGACTTTTTCAATAACGCTAAAATGAATTGCGTCTTTATAGATGCTAGCATCAGAAGCCAGAGCTATTATGAAATAGTGAGTGCAACAGGTCTTGAATACTATGTACCTGTTACAGTAGTAATTAATAGAGATGGTTATGTAACAGCAGTCGTTCAAGGATTAGTGAGCGAAGAGTCATTCTGGATTAACTTAACTCAAATAGATCCTAGAGAAGGCATTTCAATATATATTGGTGAAGAATTCGTAAGGTTAATTAATGAAACAAGCAGGATCAGTGTATTAAACGATGTGGTTCATAAAGATATAAGTGAGTTGCTTAATCAAACAACTACCTCAATAGAAACGGGGACTCCGACCACTACTCCACCGCAGCAATTATTTGAGTTGCTGAAGGCAGTTGCTCTACTGATAGCAATAATTGCTTTATTCATAGTGCCCATAATTATATTTAGAATTAGAAAGACATTAAGCCCCCTTTCCCCTGAGCTCAGCCTTCTTAAGCCTTAAATTGCGGCTCCCACACCTTCTACACTTCTTAGCTCTAGGAGAATTGATCGCTCCACACTTTCTACAGATAAGTTTATTGAGGACCCTCTGAAGCACTATCTTACGCTTCACTGGATCGTTTAGCGCCACATAGATCCCTCAGTTAAGCTCTACAGGACTCAATGTAAGTACTATTTATAAACCTTTAATGAAAGGATGAAAGGCGAGTTTCTTTTAGAGATTTATTACTTCATGCATTCATCTTCATACATTTTATTTGCTTGGCTTAAGGCAGCTTGGATCCCTCATTTTCTAGCTTTCTGCAGTGTGAGTATAGAGTGCTCTTAAATTAGAGTAATACCCCTATGTCCTTGAGCCTTGAGACTATGGCTTTCTCATCCTCCTTAGGCATATGTCTTAAAGCTCTTTCAATAAGGCTTCTGTCAAGTTTTTTTAACTGTTTCAAGTACTTCGATAATTTATTTAAATCAACCCCTTGGCGCGCTTTTAAGACAAAGTATTCTTCTAAACCAATTGATCTGACTTTAACTCCATTTACTTCAACTACTTTAGCTTCTTCTATGAACTCTGCTGGGATGTATATATCGAGGAGGTTTTCATATAGTTCAACAATTACTTCAGAAACTCCAGCTTTAGCTATAATCCTAGGAGTCCCAGCCTCAGTCCTTGTATAAACCCAGTTCTTCTCTTCGGCTAAGTTTATGTAGAACTCTTCTTCAAAGATGATGCTTGGCTCTAGAACAAATAAATCTAGATCTCCTTCTAACTCTCGTCTTCTAAGTCTTAATTGAACGACTGTATCTCCAATTAATATAAATTTAACGCCTGCGTCAATAAATTCTTTGAGAACTAGTGCTAGCTCACTTACTGTATAATTCATGCCGCTCACCTACTGATGCTCTTGCAGGTTAGGGCTAATAAGTAAGTACTCAGCTTAGAAACATCGTTTATTTAAATAATTAATATTCTTCAAGGTTTTAAGTCACTAATACACACTTGCTTCAATGACGGCTTAGTATTCATTAGAAGCAGGTATGCAGCTCTCGATGAACCTGTAATCAATGAGCGGGTACTGAAGGAGAAGTCTATGTCTACAGCCCCCATCATAATCCAAATAATTAAAAGAACAGTAGTTAACACATACAACTACTAGTTGGAGAGTGGTGCATGTTTTGTGGGCAGAAAGAAGGGGAAAGTAGAGGAGTGGGTTAAAACAGTTTTCTATAGGGGGCTTAAGGAGTATGTAATATTAATAAAGCATAGGGAGAAGGGAATAGAAGTCTTAAAGCCCATTAAGGTAAGTGAAATAATTGATATTAGGAGCGGTTACTTAATTCTAAGTGATGGAACGCCAATACCTTTACACAGAGTTGTTGAAGTAAGAGATGAAGCCGGGTCAATCATTTATAGTAGACTGTGACTCAAGTAGCGATTAGTTGCTTTATGCAATAAGCTATGGCATATATAAAAGGCTTATGGTATTGAACTTAACTAAACTCTACGAGTAGTCCTCATAGGTTTATCAAGAAGGGAGCTCATTAAAAGAACTGAACTAGAAATAAAAGTACAAACGTCTTTAGCGGGGAATGCTTAAAGAACTATGCAATTCTATTTCTAAATCCACCCCCTTAACTTCATTGCCTGCACTACTCTATCTACTGCTATAGCGTATGCAGCAGTCCTCATAGGTTTATCAAGGTATTTCCTTTGCCACTCATCGTAGACCCTATGGAAGTTCTGAGTCATTAACTTATCAAGTCTGCTTAAAGCCTCTTCATCAGTAAGTATACAGCCCATCCTATTGTGGCTCCACTCAATCCAACTCATAGCTACTCCACCAGCATTAGCTAATACGTCAGGTATGACTATTACGCCCTTGTCATAGAGTATTTTGTCTGCTTCAGGCGTTGTGGGGCCATTTGCACCCTCTGATATAATTTTAGCTTTAACTCTAGTAGCATTGTCTTCCCTGATGACATTCTCTACTGCAGCTGGTATCAGTATGTCTACGCCTAGTTCTAAAAGATCCTCGTTACTGATCCTTTTAGCTCCCTCATAGTTTATAACGCTCCCAGTCTTAGATTTCACCTCAATTGCTTTAACTATGTCCAATCCCTTTGGATCATATATTCCTCCTTGGCTGTCACTTACAGCGACTACTCTAGCTCCCCATTGAGCTGAGTATAGTGCTGCATATGATCCAACGTTTCCAAAGCCTTGTACTGCTACAGTCCTCTCATCAAACCCTCCTAAAGCTCTCTTAGATGCTTCACGCGCTACTAATGCTACTCCATAACCAGTACTGATCTCTCTAGCCTTAAGTCCTCCAAGGATTGGCGGTTTGGCAGTCACCACCCCCCATGCATTGTAGCCAGAGATTTTGCTGTACTCATCTAGAAACCAAGCCATCACTTGTGGATTAGTATATATGTCTGGAGCAGGTATATCTAGATCTGGGCCAACTTCCTTAGCTATAGCTGCAAAGTACTTTCTAGAAAGCTCTTCAAGTTCCCTAATGCTCAGCTTCTTTGGATCAACTCTTACAGCTCCCTTCCCACCGCCATAAGGGAGGCCTGCAAGGCTGTTCTTCCAAGTCATCCACATTGATAAAGCAACTGTTTCTCCAGCAGTACTATTTGAATGATACCTAATGCCACCTTTGTAAGGGCCGAGAGCACTATTATGCTGGCTCCTCCAGCCAATAAATGTAGCTAATCTACCGTCATCAAGTTTAACAACTACTCTAACTTGAATCAACTTCTCAGGATGCCTAAGTACTTCAACTACTTCTGCTGATAACCCAATTAATTCTGCAACATCTCTCAACTGCTTAACAGCCATTTGATAAGTTGGATCTTGTTCATATGGAGCGTTAAGCTCGTGAATGCTCAAGTACATCACCATGTATATACTTATATGTTTAGATTATTTAAGTATATAGATAATGTTTAAGTGTCCTAACAGTGGGAGCAATAGCCATCGTAAGTGCATTCCATTATTCAAAGTTATTAACTCCAATTATTTAATAACGTTATAGGTGTAAGTAAATTGAGAATTAACGTTAAGTTTCTAATGATGGCTAAGGATGCTGCTGGTGTTGATGAGACCTCCTTTGAGTTAAGCGAACGTAGTAGTTTAAGAGATCTAATTATGAAGATCGTTGAACGTAGCCCAAGGATCTCTAGTTCAGCAGAAGAATTCTTAAACAAGTACATTATTATCATTAATGGAGTATCTCCAAGAAGCATTGATGAACAGTTGAGTGACGGAGACGTAGTTGAAGTAATGCCCATCATCTCAGGTGGTTAATTAATTGAGGAATGTATTCATAATCACTTGTAGGCCTGGAAACGATGCATTGTGTGAAGAAGAAGTCGGTAATGCGCTATATGAAGTAGACCCAGGTCTCTTACTTAAGGTAACAAGACATCCTGGAGTACTATTACTCTACACAAACATTGAGTTAGAGAAGGCATTCAAGAGACTTAAGTCCTTTGAATATGGGTTTGTAGAAAGAATAGTTCCTCTACAATCAATAGTTGAGCCTAAAGAAGAGAGCGTTATTAAAGCTATCAATGAGCTGTTAAAGAATTTAGAGGAAAAATCACTTTGCATTAAAGTAAAGCTTAGGGGAATTAGAGGTTTAAGCAAAAATCTATGGATATCTATAGCAAGGCACTTAAAGCAACTTGGATTTTCAATCAATAGTAATTCAACTAAATGCATATACATTGAAGGAGTAGGAGAAGTAATTGGAGTAAGCGTACTGAAAAACAAGGAAGATAGAGTACGTAAGGGTGAGTTTATAGACAATCCGTAGGCTGAAGTACTCGGCTCTCCAACTTTAAGATACTGAGTCCCTAAAGGCTGTGAAGCCAAATTATCCTAGCTTCACTACACTAAAGTTCTATAAAATGCAAGTCTTTTGGGAGTCAGCAATAAGCGGGTCATCAATTGTTCTATTCCAAGGGTTCTTTTAAACATGGCAGGCTTTACTTATCCAATAGAGAACGTTATCCCCGTCTTAGAATTTGCCATGGAGATTACCGCTTATCTGTTGGAATATTCTTGTGAAGTTGAATCTAAGTAGGTTTAGCTCATGGATCCCTACTTCCACAATGCGTCCAGCTATTTGAACTAAGCTTATTAAGCTTAAAGTAGTGTAATTAATGCATATTGGTTTTCATGCTCTACGCTGCAGGATTTCGCTATTGATTATAAGACTTCATTGGCGGAATGCTGTTGGAATGAGTTTACATATCTTTACCACATATCTTAGAGTTGCAGTTGCCCATGCTAGTTAGCTTATGTTTTCTACTTATTAACATTATTGACGTAGGCATCTCTCAATACATGTCGCAGGCTCATTAAGAGCTACATCAGCAGGCACTACACAGCCTGCCTTTAATAGCTGTAGAGCTTGTTTCTGAGTCTATGATCTTTCTAATACCTATAGATGCTTCTGAAATGTTTACCATTGCTTTAGCTCTATTGTTATCGCTACATCAACTCTCTTTAATGGTGCTCTTCTTCTCCCCTTGGTATGGGTATTGCTTGAATAGCACTAAAGCAGGGAAGCTCTTTAAGAAAAGTCTTATGTTACTTTAATAAACTTCAAGTGCTTCCCTACATCAGGGATCAGTATTGGTTTTACGAGCTGCTCTCTATGTTCAACTCTAAATATTCCTTCAATAGTAGCTCCAGGCTTTAGTTCTGTAAAAAGTATCTTAAATGATGATAGTAATGCTTCATAATTGTATTGCTCTACTATGACTCTATACATAGCTGGAGTAGTGTAGGGGCTTAAGGCCTCAACTATCTTGACCTTTAGGAATTCTTCACGTACTTCAGTGACTCTATCGATGCAAGTGCCGTAGCCGTGTTCATAGGGCACTAACCTTATTGAATACCTAATGTTCATTAATGATCCTTGTAGAATGCTCCCACTTCTCAAAGCTACGTAGTCACTGAAGGAAACCCAAGGGTTCTTCTTATGCTCCTCTAAAAGCTCACTTAAACTCAAGGGCTTAAGCACCCCGGCCTCACGTAGAGCCATCAATGAGTTGTAGACTTTCCACGACACATTATTGCCATAAAACACTAGGTCTATATCTCCATTAAGGCCTAAGCTTGCGCTTCCAGTGAAGTACACGTCTTCACCAAGATCTATGTTGGCGTATTCATTAATTAACTTAGCTAACTCCCTAGCTTTACCGAAAAGCCTAGTGCCAAGGTACATCGATTTACTTAACGGAATCACTGGCACTGTTGCATTAATGCAGTCCCAGTAAAACTCTTTAATAATGTACTTCTCCTTAAGCCAGTTAGGCATTTTTCTCGGCGGAAAGTGCTCAATGAGATACTTTGGGTAGGCAATAATGAAGCCCTCTGGGTGTTGGTAGCCCTTTACAACCCATATAGCTCCATTATAAATGTATAGCTCTCCCTCCAAGCACTTTGCATCTCTCAATACTTAAACACCCTCGTACTTTCATAAGTCTGCAGAGGGGGCTTTTATCCATGCTTCCTATAGTGCAGGTACGTAGTTTATGAGCAATGCATAGAGGACGTTAGAGTACTCTAGGTGCTTTTAACTTATTATTAAGAAAGGTATAAATGTTATGTAACTTAATCAATGTATGGTGAATAGTGATTTGCTCGTAGAAGTACTTATTTTAGGTAGAGGTGGACAGGGAGGAGCTACTGCTGCTAACATTATTGTATCTGCAGCTATAATGGATGGCTTAATGGCTCAGGCATTCCCATTCTTTGGAGCTGAGAGACGTGGAGCTCCAGTTAAAGCATTTGCTAGGATAAGTGATGGAAGGATACTTAGACATGGAATGTTTGATGAAGCCGATGTACTAGTAGTCATGGATCAAGGCTTAGTAAGGACTAATTACACTAAGGAAGTGTTTGTGAAGGACGGAGGACGCATAGTGATTAACTCCCAAAGGGATGCAGGAATAAAGTCTAAGTCTTTTAATCTACTTGGCAAAGCATTCTTCTATAGAGTAGACGCTCGAGCAATAGCATTAAGAAACAAGCTCGTTATAGCCGGCTGGCCCATAGTCAATACACCAATGCTTGGAGCATTCTCTAAAGCAACGGGGTTAATTAGAGTAGAAAGCATTAAGAAGGCCGTTATGGAGTTCTTTGAGGGAAGAGCGGGCGAAGTAAATGCTATTGCTGTAGAGGAAGCATTTAATGAAGTAGAGGAATTCAATCCAATTGATGTGTGAGTAATTTGACTAAGAAAGCTAAGTCACTTCACAAGATCCCTATAGCTAGGCCGAGTATCGGTGTAGCAGGGAGAACAGGTACGTGGAGGTGGATGAAACCAGTGGTAGACTTATCTAAATGCACTAAATGCTATCAATGCGAGATATATTGCCCAGATAACTCCATTTCGGTTGAAGCATTGAAGGGAGCCGTAGTTAATTACGAGTACTGTAAGGGATGTGGTGTTTGTGCTGAAGTATGTCCAGCAAAAGCAATAAGTATGGTTGAGGAGGAGCAGCATGGTCCTTAAGAGCTTGACTGGAAACTATGCAGTTGCTCTAGCGGTGAAAATGGCTAGAGTAGATGTTGTTGCAGCATACCCAATTACTCCACAGACGACTATTGTTGAAAAGTTAGCTGAGTACATAGATGGAGGCGAGCTCGATGCAATAATGATTAGAGTAGAGAGCGAGCACTCAGCTTTAGCAGCTGCATATGGCTCAGCTTTAGCTGGAGCAAGGGCTTTTACAGCTACAAGCAGCCACGGCCTACTCTACATGTATGAGTGGGTAAACTGGGTTTCTAGAGCTAGAGTGCCGTTAGTCATGGCTATAGTTACAAGGACTATAGGACCTCCTTGGAATATTTGGACTGACCACAGTGATTACTACGAGCAGAGAGATACAGGCTGGATACAGGGATTCGCCATGGATTCTCAGGAGGTCTTTGACATGACTCTTCAAGCATTTAAGATAAGTGAGGATCCGAGAGTATATCTCCCCGTTATGATTGGGCTAGATGCATTCATCCTTAGTCACACGAGCATGCCTGTAGAAGTCCCAGAGCAAGAGCTAGTTGATGAATGGCTTGGAGCTAGAACTCAGGGATTTATAATAGATGGAAGTGAAGCATTAATACATGGAGCCCTCTCATCACCTGAATACACTGAGGAATTCATAAAGGACATGGGTAAAGCTATGGAGGAAGCTGTAGAAGTCATAAGAGAAGTTGACTACAGTTTTGGAAGGACTTTCGGTAGAAGTTATGGAGGCCTTGTTGAACTCTACAAGTGCAGTGACGCCAAATACCACCTAGTATTAATGGGGGCGTGGGCAGGCGACGCCATGGAGGCAGTGGATACTTTAAGAGAACAGGGGTATTCAATTGGAGTAGTTAGAGTTAGGTACACTAGGCCATTCCCAGGCGAGGAGCTGTATAAAGCCTTAAGTTCATCAAAGGGTGTAATAGTTGTTGAGAGAGGCGTGAGCTTTGGCTCCATGGGCCCAATGTTCCTAGATATAGCTGGCAACATGTTAAAGTACTCTAGGAAGCTGCCATACATGAGGAACGTTATAGCTGGCGTCGGTGGAGTGAACGTTACATATAAGGACTTTGAATACATAGCGAAGGAGACTATAGATTACATAGAGTCTGGAGAAGAGCCTAGCGTAATGACTTGGTACCACGCCAGGCGGTCTAAATGAGCAGCACCCCCACTCTACCAAGGGATATGAGGAACACAGTTTTACCTGGGCATGCTGCATGCCATGGATGCCCTATACCAATGGGTCTTAAAGTTGTTGGAGCTGTATTTGGAGACAAGGTCATATTAGTGGTACCTGCATGCTGTACTTCAGTAGTTCTCGGAATGCATCCAGGTACAGCTTTTAATGGAAGCGTTATTCACGTAGCCTTTGCTAGTGCTGCAGCTGTTGCTAGTGGAATAAGTGCTGGGCTATTTAAGAGAGGTGTAAGGGGTGTTCAAGTAGTTGCATGGGCTGGTGATGGAGGTACAGCCGATATTGGCATGGCTAGTTTAAGTGGTGCTGCAGAGAGGAACGATGACTTCATATACGTAATGTATGATAATGAAGCCTATATGAATACGGGAATTCAAAGATCTAGCGCTACACCCGCTGGTGCTTGGACTACTACAACTCCACTAGGTAAGAAAGAGTCTAAGAAAGATGTTACTAAGATATTGATAGCTCACGGAGTTCCATATGTAGCAACTGCAAGCATAGCTTATCCACACGACTTCTACAATAAGTTAAAGAAGGCGGCTGGTATAAGGGGATTTAAGTTCATATACTTACATGCACCATGTCCAGTTGGATGGAGGTTTGATCCATCGCTAACAGTCAAGGTAGCTAAGTTAGCAGTTGAAACAGGAATGATCATTCTCTACGAGTATTACGATGGAAAAATACATATATCAGGACCTAGTAGGCCACTGCTCGATAAATCTAGAAGAAGACCTCTAATAGAGTATTTGAAATTCCAGGGGAGATTTCATGGAATTAGTGAGGGAGAATTAAGGAACTTAGAAAGCTACGTAGACTCCTCCTGGGAGTGGGTTAAGAAATTCATGCAGTAGTTAAGGAGAACCAGTGTGATAGCAACTAGGTAATTAAAGTAAGGGGGGATTTACAGTTGAAAGCATTGTCATTTAGGGCGGAGATGAATGTTCGTAAGCTAGCTCAGCATAGTTCAACGTAGTGATTAAGTTCGTAAGCGATGAGAGCTCTAACCCTATTAACTCAGCACTAGTAGTATACTGAAAACCCTTATAGTAGTGGAACCCATTTATTACTCTGGGTGAAAGCATTGATTAAGACAAAGATCCTGGTGACTATAGGGCCCAGTTCATCGAGTCAAGAAGTAGTAGAGCTATTTATAAAGGAGAGGGTTTCAGGTATAAGAATTAACTTTAGCCACGGAGATCCAGGCACGTGGGATAATTATGTAAAGACATTGACGGAGGTTTCAGAAAAGTATGGGCAGTATCCAGCACTTATAGGAGATTTGCCTGGAGCTCAAGTTAGGATAGGGGTTACTGAAGCCTTCCAAGTTAGAAAAGGTGAAGTAGTTCCACTTTTAGTACGTAAGGATAAAGTAGGAGAGAGGAAGGCTATTTTAATTGAGTCAGCTGAACTCCTTGAAAAACTAGATGTAGGAGACGTAGTTCTCATAGATGATGGGAGGCTGAAGTTCATTGCTAAGGAGGTATCAAGTGAAGAAGCCCAACTCATATCCCTTTCAGACGGAGTTGTTGGTTCGAGGAAGACTATAGTAATTGAAGGCAAAGAACACGAACAACCATTCTTAACTGAGAAAAGCATTGAAATATTGAAGTATGCTGTAAGCAGAAACTTTACATACTTAATGCTCAGCTACGTTAGATCTCAAAGAGATGTAAGGCTAGTTAAAGACGTATTAAGGAGCATTGATGGAAGCAACATAGGCTTAATAGCTAAGATTGAGACTCGCAGTGCCTATGAAAACTTAGCTGAAATAGTTAATGAAGCAGACGCCATACTTATAGCTAGAGGAGACTTAGGAATGCACTTTGGCCTTGAAGAAATACCTAGTATTCAGAGCAGCATCACGTTAAGAGTTCGTGAAGTAGGGAAGCCTGTAATAGTTGCAACTCAGCTAATGGAGTCAATGGTGAATAATCCACAGCCTACTAGAAGTGAAGTAGTTGATGTAGTGAACTGTGTAAAGGAGGGAGTTGATGCAGTTCTACTAACTGGGGAGACAGCTATAGGGAAATACCCCATTGAAGCAGTTAAATGGCTTAAGAAAATCATTAGTACTGCTGAAAAAAGCCTCAGCCTATCCAGCGAGTACAGGAAGACTGCTCAAGCTGATGTAAGAGAGAAGTATACGCTGGGCTTAGTACTTTTAGCGGAGAGCCTTGGGGCAAAGCTCTTAGTTTACACTATGAGCGGATCTATGCCGTCGAGAATATCTAAGTACAGGCCTCAAGTAGAAGTATATGCAGGTACATCGAGTAAAGCTATAGTTAAGAAACTCTCAATATATTACGGGACCAATGCATTATTAGTAAATGACTCTAAAACTTATGAAGAAGGGCTAAACAATTTATATAGAAAGCTCCTAGAGATAGGCGTATTAAGTTATGGAGATATAGTTATATTGACTTACGGCTCAAAGGATAGGCTCAATAATTACTTAAGGATATTCGAAGTAATATCAAGTACTACGAGTATCTAGAATTCGCTTAAAACTACATAGGTTAAGTAGTTCACGGACTTCCTCCTTTATTGCTGCAACGCTGCAATAATAGAGTTATAAGTGTCTAAGCATTTAATATAGAGTTAAGAATGCTTGGTGAATGCTTTGCCTGAGAGACTTGAAGAGGAGAGAAAAAGAGGCAAAAAGAAGGCAGGTGGACCTCCGACTGCCGCTGGCTTAATAAGATTCTATGAAGAAATGGATGTAGGAGTTAAAATAAAGCCTCATTACATAATAATAATTGCACTATTGTTTACCGCCATCATAATAGCGTTTAGCAAACTTCTCCCTCCATAAAAAGCATCATTGATGAACTTTACTCTTTTTCAAAGAAATGCCCCGCATGAGTTGATGAAAATGGAGCTTAGAGCTATTCAAGAGGTAATAAAGGAGAGGTACCTTGAAAGAGACTCTTCAAGAGGTCTCTTTGCTACATTCACCTGGTTTATTGAGGAAGTTGGTGAATTAGCTGAAGCAGTGCTTAATAGCGACTATAAATCCATGTGCGATGAGATAGCTGATGTATTTGCGTGGCTTTTAAGTATTGCTAACTTAGTTGGCATTGATTTAGAGGAGGCTTTCAAGAGGAAGTACTTGAAGCAGCCTTTACAGCCTTAATAATTTTTACAGCTTTCTCATAGTCTTCCTCAACTATAGTTCCTGTAACTATAATGTCTGCGCCTGCTGAAGCTATTCTACTAGCTACATCAGGCTCTCTTATTCCGCCTCCTACTATTACTATTAGCTCCTTAGTGTACTTCTTAACAGTACTTGGAAATACGTATGGAGCTGGCTTTGGAGCACCACTTCCCCCCTCTATGTAGAAGTACTTCATGCCCATCATTTCAGCTGCTAATGCATATGCAGCAATTATTTCAGGCCTGTCTTCAGGTATTGGGATCACTCTACCAACGTGGGCTACTGCAGTAGATCCATATACTACAACATATCCGGTTGGCAGAGCCTCTAATCCATATCTTTTAACTAAGAGTGCTCCTTGCACTTGAGCCCCCATTATGTAGTAGGGCTCAGCGCTGTTCATTAATGTCACGAATAGCACTGCATCTGCCTCAGGTGTAAGACAGTTTAAGTTTCCTGGAAATACTATTACTGGTAAACCATGCTTCTTCAGAGCTCTTGCAGTACTACCTGCTTCTTCCGGTGTAACAGCTAAGCTACCTCCAACTAGGAATGCATCTGTGCCAGCTGAAGCAGCTTCTCCAGCTATCTTCTCCAAATCGCTAATGGACTTCGCTGGGTCTATTAATGTAAAGTGTAACTTTCCTTCACCTTTAAGTTTATCAACTATGTACTTATGGATCCTTGAAGTCATTCTTCTTACTCCTCACTTAAAACTTTTTCATACCTTACATCAATACTTCCACTAATGAAGGCATCTACAAACTTTGAGTAAGCATCTATAGGCTCATAACTCAACGGCACGAGGAGCACTGCATAAAGCCCGCAGTTACCGCACCTTACATGAGCTTCCTTATCACTAGCTGCCTCCGGGCTCTCATCGAAACTTATGGTTAAGCTTACTGAATCACAGCTTGGACATCTAAAGATCTTTGGAACTCTCCTCACTAACTTTATTACCTTCTTATATCTCTTCCTCCTTCTGCCGCCCATCATGATCCCTCATTATTTAGTCTTTCTACTACATAAAGTGAGGTAATTCATTAATATATGTGTATAGGTGAAAGCTCTTGTCTATAGCTATAGGCTGAAACTCTAGCAATTACCTCTTACTTGAGTTACAAGGTGCTTTCTTATAGTAGGACTCACTCCATAGCTCAACGCTTCAGCCAAGATCTTTTTTAAGCAATCCAGATCTACAGTTATTACTCTATATAATCCCTCTTCCTCAGCTATTCTTTGCCCAAATATGTGTGGGCATGCAATAGCTTTTCTATCAGCAACAACATTTATTGTAAAGTACTTACATGAGCAATAGGACTTCGGCACAATTATGTGATCTCTTTCTTCACCTACATAGAACCATAACCCTAAGTCGACTTTACTGCCGCCTAACTCCATTATTACTTTAACATATCTCTTCAACACTGCTTGACTATAAACACTTCTCTTTAATCTCAATTCCTTGATTTCAACGCTTTCAACATAGTTCCTTAAGGCTCTATAGTCCACTTGCCTTACACCACTACTACATAGTACTACATGAGCCTTCAAGTACATCTGTAAGGCTTGCTTACGTCAACTTAGTTCTTCTACCTTCCTAGCTTATTTAGCATTCATGTGGAAGAACTTCAGGGAATTGATGAGGCTTAAAACTATTGTAGAGCTCTATGAGTGTCTAACTTCGTTTTCTCAATTATTTCAACTTTATCCATGTAGCCAACGTAAACTTTACTAACTAGTTTGTTTGGGAAGAGGCCTGTTTCAACTACACCTATGATTGACTTCAGTGTTCTATTCAATGTATCTGCATCACTTATTGGTTTTTCATGAACTAAATCTATTATTGGGAAGCCTTCATCTGTAATTATGGGTAATAGCTTCCCTCCTCCAGCTCTAATTATTGGTTTAAAGAGTCCGTTTAGCTCAAGTTCTCTAAGTATCCATGGAATTGCCTTACTTACTACTGCTATAGGTATGGGGGAGTGTAGTAAGTATGGTAAGTTAGTGTACTTAGTGTAGTCCACTATGTAAAACCTATGCCTAGATCTTGCTGCTACAAGCTTTTCTCCAATGAATGCTCCTCCACGTCCCTTCACTAAGTCAAGCTTTGAAGAGACTTCATCAGCTCCATCAATGTAAACATCTATGTAGTTCACTGCAGTTAGATCAGCTATGTTCTTTAAACCTAAGCTCAATGCATAGAGAGTTGTATCAATAGATGTTGATACAATGATCTTGCCTACATGCAGCTCCCTCTTCACTAACTCATTAATAAAATACTTTATTGTGCTTCCGCTTCCTAAGCCAATTACTTCAGCTGAGTGGATGTATTCCTCAAGATCTTTTAAGGCTTCTCTAGATAACTTAACTTTTACTTCCTCTAAATCCATTACTGCTCCCACGAGCTCATAAAGATATAATTGCTGAAGAAACATATATTTATTTAATAAGGGCCCGTCGTCTAGCCTGGACTAGGACGCGGGGTATGGCGAGCTCTAAATAGAGCTTGCCGCTCGACTCGGGATCATTACGGGAATCCCCGTGATCCGGGGTTCAAATCCCCGCGGGCCCATAATTGGGATGACCGGGCAGAGACAGTCTGATAAGTGATGTAGGTGGAGCGACTGGGACCTTTTATAAGTCAAGAGTAAAACGCCTAATGCTCTTAAATCTTAAAGCTGCAATGCAAATAGAATAAGTAAGTAGCGGGGGCCGGATTTGAACCGGCGACCTCGGGGTCTCTTAGCACTCCTCAACGGACCCGTTATGCCTTACTACACTTAGGGCTTTAAAAAGCTTACTTACATCCTAATGACAGTAATGGCTTATTCATTTACTATATGTTATGTAGCAGGGGCGCGGGGCGTTGAGGAGTGCTTATGAGCCCCGCGGGCTACCAGGCTGCCCTACCCCGCTACTATACCCCTGCTGCATTGATGTTTCAATTCTAGGGTTAATAACTCTTATTGCAGGTACTAGTGAATAGTTTTTAAATGCATTAAAGCTTCTACTTAACTATGGCTGCTGAACCAGAAGTTGTATTTGTAGACTGGAGTGAAGTTCATAAGGCTGTAGCACAGCTTGCTCATAGAATGGTTAGTGATGGATTCATCCCTGATGCAATCTATGGAGTATTAAAGGGTGGAATTATACCGGCTAGACTGCTTGCAGATATAGTTAATGTAGATAGCATAGGCTTCATAGGAGTCAAGTTCTATAAGAGCATTGGTGAAACTAGGGCTAGGCCTGAGCTCACTCAACCACCTACACTTCCTGTGAGAAGCTTAAGCATTCTTATAGTAGATGACGTAGTTGATAGCGGTAGAACGCTACAACTAGCTATTGATGAGTTAACTAGATATGGAGCTCGAGAAGTTAGATCAGCTGTGATTTATTTAAAGCCCTGGAGCTCCTTTACACCAGACTACTATTACAAGGTAATTGATAAGTGGATAGCCTTCCCATGGGAAATTGGAGAATGCCTAAGGGAGGGATTAAAGCTAAACTACTTTAAAGAGATACGTGAATTAATTGAGGAAACTGTAAGACGCCTGTAGGAAGTGAGATAAATGGAGTACGTGAGGGCTCACATCAAGGTTTATGGCATAGTTCAAGGAGTGTTCTTCAGAAGCTCAATGAAGAGAGTAGCCGATAAACTTGGAGTAAGGGGGTGGGTTAGAAACGTACCTGATGGAAGCGTTGAAGCAGTAGTTGAAGGACCTAGGGATAGAGTTGAAGAGCTAATAAAATGGGCTCACAGAGGCCCTCCACTAGCTCAAGTGAATAGAGTAGAAGTAGTGTGGGGACAATACATAGGTGAGTTCAAGGATTTTAGAATAAGATACTAAAGCACAGCAACATACATAAAGACGTGCAGCTATCTAAGGACTAAAGTCATTACGAAATATAAGTGTTGTGAAGAACCATTGCTGTGGTGTATGAGTGTGGCTCAGCAGAAAGTAGTAATAGAGTTTAGTGAAGAGTTGTGCAGTGGCGTAATTAGAGATAGGAGTCAGCTAGAGTTAATGAAGTCTAAGTGGTTTGGGAGAAATGAAGGAGGACAACACGTATTGAGCTTAGAGGAAGTAGCCTACTTATTGATGAAGGGGAGAGCTGTAGTTAAGTGCTCTGGAAAGACTTATAGTGAGCTTGATGAACTAGTAATGGAGTACTACAAGTGTTTTAGTGAAATGTTCTGGCCTAGACTCATAGTATATACAGACTTAAGGGATCGTGGAAGGCTTCTTAAGCCTATAGGAGAAAACTCATACTTAGTTAAACACAAGGACAATACTCTGAAGCTTCTCTTAGTGATGGAGGAAAGGGTGCCTGTGAGCATTGAAGATATAATGGAGCAAGTTGAGAAAGCTAGGAAGAACAATTTATCGCTAATAATGGCGATAGTGTCGCTACAAGGCGATTTAACATACTATGAGGTATCAAACGTAGAGCTATCCAAGTGATCTATATGGTTAAGTTCACTCAGCCTCCTCGTGGAACTAGAGATCTTGTGGGGGAAGAGGCGGACTTATTCATAGATCTAGTTGGTAAATTTAGCGAGATCGCTCGCCTCAATGACTTTAAGCCTATAGTTACACCAACTATAGAGTACTTTGATCTTTTTGCTAAAAAATCTGGAGTTGAAATAGTTCAATCAATGTACGTCTTCCAGGACAAGGCTGGAAGGACTATTGCACTAAGGCCTGAAGTCACTGCTAGCGTCATTAGGGCTTACTTAAGGAACTTATATAAAGAGCCGAAGCCAATAAACTTGTTCTATATAGCGCAGTGCTTTAGATATGATGAGCCTCAGAGAGGTAGGTATAGAGAGTTTTGGCAACTGGGACTAGAAATTATAGGTGATGAAAGCATGGCTGCTGACATAAACATACTGCACACTGCTTCAGAGTACTTAACCTATATAGGCGTTAAACACCTCGTTCAAGTCGGCAACGTCGCCTTTTACAGGTCATTCATGGACTCCATGGGGGTTAGCGGCGATGACCAAGACTTAGTGTTACACTACATAGATAAAGGATTACTCAATAATGCAGAGAAATTAGTGTTTGAGAAGTATGGTGAGGAAGCTTCTAAAATATTAAGAGAGCTATATTACGTAGATATAGAAAGATTAAGCGAATTCATTAATGATTACAGAAACCTCCTAGGGGATAGATGTAGTAAGATCGCTCAAGAGGCTGAGAAAACACTTAGCTTTACTGATGCACTGAGAAGTATAGGTATTAACGTAGAGTACTCACCATCATTGGTTAGGGGACTGGCCTATTACACAGGGCTGATATATGAAGTTAAGGCAGAAGGCCTTGATCTAAGTGTAGGTGGAGGCGGGAGGTATGATGGATTAACTGAAATCTATGGAGGCTCCTTTGAGTACTCAACTGGAATAGCTTTAGGCCTCGATAGAATAATGATAGTGCTTAAAGAGAAGGGCTATGTAGTTAAAACACCCCTACGCGTAATCATAATAGCCTTAGGATCTTCTACAGAGATCTATAGAGCAGCAATAAATGCGTCAAGGGCTTTACATAGCTCAGGAATTATAGCAAGCGTCTTAAGTGAACCAAGAGTATCTAAGGCTCTTTCATACGCCAGTAGAAAAGGCTATCTATATGCAATAATTATTGGTAAAAAGGAGATCGAAACACAATCAGTGACAATTAAAGATTTAACAAAAGGAGAACAAACATCATTACACGTAAGTGGATTAGTTAAATATTTTAAAGACGCTTTAAGTTCTTGATATAAATGAATGTGCATAAGGAGAATATAGGCTTATGCTCAAAAATTATTCACCATGCCCACTAGTCAGAGACTTTTTAACTCCTCCCAGCTCTACTTTAGGCCTCTCATAGATCGATGTATGTTCATTTCATCAATGAAAGTTTAATAAAGCTATATTAAGATAATATGTCTCACTGAAGTGAGGTGATTAATGTGGTTGTTAAATTAGAGAGAATTGATAAGTATGTGTGGAGGATACCTAAGGGAAGTAAGGCATGCATGTCTACAAATGCCATAATATACGCTGACGACTACTTGCTTGAGAAAATGAAGTCTGATTTAACGCTGGAGCAGGCAGCTAATGTAGCATGCCTACCGGGCATACTTAAAGCCAGCTATGTCATGCCGGACGGCCACCAAGGCTATGGATTCCCTATAGGTGGAGTAGCAGGCTTTGACTATGATGAAGGCGTTATATCTCCAGGAGGAGTAGGTTACGACATTAATTGTGGTGTAAGAGTTCTTGCAACTAACTTAAGTGAAGAAGACGTTAGGCATAAGCTCAAGGACATTGTTGAAGCTATTTTTAGAAATGTTCCAAGCGGAGTTGGAGCTAGATCCTCTAAAGTAAGGCTAAGCATTGAGGAACTCAATAGAGTGCTTGATGAGGGAGTTGAGTGGGCTATTAGAAGGGGGTTTGGCTGGAGTGATGATCCTGAACACATAGAGGAAGGGGGAAGCATGAAGGAAGCTGATTCAAGCGCTGTAAGCAATGTTGCTAAGCAGAGAGGCCACGATCAGCTGGGAACTCTTGGAGCTGGTAATCATTTTCTAGAAATACAAGTAGTTGATGAAATCTATAGCCCAGAAGTAGCTAAGAATATGGGCATAACTCACGTAGGCCAAATAACAGTAATGATACATACTGGAAGCAGAGGGCTTGGACACCAAGTAGCCAGTGATTACTTGATGATAATGGAGAGAGCCATGAAGAAGTACGGCATTAGCCCCCCAGATCGAGAGTTAGCAAGCCTCCCCCTTCACTCACCTGATGCACAGAAATACTTTAAAGCTATGGCTGCAGCTGCTAACTATGCATGGACCAATAGACAGTTGATTACTCACTGGGTTAGGGAGAGCTTTGGAGAGATCTTTAGAATCGATCCAGAAAAGATCGGGCTTAAGATAATATATGACGTAGCCCACAATATTGCTAAAGTAGAAGAGCACTTAGTCAATGGAAAGAGAGTCAAAGTCATAGTGCATAGAAAGGGAGCCACTAGGGCATTTCCGCCTAACCACCCCGATGTACCAGCTGACTATAAAAATATTGGACAGCCAGTCTTAATAGCTGGATCTATGGGTACAGCAAGCCACGTAATGGTTGGCGTTGAAAGTGGAGCAGAAACATGGTATAGCGCGCCTCATGGAGCTGGGAGATGGATGAGTAGAAACGAAGCTATAAAGACTTATCATCCAATGAAGGTAAAGGACGAGCTTGCTAGAAAAGGAATAATACTCATGGCTGCAACTAGAGAAGTAATAAGTGAAGAAGCTCCAGGCGCCTATAAGGATGTAGATAAAGTAGCTCAAGTAGCTCATAGCGTTGGCATAGCTAAATTAGTATTTAGAGCTAGACCTATAGGCGTTGTTAAAGGCTAATGAGTGGCAGAGCGTTTAAAACATTAATGAGCAGTGATGTATAGCTCTTTAGCCTACAGCCGCTTCTAATCCTAGCTCAGCTAAATTTTCTTAGGTTTCGTAAAGGTTACATAAGTCTCCAGCAACTACATGGATTACACATAAACACCTGAGAACTGTAACTCCAATGATGTATGTAACTGAGCTCTTTTGAAGTGAAGAGAGAGCTTACGTAGTTGTAAAATAACACTATGGTTACGGCTAATGAATAGCTTTTTGCTATTAGAGGTGGTGCAGCCTCCAACTATTAGTTAAAAGCATTTATACAAGTATATGGAGAGCTGGCGAATTCAGATCTTTCTTACGTCTACTCAACTATCCTTTATCTGTACATGCTTAAGCATATTGAGAATTATGTTAGAGTAATTATCGATCTCATCTATAGTAAACCACTGCTGCAGCAAGCCGCGGGCTACTTTAAGTGAGGCAGCTGCAATTCCTCGAGCAACTGCTTCAACGCTTGTGAGCCCCTTAGTCATGTAGTAGCTTGCTGCAGCTAGCAATACATCGCCTGCGCCAACATCATCAATTACTTGTACTTCAGCGAGTAGGGGAGGTACTTTGATTACCTCTCCTTGGATAAATAGGTATGCTCCTTCATCATCCATTGATGCTACAATAGCTGTATCTCTAATGCTTCTTGTGACTTCAGCTAATTCCTTAACTACTTTGCTAAAGTCTTTGTTAAAGCAGAACTCCCTTAAGTTCCCATGCACTATGGTTACTTTCTCTAAAAGGCTCCACAAATCCTTAGGCCAAGAGCATTCTAGCCCCCGATCCTTTATTGACCTTACGTAGCCCTGGATATCTATTCCAATAACTCTCACTCCAATTCTTCTAGCAGTACTTATTAACTCAAGTGAGTCACTAACACTAATTTCTCTAAACACAGGTACTAGGAGGAGTAGATTTGGCTTTAAGTCTGAGACTATGTTCACCAAAGTTCTTAAGTCATGTACGCATCCTTCAGCCTCTACCTCCAATGCCTTGCCTCCACATAT
Organism: Sulfolobales archaeon; assembly: GCA_025059075.1. Taxonomy (GTDB): domain Archaea; phylum Thermoproteota; class Thermoprotei_A; order Sulfolobales; family Desulfurococcaceae; genus JANXDZ01. The sequence continues at coordinate 145,778 of JANXDZ010000001.1, read as the reverse complement.
AATGAATTTAGGCAGCGTTTTACAATTCTTAAACAAAGCTCTTATGTCAAAGGTTTTAAGAAGATCTTCTATTAAGACCCCGTGGATTTCATCTAAGTGCGTTGCTATTACAACATCAGCTTTAAGGGAAGCTAATGTGATGCCGCCATAGATTACTGAGCCACCGAGCCTAATCCCACTGTTGATTAAGTCCAGAGAAATGTTACCTATCAACAAACTCTTCAAGTAATCACTCAATTACTCAGCCTCTCACGTAGTGTTAAAGGGAGGAACATTATTTTAAATGGCTAGGCTATAGAGATTTAAAGAGAGAATCGGTATTTAAGTTTAACGCATATTACTTATATATTGAGGGGAGCATTGTGTTCAGCGAAGGCAGCGTTGTAAGCATTGAGAAGTTTAAGGAGCTTAGTCCAGCACAGTTTTTCGCAAGGTATAGGGAGGTAGCTGGTTTCTCAAATCCTGCTAGAGCTCTTTATCAAGCTGTTAGAGAACTTGTTGAAAACTCTCTTGATGCTACTGAAACTCATGGAATACTGCCGGATATAAAAATCGCCATAAGGCAGTCGATCGATAACCCGCGCTTCTACACTATAACAGTTGAAGACAACGGCATAGGTATACAGCCACAGTACGTCCCTAATGCATTCTGCAAAGTGCTATTCAGCTCTAAATATGTACTTAGGCAAACGCGCGGAATGTATGGCCTTGGGATAAAGGCTGCAGTGCTTTATGCACAGATGACTGCTGGCAGCTATGTTGAAGTAATAACAAGCCCGGTTAATAGCACAAGGATATATTACTTTAAGATGAAAATAGATCTAGGTAGGAATGAGCCTTTAATCTTTGAGAGAGGGAGCTGGAGGAAGAGCAGGGAGTGGCATGGGACTATAGTATCGTTAACTCTTGAAGGAGATTGGCCTCGGGCAAAGCAGAAAGTATTTGAATACATTAAGAGAACGGCTGTAATAACTCCTTACGCAAACATAGTCTTTGTAAGCCCCGATGAAGAGCTAGTATTTTTTAAGAGAAGTGTTGAAAAACTCCCTCAGCCACCACTTGAAGTAAAGCCCCATCCATGTGGAGTAGATGTAGAGCTGCTAAAAGAGATCTTGAGGAACTCCAGTGAACCAGTAATAAATGTACTGACGAAGTCCTTTCAAGGAGTTGGAGTTAGAGCAGTTGAAGAAGCTTTAAAGATAGCTAGCATAGAGCCCAGTAAGCCTTCTCTAAAACTCACAGATCAAGAGATAGTTAAGTTAGCAGCAGTACTTAAGGGAATATCTATTGATGCACTTATTAGAGCAAGAGAGTCTACTAGAGCTGCTACTGTAATAGATATGTTGATTGAGCTAGAAGTACCTGCTACTAAAGATGCCTTAACTAAATTGCTCAATGATTTAAACATAGATCCTTTGTCTAACCCAAGGAGCTTAAGTGATGAAGCTATTGAAGCCATTTACAGAGGGATAGCGAAGCTGTATCCAAAGATAAGACCTCCTTCACCTAAAGCTCTTTCACCTCTTGGGGAGGGCATTATTGAAGCAGGTCTTAAAAAAATCTTTAATCCAGAGTTCGTTAAAGCTATTTCAAGAAGGCCAAGAGTCTATCAAGGCCATTCATTCATCGTTGAAGTAGCTGTAGCTTATGGTGGAGGAGTACCTTCATCTAGTGAACCTACATTACTTAGGTATGCAAATAAGATACCCTTACTCTACGATGAAAAGGCTGATGTATCGTGGAAAGTTATTGAAAGAATCAATTGGGAGCAATATAATATAACTATGCCTGCTCCCCTAATCATACTCACCCATGTATGTAGCACTAAGGTTCCATTTAAAGGCGTTGGCAAAGAGAGTGTTGCAGACGTACCTGAAGTTGAGAGAGAGCTCAGTTTAGCCATTAAGGAGGCTCTAAGGGCCCTAAGGGATCACTTAGTTCGTAGAATGAAGGAAGAGTTAGCTAAAAGGAAGGCCTTAACTTTAGCTAAATACGTTCCTGAAGTAGCAATTAATTTATCTAAAATAGTTGGAGGAGATGGAGTTAGAAAGCTAGTTGAAGATAAACTAGTAGAAGTCATAGCTAAAAAGACCTCCATTGACATCAGCTACTTGAGGGAAGTAGTTAAGAGAGTAAAGATAGGTATTTAGGTGGTTAAATGAGTCACGAATCGTCCTCACAGATAGATAAAGAAGCTAGGGAAAAGGGAATAAAGTTATTGAAGGAGAAGTTCGAGGAGGTCGTAAGACAAATAATCAACAATGAGCCTCCTACGCTAATAATTCCTAGGAGGACTCTAACTAACACAATATATGATCCTGAGAAAAAGGTTTTACTCCTAGGCCCTGAGTTAATGAAGAGGAGCTTCATTGACTTAAATGAAGCTAAGAAATTTATGCAGACTACTCTCATGGCTTCAATAATACATGAAGCATTGGCTAACAATGAGTATCCGACAATACGTGACCTCTACTATAGGGGGAAGCATTCAATAATTCTGCATGATAGAGGAATGAAGGAAGTTGAGTCAACTTGGGATGGTCAAAGGGAGAGCGATGGAATAATAAGAGATCTAGAGGTATACCTAGGTCTACTTAGAGAAGAGCTCCTTATACTTAGTAAGGAGAAGGGCAAAGTCGTTGGAAGCATGAGGATTAGGAGCGGGGACGATGTCATAGACTTAAGCAGAATGGGGCATGGAGCATACTCCATTGAGCCAACTCCAGACTTCATAGAGTTCATAGATGTAGATGCTGAATATGTCTTAGTCGTTGAAAAAGACGCTGTCTTTCAGCAATTGCATAGATACGGCTTCTGGAAGAGGAATAAAGCTATATTAGTTACAAGCGCTGGTCAACCTGATAGAGCTACTCGAAGGTTTGTCAGAAGGCTTAATGAAGAGCTAAAGCTACCAGTATACGTACTTTGCGACAGTGTGCCTAGAGATGAAGTAGTTGCTTTAAGGAATCCAGAGACTGGAGAAGTAAGCGTGGGCCCTATTGAAGAGCTAGTTAAAAAATACTTTGAGGGGCACGATGTTGAGAGAGCCCTAGTTAATTTAGAGGTACTCTCATGGAATTCTGTGAATAACTCTATTGAGTGGAGTACTATAGCCTATGTTTACAGGCATAAGATCCTTGATAAAATGCTTGTACTAAAGACCGAGTCTCGAGGAGTTATTAGAGTAACTAAAGCCCACTCAATCTTTGCACTACGCAATGGAGTAGTTCAACCAGTTCCTGCAAAGGATGTTCGGCCAGGGGATTACATACTAGTAGCAAAGAGACTGCCCTCTCTTCAACCGCATGCCTTAAATAGTAATGATGCAGTGCTTAACGAAGACTATGCTTGGCTTACTGGACTCCTAACGCTTAGGGGCAGCATTAACTCTGGGTACTTGTACTTAGACTTAAATGGCCTAAGCACTCCATTAATTGAAAGAGTTGTAGATATTTTGCATAGACTTGGTTTAAAGAAGTTCGTTAAGTCAGGCAATCAATTAATTAAGTTACCGCTTAATGAAATGGATCAAGGGTTTATAGAAGTAGTTAGGGAAGTAGTTGAGGAGAGGGTCGTTGCTAAGGCCGTAGTTAACTCTCCTAATGCAATTAAGCTGGCGTACATAAATGGGCTCATTGAGGCATTTAAAGGAGTTAATAGTAGTGAGGCAATCATTTCACTACGTGATGGTGTCTTTGCAAAACAGTTGGCGTTATTGCTTCTCTCAATTGGAGCTGAGCCAGTAATTAGTAGCGATAGCGATGTAGTGAAGATAAAGGCAACTCTTGATAGTGAAAGTAATTCAATATTGCTGCAAGACCCCTTATCGCCAAGCGTTGACTTAGTTAAAGTTATTGAAGTAGGAGAAGAGGATTACGTAGGCTATGTATATGACTTCGCTGTTCCAGGGACAAACTCGTTTATAGGAGGCTATGGAGTTGTATACCACAACTCTGATCCTTATGGATTCTACATCTACAGCGTATTTAAAGTTGGCTCCATAACTTTATCCTATGAAAGCGAGAGACTCTCTACACCGAGCGCTAAGTTCATAGGTGTAACGCCCACCGATGTATTTGGAGACTCTATTGTTAGAGGAGTCGGGGATTTAAGAAGCTTAGGAGAGAAGCTCTATGAGTCAATGGCTAGGTTGCCTGAGAAAAAGCCATACCTTACCCCTGATGAAAGGAAGAACTATGTAATAAGAGCAAAAGTTAGAGATGTTGAGAGAGCTGTAGAACTAGTTGGATACGATATCGCGCTAATATGTCTTGATGATAGAGAAGTGAGGAGCAAGATAAAGAGGAAGGAAAGAGTGAGCGGCTACCCGTGGTTTAGAACCCCAGAATGGCTGAGGGAGGCGTGTACTTTCTTTAAAACACTAGCTAAGTTAGAGATAGAAGCTATGGCTAGTAAGGGCTTGAAGTTTCTGGCAGACGTCTATATACCTGAGAAGATACAGACCAATGACTGGATCGAGTGAACTAAAGGAATTAACTCCATGCGATAAATTCATAAGAATAATGGATGCCGCTTGCCTTACAATTGAAAAGCTCCCCCTTAAGGCAGGAGTAGGTGTTTAAAGTTTTATATGCCTATTCTACGTGATGAGGCAGTGCAGCGTCTTTGCACCAAGATCCGATCTTCCTAGTCCTGTGCTTTACAGAATGGAGGTAAGGCGTTCAAGACTGAGTTGGAGCAAGCGGGTTTAGTGAAGGCCGAGGACATAGCCCTAAGTTAATGAATTCTAACTCTTTAGGGTGGAGGAGAGGTCGGCATAGCGGGAAGTTGCTGAAGGTAAATAGATAGACTTAAAAACATCTGTTATTGCTAGACTTAAGTAAGCTATAGGATTATTTGTATGAGGCGGATTGCGGCACTAATAGTACTAGTACTGCTTCCCACTTCCATAATTTTAGCAATGGGGTTTAACGGAAGTCAAGTGTATAACTACGTGCAGCCTAGCTCTACAGTATATCCAAATACATGGATGCTTACGTTAGGTGGACCAGAAGACGACTATCCTTGGTGGGGGATAGAAGTAGATGAGCAAGGATACGTTTATACAGTAGGTCAGTCAAGTTCATGGAGGCCTTTGGGATATGTGCCTCTTGTTGTAGTGAAGGCAAGTAGGTATGGTGAAAACATTAGGAACATTGCTGTTTATGGCAATGGCTCATTCATGGGAAGAAATCTGGTAATTGTTGGAAAGACTATTTATGCTGTAGGACAAGTGACTGGCTATGGGGCTGGAGGCACAGATGGCTATTTAACTGCTTTCCTTGAAAATAGTACAGTCAAGTTCTTTACAACAATTGGTTCATCAGCACTAGATCTGCTTTGGCGTATAAGTGTAGGTAGGGATAACACGATCTATGCTGTAGGGTACACTATGGGCCTCGGCGCTGTTAGAGCTGATACACTTATAGTTAAATTTGATAGCGATGGCAAAGTACTGTGGAGCCTAATAGCTGGTGAAAGCCAGTTTGACTACAGCTGGGGAATTGCCACGTGGTACAACTCTACGTCCGGCAAGGGGTACGTAATTGTATCTGGGCAAACCAATAGCTTTCCAGTGGGCGGAGGCTATGATTGCTTAGTTTTAAAGCTATCCAGTGAAGGCATGTTGGAGTGGTCTATAGTCTTTGGGGCTTCTGAGCTCGATAGATTAGAAGAAGTAGTTGTAGATGAACATGGATTCATATACGTAGCAGGTGCTACATACAGCGGCGGTATACCCGGTGTTCTCGTAGCAAAAATCAGCCCTGAAGGCCAATTGGTTTGGATAACGAGCTTTAGAGGAGATAAAGGTGATGCAGCTTACAGCGTTTACGTAGATAACGACTATGTATATGCAGCAGGATATACTGAGAGCTATACATCTGGAGAGCTTGGTGGACACGATGCTTTTGTTGCATTACTAGACAAGAACTCAGGTGAAGTAGTTTCATTAACGCACTTCGGCGGATCAGATGTTGAAATAGCTTACGGAGTTAAATCCGACGCAACTACGTATATGTATCATATGTATCTGGTTACACTGCTTCATTTACTGAAGGCGGTAGAGACTTCTTTATAGCTAAGCTAAATAAACAGTACTTATTTGAGAAAGATCCTAGCGACTTGCTGTGGGTTTACAGAGATTTCCCAGAGAATGTCAACATATAAGATACCTTCAACAACTCCATCAATGAATTTCTCTAGAGTATACCTTGGCAGATGCTTTAATTAACTTCCTTAGGGCAATGGATCAGGAGGGCACTAGCCTCGTATTTCTCGATTCATGGGGGGCATACTATCACTTTGCGGGATATGTTTTATATAAGTACAGTGAGGCCATTAGTAAATACGGATATCCATCTCCAGCTTATAGAAGCGAGGGATATATGGAAGGCCTTATGATTCACGCTCCAGACCCCGGCAGTGACTTGTTTAGCGGAATAACCTTCGATGAAGGCCATAGATTCTACATAGCTTCACCTCCATTAGATAGAGTTGACTACGCTGCATACCAGAGTTTCTATCAACCAGCTGTAGGCGGGCTAAGTTACTTAGGTGAGATCGTTTATGGAGGGACAGTATACGGCTACAGCATTGTTGTCTGGAGCAAGGGTCCTAAAGAAGACTGCTGGGTGTTTATGAGCGTTGGAGGAAGCTACCACTGGGCTAAGTACATGGAGAAAGGCCAGGATATGAAGTACTCACACAATATGAGGAGGCTGTTGTTTAATGCAGTAAGACACTCAGTAGGGATAATGGATGTAAAAGACGTAGATCTTCGATGGATGAACTTAAGTGTAATGCAGTTTAACTGGCCAACAATATCAGCGTTCACTGAATTAAACATTGTTCTTGAAAGAAGGCCTTACGGATGGCTTGCAGGGAAAGTTACTGCAGGCGATACGGGACAGCCAGTTAATGAAGCCGAAGTATCGATAGTGGGTACTCCTGTAAAAGTGTTCACTAATAAAACAGGAGCATTTATGCTGTGGTTACCTGAAGGAGTCTTTAGAGTAAGGATAGATGCACGTGGATACTATAGTGTAGATCACGTTGTAGAAATATCCGTAGGAGAGACTAGTTACTTAGAGGAGACATTGATTAGGAAGCCTAGGGCAGCTGTAATGATTGATTTCTCTGGGCAAATAACAATGCTTCTCCTATCTAGAGGATGGTATGCGCATGCGTATAGGGATTGGAGTGCTCTATAATAAGGATCAGAGTTTCTACGATGTGTTAGTGCTTGCAGGAGAATACATTGGCTCACCCGATCTATGGCCCAGCAGAGATACATTTGAGCAATTAATTAATGCAACGTATAAGCTTGGAGTGGGCATAGTGTCCTTAAATAATTACTTTGAGTACAGGTACATAAAAGAATATCCATATGGAATAAACATATTGTACTACTACTATAGAAACCCAGGCAGCATTGGCTCAGACTACGATAAGGGCCCTGTATACTATGTCGTAAATAGAGAACATCCAATACTAGAAGGGTATGAAACTGGGGAAAGAATCTACATTGTATATGGAGGGGACTACGATTACGCTTGGTTCAGTAAATGGGATGGCGAAGTCCTTGCATATATAGGGGCTGAAACAGTTGGCGTAAAGGGCTGTGGCATAGGAGTAAAAACGACACCACATGGAACTAGATGGGTCTTGCTCGCTGGTCTAGCTCCTGAGTTGTGGACTAACATGGATCATTGGAGTGATGAAGCGAAAGAAATACTCCTTAGATCTATTGCATGGGCTTCATTAAGGCCCATCGACATTCTCATAACACCTATCAGCGTACATGTTGGTGAAGTGCTGACCATAGAGATCCCTCCACTACCTGGAGTAATTTACTCCATATTGTTGGATGACACTGTTGTTTTAGAGGGCATTGTAGGCAGAAATGAGTCAATGATTTTGAAGATGAGGGTGCCCTACTTAGGGAGAGGACTTCATAGAATAGTGTTAGTTAGCGAAGGACTATTTTATGGAGAGAAGACGTTCTATGTAAACACTAGAATAGACATCGTTGAAGGGCGGGAAGTTAGGGAAGGAAGTAAGATAAGGCTTAACGTAACTGGACATCCCGTGGACTCAATCATAATGATCTATATTGACGATAACTACATTACGAGCGTAAGGCCTAAAAGCGTTGAACCGTTAATAATAGAACTAAATATTCCAGATTACTTCAGCGGAGTCCACTTAATTAACTTAAGGACTGTGGATGGAGAGTTAATAGCCTTTAGAGAAGTATACATAGGGGAGTCTTTATTTAAGCAAAAACTACTTGCGCGATACAGTGATGTCTTTAGAGCTCTTCAGCAAATAGCGATAAGTCTCCACAATCTAAATGAGTCAACGTTGTTAAGCGTAAGGAACATCGCAGAGATCATGAATAGCTTAAGTAAGTTAAATGTTTCACTATCATCGCTTATAATTGAGGCAGCAGATTCCTTAAGTAAAAACGTAAGGGAACTAAGTCCTTCCATTGAGCATGCCTTAGGAGAGACTAGCTCTAGAGCTGTAGATGAAGTAAGGAATGCAGTAGCTGAGGCAGAGTCAAAAATACTTAGCAGACTAAGTGAAGTAGAGTTAAGTACAGCTAGAGACTTAGCAACGATAACGCTGATCGTGTACTTGTCAGTAATGATCGGTGCTTTAACGTTGGTAATTGGACTAGCGCCTTATGTTAAACGCAGTTAATTTTTTTCATAAATTTTGTAAAGCAATCCCGTTGGAATCCACTAGCTCCACTTTCCAGAGCGCTTTACTTAGCTCTACTGTTGGAAGAATTTTTCTTGCATCATAAACTCTGCTTTTATTTACTATGTACTCTCCGTAGCTTTCCCCAATACTTAGTTCAAATACTTTTACTCCAAATGGATCTACAACCATGCTTCTCCCAACATATCTCTCTCCCCACTTGTTTGCAACAACCATCCAGAGGGTGTTTTCATGAGCTCTGCTTCTCACGAGAAATTCCAGAGATTCTTCTTTAATTGAGCCTTTTACCCAGCCGCTATGTACGATGACTAGTTCAGAACCCATTCTTGCATATAATCTAAACAGTTCTGGGAACCTCACGTCAAAACATATTGCAACCGTAGTGGTTAAACCTCTGATGACTATGCTTTTCGATACGCTTTTCCCGCGTTCAAAAAACAAAGACTCTTTATAGCCATATGCATCAAAGAGATGTATTTTACTATACAACTTTTCAAATCTCCCACTAGGATGGATCATTACGCTAGAGCTAAGAGGCTTTCCTTCACTAGGTGCTTTCTCAATGAAGTGTGCTAATATTGATGCACTAATTTCTGCAGCCAATTCACTTAGCTTACTTAAGTAGGTGCTGTCCTCAATGTACTCAGCTATTTTAATTACTTCCTCAGGCTTAGCTAATTGAAGTGGATCGCTCATAGAGTACTCAGGTAATATAATTAGATCGGCTTCTCCATAACTTTCTCTAAGAATTCTCTTAGTCTTCTCGTAGTTATTAAGAGGATCTATGCCGTAGTCAGCTTGCACAAGTCCTATTGTTAAACTCACAGCATCCACCAACTAAGTTTCTAAGACTTTAGGAATTAAACCTTAAGAGGGTTTTCTACTCATTATGTATGGACAGTGTTGAATCTTAAGCCTCTTAAGCCATTTATTTATAAAGATATGAGCTCTCGATTAAAGGCAACATATGCTGCAGTGCTTGAGAAAGAGTGTTTGTGCTTTATTTAAGTACTTATTGAGCTTTCTAATAATCTCCTTAGTTCAAGTAGCCTATCATACACATTGTTGTTCAGAGCTCTATTTTCTAGAAAAGCCCAGTCAACTTTATTAAACCATGATGCAAGTAGCCATAGCGCTTTATCCCTATCCTCTGTTGAGCCCCAATACTTCCATCCAGATAGGTAAGTAATGATGAGTTCTTCAACTGGCTCAACGTATGCACATAGACCTTCTATGCATACTTCAACTGGTTCCACTTGCTTTGTGTAAACTGATGAAACTATGTCTATTGACTTCAACTGAAGAATGTCGTATGAAGGCAAGAAACCTCTTCCAATACTGTCGGAAAAGCTTTCTAGGAATTTTTTAACAATATCTACAGCTTCACTACCTTCAATAATGATGTCAACATCCATCGTCCTATACACTCTGCCTGTATATAGTTCTACTGCGAAGCCTCCGGTAATCACTATTCTCCCAAGGCTCTTAGACTTAAGGAAGTTGTTAAGCCATGCTATAAAGTATAGGAATCTCTTAGTCTCATCGCTTATTGCTTTAAGCTTAGGAATTACTTTCTCACTAAAGCACTTTAGCAATTCTTCAACTAGGGAATTCAACTTACTTCTAACCTCCTCTTCCACTCACGCCACACAATTACTCTTAAGTATGTTTGAGAAAGTTCAGCTGCTAACCAAGCAAGCCTTACACTCTCTCTAAGGCTCCTACTGTTAGTTCTATATCTTTCACGCTTCAAGTACACTAGCTTAAACACTTCCCTAAACTTGTTTCGAGCACTACACTCTGACAAAGTTTATCACTAAACACTAGAGATCTCTAATGTTATATAATCTATTAAAGCTTCTCCATAAAGACAAAAGGGGCCCGGGCCGGGATTTGAACCCGGGACCTCCGGGTCCACAGCCCGGCGCTCTACCCAGGCTAAGCTACCCGGGCCACACTCCTATTCAACGTGGCCTAGGGTCTTCATTACTTAGAGCTCGTGGACTCATGCATTAAGGCTCTTTTCATTCATTAACTCATTCATTAGACTCCCTAGTTTATAATCTTTTATGACATTCACTTATTAGCCGATACTTCTCTATCTGCCTTGAAGAGTGAAGAGGTTGTTTCTCTTTCTCCTAAATATCCTCATGTCCCTATCTTATATGCTTCATGGAGTATGTACAACTGTTTATAAAGGAGTTCTAAATCACATAGAATTAAGGTGCAATGCATGAGTGTAATTCAAGAGTATGAACTTCTTTGGGCGGAGAAGTACCGCCCAAGGACTCTAAATGAAATAGTTAATCAAAGGGATGCAGTGATTAGGTTAAAGAAGTTTGTTGAAGAGAAGAATATGCCTCACCTACTGTTTGCAGGTCCCCCAGGCACTGGTAAGACTACGGCTGCCCACTGCTTAGCCCACGATCTCTATGGAGATAATTATAGAGCCTACATGCTTGAATTAAATGCTTCAGATGAGAGAGGAATAGAAGTCATTAGGAGTAAAGTGAAGGAGTTCGCTAGATCTATGGTATCTGGCGAAGTGCCTTTCAAAATAGTGCTCTTAGATGAAGCTGATAATATGACTCCAGATGCTCAACAGGCGCTTAGAAGGCTTATGGAGCTCTTCACTATAAACACTAGGTTTATACTGATAGCAAACTACCCCAGTAAAATAATTGAACCTATTCAAAGTAGGTGTGCTGTATTTAGATTTACATCGCTTAGTAAAGACGATGTAGTAAGTAGGCTTAAGTGGATTGCTGAAAAAGAGGGAGTTGAGTTAGAGGATGAAGCTCTTGAAGTTATATATGAACTAAGCGAAGGAGACATGAGGAGGGCCATCAATGTACTGCAAGCTTCATCTGCGCTAGGTAAAGTAACTGTTGAATCTGTGTATAGAGTAGTTGGACTAGCTCACCCAAGGGAAGTTAGAGAGATGGTTAAGTCAGCGTTAGCAGGCGACTTTACTGGAGCTAGAGGTAAGCTTAGGGAATTAATGATAAACTACGGTCTATCAGGCCTTGACGTAATTAAGCAAGTGCATAGAGAAATCTTTGGAGCAGAATTAAAGCTCCCCGAGGAACTCAAAGTACTAATAGCTGATTACGCTGGTGAAATACAGTATAGGCTTACGGAGGGCTCTGATGATGAAATACAGTTGAATGCATTTCTAGCTAAGCTAGCTTTACTGGGGAGGAAATTCAAGGTGTCTTAATGGATAGAAAGCTTCCCTGGACTATAAAGCATAGGCCAAAGAGCTTAAGCGAAGTTGTAGATCAAGAGAGTGCTAAAAATGAATTACTGTCGTGGATTAAGCAGTGGCTATCTGGAAAGACTCTTGATAAGAAAGCAGTGCTATTGTACGGACCAGCTGGCTGTGGTAAGACTAGTTTAGTTGAAGCATTGGCTAAAGACATGAGTTTAGAGCTAGTTGAAATGAATGCAAGTGACTTTAGGAGGAGGGAGGATATTGAGAGAATTGCTTTAGCTTCATCGCTTCAAAGAAGCCTCTTTGGAAGAGGAAAGATCGTATTATTGGATGAAATAGATGGACTCTCTGGGCTGGCAGATAAAGGTGGAGTAGAAGCTATACTACAATTAATTGAGGGAACTAAATGGCCTATAGTAATGACTGCAAATAACCCCTGGATCCACGACCTTAAGCCCCTTAGAGATTCAGCTAAAATGATTGAAGTCAGAAGGCTTAGGAATACTGACGTAGTTATAGCATTAAAGAAGATCTGTGGTTTAGAGAAAATAGTTTGTGAAGACGATGCATTAAGAGTTATTGCTGATAGAAGTGAAGGAGATTTGAGAAGCGCTATCAATGACTTACAGGCTATAGGTGAAGCCTATGGCAAAGTAACTGTATCCTTAGTTGAAGCTATGGCTGCATACAGGAATAGGGAGTATGCTCCCTTTGAGGCATTGAGGAACTTATTTAACTCTAGGTATGCTTGGATGGCTAGAAACGCTCTCTTACAGTCTAACATAGATTACGAACAGATGTTCTTGTGGATCAATGAACATATTCCAACTTACTTCAGTGACCCAGAGGAAGTTTGGAGGGCTTATGAAGCTCTCAGTAGAGCTGACGTATATAGGGGTAGGATAATTAGAACTGGGAACTGGGATTTACTTACATACGTAATGGATATGGCTGGCCCAGGTGTAGCGCTATCTAGGAAGATCACTAAGTTTCACTGGGCTAAGTTCACTAGACCTGAAAGACTTGACTTAGTGTTTAAAGCAAGAAGGGCTAGGGAGTTGAGAACAGCTATTGCTGAAGTGTTTTCACATAGACTCCTTATGTCTAAGAGAAGCTTTACTACAGAAGTATTGCCATACCTATACATTGTTTTCCAGAATAACCCAGAGTATGCTGCAAAGATATCCATTGCATACGGACTAACTGATGAGATGATCAACTTCTTAGCTGGTCCAAGGGCGAGAGAAGTTACGTCATACGTTAAGAAATACTCTAAGAAGAGTTGAGTAAATTCGATATAGGAAACATTTATAAGGCTTCATAAAATACCTTCCTTCAGGACGGCGGTAAGGCGCGCGTAGAGAGCCCGTGACCCGGGTTCAAATCCCGGCGGCGGCGCTCTCTACTAAAGTTACTCAATAGATCTTATCTAGGAAACAGCTAATATACCAGAATGCGTATTTTGAGAGCTTAAGGATGCTGTGTGGTTAGAGGAATTGAAGTATCCTCTAGACAAGATCTGTATAAAGAGCGGCATGCTGTGCCCCAGATGCCAGAGAATTGTTGATAGTGGAGCTGTAAAGAACTTTGAAATCCCCATAATGAGGCAGTTAATGGATTTAGAGGATTCAGTTAAGGAACTTAAGGAGGCAATTTATAGAAAGGCCGCTAAAAGCGGTAAACATGTAGTAATTGTAGTGGAAGGTGTTGGAAGCTACGTGGCCCTAGAGAAAGTTAGTAAGAAGTTGAGTGAAGAGACGAGTTTATTTATTAAGTTAGTTGAGTGGAGCATTGATAGGAGAAAGATCATAGAGCAAGTAATTTCGCCAGCTACATTGGCAGCAGTAAACTCTGTCTGGCTACCTGATGGAAGTGAAGTAGTTGTTGCTGTAGTTCCTAAGAGAGAGCAAAGATTTCTTGGCGAAAAAGTGAGAGACTATGAAGCCATACTCTCAAACATACTTAGTACACCAACTAGGATTAGATACGCATAGATACGCTCTAAGCTAACTATTAGTTAGAGATATTTCAAGAAGATCTCTCTAGTAAATACTTCTAAGCCTCCTTTAACAACTACCCTACCATTATTTAAAATCAACACTTGATCCGCTATATTCTTTGCGAAAGCATAATCGTGAGTGGCTATGACAATAGTCTTTCCAAGCATCTTCATATTCTTCAGTAGCTTAAGTAACGACAACTTATCTTTAATGCTTAAATCGCCTGTGGGTTCATCTAACAGTAATATATCTGGATCATATGTAAGTATAGATGCTAAGGCAACCCTCCTCTTCTCGCTTCCACTTAAGGCAAACGTAGATCTTTTGAGTAAGTGGCTTATTCCAAGCCTATTAGATACATCCATAACTATGCTCATGACTTTAGCTTCATCGCTGATCAACTGCCTTAAAGCATAAGCAAGTTCATCGTAAACTGTTGGGTTGAAGAGCATGTCATCTGGATCCTGGAATAGTATGCCGATTCTCCTTCTAACCCCTGGGAGAAGACTGCATAAGGGAACTCCATTAAGCAGCACTTCTCCACTAGCAGGGCTTAATATACATGATGCAACCAATAGTAATGTTGTTTTACCTGAGCCCCCTGGACCCATAATGCATGTTACTTCTCCTTCATTAAATTCAGTGCTTACATTGCTAAGTGCAACAACGTTATTTGGATAAACATAGCTTACATTTCGCAGCTCTAAAACCATTTCCTTACACCTAATGATATGTAGAAACATGTCTCTAGAAGTAGTATGAGTATGAGCATTAAAGTGGCCTTATAGTTTACTTTAGCAACATGCCTAATTAAAGGCCTTTCACTAAGGCCTCTAGCCTCTAAAGCTTTAGACAGCTTATTTCCTCTTTCTATGCCTCTTACAATTACTTCTCCAACTACATTAAATAAATCACTTAGCTTACTCTTACCTATATTTCTTGATTCACGGGCCATCAGTAGCTTTGATAGATCTCTAGTCATTAGTGGAGCAAACTTACTGAAGAAGTACACTGGTTCTACTAAGGGTTTTGGAACTCTTAGCTCTATTAATCCATATATGACTCCACTCCAACCAATGACGCTCATTAGTGAAACAAGCCTGAGCATAGCGGCCGTTATTTTAGCTATAAGAATAGAGAAGCTGACTAAGCCTGTTAAATCTCCTATAATTGATTGAACTATGTATGGAGAGCCTAAGATAACTGCAAACACTAGGGCTGGCTTTATTAATCCAGCAGACTTCCATAAGTCTCCTCCACTCATCAAAATGATCATCATTGAAAAAGCTGTGTTCAATATAATAAACATAAAGCTACTTGAAGTAGATACTAGAACTATACTGATGAAAGATGCCGCGATGGCTATTGCTGGATCAGCCTTTATATCCATGTGCTCGAAAAAGCTTAGTGACTTAATTGATTTATCTAAGAACTCCTCTATAGTTCTCGGTAAATTCATCAACTCCTCCTCTTCCCTACATATGTTAAAGCCTTGTCTAGTATAAAGATCGTTAAAGCTATTGCCCCTGCCCCGATAAATCCTGATGCAATGTAGCCTAAGTATGGATCTAGTCCAGGGATCGAGTAATCCTTTAAAGGCCACTTATCCTCCCACTCCTCTAAGCCAAGCATTTCAATAGCTATGTCTAAGGGCTCATGGTATTTAACTAAGTCGGCTAAGTATATTCCAAAGAGTGGGCTAATCAATATTAGTACTACGACTACTATAGGCCAGCGCAATAACTTCACCGTACTATACCTCAATAACTTGTGGAGCTTTCTTTTTAACATAAACTACTGCTGAAGCAGTTATAGCCCCTTCAATTCCCCCTAGCGCTGCATGCCATAGAGCCATGACTATCAATGGAGTTATGGAGATGGGGTTTGATAGCCATAGCTCTATTCCGCAAAGAGTTCCAGCTAGAGAAACGCTCAGCCAGCCTGATGTAAAGCCAGCTATCCAAGCACTTCTCTTGTTAAGCGCTCTATACAACATGTAGCCACTGAATACTGCAACTACAGCCATGTTTATTGCATTTGCTCCAAGGGCTGTCAACCCTCCATCGTGGAATATGAGTGCTTGAATCAGGAGGACTATTAGCATAGCTATAAAGCCTATCCAGGGCCCAAGTATTATGCCGCTGAGAGCTCCTCCAACGAAGTGTAAGCTTGTGCCTCCAGGTATAGGCCAGTTAATCATTTGGGTTACAAATACTACTACAGCTATAGATGAAGTCTTTCCAGCAAGACTACTACTCCAGATCCTAGAGATCCTTGAGAAAGCAGCATAAGCTACTCCCGCTAAAGCTAAGTAAGTCAACGCAATGACTTCTATTGAGAGCACTCCATCTGGTATGTGCATTTATAGTGCACCATTATTTAAAATAAGGTGCACTTTTATATAAGTTTCTCTCAGGTACTACTCAAGAAAAACGGGCCTCATTAAGAGTACTCCTGTAACTCCATGAAGTTCCTTGTATAGTTCCTTTACTCTATTGACATCGCCTCTAACAATTATTGTTAGTAAGCATTTTTCTTCATCTAAGTGAACGTGAATTGATGAAACTATTACATCAATGTACTTATGCTGTATCCTTGTAATCATTTCATCAGTTCCTCCAATATCATGGTTATACAGTAGCCCTATTGCACCAGCTATTCTTCCACGAACGATTCTCCACTTGTTTTCAACTATAAAGAGCCTTAATGCCTCCTGGAAAAGCTTTGACTTACTACTTAAGTTTAGCTCCTTTACAAGATGGTTTAAATCCCTTTCAATGTCCTTAGGTAAGTATATTCCAAACTTCCTCCCAGATCCTGGTGGCAAGGTAGACGCCGTATTCGCGTCGCCTTGACTAATATAGTTGCAAAGCCTTAAATAAGTTCACTAAGTTTATAAAACACTTTCATAAAGTACTTTCTAGCATTATTAGTATTAATGGGTGTTATAGTTGTATAGCGCTGTCTACAGGAAGTATGGCTGGAACTTCCTAAGGGATCCTATATATAATTACGTTGAATTCAACAAAATTATTGAAGAACCAATAATAGATTCAGCACCGCTACAGAGACTTAGATGGATTAGGCAACTTCAATTAGCAAACATGGTCTATCCAGGAGCTGACCACACTAGGTTTCAGCACAGCATTGGAGTAATGCACTTAGCTGGGGCCTTTTCTCAAGCACTTGTAGAAGAATTAGGGGATTACGGAGACTTAGGGAGTTTTAAAGCTGAAGAATTAATTGAAGTAGCTAGAGTCTCAGGCTTACTACATGACGTAGGACATGGGCCGTTTGGACACGCTTTTGAGGAAGCCATTTACTGGAGTAAGCAGCATCCAATAAAGGATCATGAGGAGGCAGGAGCGTACTTGATAAGGCATAGTGAAATATCTGAAGTCCTTGAGAAACAGGGGTTTCTAGAGCCTGTGCTTAAGGTTATTGGAGAACATAGGCCCAGCGAAGCTCCTTTAGCACTAATCAGGCTTACCATCAAGGAATGGGTTTATCCAGCTGATGTAATGGACTTTCTAATGAGGGATAGTTACTACACTGGAACTCATGAATATGGGTATGTAGATTATCAGCGTTTAATAAAGTTGAGCCACGTTAACCCAGAGGATCATGTTGAAATAGCCCTTGAGGAAAAAGCTCTTGGAGCATTAATGGGTTACTTGAGGAGTAGGATAAACATGTTTCTCCACGTATACATGCATCCAGTAACTACTGTCTATAGCTATACAGTTGAAGAAATAATGAGGATTGTAGATGAGTATACGGGCAAATATAGTGAAGCTATTAGGAGCCTTTATAAAGGGGATCCAGGAGCGTACATTAAGTTAAACGACTACTCAGTCATAAGCGATGGAGAGGCAACTGCTAGAGAACGAGGCGATAAACGCCTTAAGATGCTCGTTGAAAGCATAGTGTCAAGGAAGCATATGTGGAAGCTGCTCATTGAGGAGAGAATAGGCGTTGGCTCTAAGGAATTGATAGGTGTAACTAGCGCACTGATGATTAGGAATAGTCAACTGCTTAAAGATTCAATGGAGAAGGAGTTAAGGGAGAAGTTAAGGGACACAGGTTTTAGCGATAGCGCTGACTTATTCTGGATAAACATGAGTACTCTAAGGCCTCTGCCGCCAATCCCCAATAGCTATATACAGTTATGTAAGTCAATAAATGGAGGAGTTAGAAATACTCTAAGGGCATTCATTCCCGAACTCCTTGAGAAAGAGGGGATAAAGCTAACGGTATTAGTTAGAGTATATGCTCCAAGGGACATAGCTAAAGATTTAGATAGATCTAAAGTAGCTTCAAAGATATCAAGGGAAGTAATAAGTGAACACATATTCCTCGGAGGATTGTTCAGTGGAATAACTATGTAGCAATAGAGCTCGATGTTAGTACTCCTTAACTTTACCCAACCTCCTCTCTACCCCTTCAGAGCAGGGGTTCCTATGGGCAGTTCATTGGTTTAGATGTATTCCTGGCTTTCGCTGGGTTCAGTCCTCGCTCAGTCTAATGTCTAAGCGTGGGCGATCTCAGAGTTAACCTTAAAGCTCTTAGTGCTGTTCTAAGCAACGTACTTGAGACAACTTACAACTTGTTTTCTCCATTTCGGGAGTCTTTAATACACATCTTTTAGCGTGGATTGATACTTAGACATATTTTCCTTCAGTAGAAGCTAACTGATTTTAGAGGTCTGTTGGAAGTAAATAGAGTTGGGAGCGTTATTGGCATGGAAACTACAGCTATAAAGTTCCCGTTTTAAAAGCTCTATTGAAGCAATTGTAATGAAGACATCACTCCATGGTTTAAAACGGTGTACGTAGAGCCAAGAGATACAATAAGCTCACTAGAGCTTAAAGCAATTATGGAAAGGACTCTGAATAGACATACGGTGTCAACGTTTATGGTAGCGTCAGGAGTTCTTTAAAACCCTGTGTATAGAAGTATGTCTAGGTGGAGGAAATTGTCTCTAAAGAAGCTTGAAGTAGTACAGATTCCTATACCCCAAGGATCTAACGTAATTGTTGGGAGAACGCATTTTATAAAAAGCGTTGAAGACATCTATGAAGCACTCGTAAACAGTGTTCCTGGAATAAAGTTCGGTTTAGCTTTCCTAGAGGCTAGCGGTAAGAGACTTGTTAGATATGATGGAAATGATGAAGAGCTCGTTAAAACAGCTATTGATTCAGCTTTAAAGATAGGGGGAGGCCATTACTTCATCCTATACATAAGGAATGCGTATCCAATAAATGTCTTGAACTCATTAAGACAAGTGCCTGAAGTAGTTAATTTAATTGTAGCAACAGCTAACCCAGTTGAATTAGTGATAGCTGAAACAGAGCAGGGAAGAGCAATCTTGGGGGCAGTGGATGGACATCCCCCCCTAGGAGTAGAAAGCAATGATGATAAGAAGGAGAGGTGGGAGTTCCTTAGGAGGATAGGATATAAGAAGTAATTTTATTAATATATTGCCTCCAATGTTTTTCAAACAACCTTTGACTAGAGCCATAGATATGTAGCATTAGTGCAGTAAGCGTTGATACATATATTAATGTAGTAGCTAGTCTAAATACATAGACGTTTCTATATAGAGCCTCATGGACAAAGAGCATGTATCTCCTAGAGAAGCTTAATAGAAAGTTTAGTAGCTCTTCTCCTCCAGGTCCACTAAAGGATTTGATTAATAGTTCTCTAGCATTAAGCCAGCATAAGTCACACTTGCTTGAGTCAAGTGGGCATACACCTGGATCAAGAGGGTTAACGTTCTCAATGTAGAAGTACTTCTCCCCTAATACTGCTGCTGAGTATAGCTCAGGATATCCTGCAGCAAATACTATAAGGATGTGGAAGAAGACGTAATAGGCCTTAGCCCACTTGTTCTTTATTTTACTTACAATTAGTGCAGTGAATGGAGTGCTCCATACTAAGTATGTTGGATTACCCACTTTATTTAAGAGCAGTAACGTAATTACTACAATGCCCATTCCCTTAAAGACATCCACGTAGCCCTGTTCCTCAAGCATTATGAGAGTTGCTAAAGTGGCTAAATAAACTAATATGAAGGGAGTCATCCACATTGTAGTAAGAGCTCTGGGCAATCTACATAAATCGTCTTTAGCTATGTGGAGGGGAATAGCCCA
>JANXDZ010000001.1:0-125676 GCA_025059075.1 Sulfolobales archaeon | reverse complement strand
GGGAGTCATCCACATTGTAGTAAGAGCTCTGGGCAATCTACATAAATCGTCTTTAGCTATGTGGAGGGGAATAGCCCACACGCTATAGAATTGAGGATACCTCGTTCCATGAAAGCTTATTACTTGATTGTAGAAAGCCCATGGGTCTTGTATAAAGAAGGGCAGTATAGTAACAGCAATAGGTATTAAGAGGCCTACTGCAAAGTATGTAAAGCTACGCCAGCCGTATCTTTTAAGAATCACTAAGCCTAAGTATGGCGCTACTAGTACTATAAAGTGCTTGTAGAGTGTTGATAGAGCTAGTGATGCTCCACTTTTAATAAACGACCCTCTTTTATAAAAGTAATAGGATAAAAGGACCCCTAGTGCTACTATTATATCGAATTGATATGCAAAAATATTTGAGTAAATGAAGTAGGAAAGCATTAAGTAATAGAGAGCTTCCTTACCGAACTCCTTGTACATAACTATAAATAGGAGCAACAACGAGATCACTAAAGGTACTTTCGCAACTACTCTAACTAAGTCTAAGTTAGTTAAGCCTAAGAGCTTCATTGATAAATACTCTCCTGCTTTATAGAAATAGTAAAACGTAACTATTGCGAGAGGAGGGTAAGCAGCTCTATATGCGTATTTATAGACATTTAGCAAGCCATGTTCATCAATTACATTAGCCCAATCAATGAAAAACTGGACGTCGTAGTAATTCCATGCTAAAGGCATAGATATAGCTAATAGAGCTATCGCAATTAATGTTGCTGATAGGTACTTGCGGGAAAACCCATAGATCATTACTAAAGCACCAAGTCCAGCCCTCCAAACTTCATAGATAAGAGTAAGTAGGCTTAAGATATAAGTGTTTAGGACAGCTATGCATCATTCATTGCAATAGTGATTGATAGATATATAAGCGAGGAACTTTTTGAATACTTGACAGTATAAAGCTTAGGTGTAGTAAGTGCCTAAACAAGCTATTGAAAAGCTAAAGATTGAGTTAGCTAAGAATAGCTTAAGGCTGCTTGATGTATATAGGTTTAAGAACAAGGACTTGCTGAGGGTCCTTGACTTAACTAGCCGCAGGGTTTTACTCATTGAGTCGCCGCTTCAATTGACTAGCATTGCGTCTAGCGATGACTTAGCTAAAGTCGTTGAGAGAATTACTCAAGCCTTAAAGGAAAAGTAGCTTTATTAATTTCTCAAAAATACTCCCTAATATCAAAAAGTTATTTAATGCATTTACTTGATGCATTATTCACGGCGTCTCACTTGAGCCGAGTAATAGTTGTTGGCGGAGGCGCAGCTGGAGCTTCAGCAGCTAGTAGAGCTAAGAGAGTTGATCCAAGTGCTGAAGTCTATTTAATAGAGGCCACGGACATGATTACTCATGGACCATGCGGAATTCCCTATGTAATCTCTGGTATTATCGATAAGAACAAACTCGTAGTTTATACGCCAGAAGTTTTTGAAAAGGAGAGGGGAATCAGGGTTTTAATCAATAGTAAAGTCGTTGATATCGATGTTGATAAAAGAATAGTTGAAGTTTATAGAAATAAGCGATTTGAGAAACTTAAATGGGATAAGCTTATCCTTGCTACTGGAGCTTTACCTAAAGTCCCTGGAGTTCCAGGCGTAAGCTTAGATAACGTTATCACTATAAGACACCCGGCCTACGTTGATGAACTCATAAAAGTCATAAGTGATAAGGATATTGTTGCTGTTGTAGGTGGAAGCTATCTTGGCATAGAAGTTGTTGAAGCACTCTTAGAGCGCGGTAAGAAAGTACTGTTATTCGAGATGTTTAATCATTTACTGTCGACATCTATGGATGAAGACGTGGCTTCAATAGTTGAAGGAGAAGTTCTAAGTAGAGGCGTAGAACTCCATTTGTCGGAGAAGTTAGTAGAGATCAGGGGTGGGAATAGAGTTGAGAACATAGTTACAGATAAGGGTGAGTATAGAGTTGGCGCCGTAATACTGGCTACAGGCGTTAAACCCAACATAGAGCTAGCTAAGAGAACTGGCTTAAGAATTGGGGAAACTGGAGCTGTAGAAGTCAATGAATATATGGAAACTAACGTTGAAGACGTATATGCAGCCGGAGACTTAGTTGAGAAGTACCACAGAGTTTTAAATAAGAAGGTTTGGACGCCACTAGCTCCTTCAGCAAATAAAGAAGGCTTAGTGGCTGGAGCAAATGCTGTTAAACATAGGCTTCTAAAATTCCCCGGCATAATTGGGACAGCAATAACGAAGTTCTATGATTTAGTGATAGCTAAGACTGGGTTAACAGAGAAAGAAGCAAAGCAGTACAACATATCTTATGAGGCTAAGGTTATAAAGACAAGGACTAAGGCACATTACTATCCTGGAGCAGCAGAAGTCCATGTGAAGCTAATAGCTGAGAAAAGAATGGGGAAAGTAATTGGAGCACAAATCATAGGAAAAGATCACATAGTGGCAGGCTACATAGATATAGCGTCAGTAGCTATTGAAAGGGGGATGACGATAGAAGAAATATTCTTCTCAGACTTAAGCTATATGCCAGCTACAGCGCCGGTATGGCATCCCCTAATAGTAGCTTCAAGAGTGTTATCAAAAGGTAAGTTGTAAGAGTGACTAAGGTAGACTTTAATTCACTACAGTTTCCAAGAGCATGGTAGCTTAATCTCCTCTATGGACACTAATCGGCTTATAGCTTATTGCCCTCCCCCTTTTAATTGTCTCCGGCTTTCTCCACATTCATTGTTAACCCCAGTCCTCTTAACACATTAGGTGAACTATGCGTAAATAAGTATGTTAATTAAGAAAGATCCTAGCAAACCTCCCTCAGTCTTTTAGCATTTCTTTATACAATGCCTAGATGCATGACTCTAGTCAGTTTAAACACCTATTGTCCCATCCTTCATCCTTAATATACTTCATGTGTGTTTCAGAGTAGTGCAATAATGTATAATGAGGAGTTAAAAAGCTTTGAGGATGCTTTGACATTCTTACTTATGTCTAAGCCTGCTTCAACAAGGGAGAGCTTAACACCTTTTACTAAGTTACTAAGTAAGTGGTTAAAGGCAGGAGGCAATTGATTGTTTAGGGAACTAACTTTGCTTGCGCAGGCTAGAAGCATGATTCTTCGTAGCTAGAAAGGGATCACGAGATATTCCTTAAAACCCCTCTTTCTAATATGTAAACATTATCAGCGCCAGGGATATTTGCTGAGAGCTCTGTTGTAGCAATAACTATAGCTACCCTTCTCTTAGATCTAATGACGTTAATTAATTTATATAGTTCCTCAGACGATTCATCATCAAGATAAGCCGTAGGCTCATCAGCTATTAAGATCTCGGGGCTTGAAGCTAGTGCTCTAGCTATTGCAACTCTCTGTCTCTCACCTCCACTTAAGCTATTTGGATATCTATGTAGAAATCCTTTAATGCCTAGTTCTACAGCTATTTCATTCACTCTCTCCTCAATAACTGCTGACTTAGTTCTTCTTGCAATTAATGGTAAAGCTATGTTATCAAAGACGTTTAAGTTAGGTAATAGATCTAGGAACTGCGGAATGTATGCTATGGTTTTCCTTAAGCATTCCCTCAAACTATTGTTAACAGACCATACATTAATTCCTTTGTAAATGACTCTACCTCCATCAGGCTTAAGCAGTAGAGCCATGATCTTCATTAACGTAGTCTTACCGGCACCACTCCTACCTCTTACAACTACGAACTCTCTTTCGGAAATACTTAGGTATACGCCTCTAAGCACTTGTTGACCCATATAAGACTTTGTAACTCCCTCTAGCTGTAAAAGAACCATTGTCCTCCACCAGAGTTATAGACTAAGCTATTGCTTAACAGTAGGCTGCATAATTCATCTACATTAATCCTCCTCAATACACCGGGCGATAGAAGCATGCCCTTCGTAAACATATGTAATGATAGCACTATAGCTCCACTGCAATTACTGCTCCAGTTGCTAACACTCATTGAAAATAGTCCTCTGAGAATACTTCCATACTTTACATCGCTGCAGACAGCGCCTTTATAATAGTTATGGAGATAGCCTGCCGCTAAGTAATCGCTTATACTATACCTCCAATGCCAGCCGAGTTCAGGCGTTAACCCCATTTGAGTGAGGATGTAAGCACTAAGCATTATTGATGCATATAAGCCGGTGATTAGTAAGCTAAATCTCTTAACAGAAGATGTAGACATTGATGCAGCAAGAAATAAAGGTAGGGCAAGAAAGCTCGTAGATCTATAGAGTATTGAAAACCCATTAGGGATCTCTTCAGCAACTACAAATAGGTCTAGAGCTAGAATAGAAAGTATCCATGGAATAACTACAATAGGTCTCTCACCATAGGCTTCTCTAATGAATTCAACGGCTAGTATTACTGGAATAGAGAACCCTATTGCTAAGAACAATACTCCTTGCGTTAACCAATGTGAGCCCATGCACCATGTTGCAATGGCTATAGCTAAGTGCATTAATGCATAGGCAGCTATAACAGAGGCAATTGCTTTAAATCTACTCGAGAGGAGTGCTTTATTCCTAGAGAACCCTATTAACCACTCTACTCCACAAGCTATTAAGACAGTAAGTAGAGTTGAAGATGCTAAGCTTAGCCCAAGCCATGTTGATGCAAAGGCAAGAGCGCTATATCTCCCAAGAGAAATATATTGGACGAAGCCGCAGAGTAATAAAGTAAGTAGGGCTATTGCCATATTAAAGACCCTGGTTTCATCCATGATCCCTAGAGCGCCAAGAGCTTCATAGCATAGAGTAGCTAGAAGTGTTAAAAGCGCTACAAGTGTTGTTAAATGATGAGTGAACGCTAATCCAAAGCCCGCTGAAAGGCATAAGACAAGCATTCTTAAAGAGCTTTTCTCACTATAGGAGAAGTAGAGTATAAGCGCATATAGGGGATAGGCCATAGCCTCCTTAGTAAAACCCCCAGTCATTAAGAGGTAGTTGTAGAACAAGCCTACGTACGTTATTAAATGGAGCACTGAGATGTACTTGCTGACTCGTCTCCCAATAGAGTAAAGAATAGTTATAAATGCGAGAAACGATAGTACTGGCATGAACTGTGAGATGATGTAAAGATCTCCATTAGTTACAACTACTGTAATTGCTGAAAGTATGCTTGCAGCAGGCCAGTAGTTGTTGTATCCATCGAATACTCCTTCACTTAGATCTATGGGGGAATTAGCGATTAACACCATTGCATTTCTCAATAGACCCCATGAATCAGTGGAATATGGCGTCAATGACTCAATGTACGGCGTCAATCGTAGCAATAGTGTAAAAGCTAACAACAGCAGTAGTAAGGCCCTACTCCTCAATAAATATCCTCCTCGCATAGTGAATGAATACTGCTATGTATGAAGAGATTGTTAGTGAAGCATAAGTAATGCATAGAGACAAATCGAGTCCATATGGTACTCTATGACTTAATAACTCAACTCCCATAACGCCTGAGCATCCAAGCAGTATGGATACTATAAGCCCCGTAATACAGGCAGCTGTTGATAAAGCTAGCTTCACCAATAGTAAACGAGTTATCAGCCATTGCTTCGAGAAGCCGTTTATATATAGCGTTCTGAGAGGTTCCTTAAGTGCCGTAGTACTGGCAGCTGACGTCGTTAACGCAAGGAGGAGCGTCAACAGTAGTGCTGCTGCAAACCCAGTCATTGAAGTATATCTTGCAATAGCTGCTGCATCCTCCCCCCTCAATACGACTCGGCTTATTGAAGTAGAAGTTAAATTATGTCTCAAAAGCATGGGTAATAGCCAACTGGGGACTGTAAATCCATGCTTTACTTCACTAGTAGCATTAGCTATTGATTCAACTAAGTCTATATCAATTGATGAGGAAGCTCTAACCCTTATGTAGGAGACAGCATCGCTTCCAATACCTCTGAGGAACCTTGCATCATCAATATGGATCAATACTTCGTCTTCCAGTACTTGATTGCCTTCAATAAAGCCCTCTATGCGTAGGGCGAGGCTTCTATTATTAAAGACGCTGTAGACGTAGATCCATTCTCCTAAGTTAATGTTAAGTTTTTCAGCTAGTTTAATACCGATAAACGCTGCCCCACGATCAAGCTCTCCAAAGAGTTGCGGGTGAGTTAATTCTTTGAAGTAAGTTGGCTCAACTCCCCTAGCTAAAACTACTTCCTCACTTAAAATAACGATAACAGTTACTTCTGGACTAGTCCTTATAGTAGCTGATGCATTTAACAACACGTCGTTTACTGCTGAAGGAATAAGTCCAGTGTAGACCAGTGTACTTCCAGCACTGTACATTACAATGTCGCTTTCCCCAGCTGAAGCAATTGTAAAAGGCATGTATGCAATAGTGGATGCGTAACCTACTATGAGAAGAGATATAGCAGCTATAAACGATAGTACTGCATATTCAAGCAAAATGTTTGATAAGCGCACTGACTTAGCGAAAGCAATTATAGTACTCACTCTCTCCACGCCTCCAATACGTAATGAATCACAAATGCTATAAATGGCGTAGTAAACGATAGCAAATCTGTAATAAAAATAGTTGTTAAATCACTGATTCCTACGTATGGCTTAACAATAGTTAAACCAGCGAGTCTTGAGATAGTTAATGTAATAAAGTGTGTTGTATACAATCCTATAGAGAAGCTGGCTGCTGCAGTAATGAAACCGAGGAGTATTGATGAAATTACAGTACATGTAAGTACTGAGGACTTGCTATATCCAGAGGATCGCAGCGTACTTAAAGTATAGATAACGCTATCCCTATTCTTAATTAAGTCGAGTGCAACTACTAGAGAACATGTGAGAAGCGATACTGCACCCATAATCCATGCTAAGCTCCGTACTTCATGTATAGTTTTCCTAAAAAACAATGCGTAGGAGTCTATAGAGACATGAACGTGCTTGCAATCACTTGAGATCATTACAGCTCTCGATGCATTAGAGGAGTAAAAGCCTATTACATACTTCACTAGAACGTTGTTTGAAGCATTAATTAAAGCTTTATCACCTATAGAATAGGCCTCCTTTAAATATATGGGAAGGATAATGCCTTCTCCACCACCGCTGTATTCAACAATAGCTGTCTTTTCCACATTCATGAAGATCTCGACATCTCTATAGCATATCATTGATACATAGTGCCTCCCATTTAAAACTACTGGAATAGGCTTAACGTAGTCTGTGCAGACACTGGAATCCATTGCTTCAATAACGCTTGACAAACTGCTTGAGAGAGCTATAAAGGGTATTGAGATGGATAAGGCCAGTGAGGCTAGAGCCAATAACTCTAATCCCTTCACTCCTCTTAAAAAAGCCTTTAAGTAAACAAGCTTTACAGCCAATACTGAAGACCCCGTCTACATTAGTATGTTTAAAACCACCTGGTATAAATATATCAGAAGTGCTGAGGGAGGAACTATAGGGGAATTCAGTGATTATAAGCTGAAACTAGCAGCTGGTTTTACAATTATATTGACCATCATATCGTTCTTTATACAAACTACATACAGAGAGTTCATTAAATCATACATTAGCTTAATGAAAACAGATGAATACAGTCACCTCATAACATCTCTCTCTACAACATTAGTAGTTATATACATTTCCTTGAAGTACTTAGGGTTTTCGTATGAAGTGCGTGTAAGTAAAGCCCTGGCTTCACTACTATTCTTCACTTTTTCAGTATTCTTTCTTGTTTTATCGAGAATAGACTTATATTATTTAACTCAATTGATGGGTTTAAGCCTTGTTTTCCTCACACTATCGCTAATAGTAACTATTCACAACCCCAGATTCCCAAGGGATGTAATACCTCTCTTTAGTCTCTTTCTCTTAGTACCTTTGCCTCCATCAATTGTTGATTCATTAACCCCATGGTTATCGAGATATATTGGTAAAACAGCTGCCTTTCTTACAGGAGCGACGTTAGTAGAAAGTCCTCTATACTCACAGATCCAGGTAAATGCTTCAAGAGGTTCAGGCGTCTTCAACGTTGAAGCAGCTTATAGTGGAGTTGTTACAATAAGTTCAATAATTGCTATAACGCCAATTTTATTATGCATAGCTGCTTATAGCGTTAGCAGCTTAAAGAAAAAAGTCTTAGCTACGCTTCTATCTATCTCAACTGCTATATGCATTGGATTGCTTGGCGACTTAATAAGAGTTATATTAGTAATTGTAGGCACTATGAAGTATGGCGTTGAAGTAGGGCTGCAGTTCCTCCACTACTCGCCCCCCATAATTTACTCAAGTCTCTCAGCTTTAGCATCATTTATGATAGCCTATAGAGTAGCGGGCTTTAGACACCTCATGCCTAGGCGTATTACGCAAGAGATGCACATTGAATGGAGATTCATAGCGGGCGTAATGACTTTACTATTGCTACTTTCTACAGCATATCATGGAGTCCTAGAGGCATTATTAAACATTAATAAGGCAAGTGACTCAATAGTGATCGAATCTCTAAGCATAGATGATTTCATTAATTCGCCGAGTAAGTCCTTATTCAATAATGTGCATGTCACTGTAGAAGTAGAAAGATACAGTGAGTTCCTCACTAGAGTTCTTGGCGCCATATCTGTTTTCGAGATCGCTGTTTCAATAAATAGAACTAATTATAGAGGCTATATAGAGATCGTAGATACTCCCAGTAAGCTTCATACATGGCAGCTATGTTTAAGTCTCCATGGCTATTACGTAACTAATTCCTGGAGTGAATTAGCTAATAGCACGCTTACTCACTACATGAGTATTGAGAAAGGCGGTGAGCGAAGCATAATGGCATACAAACTCATACCCATAGCTATAAGAACTCCCACTGGTGATTACAAGCTATACACAAGGCTCTCTTTAATATCTTCAGCAGATGATTTAAGTGAAGCACTTAGTAATCTTAGAAAAGCTCTTCTAAGCTCCTTAAGGGAAGGAGGCATGCAGAAAGACTACATTGGCATGCTTTCGAATATCTCCACAATATTTTATGGATTGATAGCTCTAAACATAGCATACGCGCTGTCTTTAGTCTTCATAAAAGTTTTTAATAAACGAGGAGCTATTAACCCACGTTCATGGAGGAGAAAGCTTAGTGGAGTTTGAGAAGGCAAGAAGCGTTATAAATAATGTTTTAAACGAAGTATCGAGGGTTTATGTAGGTAAGAAGGACTTAGTAGAGATAGCTGTAGCAACGCTTTTTTCTGGAGGACATTTATTAATAGAGGGCTATCCTGGCACAGGGAAAACTCTTCTTGCAAAAAGCTTAGCTAAAGTAATTGGAGGTGTCTATAGGCGTGTGCAGGGGCATCCCGACGTACTGCCAAGCGATATAATCGGCTTCCACATATATAGACTCGATGGAACTAAGCAGTTTATCCCTGGACCAATATTTGCAAACGTCTTAATGATTGATGAGCTTAGCAGAGTACCAACTAGATCTCAGAGTGCATTACTAGAAGCAATGCAGGAGTATCAAGTGACAATCGATGGAGTAACGTATCCATTAAACAAGCCGTTCATAGTTATTGCAACTCAAGTTAAGCAAGAAATAGCTGCTGGAGCCTTTCAAATTATGGAGACCCTTGTAGATAGATTTGCAGTAAGTATGTCGAGTCTCTATAATCCTCCAGAGGAGGAAATAGAAATAGTTGAGAAATCAGATTCAATTATCACTCTCCCAATAGAGCAAGTGACAACAGTTGAAGAAGTAAATTCAGTTGTTAATTCAATAGCATCCTTAGTTAACGTAGATAGACTCATAGCTGAATACATAGTTAGATTAATATCATACATTAGAAGCCACGACGCTGTGCTCTATGGTCCATCGCATAGAGCGTCTGTGCACTTAATGAGGATAGGTAGGGTTATCGCATTAATGGATGGAAGAGACTACGTTATACCAGATGATGTAAAGAGAGTAGCTGTTCCAACAATAGCTCATAGAGTGAAGCTGAAGGAGGTATATGAAGTTGAAGGAATAAAGGCTTCATTGCTAGTTGAAGAAGCATTGAAGAAGATCCCAGTGCCAAAGTAGAGGGAATGAGCGTTGCTCAATATACTTCGAGAAATGCTATTTCCTATAGCACTAATAGTGATTAATGTACTACTCTTAAGAACCAACGATCCATTAACTAACTTAGCTATAGCATCTATCTCTTCACTAACCATATATAGTTTAAGCTACATTGCCCAACTCTATGGATTTAAAATAGTTCTTTATCCCTCAATTATTGCAACACTCAATCTCTTATACGCTGCTCTATCGCACTTAGCTATACAGCTGTACTACATCGATGTTTTCCTAATAGGTATGCTTCTCGCTTTAACAGTCTACTGCTGGAGCTCGATTGCTGTAAGAAATGCTTTCTCTCACTATACACCTATTGCAATATTAATTGGCGTTATCACTGGAGCCTTCATGGGGCTCAATGATCCTCTTAAGTACTCTATTCTAGCTTTAATTGATGTATTGTTGTTAAGCCGAGTTTTTGAGAACTATGGGTTCACTGCATCATCATGGATTCTCGCAATAGTCATGGCTGCTTCCATATACACCAACCCTGTTTTCTACACAAGCTTTCAGTTCATATGCTCCAGCATAGTTATTCTAGCAGCAAAAATAGCTTTATTACCAGGGAAGCGCTATCAGTGGATTAGCAGCATAGATATTGCTTTCAGACCAGTTTTAGCGGGGTTGATGACTTGAATACACGGCTATTAGTACTTGGGTTAAACATTATTGCCGTCTCCTGCATGATCATGGCTTATGGATTTACAATCAATGATACTGGCTTAGTGGGTTTATCAACTTCATCAGGCATTATGGGGGGAGTTTTACTAGTATTTAGTTTTACAACAGCTGAAGGCATTGTAAATGCATTCAATGAGTATAGTGTGTTAATGACAAATGGGCTGACCACCGTAATGGAGGATCTCGATCTTCTGGATGCAAAGCCCTCTGTAACGAGCAGGAGAGGAGAGCTCTACTTGCTTCTATCAAAAGCAAGCCCGGATGACGACGTAGATCCAGGGATTGGCACTCTACACGGCCTACCATATATTGCTATTCCAATTGGCAGCGTCCTACAGGACGCTTCAGCTTTAGAAAACTTTGAGTCCTCAATTGTAGAACCAGCTATATCATCAATATTGATTGATGACATGGGGCTTTGCAGTAGAGTGAGCGTTGAAGTATCAAATAGATTCATTAAAGTTACTTTAACTGGAGTAAGTAAGGAGGTGGAAAAGCTCTTAGGCTATCCAATTAATCCATTAACGGCATTGACGATGACTGCTCTATCAAGGCTTACGAAGACTGATGTAAGGCTCGTGAATATGGATAGAGTCGTAGGCGGTTACTACATGGTGTTTGAGGTGAAGAGTTCTGCCCAAGAACCTCGATAGATTCATAATCTCCTACACAGGGCTTGCACTACTGCTGAACTCAACAATATATCTCATAGGTGAGAAACGTATAGATGCATACATAGCTCTTAACATTCTTTCATTCTATATATCATACTCTCTAAGTAAGCCAGTAACTAAAGCTACAGTTTTAGTTAAATTACTTCACTTACTTCTTCTAGCATTGTTTTCAACTATAGTTGGGCTGAGAGTATACGAGGTCTTAGTGAAATGAAGGTAGCAGCTGTACTCACGTTAATTCTACTATCCATTGGCTTGCTACAGCACTCTGTTCAAGCAGAGCAATTATCAAAATCCACCGATTGCTCATTTCTCCTAATAATTCTCGACAAAGTCCTAAAGCAAGCAATAGAGTTAGATGTAGGCGGGCTGTGGCTTTCAAAAGCATTATATAATGCATCAATTCAAAGCGGTTTTACTGAAGCCCATAGGGAAGTCTACGGTGCACTCATAGACTACTTCAAAACTATTGACGTAATTGCAAAACCCCTTGAAGATAGAAATAACGTAAGTGAAATAATTCTACTATTAAATAGAGTGGAGAGCAAATTATCTAACTCCCTCAGTAAGTACATTAATGCGTTATTTCAATGCATCCACGAACCATTGGAAGCTGCATCGCTTAAAGCTATGGTGAGTTTAAAGGCGGATGAGCTATTAAACAACGTTATACCACGCTTATTAAATAACATCACTTTACTGCTATATGCTGAAGCAAATCTAGACATAGTGCTTAATAAAGAGAAGTATATGCCTGGAGAAGAAGTTACAATATTCTTAAAGCCATTGAGGCAAGACATTGCCTTCAATAAGGTGAGAATAGCAGCTTGGCCCAGCCTTAGAGTAATCACAGATCTTAACGTAGCTCGTTACAATGAGACACACTACTTATCGCTATACGAGACCCCTACTCTCACCAAGATCTATGAGCAGGAGTTAACCGTGATTAAAGGTATTGGAGAAAGCGTTGTACAGCTAGCAGTAGTAGTTGTAGCTAGATCTATGAATGGTTCATTTATGGCCCTAAAGCCATTCACAGTGGCGTATAGAACACCATCCATTAAGCTATCTATGCCGAGCAGGGTCTACTTAGGGGATGTAGTAGTAATTAACATTTCCTCCGATGACTTTTACTATGGGGAGCTGAGAATCAATAATGTAAACATATTGAACGTCACTTTAAAGCCTGGCTTCAACTCCTTTACAATAAACTTGAGTGATTACAACGTAAGTGTAGGGATAAGTACTTTAGAGTTATTCGTGGAAAGTACAGATTACACTCTTAGCTATAGAGCTATGGCTAGCTTTCTAGTTGAAGCTAAAGTTCCGAGAATAGAAGTAGTGTTGCCGAACGTAATACTTACTAGCAGAGGGCTTACCTCACTCATAATTATTAATAGGGAGACTTGGAATCTCCCGATAAAAGTACATGTAAGAGTTAATGGTAGAAAGGTAGTGGAGGAAGAACTTAAAGAAGAGCTATTCCTAAGAGTTTTTACAACAATGCTCCCTATTTCAACAATTAATGTAGAAGTAGTAGCTGAGTCCCCAGGACACCAGCCCTACGTCTATGAAGCAGCTGTGCTGACTATAAATATGTTGTCGACTCTTGCTACAGGACTAGGCATAGTGCTTCTAACGGCTTCTTTATTCAGAAGTGAGAGAGGATTCATGATAGTGCTGCAAGAGCTTATTGAGAGAGGTAAGAGGAGAAGAGCTGCACGCATTGTTAAAACAATACTTGAATTACCATATAGTATTTCATCACAAATAGCTGAGCTATACTACAACTTGTTAAGGAAGCTTAAGCAACCTCACCCTGAACTTCATGAAACTCTGCGAGAACACTACGCTAGAATGACTTTGGCTAAGAAGCTGAAGAACTATTTATGGAGGCTCCTACTCCTAGTTGAGAGGGACTTGTACTCTAAGAAGAAGCCATTTTATGAAGAAGCATTAGAAATAGCTAAAGAGGCTGAGCACATTGAGGATTAATATATACATTGGTTTAACAGCTCTCATTGGAGCACTAGCTGGATTATCGCTTCTTCTCTCACTTCCATCCACAACTCCATACAGTATCCTCAATACAGGTAGTGATGGGCTTTCTACATTAAATGAAGCCGCTCGCCCAGATATAGTAACTTCATACAGTGAGCTCAGCAACATAGATCCACAGGGCATGGTACTTATAACTATGAGGAGTAGCGTTATAGAACTAAGTGAAGCATTATATTTAAGGAGCTACTTAGAGAAAGGAGGAATAGCTATTGCTTTTGGCAGCACATCTTTCCTTAACAGTTTGTTGGAGAATATGGGTTTACCTGATAGGTTAAATGAAAGCATTATATATGACGTGGTTTTCAACAATGGGGATAGAGAGCATCCAGTTGCCTATGTGCCCACATGCGATCTCCAAGTAATTCTCCATGAGCCACGCGCGTTCAATAACTTCACGGGTAAGCCAATAATACACACTAGCAACATATCGTACTTAGACGCTAATTGCAATGGCTACTTAGACATAGGTGAGTCCATAGCTTCAAGCATCGTTGGAGTAGAGTATGGCATAGGTGGAGGTAGATTAATCATAGTTTCCTCAAGTGAAGTTTTTACAAACTCTTTAATGGACGTTAATAAAGGCTTCCTAGAATGCATTAAACAAGGGAGAGACATAATCATTGATCAAGCTGTAGTTAAGGGAAATGTAATTGAGTACCTTAAGCTCCTCGGATCTTATAGGAAGCTATACATACTCTTCATAACATTTATTGTAGTATTAGCATCCCTGGTGATTTACTATGCATCAAGGAGCTAACTCTATTAACGTAGAGCATTATAATCCATATTTAAGAAGACTGGGGAATATGAGTGGGCGTAGTCATAGCTTGCTCACTGCAATTCAACTAATCCTAATGGGTTCTGCAGTAATTTACGCTGCTCAAAGCACAGATAACCCACTTTACTTCATAATACTAGCCTTCCTCCCAGTCTATGTATATTTCTCAGGGTTCTCGAGATTAATTGCTGGATTCTCGTGGAGCCTTGTGTATACTGCAGCATACAGCTCTCTCTATCCTATTGCAGTACTTGTATCTATGCTATCACTATTTCAATATGTTTTACAGTCATCTGAGGAGGATGCTTTAGCAAAGATCGTTAACCTCATACTTATTTACACTCCTGTCTACATTCTGTCTCCTTATACATTGGCGTCAGCTACAGCTGTAGCTACTTTAACTCTCGTACTTAGCTTCACTGAGTACTTAAGGTTATCGTCATTTAAGGCTACTATTAGTAAAACGTTTTACTCAACTTACCTTGGTGAAGCTTTAAGGATTCCTCTAGAGATCTATGGAAAGGGATCTGCTGTATGTAGAATCTATTTAAATGATAAGCAGGTTGCTCATAGATTAATTCACGATAGGGCAGTTATTGAACTCGTAGTTAAGCCTGCTTTCGCCGGCGTACATGAGTATGTCATTGGAGTATTGCTACGTGATTTAAGGGGTTTAGCTAAAGTAGAGCATAGACCATTAGTATTGAAGCTAAAGGTCACGCCTAGATCTATCGTCATTCTTAAGAAAGCGAAACTACTATTACTGAGGTATATTCATGAAGTTAAGATGCCTCTCGTACTTTACGCAAAGCCATCCGTGGCTTTATCACAAGTAGTTGTTCCTCAAACTACTGGAAGCATAGGATTAGGTGTAGAGCGAAGCCTGGGCCTTGGAGAATTGAGTGCTGGTGGTTTAGGAAGAGAGGAGGGTGTTGGAGTAAGCTCATCTATATCTGAGAACAGGGGGGAGTTAATTCAACGCTGGATTCCACGCATTAGCTTCAATTGGATTATTCCAACTAGGGTGCTAGAGAGAATAGGGCATTTAGCTAGGAGCGCTATTACTGGTGAGTACATTGGTGCTAGAGAGTACTCTCCCGGAGATCACTTTAAGATGATTCACTGGAAGAAGAGCATTAGTAAAGGAATACTTATAGTTAAGGAGTTTTCTAGAGGCATGCCTCCGGGAGGTGGTAAATCAAGTATTATTATTGCAGATTGGGATGCTTCAAATCCCATAGAACTAGACCTATTGATTCAATCTACTTACAGTGCTGTATTCACTGGTGAAGCAAAAAAGATGGTTTACTTAAAAGTGCCTAGTGGTGGAGTGTATGTTATAAAGGGAGAACTCCTCGACGTCTTAAGCGCCTTGGATTCTATTATAGCTGAAGAAGGCGTTGAAGCGCGGTTCAACTATGAGAGCTGGGCTAGGACAAAGATCGTGGAGGGCTTTAACAATGCTATAGAAAATGACTTTATCCAGCAATTACTGAATTATTATAGAGCTGTTTCAACATCTATTATTGAAGAACTTGAGAAGCATGGTGTAGAAAGAGGGGCTGGATTTATGGTTATTCACCCGAGGGCCTATAGCTTAAAGTACTTCATTTTAGCTAAGACGTTGGAAGCTAGAGGATATTCATCAATTTTCTTGAAGGAGGTAGCTACTCTAAAGGAAGTAGAGGGAGGTCTAGAGCCTTGAGGCTTAATGATGAAGTCTTAGCAGTAATTGTTGCAATATCTATTGTAGCATCTGTACTTGGAATAGCCTTAACTAT
This sequence comes from Sulfolobales archaeon, assembly GCA_025059075.1. Classification (GTDB taxonomy): domain Archaea; phylum Thermoproteota; class Thermoprotei_A; order Sulfolobales; family Desulfurococcaceae; genus JANXDZ01. The sequence continues at coordinate 109,620 of JANXDZ010000001.1, read as the reverse complement.
ACCGAGGAATCCTGAGCCTTTTACAGCAATAGGTCTCCTAAACCCAGATGTAAAGATAGGTGATTACCCACGCGAAGTACGTGTTGGTGAAGAAGTATCATTGAACCTCTACATATTAAATCACATGGGTTACACAGGGCTATTCATGTATCAGGGTAAGATAGGGTACGGTAAAATACCTAGCGATGAACCTCTCAATGTTACACCTACTTTAAAAGGGTACGTTGCTCTCTGCCACACCTGCAACATTACTATCCCAATCAAAACAGCATTTAATGAACCATTTAGAAACCAGACCCTTGTCTTCGAACTATACATGTATGACTCTAAGACCAATGAGTGGAGGTATACTGGTGTATACGTCTTCTTAAGGCTTAATGTAACAGAGGTAGCTTTACCATGAAGAGGGAGCTAGTGCTTGAAGACTTTGTTGTAGAAAAAGAGTTGAAGAGTTGGAGAAAGCTGAACTACCTATGGGAGCTATACAATAAGTGGATTGATGGCGAGCTAGTAATTGAAGACCCAGATCCACCTAAAGCTTTCCCCGACTACATTACGCGCTTGGACTACAACCTCTGGTTTTATACTACCATAATGCTAACACTGATTACGATATCCATTGTTTACTTCATAGGCTATGTGCCTTTCCTAATGCCAATTCGCTACGTAATGGGTACAGTATTTGTTTTATTCCTGCCGGGTTATTCACTTATACAAGCTCTTTATAAACCTGGTGAGTTGAGTCCTCTTGAGGAATTAGCTTTATCCATTGGTTTAAGTCTTGCTGTAACACCATTAATTGGGCTAGCATTGAATTACACTCCGTGGGGTATAAGGCTTACGCCAATAGTTATTGCTCTTTCAATATTCACTATTTCAATGACGATCTTGGCCTCATATAGGAGGTTTAAGTTGTTAAGCCATTAGCATCACTCAGTACTTTTATAGCTCAGCGAAGTTAGTTTAGATTAGTGATACACATGATGTTCACTAACGAAGGTTGTTGTTCACATGGCGCTAAAGCAATAGGTGTAGTGAGGCGTATTCTCAATAGACTTAAGGAGAGGAAGGCAACTCTTATATGTATTTCCCCTATATCAAAGTACGTTGTTCTTGCATCAATTAGTGCTTTAAAGAGAGTTAAAGCCCCCATAGCTTACATAGCCTCCTTAAACCAGGTTGATGTAGATGGAGGATATACTGGTTGGACTCCAGAAGAATTCAAGGCCTATGTATTTAGAGCTGTTGAAGATTTAGGTGTTAGCAGTGAAATCCCAATAATCCTACAGCTTGACCACGGCGGCCCGTGGCTGAAGGATAAGCATGTTGCTTCAAACTACTCGTATCATGATGCAGTCGACAGCTTTTTAAAATCCCTTGAAGCCTTCATTAGGGCGGGGTTCAACCTCATTCACATTGATACTACAGTAGACATGGAGAGAAGTGATCGGTTTGCAGAACTTGAGACCGCTGCCAATAGAACGGTAGACCTCATATCATGTGCTGAAGAAATTGCAAAACAACACGGTAGACGCATTGAATACGAAATAGGGAGCGATAGGTGGAGCTATAAGCCACCGGAAGTTCTCGAAAGCTTCATTAAAAAAGTCCTGTCTGAACTAAGGAGGAGGAACATTGAGGAATCTAAGGTGGTATTTGTAGCAACAGATGTTGGAACTGAAGTTAAGCCAGGCAATAGAGCTGAGCTATCTACTGTAAGGGCATTTTCATCGCTGGCATTGAAGCACGGCCTATATCTAAAGATACACTCCGGCGATTACTTAGAGAACCCTGAGGTACTGCCTGAAAGTAACGTAGGCGGCGTTAACATAGGGCCAATGTATGCTCACGTTAAGTATTCTGTAGTTAAGAACTTAGTACTCGAGAAGCTCAGTAAAGAAACTGCGTTAGAACTCTTATCTGAGCTAAATAATTTAATAGCGTTTAGCGATAAGCTAGCTAAGTACGTAGATAGAGATGTAGGCAAAGTAGAGGAGTATAAAGTAGGTCTTGCATCTAGATACGTATGGCCTATAGCACAAGCAGAGGCTTTCCTCGATAAAGTGTCTAATTATACAGGTATTGATGTTAGACTCTACTTAATTAATAAGTTAATCAAGGAAATAGAGCAATATGCAATAAAGCTAGGCTTATCTGACTTAGCCAAAGATCTCCAGTGATCTATGTAAATGATTATAGATAAAAACCATAGATCAATGGCTCTTAGAGCCGTTATTTCACGCTTATTCTATGAACACCCTCCACTACTGATTCCACGATTCCCCTGGGTAAATGTAGTTTTTCAGTAAGTAGAGCAGCGAGGCCTTTAATCGGCATGTATTGTGTAATAGGTTCAACTACACCTACGTTAGGTAAATATCTTTTTATATTCTCTATGAAGCTATTCCTCAACGTTCTTGATGAATATACGCTGCCTACTCCTCCTACTACGAATGCGTCTTCACTTATATAGATCTTGTCGTATACAGCTTTAGCCATTAACGCAAGTTCTCTTCCGCCTTCTATAAGTATCTCTTGAGCAAGCTGATCACCTTCTTCAGCAGCTTCATCAACTACCCTAGCTAATTGCCCTAATTCACCTACGTCTTCCCTTACCCTTGAATAAACTATATTGATTAGCTGAAGAGGGTTTTCTATGTTGAAGAAGCTAAGTATTTTCTTACCAATTAATGTTTTAGGGCCCCTTCCATTAAAGTATTTACCTGCTGCTTCAACAGCCTTCATAGCTATCCATATAGCGCTTCCCTCATCTCCTCCAAACCACCCCCATCCACCAGCTCTAGCACTTACGTTCCTTGAGTTCCTTCCATAAGCTATTGAACCAGTTCCAGCTATTACAGCTATCCCGGGGTCTCCTAGAGTTACAGCATAGTATGCGATGACGAAGTCAGGTACTATTATTGCATCAACTTTGAATAAGCCGAGGCTCTTAAGTCTCTTAGCAAAATATTCTTTAGCTTCCTCAGTATCTATGTCAGGCAACCCAAGTATAGCTAGATCTATTTCATTAGCTTTCAAGGAACTCTTTCTAACTGCACTTACTATTGATTCCACAAGGTTTTCTGATGCTTTATCAAAGCCTATAGTGGTCCAGCCTGAAGAACCGCTGAGAGAGTATCCTAAAATACAGCCATGTTCATCGACTACTATGCTTAAAGTCTTTGTCTTACCTCCTTCTACAAGCACAGCATACATAGATGATTACCAGGAATCCCTTTTCAGAGCAATCTTTTTAAGTCTTAATTGAGCCTTTAAGAACTTGGGAGGAGTCGTGGTTAGAGTTCTAGTAGATGGAGTGTCAAAGAAGTATGGGAACACTTATGCGTTGAGAGACGTAAGCATGAAGGCGGATGATGGCGCTTTAGTCTGCATCCTAGGCCCAAGTGGATCAGGGAAATCAACTCTTCTAAGAATAATTGCTGGATTAATACATCCAGATAAGGGCAGAGTGTACTTCGATGACAATGATGTAGTGAATCTACCGACTTGGAAGAGAAACGTTGGATTCGTATTCCAAAACATTGCATTATTCCCACACCTTACAGTCTACGAGAACATAGCCTTTGGACTCAAGTTAAGGAAATTACCTAAGGACGAAGTCGATAGAAGAGTTAAGGAAATGCTTAAGCTAATTAAGCTCGAGGGCTATGAAAAGAGGAAGCCTCGTGAACTAAGTGGTGGAGAAGCGCAGAGAGTAGCTATAGCAAGAGCTCTTGTAATCAACCCAAGCGTCCTATTATTCGATGAACCCCTAGGGCACTTAGACGCTAAGCTTAGAGAGGAGCTTAAGTTCGAGATCCGTAGGATAGTTAAGGAAACAGGTAAGACATCTCTCTACGTTACACACGATCAAAGTGAGGCATTCGCCATAGCTGATTACATATACGTAATCAATAAAGGAGTAATAGAGCAAGGGGGTACACCTATAGAGCTCTATGAAAGCCCTAAGTCTCCATTTGTCGCTGAGTTTATTGGAAGCACTAACTTCTTGAAGGGAAAAGTAATTGAAGTAGATAAAGCTAACAACATCGTTAAGGCATCTGTAGGTAGCATAGAGATACATGCTTTAGCTAGAGCTGATTTGAAAGCTAGTGAAAGCATTCTAATTGGTATAAGACCTGAAGACATATTGGTGAGCAAGCACATTGATGAGGAATATCTGAGGAAGGAGCTGTTGGCAAACATCCTTGCTGGAAGGCTTGTGAGAAAGCTGTTTGTAGGCCCCTACTTAAGGCTTGAAGTAGATATTGGAGTAGAAGAACCTATAAAAGCCGATGTATATGGAGACAGGAGGTATGAGTACTTAAATATAGAGCCTGGAGACGAAGTCTACATAGCGTTTAATAAGCCAATAGTGTTTAAACGCTAATTACTCAGTCCTCCTTCAACACCAGCTTTAAATCATAGAGGCTTAATATAGCTCTCTCATGCTTAACTAAGTAGCATTTAAAGCCAGGTGGACTATAGATGCAACTAGTTACATTCACAGCTTCTCCAGAAACCACTACTGAAGCAATAGAGTACTTTCCTGGGACATTTATATATAGGTATAACTTATCATTAAAACCCATGCTTAGCTTAACGATGTATTTCCCAAGGGATAAGTCAGGCTTGATCGCTCCCTTATAGGCTACTGTAACTCCTTTCACGTTCTTAGGTATAGGTGTGACATTTAGTAGTAATGCTTCATCACAAGGTGTTATTGAGATCAGTTCCTCTAGGCTTTTATTAGCAATATATGTCCCTAAGCCTCTAAGGGGCCACCAAGAGCCATTTCGATAAGTTATCATTCCAATGTACAATTGGAGCTCTAAGTACTCCTTCAGTAATTCAAAGCCTTCCAGCCTAGGTGCAATGAATAGTTTACTTGAATCTCCACAAGGTATCTCTATGTCCCAGTGCCAAGTAGTTAAAGTGAAGTCTTTATAGATATTCAATACTATTCCCTCAGTCTCTATTCGCGGATCTTCATTGCTTAATATGAAGTAAAATGGCTTTTCAGTAATTACGGAGCCTTTATATAGCAAGTAGACATAGCCCTTAAATAAACCCTGGAGGCCCAATTGATTTCTAACAAGAGCTTCTAACTCAATTGAGTTATCTAGCTGTACTTCATTGATTACTGTGAATGCTTCACTGGGCTCTATGTAAATGCTTAAGTCTCTCATATTTCCTCCTCCAAACACTTTAATTAACACACGATCACCTTCTCTAAGGCGCGTTGAATTTGAATAAACAACTATTTGAATGTCTTTAGGCACGTAGTCGTAGGAGTGCTTCATTATATTGCTTGAAGCTATTAGTGAAAAAACTAGTATGAATATGAATACTATTATAGAAAATGCTGTGAAATACCCTACCTTAGCCGTCTTCATAATCAAAGGGCGAAGCCACCTTGATACTTTCTTCCAACAGTCTTTAAGTAAAGTAGCGTAATGGCGAATGTAGCTATTTGAAGTGCACTGGCTTCAGCAGCTACTCTCCCAAGTAAGCCCCACCATCTTATATCAGAATACAGCTTTACAGCTAAGAGATCTATGGCTGGACCTGTTATGAATAGAGGTAGTAAGTAGTTATTTATACACCAGACAAACGTTAATACAAAGCCGCTGAATATGCCTGGTCCTATTAATGGGAGGACTACTTTAGTTAACACTTGGAGAGGCTTAGCTCCAAGGGTTTTTGCAGCATCTTCATATATAGGATCAAGAGTTCTAAGAGATGCAAATAGTGGAAGCAGCATCATTGGATAGCTAGTTGATGCTAATCCAAGTAGTGTGCCTATGAAAGTACCATATAGTCCATAGTGTCTAATGTAAGTACTAGCTAGCCCTACTCCAGCTACTACATCTGGTGTAAACATTGGCGCAACTAATAGGGCTGTAAGTATTTTCTTAAACTTGAACTCATACTTTGCTAACACATATGCAGCTGGAAGAGCTATTATGAAATCTATGACTGAAACCAGGAGTCCGACGATGAGGCTATTTACGAGAGCTCTCCAGTAAGCCTGCGTTATCTGCTCATAAAACCTTAATCCAACGAAGGCTGTGCCTTCATAAGTCCTATAGGTAACGGATCTATAGAATATGAATATGAATGGCGATAGTATCAAGAATATAATCAATGCTAGGTACAAGTACTTAGTTATGATCCATAAGTACTTGAAAGCCACACTATCACCCAGCTACCTTTGTTATCTTAAATGTAAGATACGTTGAGAAAAGAGTCATCGCTACTAGCATTGTAGCGAGTGAAGCCGCTAAACCATAGTTGTGGAGCTGGAGAGTTAAGTGAACTACTTTTACAGTAATTACATTGCTTGCTTCTACACCTCCTAGGAGTAGTGGTATTAAGTAGCCTCCAAGGTTCCATCCAAAGCAGGCTATGAAGCCCGAGACAGCGCCTGGAGCTGAAAGAGGCAGCGTCACCTTGATGAATGTCTTTAATGGAGAAGCGCCTAGGGTGTATGCAGCCTCCTCTATTGATGGATCTATTTCGCTGAGAGAAGCTGATGTATAGAGAACCATGAATGGAAGTGTAAATATTGAGAAGCCTAGTACAACGGCATAAGATGTATAGAGCACGTGTCTATAGGATAGCCCAGTGATGGAATATAGAGTGTCGAATACTCCACCTGGTAGAAACATGTTCCATAAACCATAGGATACGTATATGTCGCCGAAGTATGGGAATAGAAGTGATGCCCTTAGGACGTTCTGTAAGAGGATTTTTCTACGTACAAGTAAGTAGGCCAGCGGGTATCCAACTATAAAGTCAACGAAGGCTGCAGATAAAGGTAAGATAATTGTATTTCTTATAGTACTTGCATAGCTTCCCATTACAGCAGCATAGTTCTGTAACCCTATGTAACGTGGTCGTCCAAGTATGAATGATTCTCCTTCAGTGAAACTGATGATCACTACGTTGCTTAATGGAATTAGCCAGAAGAACACTAAGTATGCTATGGTTGGCAGAGCTAACAGTATGTAGGAAGCCTTTGGAACTCTATTCATATAATCACCTGGTATTTACGGCTTAATTAAAGTTTTAAAAAAGTTATTTATGTAATTCCAGCTAACCTGTTATACATATCTGACCATTTCTCTGTCTGTTGCTCAATATAGCTATAATCCGGTATTACATACCACTCAGCCATTTTAGCCAGGGGGTATGGATATATGTTGGCATATATGGGCTTTATCCAGTCAGGCAACAGATCGATGTTTGTATCATTCAATAAGTTCTGGTGAAGCATTAGGAAGTCTTCTCTAGATTCCCTATATTGCGGGAAGTCGAGGGCGAACCAGAATTTCACACTCATTAGGAAATCGATGAATATCTGAGCTAAGACTGGGTGTTGAACGTTCTTCGGTATCCAAGCTATTCCTGGAACAAATACACTTCCCTGAGGCTGGGCCACTCTCGATACTGGATATCCTTTAACGGCCTCTACAGGAGCTAAGTACCACCACCATGCAACAGCCCATGCTTCACCTCTCTCTAAAAGCTCCATGATCTCTGCTTCAGAGGTTGTGTACCTTAGTACGTTTGGATGTATTTTCTCTGCTGCAAACCTAATTACTTCCTCCATGTCGCTAGGATTCTTATAGTCCTTACCCATCGCTAAAGCTAAGTTTACAAGGAAGTTTGCGAAATGAACTGTGCCAGGAGTGGGCAGTATCACATGTCCCTTCAGCCTAGGGTCTGCTAGATCTTTATAACTAGTAATCCAGCCGGCTTTCTCAGTATTTATTAAGAGACCTGCTGTATCTATGGCTTGGAATATTACGCCGTATGGTTGATATTTGAGGAAAAATGGATCTACGTACTCTAGGTTCCTCATGAGCTGATTGCCTAAGTATATAGCTGGCTCAATGGCTCCAGCGCTTAGAGCTCTAAAGAAGAAGGGGGCTTCAATAGCCATTACGTCATAGGGGGATGGACTGCCTGCTGAAACAGCCATAAGTACTGAGGAAACCATGGCTTCAGGCTCTTGTGTACCAATCCACGTTACATCTATATCTACACCATACTTTTCCTTAACGTATTTCTCAAATGCTGGTGCATGATATGTTTCAACAAGCCCTCCATAAGTCCAGTCTGCAATTATTATTCTGCCCTCCCGCCTTATTTCATTAATTATTTCGCTTTCACTCATCCACCTGCCAAGTATTGGAACGTAGTACATTCTTTCTGCTGGAGTCACTGTAGGCGTAGTTATTGGAACTTCTGTTACAGGCTTCATCCAGCCATATGCACCTATGGCTCCCACAATTATTACAAGTGCTATAAGTGCTGCCTCAAGTCTAGATAAAGCCTTCACATAGCTCACCTACAGAGTCCCCTTCACTGGTATACATATAGGTATATATGTAAAAGAAGGATATATATTTAATTGTATAATTAGTGTATTCTATATCTGCTGCATTATACCATGTTTATCATAAACAATACATATCTTTGTTGAATAATGGAGAAACAACTTTTGAGATCCTATAGTATCTCCGGTAATGGGTCAATGCAATAGGATGCATCCTCTAAACCTCTATGTTCAATGCAGCTGAAATAAATGATGGTTAAAACGACTGTAGTGATTCCCCTATACTAAAGCTGAGATCGGGTATGGAGTCTTTTCAAACTCTTTAACTCATTTAATAAATCCCCAGGACTTAGAGTAGCTTTTATAACACTTTTAGCAAGCTTCTTGAAGTATATAGCTTTCTTCAAGTTCAGCAAACTCCAGTTTACCTACTCAATGTAATTAGCTCGCTATCTAAATCTACGTTCATGTTACTACATATTGTACAGTCCAAGACATTTATAAGTGAGTATGTTGTTCAATAAGTCCAGCTATTAAAGACTCGCTTCAACCTCTATACTTCCAATATTTATAGCTAGCTTTAAGTCATTCAAGATTTCATTTACCAGTCTTTCTACATCCTTTCTATTAGCAGCAACTGTAATAACTAATTTAACTGGTTTAACAGCGTGTGTTTTGAAGTAAGCTAATGGATATTTTGCTTTGACTTGACGTATTTTTTCATCTACTTCTGCTTCAACTTCATGCATTGTTTCAACAACTATAGTTGCTCTACTCACACTCTGCCTTAACATAGCTTCTAAGAATGGCTTAACATGGTCTTGAAATATTGCTGCGACTTCAATTGGCACTCCTGGGAGGAGGAATAAGTGCTTATCATTAACTTTCACGTAAACACCTGGTGAAATACCGGCTCTATTGTATAGTGGCTTAGAGCCTATTGGGAGATACGCAGCCTTAACTTCCCATTTAACTTCTCCACCAATCCTAGACTTAATCATTTCAAGTGCTTCAGTATTGAGCTTTAAAGATAGCCCTAGTGTTGAAGCAGCTGCCTCAATAGTTACATCATCTTCTGTAAAACCTAAGCCTCCCGTTGTAATGACTACATCGCTTAATTCAAGACATTTCTTTAAAGCCCACTCAATCTCCTCTTTATCATCGGGTACTATAATGATTCTGCTAACTTTTACTCCAATGTAAGTGAGCTCCTTAGCGAGTTGGTATGCATTTACATCTTGAATTAAGCCTTTCGTAAGCTCTGTGCCTATAACTATGATTGATGCCTTCAAGCTATTCATCAAATCTCTCGCCACTCATCTTAACTCTCATAGCCCACAGAGTCTTCATGCGTTCAACTCCATTAAACTCCTTAATCAAGTTTGCAGTAGGCTCCGGCACGAGGACTTCCCATTCACCTCCCTCTGCCATGAGTTTTCTCACAAGGCTGCCGCTAACACCTGAAAGCACGGGGGTTCCACGTGTTTCAAGTCCATATGTTTTAAAGAGTATTTGTACCAACTTGTTATTGCTGAAGACAACGCTTACTCTTGGAGTATAATTTAAGACGTGTCGAGGCCATTCATAGTTACTTAAGGTATTGTCAATAGGGATTACGTATGCTCTATCATATAGATCGCTGAGCCCTGCTTTAATCATTTCGATTCTTTCACCAGCTGTAAATGGATTATCTAGTGTATAGCTATACTGAGCAGCTGCTACAACAATTACGACTTCCTCGAACTCCTTGAGAATGTAGTTAACGCTGTATAAATGGCCTTTATGAAATGGCTGAAATCTACCTATGAAGAGAGCTCTCTTCAATCAAATCCCCCAGTACGTATTTTGAATTACTACGCTATAAGTAGAATTAAAATAACTTTACACCACCATTCATAAAGTAATGAAGTCTTTACCATCAGTAAGTAGATCTTCACATTCAGTAGATTGGTGAAGCTATGTCAACAGTCCATGTATAGGGATGGTTCTTCAGGTGAAGCTAAAGGGAAAGTCATTTAAGAATTCAGAGTTTTCACAAAGATCGGTGTACGAGCTAGAGCTGTCGATAGTTATCAATGAGATCTCGGAGAAGTTAGGCGAGTGGATAGCGAACTAGTGATGAAGTTTAAAGACATATAAGCTCCTAACTCACTTTAACAAAGGTCTGGCTTAACAATTACTTATGGATCATGTTTAACTAAGTGAGAGCTAAGTGTGCTCACAAGTTTATTTACTTCTAAGCTATTTTTAAAGAGGGGTGTAATTTAATGAACTATGTTCAGGTATTAGTTGCTTTAACTGCTCTAATCATAATGCTGCCTTCAATAGCTTTCTCACAAACTTGTATCGACGCTAGGTATAAGTTAGCCATAGTGTATGCTCCAGGAGTACATTTACCATCATTTATTGAGAAGTTTAACTCAAGCAATTACGTAGCTGAAGGTTCCTTATACAGCATTGGCTTACAGCCTCCATACACATCAATATACTATGAATTACTCCTCCTCAGTCCAGGGAGTTGGGCTTTTACAAGAGGTATTCCAATAAATTCAACAACTATATGGATTAATGGAACAACGCTGTCAGTCCGCTATAGTGACTTAATTAACCAAACTACTGCATTAATTACCTACAGCGATGTAGCATTAATCAATACTAACTTAGTTCTACCAACAACTACAAACTATACTGTGAACTTTGCAGCTATTCCAAGTAATTCAACTATACGTCCAGCAGTCTTTAAGTTAAACAATGGAAGCAGCATCTTCTGGAGAGAACTTAATACAACTATGCTCTTCTCACTTAATGAAACTCACTATGAATTAACGCTAAGTGAATTAAATAAGGAAGTATTTATTGAGAGAGAGCTTGGAGCAGCAAGTGAAGTAGATATATACATTGAGGAGAACTGGACTTTAAATGCTGGAACTTACTGGGTTAAATTCACTATATTCCCTCTAGAAGGTGGAGATTACTTAATTGTATCCACTGGAGGCATGAGGATGGGGGATGGCTTTTCACAAAGCTTCACTGGATTCAATAGAGTAGTACTACCGCGAGTTGACTTAAGCAATATAGATGAAGATATCATTAAGCGCTATCCTCAAGTAATTAAGTGGTTGTTTAACGAAAGCATAGGCTTCTATGTAAACTTAGCTTGGTATACATCAATTATCTATGGAGGTAGCACTTACTTCTTCTCATATCCTTTAATTGATGAAGTTAAGAAATTATTTGGCACAATTGATGAAGGAACTCTCAGTGAAATCCTTGGGGAAGTATATAGAGGCCTAGATTCACTGATTTCAACAGCTCTCTCAAGGCTTGGAGGCGGTGCAACAGCTTTACTAATTGTCTCGCCATACAGTCTTTCGCTAAGCACTATGATTAAGGAAGATTCACTAAGTGAAGCAATAATTGCACCTGGAGTAATTAAGTTTTCAAATAAGGCTATAGACAAGCTAATTAGTGAAGGAGCTCGCTTTGAATTAATTGAATTAGGCGGTGAGAAACTTATTTTAGTTAAATGTGGATGGCCTGGAGTAAGTGAAGGTCACGTACTAATATATCCATCAAATGCATCTACAGGCTCTAGAAGTGTGGATAACCCATACAGCTTACTGAATGCTCTCATAACTAGCGGTGAGTGGAGTTTAAAGACGTTAGTTAACAACATAGCTAAGTGTAGAAGTGAAGTAGTAAAGTTAAGTGAGACCACTAGCTCCCTTAACAATACCATAGTTAACCTCAATAATGCATTGATAGCTCTAAAGTCAAAGCTAGCCCAATGTGAAATAGAATTAGAGGAGTTCTCTAAGAACATTACAGCAATTGATCGCAAGCTTTTAGAAATTGAGAAAGCTAAAAACGACTTAAGGTTCTACGCAATCTATGGAGTTGTGTCAACTGCTGTAATTGCATTAGCTATATCCCTGTCCTTACTGAAGGTGTATTCGAAAGCCCGTAGCTAAGCGCATCGATGCTCAAGGTCTGCATACAACTTACTTCAAGCTGCATAAAGTAGTTCTACAATGATTCTACATACTTTCTCTACACTCTTCTAGCCTAAGATTAAAGCACTGTAGATATAGTCCCTCGCCCATAAGGCTATGAATGCTAGTCCTAATAGTACTCCAAGGAAGTTTATGAAGAAGCCGTTGGACTTCATTTTAGCTAATCTAAGCTTATAGTTAGAGAAGGGCCAGAGTACATATACTCCCATTGTTGTCAGCGAATCTCCAAATATATGCATGGAGTAACCAGCTATGAATGAATAAGCAGTTAGTGAAGCAATCGAGCCTGGAACTACAGTAGTAAAGCTCTTGGCTAAAAGGTAAGTCATGGTGTATAGCGCAGTGCCCGTAATTAATAGTGATGGGATGTTGTGAAGACTCTTCCTATGTTTAAAGAATAAATCTAGATCTGGGAACCATCCACCTATAGACCCCATTATCGCGCATAAAGCTGTTAAGCTGGTTCTTTGACCACATATAAGTAAGCCTAGGCTTAAGCCTATGAATATATGTGTTCCACGATTCATACACAACCCTTAGCTATGCCACTTTTCAATCATTACTCCACTCCAACCACTTTTTTCTCTACCAAACCTTTCAAGAGGCTTCATTAAATGCTTAAATGCTCTTGGAGGAGGCTGATACCATCCCTCAGCCACTCTCCTCTTTTCAATAACTACGACTTTGGATGCTGTTGGATCTCTGTAGCCGCAATAAGTGCATTTAAACCCCTTCCCCTTGCCGGAGCTAGTCATTCTTCTACCGCACTTCGGGCAAATGGGGTTTAATTGTCTCAATACTTCAGCTAACTTAATTACTCTAATTTTCTCTAAATTAATTGTCTTTCCATGAATGCTTGAGGGAGGTCTTACAACTCCATATACTTCAACTACATCGCCTGGCTTCAACTCTTTAACGATTCCTCTAAAGTCCTCCGTTGGTTCATATGCAGCTGCATCAACTTCTCCACATTCATCAGCTATAGTTAGTATTACGTGTCCTCCAGCTATAATCCTAGGGTCTCTGGAAACTCTTCCTACTGCTATAACACCTGTATAAGCATATGCTTCACATAGGTTTCTCACTCTCTTTAAATGCTCGTCAGTTGCTTGATTAGTTCTAAATATGATCCACTTAGCTATAGGCTCGCCTGTTTTTACAATGCTTAGAGCTTTAATTAGTGCACTCGGCTCCTCTCCCCTTATCCCAAATAATATGGGGTCTGGGCCGTGTGGAGCTATGAGTATTCTATTAGCTTCTTTATCGACGTTTAAGAAAGTCAGCCCCCCAGTCTCCTCATCCATTTTAAATACACTTACTGGATCTATAAGCCTAGGCGTTCCCCAATAATCTCTACTTCTATAAGCGATTAACTCATACGTATGATCTTTAGTTAGCCTATTTCCTACTGCAGCTAGAGCTCCAATAAGCCCCCTCCTGTTGGAGCTATTGCTCCACGTGATTACTTTAGGCAAGTGCTTCTCAACAATACTTAAGGCTTCATCAATAAGGACTACATCCCTTACAGCCTTCTCCCCCATGGATTCAAGTTCTCCTGGAACATGACCTATGAAGCAAACTACGTGTGGACTCCTCTTTAAGTGAGTGAATTCAGCTACATAATCTTCACTAATGCTTATTGCTTCACTACACATATCTTTAGCTAACTCATAGCTTTCTGCAAGCACTCTTAGCGATAGAGCTCCATTCCCCCTAGTCTTCCAAGGTATTGCGGGGTTTAGCCTAACTAAGTTAGGGTAGTCAATGAACTTTACTCCACGCTTACTCCATTTAATAGCTATCTCTGACACTAAATCCGTTGTACAACCACCTCTTGGAGAATCAACGTCATCAAATCCTACGTGGAGTTCAACTCCATTCAGCTTTAAATTAGCCATAACCCTCCGCTCACTCCCCTAAACTTTGAATAAAGCCATAGGCTACTTCAACTACTGCATCGTTAAGCTTTTAGAGTTATACAACTTTAAATAAAATTAGGCAGGGAGTATATTTTTCTTCTAAGCTAGGTGTTATGTAGAGCTACATGCCTTTAGTTACTGGTGTAACTCTATGGATAGTGAGGAAATCCTGTGGAGTACTGTAGAAGCTTATGAAGCCATGGCGTCTTCGTATAGGAGGAGGGCTTGGGATATAGTTAAGCGAGTTGCAAAGCTATGCAGAGAGATGGGGACATTTCTAGACGCAGGCTGTGGCCCAGGACATAACGCAGTCCTACTACTTAGCGAATACCCTAAGGCCAGAGGAGTACTTGTTGACTTGTCTAAAGCAATGGTTAAGAGAGCACAATCATCCATTGAACTAGCGGGGCTAAAGCATAGAGCATTGCTCGTGGTAAGTGATGTAAGGAGCCTTCCATTAAGAAGTGAGTCAATGGAGCTCTGCTTATACATAGCTGTTATACACCATCTGCCGGAGAGGGCGTGGAGAATTAATGCATTGAGAGAAGCATGGAGGGTCCTTAAGGACAGCGGAGTAGCACTCATTACTTCATGGAGCATTGCCCAAAGATCTTTTGTTAAGTGTGTAGCAATGAACTTCTTTAAAAAGCTTGTTAAGCCATCTATAAGCCTAGGCGACTGCATTAAGGTGAGTATAGTTAGAGGAACTACTTATAGGAGATACTACCACTTATATACTTTAGGAGAGCTTAAGAGAGATGTTCAAGGATCAGGGTTCATAGTAGTTCAAGCAGGTAAATACATTGCTTTAGGAAGAGCTGTTGCTCTACAGAAAAACCTATTTGTAGTTGGATTAAAGAAGTTCATAAAGGGCTAAAAACTACACTTAGCAACGGAGTGCATTTATGGAGGGGCGTTTAAGGAAATTAAGTAGAGTGCTTTCAGGTGTAGCACCAGTAGCAGTAATGACTGAGCCCTATCCATGTCCTCATGGAAAGTGCCTTTACTGCCCAGGGGGCCCTGATCAAGGGACTCCGCAGAGTTACATAAGTGAAGAGCCAGCTCTTATGAGAGCCATTAGAGTTAACTACGATCCATATCTACAGACTTTGAGTAGGCTTAAGCAGTATCACGAAGTACTGGGCTACTTTCCATCTAAAGTAGAGCTAATAGTTATGGGAGGAACGTTTCCAGCCATGCCTAGAAGCTATCAGGAGTGGTTTATAGCCATGGCCTTAGAAGCCATGAATGACTACCCATATAACAAAGCGCCAAAAGCAGTAGACTTAGCTAATGCTCAGTTAAGGAATGAGGCAGCAGATGTACGTTGCATAGCTATGACTATTGAAACGAGGCCTGATTGGGCGCGTGAAAAACACATTGACTTCATGTTATACCTTGGCGCTACTAGAGTCGAGCTAGGGGTACAGAGCATCTATGACGACGTACTTGAAGGAGTTAAGAGAGGCCATATAGTTAGAGATGTTGTAGAAGCAACTAGAATAGCTAAGGACGCTGGGCTTAAAGTAACGTATCACATAATGCCTGGGCTTCCTGGAAGCAGTTATGATAGAGACTTAGAGATGATTAAGGAGATATTCAGTAACCCAGACTATAGACCCGACTACTTGAAGATATATCCAACAATAGTAGTTAAGGGGACAGGACTATATGAACTCTGGATTAAGGGCTCATACACTCCATATACAGATGAGGAAGCTGTTGAATTAATAAGCGAAATGTATAGACACATACCTGAATACGTTAGAGTTATTAGAGTTCAGAGAGACGTCCCTGCAAAATACATTGAAGCCGGCCCTAGGAAGGGGAATTTAAGAGAGTTAGTTGAAAAGAAGTGCTTAGAGAAGGGCATAGCTATTAGAGAAATAAGGTGGAGAGAAGTAGGTAGGCAGATATATAAGTTAAATAAGTTTCCTAGAGAAGAATGTATTAAAATGAAGAAAATAGTTTATGAAGCCAGTGGAGGAACTGAAATATTTCTATCAATAGAAGACGTATGCAGTGATGCATTAATAGGATTCCTAAGGCTAAGGATCCCTAGTGAAAGAGCGCATAGACCTGAAGTAGACTCAAGTACAGCAATAGTTAGAGAGCTACACGTATATGGCTTAATGACTCCCATAGGCATTAAGCCACAGAATATTCTAGAGATACAGCACAGAGGCTTTGGGAAAAAACTATTACTTGAAGCAGAGAGAGTATCTCTAGAGGAGTATGGCAGAAGAAAGATACTAGTTCTTTCAGGCATAGGGGCTAGAGAGTATTATAGAAGATTGGGGTACCATAGATTAGAGAGATCTCCATACATGGTTAAGTCTCTAAAATAGACTACAAATAGATCTGCTATAGCTTTAGCGTATTGCTTCAGCAGCTGAATCCTCATCTATGGTTCTTATATCCATCCTAGGCCTAATGTCTACAATAGCGCTTGGCTTAATTCTTTTAACAAAGTACTCAGTTATTAGAGGTTGTAGAGCATTCTCTTTCAATCCTTCATCAATGACTTTCCATACCTCCTCAGGTTCATCGTATATCAATGCCTTACCCACAGATACTACGACGATCTTCCTTATAGAGCTCCTTAGATCTATGTATGGAAGAACAGCATTATTAAAAGACTCCACTAGAACTAAGTCGTTTTCTCCAACTAGTTCCTCTAAACAATAGCTTAGTTCAATTGATACTTCTCGTGATGTAAGTAGGTTTAAAAGAGTCTGTAAGTCAATTGCTTCAGCGCTTAATTCCTTAGCTAACGAACTTATTTCATCTCTTAGAAACCTAGGTGCTTTAGCTATGTTTTCTCTAACTAGGAAGTGGCTAGATACTTTCTTCCTACATTTACTCACTCTACTAAGAACTATTCTAGAGAACTGATCCTCCATATCTTTATAAAATGAATCTATTGAATTGAGGTAAAGCTCTACGTCCAATGGTGATAAGAGGAGGTCTACTGGATTAACTAAGTGTAGTCTACTTGGTTCAACTCTAAGTAGTTCAGCGTATAGAGAGACATCGTGCCCTAAGAGCAGCTTTAACTCCCTGCTTATCTCAATAGTGTGATGCTGAGTCCATGCATCATGGCCTGCAACAGGCTTGTATATTGATACTCTAAGCCCCTTACTTAAGGCATAGTTTGCTGCATTGTATGTAAACCACGTCTTCCCGCTGTCGAAGGCGAGTAAGCCTGTTATAAGGATCACTTTAGTCAACGCTAATACCAGCAGTTCTTTAATAACCTAACTTAAGTCTGCCTACTTTACTCCAATCATTGTTAGTGCTAGTACAGCTGCCTTAGTCCATAGGCCGTTTTCAGCCTGCTCGTAAATAATAGACCTCCTCGGATTATCTATAACTGCATCATCTGCTTCAAAGCCTCTAAATATTGGTAAGACATGCATTAGTACGCCGTCTTTATCCATGAGATCCATTAGTTCTTCAGTGAGCTTCCAGTCTCTATATTTCTCGTAGATTCTAAGCTCCTCGTCCTTAAACTTACTGTACCCTAACTCAACTAACTTAGGTGAAGCCCAATTTCTTGGGAAGACCGCATGTGCTCCTTCTAAGGCTTCCCTTAAGTTATCTGTAAACTCGAGGCTTCCACCGCTTTCCTCTGCATTCTTTTTAGCTAAGTGCATAAGCCTTTGATCTAGATCGAAGCCCTGTGGCCTGGCAACTATAACACTAACGCCAAACCTAGTGAATAGCAGTATATCTTCTTGAATACTGCACCACCCCCTGATCTCGGGGCTGTAGGCCCACATAACTACGTACTTCTTTCCCTGGACATTCTTGAACTTCTCCCTAAACGTATAGATGTCTGCTAAGCCCTGCGTTGGGTGAAACATGTCGTCAGCCATATTTATCACTGGTACTCTAGAGTGCTTAGCGTACTCCCTCACTACATAGTTTCCCCTCCCATAGACGTAGTCTATTGCTTGATCGAGTATTCTTACACCAATTCCATGACCGTACCTCTCATACATTGCTGCAACATCTTTATTAGCTTCTCCAACAGCTTTCCCCCCTACTGCTAACCTAGTAGTTTTAGCCTCTATGTAGGCAGCGTGGCCTCCTAAGAGAGTCATAGCTGATTCAAATGCAGCCCTAGTCCTAGTTGATGGAGCGTAAAAGAGCATGAAGAAAGTCTTTCTACTAAGTACTCTAGGCACTCCTTTAATGCCGTAGTAGTAGTAACGCCATTTAAATTCCTCAGAGAGCTTTAATGCAATCTCTATTTCATCAATGCTCCAATCAATAGTACTTAATAAGTCTTTTCCATTTAAGTCTGTAACTAAGTGCTTCAAGCTATCACCAGTTAAATGCCTCTAAGCATTAATGAAGCCCTTAGGTAAGTAATAAATTGTGTGCATAATGCATGAAAACTCAATGGTTTCCACGAATCTCAGTAATGCTTTTAATAAGGGAAAGAGCATTTGAATACTTATGTAAGGCGATAGCTATGGCATTAAAAGCTAATAGATGTCTCTTGATAGCTAGATTTCAACCACTTCACTACGGGCACTTAGTAGCGTTAAGAGATGCCTTTAATAAATTCAATGAAGTCATCGTAGTCATAGGTATGGCTAGCCAAAGCCACACGCCCGAGAACCCATTTACAGCTGGCGAAAGAATACTCATGGTTAGAGAGACAGTTAAATGGGATAACATGTCTTTAGATAAAGTGATAACTGTAACCCTCCCCACTATTGAAGTAAGTAAAGTAGCTGTACATTACGTAAAGCTCTACTCTCCTCCATTTACTTCAGTAGTAACACTCAATCCAATAGTTGAAAGGATCTTTAAGGAAGAGGGTTATGCAATAACGCGTCCCCCGGAGTACAATAGGGAAATATATAGAGGATCTTACATTAGGAAGCTAATGGCTGAAGGAAGTCCTAAGTGGAGAGAACTAGTTCCAAAACCTGTAGCAGATGTAGTTGATTCAGTTGATGGAGAGTCGAGGATAGCAATGCTCTATAGAGATAGAATACCCGGATATCACTGGGAGTGAGAAATGATTAAGTTTAAGTGCTCTCTAACGGGCTTGTGCTGTAAGGCATCTCCTATAACTCTCCAGTCATTTGAGGAAATGCTGGTCAACTTCTTAGCAGAATCTATGAGTATTGATGTAAAGATAGCGCCAGCTTACACGATCTACGATGCTTTAAGCAATCAATGGATAGCGTTGTCTTACACTCTATACTTAAATGATGATAATAAATGCCCCTTCTTATCAAAGGACAATAGGTGTTCAATACACAACATCTACAAGCCCTTCATCTGCAGAACTTATCCATATGTCCCTAGGGAAGTACAGTACTTAGTTAATTCTGAGCTAAAGTTAATTATTCCACAAGTCGTCTATGGAGTTTCCACTAGGTGTCCAGTTATAGAGCTCCATAAACCGCTTATAAGTAAGTACTTTGAAGCTAATGCGAGCTTCATAAAGGAATACATGCCTAGTGAGTATGAAGCAGCGATAGAGGCTGAGAGAGCTAGGTTAGTTATTGTAACACTACTATCTAACTTATGGAGGGATGGTTTAGTAGAATTAGTGCAGAAGCCTCCTTTCACAGGGAGCTCCAGTAGATTCATTAATGCATATTCTCTGCTCCAAAGATATAACCCTAGACTTCCCTATATTTTAGGGATCTATAGTATTGTTGAAAAGATTAGGTTAGCTAAAATGGCAAACGATTAATATCTCTTTTACTAAGCACTAAATCTATGGGTGTAGCTCTTGACAGATCTTCTTAGTAAACTAACGGTGCTTAAAGCACTTTTTGAAAAAGACAAGTGGAGCTTAAGAGAACTCTCTTGGAGAACTGGCATTAGTGAGGAGCGATTAATGGAGGTAATCAATGAGCTTAGTGGAAACTATGTTGTTCAGAGAGATGAGGGACTTGTTGCAATTGCTTCAAGCGATAATCCAGCAAAGATCAAGCCGTGGGGTTGGAACATTTACCATGAACTAATAGTAGGATCTACTCAAGTATATGCAAGGGGCTTAGTCCCGTGGAGCATTGTAGTTGCTGAACACCAGCTTCACGGCTATGGCCGTCACAAAAGGATGTGGGAGTCTAACTTAGGCGGAATATGGGCTACTGCAGTAATAAGCTTGCCAGCCGATAAGTCTCCTTACTTAAACATAGCCATTCCACTAACTTTACAGAGGGTTTTAAGACGTATTGGAGTAAAGGCATGGATTAAGTGGCCTAACGACATAGTTGTTGAAGAAAGAAAGCTCGGCGGCACATTAATTGAGGGAGTAGCGCTTCAGGACTCTATGACTGTTTACATAGGGGTAGGCATCAACGTCAATAATGATATTGGAATTCCCGAGGCAACGTCATTAAAGAGGATTGTTGGGCTAACTCCGAGAAATAGAGTGCTAGCTCCATTCATTGGTTACTTAACTAGGGTAACTAAGTTAGTTAGTGAACCAAGTGAACTCGTTGACGAATACTTAAGTAACTTAATTACGTTGAATAGAGTAATAGTTGCTGAAACTATTGATGGAATTATAGAGGGAAAGGCTGTGGAAGTAGATGAGTACGGTTCACTAATCGTATCGACGAAGAATGGAGTGGAGGTAAAGCTTGAGCCGTGGAGAGTCATTAGGTTAAGACACGGGGATTAATTCAAGTAAGCGAGGTTATTTATTCGTTAATTTAATATAGGAGTATTGATCTCGGTGAAAGATTGATCCTTTGCTAAGGCCAGACACGTCTTCCACCGACGTATGTCTCAAGGATCCTTATGTTTTTCAACTCTTTCTCTTCAATTGTAAACGGGTCTTTATTAATTATTATGAAGTCCGCCAGCTTACCCTCCACAAGACTTGCAAGATCCTCATCAAACATTATGTATGCTGAGCCCCAAGTATATGCTTGGAGGGCTTCCTCTAATGTTAAGCTCTCTTTAGTTGTACTCTCATAGTATGAGATGCCTTCATATCTTCCCCTAGTAACGGCAGCGTATACCGTCTCCCATGGGTTAAGAGGCTCAACGGGACTATCTGTCCCAAGCCCTATTACAACTCCTCTCTCCATCATTGTTTTAAATGAATAGAGCCAGCGCACTCTCTCCTTTCCAAGCCTTTTTTCAGCCCACCAATCCGTTATTATGAAGTGCGGTTGCACTGAGGCAGTAATGCCCAGCTTGGACATTTCTTCAACTTGGTTTTCTCGCAGAACAGAGGCATGCTCTATTCTATGCCTCCTATGTTTTACATCTCTAAGCCTCCTGAATACGCTAAGGATCATGTCTATGGCTTTATCCCCGATCCCATGTATTGCCACCTGTAGTCCGGCCTCGTGAGCTTCCTTAACTATAGACTCAAGGGTTTCTTCACTAATGCTTGGATAACCGCTTGTCGATGGATCGTCTGAGTATGGTTTTGTAAGCCATGCTGTTCTAGCTCCAAGGCTTCCATCAGCAACTATCTTAATCCCCATTATTTTAAGTACATCGTCGCCAAAGCCCCTTCTTACGCCAAGCCTCTTAAGATTCTCCAGCATTTCCCATCTGCCGTATACTTGTCTCCCAGGGCTTAAGTAAACCCTTACCCTAATTGGGAGCCTCCCCTCCTCCTTCAGCTTGCTTAATGCTTTCAGCGATCTTTCATCACAGCTTACGAATCCAACTGTAGTGACGCCTTGCGATGCTGTATAGCGAGCGGCATCCTCAATGAATTTCTCATAATCGCTCTCCGCTAGAGTTTCCTTGAATCTCTCCCTAGCGTTATCGAAAGCCTCTTCCTTTACAATTCCTGTGGGGACGCCGCGTTCATCTCTCACTACATTAAGTGACTCTGTGTTCAATAGCCCCGTTAACTCCATAGCCTTCGTGTTTAATACAGCTGCATGTAAGCAAACTCTTGTGAGTATTACTGGCCTATCCCCGACGACCTCGTCGAGATCCCATCTTGTCGGCCACCTTTTCTCCTCAAACAACTCCTGATCCCATCCATGCCCAAGTATCCACGTAGCCCCCTTCCTTTCAGCGTGTCTTCTCAATTTCTCCTTCAACTCAGCTATGCTTCTTACACCACGTAGATCGAGTGTGTTTAAATACATGCCGAGCTCATCAAGGTGCACGTGGGAGTCTATGAAACCTGGGAGAACGACTCTTCCACAGAGATCGAGTAGTTCGCCTCTAAGCATATTGATGGCTGCTTCAACTATTTCCCTGTCTCCAGCATAGATGACTCTTCCATTAGCAATAAGCAGAGCTTCAACTTTTCTAAGAGGCTTAAAGGACACGTATATGACTCCATTTACGAGTCCAGTGAGCAATCAACCACCTACTTAATATCGATCACGGGGCGCTATTTAAATAACTGGTGATCAGCTTATGACTTATTAATGTTTGACAAGGAGCTTTCGGACTCTAGGTTGAAAATACTCGAAGGCCAACATCGCCACTAATCCCCCGGGGTTCTTGAGCTATAGTAGAATGGAGAGAGATCAAGTGGGTGTTGAGGCCAGCATTATTTGCTTTTATAGATAGATGCGTATTTACGCTGTATGGAGAACCGTACCTTATATATTGCTGTTTACCAACACTATATTCTCAGTGCTTAACTGGTGGGTATATTCAATGAAGGAAAGACTTGTGCTGCCGGGGGAAAGTTCTTTAGCTGAGTTTATAGTTAAAAGATCTAGGGATAGTTTTTTCTCTAAATTAAGTGAACTATCGTCATCTCAAATAAGCTTGGAGGTAGTTCATGTACCTAGCGTAGAGAGCTACATGGTTTTTGCGTATTCTTATGGCAGAGACATCGATAAGTGCATTGCTTCAATACTTAGTGATGAGAAGTATCTTACTAGAAGTAAGATAAGGAGAATAAGTCATTGGGAGGATAGAGGACTGCATTACATTATAGCAGTTAAGTCTAAGTGTGAATTCTTCAAGATAGCTGAAGATAGCAATGTAGCTATTCTTTCACCATACATCTTTGATAGAGGCTGCAGGAAGTACATAGCTTTAGGTAAGCGAGTAGACTTAGAGAATTACATTGAAAAAGTGCTTAAGTACTATGGAGAAAAGTATGTGTCGTACAGATGGATAGATAGGTTAAACCACATAAGCCACATCCTATTAAGTAGAACTATGTTAAGTATAATATTTGAAAAACTTACTGATACAGAGCTAAAAGTACTTCAACTAGCTTATGAATATGGATACTTTGACTACCCTAGGAGAGTGAGCCAAGAGATCATAGGGACATCGATGAACTTATCGAAAGTTACAGTAAACATTCACTTGAGGAAAGCATTTAAGAAGATCGTTGAGGAACTTATGCGTATAAAGGAGTTCTAACTCATAGTAGTTAAAGATCCTTTAAGTCCACGTACCTCAAGTTGTTTAGCGCTCACTAATCCATAAGCCCATTATATTACATAACTTATGTTTCTCCACCCTTAATACTGCCATTGATCGCTATAATGCTTATTTCTGTAGATCCATCGATCTTATAGATTTTACCCTCCTCACCTAAGTCAATAGTGATCATGGCGCTTAACTTCTCTCCACCTACTAGTAATAGTACCCTAGTCTTATTTAACAACGGTATGTCGTATAGATGCGTCCTCAAGTTCTTTAAGCTAACCTGGCTCTCTTCGAAGATCTCTACATAGATCCTTTTAGCGTACTCTACTTGAGGCTTAGTGACTTCAACTATGCCTACTTCGCTTAAGCCAAGTGCCTCAATTAATTCATTGCTGAGTAAGCATACGTTACGTGAACTAACTGCTTTTGACACTACTCCAGGAGCTTTAACTCCACTACTAGTTGTAATTAACACGTAGTCCCCTATTGAAACGCCAATGGTTTGAGCTAAATCTACTGCCAAGGCGATATTAATCCCCCTTAATTCAGCTGAGCTAGCAGCAATGGCTTTAGTCAAAAAGCCCCTCCCTCAAACACTAATTATATACTAAAGCCTCGCTATATTAATCCCCTGAGTCAACGACCTTTGCAACAACTTGAAGCCTCATTCCTCTATGGCGGGGGAGGTCAGTTTAATTGAAGTGGGGCACGCATTAAAAGTCGAGGACTGGGATTCTACTTAGGGGGCGTTGTGCCTAATAGAGTGCAGTTAAGTAAGCCGTCTAGCGATTTATTGAGTAGGAGTTGTTACGAAGTATTGGAAGAGTTTCTTTCAGCTCTTGTAGCTAGTGGCGCAAGCGATAGCACTGTTAAAGCCTATAGGGCTGCTATAGTGGATTTCCTCAACTTCGTGGGCAGTAGAGATCTGTTGAGCATTACGCTCAGCGACTTAAATAAGTGGAGGATTGAGAGGCTTAGGAAAGGGTTCCCTAAGTCTAGGAGTGGGGATAGGGCTTCTTGGGCTACAACTCTACACTATTACAGCATCTTCATTAGGAGGTTCTTTGAGTGGCTTGGAATAGACTTAAAGGTTGCTTCAGTGAAGAAGCCTCCGAGGAAAGTGGATGTACTTAGTGAAAGCGATGTAAGCCGGCTTTTAAATGCTTCAGTAGACTTATTGGACCTCATAGTTTTAAAGCTAATGCTTGAAGCAGGCTTGAGGAGTAGGGAGCTGGTGGGCCTAAGGCTTAGTGACATAGATTTTGAGTCAGGTGAAGTCACTGTTAGAGAAGCTAAGTATGGTAAAATTAGGAAAGTCTTAGTTACAGAGGAAGTCCTTGAATTATTGAAGAAGTGGAGTGAGTTAAGGAAGCTTAAACCTATGGATAGAGTTATTCCTTTAAGCTACAGCGGTCTCTACAAGAGGGTAAAGAAGATAGCGTCTAGAGCAGGTCTTGATCCAAGGGTTGTTAGGCCCCACGTCCTTAGGCACACTTTCGCTACCTTAGCTCTGAAGAAGGGGCTGGATGTATTCTCTCTGCGTAGGCTAATGGGTCACAGCGACTTAAAGACTACTGAAGCCTACGTCCACTTAACTCTAGAGGACTTGAAGGATAGCTATAGAAGGATCTTTGAATCCAAAAGGCTTATGCCCAATGTCAGTGAAGTAAGGTATTGCCCTATGTGTGGTGGAGAGAGTGTGCCAGGCGCTAAGTACTGTATCCACTGCGGCCACGAGCTTCCTACAGCTAGCCTAAGTTTAGGCTCAAGAGAGAGCTTAGGGACTCATACCTAGTGAATCTATTCTCTATTCACTAACAAACTACTTACGCCGTATAGTAGGAGTGTAAAGCATGCTCCACTTTAGAAGAGCACTCAAGTACTCAGGCCCTGAGCCTCCAGGCTATAGACAGCGGCGTCGGGCGATTGGGAGTGGCAGGCTGAACCCCTCGGGGGAAACCCCCTTGAGGCTTACACCCCCACTCCATCAACCCCGTCTTATACGGGAGCCCTCCCTCCACCTAGGTTTCCCCAGGTGGAGTTGGCCGCCTCTTTTCGGGGAGGGGTTCGCGCTTAGATGCCTTCAGCGCTTACCCCCTACGGCGTGGCTGCCCGGCTTTGCCCAACCGGACAACCGGTACACTATAGGCCGCGGCGCCCTGTTCCTCTCGTACTGAGGGCACCTTAGGGGTCGGAGGCCTTGCTGTAAAGTCGGTTTTCAAGGCTCTCCAGACTTTCCCCTCAGGCGGCCTGCACCTCCCGTGGGTAGAGTCCGACCTTTTGAGGAAGAGTGCTGAGGGCTAGGTGAATATGAGTTAGAAATAACTCCTCATTTATTAAACCGGTAAACCAGCCCTCAGCAACTCCTCTGTCTCACGACGGTGTGTTCCGCCGGGAGGTAGGAGACAAGCATCAAGGGTTGTTTGAGATCTATGCTATTGATGTAAGTTTAAGATATCTTTACAAATACATTCCTACCTTTCCGGCGTCTAAACCCAGCTCACGTTCCCCTTTAATGGGCGGGCTTGGGGGGTGGGTTGGAACTATAGGGTATGTGAATTAAGTGTAAAGTTTATAATCTTTAAACAACAGCTCCAAACCCACCTAGCCCCACCCTTGGAGGCTTACAGGGGTGGGTATTCATTGTGAAAGCACACCCATTCCTTGCTGCACCTCCAGGATGGGAAGAGCCGACATCGATGTAGCAAACCGCGGGGTCGATGGGAGCTCTCGCCCGCGACGACCCTGTTATCCCCGGGGTAACTTTTCTGTCATGCCCGGCCCCCACAGGTGGGGACACGAGCGTTCGCTAGGCCGTGGTTTCCCAGCCAGACCCCCTGCTTTTAGGGGTCTGGTCAGGCCAGCTTTTGCCCTTGCACTCTACGGGGGATCTCTGACCCCCCTGAGCTGACCTTTGGGCGCCTGTGTTATCTTTTTGCAGGCGTGCCGCCCCAGCCGAACCGCCCACCTGACGCTGTTCCTCCAGATCACCTGGAGGTTAGGCTTCCAGGCAGCGATGGGTGGTGTTTCATTGACGGCTTACTCCCACCCGGAAGCAGGAGTTCACAGCCTCCCACCTACGCTACGCACCGCTGCCCAGAAGTCAACGTCAGGCTGCGGTAAAGCTCTCCGCTGGAGGAAGTAGGGAAGTGCCTAATTTATGGCTTAACGTCAAGTTCACTACACTACTTAACTCTTAATACTTCTTGTATGTAGGGACTTCTACTCAGCTCACTTAAATTAAGAAAGTGGATCACCATTAATTATTCACTTATCAAAAATCCTAGTGAGAGGTAGAGCTTGAAAACACTTTTAAATAATCAAAGAGAGCATGATTCGATTTACATTATTTTATCTAGCGGACTTACATCAATTAGCTCAAGCCAAGTATAGAGTTTAAAGCCCTACTTCCCTCCATCCACGGGGACTTATCGCCCTACGGGAGGTCGCCGGCCTGTGCACCGGCTCCGTGTATTCACGGGGCCCCAGGCCAGGACAGTGGGGACCTCGTTGATCCATTCATGCGCGCCGGAACTCTCGAGAGCACAGGCTTAAATAAGGCCTGTGCCTTACCCGGCAAGGCATTTGGCTACCTTTCCCCCGAGAGATCCTAGCAGGATCCTCTCGTTAAGAGAGTCAGAGTTACTCCCGGCCTTCAGCGGCGCTTCACCGGGTTGAACCCCGGGTTCACGGACCGCCAGTGGCCAGGATTCACCCCCCGTACAAACCCTCTCCCGAGGTGAGGTAAACTAACAAGTTTTAGACTTACTCACCTTTTCGGGCTAGCGGGGAGCTATGTTTCTTAACCGAGTAGTGCACCGCTATGCATTGAGTTGCGGTACACTAACTCGTTTATTAAACAGTCGGGTCCCCCTAGGCACTGCGACCTGCGGATCCAGGTTTATGCCTAGATCCGCAGGCACCTCTTCTCCCGAAGTTACGAGGCTAATTTGCCGAGTTCCCTTTCGGGGGAAGGGAGGGTGGGTGACTTACAGTCATGTATAAACCCTCCTCCTCCTGGCCCGAGTTAACCCCAGACGCCTTGGGCTTCTCACCCAGGAGCACCTTTCGACTCAGTAGTCTCCACTAGCATTAGTGGAGATCTACTGATGTGTCGGTTCTCGGTACGGACGCGGGGGATCGCTCCCAGCCCCCTTTTCAAGGGCCCCCAGGATCAGTGGAAGAGGCCTAACGGCCCCCCATTCCTGCCTTCAGCCCCTTCTCACCATTACGGTTCTCCAGGGCCTTCGGCTAGTTAGCTGAGTCACCCCTATCCAGGGGCCCTCAGTCCACCTACCTGGAGGCGTCGGAGGCTGGGCTTGCGTTACCGCACCTACCCCCGCGGCACGGGAGTATTAACCCGTTTCCCTTTCCCCAGGCTCGTGTTACGGCCTGGGTTAGGACCGGCTAACCCTCCGCCGACGACCGTTGCGGAGGAACCCTGGTCCTTTCTGGCGGAGGGGATTCTCACCCCTCTTCGCTGTTACTGCCGCCGGGATCTACGCTCGGAGCGGGTCCAGCGGACCTCACGGCCCGCCTTCTGCCCCACCCCGATGCCCGCCTACCGGATCACAGCTCCACAAGAGCTGTGCCCCGGGGTCTCGGCGGCCGGCTTTAGCCCCGACCAATCTTCGGGGCCCTCGGCCTCGGCGGGTGAGCTGTTTTGCGGCCACGCCTCTCTTTAAGCAGTTTTACGGAGAGGTAGGTGGCTTACGCACTCCATCTCCAGCGGCTCCCTATTATTAGGGATTCCGCTTTTAGAGGATGGCTGCTGTTAGGCCCACCTCCCCGCTGTCTAAGGCCGAGGACGCCCTTTGGGATTGGCACTTAGCCGGCACTTAGGGGCCTTAACCCCGGTCAGGGTTGTTCCCCCATCGGCTCTCAGGCTTACCCCGAGAGCCCCACTCCCGCCTTCTACGGCGGCTACAGGTTCGGAGTTGGATAGGGGATCGGAGCCTTTCGGCTCCTGCATCCCCAATCCGTAGCTCTACCCCGTAGCCAGCCTCAGGCGAGGCTGGGCTAAGACCCACTTCGGCGGGAACCAGCTATCACCGGGCTAGATTGGTCTTTTGCCCCTAGGCGGAGGTCATGGGAACGAATTGCACATCAGAACCCCTTCGGGCCTCCACCGGGGATTTCCCCCGGCTTCGCCCTGCCCCCGCCTAGATCGCCCGGTTTCTGGCCTCACGGCCGTGACTCCAGGCCCTGGCAGACCCCGCCTCTCGCTAGGCTATGTAGCCTAGCTGCAGGCACGTCGGTTTCCCTACGCCTTCGGGGTTAGCCCCCTTAGGCTTGCCACGGCCGTGAACTCCCCGGCCCGTGTTTCAAGACGGACGGTGCAACCCTAGTCTACTCCCTTCGTACTCCCGAGTCGCCTCGGTTTCCTTCAGGGAGCTTCAATCCTTTAGGGCTGCACCGTATATAGCCGCTCGGTTTCAAGCTCTTTTCACCCCCCTTCCGGGGTGCTTTTCAGCTTTCCCTCACGGTACTTAGTTCGCTATCGGTCTCAGGACGTATTTAGCCTTAGAGGCCTGTGGCCCCTAGCTTCCCACGGCAAAACCAAGCCGTGGTACTCTGGGCTTCTAGCAGGAGCCCCTACAGTTTAGCCTACGGGGATTGACCTAGGGTGGGGTTAAACCCCTACTCCTAGTCTATCACCCTCTACGGCGGAGCATTCCAGCTCACTTCAGCTACTGTAGGTCGGCTCCCCGGGCTCTAAGCCCAGCTAGAAGCCCACCAACACCACATTCTCCTGCAGTTATCCCGCAGGAGTTTGGTTTAGGCTCCCCCCCTTTCGGTCGCCCCTACTCAGGGGATCCCAGTTGGTTTCTCCTCCTCCCCCTACTAAGATGTTTCCGTTCGGGGGGTTCCCGCTCAGTACTCCCCTATTGAGGGTTTCCCGAGCACTATGGGTTATTCACCCATAGTAGGAAGTCCCATTCGGGAATCCCGGGTTCAACGGCTGCCTGCGCCTACCCCGGGCTTATCGCAGCTTGCCACGCCCTTCTTCGGCGCCTGAGCCGAGCTATCCACCGAGCGGCGTCCATGCCGCAGGCCTGGAGGAGCAGAGCCTAAAGTACTTGATTTATGCTCCTGAGTGGAGCACGCTTTACACTCCTACTATACGGCGCTCACTGTGGAGAGTATGTAGCCCCCACTAGCGCCCTACGCACAGGATGTGGGAGAGCATCCCGTGCTGCATTGGCGGATGAGTTGGGCAACGTATATACATGCTCTATAACTCAACTCCTAGGGCTACTCACACAGGGGCCGCCAGGAGGTGATCCAGCCGCACCTTCCGGTACGGCTACCTTGTTACGACTTCTCCCCCCTCAGGAGGAAGAAGTTCGACGAGACCTCTGAAGAGACCCCGCCTCACTTCTTCCTCCCTTGGGTGGAGCGACGGGCGGTGTGTGCCTCTCCGGTGGAATCTGGTGCTTAATGATTTAAGGAGCCTTTCAATAACCTTCATTTTTCAATCTAATCAGAGACTTCTCTCAAAAACTACGTAGATAGCGATACACTACATCATATCCTCAAGCGCAATACCAGTAGCTATGAGGATAAACTCCCCGGAGTTAATGCCCCGAGGGATTTCATGCACCAGAGCTCCACCTAAGGAGCAGGGACGTATTCACCGCGCGATGTTGACGCGCGGTTACTAGGGATTCCGCGTTCACGAGGGCGGGTTCTGCGAGATAGGGCTTACTGCTAAGCCCCACTCTCTTTGCAGCCCTCGATCCCAACTGCGGCGGGGTTTAAGGGATTACCTCCCCCTTTCGGGGTCGGATCCCGCTGTCCCCGCCATTGTAGCCCGCGTGCAGCCCGGGGGACTCCCGACCGTGGTCCCAGGTAATAGTGAAAGTTATCTCGATGCAATTGCATTACCTATAGCATCCACAGGTATACCGATATCCCTGTGGACTGGGTTTAAAGCAATACTGGGAACCACGGCTTTCGGGGCTTCAGCAGGCAATCCGTATAAACGGATATAGCCCTATGCTGACCTGCCGTGGCCCCCTCCTTCCTCCGCCTTAACGGCGGCAGTCCCCCTAGTGTGCCCCAGAGCCAGGGCCCTGGGTTGCAACTAGGGGCGGGGGTCTCGCTCGCTCGGCCCTCTAGGGGAAACTAGACACCCCATAGGGGTTTGCCGGACTTAACCGGACGCCTCACGGCACGAGTTCGCCCACACAGAGTGTGTGCCTGGCGACGGCCCTGTGCGGATGGCTCCCACCTTACTTAAAGGTGAGACACCCTCCTGTGCACCTCCTCTCAGCGCGTCAGGCAAGGCCTTTAACCTGGCCTTCATCCTGCTGTCGCCCCCGGTAAGATTCCCGGCGTTGACTCCAATTAAGCCGCAGGCTCCACCCCTTGTGGTGCTCCCCCGCC
Organism: Sulfolobales archaeon; assembly: GCA_025059075.1. Taxonomy (GTDB): domain Archaea; phylum Thermoproteota; class Thermoprotei_A; order Sulfolobales; family Desulfurococcaceae; genus JANXDZ01. Next base: position 78,601 of record JANXDZ010000001.1, on the reverse strand, counting down.
AATTCCTTTAAGTTAGCTGGGCGGCAGCCGCACCTACTGGAATGTAATGGTACTTCACAGCTTTTTAGGATAAATGTAAAGAGCTTAAGGTGCGGCCCACCGCCTTTCAGCCCTCCGCTCTAGGATGGGTTGTAGAAACCCATGCCTAGATTTGCGGCCGTACTCCCCAGGCGGCGGGCTTAATGGCTTCCCTGCGGCACTGGAGGGGCTCTAAGCCCCTCCAACACCTAGCCCGCATCGTTTACAGCCGGGACTCTCCAGGATGTAGCGGTAATACACCGCCTACATCTACCCGGGTATCTAATCCGGTTCGCTCCCCCGGCTTTCGCCCCTCACCGTCGGGCGCGTTCCAGCCGAGCGCCTTCGCCAGTCACCTAGTAGAGCAATAGGTAATGTAATCCTATTGCTCCACTATCTGGTGGTCCTCCCGGGATTATAGGATTTCGCCCCATGGGGTGGGGGGTGAGCAATAATTCAATAGCTTTTAGAAGTGCTCATACCCCCATTACCCCGGGAGTACCCTCGGCCTCTCCCGCCCCCTAGCCTAGCAGTATCCCCTCCACTCCCCCGGTTGAGCCGGGGTCTTTAGGAGAGGACTTGCTAGGCCGGCTACGGGCGCTTTAGGCCCAATAACCGTCCCGACCAATCGCGCCGAGCTCCCTCGGTCTCGCGGGGCTGGTATTACCGCGGCGGCTGACACCAGACTTGCCCCCCGCTTATTCCCCCGCTTTTTTAAAGCGGGGAAAAGCCTCCAAACGGAGGCACTCGGGGTGACCCCGTCACGGTTTCCCGCACTCCGCCGAGAGCTAGCTAAACTTAGCTAATCTCTCGTTTGCGGAGGTTTCGCGCCTGGTGCGCCCCGTAGGGCCTGGGCCCTTGTCTCAGTGCCCATCTGGGGGCTCCCGCTCTCACGGCCCCTACCCGTTATAGGCTTGGCGGGCCATTACCCCGCCAACTACCTGATGGGCCGCAGCCCCATCCTCAGGCGGTGTAGAGGCAATAACCCCCTCTACACCTTTTCAGTGGAGGACCCTTCCAGGCGCCTCCACCTATTGGGGATTAGCTTCAGTTTCCCGAAGTTATCCCCATCCTGAGGGTAGGTTAGCCACGTGTTACTCAGCCGTCCGCCACGCCCCTCAGTGGAGGAGCGTACGACTCCCATGGCTTAGCCTCACCCCGATAGCAGTCGGGTCCGGCAGGATCAACCGGAGTTCGGCCGCAAGGGTGAGCAGCCCCAGGATCTATTGCATAGAGCATGTATATACGCTGCCCAACCCACGTTGGACCTAAGGTTCCCAGAGATAGAGTTCCCTGGGGTTCTTAGGTCCCCACATTGATTAGCTTAGTGTGCAATACTACTATTCTCTCGGAGGGTTTATATATGTTATCCCCGCGGCTGGAGGTGAGCCATTCATCCACCTGGGCTAAGCCCAGCGTCTAAGCCACGCCGCCGCCGGGTAGCCGCGGGGCCACTAGCAATCTTAAACTAAGGGGATATTAAAACGAGTGGCTATCGGAGTTTATGACTTCTTTTAAAGATCCTCTTTAACTTGCTTCAATTACACTAACAATGGAAGCGTGGAGCAGTGACTTAAGTACATTCCTATTAATGAGTTAGCAATAAAGGATCGTTGCAATTGAACTGAACATAATTTAAGGCCTCTTTTACTATAAGTAATGAAGCCTCTAATCGATTAATGAAGAGTTTATTAGCTGCCCACATAGTTTCTCTCTTTGAAACGCGTTATGAGGTGTATGTAGTGGGACAAGTAGTGTTAGCTAACAAAGTCATAAGTTCTTCAGAACTAGGTCCTACGAATTCTCACGTGCATTTAGTTGCAATGCCGCCTCCCTGGCTTTATAAAATACCGGTGTCATTTGAAAATGATATTGATTATGCTCTAATAGATCCTGAGAAAGCTACACACGAACTATCGCTATACTTAGCTTCTGGAGGAAAAGCCTGCTTAGACGCTACCACTAGAGACTATGGTAGAAATGCGAAGTCCATTAAATCAATTATTGAAAAAATACCTGCTGCACAATTAATCCTTGTAACAGGATTTAATAGAGGGATATACTTACATCCAGATTACTTCCCCGAGTACTTCTCTTCATCCATAGATAAAGTAGCAGATATATTTGCTAATGAAGTAGAGGAAGGAATTGAAGGAACTACATTAAGGGCAGGCGCTATAAAGATCGGGGCCGATTACATGAAGATCCTCCCCATAGAGGAGAAACTCATTAAGGCTGCTGCCCAAGCCCACAAGGCCACAGGCGCCCCCATATTAGTACATACAACGTATGGAACCATGGCATTAGAAATACTAGAAATTCTTGAGGACGAATACGTAGATCCTGAAAGCGTGACGTTTTTTCACGCAGATAGAAACCTAGACCCATGGTATTGGACAGATGTATTAGAGAGGGGGAGCTACATTACTATAGACCAACTAGGTAAAATAAAGTATGCTTCAGAAGGAGCAAGAGTGGAGTTCCTGGCAGAAATCGTGAGGAGAGGGTATGAAGACAAGATCTTGTTAGGAACAGACTTTGCAAGAAGATCCGACTTCATTTCATATGGAGGAGGCCCTGGAATACCTTATCTCTTCAAGACCTTTATTCCATTCACAAAGAGAGTTTTTGAAAAGATGGGGATTGAAGCAAACGTAGTAGATAAATTCATAAAAGACAATCCTAGTGCAGCTTTCTCTGTTAAAAAATAATACATCCTGACAAGCTTCAATACAATTTGTTTCCCTTGGTTATAGAACATAAGAGTCTTCATATAGCTTTCTTCAAAGATACCTCGCTTGAAAACTCACATGACTTTCGTCAAGCATCATTAAGTATTGTTCAACGCCAACATGTTTAAGACGCCATTTATGAAATAGCTTTCGTCAATAGAGCTTTTAGCTAAGTCCAATATTCTAGGACCATAGTTTATTAATAGTCCAGCAAGTTCCTTAATGAGGGTTAGATGAGCCACTCTATCTGGGCTAGAAAAACCTATCAATAAATGTACGGGGTCATTCTCACTGCCGAAGTATACTCCATTTCTAACGATCAAGAAACATAAACATACTTCTTTTGCACCATCTTCAGGTCTTGCGTGAGGTATAGCTATTCCCGGCGCGATCGCTATATAAGGCCCCATATTCCTACAGGTCTCTATAGCTCCATCTACGTATCTCTCCTCAACACATCCATTATCTACAAGAATCTTCATAGAGGCCCGTACTGCAGTAGACCAATCCTCAGCGCCCTCAATAACTTTAACAAACTTCTTATTCAAATACTTATAGATCTCATTGATATAATCCATAGCATTTCTCACCAAAAGTTAATTTTTTAAGTTACTAAGAGCTTCCATTAAACAAATTGTATATAAGGTTTATATAAATGCTTCTATAATTTCTTAAGAAGGGATGAACCATGTACGATATTTACTCCTCAAAGAAGTGGCGCAATATTCTCGCAGTATTTCTAGTAATCGTTTGTTTAACCTTCCTCATACATGTAAAGATCTCTTCATCAACCTCGATCATGTCACAAGCCTCTAACACCAATAATCCAGGCGTAGTAGAATCCATTATTGACTTCCTACTCGATTTACTGAGCACACCAGCTTTTACTCTTGCTGTTGTGGCTGCAATTGGTGTAGCAGTATTGAGAAAACCTATTGGTGGAATAATAGAGACATTTCTTAAGGTATTCATTGGAGTAGCCTTAATTTCTGCTGGTGCTACTGTAATAGTAAATGCCGTACTCCCGCTCAACGACCTCTTCATTAAAGTAGGTGGCTTTAAAGGAGTATATACGTGGGAAGAACCAACAGCTGCTGCAGCAATGGCTTATCTCGGATTTGAAATAGGCACAATATTTGGATTGGGCTTCATTCTTCACTTAGTTCTCATTAGGCTGCTTGCTAAAAGAACTCCCTTTAAATATGTATTTCTAACTGGTCACACTATGTTTGGAATGGCGGGAATGGTAGCATTAGTATTAAATAATATAGGTATAAAAGGCTGGCAAGCCGTCCTCTGGGGCACTATTATGCAGGCGATATATTTAACTATTGCACCAGCAATGGTTGCGCCATTCATTATGCCAATAACCAATGGCCAGTGGACTCTTGGCCACAACCAAGACTTCTGGCTGACGGTAAGTGGAATTATTGCAAAATTAGTAGGTAATCCAAAGAATGATGTTGAGAAATACTCATTCCCCAAGGGTCTAGAGTTTCTTAAAATACCATCAATAATTACAGCTATAATAATGTTGCCAGTATTCATAGTGTTCTCAGCGCTCGCTGGGCCAAGCTATGTTGAAGCTAATTTAACTGGCGGAACTCATTGGATAGTCTGGTGCTTCGTGCAATCAGTTCTAATGGGAGCTGGAATAGAGGTACTGCTGCTTGGCGTTAGAACGTTCATTGGCGAGATCATACCAGCGTTCAGAGGCATTAGTGAGAAATTAATTCCAGGAGCTATGCCGGGTTTAGATTGCCCAACAATATATCCATTTGCTCCAACAGCCCTCATGTTTGGCGTTATCGTAATGCTTATCGCTGTATTGCTAGCTACAGTTACTCAAATGATGCTTAAAACACCTTTCGTTGTATTACCAAATGCAATCTACATATTCTTTGTTGGAGCATCCACAGGCATAGTTGGCAATAAGTTTGGAGGTTTAAGGGGGCTAATAGTCACTGTAGTATTATCAGCTTTTGCATACATGTATGTCCCAATATTGTCCGCGCAATTCCTAGGATTAGATAAGATAGGGCTTGAAGCATTAGGGATGAGTGCTGATAATGGCGTGTGGGCAATATTTTATGGAGCTTTATTGAAGGCGATAACTGGTAAGTAGAGGGACTAAAGGCGAAATAAATGAATTACTGTGAAAACCCATGTCTTTTTTCACAAAAAACTACGAGTGAAATAAAGAAGCTAGCGTCAGACCCCAGATCCCTCGTCATACTTCCACTAGGTTCAGTGGAACAACATGGTCCACATCTACCCGTAGGCACTGATACATTCATACTAGAGTTCATTTTATACAATACTTGTATGAAGAGTAAATATAGAGATAACATATTGATTCTTCCCACAATTCCCTATGGTTTTTCACATCTTCACATAAGTTTTCCAGGCACTATATCTATAGAAGGCAACTTACTCTCAGAATTCATTACTAGCATAGGGCGTTTCACTCTTAACACGGGGTTTATAAAGCTGTTAATGCTTTCATGGCATGGAGGCAACTACTGCTCAATGCATGATGCAGCTTATGCTTTAAAGAAGGAATTTCCGAAGGCATTTATAGCTTATATCTCCTTCATTGAATTGATCATAAAAGATGTCTTGGACTTAGTTAAACCACCTATTTATCACGCCGACGACCTTGAAACATCCATAATGCTTGCCATTGGAGGGAGAGTTCTAGAGAAGGAGCTGGAGGAGTTAAAGAAAAAGCATGAACATCTTCATCATTCTTTAGGGGATTTAATACTTCTAGATTTTGCTAAGAGAACGAGAGTAAGGACACCTGTACTTATAGAGGAGTACGCATCTGATGGCATTATTGGAGACTTATCGCAATCCAGCTTAGATAAAGGAGTGAAAATAATTGAAATAGCCATTAATAATTTAACTGAGGTTGTAGATAAAATAGTGTTGATGGGGGTTGGATAATTGAAGAAACTTAAGGTATATGCATTATGCACATTCGGCATGGGGACAGTCTTCATACTAAAAATGTCTGTAGAACAGGCACTGAAGGAATTAGGCATAGAAGCAGAAGTTCACGCTACAAATCTTACGGCAATAAAAGGCATAGTAGCTTCAGGAGGAGCAGATCTATTGGTAGCTCAAGCAGATCTAGAGTCTCACCTTAAAGATTTACGCGTACCAACAGTATACGTAAAGAACTTCGTTGATAGAGAAGGAATTAAGAATGGAGTAAAGAAGGTCTTAGGCATTTCATAAGCTTTTTAAACGATGCTTATAGCCAAAACTCTTACCAATTACACACTAGTCATGAATGTCAATGAGTAAGACATAGGGTAGCTCTACTGTTTTTTACATTGTCTCTACATGTTTTGAAGTAAGAGTTTAATTTAATCTAATGGGCCACCGGGATTCAAACCCAGGGCCTTGTAATGTAAGAGCTAGAGCCTATACATTAGCACATCACATATGTTAAGAGACAAAGGATTTTAACTTTTGCAACTCTCGATATAAAACCTCCTGTAGTAATAGCATCGTATACTTGTCATTTAACTTAATGAATCAGTCGTAATCATTATGCAATCACCACCATAGCACTTTATCCCATACTTACTCCATCACGTCAACTACGTTAGCTCTAAGCGTTACACTCGATCCAATGTCCGTGCTACACAGTCATTGAATCCCGAGTGCTGTAGGAGAGTGATGAATGGACTTCAGGAACTTGTGATGCGTTATAACAACTGCAGCTCTATCTAATGGTATACTCATTACTCTGCGGCCTATAGCTAGGCTGTAATTACTCCATAAAAGGAGTTCTATTTAGAATTGATTAAAGAATTATTTAGAACTAATTCATGAGGTATTCTATGGTGAAATGTGGTGTATGAAGGAGTTATAGTTCCAGTAATTACTCCAACTAAAAATGGGCTACTATATGAAGAAGGTCTGAGGAACGTCGTTAATTTTTTAATAGAGAGAGGCATTCATGGTTTTTTTATTGCAGGGACCTATGGATTAGGCCCCGCGATGAGCGTAAATGAAAGAAAGAAAGTAGTTGAGATAGTTGTAGATGAAGTGCAGGGAAGCACCACTACTATAGTAATGGTAGGTTCATCCAGCCTGGACGATTCCATTGAGTTAGCCAAGCATGCTCAAGACATTGGCGCTAGCGCTATTAGCAGTGTTCCTCCATTCTACTATGCTTATGATGAAAAATCCATTCTATCATTCTTTAAAGCTCTACTTAACAACGTCAATATCCCAGTCTTCGCCTATAATAACCCAGCTCGCACAGGCAATCCACTATCCGCTAAGCTACTTAATAAACTAGCTAATGAAGGCGTAGCAGGGTTAAAGGACTCCAGCTTTGACATAATTAAATTCTATGAATTTATAACTACTGTAGAAAAAAAGGACTTTATATTCATAATTGGAACTGAAGCATTAATGTTCCCCGGCATTCTTGCTGGAGCACGAGGCTGCATATCAGGGCTTGCAAATGCTTTTCCTGAAATAGTGTTAGAGGAGTATGAGTTAATAAAGCAAAGGAGGTATGAAGAAGCTGCTTTAAAACAGCTTCAAATAATAAAGATTAGAGAAGTTATTCATAGAGTACCAACAATACCTGCGATATTCGAGATCTTGAGAATGAGGGGTATTGACGTAGGGTATCCAAAGCCCCCCTATAGAAGTCTTGAAGAGCATGAAATAAAGGCTCTTGAGGAATCATTAATGGCGCTGAACATTTCATGAAATAACCATAGAAGATAGTAAGTTATTATTCGTATTATATTGTTGTTCTTTACATTTTTTACTGGCCAAAAGTTAAATAGCTTTACACACGATCATGGATATACCCATCCAAGTGATAACTAGTAGTCCACTTTTAGTAGCCTTGATTGCATGGGTAGGGCGCATCCTTAAAGACTGTACGTTGAAGGAGCAATTATTGAGTGCAGCTTGAGTGGCCATTGATGTTCTCGGGATTTTAAGGATTGCTTCAAGCTACTGTAGGTATGAAGGGATTCTTCCTGGACTCTATGTATGCTTAAGCCATGTAATAGGCGTAGCTATTCCCTTTACACATATATGTGTGTACAAAATTAGCTTACGATATTTATTAGTGTGATTGTAGTGAGGGTCTATTAGTAGTAGACTCTTTAAGGAGTGTTAGGAGAGCTGAAGAAGTAAAAGTACTTACAGCGTTAATTGAATGAGAGGCATTATGCTATCAGCATTAGTCGTGATGCTAGTACTACCTCTAATCCTATTACCACTTGTTGCTCTTGAAAAACTTAAAGCTACAGGGTATAGAGGTAATTGTAGCAATACATCCAGCACCTCGGTTCATAGGTAACATTAGTGTTTGGAACAAGAATACTAATTGTCATGACTACATAGAATCTTCAATACCTCTTCTCGATTTAGGCCTTAAGTTCTCATATTACTTAGTCACAATGCTTTAACCCTGGATTCACGAAATGATATCGACTATGTTTCAGTAAGTCCTGAATTGCTACACTCGACCTATAGAGACATAGATCTAGGGCCTCCATCAGAAATTCACGTGTATCAGCAATATACTTCCTTTTGCCAATACGAAGAGAGTTAAGGATTTCACAAACTTTCCAAGTACTATGCAGCAACTTTAAATGCTTGACTCCTGTTAAGAACATGACTGATCAAGCATAGCTTTAGTGCATGAGGCATAAAGTAGTTTTAATCTATTTACTCTTTTATGTAAAAAGCTTGGTGGCTAGTGAATAATGGGCCCGCTGGGATTTGAACCCAGGGCCTCCGCCTTGTAAGGGCGGCGTCCAAACCAGGCTAGACGACGGGCCCATTATTTTTTATTAACTTAAGCAACTTCCTAATAAGTTCTACGGGTGGCGTTGAGTTAGTTCCTATAGATTGTGTACGCATAGATCTATGGTCTTAACGCTTAGTTCTCTTGGATGTAGGGAGCGTCTTGGTAAAGCTTATTATTTAGATGCTTTAGTCATAGCTCTAGGAGTGGTGTAGTACTCGTGGTTGATAAGTATTCCTTAAATTTACCTAAGTATGCTGGGGAAATATCTCCCATAATTTCCCCAGTGCGTAGTGGTGAGGAGTTAGAGTGGGTTACACAGAGTATATGCCCCTACTGCTATAGAGTACTTCCAGCGATAATTATTGAGAGAGATGGCAGGCTTTACATTAGGAAGACTTGCCCTGAGCACGGGGAAGTTGAAGAACTATACTGGGGGGACGTTAAGCTATACAAGAAGTTCTTAAAGTGGGAGAGTGAGGGTAGGGGGCCTAGAACTATATACACTCCACTAACTCAGCCATGCCCATTCAGCTGCGGCCTATGCCCACTGCATAAGAATCACACAGCTCTCATAAACATGGTTGTTACAAATAGGTGTAACTTAAGCTGCTGGTACTGCTTCTACTATGCTGATAAGGCAGGCTATGTCTATGAACCAAGACTCGAGGACTTATTAAACATAGTTAGATCTGCTAGAAAGCAAGCTGTCTCAATAGCAGTCCAGTTGACTGGTGGAGAACCTACTTTAAGAGAGGACTTAGTTGACATAGTGAAAGCCATTAGAATGGAGGGAGTAAGGCACATTCAGCTGAACACTAATGGATTAAAGTTCGCTGAACTATATTTAAATGATCCAAGCAAGGCAGTGGAGTACGTTGGAGAACTGAGGAGGACTGGAGTAAACACTATCTACATGAGCTTCGATGGAGTTACTCCAGTGACAAACTGGAAGAACCACTGGGAGGCTCCATACATCCTAGAGGTATTTAGGAAGGCTGGGATGACTAGTACAGTCCTAGTTCCAACAGTCATAAGGGGAGTTAATGACCATGAACTAGGGGCAATAGTGTTCTTTGCAGCAAAACACATAGATGTAGTGAGAGGAGTAAACTTCCAGCCCGTTAGCTTAACTGGAATGATGAAGAGATTTGAGAGGGAAAAATATAGGATAACTATACCTGAAGTAATAAAGAGAATTGAAGAGCAAACTAGCGGAATGATAGATGAAGAAGCCTGGTACCCAGTTCCAATAACGTCAGCTTTCTCAAGAGTCATAGAGAGCGTTAGCGGCAAGTTCAAGTTTGAAATGGATAATCACCCCTTATGTGGAGCTGCAACATATGTATATGTAGAGAGAAGCCACGGCAAGATCTCCTTGACTCCAGTAACACACTTCATAGATGTTGAAGGGCTCTTTGAGTACTTTGAGGAGAAGTGGGAGGAATTAGTTAAAGGATCCAGTAGGTTAGTCGTAGGCTTAAGAATTATTTCATCTCTAAAGAAGTTTATTGACGATGATAAGAGGCCAAAGGACTTGGACTTAGGAAAACTTCTCTTCAACGTAATTGTTAAGAGGAGCTATGAAGCTCTAGGCGAAATACACTACAAACTACTCTTCCTTGGAATAATGCACTTCATGGATCTCTATAACTATGATATACAGAGAGTAATGAGGTGTAACATACACTATGGGCTTCCGGATGGAAGACTAATACCATTCTGCACATTCAACATACTTGAAGACGTATATAGAGAAGTTGAGCAGAAGAACTATGGAGTAAGCCTAAGTGAATACGTTGAAAAACACGGACTGCCGAAGGGATTCTCAGCGCAAAAGTACGTTAGAGATAGAGAGAGGCTGGAGTCAACAGAGATCTATAGGAGAGCTTACGAAGGAGTGATTAATCAAGCGATCGATTCATAGATTCAAACGAATTCATCATGGAAACCACTTAATTAATAAATAAAAGCCAGAGCGATATATTCATAGAAGTTGAGCAGCCGGGTCGTCTAGCGGCCAAGGATGCGGGGCTCTGGCCCCCGTGACCGGGGTTCGAATCCCCGCCCGGCTATTGGAGCCGCCGTAGCTCAGCCCGGTGGAGCGCCGGCCTTGTACGGTGAATAAAGTCCGTAGTCGCGCCTAAGTAAGCCGGTGGACGCGGGTTCAAATCCCGCCGGCGGCTCTGAAGCTGCATTATCTTACGCTCTTAGGGGGGCTTATGCACTCCCTCAATTCTCTTAGCTTCTTCAACTATGTGTGGAATTGCTTCAATCAATAAGTCTAAGCCTAGCTTAACTGCTTTAGGAGAGCCCGGTATAACGGCTACAGGGCATAATCCAACTAAATAGAGTTCAGCTCTAGTGAATATAGCCTTAGTTCCCTCAGTTTGATAAGTTAAGTATCTAAATATTTCACCAAAGCCGGGCATTTTTCTCCAAGAGATTTTCTCAACGACATCAATGCTTAAATCCCTTGGACTTGGGCCTGTTCCCCCAATAACTATAATTGCATCAACTATTTGAGATAGATCTATTAAGGCCTTCACCAACAACTTGTAGTCATTGGGTAAAACGAGTTTCTCTACAACTACGTGGCCTAGCTTAACTAGCCTTTCTACAGCAATTACACCACTTTCATCAACTCCCCCTCCATAGTAAATGCTATCGCTTACTACAACAATAGCCCACTTCATTTAACCACCTATCTTACGTCATGGGGTTACTCACCTTTATATCATTGAAAAACTAAAATAAAGGTTTAAAGAGAGTAGAGGCCGTAATGACAGGATACAGGTGCTCTTTAGGGAAAAACCAGGTGTAGTTATGCAAAAGTTTTGGAGTAAAACCATAAGTGTAAGTGAAGCAGTTGAATTAGCAGTTAAAATACTTAAAGAGTCCATAGAGCTAAAGGCCATTGACATCCCTATAGATCGTTCGATTAAAATGATTTCTTCAGAAAGCATTAAATGTCCAATAGATCTACCTCCATACAACAATAGCGCTGTCGATGGATATGCAGTTAGATCTATTGATACTATTGGTGCAACTCAACTAAACCCAGTTAAGCTTAGAGTAAAGTGCTCTATGGATACAGGAGATCCCCCGGATAAATGCGGTGTGTTAAGGGACAGTGAAGCAGTTGAAGTAGGTACGGGAGCCCCGCTTCCAGAGGGAGCTGATGCAGTTGTAATGTATGAAGACTCATTAAAAGTAGGTGACTACATAGAGGTGTTTAGGCAGATCGCTCCATTTGACAACGTTAATAGAGCTGGCGACGATTTTAAAGCAGGTGAAGAAGCCATTAGTGAAGGAACTCAACTTACAGTATTCCACATAGGCTTGCTAGCGAGCTTAGGTTTAAAGAACGTGAGGGTTTATAGACCGCTTAAGGCTCTTATTTTACCAACGGGTAGTGAGTTAGTAGAACCCGGTGAACTCCTTCAACTTGGAAAGAAGTATTCCTCAACAGACTACATTGTAGCTTCATTACTTAGAGAAGCTGGATTTATTAAAGTAATTAAACTAAGCCCTACACCAGATCATGTGGAAGAAGTGAAGAAAGCCCTACTAAAGGGGTTGGAGAAAGCCGATCTAGCTATAACCATAGGTGGCTCAAGCATTGGTAGCAGAGATGTCGTACATAGAGTTATTGATAGCGAAGGCCTCTGGGTTTTTAGAGGAGTAGCACTTAGGCCCGGCAGAACAACTAGCCTAGGTTTAATCAATAGAAAACCTGTGTTTATCCTAAGTGGGAATCCTGTAGCAGCATGGGCAGGGTTTACAGCTATTATTAAGCCATCTATCTATAAACTATACCGCTCAAGTCCTCCAGTTGAGCCAAGTATAGTGGCAACAGTGAGTGAAAGAATAGTGAATGTAGCTGGCTATAGGAGTTATGTGAGAGTAGCATTAAGTAGCAATGGACTTAAGTACTTTGTAAAACCATACATGATCCATGGAAGCAGCTACTTGTCGAGCATCATTAAAGCACATGGCTATGTAGTTATCCCTGAAGAAGTTGAGGGATATGATGTAGGTGAAGAAGTAGTAGTCCAATTGTTTACAACAAGGCATCTACACGTTGCTTAAATTTATTAATTAACAAAAGCCCTATTACTCTACACAAGTCGTCTACCAGTGATAAATATGGATCTCAGCAGTGTAGTCATTGCAACTTTAGTAACTTCACCTTCAGGTGCACTTAGTCCCGGTCCACTTACTCTAGCTACATTAGCCATTGGGTCTAGGAGTGGGTGGAGAGGGGGATTTCTCATAGCTATAGGGCATATGGCTGTAGAGCTCCCCTACGTACTAGCATTGTTCTTCTCTATGAACTATGTTGCTCACTTGCTTAAGGGATTTTTAGGGGATGTTATAACAATCCTCGGTGTACTTACCATATCGTTTTTTGCAGCAATGATTATTAAGGACTCCATTAAGGGCGCTAGCAATAAAGATCCTGGGAAATCCCTTAGGGTAGTGAACCCTGTAGCTATTGGAGCTCTATTTACTGGCTTAAACATATACTTCCTGCTATGGTGGTTAAGCATAGGCCTAGGCCTAATCTCAATGACTAGCAGCATAGGTTTAACCGCTATTGCAGTCATGTACTTAAGCCATGTGTGGATGGACTACCTATGGCTTATAATGGTGGCTGAAGCAAGTAAGAGAGGCTTAAGAATCCTGAAGGGTAGAGCGTATAGCTTGCTCCTACTAATACTTAGCGCGCTCTTACTTACATTTGGAGTAAACATAGCTTTAAATAGGTTTACCAACGTCTCAATAATTCCCTAAGGATCTATTTATTCAAAGAATCCACTATTCACTAGCATTACTATTGGTGTTTGACTACTCATCAACTGGAGGTAAGTAGAGTTTTTATTTTTATTAATAATACTCTTTCACATATATTTAGAGGAGATCTTTAATGTATACAGTCCCTGATTTACTTGAAGTAAACGCTAAGTCGAGGATTCTTAGGGACAGAAATAAGCTTTTAATAATTGGCAAATGCATTGAGTTAGAGCATCCTGAAATACTGAAGGAATTCATTGATAGTAGCTATGGAGTCCTAGGACTATGCCCTGAAGCAATCCATGTAAATATGGCTGGGTTTAAGTTAATTGGAATACTGGCTAGAGGAAAATATGAAGAGGTATCAGTTCTAACAGTTGATGGAAGCATGCACTGCATACAGTTGCACTGGATGCTTGAAGAAGTGTTTAAGGCAATGAATCTAGATGGAAGAGTTAGAAGGAGACACTTCGTCATTTATAAAGGAGAGCTAAAGGAGGTCTCAGTAAGAGACGTTAAGATCAGTCGATTCCTATACAAAGTGAATAACCTGGCTTCAAGGCCTACTTGTGAAAAAACCATTGATGCTGTAAATGAAGGAGCTAGCTCCTAGATATGCCTGCTTCAGTGAAAATAGATTTAATTAAATCATCAACTTCCCCGATCTTTGGAAGATCCCCTATGCGTTTAGCTCTAGCAACAACTCTAAGCTCATCTTCACTGACAACTATTGCGTGATTAGTCTTAACTCTCTCAGTAGCCCTCCTCAATTCCTCAATAACTTTAGGGTTCTTAAATACAAGATCGCTTATGTCGTGAATAGCTGTTAAGGATATTCCATCAATGCCTACATCAAGTATAAAGTCTTCAACAAGCCTCCTCCCTGAGAACATAAACCACGCTGAGAACTCTTCAAGATCTATTCCTAGGTCCTCAAGCCAATAGCCCTGTGCTTCAAGGGCTTCAAGTACGTAGGTCTCTATGTTTATTGCAGTAAGCATGCCGAGTTCCATTAAGTCTACGTAAGCTCCAGCCACTTTTTCTAAGCCACTTAAGTCTCCGTAATCGTGCTTCTCTAAGTACTCAACTACATTCTCTAGATCGTAGTTAATGAATTCCTCAATTATTCTTTTAATGAGTTCTTCAAGCTTAACACCATACTTATCCATAATTCTTCTTGCTTTAGAAATAGCTTCACTACTTAATTCAATCGTTATACTGCTCAATTTCCAACACCTAATTCCCTACATTATTCATTAAAGTACAATTTAAGGATTAACTCCTAAGCTAACTCCTGTTAATTCATGAAGAAGCCGATGTTCTCTGGTGCTCTATATCCTGGAGTACTATTAATGGTCTTTATTACTTCAGAGTTTCTTAAACTCTCTATAAACTTCTGTACTTCCTTCTTCTCTAAAGATTCCTTGTTAACTAGAAAATCGTATTGTTCCCAAGTAAGTGGTAGGAAATCTAGCCCATATTGTTTAGCTACATATTCTACAGCTATTCCTACGTCAGCTCTACCGTGCTTTACTGCTAAAGCCACTGCTGTATGAGACTTAACTTCATAGTTATACCCCTTAATGGATTTAGCTAACTCCTTTAACTCTAAGCCAAGTTCTTTAGCTAGCTTCCCTAATTCAAGGTCTAAGTATACTCTCACTCCAGCTCCACGAGGTCTATTAACTATAACTACGTTACTTCTAATGAAGTCTCTAATGCTTCTAACGTTCTTTGGATTACCCTTACTGACTACTAAACCTATTCTACGGTCATAGCCTCTAACTAAGACAGCTTTCTCTAAAACTCTATACTTGTGTAGGAAGGGCGTATTGTATGTAAGAGTCTCTTCATCTAGTAAGTGAGTTGGAGCTATGTCAGCTTCACCATTCCTTATCGCTAGCCAGCCTCCAGTGCTTCCAATTGATAATACTCTAGATATCTGAGCTAGGCCCATTATTGAGAGAAGCCTATATAGTATCGGATCGTTGCTTCCAACAACGTTGATTAATGGAACTCTGCTTCTATCGTGGAATAACCTTACTGTAACTTCATCTCCTTCAATAACTAGGTCCTTCGCAGGATCCAGTACTGCATAACCATCACAAGTAATCAGGGGGGATAAATCCCCGCTTCTAGAGTGAGCTGGTAGAGCAATGTACTCCCCCCTCCTATTGATCAATAGGACTGGGTAGAACCACACTACTCCAAGAGGCTTCCTGATCCTATAGTTAATTCTCGCCTTCACTTCTTGAATAGCCTCACTTCTTAAACCAGTTAACCTCACGATCAATGGCTTGATCACCTCATTGAAGACTATGAAGCATGACAAGGGGAATCCGGGGAGCCCTATTAGTAGCTTACCTCTAGATATAGCTATAACAGTTGGCTTACCTGGCTTGACCTTTAATCCATGAATTACTACTTCTCCAAGGCTTTCAAAAACTCTATAGATTAAGTCTCCTAAGCCAGCTGAAGTACTGCCGCTAGTGATTACTACATCGTGTTCTTCGAGGGCTTTGCTAACTGCATCCATTATTGAGTCATAGTTATCTGGCAAGAGGCCTAGGAACTTTGCTTCAACACCTATGTTAATTAGAGATGAAGAGATCAAGTGCCCATTTACATCGTAGATCATTCCATCAACTAGCTCCTCCCATGGCTCAACGACTTCTCTACCAGTTGAAAATACTGCTGCCCTCACTTTTCTATAGACTTTTAGCCTCCATATTCCTAAGCCAGCTAATAGAGCTACTTCTCTAGGAGTAATCATAGTGCCTTCAGCTATAACTAAGTCTCCTAAGTTAATGTCGCTACCTGCTGTAACAATGTTTTCTCCCGGCACTATGCTTTTGTAAACAATTACTTCACTCCCACTTCTCTTTACATACTCCTCCATTACTACTCCAGTCGCTCCACGAGGGATCATTGATCCAGTTGCTACTTCAACAGCTTCCCCTGCTTTAACTTCAATTAGAGGCTTTTCCCCTGCTTCTACTTCACCAATTAGACTTAGCTTAACTGAGTGTAGTTCATCTGCTCCATAAGTATCTTCAGCTCTAACAGCGTATCCATCTACTTCACTTCTATCAAATGGAGGGTAATCTATTGGAGCATAGATGTCTTCAGCTAATACTCTGCCTAGTGCATTGCGTAGCTCAACTTCTTCAACTCCAAGAGGCTTTAAATCAATTCTGCTTAAAATAATTCTCTCTACATCGCGTGAATCAATGAGTTTGTGGAAGACTTTCCTACTCAAGCCATGCACCTGGGAACTCCTTGGAGTACTCGTTATTTAAGTCATACTATCGAAGGATCAATTCATGTTGAGCAGCTTACGCTACGGTGGCTACTTATTCCCATTGAATCATCCTAATGCATGAGACTCCCCTCTCTTTACAACTAAGGGTAGGTGGCTATGAAGAAATGTGAAGGCCTCCTCAGCAAGTTTTTCGCTTTTTTAAGCTTTGAAGAGTGTAAGAGAGCAATTGTTTCTCTTTCCCTGAGGAATAGGGGGATTGTTAGGGATTACACTAAGGCTTTCATGCAGTTTGCGAACTTCATTAGAGAAAGCCCAAGCGAGCTGGTCAAGCTTAGCTATGAATATGTTCTCAGGCTTATGGAGGATTCCGTGCTCAGGGGATTAGGAAATCTCTGCTAAGAGGCTAAGTCTCAGTGGTTTGCTATAGCTAGCTTCTATAGGTTTCATTGAAGAACGTGCCTTTAACGATAGAGCATTTGGATAATATTCTGACTAGTATTGCGAAGATCAAGTGCTTCGAGGGCTGGCTTATCCACGAAGATAGCTATTCACGGCTTACCTGGCTTGAGGTCTGAAGGCATAGCGAAGCTCATGTATGCCTGTATTAGAAACTATGAGAAATGTGTAAAGCCGTTATCTCTTCTCGAATTTCCGTTATCCCAGCTATTTCTTGAATAACTCATGGTGATCTATTTATTAGATTGCTCAGCTTTCTCACCTACTCCTACCTCGCCTAATGGAAATATTCCCTTTCCTTCTTCACTAAGCTTACAAGACTTCTCTAGCTTTTACTTTAACATCTTCACTTAAAGTCATCCCAAATCTATTCTGCTCTTCTTTAAATCTTAGAAAGTTCTTCGAGTCTAGTTTCTCTTTAAGAGTCATCTCTTTTTATCAGAATCTTCTTTTATTATTTCTAAGTTCCTCAATTACTTCATTTATAAGGTAGTTCTCAAAAGTTGGAATGAGGATGTACTCAAATGGAACTCAGATCAATGAAGTTCATAAATATCTATTCATTGCCACTAATGAAAGCTTGAACTAAGCTTTCATTGGTAAGAACAATACTGGAAAAGCAGCAATAATGAAAGCTCTTTTCATTGCACTTAAAATAGGTTTAATAATTTCGACGATGACCATAAGCGAAACAATAGATCTTTTCCTAAATAACTTAGCAAGTTAGTGCAATGTTTGCGGAGCTCTAGAACTCAAAATTATGAAGATGCTGAAAGATTTATTAACTATAACTCTCAATAATATAAAGCATGGCTAAAGATAAAGCAGAGTTGGAACCGAAGAAATTTGTTGTTTGGGCAAACCCCCACGATGATTTTCGCTACGCTTCAATCTATGTTCAAGATAGTAGTGGTAGAAGTTTTATAATTCCTCTTTTTAATGGAGTAAAATATAGACAAGTTTATGGAGTCCCGAGGAAATTATGGGATCCGCGAAATCCTGAAAAACCTCTTTTTGAAGCTTATAGTATTGAAGGGGAATTTGACGCTGAACATATTAGATGGAAAACTGCCAAAATGAAAGTTAAAGATTTGATAACTTTAGAAGAAAGATTTATTGATGTAGAAGACTGGCCTTTCTCCTTATATGAAGGCGACGAGCTTTATCAAGGTGACAAAAAGGTTCTTTCTTCTAGACCTCCGAGTGATTAAAATGAATAACTATAGCAATACAACGTTTACTTAATAGCAATATAGCAATAATAGTATTAGCATATGGATAAGTGTAAAAAGCGAGGATTAGAGATCTCACGTTATCTAAAAGTAAAGTTACTCAATGATGGAATCTTTGTGAAATTTATAAACAAGAAGTGGGAGGGCATGGATAAAACCTAGGTGTGAGATAGCATTTAACAATTACTTATTAATAGAGTTAGGGTTCTTTAAAGTTGATCTGTTCAACTTTTTGCTACAGGGGGAAATAAGAACATTTCTAACGACTTGATTACATTGAGCATAGTTTAAACCATAATGCAGAGCGAATGCAATCACTATACTCAAGGGGATTGTTTTTCATCCTTTAGATTTACTAAACTAAAACTCTGAATGTCTGTTTGTAATTTTCAAAGCTCCATTATTAAAACAAATGGGACTAGTGTCATCTAAAAATCTCGAAACTTAGTTCAAGTTGTGCGTATTGGAATCAAGTAGAACCTTAGTTTATCCTTAAAATACGGAGGCGATTTATTAACTTCAGGCTACTATGCTATGTAGATAGATCTATGTGACTCTGGGGATTAAGTGTTTTTACAGCTTTCTTCAATACTTTTAGCTTCTCTAAGCTAATTCTGTAAGCCTCCTCTCTTGAAATTACTCCGCCAAGTCCTCCGAAGCCGCAGTCAGCTGAGACTAGATCTATTTTACCATTGCTTACCTTTATGACTTCGCTCAGTAAAGCAATTACTTCACTTAATTCCTCTACTCTAGGCTTTACAGAGCTCACTACTCCTGGAGCTATGTACTTAGATCCTTCTTCAAGTAGCTCTGCTTCTACTACTTTTAGATTACTCCTCGCTTCATAGAACTCTAAGTTTAGGTAGTTTAGCTCTCTTATTCTTACTAGAAGCTTGAATACTCTACTCGGTATTTTACCGCATATATGTATTCCTTTCTCTATGCTTAAGCCTCTATAGATGCTATTTATTGCATTAACTACATCTTCTTCACTATAGTTAAACATTATCTTATGAGTTCCAATAATTAAGCCCAGTATAGGCTCATCTAGGAACACTGTAGTATAGCCTAACTTAGCCATATATTCAACTGCTTTCCTTACGTATGGAACAACGTAGTTTAAAACTACGTCCCTCCTTGATAAAAGGCTTGACCAAAGATCACGTTTTCCGCCCTCAACATATATTTTTGAAGCTAAAGTAAATGCTCCTGTAACAGGTGCTCGAAACCACTTAAATAAAAGCTTCTTCATTAATGCAATGGATTCTTCAGCTTCAGGGACAAATACTTCAACATCGTCAATTAAATCAATTCTACTTAAATTAATGCAGTATGTTAACCCACTCTTCATTACTACTCCTTCACGTAGGAGTGGCTCTACATAGATATCAATGAAGTTCCTCAACTGAGGGTATGGAGGGACGTCTATTCCAACGTCCTTTAAGTCAATGATTACAGCCTCTAAGTTCTGCTTTGAGTAAGATAGTGGGAAGCTTCCAACATGACTCGTCCTCAATTGCTCCACCAATATTATGCTATAGTTGTAAGTAGACTTAAATAGCTTTATTTACAAAGCCATATTTAGCATCTGTGTAAATCCACAGTTATAACGATAGTTATTCAGTAGCCACAATTTAGTCTAAGTACAATTAATTATATCAATTAATTATAAATATCTTATATATTAGAATCTATTATTACATTAATTATGTTATGATATGATAAATATTGACATTGTCAAATATGTATTATGATATATTCAAGTATTGTTAATTGATATAGAGAACAGACTCTTAATTCACTGTATTTGATTACTTAACTGAGTATATGATTTACTTAGGTAATACGTTTCATAAATCTCTTAAGTAGGGCTGGCTTCTTTGAGCAATATCCCTTGTGCTTGTTGAGCTTCAGGAGATTTAATGAAGTATTACTGTAGTGATCTCAGTGCTTTAGATGGCTTTTGCAGACTGAGTGTTGATACACGTATCCTCGTCTTTCCCCACTTCACTTACTATACTCCAATTAGCTTAAGAATTGTGCTTAAAGCTATTGATGCTAATATAACGTACATTGGGTGGAGTCTTAAAGACACTAGTAGTACTAAGCTGAATAGGAATATGGCTATTGATACTGCTTTAATTCCACCGCCCTCCACAAAGTTGGCTTTAGCTAAAATAATTAATGAGTAGAGTATTAGTGCAACAACAGCTGCATTAATTCCCCTAAACACTGTTTTAGTCCAGGGGTTATCTAAGTACTTTGCTAAAAGCGAGGCTAGTGAAACCATTATTAAGTATGCTGGCAATACAATGCCTCCAGTAGCAATAAGCGATCCTATGAGTCCATGCAGTCTATAGCCTGCGTAAGTAGCTGAATTAATTGCTATAGGCCCTGGAGTAGATTCAGCTAAACCAACTATATCCGCAAACTCTTCTTCACTAAGCCACCTATGCTCAACGACGAGCTCTCTGTGGAGTAGAGCTATAGAAGCATATCCTCCTCCAAACATAAATAACCCTACTTTAAGAAATACGAAGAATAATTCAATTAAGCCATTGTTCAACATACATACACCCATGCACTATAAGTAAGGCCTCCTTTAGCTATTAAAAGTATTCATGAAGCAACTTTAATATCTTTAGGAGAGCTCTATCTTAATTGAGGAAGACTGCGTGAGCACATCATTTAAACAAGTCTACACCATAGGCCATAGCGATAGAGCTATAGAGAAGTTCTTGGAGTTACTTAAGGCTTATGGAGTAACGCTAGTAGTTGACGTCAGGAGGTTTCCAAGCAGTAGAAGAGCTCCATGGTTCAATAGGAGTGCTTTAGAAAAATACTTAAACACTATTGGAGTAGAGTACGCGTGGCTTGGAGAATCCTTAGGTGGATATAGATCTGGAGGATATAGAGAGTACATGAAGACTAGAAGCTATGAAGAAGGAGTAGAGAAATTAATTGAGTTAATAAATAAATGTAAAGGCTCTATAGCAATAATGTGTAGTGAAAAGCAGTGGTTTAAGTGCCACAGAAGATTCATATCAAGCACTATATGCTTAAAGGGGATCAGAGTTCTTCACATAATTGATGAAGGAGTACTCTACGAGCATAAGTGCTAAAAACCCTAGATCCTATAGGCTTAAAGACAGTCAACATCTACTGCACTATACACACAGTTAACTACCCAGCAGTACAGTTAACTACGCATTAACTACACCAACAGCTAAATAGCAACCAAGACCCCCTACTTCGTATACTGCAGCTAAAGCTCTAGAGATTCAGTAGAAGGATCAACTCATGTAGTGGAGCATAGCTATGGGAAGCTCATTAAGCTAATGCAAGGCCATTGGGCAAAGGATTTCACACGGTATTGAACAGCTCCTGAAGCAAGGCATTAGCGATTCATTAAAAGTAGTTGGATTACTGCAGCTTTACAAGGACTTTAGGACTTTAAGAGCGAAGTACAAGTATTTAGCTACTCAACGAACTGTTCACACTAGGATTTATAGCTTGCTATAACCTAGCTTAGTTAAGAGGCAGTGACGTTAAATGGTTTCACGCTACAGGGATTGGTTAAAGCAAGCTGAGAGAAACCTGTTGTCTGCTCGAGTTAACTTTAGAGAGGGATTATATGAGGAGTCATGTTATGAATCGCATCAAGCCGCTGAGAAGGCCTTCAAGGCCTTACTGAACTACTTACATAAAGAGCGGCGGGGGCACTCCATAACTTTTCTCGCAGCTGAAGTAGGCTTACAAATGCCTAGTGAAATTAAGGACTGTGCAACTCACTTAGATAAACACTACATACCATCTAGATACCCCGACGTCTATGACGAGGGTTCTCCAGCTGACTACTATACTGTTAAAGATGCTTCAAGCTGCATATCGTGTGCTGAAAAAGTATTGAAGTGGGTGATAGAAGTTGTTGAGAGAGCTAGTTGAGAGATATTCAAGAAGGATAAATAGACTTAAGCTAATTATACTCTTTGGCTCTAGAGCTAGAGGAGACTTCACAGACTCAAGTGACATCGACGTACTCGTTGTAGCAGACGATCTTCCAGTAGATCCAAGGGAAGCCTACGTACTTCTATACGACTACGAGTTCCCAAACGTCAATCCAATAGGAATGAACACAGAGACATTCATTAAAAAACTAAAGAATGGAAGCACTTTCATAATGGAAATCATGGAGGATGGAAAGCCACTATACATTGATGAAGAATTCATGAGGAGCATACAGAGAATACATAGTGATGTCAGAAGAGAGTGGATTAGGAAAGGTAAACTATGGGTTAAGAGAGAATTAAATGCCAACTAACGCCCTTCACTCCGTAGAGAAAGATACTAGTGATACTACACTATTCACAATACTTCAAGTATTTGTAGCTAACCCATAGATCGCTAGAACTCCTTCATTACAGCAACTCTCTCTAACTCCTAATAACCTACTTCCAACGCGATCGATGAGTCTATGACTTTATAATCCTCCATAAAGGCTGTTTCCTCATTAATGGCTGGAAGGTCAGATAACGTTATTAGTTCTTTAACTCATTACTTTGAGTGAATGCCAGAGGCATTAGTAAACATGATGATCGGTGTGTTAACTAGAAATCAACAAGGTTGGGCTTCTACAAGGCTTATTGAAGCAATTAAGGCTTTAGGCCACACGCCTCTGCCATTTAAGTTCAGCGATATAGTGGCCTTCATTAATGAAGGAGGCGTTAAGCTGTTTGCAAAAGGCGCTGACTTAATTAAAGAAGTCCCAGCAATTATAGTTAGGCCTCTGGGCAGATCAAGCCTTGATCAAGCCATATTTAGGCTCGACTTACTGTACGCCCTACATGAGAGTGGAGTAGAGGTAATCAATAGGCCTTCAGCCATAGAGAAATGCACTGATAAATTCCGATCCCTCTACATACTGAAGATGCATGGAGTGCCAGTGCCAAGAACTATTGTCACTGAACGCTCAAGCCTAGCTCTTAAAGGACTAGATCTATTGAAGAGCTCTGACGTTGTAGTTAAGCCAGTCTTTGGATCAAGAGGTCATGGAAGCACTAGGGTTAGAGATAGAGACGTGCTGTGGGAAGTACTTAGATCAATGGTTTTCACAAGACACGTACTCTATCTACAGGAGTTTCTGCCGCACAAAGGCATTGACATAAGGGCGTTCATTCTAGGTGATAGAGTCCTAGCAGCAATGTACCGCATTGCTCCAGCAGACTCTTGGAAGACTAACGTAGCTCAAGGAGCTATGCCTAAAAGAATTGATAAACTCGACCCAGTTATAGAGGATTTAGCTCTAAAGGCTGCAAAAGTACTTGAATGCGAAGTAGCAGGTGTAGACATAGCTGTAGTAAAAGGATCTCCATATGTTCTTGAAGTAAACAGTCAACCTGGGTGGAGTGGTTTACAAAGCGTTGTAGAAAAAAACATAGCTATGGAAATAGTAAAGTATGTTGTTGATAAGTTGAAAAAATAGTGGTTTTATAAGCCAATAGATCTTTTTAAAGCCTCATAGTTTACGTAGCCTGCTCTATACGTTAAACCACTCTTAACACTATTTACTTCTACAACAGCTGGAGCAAACACCTTTGGATCAAGTTTATAGAGGAACTCTACTCCTACCTCCATAACTACTTCAGCTAGAGACCTCCCGTAATCCTTTGATGCAGTGCTAGGCGCTTGCTCAACAAAATTCTTCAACTTCAATTCATCAGGGTAGTCAACTATGTAGAAAGTTGAGCCACCGTATAGAAGCATATCGTTAGTTCTCCCCATCATTACTAATGAATTAGGGTGCAGTGGAGCTACAGGAGCTATTCCAAAGCCGTACTTTATGGCCTTAATGTCGAATCCTATTGAGTGAAATTTATGTATGCCTGTCTCAACTATTCGAGCACTTACTTGCACTGATCCAGCAACACTATTAGTTGGAGCTACAATTACATACAAGTTCCCTGGGCTAACGTTCGTTGAATCACTTATGTACTTTATCACTTCTTCACTTGGATACCTATCTGCTTCAAGAGCTATTACAGCTTCATCAGATTCCTCTGAGTAAGCTATTTCATCGTAGAGCCCCTTAGGTTTCTTAGCTAATGCTCTAGCAGGCCCGCTTCCCATAGCGAAGTAGTCTCCAACTTTAATCCTCCATCCAGCGTATTGCGAAGCCATACATGCCTCCAACGGATGGTCCGTATATACATTGACTGCTGGGACAATTATGTCACTAATATGAAAGCTTGTCAACGACACTTGTCCTAAACCACCCATGCATATCTTAGAAAGCCATAGCCCTGCTTCAAATCCCCCGGGAGCTTTTAAACCCATGTCGATTACTGTAGCTCCACCTACTTTAGTTAGGCCTATTCTCAACTCCCTCCTTAAATCAATGGCTCTCATGATTAAGTCTACGGTTATTTTATTCATAGATCTACTCAATTAAAGCCACCTCCACTAATTCCCTATACTGCTCAAGTAATAATTTGTTATCTTCATATGCAACGTAGAGCATGCCCTTTCCATCAACTAATACATCTCCAATGAATACCATGAATTGCTTATTGATCGTTCTCCCCTTTACGCCAGCTGAAGGAACCATTGAATCTACGTAGAAGCTTGGGAGAACACTCTCTACAGCTCCACCAATAACTATCTTGCCTCCAGTCATTCTAGCTCCAGCAAATCCACCGCAGCTTCTCTGAACTAGTATTGAGCCCCCCGTCATGAATGCTCCTACAAGTACTTTAGCGCTTCCCTCAACAATTATCGTCCCCTTACTCATTCCAACACCTATTTGAGAACCTGCATTACCGTGTACAACTATTGTGCCTCCAGACATTCCTTTACCAGGCTTTTCTCCCTGCAGCTTTCCACCAGCGAAGTCACCTACATCTCTAAAAACTTCTATAGTTCCCCCCTTCATCTTTGCCCCAAGGTAGCTTCCAGCTCCGCCTTCAATAACAATGCTTCCTCCAGACATTTTGTATCCAGCTAGGTGGCCTACATCGCCTTTAACAACTAACTTGCCATTACTCATTTTGTAGCCTAAGTACTTTAGCTTACTTGTCTCAGGACCAGTAATTACTATTTCTATTTCTCCAGGCTCTCTTACAGCTGTAGTTGGGCCCTCTAGATCAAATAATTCCTCTAAAACAGTCTCTCTGCCTCCCTCTAAGACTTTTAAAAGTTTGATGTCAGATAGACTTCTTCCAGCAAATTTATCTGGAGAAATATTTCTTGAGTCAATGGGCACTGTAGGCTTAGACTTTAGCTTAACTACATAAGTAGTCTTCACACCAGCCAAGTTATTCACCTTAAGTGTGTTTTTAAAGCTACTTCTACGCCTTTCTTCAACTCGTGCTCTCCTATGATGAAGTTATTGAGCGATATAGAGTAGTACTGCTTGAACTTTGCTGAGATCATTTTCTCTAAATCTTTAAGTAAGTCTATTGGTAGCTCAGGCTTCACGTAGATAGTTCTACCATAAGTAGTTCTAACTATCTCTCCATTTCTTACAACTATTTCTCCACTCTTTATAGTCATGTAAGCTCTTCTAAAAGCCCTAATCACTTTATCATACTGCTTGCTTAAGTCAACTCTCCTTGGATCAATGTCGTAGATCGCTATGTCTGCTTCAGCCCCCAATCCTAAATGACCCCTAGTCTTTTCAAGCCCTAGGAGTTTTGCTGAAGCAGCTCTAGTAATTACAGCTATGTCGTATAGAGACAGCTCTCTATCTATAGCTGGTAGAGATGTTTTTCTCAAAGCCCTCTGGCTGAGCTCCCTCATGAAGTCCTCTCTAGCCTTCTTACTCATTAGCCATGCAATTACCTTAGGGTAATCTATGAATGGACCTCCATTGGGATGATCTGTTGTTAAGTAAATCCTCCACATATCCCTGGATAGTAAAGCTACTTCAAGCCCTATAGTCCACTGTATAGTATTCACATAGTTCTTCTTCCGATACCTATATGGAACTATGCCTGAAGCACTTTCTACTTCTACATCACTTGTACTCCACTTCCAGCGAGTTAAGTGATATAAGACATATTCAAATGGAGCGTCAGCAGTCATAGTTGTAGCAGGCCTACCTGGGATAACTTGACCTAAGTCTAAGGTTACGTTAGGGTTTGCATTTAATTCCTTAGCTATGTCTTCACCACCGCTCTCTAAATTAGTCCAGGAATCACCTTTATAGCCAGTGAACTGTACGTGAGTTATGTGAAGCACTGGTTTCTCAGATAGCTTAGTTATATCCTTAGTTAAGCCCATAGTCTTAAGTGTTGTAGCGTAGTTTCCAGGATACCCAAGTCTATTGCAGTGGACGTGTACTTTGTGAGGTAAGTTAAGTACTTGAGCTGCTTCACCAGTTGCCTTAATTATATCCCTTGGAGTCAAGTTATATCCAGGGATCTGTTCATCTAGATCTATGCCCTTCCCCTTCATCATCCAAGCTACATCTGAGCCTGGATCAACTATCTTTAATGCATAGCCCTTAGTCGCATATAGAAGCCAGCCTAAGTATGCAGCAAGAACTTCTTTCTCACCTCCTTGAATTAAGTCAAGAGCTATCCAATTTGAGTCAACGAGTATAAAAGTCATTTTATCTATCATTGGAATAGCGTTAAGCTCCTCGTGAGTATGCCTTGTTTTTATAGGAGGACTCGCTGGTTCAGCTACAAGAGTATAACCCATTCTAGCGTACTCATAGCCTATCTTAAATGTATTAGGGACTGTAAGCCCTGTTTCAGCCCTCTTATAGGGCAAGCGATGAGGGATATTAGTTAAGTAGTGGTCTTCAGGCCTAATGAGTCTACCGACATTTACTTTAGGGCCAGCTATATGTGAATGTATATCTATCCCCCCAGGCATAACAACCTTCCCCTTAGCATCTATGTTAATGGCCTCTGCAACATTGATCTCAGAGGGGTCAACTATTCTACCGTCCTTGACTCCTATATCAATTTCTTCTCCATTAACTCCATTCAGTGGATCGTAGACTAAGCCATTTCTAATAATTATTTGAGTCAAACTACTCCCCTCTTAGCCTTTACTTTATCAAGAAGTATGGATAAGATCTCGGTATCGCATAGAACTCCTTGAGGAGGATCAACTAGCTTCTTCATTCTAAGTGGAATGTCATCCATTCTATAAGCAGTTCCCTCACACTCTATTCCAACAAGTCCCGTTGGAATAATTACGTCTGCAACAGTTGTAGTAAGAGACCACTTTGCATCAATTACTACAACAGGTATTTCAGATAAGTGTTCAACAGCCCTCCTAGGCAAGTGTGCAACTGGATCGCTTGCAACAACTAGTGCTGCATCTACTTCACTATTTGAAAGCAGGTCTACAGCTGTAGTTACTCCAGGAATCATTTTTGGAAAGCCTCTCGAGAAGTCAACTGCATAAGGATAGCCCGTTAGCCATAGATCTACGTTGTTTGCGCCAGAGACATTGTAATGCCCTCTCATAGGTATTATAGCGAACTTCGTCCACTCATTTAACTCTTGTACAAGCTTTATTAACTCCTGTAAGTTTCTATGCTTAGCCCCCGTCATTGTTAATCCAACTCCAATGAATGCTATGCCGTAATTAGCTGTCTTCACCATTTCAGCTAACTCAAGAACTTTCTCCTTTGAAACACCCGCGATCTCTTTAGCCTCTATCTCAAGATCTTTTATCGCCATCCTCAAAGCAGTTATAAGCTCGTAGTCTCTGCCGGGCTCTATCCTTATGAATAAATCAGCCATGCTTGCTATAGGAGTCCTCCTAACATCTATTACTACTACTTTCCTCTCCTTACGTCCCTTAACGTACTTACCCTCACTCATTACGAGCCTAGCATAGTGGTTGGCGTGAGCGTGTGCTGGATTAGATCCCCAGAATATCACTAAGTCCGCTAATTGAATTATTGTACCAAAAGTTGATCTAACGGAGCCCACTTCCTGAGCTCCAAGGATTGTTGGGCCGTGGCAGATGGTTGAAGTATTATCTATCACTCCACGAGTTACTTCAGCTAGTTCAACGCCTAACTCTATTGCTTCATTACATGTATTCGACCATCCATATAGGAGTGGGTACTTGGCTTTAGCAATTATCTCTGATGCTACTTCCAGGGCTTCATTAAGGCTTACTTCAACAAGCCTCCCGCCGCTCCTTATGAATGGTTTTAGAACTCGGTCCTTATGATAGTTGAGAAACTTAGCTGTTGATATAGCACACCCACCGATGTTTCTAACAACTCTCTCTCCATCAAGCTCTATTCTAAGGTAATCACATAGATCTCCGCAGAACGGGCATGGAACGTCTTCAAACACTTTCTTCTCTCCAGTTTTAATAGGCCTCTCCTGGGGGATGCGTTCTAAGCTCTTTGCCCTCACGGCTTTAAGTATGTCGATTAATGAAGTAACTTCTTCATTAGTTGCCTCTATGGCTACTCTAACAGCCTTTACTGTAGGCATCCCAGTTCCATCAGTTATAGAACTTAAAATGAAGTTAGCCCAAGGCCCCATGGGTATAAAGACCACTCCAGGTGGAACATCGTTGCTTGCTTTTACTGGAAGAACTACTTCACCGCACTCACCTATAACTTTGGCTCTATCTCTAATCCCTAGTTTACTTACATCAGTGGGATTCATTTCAATTAATGCAACTGCCTTGAAGTACTCCTTGCTGAACTTACCCTCGCTCTCCATGGATATTCCTTGAGTAATCGTCCTGCCGGTTATTAGGGAAAAAACATTGTCTTTAATTAAATACAAAAGACTTCAGCCCCTCACTTGCGGCTTCTCCATCAACTTCTCTTTATATAGTATGGCTCCCTCAGTGCTGTGAGGAGTCCTAACTAATGTATCTCCATACTTCTCTATCTCACGAGCTTCATCAGCTAGTAAGGCTGCATACCTCATCATTTCATGAGCTGCAGCTACTATAGGTATATATCTCTCGCTCTCCTTAACTACAAAGCATCCTTCAGTCGTTAAGTCAGCTACCTTCCTAGCTACTTCATAAGCAGCCATGGCTTTTGCTTTAGCATACGCATTCTTAAACTGAGCTGCATTAATAGCTATTTCTTTATCTACAACAACTCTGGGAAGAACTGGTTTTTCACCGCGCTTCAATCCATCAATGACTTTACCTACCTCCACTTGAATAAGCCTATAGACTCCTGTAATTGCTAGCACTTTAATTATATCACCGTTGAATATAGTCATTTCAACTGGATCCAGGAACTCCCTTCTAGCGCCAATCATTGAGTCAGCTAATACAATTATGTAGCCAAACCCCTTTTCATCAAGTTCCTTAGTTATTTTCTTAGCTGGTGCATCTGATATAACTATGACGCTCTTCCCCTTCTCCCTAAGGACTTCTCTAGCTTTAGTTGGGCCTGGCAAGGCGGCATTGGGGCTGACAACAATGTATAGGTCGCACTCCTCCTTTAACCCCTTTTCAGCTAGTTCAACTCCATAGTCTTCTGGAGCTAGCTTTGATCCAACACTAAGTACTCTAACCTCTATGTCTTTACGATCAGCTCTTTCATCTAAGATGTACTCAAGCAATGGCGCTGAAGCTATACAGCCCATCTTTAATATACAGATCTTTATTACTTTATCCAACATACATACCCCTCTTAAGAGAACTCTCCCCTAGTTCATCTAACGTTATTTACTATATTAAACCTTTACATCAACTTCCTTTACTGACTCCAGTGCATCTCTTAGATAAAAGTGATATGGGCCTAGCTTTCCACCATAATTCCCTGCATCAATTTTCACTACTCCAGGAACGCTTGCAGCTGCCTTAATGGCTATCCCCATGGATTTAAGCACATCCTCCTTCCTAAGTCCATTTATGACTATTTCATAGACGGAGCTTACTTCTGTAGGAATGCGTGTATCCTTAACTATATCCTTAATGGCTGGGCAGTACAAGTGGTTTGTTGTAGCTCTGAGCTTTGGATACTTAAGTGAGCCGACTTTAGATCCTGAACGCACTATCCCCCCAGGGAATGGAGTCACTACGTACTTTGAGTATTGGCGTATGGCTTTCACTGATTTTTCAGCAGCAAGTAGGCCAGAGCTCTGCGTCTTAGCTAGTATGAGTATGTTGCCGCCTGCAACTCCCTTTACTACACCAAAGGAGTCTTCAATTACGAACTCTCCTTCCATAACTGGTATTCTCCACACCCTTCTTCCACTGATAGAGTCCTCTTTCTCAAATCCATCGCCAAACTTCGCTAGCGCTCTACCAACACTCATCCTCCTCCTAACTCTTGGAAGTCCATCAAATGCAGCAGTAGTTGCACACGTTAGAATAGACTGCCCAACTCTCATTATTGTAACTAGCTTAAGGCTCCCAGGATCGCTGTGGTATATTTGTATAGCTACTCCCTGACGTCCGTCAGGCGTTATTTTCGGCGAAATAAATGCCTCTATGCCTGCTTCACCGGGGCACCCTATTATTGATGTTCCAAAGCCAGTGGCATTGCGAGCAGCTGTTAAAGCCCAGTTACGGTTAATGGCTGTAACAACTATTCTAGTAGCGTACATTGGGAATGCTTCTGCAAAAGTGTCTTCAATAATTACTTCACCTACCTTTAACATAGCGACACACTCCACTAATTATAGTACTCATGGCTAGTATATTAATTAATGTTAACTCAAGCACTTACGCTTAAATACGGAGTGAGCTTTAGCAAAAATATTGGTGTATAGCTTGACTCTTACAGCAGTGAAATTTTCAGCTATAGCTTTGTTTGGTGCATTAGCAATAGTATTAGGCCTTGTGCCAATAGGAGTCCCATTCCCCCTACTCCCCCGAATTTCATGGGATGCTATAGGGATTCCAGCTACACTAGCTACACTACTATATGGATTAGATGTAGGAGTGCCAGTACAGTTACTCGCTTGCATAGGCATATTGATTCGTGGAAACTGGATAGGCTCATTATTTAAAGGAGTAGCTGAACTATCTACAATAATTCCACTACATTACTTCTTCAAAAGAGTGAATAGGGAGAAGCGCTCTACAAAAACTTGGATAACTATTGCATTAGCTTTTACCGTTCCAGCATTCACTAGAGCAACAGTCATGGCCTTCATGAACTATTACGTGCTTCCACCACTAATAGGTATGTCTAAGGAAGTAGCTAAGATCCTCATAGCTCCACTATATGCATTTAATTTAACTATGGCTTTAATAAACATTGGAGTAGCTTATGCAGCATACTTAAGTGTAGAGAAGTTCTGGAAAATGTGGGAGTAGCATTGCCTAAGTCAGTAATTGAAGTAAGGAACTGCTGGTTTAAGTATAGGGGTGGCTTAAAGTGGGTTCTTAAAGAAGTCTCTTTAGACATTGAAGAAGGATCGTTTAACTTAGTAGTAGGCTCCACAGGATCGGGGAAGACAACGCTTCTAAGGCTTTTCAATGGACTTATACCATGGTTCTATAGAGGGGAATTTAGAGGGAGTGTAAGAGTCAATGGAGTTGACACTAGAAGTGCTTCAATAGCTGAACTCTCGAAGTACGTAGGCATGGTCTCTCAAGAGCCTGAAAACCAGTTATTGACATTTAGTGTAGAGAGCGAAGTAGCTTTTGGACTAGAAAACGTAGGTTTAAGGCCTAGCGAGATTTTGAGTAAAGTAAACTCTGTACTCAAGGAATTGGGCTTAGATAAGCTGAGGTATAAAGTACCTCATGAACTCTCCAGAGGTGAAATGCTTAAGGTCGCCATAGCCTCTGTACTAGCCCTAGATCCAAATATAATAGTGTTAGATGAACCTACATCCACTCTAGAGCCTTTGACAGCTGTTGACTTAATGAATTTATTGAACTACTTAAAAAGAGAGTGTGGAAAGACAGTAGTGATCTCTGAGCATAGGGTAGAGTACGCTCTTCCCTTTGTAGATAACGTGATAGTATTAAGCGATGGCAGAGCACTTGTCTACAGAGATGTACGTAGCTTGGTTAGTGAAGGAGTATTAAGCAGCATTGATGTAGATGAGCCAACGCTAATCACATTGTTTAAGGCCCTTAAGAACGCTGGTTATTGCAGCAAAATCCCATTAAGTGTAGCAGAAGCAATTGAGTTACTTAGAGGAATACTGGGTTGTTGAATAAAAGCCCTGCAGTTGAACTCATTGATGTATGGTTCAAGTACTTGAGCAACAGTGATTACGTCCTCAAAGGGCTGAGCATCGTTATCAATAGAGGCACTTCTATAGCAATAATGGGCGCTAACGGCTCTGGGAAAACGACTCTATTGAAACACATAGTTGGACTCCTAAAGCCCCAGAGAGGAGTAGTGAAGGTCTTTGGGATTGATGTCCAAGTCATGGGCTTCCAAGAGCTCACTAAATACGTTGGCTTCATCCCCCAAAACCCTAACTACATGTTCTTTGCACCATCAATTAGAGATGAACTAATCATTACATTGAAGAACTTTAAATACCCTGATAAATGCATTAAGGATAGAATTGAACGCATTGCTGAATCCATAGGTATAGGAAGTCTCTTAAATGAAGATCCTTCTACGCTCAGCTATGGCCAGCTGAGACTAGCATCAATAGCCATAGCCCTATCCCACGACCCTGAAGTAGTAGTAATTGATGAGCCAACGATGGGTTTAGATAAGCGCTATAGAGAAGCACTAGCTAGAATCATAAGGCAGTTAGTAGAGAGTAATAAGACTGTAATTGCATCTTCACACGATGTTGAATTTGTCTCAAAGGCATTTAACGAAGTAGCTATTTTAAATGAAGGGAGGATTACTGCCTACGGCAGCCTCAGTGAAGTACTATACGACTACATGGAGTTAGTTAGAGCTCGCTTAACTACACCTACTGTACCAAAGCTCTTCAGTGAACTAAGGAAGTGTTTTAATGCATTAAATAAGCCTATAAGTGTTGAGGAATTTCTATCAATAGCTATGGAGCGCTTAGGCGATGGCCATGGGTGTTGTAGAGCAAGCGATTAGAGGAGTATATGAGGGCTTCATATACCGCGTTGAGGAAGCCGACGCACTATTGTATAAAGTAGATCCTAGGGCTAAGTTGATATACATGGTTATAGCATTGATAGCTATCTCAATAGTCAATAAACTTCTTGGACAAGCACTACTGTTTTGCTATATAGTATCCCTTATACTAGCTGGCTATCATGTAAGAAAGTTTATAGAAGCAGTTAAACCCATAGCTCTTACACTACTTTTCTTAATAACACTTTTAGTAGTTACACATGTAGCTTTACTTAAAGAGCCTTTAATCTACTCCACTCTCAATGCAACATCCACGGCTTTAAGAATAGCGAATATCTCGCTACTACTCATAGCTGTTCTTTCAACAAGTTCTCCAGAAGATATTGCGCAAACACTAGTAAAGTTTGGCACTCCATTTAAACAAGCATACTTATTCTCATTAACAATAAGGTTTGTGCCGACAGTTGCAAGAGACATTCTCAACGCCCATGATTACTTTAAGATAAGAGGGTTTAGAGTAAAGTGGGGCTTAAACGTTCTAGAAGGCGTGAAGCAGTTATCGTACATGCTTACTTCAGTAACTAAGGTATTGTTGGAGAGAGTAGTCAATGTAGCAGAGGCTCTAGAGGCAAGGTGCTTTGGCTTAAGAGAAAGAACTTTTTACAGAGATCTTAAGATGTGTAAGAGAGATGTTGTCTTTATAGCATTGAATACGGCTATACTAACAGTGATTCTACTGATTAATGCCCGCCTAGTTCCTTAGCTATATCGAGGATTCTTTTAGCTAACTTAACCTTACCCTCTAGATCTTTCATAACTATGTCCTCGATGTAAGTCGTTAAGCCAAGCTTGCTCCTTATCCTTGATGCCTCCATTTCATCAACTCTATCCACTATTATTGCAGTTACTACATCAGCATATACTTCAGCTACTCCAAATGAAGATGCTTCATAGCCTAGTGCGCTTAGGAATATGTGGGCTGGACCCTTTAGAGGCCTTCCTCCAATTATTGGCGATACAGCTATGATCGGTGTCCCCTTCCTCCTCTTTTCAACTACTTTCTCCCTAATTCCAGGCACCATTAATATGGAGCCAATGCTATTTATGGGGTTGCTTGGACCTATGACTACTAGTTCACTTTCATCAATGGCTTTGAGGACTTCTTGAGGTGCCTTTGCCTTATCTATTCCACTAAACGTTATGCCGTATACCTTTGGCTTCAGCTTATGTTTAACTAAGTACTCCTGTATATGTAAATCCCCATGATCCGTCAGTACTCTAGCCTCAACGTGTTCATTACACATGGGTAGCACAGAGGCTTTAACGCCTAGCTTAGACGCTATGTACTTAGTTACACTAGTCAGTGAATACCCCTTATTCAATAAGTGAGTTCTATATAGATGAGTAGCTAAGTCTCTATCACCTATGTAGAACCAGTCCTGTGCTCCATAAGTTTTTAGTGCTTCAAATGAGTTAAAGGTATCTCCCTTAATTCCCCAGCCACGCTCAACGTCTAGTAGTCTTGAAAAGAGATATGTTATTGAGTCAATGTCTGGAGCTATGTATAATCCATTTAGCCAGATGTTATCAGATGTATTAACTACAACACTGATGTTCTCTTGGCCTATAACTCCCTCAAAACCTTCTAAAAGCTTTGGAGTTCCCGTACCACCTGATAATGCTAATACCTTCAATTAAGACACCAGTCTTTTTAAAATGGTTCTCCAACAAATTAACTCTTTACTAAACCCTTTACTAATCTACATGTATTAATGCCTACTCCGCGAGGAATGCTTGAACACATGTGCATTAGTTCAACAAGATCTCTTGAGTCATCTACATCAATTACTGCCCCCTCTGATAAGTATATCGAAGTCTTGACTCCACTCCCCAGAGCTTTACTCAAGTGTTTACGAAAGCTCCCAGGTCCATACATTAAATCTATGACTCCCGGAGGGCTTTGAACCATTAAGTTTGTTCCTCCATCAATTGATGGAACCATCGCTATACAGCGTTCACTGTAGACTTGGCTTAGAATGAAGCTTACGTCTTCTTTAGTTATTAGTGGAGTATCTCCAACAGCTAAAATCAATTTGCTGACTCTAAAGTTTTTTCCAACATATTCCATCGCTTTTCTAACTGCTTCAATTTGCCCTAGGCCAAGATCGTTGATTACAGTGACTTTATTAAATTCTAATGCGACTTTCTCAACATCTCTCCCAGGAGTTACAATCACTACTTCATTAACTTCCTTGGCTTCAACTATTGCGCACAAGACATCCATGAGCATTGCTTTAGCAAGCTCCACTCTCTCATGCCTTGACAAAATGTTTGAAAGCCTTGTCTTAGCATTAATGAAGCTTTTAACGGGCAATATACATACTGTTGACATAGAGTTTAAACCTCCTTAAACTCAACTCATCACTACCCAGAGCTATCTAAAAGAGAGACCATACTTCATAGCTTATAAGCTAAGCTTTTCCCTAAAATGGAAATAGCTCCTAGTTAAGTAGTGAATGAGTACATCAATGGATTTAAAGACTTCTGTTTCTCTAGAAGCCTCACTCCATTAGGTTCAACAGCCGTCGGGGAGTCCCTGAATAAAGCAATTAAAGGAGGTGAGAGTGATGAAGAACTCGTTTGGAGGCAAAGGGAAAAGAATAATAGCGTTCTCCATGAATAATATAGTTTTAGGTGATTTAATGCCACTTAGGTTTGGTCTAGAGCTAGTTCCTTCAACCACCATAAGTGAGCTCGTTGACTTAGCCATTATAGCTGAGCAATTAGGGTTAAACACTGTTTGGATAACCGACCACTACAACAATAGGAATGTCTACATAACGCTGTCCAGCATAGCGTTAAGGACTAATAGGATACTCCTAGGCCCAGGAGTCACTAATCCATATATCGTAAACCCAGCATGGACTGCTTCAGCAATAGCATCTCTAGACGAAGTATCAGGTGGAAGAGCTCTCTTAGGCATAGGGGCTGGGGATAGAGCTACCCTTGAAAAACTATCCATAGAGTGGAGGACTCCACTGAAGGCAATTGAAGAGAGCGTTACTGTAATAAGGAAGTTGTTAAAGGGGGAGACGGTAGACTTCAATGGAGAATTCATTAAAGTAAGAGGAGTTAAGCTAAATTACAAGCCTCTACATGAAATACCTATCTACATTGGTGCTCAAGCACCAAGAATGCTTAAGCTAGCTGCTTCAATAGGTGATGGAGTCTTAATAAATGCATCAAATCCAAAGGACTATGAGCAAGCAGTTGGAATAATCAAAGAGGCAGCTGGAGATAGATTTGATAAGTTAGACATAGTTGCATACACATGTTTTTCAATAGATAGGGACAGGAATGAAGCGAGAAAAGCTGCACTACCGATAGTTGCATTCATAGTTGCAGGTGCTCCAAGAAATGCTCTGGAGAGACATGGAGTAAGCTTTGAGAAAGCTCAAGTAATAGCATCTGCAATAAGTAGGGGGGACTTTAAGACAGCGTTCTCTAATGTAACTGAGGAAATGCTGCAGGCATTCTCAATATATGGAACTCCTAGTGAATGCATAGACTCGTTAAATAAGCTGGTTAAACTAGGTGTAACTCACATAGTCTTCGGATCTCCTATAGGTAAGAAAAAGAAGGAGGCTTTAAAAACAATAGCTGAGGAAGTCATTCCATCGTTTAAATAGCTTTGTAAATAGGTAATTTTTTTGAAAGTAACTTACTTTAAGGCTATTAAAAAGCCATTCAAGTACTGGTATCCGGGAACTAACGTAGCTAGTGAAATAGCTAGAGTCTACGGCAACCTAGTTAGACCAGGAGATCTAATAGCTATTTCTGAGAAAGCCCTCTGCGTATCTAAGGGGCTCCTATACGATGAAGGCGTTATTCACCCAGATCCATTCACAAAGTTCGCTGCATACATAGTGAATAGAGTTATTTGGGGAAAGTTCCTCAGAGAACTCTTTAACGAGAGGACAAGGCACTTCTTACTGAAAACCCCTCTAAACTACATAGCATCTCACAAGAAGCTTTCACTGAAGCTAGGGGGGTTGAAACATTTCATTAAACCGCTATCCGAGGCAGGCATTGATGCTACTAACTTACCATACACGTATGTATCTCTTCCAATAAGGAATGCTGACAAAGAAGCTAAGATCCTTAGAGATGACTTAGTTAAACTGCTTAAGACTAGCTTAGGAGTACTCATAGTTGATAGTGATAGAACCTTTAAGTTAAGGAACTTTGCTAACTTAGCGATAGCAACAAGGCCTTCAAGTGTGAGGGGAGTAATTGACTTAGGTGGAATAGCATACTTCATTGGGAGAACGTTAAATGAGTTATTTGTAGAGTATCCTACGCCAGTAGCCTATGCAGGTAAGTGGATTGGGCTCACTAACATACTTAAAGTAGCTAGGCTAGCTGATAAACTGATGGGCTATGGACTTGGCAGAAATGTCTTAGAAATGGTTTCAAACTTAGGTAGAGAGAGCTTTAGCGAAGTCCTTTGGAGCGATATGAGTAGGGTCAGGCATTATCCAGCTGTATTAATTAGGCCTATATGCCTTTAATTACAGTTCACCACTTAGATGGATCAGCGTTAATTATATCTCCATAATTCCTAGTGTACTCTCCATATTTTTCAAGGGATTCACGAACCTTCTTTTCAATGAATTTAAATACTGCATCCCTCCCTTCAATGCTTAAAGGCTTAGCTTCAATAAAGCCCCAGTCAACTGCTTTTGCAAGGATTCTTCTACCAATACTATTCATAACTAACACTGTGCTCCAACCTTCAGAGCTCCCTATGCTGCCTATGTTTAGATCTGCGTAAGGAGAGATGAATTCTGGGCACTGCATACATGCAGTCCTCATGTCTTTAGACGCCTTACTTAATGAATATAGAGCGCTTCCACCATCCTTTGTCGTAAAAATTAACTTCCCCTTCTTTATAGAGATCTTAGTTAAGTCCCCAATTTTTATTTTCAAATCATTAGTTAAGCTAAGGATCTTTTCATAAGTGAAGTTGTGAGTGCAAAATAGCCCTATGCTCACTAAGCTTAGGCCTTCAAATAGCTTTAGGCTAAGCCTCTTCATTTTCTCAACAGCCATTATTTGACACGGCAGTCCAACAATTGCTACAGACTTTACGCCCCTTCTTGAGGCCAAGTCCTTTAATGCTAAAAGAGTCGGTGAATAAACGTATTTTGTTCCAGCTGCTTCAATAACTTCACAATCCATTACTGCTATAGATGGTTTAGGGCGCCACACTTCATCTCTTGAAGTAACTAGAGCTGCATCAAATAGCCCGAGCTTAAGGCCAGCGATCAATAGACTCGTTACAGCCCCCCCGTCTTGCGCAACTTTAATTACTTCAGGTATCGTTGACCTAGCTTCATATGCTTCGCTAAATACATAAGTATTAATTGAGAAAAGCTCTCTGGGGACATTCAGTTGTGGACACACGCTTACACATAGAGTTTGTTTACACTTCTTGCAGAACTTGGAGTCTCCTAGCGTTGGCTTACTTGGATTGCTTAACTCATAGCTTAAATTATTGAATGGACAGACAGCGATGCAAGCTCCACAGAACGAGCAAAAGCCTCGCTCAATGCTTTCACTAACGTTAAGTAGTCTTACGACAGCTTTCTCCAATGAAGATCCCTACTTAAACAGTGTTAAGACGTATTAATAAAGTTAGTATAGCTTGCCTTAGGCACTATTGGAACAGCCACTTCTCCTTCGGCATGACTAAGTCCTTGAAGCTGCACTCGCTACACTCCTCGTAATCCACTCCACGAACTATTGCGAATGGAGTATTCTCAGTAGTTTGCCCTATCACTAGTTCAGCTGCTCCAGCAACTTCATCTACTATAGCTACTCTCGTCACCCTCATTATATATCCATCTCTATCTGGCTTACCTATGTAATTTCTATATGGATTTATACCAGCAAAACCTATTGCTTGATTCACCATCCCTTCTCTAAACGGCCTGCCGTAAGTATCCGATATTATTACTGCAACTCTAACGCCAAATTCCTCCATTACTCTATACCTTATTTCCCTCGCCGAGCGATCTGGGTCTTCTGGAAGTAGGACTACATAACTTTCTCCACCAGCATTTGACTTATCTATTCCAGCATTAGCGCAGACTATTCCATGCTTAGTTAAGACTATTATGTGACCGCCACTGATCTTAAGGATTTCCCTAGACTCCCGGAGTATTAGCTCAACTAGCCTAGGGTCCTTGTCTGTTTCTCTAGCTATTTCTAAGGCTTTCCCGCTTGGATTAACGCTATTTAAGTCAACGACCCTCCCTTCAGCTTTTGATACAACTTTATGTGTGACGACAATTATGTCGCCATCCCTTAATTTAACTCCATTGCTTTTAATGGCTTCAATGACTGCTTCACTAACGCTATCTCCTTTAACTATTTCTCTATCATACCTTAATCCTATTACTTCTATTCTCCTCATGTATAGACCCCCCGTCTTCTACCCTAGAGCTAGTTCAGCTACCTTATTAACAGTAGTCTTAGCTACGTTAAGTGCTTCATGTAGAGTCTCTCTAACTCCTACAGTGATTTTTCTAGAGCACTGTGGAAGCTCTATTACTTTACTGCTTAAATAACTCTCATCGATGTAGCTTAGGAGATAGTATGAATAGCCATTAACTACGTCTCCTAGGAAAGTTGAGCGGGCTTCCAGCCTTGCTCCAGTCCACGAATTCACCAATACGCTTCCTAATTCAGGATAGAGTTCTGCTACTCCAAGTATAGAAGTTGTAAGGCGTGGATTTACTTCAACTACGTAAATTCCTTCATCATTCCAAACTACGTCTAACCCTATGAAGCCCCTTAGCAATGGGTGCTTAGAGAAGAGTTTTTCAAGTAGTGTTCTAGCTTCATTGACTATGCGTTCATCTCTTATTGGGAGAACTCCACCGAAGTACTTTAATGAACTCCCAACTCGTCCAATCAACTGGAGATTCAATGAAAATAGAGCTACGCCAAACTTAGAGTACACTACTGATATACTTCCATGAACTCCCCTAATGTATCTCTGTACAACTGCTTCACCAAAAGGATCGCATTTAACAGCCTCATAAGCATAAGAACATAACTCATCTAAGCTATGGGCTACGTATACACACTCCGATCCAGCAAGCATTGCTGGTTTAACAACTAAAGGTAATTCAACTTCGCTTAATTCACTCTTAGAGCACTTAAAGCCTCTTTTAATGAGAATAGTTTCAGGAACTCTTATCCCACACTTAGATAAGGCTAGGTAAGTTGTGTATTTATTTGAAAATAACTTAGTTAAATCATGAGGAGATCCTATGAGTTTGCCTCCAGCGATTTCTGAGACTTTAATTAACTCAGCTGGTGGAGCTACTGCAATTACTCCATCGTAATTCACTAAGCACTTACTTAAGAAATCATAGTAGTTATGTGGATCAATGTATATAGCCTCCTCTTCCACTACATCTAAATATCTAC
The DNA here is from genome assembly GCA_025059075.1 of Sulfolobales archaeon. GTDB lineage: Archaea > Thermoproteota > Thermoprotei_A > Sulfolobales > Desulfurococcaceae > JANXDZ01. The sequence goes on along the minus strand of JANXDZ010000001.1, from coordinate 37,827 downwards.
TGATCGTTAGTGAAACCTCTTGATTAGCTAACTTAAGTAGCTTAGCGGCTGTATAAGCCATGGAGTATCCTTCTACAAGAATATCCATGTGCATGCTTTTAGGTGAGAAAGTACTAGTAAAGTACTCTGTAATTAAAATCTTCAAGTAGAATCACTCAACTACTTCTTTAAATAATATGGAGTCTCCTTCTGTGCTTTAGCTATGGATTCAGCAACTCTTCTCTTTATTTCACTAAATACGCGGTCCTCTAAGCCATACACTATGGCTCCAGTTGGACATATCGCAGAGCACGCTGGATCAAGGCCCTTCACCCTAAGATCTCTACATAAATCGCACTTAGTAACTACCCTGAGCTTAAGCTCTAGCTCAGGTATTCCAAATGGGCATGCTTCAAGGCACGCCAGGCATCCAATGCACTTAGCTTTATCAATGTAGATGAAGCCATCGCTCCCTACATGCATTGCCTTAGTGGGGCATACTGCTACACATGGAGCTTTCTGGCAGTGCATACATGAAATAGGGATGTATATGCTTGCACCAACTCTATAGACCTTTATGAATGGCATTCCATACAGCGCCTCACATGATGCTTCACACGCTCCACAGCCTATGCACTTGGATAAATCCACTACTCTGATTCGCCTAGGCTGTGGAGCTATTACTCCAGGTGGCTGCTGCTCCATGGGCTCCACCTCACTTCAACTTTATAGTTAAAGCTTTTAGCCAACGATCAATTTCTCTAGCTGTCCTCACTCCTTGTCTAACAGCGTCACCAATAGTAGTTAAGCCAGTTATAACGCTTCCTGCTGCAAATACTTTCTTATTAGTTGTCCGACCCCATTCATCCACTAATATAGTCTTAGGGCCCACAGCTATCTTCATTACGCTAGCTACATCGCTGGATAGAGGAGGTGAAGGCTCTTCTACTCCAGCTAGCAGTAGTGAGTCCACGCTTAATGTAAAGTAAGAGTTAGGTATAGGAATAGCTACTCTACCTTCATTAATTGAGCTAAGCTGTAGACGCTGGAACTTTACTTCAGTTACTACACTATTTATAACGCTTACTTCAGCTATTCTCGCAAGATCTATTGCTACAACGCCTTCGTCCTCAAGCTTCTTAAGATCCACTGGATCTATTGAAGCTCTCTTAAAGGAGTCTTCATAAATAACGTAGACTTCAGCTCCATCACTAAGAGCTTGTCCAGCAGCTGCAAGAGCACTTATGCTGCCTCCATAGACCACTACTCTTCTGCCAATGCTAACCCCTTTATTAATGAGGTTCATTTCCTGAAGTCTCCTATAGTAAAGGTATGATAGAGCTGAGTATACGTTCACTGAATTCAGACCCGGTATCTCCGGTCTCCTAGTCCTCCAAGCACCACTTGCTATTAGGACAGCGTCATAGCTCCCAACTAGATCCTCTAATGGCAGTACTTTTTCAACAAACTCATCTCCTTCTTCACTAAGGTTAACTCCAGAAAAAACCTTTGTTTTTAGAAAGAACTTTACTCCAAGTCTTTCTTCAAGCTCTTTAGCCCCCTCTAGCACACTCTCCCTAGGTATTCTCCATGGAGGAACAGCAAACACTAATGAGCCGCCCGGCATAGGTTGCTTATCATATACATCGACTTCGTGGCCTGCACAAGCAATATAGCCTGCTGCTATTAATCCACATACTCCAGCGCCAACTACTGCTACTTTTAACCCAGTCTTTGAAGTCCTCTTACTGCATGTTAATGCGAAGTGCATTACTTTAGTAGACAGCTTCCTCCACCAGGCTTTTAAGTCCGTTAGCAAAGTATTAAAGTTATTTAGCGTAAGCAACAAATAGCTTTCCCTACTACGTATAGAGGCTACATATGGATACTTAAATAAACGTTTTATTTAAGCAATGCATTTTACTTAACCCACATAATTAAGTATTCAGGGGTGTCTATAGTGAGTAGTAAGTGGATTACAGGGTTCTTCACTACACTCCTCTTACTAACGCTACTTCTACCACCAGTACTCACTAGTGCTGGAAACTCATTGTATAAGTGGACTATAATGATCTACATGGATGCAGACAATGACTTAGAGAGAGCAGGCATAGAAGACTTTAATGAAATGGAGATGGCGGGCTCAACTAAGGATGTAGCAATAGTAGTGATGTTTGATAGACACCCAGGCTATGACTCCAGCAACAATAATTGGAGTAACACTAGAATATACTTAGTTAAAAGAGATCTAGAACCCAATATAATAAACTCACAGCTCCTCCTAGACTTAAATGAAATGAACATGGGGGATCCTGATACCCTCGTGTTCTTAGCCAACTACACTGCAGTAAACTTCCCAGCTGAGCACTACATGTTGGTTATATGGGATCATGGCAATGCATGGAGGAGATCGTTTAGAGAAGTCAGAGGAGTAGCTTACGATTACAGTGATAACGATTATATAGATGAAAGAGAGCTCATTGAAGCACTAGATAGGATCAATAGTGAAGTTGGAGTACACTTAGACATACTGGGTTTTGACGCATGTCTTGAAGCTATGGCTGAAGTAGCTTACGACATTGGATCAAGGGGTTACGCCGACATATTGGTGGCTTCACAAGAATACGAACCCTTCGACGGCTGGTACTACACTAAGTTTTTAACCCAACTGATCGCTAATCCAGGGATGTCTCCAATAGATCTAGCTAAAGCAATTGTTTCAGCATATGAATACTACTACACTGCAGTCTATCCCCTAGACTATCCAACACTATCAGCAGTAGACTTAGTTAACTACATAGAGTATGCTGTGCCATACATGGATTTAGCTTCAATGTACATGACTTACAACGTGTACTTAAATCCAAGCATAGCTTATTCAATAAAGGAACTGAGGGATGCATGTGATAAGACAGGTGAAGGAGAGTTCATTGATGTAGTTGACTTATTTGAGAAGCTGTTGAACTACGAGGGGTGGCTATCAAACTATGATCCAAGGCCTATGCTTGCTTCTGCAATAAGTGCATTGAAGAGCTCCATCATAGTTAGTTGGAGTGCTCCTGGACACCCTAAATCACATGGATTATCGATATACATGCCTCCAAGCATTGATTGGTATTTAGAGGAGAGGTATTGGTACTTCTATCAAACATCTTTCCCAACTGAGACTTGGTGGGGGCTCTTTCTCGACTATTACTTCAAGGCCTTTACACCTATGGAGGAACTGCTTGTTGAAGTAGCTGCTCCAAGCTATATTGATGCTGGCTTAAGCGACTATGCATTAGTCCACGTGACTTATGGAAATAAAATGATTGATCCAGATTCACTTAGCGTTGAGTGCTTAACTAATGGATTGAGTATTCCACTAAATGCAATAAAGCTTATGCCGGGCCTATACCTGGTTTCAATACCTCTATTCAATGAAGCCACTACTATATTCATACTAGTTAGAGCAGACTACTGGTTTTTAAGTAGAACAGCTGTAGCAGCTATTAAAGTAAGCAACTTTAGTAGTTCTATTGAAAGCATACATAGAGATCTATCATCCAGCATATCTCAAGCATCTAGAGAAGTTCTAGTAAGCATTAATGAATCTTCAGAGTTTTTGAGAAGAGATCTATTTAGCATTAATAGCTCTCTAACCCAAGTCCTTACGGCTATATTTAACGATCTTAATGCTTCAATCACTGTGCTAAGCAAATTATTGAATACAATTGATGCAAAAGTAGTTAACTTAACTAACGGTGTATTGACTTTAAATACTTCAATAGGCCTAGTTAAATTAAAGCTAAGTGAAATATCCATAGGGATAAGCGGCTTATACAACGACTTAGTTACAGTAAAGACTATCTTAGGTGAATTAAACTTAACTTTAGAGGACTTAAATACAACGCTAAGCTACTTAGGCAGTGGAATTGTTGAAATAAAAACAAGCCTAGGAACTATTTATGGTGAAGTAGTGAGCGTAAATAATGGAGTAGCATTAGTGAGGACAAACTTAGGAGATCTTTTGGTGAAAGCCGACGACATACATGGGTATGTTGAAGAATTGAAGAAGGATCAAGGCAATCAAATGTCGTCGATCTACTTAATACTGGCTTTCTTAACAATACTGCTTGTCGTAACTATATTTAATGCAACTAGAAGAAAGTAATTAATTCATTTTTTTAAACTTGATATAATTTCAACATATTTCCTCGCTATATCAATGCAGTTAAATTCAGCAGCATGCCTCCTAGCATTATTGCTTAGCTCCTCAAACAACTCCTGTCTTACTAATAAGGCTTCTAGTGCATCTACATATCCACTAACGTTACTTAAAGGCACTCTATAACCTGTAACTCCACTTAATACTAAGCTTGGTGGTACGGCATCTGATACTACTACAGGGGTGCCGAGGGCCATTGCCTCTAGGGATGCATATGAAAAAGTCTCTATAGTTGATGGAAGTATGAGGGCTTTGGCTTTAGCTAGCTCTCTTAAAACTTCATCACCTGCTATACTTAGCTTAAACTCTATGTAATGTTCTCCACTATACTTCTTAACTAACTCCCTAGTGTAGCTTGTATTCATTCCAAATAAAACTAGCCTTGCATCAACCCCCTTCTCCCTCAACATTTTAACGATCTTTATTGATAGCTCTGGGTTCTTATTGGGAGTCAGCCCTATGTGTACAATAGTGTTTTCTCTAACAATTCCATGTTTATACAAATTGTTGAATGCATCAACATTTATACACACTGGCATAATGTAATCCGCTTTAACTCCTAGCTTTTCCTCTAGCTGAAGCGCTGTGCGTTCTGATACAGCTATCCTCACATCACATGATTTAAGTAGGAATCTATGTAGGAGTCTCTCAAATAAGCTAACTTTCTCCTTTAATGGGCCGTGGACTACGGCTACCTTGATGAAGTCCTTCCTTAAGTAAACAGCTCCATTCATTACAACGCAGTCTGCCCCTATCTCACTTAGAGTTCTTGAACCATCCATAAGCCAGTCGTAAAGTACTTTAGCTAAATTACCTGGCTTTCCACTAATTAAGTGAACTGGTATATCTAAGCTGCCCCAAGCCTTAACGCATATGTCGTTAGACATGTGGTGGGCAACTATGTGCGTTTCAATACCTATGTTCTTAAACCCCTTAGCTAATTCAAATACAAATCTATTTACTCCATAAACTATGCCTAAATCCTCGCGTTGAATAACGGCTATTCTCAAATCTCAGCCACCAATACGCTATGCTTAACTTAACTTCATCAATGCTATATATTGCTATGGTCATCTCTAGGAATGGAGTGTGGTTTAGGAAATGATTGCAATTTCATCCCTAGTAATTGAAGATCTTGATCCAGTAGCAGCTGTCAATACTTTTAGTGAGGAAGCAAGGGTTATAAGAAACTTTGAATTAACGGCATCACACGCTAAATACTTAATGCTTAAGGATGTAAGCTACGTTAAAATGCTTAAAGAATTGATTTCAACAACTAATGTAAGGCTTGTAGCTATCCACGCTCCTCTAGAGCTATTTAATGTACGTCGTGCATTAAATGCCGTTAGGAACGTTGAAAGCTTATTTAAGCTTGCTTCACAACTTGAAGTATATTCACTAACACTCCACGTATTTCAAATAAGTCCAAGCACTGAAATGTCTACTGAAAGCATGCTTAAAGCTACCAGAGATCTAAATAAGAGAGCTTTTAGAGAAATAGACTCCATGGCTCGCGGCGTCTTTAAAATATTCATTGAAAACAGTTCCCAGAGGACTTATGGATTTCTACCAATGGATTTAGTGAAGATAGTTGAGGGACTTGAGGATACAATGGTGTGCTTCGACATTGGGCATGCTCACGTTAACGGACTTGACTTAGCTCTCTTTCATGAAGTTATTGAGGATTACATAGGTATGTACCATGTCCACGATAACGATGGAACACAGGATCTTCATTTACTACCGCTAATGGGAAACATTAAGTGGGATAGTGTTATAAGCGCAATGCATGGGGATAAACTAATAATCCTCGAGATCAGTGGTTCATCTAGAAATAAGGGCTTAATCAGGCTTACTGAAGTTGTTGCTAAAGCACTTGGCTTAATCTAAACACTCTCTCACCACCAATTCCCATGGCCATTTCCTTGCTTATTTGAATTGATGAAGGACTCTAAGAAGTACCCCTTCCGCTTTCTTATTGATAATCGTTATTTAAATAAGGTTAGAAACTCTTATATATAGGTTATGTAGAGGGTATGTGAGAGGCGTTAAGCTATGGCTATATCAAAGTACCTTGTAGTATTAATTGTTGCAGTAGTAGTAGTTATTGCCTTAGCTTCTTTACTTATATATCCACGGCTAACTACACCTCCTACAAAAGTCCTTAAAGTAGGGACATCACCTGATTTCCCTCCATTTGAGTTCATAGATGAAAAAGGGAATATTGTTGGAATAGACATAGACTTAATTAAGGCTATTGCTAAGAGGCTTGGATACGAAGTCGAAGTGATTTCAATAGACTTCGAGGGACTTATACCAGCTCTCTTGAATAAGCAAATAGACATCATTGCTTCAGGAATGACTATTACTGAAGAGAGAGCTGAGGTAGTTGCATTCACTACTCCATATTGGGAAGCTGATCAAGCCATATTAATTGTAATGGGCAGCGGCTTTAAGCCACGGTCACTGGACGACCTTGTTAATAAGAAAGTAGGAGTTCAAAGTGGAACTACTGCTGAGCAATTAGTGCATGACTACATCACTAATACTGGAAAATCCATTGATGTAAGGAGTTACTCAAGCTATGTCTTAGCAGTAGTAGACTTAGTTAACGGAAGGCTTGATGCAGTTATAGTTGATTCACCAGTAGCTCAAATGTTTGCTAAGGAATACAATGTAGAAGTTTCAGCAGTAATACAAACTGGGGAGAAGTACGGCTTAGCCGTTAGAAAGGATGATGTTGAGTTGCTAAACAAACTCAATGAAGCCCTTGAAGAATTTTTAAAAACTGATGAATGGATTCAAATAATTGATAAATACCTCGGGGGCTGAAGGGTCTCTGTAAATGAATGGCTTTTTAACATATGTTCCAGTAATACTCATGGGTGTATGGAATACTTTAATTCTTTCTACTGCAGGCTTTTTACTTGCAACACTGCTCGGGCTTCTAATGGCATTCATTGAGGTATTCTCCCCTAAGCCTATTTCAATTACAGTAGACTGGGTTACTAGAGTGCTTAGGGGAGTGCCGTTACTCCTAGCTCTACTCCTAGTATTCTATGGCCTTCCTAGAGTGGGGATAGCTCTACCAAACATTGCATCAGCAATAATTGGTATAACAATAGTTGACTCAGGCTACCAAGCACAATTATTTAGAGGAGCTATAGAAGGAGTTGGGGAAAGGCAGCTGGAGGCAGCTTACTCAATTGGTTTATCGAAGTGGGCTGCCTTTAGATACATCATTGCTCCACAAGCTTTTAGAGCAGCTCTCCCAGGCTGGTTAAATGAGTTTACAATAGTCCTCAAGGACTCTTCGATAGCCTATGCCATAGGGGTTACAGAGCTCTTTACACAAGCCGTTCATGTTGCTCAAGTAGTCCTAGACTATCTCCAGCCCCTCATCCTTGTATCAATAGTGTACTTCAGCATATGCTACCCGCTTTCAATAATTTCAGAGAGAGCTAGGAGGAAGCTCTTAGCTATGGGTGTAGCAGCTGTATAGTGTGAGGTGATGATACATGAAGGTAGTATTGGAGGTAAGTAACTTATGGAAGTTCTTCGGCAAGAGCCCTGTGTTAAGAGGAGTTTCATTCAGCGTTAGAGAAGGAGAAGCTAAAGTAATACTAGGGCCCTCAGGGGCAGGTAAATCTACTTTACTTAGATGCATCAACTTATTGATTAAGCCAGATAGAGGCAGCATAATCTTAGATGGAGAAGAAGTCACTGCTCCAGGAGTTAACGTAGCTAGAGTTAGAAGCAAAATAGGCTTTGTCTTCCAGCACTTCAATTTATTTAACCACTTAACAGCTCTCGAGAACGTCATGCTTGGATTAATTAAAGTAAAGGGGATGAATAGAGATGATGCATTTAAAGTAGCTAGGGAATCACTGCTTTCAGTAGGTATAAGTGAAGACCTTTGGAGTAAGTATCCTGCCCAACTGTCTGGTGGACAGCAGCAGAGAGTTGCTATAGCTAGAGCTATAGCTATGAGCCCTAGGCTCGTGCTATTTGATGAACCTACGTCAGCTCTTGACCCAGAGTTGATATGGGAAGTTCTAAGAGTCATGGAAAAGATGTCTAAGGAGAGGATGACGATGATTGTAGTAACGCATGAGCTTGGCTTTGCAATGAAAGTTGCTGATGAAGTAGTATTCATGGATTCAGGTGCTATTGTAGAAAGAGGTCCTCCAGAAGAAGTCATCCTTAGGCCTAGGAATGAGAGAGTCCGTAGATTTATGGAGAGAATGCAATACGTATATTCATTGAAGTAAGGTGAAGCAATGTCTCTTGACAAACTATTAGACTTAGTGAACTCCTATGGAAGTTTCTTACTCAACGGCTTACTGATATCCTTCTACTTAACTGCTTCATCCTACTTAATTGGCTTTGCTCTAGGTGTATTGATATCTATTTCTAGAGCTTACGGCCCAGGGTTTGTTAAAGCCCTCTGCCAAGCATTTGTTGAACTAACTAGGGGGACTCCAATGCTTATCCAACTATTCCTCATATACTACGTTTTACCCAGAGTAGACTTAGCCCTAGATCCTTTGCCAGCAGCAATCATAGCTATTGGGCTGAATTCAGCAGCCTATCAATCAGAGTACTTGAGGGCTTCAATGAGCTCCATAAGTTACTCACAGTGGGAGGCGGCGCTGTCCATTGGGCTAACTAAGCTTCAAGCAATTAGGGAAGTCATACTGCCTCAATCAATTAGAATAGCTATACCAACTTTAGCAAATGAATTGATCTACTTATTTAAGTACTCTTCAGTAGCTTACTTCATCACGGTTCCAGAGCTGATCTATGTAAGTAAATTCATTGGGAGCAGGACTTTTCTATACATAGAGGTGTACTCAATTATAGCAGTAATATACGTAGCATTCTCAATAGCGGCTACTGAGGCATTTAAATTCATTGAAAGAAAGACATCGATTCCAGGGCTAAGGATTTCAGCTAGGTTGTAAGCATAGCTCCACGGCTTCAACGACTTGAGCAATGCAATGAAGAGATCGCTAATACGTCTTCACTTATTGCCAGCAGCATTTAAATTTAAAGAATATAAACCCACTGTCTATCATTTTAGTTGAAGAGGGCCGGTAGCTCAGCCTGGAAGAGCGCCTGGCTTGCAACCAGGAGGTCCCGGGTTCAAATCCCGGCCGGTCCATTAATAATGCTCTCCATTAATAACTACTAGCTTGACATATTTACCTGACTTATTAACATCACAGATTTCGCTATAGATATTCTCCTGACCTGAAGAACGTGGGTTCCTTCACTTAGTTCACTGCCTGGGGTAAAGTCTATGGCGACTCCATACTCTATCGGTATTTCTAGATCATTTTATGGCTACTTTAAGCTATTAAGCACTATGTGATAACGCTATTTCTCAGCTCGTTCCTCAAAATCCTTTATGAGTTCTCGAACTGTATCTACAGTAATGTTGAGTTTTTCAGCTATTTCTCCTTCAGATAGGCCTCTTCTTCTTAATGCAAGTATCTTTAGTCTTAGAACCTCCTTGCTTAAATCATCATTTAAGGAACTCTTCTTACTTCTCTTCCTCTTAGTACTGCCATTTAGTGATAGCAAGCTCATGTTTAACTGTATGTCCTCTAGAGCTTCAACCTTTAGTTCAACGTCCTTTAGCCTAGAGTCAAGGGCTTTAAGCCTTCTCCCAAGATCTGAGCTCCTCCTCTCAAGTAAAGTTATTCTCTCAAGTAAGTTAGCATAAGTCTCTCCATACTTTAGGTATATCTTTAGCGTTGCATAAGTTTCAACAGTTACTATGCTCATAAGGCCTAGTAGAGCTATTGTAAGTAGATCCATTGGTGACTCCCCTAACTCTCTGGATAAAGTGTTGAATTACACAACAATATATCTCCATGAGCTAAGTATTACCGCTCTTGCTCTACTTTCCTAAGAATTCTTCTTCTACAGTCTATGTTGTGTAAAGCTATTGTAGCAGCAGTTATATCTGCAGCTGAACCTGGGTTAATGCCCTTAGCCCTAAGGTCTTTGTCTAATTCTATAACTTGCTTAAACCACTCTTCCCCAGCCTTCTCTACTTCATATAGGATTTCTCCAGCTCTTTCCCCAACTTCTTCAGCGACTCTAGCTCCATGCTTCCTAAAAACTAGTGTATCAATATCTTTGCTAAGTATGAATAAGTATGCTTCAACAACTGCCCTATTCCAATTTCCATGAGTGTTCAACCTATCGTTAAGGTAGCTTGCTGCTTTAAGCGATCTAGGGTATCCTTCAACTACTTCTTTGGAGACTACGTCGACTGAAGAGCTTGCTACAAGAACTTCCCACAGCCTGTAATTACCCTCCAGTATCTTGCGCCTATAGTCCTTGCTCCAGACGTTGGGGGGCCCACTTGTTTTATCGCTTCTCCTTATGTAGCTAGGTGAAGCATGCCTTATGGCGCGGTATAACGCTATTGAGTCAAGAGTTGTAGAGTTCTTTTCTAATACATCTCTAGCCACTGAAGTTATGCGGGAAGCCCTTACAACACCTTCCTTTAAGCACTTCCCTAAAGCTATTGAGAGAGGCGATAGCAGTATCGCTATGCCTAGGATAGTGTTTGAGCTGCCTGTAACCTCCATGCTTTCCTTAACCATTCCATAAATTATGTCTCCAACTAAGTACTTGCTATAGGAATCTCTATACCCCCTTAACACTCCTCTCCTAATCCACCCATGTGCTACGTGGCTTGCTACTACGAAATCCTCAAAGAATTTATCCACGTGATCTGAGAGCCTATGCACATTGCCTGGCTTTGGATAAGCAGATACCTCTAGCGAAATAGAGCTCGAGATCAAGGCTGTAAAGGAGTCAATAAACTTCAACTCATACACCTACATGCCTAGCTGTAACATAAGTTAATAAGCTTCAATTCATTGTAGATTCATTTAGACACAATGCTTGTTGAATAAAGCTATAGAGGGGGGATTATTGGAGGTAAGGGATATAGTGCTTGCAGGAATGAATGCTGCTCTCTACGCATTAGTAGGCTACTTAACTCACTTAGGTGTATTTGCCATTGGAGTAGGCGTCGTTAGATTCTGGCCAGCTGTATTTATACCAGCTGTATTTTCAGTAGTTTTTTCACCAGTTGTTGGAGGTATTGGTGCAGCAGCAGGGATATTCATCAGTGATATGCTTGTACACGGCAATGCCTTACTTAGCTTAACTGTAGGCGTTCCAGCAAACTACGTTTGCTTCCACTTAATTGGATACATAGCTAGGAGAATGGCTGGCTTTAAGCCAAGGTTAACTTACATATTCAGCATTATTCTTCAAGCAGTGCCTCCATTAGTAATCGTATTACTATATTACACTAACTTAATTGAATTATCAATAGCTCTAACTTATCTAGCTATTTCAATAATTAGCCTAGCTCCAACAGCGATCTCAATGACTATTTACAGGGAGTACATTCCCTCAAACCAAGCAATAGCTTACACTATTGGATTAATGAGTGGTTCAGCAATAATAGGCGTAGGCCTATGGTTCTACAGCCAGTTTCTACCGCTTCCAGGAGGAGTAGCAGATGCATCACTAGCTATGGCTTTAATATGGTTTATGTGGACTTATTATACTGAAATACCGTTCCTAATGATCCTTTCTCCACCTATAATCAAGAGCTTAGAGGCTAGGTTAAAGAAATAGCTGCGGCGATAGATCATGTATTTAGTCAAAGTGCCAGCAGGTCTATCCGGGTTCTTTGCACCCCATATTACTAATGAGCTAGCTACTACAGGCGCTATTGGAGGAGGACTAGTTCTAGATGAAGGAGTCTTAGTGGAGCTTAACGTAGTAAGCAGTGCTTCTAGAGAAACATTAGTTGAGAACTATATAAATGGAAGTAGAGTTGAGAGCTGTATAGCAAACTATGTGACTGCCAAGATTTTTAGAGAAGCTGGCGTAGACTCCTATAGAGTCATTGTTAAACAGTTGGTGAGAGTACCTATTGGTGGAGGGTATGGTACTAGCGCAGCATCAGCTTTAGCAATAGCAGTAGCGTTGGCTAAAGCTTTAGGGATTAGAAGGACTTTGAAGTGGATTGCTGAAGTAGCTCATGAAGCTGATATAGTCTGTAAAACTGGATTAGGAACAGTAGTGGGGATATTGAATCAGGGCTATGGAATAGTCATTGTTAAAAGGCCTGGGGGGCCTTTCTACACTAACGTTGATCACGTACTATTGGATAACTCAATTACTGCCTTTACAGCTTTCTACAAGCCTATTAGTAAGGCTGAACTACTTTCTCAACACGACTTATTATCTAGCGTTAGGAGCATTGGATTAAGCACTCTTAAGAAGATCGTTAGAGATCCGTGCCCAGAGAACTTCATGAAGAGTTGCCTAGAGTTCTCACTTAAAACAGGGCTTCTTCAAGGGAAGCTAAGGAATATAGTTCTAGAAGTCAATAAGTTGCGTGGAGTAATAGGGGCTTCAATGAACATGATTGGTGAAGGACTCTACGGGCTTGTTGAAAAGGAGTACCTAGATCAAGTCATTGATTACGTTAAGAGCACTGCCCCAAGTTGGATCTACTCATGGAGGCCAGCGAAATGCCTAGAGATCTATGTAGGGCGGGGGATGCAATAGTATTTAATGACGTTTCATTCAGCTATAGCAATGGATTTGCATTAAGTGATCTCTCGTTCACTATACGTAGTGGAGAGCTCGCTTTAATAATGGGCCCAAATGGATCTGGTAAAACTACAGTCCTTAAATTAATGGCTGGAATACTAAAACCCTCAAGCGGCGATGTATACTTATGCGGTATCAATACTAAGCGAGTAAAGCTTTCAGAAGTAGCTAAGTACGTAGGTTACGTGCCGCAGAACCCGTGGATGGCTTTCTTCAACAACACTGTATTTAATGAAATAGCTTATGTAGCTAGAAACATTGGCTTAAGTAAAGAGGAGTATGAGGCTAGAGTACTGGAAGTATCTACATGGCTTAACATAGCTCACTTGCTTCAACGATCTCCACACTCACTTAGTGAAGGAGAGGCTCGTAGAGTATCTATAGCAGCTGCAGTAACACATGATCCAAGCATAGTGCTGCTTGATGAACCTACAGCAGGACTCGACTACTTAAATAAAGTCGACTACGTTAACATAGTTCAAAAAGCAGTGTTGAGGAGGGGGCGTACAGTAGTTATGTCATCACACGACATCGATCTATTGACGCTGTTCCCCGAGGCTAAAGTGATCTTACTTAATAATGGGAGGCTGTCGTTTAATGGCTACATAAGAGATCTTTTAAGTAGAGCTCACTTACTGCTCTCAAATAAACTCCTACCGCCGGCTGCTATAGCTTTAAGTACATATCTAAATGAATTGTTGGGCATAGGTGCTGAAGGCCGTGAACCCTCTGTTGAAGAATTAATTGAAAGGACTGTCTTAAGGAAGGATGTTATTGGTGAACTGATCTGCAGTTAATTAAAGTTCTCGCTAGAGACTTTAGTGAATTCTTTACGTCCAGAAGCAGTAGTAAATTAATGTATAGACTTCATCCAGTCACTAAAGTAGTTATTGTTATAGCATCCATAATTGTTGCATCTATTTGTCCACTAGTTTGTTTAATTGCATTCCTAACGTTTGTTGCCTCCTTAAGTGCCGTGGGAATGGAGTTCGCTAAGTTCTTAAGGATAATGCGTTCAGCTCTCACAATTATACTAGTGTTAGCTCTATTCACATTGCTCTATGGAGTTCTCTCAACTCATTCACCAAGAATTATTCTAGAGGCTAGCTTTACTCAAGGAGTAATTATTGGATCTATAAAACTCCTTAAATTAATGCTCTCCTTCGCAGTGCTTTTTTCAACAACAAGACCTCAGTCAATAGTAAGAATGTTGAGTAAGCTTAGAGTGCCTTACAAGTATACGTATATCCTAGTCCTAGCAATTAGATACATGTCTATATTAATGAGCGACTTCCAAGAAATATATGACGTTCAAGCAATCAGGGGCTTAAGGATAGATTCCGGTAGTACACTTATGAGAATTAGGAATACTCTCTCATTATTCATACCATTGATAGTTGCATCAACTGATAGATTAAACGACATGTCAATAGTGCTTGAAGTAAAGGGTTTTGGGTTAAGCAAGCATAGAAGCTATGCATTTGTTGAAAAAGTTAATTTAATGGATATTGTAGTCATAGCCCTAATACCGCTAGTAGTCATAGGTCCTCACTTAGCTCTTAACTTAGTTAAATAATTCAGGCTTTTAATTAACATTTCCAACGCCTTCTAAGAGCTAATGTATAGCTCCAAGAGGAGTAAAGCTGTGGAGAACTTCGGCTTCTTTATGAGTTTAGTTGTTAACCGTTTCTCCCAGATTCTTAGGCTTTTTACGTAATTACTTCATTAATTTTAATTAAAAAGAGTTGGGGAAAGCGCTTCCTCAATGATCAATTGATCATTGAAGAATAGTTGTAGTTGCATAACATAGTTGTGCACTGAGAGCCAGTCTTCCTTCATTGTGGAGGAGGAAGAGATCCTTCTTAGGATAAGGTACTTGTATTAGTGAATGCCCTGCCTTCGATTGCTTTAAGCCATTATGTACTTCCTAGAAATAGCGGGCTTCTTCCCCTAGCGTCATTTACTTAAGTAACTTCTACACCTATGGATTACCAGTGCTCTTAAGTAACTCTTGATCTATGGGGGCTGCAATGCTCTACTTAGAAGTTTTACAGAAGACTTCCTTTAGACACTCAACTACTTCGCTCTCGCTAATAGGCCTTAGCTTTGATTTAAGCAACCTACAGTACTTTATGTGAGGTGGTTCTTTTACTCCATACTCCTCTACATTGACTCTACTTAGAATCTCTATGGGATCTCCATACGCTATTAAGCGCTTGTTTAACAATAGCATTTTCGTTGCATAGCCAAGTACGTGGCTTAGCTCGTGTTCTACTACAACTATGGTTAAGTCGAGGGCTTTCCAAAGATCTTTGAGAGCGGCGTAGAAGTCCTTCTTTGAAGCTGGATCTATGTGAGAGCATGGCTCGTCTAAGAGCATGATCTTTGGCTTCATGGCTATTATTGAAGCTACTACTACTCTCTGCAGTTGGCCCATTGAGAGCTCTGATACAAGCTTCTTTCTAAGGTCTTCTACTCCCAGGAGGCTTAAAGACCACTTAACTCTTTCCTCTATAGCCAATGGATCTAAACCCATGTTCTCTAGAGGGAACGCTACTTCTTCTTCTACAGTTAAGTTAAATACTTGGTTAACTGGGTTCTGTAGAACTACTCCAATAGTGCCTGCAACACTTTTTACGCCTCCTTCTAAAACATTAACTCCATTAACGTATACACGGCCTTTAATGCTTAAGCCACTTAAGTAGCCAGCGCCTCCAGAGATCGTTCTTAGGAGAACAGACTTCCCTCCTCCACTTGGCCCTGTTACTACAACGTATTCTCCACACTTTACTTTGAATGAAACACTGTCAATAATTCTCTGGCCTTCTGCTTCAACAACTAAGTCTTCAACTTCAATGCAGTAGTCCAAGTATTACACCGATCTGGGAGATAGGGTCTGAGGCTAATTAAGCGTTATAATGATTGGAGGACTCATGAAAGCTTAAGGCAGGCTATAGCATATATGCCTATATGCATTGATG
The DNA here is from genome assembly GCA_025059075.1 of Sulfolobales archaeon. Lineage (GTDB taxonomy): Archaea > Thermoproteota > Thermoprotei_A > Sulfolobales > Desulfurococcaceae > JANXDZ01. Next base: position 22,002 of record JANXDZ010000001.1, on the reverse strand, counting down.
CTGGCAAGCTTAGGTGATATAGTGAAAAAAGTAGTATCCACCATAGATTTAAGAAAGGGATCTGATGAGTGCATAGCTTATCCATTTGTAAAGCTAAGGAAGGAAGTAAGTAAGCTGAGGAGTGGGGAGGCTCTAAGAGTACTTGGAGATCCACTCACACTTCCTCTTAAGACATTAAAGGCTCTTGCTGAAAAACACCACTTAATGCTACATGTTGAGGATTACTCAAGTAACTCCTACTCAATAATTCTTGAAAAGATCTCTTAACAACTCCCATACATCCCCCTTGATTTGAATTAAGTTTAAATGACGGAGTGTGAAAGTATCTATGGAGGCAGAGTGGATCTTGAAATATTCCAATAGGTGTATGTTATGAGGGGGTTTAGGGATAGAGACTTCATTGAGTCAATAGAGGGCCTCTTCTTCTGCGTTATAGGCAATATCCATCCTAGGGATAGAGTGATAGCCTACCTCAAGTACGTGCCTCAATTGAAGTCTACAATAAGAGTCAAGTGGTCTAGGCATGGAGTAATGTATGGTAGAATACTGCCGTACTATAGTGCTATGGGGGTTGGGAAAACTATGGAGTTTTTAAAAGAGCATTACTCAAGCTACGTAGTCTTCGATAGATATAAGTCTATTGAAATGATTGAAGTTCCAAGAGATAGAGTGAAGCACCACTATAGACCTGAGGAAAGGCTTATGGAGATATTTGCAGAGCCCACAGATCCATTGGAAGAGCTAGCTAAAGAACTTGTATCTAAGCTATCTAGTGAAGCAAGAGTAAGCTTAAGTAACTTCGGTATAACTGGCTCACTACTCTTAAAAATACATAACTTAGCTTACTCAGATATAGACGTAATAGTTTATGGAAGAACTAGTTCACTTAAGCTTAGAGAAGCATTAAAGAAGCTCTACAGTGATGAGAATTCAGGATTCTCTCTCCCAAAGGGGGATGTTCTTGAAGCTTGGGCAAGTGACATAATTAAGATCCATTCATTAACTCTCCGTGAAGCCATGCTACTCTACAGCAAGTATAAGTGGAATAGAGGTTTGTATAAAAATAGGCAGTTCTCAGTACACCCAGTTAAGCTAGAGCATGAAGTTAGTGAAGAGTGGGAGCAGAAAGTCCATAAGCCGCTTGGAGTAGTTGAAGTAAGAGCTAGAGTAATTGACTCCTCTGACTCAATATTTATGCCAGCTACATACCTAGTTGAAAACGCTAAAGTAATTGAGGGAACTAAGCCTACGAAGCCTTTGATAAAGATTGTAAGCTATGAGGGCTTATACATAGACTTAGCAGAGCCAGGGGATGAAGTTATTGCTAGAGGTAAGCTTGAGGAAGTAGAAGATCGTGTGACTGGAGAAGAATTTTGCCAAGTAACTATAGGTACTTTTGAAGCTGGGGGGAGAGATTACTTAAAGCCATTAAAGTGGTTTAGCCAGTGAAATTACGTATCTCTTACTTCAGAACTGTTTAAGCCCTCCTTTCCAACTAGATCCTCAGCTAAAGCTAGATCTTTGTAAGTATTTACATTTAAGAACTCCTTTACAGGGTTTTGCGAGAGATCATAAGTATTTACATAAGCTACGTTTAAGTACCTTAGTATTGAGTGAGCGCTTCTCCCCCCCATTGAAATAGATCTGTCTATAGCTTTTAGTAGAGGTTCTCTTAAATACATTGCAATTGTCGGTTCAACGTATCCCTCCGGCCACATCGGTACTACTGCTTCATATCCTTTGCTTAGAACTATGTTCATCTTTAAGAATACTCTGTGAGTAATGAATGGCGTATCTGAAGGCGCTACTGCTATCTTTAACTCTCTTGACTCTAATGCCCCAGTGTACATAGCTGCTAGTGGGCCTTCTATTAAGGGGACGTCTATGGCGTAAGATATATTGAGATCTCTATAGATCGTTTTAATGCTTTCTGCCAGTAGATTCCTCTGCCACTCTTCTCTAACAACTATTACGACTTCTTTAAAGAATGAAGCTAGGTTTTTAAGTACGAGCTCTATTAAGTACTTCCCTTTAACTTTTAGAAGGGGCTTATATGCCTTAAGCCTATCCCCCCTTCCGCCTGCTAAAATAACTAAGCTTGCATCAATAATCACTAACTCAACCCACTGCCGCTCTGTAGCTAAATATGGTATTTAACCTTGCTAAAATACATTTTTAGCGGTGTATTGCAGTGGTTAAGCTACTCATAACTGTATGGCATTTAGATGAATTAAGTGATGCTCTCTATGGAGGAGCAGATGTAATTGATGTTAAGGATCCATCTAAGGGGAGCTTAGGACTACCGGATCTAGATGTAGTTAGAGAAGTAGTGTTGAGTGTTAGTGGATTAAGAGAAGTCAGCGTAGCTATAGGGGACTTAAGCGAATATAGTAATTCATTAAAGTACATAGCTTATGCAGCTGCATTAACTGGAGTAAACTATGTAAAGGCTGGCTTGGCTTCAGGCGATGTAAGTAAATGCCTATTGATAGCTTCAGAAGTCTCTAAGCAAGTGAATTACGTAAGTAAGCCTAAGCTAGTTCTCGCTGGATACGCTGATTACTCTAGGTCTGGGTGTATTGAACCTCTTGAAGTAATTAGGTTAGCGAAAGAAGTGAAAGCCCATGGAGTCATGATTGATACACTAATAAAGGATGGAAAGAATACATTCAACTTCCTCTCAAGAAGCTACCTAGAGGAGTTCGTTGAAGAAGCAGGAAAGCTCAACTTACTAAAAGCAATAGCTGGAGGCTTGGGAAGAGAGCATATACCTGACTGCATTAAGTTAGGCTTTGACGTTATAGGCATAAGGGGAGCTGCATGCAAGGGGGGTAGAGTAAGTAGAGTTTCTAGAGAACTAGTGGCTGAATTAAAGAACATACTGCTTACTTACTCAGGGAGGATGAGTGTATAAAGCCCCTCTCTAGAGTAAAGTATGTCGTCGAGGACCCATGGCTTAAGCCCGTTGAATACAGCTACTTTTAAGCAGTATTCCTTAGCTAAGTGAGCAGCATATTCATCTATTACACTCTGGCCTCGAGGAACCTCACTTGCCTTCAATAATTTAATTAAACGACCATCAGGCCCCCTTAATCCATCCACTACTTTGCTTAATGCAACTATGTCGGCCTCTATGAGGTGCCCTACGTATATAGCTATGGAGTCACTCGTCACAGACCACGTCTTAGGCAACTTATTTAACTCTCTCAGAACTCTATAAGGCATTAATAGTGGAACTCTGCCTTCATGGAAGGCTTCATAAGCTTCATCTACATACTCCACAGGCTTTAAGGACTTATGTAAGCTACTGAGGTAGATTCCGTAGATTTCCATGGATTTTATAGCCATCCAGTGGGCTACTTCATCACTAAACCCTAAGCTACCTTGAAGGCTTCTAACAAAATCTGCAAATACACTTCCACCAGGTACTAATACAATTAAGTGTTCTCTAACGTATGAGTATACTTTACTCAACAGCTCCCTCGCTTCATCAAGGTGTGTTATTAGATTGCCGCTAACTTTTACAACAACCCTCTTCAATTCAGTAAGCCCCTCTTAAAGCCTTGTCTAAAGCCATTAATGCTGAGGCATAAGCGGGCAGCACGCTTGAAACTTGTGAGCCAACTAACTTATCTACCTCAATGAACTTATTGAAGCCCGCTCTCTCAGCTGCTTCAATAGCTAAATGCTTGCCTATTCCAGCAGTTATTACAGTGAAGTCATTTAAGTCTACGTTCATTGATGCAATCCACGTTCTCACTTGCATTAGTGCTTCAAATACTTTAAATACTTGTGCTTCATAAATGTATCGAGCTACTTCAACTACTTCACGCACGCTCATCATATCTACGTCAGCGCATGGAACTCTAGACAATCTTTCAACTGCTTCTCTCATCGATACACCTCTTCCATCAGCTGTCTCAGTTGTATAGCTACTGCTATCGATGTATCCAAGCACTAAGTGTACGTCTCCAGTTAAAGCAAATCTCTCTGAGGAGACTCTAGTTAAGAAACCCTTATACGGTACTTTGTCTACAATTGTTGCAACGTTCCCTCTCAGTACGCCTGTGTAAACTAGTTCGCCGTAAGTCAACTTCTCTGGATCAGTGTATCCACGTACTACTGTTTTTCCATTTACTAAGGGAATTATAGTAGTTGTAGTGCTACCTACATCTATGAGTATAGCATTTATAATTCCTCGTGAGGGCATTTGCTTCTCCAGTAGCCAAGCTGTTGCAGCCCAATTAGCTGCAGCAACCTTTAAGTAATTGGAGATCGCTCTACGGCTATCTACAAGGCTCATTTCAGTAGTTACGTAGAAGTTTAATAAAGAGTCGTGGAATGCTTCCTCTACACTTTCTACAATTACTCTAACTCCCTCACTCTTAACTCTAAATGCATCACTGAGCTCAGCAGTCATGCATGCTCCAACGTAATACTCACTGGGCTCTAAGTCTAATGCGTGCTTAAGCTCCACTAGCTTTCCGCCAATAGATCTTCCTCCATGAATCCACACTGGGAAGTATGTCCTAAGCACTTTCTCTAGAACTACTTCACCATCCTTAAAAGAGATCTTTACAGCCTTAATGTTCGCTCCACCAATGTCGAGTCCAACAACGTTCATCTCAATTCCTCCTCAGCTAGCTATCGCTTATAAATAGTTAATAATGCTTATTCAACGTGATGTTATGGAGGTTGTTAACTAATGGGGATAGAGGTAATACCAGTAATTGATGTAATGAAGGGCTTAGTCGTCCACGCTATAGCTGGCAAGAGGGAGCTATATAAACCTCTTACAAATAGCTCTATATGCTCAAGCCCTGAGCCTAGGGAAGCTATAGATAGTTTATGGAGGCTGGGGTTTAGGAGAATTTACATAGCAGATCTTGATTCAATAATGGGATGTGGAAGCAATGAATGGGTAGTTGACTTAGCCATTATGAAGGGCTTTAGAGTTTTAGCAGACTTAGGCAGGAGAGGTATTGAGCTCACTGATAGAGGTCTCCTAGAGTACGTTATTGGAACTGAGTACTTAGATTACCCAAGTGAAGTAGATTTAGTTAGGAATAGAGCTATGAGCATTGATATCTATGGAGATAGAGTAGTCTTTAGGAATGCTAGCGTATCCTTAGAGAAAGCTGTAGTAGAACTCGTAAAACCTAGTCCAACAAAGATCCTCTTAATAGACTTAAGTAGAGTTGGTACACTGACTGGTTTAAACACGAAGGCAATAGCGTTAGTTAAAGGAGTATTCAAAGGCGAACTAATTGTTGGAGGAGGAGTAAGAAGTGAGGAAGACGTATTGTACTTAAAATCACTTGGAGTAAGCGGTGCACTAATTGCTACAGCTATTCATAAAGGCATTGTAGTGAAAGCTCTATACTAAGTTCTGCTAAGGGAAGAAATCTTTTAACTTTCACTCTAAACCAAATACGTGGTGACGTTAAATGTTCAAGTTTAAAGTTGAGCAAAAAGTCTTTGAAATATGTAGAATTAAGATCGGGGGTTTAAGAAGTGAGAATCCCCCAGTGCTCATAGGCTCAATATTTTATCATAAACATAGGATAGTAAGGGATGAAAAGAAGGGAGAATTTGATAAAGAAATAGCTGAGGAACTAATAAAGCATCAAGAAGAAGCTTCAGATAAAACTAAGATCCCTGGTTTAATTGATGTAGTTGCTCAATCTCCAGAAGCCGTAGTTAACTACATGGATTTTGTATCTAAAGCAACTGATAAACCATTCCTAGTCGATGTCCCAACTCCAGAAGTAATGAAGGCTGCATTTAGTTATGCTAAAGAAGTTGGTTTATTAAATAGAGTGATCTTCAATTCATTAACTCCTAGATCAAAGGATGAAGAACTCAACATACTTAAGGAGTATGGAGCTAAATCAGCAATACTCCTTCTCTACACTAGCAAAGTAATGGATGTAGATGCTAGACTAAATGCTCTAAAAGAACTACTAGTTAAAGCTGAAAAAGCTGGCGTAACGGCTCCACTAATAGATACTTTTGTAATAGATATACCAAGTCTATCGGCTGCCTCAAGAACAATAATTTACGTAAAGTCAACACTAGGCCTCCCATGTGGTTGTGGAGCTCACAATGCTGTTTCACTAATGAGGAAGAAGTTTAGGGAAACCTATGGAGACAATGGGTTGAGGGCAGCTGAACTAGCATCAAATATGACTCCAATAGTTTTATCAGCAGACTTCGTACTCTATGGACCAATAGAAGCATGCGGAGAAGTATTCCCAGCTACATACGTGATAACGACTTCCTATAGATACTTAGCTAAAATAAGGGAGTTACTAATAGAACTTTAATTACTTAATCAACTGGCTTTCCCAACAACTCCTCACTGATTTAGCAATGCTTTAACTAATGTGAATTTTTCCACATCCTTATGGGGTATCAGGAGAGCGGATGAGAATTCTTCACTGAAGTATGGATCTGCTGAAAGCTCTACATACTCAATTGTTCTAGCTACTTTCTCCGCTTCAGATCTAGCGTCAATTGACAGCAGAACCATGTCTGCTCCCATGATTGCTGTATTTCCAACAAACTTTACTTTATCGCCCGGGACATCGGGTATAATACCAATGATCCTGGCGCTAAGGGGGTTTATGTGAGTTCCAAAAGAGCCGGCAACTATTATTTCACTAATGTCTCTTTCACTCAACCCCCTCCTCCTTAGTAATACTGATATTCCAGCATATATGGCTGCTTTAGCTAACATTACTTCACTAATGTCTTTTTCTGAGACAACTATGTCCTTTCCTATAGATGTCTCATTACTCCACGCAATTACATACTCCCATCCGTTAACGCTCTTCCTAAGCCTCTTTAATCCATAACTTCTCCTAAACTTTCCGCGAGAATCTATGAAGTTATTTCTATAGAGTTCAGCCACTATGTCTATTATTGCTGAGCCACATATTCCTCTAGGCTTTGCATCCCCTATTACTCTATACTCAACTTCTCCATCACTACTTATGCTTACTTCCTCTATTGCTCCATCAACTGCCTTCATTCCATGCCTTATATGAGCTCCTTCAAGTGCTGGGCCTGATGGAGCTGAACAAACAAGCATTCTCTCAGAGTTTCCCACGAATATTTCAGTGTTTGTCCCTACGTCAAGTAGAACTACGTTGTCTTCCCTACTTAGTATTCCTGTTGCTAGTGCATCTGCTACAGCATCTGCACCTACGAATCCAGCTATTACTGGTAGAAAAGTTACTATAGCTCCAGTGCTGCTCTTTACCCCTAGATCTCTTGCTTTAAAGCTAATAGTTCTCCCAACCACGGGCGTGAATGGTGATGCACTTAAGTACTTCGTCTTTAATCCTAGGAGGAAGTGGTGCATGGCGGTATTTCCTACAACAACTATTTCATAGACTCTATTGATGCTTACTCCAGCTTGCCTACAGACGCTTTCCACCAGCTCATTAATTGAGTTAATCAATAAGAGCTGTAGAGTCCTTAAGTTATCCTCACTAATGTTTGCAAAAGTCATTCTAGATACGATGTCTTCGCCGTACGCTAACTGAGGGTTTTCAGCAAGACCTACAGCTCTTACTTCACCAGTAGTAAGGTCTATTAAGTGTACAACTATTTTAGAAGTACCTACATCTATTGCTACTCCATAGGATTCACTAAATGCATCGCCCGGCTCAATAGATACTATCTCCCTACCCCATAGTACGCTGGCTACATCCCAATTACTCCCTCTAAGTATAGTGGGCAAGTTCTTTAAAACCTCGTAGTCTACTTCGACTTTACTTTCTTCAACTACAGTCTTCAATGAGTCTATGAGTCTATCTAAGTCTGACCTCTGATCGCGTAGTGATGGAGGGGGAAGCTGTACTCTAATCTTCTTGACTAAGGGCTTTACCTCAACTTTTCTCATAAATCCCCTGGTTACAGCCCTTCTTTCACCAACTCTAACTCTACTCTCTACAGGAATGTATAGAGTTACATCATTGAAGGCTCTCACTTGACATGAGAGTCTATAGCCAGCTCTAATTTCGCTGTCCCTTAAATGCTTTACCTCTAATTGAGATAGTTCACTTAACTTACTGGATCCACTGATTACAATCACTCTACACTTCCCACATGAGCCAAATCCACCGCATAGTGAAGTTATGCTTAATCCAGCTAGCCTAATTGCATGCAGTAGAGTTGAACCTTCACAGACTTCAACTCTACTGCCATAAGGCTCTATAGTTACTAAAACCACGTTAACTACACCTAAAGCCTGAGTGCCTTAGTAATGTGTTAAATGAGCTAAGCTATCTAAAAAACACTTGTGTTAAGCTATTAATAGCCTATATTCATTGTTGAAGTGTTATTGGTATACACCGCACTTATTTAAAGCATTAATAGCAGCCCTCAAGTTCTCCGGCCTAGCTTCATCAGGTACTCCTGAAACACCGCTTCCACTAAATATGAAGCCCCCGGGTTCCTTAACTTCATTTAAGAGTCTACATGTTTCTTCATATACTTTCTCCGGTGCTCCAAGTATATATAGTGATGGCGGGAGGCCGCCCATGACTATGACATGATCTCCTAAGACTCTTCTAACTTTTCTAAGATCGGTTCTCTCGAAGTAAGCTACTACACTGCCCTTAGGTAGTTCAAGAAGAGTCTCTAGGAATGGCGTGTAGTCGCCTTCAAAGAAGATCCATGGAATAGCTCTAGAATTTATGAGGTCTACGACTACTTTTTTCAATGGCTCCCAGTAGAACTCTTTGAAGAGCTTTGGAGAAAGCATTTCATTTAAGTGCAGTGGTATGAATACTAATGGAGTCTTTACATCAAATGATGCCAGGGCTTCAGGCGGTAGAGAAATAGTAATCCTGCTCCACTCTGATATTAATGGAGTAAGAGAATCTAAAGCAGCCTTAACTCTACTTGGATATCTATAGAGATCTGTGAGAGTGTGCGTTACATGCCTTAAGTAATCAGCTATGAAGTCCAGTGGTGCATAACCAAGTCCAATGGGGTATATAGGGTATCCAAGCTTCCTTAAATTAATCATTAAGTCCATGAAGGCTGAGGCAAATTTACTTGACTCACTTCCAAACTTAATTAATGCTCCATATGCTTCAGGTGAAGCAGGCTCCTTAAGAGCTCCATAAGCACGTGGAATAATCTTCATTGCAATGAAGCTTATGGGGTCTCTTGCAAGTTCATCATATTCCTCAACATCCATGAATCTTCCGCCAAGGAACTGAGCGGGAGCATTAGGTGAAAGCTCTCTCCCAGGCCACTTAGTGTACTTATCCATCAATATGTCGTGGAAAGCCCTTGCTATAGTAAATATGTTTACAGCTAAATCGGGGTGTGTTTTAGTGAAGATAATGTTTAATGGAAGTGTCATGGCTGCTCCAGGCAGTGCTAAGCCAACAGCATCAAAGTCAAAGTCTTGGTAGACTCTTAACACTGCTCCACTAAACTTCTGGTAATCCAATGAGTATTCAGCATAGCTTAAGCCCACGTACTTAGCTGGAAAGTAGTGGAATAGTGGTAGGAATGGCACTCTATCGGGCCTCAAGCCCTTTAAAGCTTTCTCAAACCTATCCCTTCTTTCACTAAGGAGTTCTTCAGGAGTCTTCTCTTTCTCAATCACTTTCACACCTTTCACAAACTCATCTAGATCTATTGGAGAGAGGGAAAAAGATTTGTTAAAGCTTTAACTACCCCACTACCTCCTGTATTCACCGTACTTTAGTACTGCATTTATTAAAGCCCTTAAGTTAGCGTTAGGTACTTCAGCAGCTATTTCAGCAACACTGGGGCTTATTACAAATCCTCCTTCAGGAGCTACATCTCTAATGAGTTCTCTTACATAGCTATCTATTTTCTCAGGAGTAGCTTGCTGCAGCAGTGATACGGGTACTCCTCCAGCAATGCATGTGTGTCCTTTCAAGACTTTTCTAACTCTCCTAATATCAGCTCTTTCAAATACTCCAATGCCCCACCCCTTAGGTAGCTCGAGAACAGTCTCTAAGTGAGGCGTGTGATCTCCTTCAAATAATACGAAGGACTTTATCCCATTATTGTACAACTCCACGATCACTTTCTTTAAGTACGGCCAGTAGAACTCTTTGAAGAGCTTTGGAGAAAGCATTTCATTTAAGTGCAGTGGTATGAATGCGTACTTCGCTCCAACAGGCTTTAAAGCTAGAGCTACTTTAATTATTGGTTCAACAAGTACTTCAGTTGCTTGCTTAACTTTATCTGGATATCTACGTAGATCAATCATTACGTGAGTAGGGTGCCTTAAGAAGTCCCCTATAATGTCTAGTGGAGTATATGCAAACGTTACTGAAAGCGATGGAGCTCCTAATTTAGCTAACTCAATCCCCATGCCTATCAATGCATTGAAGTAGTCTTTAGCAGCCATACCTAGCTTAGCTAAAGTAGCGTATCTTGCAGCACCGGGTTTACTTAAGTTTACGCAAACTCTTGGTAGAAGTACTTCATTTATAAAGCCCACGGGGTCTTCAGTAAACTTACCGTACTCCTCTGGACTCATGAATTCCCCTCCTATGAATTGGAAAGGCTTGTCTTCACTTAGCTCTCTCCCAGGCCACTTAGTGTACTTGTCTCCAAGAACGTCGTGCATAGGTCCAGTTAGGAATCGGACGAATGGAGCTAAGTCAGGGTGGTTTGAGAAGGCTAGTGAAAGAATGAATCCTTCAGCTGCTGGTACTGCAATGAATATGTCTGAGGGGAAGTCTTGGAATGCTCTTGAAACAGCTTTTTTTGCAACATCGTAGTTGAAGTATATTTCACTCAACTTATAGTACTTTCCAAGCAAGTGGCCGCATGTAAAGAACATTAGTGGGACTCTATCAGGCTCCTTGAGTTCAACTGCTTCCTCAAATCTCCTAAGTCTCTCACTAGCTATAGCCTCAGGCTCCTTCAGCTGTCTCTCTCTAACTTCATCCACTAGCTCCTTCAATTCCTCTACCTCTTCTCCCTCATCCACTCCATCATTTTCTTTACTCCTGTCGCTGCATCGTTTGTCCAAGCATCTGCTCCACTATACTCTTTAGCGTATTCATCTACTCTCCCTCCCCCGATGATTATCCTTACTTTATCTCTGAGGCCTGCTTCTTTTATTGCATCAACAGTCTTCTTCATAGACTCTATTCCAATTGTTATTAGACACGACATTCCAACTATGTCTGGCTTATATTGCTTTATTGCTTCTACAAATTTCCATGGAGGTACATCTACTCCAAGGTCTATTACTTCAAATCCAGCTGCTTCAGCCATAGTTACAACAATGTTCTTACCAATATCGTGGATATCTCCTTCAACAGTGCCTATGACGAGCCTACCTATGAGTTCCCTAGTTTTTCCAAGTTCTCTAAGCCTTGGTCTAACGAGCTCCGAGATCTCCTTCATTATTTCTCCAGCCATTACTAAGTCTGCTATGAAGAACTCCCCCCTCTCATACTTTTCACCTATTTTTTCAGCAGCTGTTTTTAGTTCTTCAAGTATCTTCAATGGATCTTCTCCTTCACTAATTCTAACCCTGGCTAGTTCAATGGCCCTCCTTTCATCAAGTTCTAGAATTGAGTTTATAAATGCTTCACTAATAGACATGGATTTACCACCCATTTTACATATTTCGATATATATACTATATACTTCACTATAAAAGCTTTACTCAATATATGGCTACCCTAGCCATATATTCTATGCTTATTACATCATTAAGTGCTTCAATTGACTTTAAATAGCTTGAAACTTTTTAACAATTACTGTAGTGTGCTGTAAAGTTGGTTTATAATAGCTCTATAGAAGTATGGTTTATAGAGGTATTGGTGGAGGTGGGATTTCTGTTGCTGGCTTAGGGAGTTCTTCAGGTATTGAGAAGAAAGCTATTATCTGCAGTATTAATGCTATGATCAGTATGAATACTCCAACAAGTATCACTAGAGCAACAGTACCTATTAAATAGAGTAAGCCTACTATAGAGAACATTCCTACGTTTAAAGCCTGAGAAATCGATCTATAGCTTCTCCTCAGAAATACAGCTGCTATAGTAGCTAGTGCAACGAAGATCAGCCATGATACAATTATTCTCCCTATAACTGCAGTAGGATCTCCTTCCCCCATGAGTATCTCAACGACTTCTACAATAGCTGTAGCACCAATAGCTATGAATATTGCAACTCCAGCCATGGATAGAAGTAGGAATATTAAGTAGTTCCTGAATATCGATGGAGTTCCAGCGACATTGGATATAGTGTATATAGCTACTGTAACTAGGGCTAGTCCAATTAACGCTATTATGTAGCCATATGGTGCAATAAATAACAGCATTAGAATTGAACCTATTCCACCGTAAAGCCTTGCATCCCTTAAAGTAGCCACTAAGCAAACACCTAACATAACTCTTGAAATCTAAAAATAAAAATCTTTACATATGATCGTTAAACCAATGGTTTAACAAAACCTTAAGTTTCTATAGAGCCCCCACTCCACTCATGCTTTATCAAGATCTTCTTCAGCATATGTCCACAGCTCTAAAGCCTCGGTGAATCGATCTCCAATGAATCCCTCTTGTAGCTAAGTGTGGAAAAGGTCTCTGCTTTATAAGTTTTTATGAAAATAAATATGTTTTGGTGAAACACGTGCCAGGGCTTCCATCTAGAATGAAGTTAATTACTGTTAAAATGCCTGAAATATACGTTGAAGGACTAGATGAACTAGTTAAGACAGGTAGATATAGCAGTAGGAGTGAAATAATAAGAGTTGCTATAAGGGATTTATTGAAGAAGGAGCTTTGGATGATTGAAGGAGAGTAATTTCTTAAGGATTCCTAAGTAAACCAATTATTAATTTATATAATGGCTCAATAGTTGAGAGCCTTCTATAGCTTAAAGGGGGATTAAACCAGGGCATAATTATTCTTAGATCCTCTAGCTTTACTGAATGCTTATACATTCTTGGATTAACTACTTCAATGGCCATTGCCTCCCTAGATCCAGCTATGTAACTCCAATCCTCTCTATTAACTCCACTGCCCTCTCTATAAGCAATGCTCCAAACGTACTTAGGACTTCCACAAAACACTTTGCCAGCTGTAAACTCGCCTACAATTGCCTTCACTCTACCTGAGGCATATAGAACTACTATAGATCCCTCTATAATTCTACTTCTAACAACTCTCCTCAATTCATACTTCTTTTCTCCAGCTAGTATTTTGTAAGCATACTTAGGCTTAATGCTCATTAAGTATGCATCCAAGCTCTTCACCAAGCTCACTAAGTTTATTACAGTCTTGAGTAAATAAGTGGATATTAGATGGAGAGGGTTGGTATTACTGAATAGTGATGAGTGATACCAGGGCTGACTAACTCAAGGTGTAGTAGAATTGAGTGAAGTAGTAAGTGAAGGATCCATAGTATTGTTAGTTATTGATAGGAAGAGGAGGTTCTTAACTAGGGTTGAGAAGGGCGGAGTTCTCGGAACTGATAAAGGCTACATAAATCACGAAGACTTAATAGGCTTAGAATATGGCTCAATAGTTAAAACTAGCCAAGGGCATAGAGCCATAGTGCTTAAGCCAATGCACTACGACTACATCCATGGATATAGGAGAGTTACGCAAGTAATATATCCAAAGGACGCTGGATACATGATCTATATGTCTGGCATAGGGCCTGGATCAATAGTAGTAGAGGGAGGAGTTGGAACAGGCTACTTAACTACATGCTTAGCTAGAGCAGTGGGGGAAAACGGGGCTGTATATGGATATGAAGTTAGAGAAGACTTCCTAAAAGCAGCCATGGAGAACTTAGCTATAGCTGGATTACTAAGTAGAGTTAAGCTAAAGCTCAAGGACGTTAGGGATAGCATAGATGAAGAAGGAGTAGACGCTGTATTCCTAGACATACCGGACCCATGGAATGCTATTGAAAGCTCATATAAGGCATTAAAGCCATCGCACCTATTGCTAGCCTACATTCCAACAGTAAACCAAGTTGAGAAAACAGTTCTAGCGCTTAGAAGACATGGAGGCTACTGCGATGTAAGGGCAGTAGAAATAATGCTTAGAGAGATGAGCATTGAAGAAGGAGCGACAAGGCCTGCGCAAATATCAGTAACGCACACAGGCTACATAGTTTATGCTAGGAAAACACTAAGACAACAATTTAAATAACTAAAGGCTCCTCAACTAGACTTATAGGCAATTGTGAACTCCCCTAGAGCCCACTGCTTGTTCTAAAACTACGTCTCACCAATTATGTATAGGTATATTGTGTGAGTTAAGTTATTTTCATCCCTTACATCAACTATAGCCTTTGGACTCCAGCCCGGGACTCTGAATTCATGTGATACAACTCTTGCACCAACTCTCAGCTCTCTCTCAAGCTTAGGCTTAAGCTTTTCATTTACACTTGTGAGTAGGAACATTGTTACAATAGTTGCTTCACTAATGTCTGCTTCAAACATGTCTCCGTGAATAATCCTTATCTTATCGAAGAGCCCTGCTGCCTTAGCGTTCTCAATGGATTCCCTAACTTTATCTTCCCTAATTTCTACTCCAACAGCTTTCCTAACATTAAACTCCCTTACAGCAGTTATGAGTATTCTTCCATCACCGCAGCCCAAGTCATATACTACATCGCTAGGGCCTGCTCTAGCTAGCTTAAGCATTTCTCTTACAACGCCAATTGGTGTTGGAACATATGGTACGAGTATTCTTCCAATAAGGGCCATACTTAGGTCACTCACTACTGAGTACTCTCAGCTTGTTTAAAGCCTCTTCTCTAGCCTTACTTAAGTCCGGCTGGAGGAGTTCATTGAAGGGCATTTTTGAGAGAAGCAGTAAGTAGCCTCCATCATCTAGTTCTGCAACTAGCTGTGGAGCCCAAGCCATTCCAAATTCATCTGTTTCACCATGTTCAATTAAAAACACATAGTCTTCTTCTCTAACTTCTTTTTCAACGCCTAGCTCTGAGGATAAATCCTCAGTGAGCTTCATCCACAAACTGTGGTATGGGTGGTGTGTTGCAGTAACGAGAATAAGCTTCCTCACTTTAACCAAGTCTAATTACACCTCCCAGCTTTAATGAACTAGCCTCAGGAATAAAAATGTATCTAGGTAATTGAGCTCTAAGAGTATTCTTAAGGTTTATAAATGAGTTGACTCAATTAGTTAGAGTAGGCGGCCTCTATGACTAGTGAATTAAGGGAATTTAACTCAATTGAGGAATTCATTAAGTACATAGATTCAGCTCTAGACAGCTATAGGAGGAAGCTTGCTGAGCTCCTTAGATTAATAGAGGATGCTAGAGTTAGAGCTGGACTAGAGTCAAAGCTCTCTGAGTACTTAGCTAAACTCACTGGCAGTAAGGTTGAGGGAGTAAGTGGTTTAATTGACTTAAAGATAGTTAAAATCGCTTTAAGCCCATCTCCAAGAGTGGAGGTTCCAGCACTAGAACAGCTTGCTGAATCAATTAACAATAAGATTACCTTACTGCAATCACTTAAGAAGAGCATTGAATCAGTTGCTTCAGCAGATATTTCAGCAAAGCTTAGCGTCATAGTAATAGATGACTTGCCTAAGTACATATTCCTAAAGCTCTAAAACTTTATTTAAAAACAGCTTGTTTTAACACCCCTCGTTAAATAGGTACTTCAGCAGCAGCCTCCCTCATTCTCTCAATAAGCTTCCTCCTCATGTATATTACTATTACTCCAACAGATGCCACTATGATTACAGCAACTATTATTGGCAGAAACCTCTGTAAGATCATTATAAGGCTTGCAGATAAGACTAGAGTCACTGAATCCGCCTTAGCTACATAAATGCTCTGCCCTACAGTACTGTAGCCCGGCAAAGAGGCCTCTATGTAGCACATAGACTCTATGGGAAGCATTATTTCAGCCCTTCCATCAATGCTCAGTGCCCCAGTGCTATATGGAATGCATAAAGCAACAATAGTCACTGAGCTGAGGGCATCACCTAAGTTGCTGTAAGTCAATACAGTTATGGGTACAGTAACTCTAGTTAAAGGTACTCTAATTATGTTGCCTAAGGAAGCTCCCTCAAACTCTCTAGTGTAGTTAGAGTATATTCCTCTAGCAGATCTAATTGATAGCTTAAACTCGCCTAAAGGAATGTAGCCAGTTACATTAATAGTTCCCGCTCTAATTGTTCCAACCGGGATGTCGTTGATTAATAAGACTAAGTCGTCTACAACGAGTCCTCCAAGAGTTGCATCCTCAAACAATATAGTGATCTCTCTATATAAAGGCTCTAGAGGCACACTTAATGTAGTGAAGTTCAGTAAACCACTTATAAACACTGTAGCTAAGTAATCCTTGTAGTAACTAATGGTTGTATTAAATGATGGTAGAGTGGGCTGGGGCAGTACTCTAAGCATGTATGTCCCTGGACTAACTCTTTCAAATAATACTCCACTGGATCCAGCTGGAGCATAGAGCCTTAATTCACCTAACTCTACATATGCATCAACTACTAGTGGTTCAGGAAACTCTATTAACACGCTTAAAGGCCAGTATGGGAAGTAGAAGTCTACTGCAACTTCATCTCTATCAACAGCCACTACTTTCTCAGTTAAGTTGACGTAAGCTGATTCAACAGTGAAAGCTACTCTATAAACGTCGTATGGAACTCCACGCGCGTAGAAGCACTTGGACTCAGGGTCTATGGCTAAGCTGAATTCCTCCCCTGATGTAAGCCCTACTATTAGGACATTTGTATCAGTTATTCTATAGCCTTCTTCAGAGAGCAAGCATATAGTTAAAGTCTTTGATATTCCTCTATCAAGCCTTAACAACACGTAATTAGTTAAGTTCACTGCATTTACAGTGAAAGCCTTGGGGAGATATATTGACGCCTTTACACCCTCAATACTTACGGGAGTTGAATTTATGAATAAGCTATAGAGCCCCGGCTTCAACCTAGCTATACTCATAGTTCTTGAGCCAGCTCTAGCTACGTATAGCGATCCATTTACATAGACTTCTACATCTGTTAGAAGAGGCTCAGCAAAGTCTATTGTTAAGTTAATGGGCTTATATGAGTACGTTCCAACATGCGTGTAGTTCTTTGAGTCTATGAGGACTGTGAATTCCTTAGGTAAATCAACTACTTCTGGAGCACTCAATACTCTAACTAAGTATAGGTCTAGTGGTATTTTTGAAGCAACTAAACAACCCGTATGCTCTACTACTGGTGAAACAGTGTAGTTCGTTGAAAACCCAGTCATGCTTAACTGCACTCCTTTAACTACTTCACTATCTTCAGCGTAAATGCATATGGATGCTCTATCAGCATGGATTCTTCTATCAACGCTGTATTCAATGTATATTGAGAGCTTATTAGTTAAATCTATCACTAAGCTTGCACTACCGTAGGCTTTAAGGCTGTATCCACTTATGCTTATAGCTCTAGCATCCATAGTTACATTGTACTTAGCTCCATAGGGTAGGTAAACTCTTGGGCTAAGGACATTAGTTATTGAATCGTAGAGCTCTCCTCCAACATACACACTTGCATCTAGTGGAATCGAGCTGTTAGTAAAGAAGTCTATTAGCGATAGCTCTAAGCCTACTCCACTGACTCCTACCTCTATGTTCATTGATGCTCTTGGAGCATAGCGATCGTCTGGCTCAATTAATATAGAGTAGTTCCCCAACCCTAGGTTTATTAAAGTAAGGTTCCCCCTCCTAGTCCTATAGCTACTGCTCTCACTTCCTCCAATAGCGACTCTCGACTCTGAAGCAATTCCTCTAACACTTGCCTTAATGAATAGCTGTCTAGCGATGTAGTTGCTTAAATCTACTCCAACTCTAGAAGCTATTGAACCCAAGTCCCTTGTATACAGTACTGTTAGTGGAGTCGATATAGCCACTAAGCCTAAGTCTTCAAGTGAGTCTACGTAGCTTGGGGCAGAGCCTATGTTTAAAGCTAGTTCATTAAGTCTATTCAAAGGCTTCACTCCGCTTCCAGGCCCATAGATTAGTATTAATGCGTTTCCAGAGTAATCACCAATCAAGACTGAGTATCCATTAACAGCTCTTGTAGATACTATTGAAATGGATGTAGGAGATCCAGGGAGCTTATATGAATCAACTATAGTATAGTAGCCTGTAGCCTGCCTTGCATATAGGTACAGGATGTTGTTTCCTAAGGCTACTGCTAGGACTCTTCCATCACTGCTCATAGATGACTTAGCTACTTGTGCTTCAATAACTCTATAGCTCCTCTGCTTTAAAGCCTTAGATACAATGTCCACTGCCCTAACTTCAATAATGCTTTGCTTAAACTGATCAACATAACTAATGACTAGAGTTGCTTCACTACCACTTAAGTAAAGTGAGTGCACTTGAGTTAGCAATGGATTAGTTGTATTAATGACTAATTCAAGCAGTGGATTGGTGAATGAACGAGTGCAGTTCAGTGGATTCAATAAGTCAATTACTCTAATGTATACTGGAGTCACTGGCTGAGGAATTGGTTCAATTAGAATTGATTCAAACATAATTACTGTAATTGGGAGATATCTGCCCAGGTACTGCTGTAGTATTGATGCACTAATGCTTGCATTGCCGTAGTAAGTCATTAAGCTAACTGGATCCTGGTAGAATGCTTCAATGAGTACGTTTACTGATGCAGGGACTTTAATTGAGGCTCTTCCTCCATCTGTTGCAACTACTCTACTCATATTATCAAACTTGACTCTCACTACTGATCCTGGTTGAATAGCTATGCTCCCTGTTGTAGAGTTATATAGTGCTGTAGTGACATTCAATACTACTGAGTCCAGCGTTGGTATTGGCTCTTCTATAAATGCTATTGCTGTTGTTGGAATGTATTCATAGCCTATTGGAGTGCTTCTAAAAGCCATTGAATAACCTATTACTTTAACTCCGCTTAAACCAGTTGTAGCATTTCCTAAGTCTATTGCTGGAGATATCTCACACCATCCCTCACTGCCGTATCTAAGTGCTTTAAGTGAATTAATTGACTGCACTAGTGCTACTCCACTACTTGATATTGAAATGCCGTCAACTCCTGGAGATGCATGAAACCTCATTAACGCTGGCTTTAGTTCTCCACTAGAAGTATTCATTAATATGACTTCCCCTTGATTTGTTGCAAGAGCTACAAACAATGGGTTTAGTGAAGAACTCTTAGCAATATACTTAACTCCACCAGTCAATACATAGCTCTCAAGCACTACTTGCTCAAGGATGCTTCTAGCAGGCTCTAAAGGAATAACTACTCTATGTATATAGCTCCCTCCACTATTGGAAGTTATTAAAGCTAACGAAGAATTAATTATAGCTAAATGACTTGAGTTAACTACTTCAGGTAAATAATATATAGCTACATCACTACTGCTTAAGCTAGCTGCAGAGCCATTAATTAATGCTTGCATTGAAGCAACAATGATTAAGGCTAAAGCTAAGGGAATTAAGCTGCGCTTACTCAAACACCGTTCACCAAGCACTACTCCAGTACTATGTAGATAAAGTATTAAATAGTTGGGGTCGAAAGCGAAAACTGCTTTAATTAACTCTATATAAGTATAAGAAAGAGTATATAAGTAATATACTCGGTAGCTAGGTGTAGTGAATGCAGGCTCAATCAGCTCCAATAGTGTTAGTCATATTGTTAGCGGCAGTTATTGCTTTAGGCGCTGGATTAATGGGTTATGCTGCAAGCTATTCATCAATGATTAGAGCTGATAGTGAGTTAAGGAACTATGTTCAAAGTGAAGCTATTAAGACAGTTCTATACTATGAGTATGAAGGTAGGAGTGATTTGTGTATAGGAGTACTTAGAGTTGACGGTACTTTCGGCAGATACTACTACTTCACTGCTTCAAGAGACTTTAGGAAAGTCAGTTCTTCAGGAGCTATAGCTGCAGATCCTTCATCTATCTACATTATTGTCTCTGAGGGAAGCTACGTACCTCTATCAGTATTTAATTCACAGAGAGCTTACCTATACTCTATAGACGTTAGCTCAAGTATACCTCAACTACTGTGTATAGGTAAGGGTTCTAGTGAAGTAATTGTACTATTGGTGAGAGCTGGCCAGAGCTACTATGAAGTTGGGAGGTGGTATATCTATGCAGGTTAAGAGAGCTCAATCTGAAGTAGTAGGTGGTGCAATAGCTATATCAATACTATTCCTTACATTCATGATGCTTCTTGGAAGCGTCTTTAATACAACTACATCAACTAGCAGTGCTTTAACAACTAGATCTAAGTTTGAGTCTGAGAGAATTCTTGAGCTAAGATCTCTTGGAGTACTGTATAGAAATGAAGTTTGCTACTTAAGGAATAGAGGTCCATTGAATGTAACTATAGTTAGGCTATGGAGTAGGGGAAGCTATGAGTCAAGAATCATTGATTTAAGCCCAGGCGTAGATTACAATGCAGGAAGCGTAAGTACTGCTCCAGAATACGTAGTTACTTCTAGAGGCAATGTTATTCCTCTAAGAGAGGAGTGTGAGAGAATTAAGAAACAGTATGAAGTCCCTCAAGCAGGTTCACCATTCATAAGCGACAACGTCCTTAGCCCAAGGAGAGTTGAGAGCGTAGATGCATGCTACATAGTTACAGTAGACAATGTAGTGTACTCAATCCTCTATAATGGCAGCGGTGGGTGGAAGTACTGGCCTTCAGCTAGCCGGACATGTCCACAGCCTATATCAACAAGTACTTCACTGAATCCAGATGTTGATGGTAATAGAGTGAACGAACTCATAGTATATGATCATAATAAGAGAAAGGCTGTTGAAATAGTAGAAAAGGAGGGAGTTGTAAACATAACTTTCCTTAAGTTAGTTGCCATACCTTCAGGCGCTGATGTAGTTAACATATACTTTAAGCTAGTGTTAAGTATAAGTGGAGGTAATCCACACGACGTTTTAATAAACTCAGAAGTTATACTTACACCTGTAAGTGGAGGACAGCAAGTGAGGACAACTGCTTCATCTGCTAGAGGAGGCAGTACTGATGTACTCGTTATAGTTGGATGGGCTACATTTCCAGCTGGAGCTTTTGAAAAAGCCTTTGGAGGCATATCTAGTGGAGGAGAATACTCTCTAAGCATATACATAAATATAAATATGCGAACAGGTGGAATAACTGTAAGTCGAATTAGCCTAGAGTACTTAGCTGTAAATGGAGCTACACTACTATGGGAGCCTAAGCCTAGTTAATTTCCTAAGCCTAAACACCATTAAACAATCCATGGATCTTAGGCATGGAGACTTAGCTAACGAGCAAATATTTAAATACTTACTCATTGAATTAATACACGTGTTGAGTGGGTGAATATATGGCTAGAGGAATAGAGCCAGTTATAGCAGCAGTCATACTGATCGCTATAGCAGTAGTAGTAGCTATAGCAGTAATTGGATGGATCATGGGCCTATGGGGAGCAGTAACAACGCCAAGAGAACAACTATCAGTAACAGGAGTAAGCCTCACTACTACTAGTGGTGCTGTACAATTAAAATTGATAGTAGTTAATAGCGGTGGAGCACTAGCAAATATAACTAGTGTATCAATAAATGGACCTAACTGCGCTACTACTAATACAACTTACATTGAAATAGGTCCAGGAGAATCAAGGGAAGTGACTGTAATATTTACTACTAATTGTATTCTAGTGACAGGATCAATGTATTCAGTTACTGTTTACACCAAGGCTGGTGGAGCTTATCCAACAGTTGTAAGGGCCACATAATCCACACAAACTGGGCAAGATAGTTAAAAGTAACTTAAGGAAGTAATTAGATACCAAATTTTTTTAATCGCTGAGAACTCAGTGAATCAGCCTCTTAGTTTGTATACGTCATTAGATAACTAAGTATTGCGGTGGAGGATGTTATCCACAGGAACAACACTAAGGAGCTTGTGAGAAATGCCGTGGGGAGGAAGTGAAGATAACAATATTCCTGGAGCTAGAGTAGTGGAGTTAAACAT
>JANXDZ010000019.1 GCA_025059075.1 Sulfolobales archaeon | reverse complement strand
AAGCAATAAATAAGAATTGAAAGATGTAACCTTTCACCATAATTCAGTACTGTAGTTTAAGTAGAAGCAATAAATAAGAATTGAAAGAGCTCGCTGTCGTAACCATCCCTGATAAGCAGCCTGTACCAGGCGAAGCAATAAATAAGAATTGAAAGTAAAAGCTCCTCAAGAAGATCTGCGAAAATGTTATCAAGTTCGAAGCAATAAATAAGAATTGAAAGTCTACTTCTATGATGTTGCGCCCTTCATTGGGATTACCATACAGGAAGCAATAAATAAGAATTGAAAGTCGCCTTCCTCACTGATCTCATCAAAAAATATTCTCTCTCCGAAGCAATAAATAAGAATTGAAAGCTTTATGAGGAACATTGCGCTCTCTTCTTCGGTAGGAAACGGAAGCAATAAATAAGAATTGAAAGTGCTTTAACAAATAAGTAATGAATGCATATCGTAAGCTGTGCGTGAAGCAATAAATAAGAATTGAAAGGCTCGATTAAACGTCTTCACTCCACCGCAGTTGACCTTTCAAGAAGCAATAAATAAGAATTGAAAGTGTAACCGCTGCGCACGTAGAGGTAGTGTACGCAAAAGT
>JANXDZ010000018.1 GCA_025059075.1 Sulfolobales archaeon | reverse complement strand
ACATGGAGGATGACATCTACCATCCGTTCCAAGCGCTCGCAGACATGATGGCTATAACAGATGTAGCCCCGAAGCCGAGGGGTAAGAAATTCGTCGTCTCCTACGCTTACTCAGGAGGTCTTAAACCACTTGCAGTCCCCCAAAGCTGTATCCTAATCGGAACACAGTTTGGGATGGATGTTGTGTTGGCTCACCCACCCGGGTTTGAGCTTGAAGACCACGTCATCCAGGCATGTAAGAAAAACGTGGAGCAGTACGGCGGCTCGTTTACGAAAACAAACAACATGAAGGAGGCTTTTGAAGGAGCTGACTTCGTTTACCCAAAGGCTTGGTCGCCGAAAAAATTCTTCCCACCCTATAACACTACCGTTGACAAGGAGGGGGCGGCTCGACACCAAGACGAGTTCAAGGGCTGGATAACGACTCCGGAGCTGATGGACCTAACCAACAAGGGCAAATACATGCACTGCGGCCCAGCCGACAGAGGACAAGAGGTCGTCGACGAAGTCATCGACAACCCAAACTATTCCCTATACTTCCAACAAGCCGAAAACCGACTTCACGTCCAGAAGGCCGTGATGTCGATGACGTTTGGTAAGAGATGAAAACAGGGGAA
>JANXDZ010000017.1 GCA_025059075.1 Sulfolobales archaeon | reverse complement strand
CTTGGATGGGACTGGGTGGACTACAACAATAACTATCAGGTTGACAGCAACGAGATAATAGCGAACGAGAAAGGGCAGAGCACCCTACTATATAAGCTAATGACATACGGCAGAGAAACAACAATATACGGCAGAGGGGTGACCGCCAACCTCCAGCACTTCAAAAAAGCTTACTTCTCACAGAAAGAGGGTTCCCCAAAACCAGCTCCAGGAACATCAATTGTACCACTAGTATGTGTATACGAAGTAACCTACAATTAACAGCCTTTTAAGCGAAGACAATAAATTGTTCTCTCCAGAAAAATATTCGCTTAGAAGATAAATAAATGCGCCATGGGCCCGTGGCCTAGCCAGGATCCAAGGCACCGAGCCAAAAAAGGCAAAGGCGTGCATGCCTCCGGAGCCGGAGATCCCGGGTTCAAATCCCGGCGGGCCCGCCAAGACTCGTTTCGGCTTAGAGTTTGGGGAGGGGCTATCTCATAAGGGAGGGGCTATTTTTCAAAGTTTAAGTATACGTTTGCTTTATAAGGCGAGATGCTTGGCTGGAGATTTAGTGGTCTAGGTTCAATGTACAAACATATCTTTAAATCTCTGATTTAACAATTATGGTTGGGATGCGCGCGCAGATCTTTAGGGGTAGAAATATCGAGAAGGCCGGGTCGTTCAAATATT
>JANXDZ010000016.1 GCA_025059075.1 Sulfolobales archaeon | reverse complement strand
GCTGGGAAACAATAAATAAGAATTGAAAGACGTATGGCACATTTCGTACTTGAGGAACTACTAAGTCGAAACAATAAATAAGAATTGAAAGCTCCTTGCGGCTATTGCTGATATAACGTTCATGCCGAATCTAGGTAGAAACAATAAATAAGAATTGAAAGTGAATTGAGGGACATCAGCAATCACGGCTTCCACTCTTTCGGGAAGAAACAATAAATAAGAATTGAAAGACTAGCAGTAAATACAGCCATGTCGCTGTTGTCTTTATGTGCTAGGAAACAATAAATAAGAATTGAAAGGTGATACTCCTCGCCGAAGTCAATGTAATAGTATTTATTATTGAAACAATAAATAAGAATTGAAAGTGGCGCAGTTGCTCAGCCAGCTCCAGCCAGCTTAAACACGCCTGGAAACAATAAATAAGAATTGAAAGTTGGCCAGCTTGATCAAGCGCAGGAGATAGTTGCGAAACTAACGAAACAATAAATAAGAATTGAAAGCAGGATCTAACTCATTTACTGATTCGTAAATTACTTTACTGAAACAATAAATAAGAATTGAAAGATGGGGGAACAGCCGTGTTCAAAAAAATGCAGCAGCAGAAACAATAAATAAGAATTGAAAGTATTCTACTTTATATACCATATATCCATCGGTATCTAGGACGAGAAACAAT
>JANXDZ010000015.1 GCA_025059075.1 Sulfolobales archaeon | reverse complement strand
ACTGTAAAGTGGTCTCCTCTCTAACCGTTAAAACATAGCCATCGCCATCAAGGAGATTTAAGTCAAACGGGTAAATACACTTATACTTCTCTATCAGCTTAAACAACTCATCCCTACCAAGTATACACATCTCAATTCACAATAAGCTACAACTCAAGCAAAATTTAAAATCTTACTCGATACGCATATATACACCCGAAAAATATGCAGCCACATCAAAGTTTAAATTCTACAACCCATAGAAGATAAAATAGGGCCGCTGGGATGCGAAGACAGGGCCCGTGAAATTGGGCCCAAACGACCCAATTCGGGAAGCGTAGCTCGGATAACGCGTCGGCCTTCTAAGCCGATAAAACATTAAAAGATGTTGAGGAGAGCCGGAGATCCCGGGTTCAAATCCCGGCGGGCCCGCCATTTCTAGGGTTCGAACCTTAGTTTACCATATTATTTCTATTTTTTAGGATTAGGTGCTGTTAATAGCGGTTATTCACTTAGGAATGCTGATATAGTATTTATTGCTCGCGTGGTTTACCTTGGATTTAATGTTTTTCATCCTGAGATGTAAGGTAATGTGTTAGATCCATAATGAAGTTTTGAGGCGATTTTCCTCAACAATAATTTAAGTAATCTTGTTTAGATCCGTTAATGCCGTGCCATATATTAAATCAACCCCTCAATTATGGGCGAGGTATTCGTGG
>JANXDZ010000014.1 GCA_025059075.1 Sulfolobales archaeon | reverse complement strand
CCACCCCTTGTGGTGCTCCCCCGCCAATTCCTTTAAGTGTGCTGGGTAGGGTGTGAGCAGTGATTCTCTAATTTCTTAATCTTGGTTGGAAAATTAAATCCAATTTTCTCCACGAAATTTTCCACATCATTTTTTCTGTATATCTGAACTCGATACGCTTTTGACGAATACCGGACATAGGGTCTGACCCATAACCAATCAGATACTGTGAAACAAAGTTAACGATGTATGGGGACTTGTTTGAGAAATTAATTCGAATCATATTTCGTTTTCTCCAAAATTCACAGCTTCCTTCGGCGTCGTAAAGTCCTCGGATGTAAGAACGGTGGTAAATCGGTTCCACATTGGCCGGATGAATTTTGTCGTGCGCTCCGTATGTTTTCATTAAGTCCGCAAACTTCTTGTTACATATCCACAACCTATACCTTCGTTCTGATTTGTCCCGCGTTACTTTAGGCTTGAGACCTAATCTTTCGACGGCACCCGCAACGACCATGATGTTTTCGAAATGTTCATCGCTAATCTCCACAAAATATTTGTTGACATGTCCGTCGCCTTGGACTACGCCGACCAACCACGCAATCGTCTCACTCAAACCATCGAATAAACGATTTAATGGATAAATAGGTTTCCCCTCACACTCCTACCTTTCAGCCTTCCGCCCAGGGAGAATTTGTCTCCCCAGTTTGCGGCCGTACTCCCCAGGCGGCGGGCTTAAT
>JANXDZ010000013.1 GCA_025059075.1 Sulfolobales archaeon | reverse complement strand
GAAGAAGAAGGGGGCATCTCTAGCAGAAACCCGCTTGATTAAGGGAATAGTGCTAGATAAGGAGGTTGTTCACCCAGGGATGCCGAAGAGAGTAGAGAACGCTAAGATAGCTCTACTAGATGCTCCCCTAGAAATCGAGAAACCCGATATAACTGCTAAAATAAACATAACGTCTCCTGACCAGATAAAGAAGTTCTTAGATGAAGAAACTAGGTTGCTGAAGGAAATGGTTGATAGAATAATTTCCGTTGGTGCTAGTGTTGTTGTTTGTCAGAAAGGTATTGACGATGTCGCACAGCACTTTCTAGCTAAGAAAAACATTCTAGCAGTAAGAAGAGTTAAAAGATCAGACATGGAGAAACTAGAGAGAGCAACAGGAGGAAGAATAGTTACCAGTGTACGCGATCTAACAGAGAGTGACCTAGGGTACGCAGCGCTAGTAGAAGAGAGAAGAGTAGGAAACGATAAGATGGTCTTCGTAGAGGGCTGCAGGAATCCGAAAGCTGTAACTATATTAGTGCGTGGAGCTAATGACATGTTGTTAGATGACGCTGAGAGGTCTCTTAATGACGCTACAAACGCACTGAGAAACGTGTTGAGAGAGCCTAAGGTTCTACCGGGAGGTGGTGCTCCGGAGATAGAACTAGCTATAAGACTCAGAAAGTGGGCTGAGACTATAAGTGGTAAAGAACAGCTAGCAGTACTAGCATTCGCAGATGCTCTAGAAGAGATAGCAGTAGTCTTAGCTAAATCTGCCGGCATGGATCCACTTGAAACATTGATGGAGTTA
>JANXDZ010000012.1 GCA_025059075.1 Sulfolobales archaeon | reverse complement strand
AGTTATCCATGAGTTATCTGAAATACTTCAAACACTTTCACCATATAGGGATTCAGTAATTGAGCTAATTGACTATGAGAAACAACTATATGCGGTAGCAAACTTGAGAAAACTCCTCCTAGTGAGAGCAGTGTTGAAGGAGGGATTGAAGTATAAAGAAAGGGTTGCTGTCGTTGCTCCTACTAAAGTAGTAGTTTATAACAACCCTCTAGGTGGTATAACAAAATATGAAATAACTTTCGAGGGAGCCACTTTGAAAAAACCGTTGACTATCGGCCCAGCTCTGTTGGAGGAAATAGGAGATAGGTTGAGGTCCGAGGGGCTTGTATATCACAGTAAGCTAGTATATGATGTGTTGAGTGCCGTTATGCAAGGGTTTATCCGTAAAAATAAAGCCGAGGTCAAGGTTGAGATCGAGAGTCCAGGCTTCTACTGGATTGACAATAAGATAAACACAGTGAAATATGAGGTTAGAGAGGTTGATAGGGAGAAGCTAAAACAAGCACTACTATTATTAAACGAGCTAGTTGAAATATGGTTTAAACACTGTCAAGATAAATTCAGTACAATAATTAAGTGGGGGGCTATAGCACCATTTAGCTATATCATGAAACAGAGGGGGAAAATACAGAGATGGCTCTACCTCTATGGTGATAGTGCCACAGGGAAGACAACATTGGGGAGAATTGTGTTGAAGATGTGGAATCTTGACAGTAGATATGAGAAAACTGGCGCTAGCGTGGACACACCAGCCAGATGGGGTTATGTTGTAAGTATGTCGACGTTCCCAGTATTAATAAATGAGCCTGGGGGAGCGCTCATGAAGGAAGACATAGTTGAAATGATTAAGAACT
>JANXDZ010000011.1 GCA_025059075.1 Sulfolobales archaeon | reverse complement strand
GCCATTAATTTCTCTTTCAAGTATTGGGAAATCTCTTCTTATTTCCTTAATATTTAACATAATCTCATTATCTATAATAAACTTTTTTTATTTAATTATTACTATTGTTATTGGTGTATTTAAATGAGTGATATAAAACATGGAGTTTCTGAACTATTGAAAGTTCATGGTAAACCCTTTAGAGAAGTTTATCTTGATTCTGAGAATTCAGGCGTCATTTTTACTGAAGCTTTAAATGAAATGATTAAATGTTATACTGAGTTTGGTTATGGTCATCCATCAATAACTAATAAAGTTGGTTGGGAAGCATATGAGATTATATCAAAATCCTCTGAAGTTATATGTAGAACTTTAGGTTGTAGTTTAGATGAAATCGTGTATACACATAGTGGTACTGAAGCAAATAATCTAGCTATACTTGGATTAGCTAAAGCTAACAACAATTTTAGAAGAAAGATTGTAGTTTCAAGTATTGAACATTTAAGTATTATTCATACAGCTGAAAGCTTAGTTAAATATGGTTTTGAAATAGTTAAAATTCCATGTGATAATGAAGGTTTTATTCATCCAGATATTCTATCTTCAATTATAGATTCAAATACTTTAATGGTTAGTATTGGATTTGTTAATCATGAAATTGGAACTATACAAAATTTGAAGAGTTTAATTGAAATCGTTAAAGATAAAGATGAAAATATATTCTTCCATACAGATGCTGTTGAAGCTCTTGGCAAATTGAAATTTAATTTAAAGGATTTAAATGTTGATTTAGCTAGTTTTAGTAGTCATAAGGTTTTTGGACCTAAAGGTGCTGGATGTCTATATGTTAGAGAAGGATTGAATCTTGAACCAATATTGTTTGGTCAATTAAGTACTCAAAGACTTTGGCCTGGATTAGA
>JANXDZ010000010.1 GCA_025059075.1 Sulfolobales archaeon | reverse complement strand
GAATTGAAAGATTACTCATTGCGCAGACAAATCTGTGGGAAAGCTTGCTAAAGAAGCAATAAATAAGAATTGAAAGCAAACTATGTGTATTTATCTTAAATGTTCTTATCGCATAAGGAAGCAATAAATAAGAATTGAAAGTAACTTATGTTAGTGTCGTGGACGTGGAAAGTTACTCTTCTAAAGAAGCAATAAATAAGAATTGAAAGTAGGTATTCAACAGCTTTCTCGATGGCATATATTCCAAATCCGTCGGCGAAGCAATAAATAAGAATTGAAAGTGCTGGGCGGCCTGGTTCATCTAATTTATAGAACCACCATCCATTGAAGCAATAAATAAGAATTGAAAGGTGGGGTTGCTGCCGTACAACCGCCCCGTCCTCCGCCATCGAAGCAATAAATAAGAATTGAAAGTTCACGCTTCTTTTGTTAGTGTGGAAAGGCTTTACAAAGCTAGAAGCAATAAATAAGAATTGAAAGCGATTAATGAACACAGGTATGAGGGGTGGTGGCGGCGGTGGCAGAAGCAATAAATAAGAATTGAAAGGGAATGGTGTAATTAATGAATTTAGTAAATATAATTTACCCATGAAGCAATAAATAAGAATTGAAAGAAGTACTTATAGTCTCGATAGGATGCCACTGCCGCCACCACTCCTGAAGCAATAAATAAGAATTGAAAGAATATGTTATCAAGCTCGATCAATAATGAATGATCAAGTTCTTTTGAAGCAATAAATAAGAATTGAAAGGATGGTAACATGGTGGTAACCGATTGGTAACCTGATGGTGAAGCAATAAATAAGAATTGAAAGTATTTATAGCGTTCTAATTCAGCAGCACATGTACCATATGGAGAAGCAATAAATAAGAATTGAAAGTCGACACAGCTACCTCGAGCTCTCTCTTAGCTGTCTTCACGAATTCTAAGAAGCAATAAATAAGAATTGAAAGCGGGGCTTCATTGGAGCAGTTTCATACGCAGTACACATAGCTGGAAGCAATAAATAAGAATTGAAAGCACACTTGATTTTGAAAACATCTTTGTGAAGAGAATTATTTATTCAGAAGCAATAAATAAGAATTGAAAGCGCTCTGTTTTTATGATCTTGGCGTTCATAACTGGGAACTCAAGAAGCAATAAATAAGAATTGAAAGTCGGCGGGGTTACCGTATAGTCTCCCTGTCCTTCGCCATCTATAAATGAAGCAATAAATAAGAATTGAAAGTTTGTTATCATGCATTTTCACAAACCTCGCGTTTACCCATAGGAAGCAATAAATAAGAATTGAAAGTCAATAGCTATGTAGCGCATTTCAACAACAGTGTAGTTGAGAAGCAATAAATAAGAATTGAAAGGTCGGTGATTTGT